>NZ_CP071709.1:1030000-1180000 GCF_018582665.1 Cytobacillus gottheilii | reverse complement strand
ATCGTAACTCGCCGGTTCATTCTACAAAAGGCACGCCATCACCCGTAAATGGGCTCTGACTACTTGTAGGCACACGGTTTCAGGAACTATTTCACTCCCCTTCCGGGGTGCTTTTCACCTTTCCCTCACGGTACTGGTTCACTATCGGTCACTAGGGAGTATTTAGCCTTGGGAGATGGTCCTCCCTGCTTCCGACGGGATTTCTCGTGTCCCGCCGTACTCAGGATCCACTCTGGAGGGAACGAAGTTTCAACTACAGGGCTTTTACCTTCTCTGGCCGGCCTTTCCAGACCTGTTCACTTACCTCGCTCCTTTGTAACTCCGTGTAGAGTGTCCTACAACCCCAAGAGGCAAGCCTCTTGGTTTGGGCTAATCCCGTTTCGCTCGCCGCTACTCAGGGAATCGCGTTTGCTTTCTCTTCCTCCGGGTACTTAGATGTTTCAGTTCCCCGGGTCTGCCTTCAATACCCTATGTATTCAGGTAAAGATATCATCCCATTACGGATGATGGGTTCCCCCATTCGGAAATCTCCGGATCAAAGCTTACTTACAGCTCCCCGAAGCATATCGGTGTTAGTACCGTCCTTCATCGGCTCCTAGTGCCAAGGCATTCACCGTGCGCCCTTTCTAACTTAACCAGTGTTCGGAAATTGATAAGCTACACATCTCTTCGTCATCTCACTCGTCAAGGTCCTCACGTACCAACTACGTACGTTCCGGCCTTTCCTCACTTGATTCCTCGACCTGTTTGCTTCTCGCTTTCCTCACGGTTGGTAAAAAGATAAGTGTGAATACACATACTTTTTACGCTCGCGGTTATTGTTCTTGTGTTAGAAGAACTTACTTTATTTCAATGATGTCTTGTCATTTCATTATCTAGTTTTCAAGGAACAATGCCACTTATTTCAATCATATTAGGAGTGAACTTCGCAGCTATTCATCATGCTGTCTTTCGACAACTGATATTTGAGAGATTATTCTCTCAAAACTAAACAAGCAGAAACGTCATTTTAATGAAGATAAACTTCATTTCATCCTTAGAAAGGAGGTGATCCAGCCGCACCTTCCGATACGGCTACCTTGTTACGACTTCACCCCAATCATCTGTCCCACCTTAGGCGGCTGGCTCCAAAAGGTTACCCCACCGACTTCGGGTGTTACAAACTCTCGTGGTGTGACGGGCGGTGTGTACAAGGCCCGGGAACGTATTCACCGCGGCATGCTGATCCGCGATTACTAGCGATTCCGGCTTCATGCAGGCGAGTTGCAGCCTGCAATCCGAACTGAGAATGGTTTTATGGGATTGGCTAAACCTCGCGGTCTTGCAGCCCTTTGTACCATCCATTGTAGCACGTGTGTAGCCCAGGTCATAAGGGGCATGATGATTTGACGTCATCCCCACCTTCCTCCGGTTTGTCACCGGCAGTCACCTTAGAGTGCCCAACTGAATGCTGGCAACTAAGATCAAGGGTTGCGCTCGTTGCGGGACTTAACCCAACATCTCACGACACGAGCTGACGACAACCATGCACCACCTGTCACTCTGTCCCCCGAAGGGGAACGTCCTATCTCTAGGAGTGTCAGAGGATGTCAAGACCTGGTAAGGTTCTTCGCGTTGCTTCGAATTAAACCACATGCTCCACCGCTTGTGCGGGCCCCCGTCAATTCCTTTGAGTTTCAGCCTTGCGGCCGTACTCCCCAGGCGGAGTGCTTAATGCGTTTGCTGCAGCACTAAAGGGCGGAAACCCTCTAACACTTAGCACTCATCGTTTACGGCGTGGACTACCAGGGTATCTAATCCTGTTCGCTCCCCACGCTTTCGCGCCTCAGCGTCAGTTACAGACCAGAGAGTCGCCTTCGCCACTGGTGTTCCTCCACATCTCTACGCATTTCACCGCTACACGTGGAATTCCACTCTCCTCTTCTGCACTCAAGTCCCCCAGTTTCCAATGACCCTCCACGGTTGAGCCGTGGGCTTTCACATCAGACTTAAAGGACCGCCTGCGCGCGCTTTACGCCCAATAATTCCGGACAACGCTTGCCACCTACGTATTACCGCGGCTGCTGGCACGTAGTTAGCCGTGGCTTTCTGGTTAGGTACCGTCAAGGTACCGGCAGTTACTCCGGTACTTGTTCTTCCCTAACAACAGAGTTTTACGATCCGAAAACCTTCATCACTCACGCGGCGTTGCTCCGTCAGACTTTCGTCCATTGCGGAAGATTCCCTACTGCTGCCTCCCGTAGGAGTCTGGGCCGTGTCTCAGTCCCAGTGTGGCCGATCACCCTCTCAGGTCGGCTACGCATCGTTGCCTTGGTGAGCCGTTACCTCACCAACTAGCTAATGCGCCGCGGGCCCATCTGTAAGTGATAGCGTAAACCATCTTTCAGCTTAAGGACATGAGTCCAAAAGCATTATCCGGTATTAGCTCCGGTTTCCCGAAGTTATCCCAGTCTTACAGGCAGGTTGCCCACGTGTTACTCACCCGTCCGCCGCTGACTTCAGGGAGCAAGCTCCCATCTGTCCGCTCGACTTGCATGTATTAGGCACGCCGCCAGCGTTCGTCCTGAGCCAGGATCAAACTCTCCAAGAAAGAGTTGATTAGCTCTTGTGTACATAATGTACATTGTTGATTCCGAAGAATCTTTTTTAAAACGTTGACGTTCTGCTTTGTTTAGTTTTCAAAGAACAATTAGTGTCTGTAAATAAATGATATAACATAATTTCGTTTTTGTCAACTTCTGCGAAAATTTATAAGAAAGAAAAATTCACTCGACTTCCGAAGTGACAATTACTATATTACTATAACACTTCGTAGAAGTCAATAACTTTTTTTGAAGTAATTTATATAATATGATGATTCTCCGGATGAGAATAAAATCAATTATAATCAACCACTTCGTCTCTGTCAACTTCTATGAAATATTTTTAGAATAAAAAATGTCGTTAGCAAATAACTTGTTTGCATCGACTTTTAGTATATTAACATTATTATTTTATATAAGTCAATAAAAAATTAATACCCTCACTTTAAACCTTTTACCAACACTTGAAACCTTGTTCCTTGTTATCCTCTTCATTTATTAACCATTCATGAAACAGTTTGTCCCTAGGATCAAATATGTATCTCTCAACATTAGATTATTAAATACTAGCCAACGTATCATAAAAGGAAATAATTCCCACGCTAATCAATATACCTAAAATGTAAACAATAGTGTAGAATTACACTATGATGAAAATATAAGAGGTGATTAATATGTTGAAATATTTATTCTGGATATTAATAGCAGCATGCTTTGCTCTGGTGTTATCCCCTTTGGTCGTTATATATTTATTAAACAATGGAAATCCGATTCATGAATACTTAACAGACAAATATATTCCCCCATATTTAGAGGAACAAGGTTATTCAAATGATGAATTAGCGACTGCACACTTTGTGGAACCAAAACATACGATCAACAAAGATTTCTATCATGGTCATTATATGGTTGAATTCAAAGATGAACCGGGCTTTACATATTATTATGGTGTGACCAAAAAAGGAAAAGAAGTGAAGCAATTTTGTGAGAGGGATTGGGTTTATTCAACACAAAAACCCATTAGTTATTATGATAAGAAAAATAAATCCAAACACTTGGAAAATGATTGTGTAAACAGTTTGGATAATAAATAGTCTGAATAAGAAGTTCATCAACCATTTATCTGAGTTTCTTCTTATACAAGTGGTTTCTGCTGTATCTAAGATAAGACTACTCATTCCAAATTCTCTATCCCCCATTTCAACTGTATGGTAAAGTTATTTAATAGCTATATCTATATCTAATTCAATGAGGTGCACACGTGGGGAGTACACATATAGTAGAAGTTAATCAAATTCGGAATCTTACCAAGGGACATGTCTTATATTTCTATGAAAGCCAAGATCAGTATATTGTCTTTGTGACTGACTTTATTACTTCAGGATTAGAAAGGGATGAATATTGTATCATTGTGGAAAATGATCGCAATATTTCTTTGATAAAAACTAGACTCACAGCATTAATGAGTAGTAGTCAGCTAGAAAAAGTGATTTTTGTTAATAATTATGATTTCTACTATGCCAGCGGAGATTTTCAGATAAATTCTGTATTTGATTTTCTTCCAAACGTCATTGAAGATTCCTCTGAACTTGATTTAGTTATTCGAAGCTGGGCGCATGTGGAATGGCGGGATGAGCACGAAGTCAGTAAACTGCTGGATTCTGAACATGAGGCAGAGGAAATTGTGGCGGAAACAAAACTTCTTTCGGTTTGTGCATACGATTCAGAAAGAGTTAGCAAAGGATTTAAAGACGGGCTGATTGCCTGCCATAACTTCCTACTGAAAGAGTAAAGAAGGTTTTTAGGAACAGCTTTCCCTTGATTCAAAAAGGAATTGCTTCTATTCTGATTGATTACAAAGGTTAAGATATCATCCTGCCCCATTACCTTTAATGGTAAATACTCTTCATTTAAAAAGGAAAAAGCTGCGAAATTTAGCAGCTTTTTTTATTTTTATTACTAGTTATTTTAAAATAAACAGGTCTATATCTGACCTTTCAAGTAATAACCTTTCTTCTCTCTTTTGCTACAGCCATCAACATATAAATACTAAATAACAAGATTATTGAAATCATGATTGGCAAACCGTATGAGGCATTGAGTGAAAACAGACTATTACTAACAAAATTAAAAAGGACAAGCGTAATCATGAATCCAAAATATATACTCTTTCTCTTTGAGTCTGCATGACCAGCCTTATTATATCCAATATACGTTAATGACAGCCAAATGAAAAAAGGAATAGAAAATACCGCTAAAATAATAAAGACAACCAAATTTGTTCACCTCTCTATGTATATCAATCGGATAGCCCTCAATTTATTATACGTTTTTATGAAGTGAAAGTTTCACTCTGCAGAACCTCTTTAACTTCTCTAGTGAACAGCCGTTTACAGCTGCTTCGTGATCCATAAATGCAAACGAAAGTTATGAGCAGCACATAACAGCCTTTTCCATCTCTTTTTCATTTAATAATATATCCCCATTGTCATCAACAATAAATTCAACGTTTGAACTTGTCAGTCTATCTAGTGCTGAATCGATACTTGCTTGTGTTGAAGTTGATGCATCAATCCATACAGAATAATTGTTATCATCCTGCTGAGAACAGCCAGCTGATAATACACTAATGACGGTAAATAGAATGAGTATTTTTTTCATCGTGCGACCTCCACTACTATAGTCAACAACCCCAAAATATTGATTAACGAATATCAAACACATAAAAGAAATGAGCTTTCCTGCCGATAGAAAGCCCTTTTTCCTGAAAATCGATGATTCCTTACGCTTTATCCTGAATCATTTGTTTTGCCCACTTGCACCATTCCAGATACATTTCCGAATATCTGATTCCGTATTCGACTGTTAAGATCGTGCCTATGTCTGAGTCTCCCTGACTGTGAAAGTGTTCTTTCCACTCTTTTGTCTTAGCTAAAATACTGTGTTCTCTCTCTATTACCTCATCTAGCAATTGGTTAATTTCTTCCTCCGATAAAATAGGGAAAATTGTTGTCTTAATTAAAAATTCATCTTTGATCTTTGCCGGTTTTAAAGGTTCTTCAATCGCCCAGCGGATTAAGTCTTTCTTTCCTTGATCTGTTAAAGAATATACTTTTTTATTTGGCGAAGTACCTTGAATGACTAATTGGTGAGTGATTAGATCTTCCTCTTCCATCTTATGCAATTCTTTATAAATTTGACTATGAGTCGAACTCCAAAAATAAATCATCTTTTGCTTAAAAATAGTCACCACATCATAACCAGTGACTGGTTTTTTAGAGATTATTCCTAACAAAGCATAACGTATGCTCATACTAGATCCATTCCTTACTATTTTGTCAATATTGAAATTATAGCATATTTACTTGACCATATTCATAATCCTTAGTTATTATAACTATAGTTTCATATGTCTAAAATGACATATGAAATAAAGATGTCTTACTTTTGCATGTTCGCACCGTCATGTGATAATACCTCACGATTTTTAACCCTTACATGGGTAATCCCTGCAGCAAACGAAAGCTACATCATTAGAAAAACAAAGGAAAGGATTATTATTCCTGTGTTCGTGGACTGGCAACCGATCTTAAGCCAACTCAATTTGGAATAATTCGGTACAATACAATGAAAAAAATACTCAAGAGCAAAAAGTTAATCATCATAGTTTCTACTATTTGTATATTGTTCATTTTGGGCTTGTCTGCCTTTTTGATATGGTCTCAAGATACGTATGAGGCAATTGATGCTAATCAAATCGCAGTAGAGGAAGTCAGAGATTTAGAGGATGGCTGGTATCTCAATACCGTTGAAAATGCTGAGAAAGGCATTATCTTTTATCCTGGCGCCAAAGTTGAGCCTGAAGCATATGCCTTTTTAGCTCAAGAATTATCTAAGCAAAACATTTCAGTAGCTATACCCTCCGTTAGATTAAATTTGCCGATATTTGATGTTGCGAAGGCAGATGAAATACTAGATCAGAATGACAGCACTGAATGGTATATCGCCGGGCATTCAATGGGAGGCGCTGCAGCAGCGATGTATGCAGATCAAAACTTAGATCGGATTCATGGACTGATATTACTTGGCGCATATGCAGCCGGAAACGATTTTTTACATGAGTCCAACTTGCCCGTTTTATCTATAAGCGGGTCAGAGGATGGCTTAAGCACGCCAGAAAAAATAAAAGATAATAGCCCCCACTTGCCAGCAGAGACTACATTTTTTGAAATTGAAGGCGGAAACCATGCTTACTTCGGTGTATATGGCAGCCAATCTGGTGACAACGAAGCTCAATTAACTGTAAAAGAACAACAAGAAGCGATCATTGAATCCATTGTGAATTGGCTTGAAAGTGATGAAGTTACTAGCCAAGATTGAAAGATCAAAATAGGGGTTTAATTTCGATAAATTGATCAACATAATTTTATATATTTTAATAGAAAAAACCGCATTTTCACACAAAATGCGGTTTTTTCTATCATACAAGCAAGTTGGCACTGGCTTCACAAAACTATCATTAAATTAGATTTGAGAATCCATATTATTTCTTAAAGTTAGCATTAGTTTCAGGGGAAATCCTAATTCGCTATTCCCATAAAAAACTCCCGAATATCCTCAGGTAATTCTTCTACAGCAAGTACTTTTAATTTTTCAGTTCCTGGAGAAGTCATAATGATATAAGATGTATTGTGATACTCAAAAAGTGAGAATTGCCCGACCCTTATGGCAGTATTATTTTGAATATTTTCAAAATCCTCTTCAGCAAAATTTTCTTCATACCCCTCTAAGATTAGGTTTTGAATTTCCTCATAGCTGTCTGAGAAAGTCAATTCCTGATACAATTCAATTGTGTTTTTAGGTTTATAAAAATACATATAATACAGTAAACCAACTGTAACGAGAGCAAATATAGAGTAAATTACCCAGGTATTAATCTTTCTTTCCCTTGTAGTCATGACATCATTTGACTGAAAATATATAGTTGATAAAACCCTGGCGCTCCCAAAGCAAGGAATAGAGTAAGAACGGCAAAGAGCTTTGATTGTTTTGTCAGTCGGTCATCACCCTTTTTGAGGTGCTCAAAGTATGAAAGGGTGAAGTAAAGACATGCAGTAAACATAATTGCCGAGAATACCCCTAACCAAATTCCAATTGACCCTAACGCTAATTGATCCAAAGTAAACACTTCCTTTCAGAATACCTAAATAATTCCTAATTTTACCTTTCGTTATTTTACCATTTTTTTCATAACTCTGTCTCTTTAGTTAAAAAGAAAAAATATGAGGGCAAAGTATTATGTTCAAAATCACACCTAATAAAAAGAGGAGCTATCATAGCCCCTCTTTTTACTCAAAACATTAAGTCCTGTTTTCCAGCCAAAATTTTATATCTGTTGCTGCCTAAAGATTCAACTGTTCCTTGCTCTTTGCCGTTAAGTGATATAACAGCTTCATCACTTATTCCGTGCACAATAAAGTAAACTTTCTCCCAGTCCGGATCATATTTGTCTTGTACAACGGATGTTGTAATTTCCACTCTATTATTCTTAAATTCGGTTTCAAAGGTACATTCAAAATAGGATCCTTCTTCATACTTAAATGACTTTCCATCATCTTCGTAGTAGGTGAAAGAGTATGACTGGCCATCTGCTGGATAAATATGAACATTTAGCTCACTTTCTTTTGTTTCTGTTGAGCTTTTTACTGTCCCATGTGTTAGAATTGCACCTTCCTTTACAAAAATCGGCAGTGTAGACAGGTCCGCTTCAACGAGATGGTGTTTTCCGCCTTCTAGCTTTTCCTCTGTCCAATAATTTACCCAGCTGCCTTCAGGTAAATAAACGACCCTATGATACGTATCTGGTGTAAGGATTGGGGCAACGATCATATCAGAACCAATCATGAATTGATCTGACAAATTAAATGTATTTTTATCAGTCGGATATTCCAATACAAGCGGTCTCATTACCGGCACACCTGTAACACTAGCATCCTTGAATAAAGTATATAGATATGGAAGCCATACATATCTTTCCTGAATATACTTTCTAATTACCTTTTCGTACTCTTCACCAAACGACCAAGGCTCTTGAGAAATCGTGCTTTGTTCACTATGGTTTCTAAAGTATGGAGTGAATGTTCCAAACTGTGTCCAGCGAGTCAGTAATTGACCATTTGAATCATGTGCAAATCCTCCAACATCCGGCCCGCAGAATGGTACACCTGACATCCCTAAGTTCATACACATCGGAATGGCCATTTGCAAATGCTCCCAAAAGCTGCGATTATCCCCCGTCCATACCGATGCATAGCGCTGAACACCCGCATACCCAGCTCGAGTTAATAAGAAAGGACGGTTTCCATCAAGCTGCCGCTTCATCCCTTCATATGTTGACTCTTCCATAAGAAGACCATAAACATTATGCAGCTCTCGATGTGTTTTAGGATCGCCATCATTTTCGTGGATTACTCTGACATCCATTGTTTTGGTTTCATTAAAGACGGCTGGCTCATTCATATCATTCCAGATACCTTCGATTCCCATTTCGGTATAAAATTCATATTTGTCGCCCCACCATTTTCGAACCTCACTGCTTGTAAAGTCAGGAAATGCGCTGTTTCCCGGCCATACAGGTCCAAAATAAATATTTCCTTCAATATATTTACAGAAGTAATCATTTCTTACGCCTTCTTGATAAATGTAGTATTCAGGGTCTTCTTTTACCCCTGGATCTACAATCGGCACCACTTGAATTCCTGCATCCTTCAGCTCCTGAATTAATTGTTTGGGATTAGGAAATCTGTCTTCATCAAATGTAAATACCCGATAGCCATCCATGTAATGAATGTCTAGATATACAGCATCTAACGGAATGTCTTTTTCCTTAAAGGCAGCGACCAATTCCCTTACCTCTTGCTCAGACTTATAGCTATAACGGGATTGATGGTAACCTAATGACCATTTTGGTGGAAGCGGCATTCTTCCCGTAATGTCTGTGTATTGTTCCAGAACATCCTTTGGAGAAGGTCCAGCGAATACGTAATAATCCAATTGACCAGCTTCAGCTGAAAATGAATACATATCTGCCGATGATTTCATGTCAAAAACCGTCTTCGATGTATTATCAAAGAAAATTCCATAGGCACTTCCGTTTCGAATACTCATAAAATAAGGAATTGATTGATACAGAGCATCGATTTCAGGGTTATGTGGCGCATAAACATCACTGTTCCACATCGTCATCTTTTCGCCGCGTTTATCAAGGAAGCTTGTTTTTTCACCAAATCCATAAAAATGATCATCTTGATCCATTTTCTTATAGCAAATCACTTCTTGATTACTGGAATAGCCCATTCCTTCTTTCGCATCGCTGACAATTAACTGACCTTCTAAATCATGGATTGAAATGAAAACAGGTGCTTTACTGATTACCAGTTTTATCTTTTGAGAGGTTATCGTAATTTCATCCTTGCCTTCATTAATCGTGTATATAATTTCTTCCGGTTCCTTTATTACTGCTATGCTAGTTTTTTGATTTGGTATTCTTTTAGGGTTCATGATCAACCGGACAATATCATCCCGATAAAATTGAATGGAAACATAACCATTCTCACACTGAAGCTCAACTGAGTTATTTTCTTTGGATTTATAGGAAACAAGTGCACCTATATTTTTATAATCTGTATTCATTACTTTTTTTTCATTTTCAGGCAGTATTGCAAAACTAGTATCTTGCATTTTGTGACCTCCTTGCTGTTTTTAAAAAATATATACAAGCTGATAAGATTAACCTTTTGTTGCTCCGGATGTTAATCCGCTAATTAAATAACGCTGAAGCATAAGGAAAACGAGCGCAATCGGGATCGCAATTAAGATAGATCCGGCAGCAAACCTTGTAAAGTTATTGGCAAACTGTGCATTTACAAAGTTATAAAGCCCTAATGCCAAAGTGAAGTTCTCCGGGCTGCGCAAAATAATTCTAGGTAAGATGAAGTCCATAAATGGAGCCATGAAATTGAATAAAGCGACAACTGCAAGAATTGGTTTTGCCAGCGGAAGCATAATCGTAAATAAAATTCTAAAATGACCGGCTCCATCCATTTTGGCGGATTCATCCAACTCTCTTGGGATTGTATCGAAATAGCCTTTTACTAGAAAAGCATTCATGGGAATGGACCCGCCAATATAAACCAGGATTAATCCCCACAGAGTGTCCAGCAAACCAACTAGATTCAATAATATATAGATCGCTACCATTGCCATTAAGACAGGAAACATTTGAAGTAATAGAAAAGTATAAATTCCATACTTTCTGCCAAAGAAGCGATATCTTGAAAATGCATAAGCAACTAATGAAACAAAAATCGTGGATCCAATAGAAGTCGCCGTTGCGACAATAAGCGTATTTTTATACCAAATTAAATAATCACTATCCGGATTTGTAAATAACCAGATATAATGCTTAAAAGACCAGTTATCAGGGATGATGTCTGCACCATATAAACTCGATCCTGGATTGAGGGATAGTCCAAATGTCCAAAGCAGGGGATATAGAATGATAATAAACATGACCAGTAAAAACCCATAAATACCGGTCAATTCTAAGCCGTTTTTTAGTTTGTGATTCATTACATTTCTCCCCCTTCTTTAAATGTCGATGTTTTTCTAAATTGGAAAAACGCAAATATCGCGACGATTAGACCGAGTATTAAGGAGATGGCTGCTGCAATACTGAATTGACTTGATTGAAATGTCAGATCGTATACCCAGGAAATGAGAATATCCGTTCCTCCAGCATTTTGCCCCTGTACGGCAGGTCCACCCTGATTAAACAAGTAAATTAAATTAAAATTATTAAAGTTTCCTGCATATTGCATGATCAACAATGGGGCAGTTGCAAACATTAAATGCGGAAATGTAATGAACCTGAATTTTTGCATACGGCTGGCACCATCCATATCTGCCGCCTCATACCATTCACTTGAAATACTTTGAAGAACACCAGTAAATAGAGCAAATACAAATGGAAAGCCGAGCCAGGTTTGAATACCGATTAAAGCAATACGAGTCCAGAAAGGATCGCTCAGCCACGGAATACCATCGCCGAATAGAGGCATGATAATATCTCTATTGATAGCACCAAAATTATCATTAAATAGCGCTGTAAAGATTAGAATCGTTACAAAGCCCGGTACTGCCCACGGTAAAATCAGTACGGTTCGGATTAATCTTTTCATTTTTACTCTTGGGTCATTAACGATAACAGCAAGGAACATAGCTAATGCAATCTGGATGGTTGTTGCTACAAATGTCCAGATGAGCGTCCATGATAAAACCGAGAGAAAGGTACTTCTCCACATTGGGATCGTAACTAATGCTGTGAAATTATCAAAAGCCACCCAATCTAATAGATTCTTTGGCGGCGAATTCATCAGCGTATAATTTGTAAACGCCAGAAACGCCATAAATAATAATGGGAAAATAACGATAAATACTAATAAAAACAAACCTGGACCTACTAGTAAATATGGAAAAGATGAATCCCATGCATTTAAAAATGATTCTTTGATCGAAGTGATAGCTGAACCATCCTGTATTTTCTTTGCGTCTCTGCGCGCATCAAAAAGGTTAGCAACATAGAAGGTCAATCCAAAGCTTGTTAAAATTAACGCGATAATCCCCTGACTTAATAACAGCCTCGAATCATCAACTGCTGGAATTTCACCTAATGTAAACAGTCCCCAATACCCTATGTTTAAGATGTCATAAAAGACGATTAAAAAGGCTGCTGAAAGTATAAGGAATATTGTCCCCTTGATAAAACGTTTATTATATAATTGTCCAAGGCCTGGTATGATGGACAGCAAGGTGGCTATTTTCACGCTATGTGATCGAGTTTGACCAGATGCCATTTCGCACCCCTCCCTTTTCTCTTTTAAAAGCATGATCTATAACCATAGAATGGGCTTAAATGTTATCCATTGTCTTGGATAACATTTAAGCGATAATGGATTATTTATAGTTAAGTTGAATATCTTGATTGATCTGTTCTTCAGCGCTCTCTAAACTTCCCTTAACATCCTCTTCTTGTGTAATAAAGGTTAACGCGTCTGCCATTGGATCCCAAACAGCTGATAGTGCTGGAACTGGCGGGAATGGGTTTGCATTTTCTAATTGTGTTGCAAAACCATTCAACAGTGGATCGTTTTGGAATTCTTCACTGCTTAAAATAGCTGAGTTTGCTGGCATTTCACCCGTACTATCAAAATAAGTCTTTAATGAAGCTTCGTTAGTTAAATAGATTGCTAAGTCAGTAGCTGCATCTGGATACTCTGAGTATGCAGATAGCATCCACCCTTTCGTCCCTAAGAAAGTAACTGGGTGCTCTCCGTTTTCAAGTTTCGGAATAGGAGCCGTTCCAAGTTTATCTCCTAAGGCTTCCTTGTGCTCAGCTAAAGCCCAAGGACCATTGATAATAGCACCGACTTTACCATCATTAAATAATCCGCCTACAACATCCATTGTGATTCCAGTTGGGATGTATCCGCTTTCAAACCACCCCTGAATTAATTCTCCACCTTTTACTGCGCTCTCACTTGCCAATCCAAGCTCATCTACATTAAATACATCGCCATCTTTTCCAAAGATTTCTGCACCGTAACCCGCCATGAATGGGAAAGAGAAATAGAAATCTGTTGCAGGATAAAGGAAACCAAATTCATCATTTGCTGCATCTGTTAAATTAGCTGCAATATTTTCGATGTCTGCCATCGTTTCTGGTGCCTCTTGAACAAGATCCTTATTGTAATATAGAGCCAGTGATTCTACGACAGCCGGTAAGCCATAAATTTCACCTTCATAACTTAATGCCTCTACCGAACCTTCAGAATACGTATCAAGAACTTCTTGATCCACAGTCATCGGCTGAACTAATCCTTTTACTGATAAGCTTCCAATTCCAGGCTGGAAGAACAAGTCTGGACCATTACCTGAAGGACCATCAAGTGACATGGCTTCTTCTTGTTCGTCCATTGCAAATGGAAGAACTTCTACATTAATTCCTGTCTCTTCTGTGTATCCTGCTACAATTTCTTCTATATCAGGTGCTTGATCAACAGGTGCCCAAATCAATAAACTCTCAGGGTTATCTGCTTCAGTATTATTTTCGTTTTGATCTTCTTCTTGATCTTCACTTGTGTTGGTTCGATCAGGTCCACAGGCTGCTAAAAATAAAATCAGTAATATTGATATTAATGCAAGAAAACGTTTCTTCACTTCTATTCCCCCTTATAATTAGTTGAAATGTGAAACAATGATTGTGCTATAAAACGCTTGCGCTTTTACTTTTTACCTACCACCTCCTTTATTGGTTAACCGGTTAAATTATAGTTCAATAACAAAGTGCTACTTTTATAAATAGCACTTTTTAGATGAAGTTTTTATAAGCTTCGTGTTGATTCTCTTACAATAAGTTCAACCGGCATTTCAATTGTTTTTTGTTCAGAGTTAAGTGATTCTATTGCATTAACCAGCTGATCAGCTGCTAATTTCCCTTTTTCAAAGATGTCTTGTCTGATTGTGGTTAAACTCGGTGTGATGTATTTACAAATACTCAGATCATCAAATCCAACTATTGAATAATCCGCAGGAACTTGCTTACCTTCTTGCTGGATCGCTTTGATCATTCCAATTGCCAGAACATCAGACACGGTTACAATTCCTGTTATTTCTTGGTTCGAGCTTAGAAGTTCTTGGCCTACCTTAGCTCCATCTTCAAACGTAATATCAAGTGTTTCAAAGATTAAATCCTTGCTTGGCTGAATTCCAGCTTCCTTTAAAGCCTGTTCAAACCCTTGATATCGTTTTCTGTCTACTGGACTCATTAAAAGATTCGTTGCAACAAAAGCAATATTTCTATGGCCTAATTCTATTAAATGCTTTGCAGCTAAATATCCCCCATATTTATCGTTTACTTTTACATTATTAAATAGATTCGTATAATCTTCGTATGTATCAATAAGAGCAATAGGGATATTTATGCTTTTCAATTCATTATAAAGGCTCTCAGGAAACATCCCTAAAATAATCAGGCCATCGATATTTCTTTTCATAATCCAATTCTTGCATTCATCAAGATCTCCAACACCTGTAATCATTGTGTCAAATTTCCGATTCCGTGCTACAAGCTCCACGCCGCTAACAAATTCATTATAATAAAGGTTGTTCTTAAAGACCGATGCAGGTGAATCTTCTATAATCGGCAGCATGATTCCAATTAAATTTGACTTCTTCTTCGATAAACTAACAGCGGTGAAGTCTGGATAATAATTTAATTGTTCAATTGCTTCAAGTACCACTGTCTTCGTTTTATCCGAAACTTTCTTCACGTCATTCAATACATATGAAACGGTTGCTGGAGATACTCCTGCTTGCTTCGCTACGTCTCTTATCGTAGGTTTTTTGTTCATCTTCGACCTCCGGTTAACCGATTAACTTATTACTAACAATGTAATCCTTAGCTGTTGGAATGTCAATAGAAAATTGTAAGGGTTTTCAGATTGATTTGATTGTTTGGCGGTTGGGGCGCGCATTTAGTGGGTAGTGGGCTTGGGCTGTGGGATATGGGGACAGGTTCCTTGACCCACTTGTTGCAGTTTTCACACCTCGGTTTTTCTTTTTTAGGATTATAGAAGTGTGTTTCTGTCCTTTTCATCCCTCTATTTTCCTTTTTCTGGATTACAGAGGTATGTTTCTGCCCTTTTCATCCCTCCATTTACCTTTTTCTGGATTATAGAGGTGCGTTTCTGTCCTTTTCATCCCTCTATTTCCCTTTTTCTGGATTATAGAGGTGTGTTTCTGTCCTTTTCATCCCTCTGTTTTCCTTTTTCTGGACTATAGAGGTGTGTTTCTGTCCTTTTCATCCCTCCATTTCCCTTTTTCTGGATTATAGAGGTGCGTTTCTGTCCTTTTCATCCCTTCGTTTTCCTTTTTCTGGATTACAGAGGTGTGTTTCTGCCCTTTCCATACCTCCATTTCCCTTTTTCTGGATTATAGAGGTATGTTTCTGTCGCTTCATCCCTCCATTTACCTTTTTGGATTCCACAGGCTGTTTCTGCCACTCCACACCTTCATCTTTCTTTTCTAGAGCAAAGATGATATTACCACCCCTTTTCTCCATCCACTTACTACACTATAAGATTAACAAAATATAAAACGGAGACTGCCATACTTCCCATAGCTTTCGTTTCAAACGGTTTGTTCAAACTTAATTTTCCTCAGCATAAAATTCCTAACACACCGTAAACACATTGTTTATCTACGGGAAGACACGCCATATAAGCATGTTCGTTTTGATAAAAATGGCAGGATTGATTATCGTAATATGTATTATTTAGAGGAATCATTTTAATTTAGTTTTATTGACTTTACCTAAAGTTAAAATCCTCTTTCGTTGATTTGATTTTAAGAGGATTCTTACTATGGTAATATGAAAAATCATTAAAAACAGCCCAGTATAGCAATCGTTATCAAACACATATGTAATGTCCAAAGAGACAGCATTAATTATAGCGGTTTAATGGCTGAACTGTAAGCCAATCTATGAGCTATAAGGTAAATGACAAAGAAAAATGGAAAAGAAATAACCGAATTCCACCCTGGATACTTAAAGTAGCCTAACCATAGAAATAAAGGTTCAGCTAAAAAAGCAGTCATTCCTGCAAATATTAATCCTTTAATATAAGGGCTTGCTTTAGGTTTGATTTGTAAAAAAACATAATTGTAACTGGCATCAGTGCAAAATCCCATGCAATATAATCTGGGATTAAGGGAATTAATTTATTATAGTACCTCCAAAGGCCAAGAGTAACGCCAACATAATCCAGCCATGATGAAATAAGCATTGCCCACAGCCCGCCTAGTAATAAACGTGCTGAACTGTCTTTATTCCTAAAAATAAACCAGACAACCCATGGCAGAACAGTTAAAACCAATGTTGTCAGCCAGCCAAAAGAGAATAGAATTTCCTCCATCCAAATTTCAGTTAATGCAGAATGAGCATCATCAATTGATTCATATTGTTCATTTATTAATTCCTTAGTATGTTTAGAAGGACTTATCATGCTGTGGACTCCTTATTTTTTCCTTATCATTCCCCTTTCGATATTTTTTACGATCATATATTTCAAATGCGCATCATTGCATCTCATATGGAACACCAGCAGAAATCCGCGCAACTCCATTTTTTTTTTAACCTCTATTAAGCAAAACCTTCAGATCATTTCTCATTAACCACATAATCATAATCAATTTCCAAATAATATGTTGCCTTACTTAGAGCGTCATAAAAGAAAGGAACAAACTCTAAATCTTTAAAAACATAAACTTCTATTTGTTTATCATTATTACGATATGCTTCGAATATACGATGGTTTCCATTGATACAATAAGGTTTATTTTGAGTTAAATAACGACTCTGAAGTACCATGACTGGATTTTTATGATTGGGTTTTATCCGGTTTGGATCTTTATTTAGGTTACCTTGATCAACAGCAACTATTATGTCCGACGGATTGAATTGTACTGGCTTTATTTCTTTTTCTTTTATAAGTAAAGAAGCTCCATCAATGTCAAAAGCATATTCAAATACACCTGTTGGAAACTCAGCATATAGTGAAAATGTTTCCTGTCCAATCGGATGAATGACAGGGTAAGTTTCACTATTTAGTGATTGATTTAAAAATTCCGTCCACTTTTTTGCCAGCTTAGCTCCTCGATCAGATTTTTTCTCCATCTCTTCAATTCGGGAAATAAAGTGTTTTCTTGGGCTAAAATATTGGGATTCTGTTTCATATATATGAATCTTACTCTTCATTTTACAGGTACCCCCTTAACTGCTGTTTGCTCACTTTTCTGCTTCATTAGGCTGCTCCTTACGTTTAACAGGAAAAATGGAATTATCAATATAACCTCCATTTTCCACCCTTAGTTGTCATCCCAATCGATCAATAAAATTCAATAGCATTTGTATTTTATTAAACTTATTTAAATTCCCCTGATTTTAAGCAACTATTTCCTTCTTTGACCATACTACTACTGGTATCAATATTAGAGATAATATACCTCCAACAAAAGATAATATTGTATAACTTGAACCGGCAACGACCATACCTGAAAGAGCTCCTCCAGATGCACCTGCTAGAGCAATTAATACATCTACTTTCCCCTGAGTTTTAGCTCTGGTTGAGGTTTCTGTGGAATCTACAATTAACGCAGTACCACTAATTAAGCCAAAATTCCATCCTAACCCTAGTAAGGAAAGAGCAACTGTTAAAAGAAACATCGAATCACCTGGGGCCAATGCTCCTAATAAGCCTGCAAGGAGTAACGTTACTCCTGAAGCTATTGCCATTGGAATGCGTCCGATTTTATCCACTAGAATGCCTGTAAATAATGAAGGAAAATACATAAACCCTATATGAAATCCTATCACAAGGCCAATTTGTCCAAGATCATGGCCATGATGCCCCATATGTACAGGTGTCATGGTCATGATCGCAACCATTACGATCTGTGTAAGAACCATAATAGTTGCACCAACCATAATACCTTTTCTATTTTCTGCTTGTTCCTCAACTGTATAGTCAGTTTGCTTACCATGTTCCAAGTTAACATTTATTGATTTTGCTATAATTAATGGATCTGGACGAAGTAAAATGAAAAATACAAGACCTGCTAATATGTATGCTGCAGCAGATAATATAAATGGCCCTGATAAAGAGGGAAGTTCGAGAGAAACAGCAAAATCACCCATAACATTCACTAAGTTAGGTCCGGCAACTGCTCCAAATGTTGTGAAGACCATGGAAAAACTAACGGCCGTTGCGCGTTGTTTCGTGTTGGCTAAGTCTGTACCTGCATATCGCGCTTGCAGGTTAGTAGCTGTGCCGGCACCATATATTAGTAAGGAAGCAAATAATAAGATTATACTATTTAATAATGATGCTATTATTACACCTATAGCTCCAATTCCACCAATCATAAAACCAGCAGTAAGGCCAATTCGTCGTCCATAAGTTTGAGAAAGTCTTCCTACTAATAAAGCAGCTCCTGCAGAACCTAGTGTAAATAAAGCGGAAGGAAGTCCAGAAAAGGCATCAGTACCAAGCATTTGTTGTGCGATTAGAGCACCAACCGTTATACCTGCAGCTAATCCTGCTCCACCAAAAATTTGTGAGATACTAACTATTAATAACGTACGTTTATATAACCTTTTCCTCGTTTCCTGTGAATTTATATCAGTTTTTAGCTGATATGTCTCATCAGACATTCATTACACCTTCATTCCATATTATTTAGAGTCAGCAAACTGATTCCACTCATTTACATCTTTATCTAATCGAAAAGCATTGTATCCATGAGAATTTAATAGCTGCACTGCTTCAACAGCCATAAGGCAATAGCAACCACGGCAATAAGCAACTACTTCACAGTTTTTTGGTAATGATGCCAGTTTTTCAGCTAATTCTTTAATAGGCATAGAAACTGCTCCTGGAATATGAGATTCATTAAATTCTTCTATTGGTCTTACATCAATAAGGATTGCTTCTCCGCTTTCCATCTTTTCTTTCAGTTCTTCTAATGAAACACCATTAACATCCAAGTGACTATTCATGAATTCTTGTTTTATTTTTTGCACCTCAACTAACTGATTTTCAGAAAGTGTACGTAATGAATTTAAAAATTCTATTACCCCTACATCAACGAGTTCATAAATAACGTAATTACCTTTCTTCTTAGACTTCACTAGCTTTGAATTAGATAATGTTTGTAAATGTTGTGAAACATTTGCCACACTCATGGTTGTAGCTATCGTTAATGCTTCAACAGTCTTAGGACCATGAGATAATAGATCTAACAGTTCAATTCTTTTTGGACTAGAAATACTTTTCCCGATTCTTGCGAACTCCTGATACAACAAATCCTTTAGATTTCTCTCATTGTACATATCTATTCTCCTCTCAATTAAACTATTCAAGAGTTTTATTGAATAGTTTAATGGTAATGCTTTTTAGGAATCATGACAATATTTAATTTATTTATTATCTATCGACATAAATACAAAAAACCTGCAAATGACTGCAAGTTTTGGATATAAATCTTAATGCTATCAAAACCTTTGTGAATAAGTGTAATTAAATTATACTGCCCCTTTAACGACATAAAAAAAGGCTTCCCTTTTCCTTAAGGAAAGCACCCGATAGTTTAAGTACATTCTTTCACAAAGTTAGCACAAATAATTAATTCATCATTTTTATCCACCATACATGTTTACTCTCTGTTTCTATACGTTAAATATTCTAAAAATTTCTTGGACGCAAGAGAAAGAGATTTTTGCTCCCTTGTAGCTATACCAATATTTCTATAAGCAGGAATTTCTAGCTCTTTCGCTACGATTTTATGAGGAATACGCTTCAGTATCAATTCGGGTAATATACTAATTCCCAAACCGTTTTCCACCATAGACATAATTGCATAATCATCCCATGTTGTAAAATTTACTTGCGGTGAAATATGATGTGTCTCAAATATCTCAGACATTTCTGCTTTTGCTCCCTTCTCCAATAGCATAAACGGACTATTCAGTAATTCCTTGATTGGAAACTTATCGCAATTAGCAAGAGGATGATCTTGTGGAATCACTACCAGCAAACGGTCTTGTTCTAAAAAGGTTGTTTCTAGTTCTGCTTTTGACGGTAGTCGCACAAAGCCGAAATCAACTCGCCCAGTTAGAATCCAATTTTCAATTTCAGTATAATCACCAAGCAGAAGTTCAAAATCAATTTTGGGGTAATCCTTCTTAAAAGTTCTAATAATGTTAGGGAGCCAGTGGGTCGCTACGCTAGAAAAGGTCCCAATACGAATCATTCCAGACTCCATATTATGTAGGTCCTCGATTTGCGTCATTAAGATTTCATATTCATTACAAATTCGTTTTAATTGGGGCAGTAACTTTAAACCATCCGTGGTTAAATTGATACCTGTCCGTCCTCTTTCGAATAAGAAAACTCCCCATTCCTTTTCTAAATCGTTAATCATACGGCTAATTCCAGATTGTGTATAGTCCAATACTTCGGCAGCTTTTGTAAAGCTGCCAAATTCTACAGCTTTTATAAATGCCTTATATTTTTGGATATTCATATCTCTTACCACACCCATCTGTTTTTGTCATATATATAATGAGAAACATTCGTTTTTGTAATACATGTCAGTATGATAAATTATTACTATTAATTATTCAAGTTTGGAAAGGGAGTTAACGATGTTTTTTGTAAGTGAAATTATGGAAAAGGCACCAAACAACTTTGTGTCCGCTTTACAAGAAATGGTCTACGAATCATTGACAAAGTTACAGATTCCATTTAAACGAGTGAAAACAGAGGAAGCAATTACTATGGCGGACTGTATTGAGATCAATCAAAAATTGGATATGAAAATGGTAAAAACGCTGTTTCTCTGCAATAGTAAAAAGACAGAATTTTATTTATATATAACTACCGCAGATAAACCATTTAAAGCAAAGAATTTCAGTAATGCACTCAGCATTTCACGTGTATCTTTTGCGCCTGCAGAGCTGATGGAAGAAATACTGGGAGCGAAAATCGGTGCTGCTACTGTATTTGGTGTATTAATGGACAAAGAAAATCTTGTGCAGGTAGTTTTTGATAAGGATGTTCTTCTCGAAGAGTGGTACGGATGTAGCGACGGAACAACAACTGGATATATGAAAGTCAAAACAGAGCTAATTCTCAACAACTTCCTAACCTATGCCAAGCACATTCCAACAGTTATCGAAATGTAAATATTTAGGTGTAATATGGTGATATTACTTTGTTAAAAACAGTTAGTATTTTACTCCTTATAAGCTGTTACAAGGAGTAAAATTAACAAGTTAAAAGGAGTGAATTCTGTGAATCAAAAGCGATTATTACTAAATTATGGTTTATTATTTTTGGTCACAGCTATTTGGGGACTTAATATGGTATAATTAAAGTCTTGGTGGAAGAATTACCTCCACAAACCATGACGGCATTTCGAATTATGATGGCTGGGTTTACTGCATTAATCATAATTATTTTTGCAAAATCATTTCGTCGTTTGTCAAAAAGGGAATGGGTTTATACACTACTCGGAATGTTATTTAGTGTCGTTCTGCATCACTCTCTTATAGCAGTGGGTTTAACAATGATTGATGCTTCGACCGCTTCTTTGATTCTTTCGTTAGTACCGCTTACAACAGCAATACTTGCCGTTCTCTTTTTAGGTGAACAATTGACAAAATTTCGAATTATAGGTTTTATCCTTGCATTATCTGGTGTGTTTTTTATACAAGGTGGTTCATTCAGTGATATACAATTGTCTAAAGGAGAATTAATTTTATTTATTGCTATGTTCGTCCAAGCCATTAGTTTTATTTTTGTAAAAAAGGCAACAGCAACTCTCGATTCTAAACAGGTGACTGCAATCATGTATTTATTAGGTTCAATCGGCTTGTTGATTATTAGTTTTATGGCTGAACCTAAAGGCATTAATGAAATGACTTCAGCCCCTTTATTTATTTACTTTTTATTTATTGTATCAGGGGTAGTGGCAACAGGTTTGGGGTATGTAGTTTTTAATGCTGCGATTCAGCAAATAGGAGCAGGGAAAACAGCAATATTTAATAACTTTGTTCCTTTTTTTGGTCTTGTATTCTCCGCACTTTTCTTAAATGAAACCATTACAGCTTCACAAACGGTTGGATTTATGTTTATTGTAGCAGGAGTTCTATTTGGGACAGGTTATATTGAAAAACTACGGGTGACGAAGCATAAACGGATTAAATCACAAAAAAGTGTATAGGTAAATATACACTTTTTCTTGTAATAACAATCAATGTTCTGCCTCTTATACTAACCTCCCCCTTTAGCACCATAAGAAAAGGCTTCCCATTTATATAAGGAAAGCACCCGTTAGTGAAAAATTATTTTTTCCTTATGTAGCGATATAGTAGGAAAACTAGACGATAATCTGATATGAAAAGTTCCATATTACCCCTTTTTACAGTAACCTCCCTCAATAAACAAACACTTATCTCTTAATTACGCAGTTTTTCACCGTATTGTTATCTAACTTGTTTTACTTTACAAATTTGATTAGAGAGAAAAGTACACTATCAAGCTGTTTACGAAGAAAATGAGCGCAAGAAACTAGCCAACCTTCGGTTAATTTCCAAAAGTTGGATAAACAGGTATGTACGCACCAATGGATGTCCACATTTCTTATGGGGGTCTACCCTCCCAAGTCTCACAGAGTCTACGCTCCTACATTCCTTCGTTCAACCTTTCCATAAGGTGGATGTCGGTCATGCTGCCCCACAGGATCTAAGTCCTTACGTTAGTTGCGTTGCCAACTAATCCCATGCTGATTTTGTCTGTTCATCTTTTCAAATCTATTGGTTAAGAGTTAGTTTAATAGTGATTAAGCTGCTATTGGTTCTTGGATAAATGCATGCATATGGGGGATATCCTTCAACATCTTCTCCTCTTGAAACACAAACTGTTTCTTACCAATAGAGAAGAGTATACGGATGAGCTTATTACACAAAGCAATTAAAGACTGCATCTTTTTCAACGGATTGTCAGGTCTCGTTGTGTAGTAATGATGGAGGACTTTAAAGGCTTTGTTCTTGGCTACTAGAATCATAGATGCCCGGAACAATAATGCTCGTAATTTCTTTCGACCACGTTTGGTTATCCTGGTTCTCCCTTTATGCTTACCTGATGTATTTTCCTTTAAGCTAAGTCCAGCCAGTTTAGTTATCTGGCGAGGATGATTGTATTCACTCAAATCGCCTACTTCAGCGAAGAAACCCGCCACTGTATCGCGGCCAATTCCTGTTATTTCTAACATTTGATCAACGCCTGGAATATCTTGAAGTAGTGTATCCAGAGTTTGGTCAAGCTCTTCGAACTTTTTTTGAATGAGTTCATACTTTTGGATTAACGTTCTTAACTCCATTTTAGCCATCATGGCACCCTGACGGATGCCAATTGAGCGATTGGCTGCTTCTTTTAAGGCACGAATCTTCTTAATCCCTATACTGCGTTTCACTGCTTGCCTAAGGTATTCTAGTAATTCTTCTTCTGTATATCTCACCAGTTCTTCCGGTAATGCTTCAAGCTTTAATAAATGAAGAGCTGCCTTCCCTTCCCAACTTTTAAAGACAGTAAAGAACTCTGGAAAATATCGATCAATCCAGTTGTGTACCTGTCCTTGCACTATTTGTAAGTCTACATTTAATAGATCACGTAATTTCTTAGCCACACGCAGTTCTGCGAAAACTCCTTGTGGTATCGTTGGTTCGGAGTATCTACCATCTTTGACTAATTGTGCAATGACTTTTGCGTCTTTAACATCATTTTTAGTTGGAGAATTATCGTCTAGTTCCTTACTGTGCTTGACGTGTAAGGGGTTGACCGTGACGAACTTAATCTGTTCATCCTTTAAAATATGAGCTAAATTAAGCCAATAATGGCCTGTTGGCTCCATTCCAGTAATGACAGACTCCATTTCGTATGAATCTTTTATTTGATTAATTCAATTAATAAAGGTCCTAATTCCTTCTTGAGTATTATCAAAAAAGCAAGTAGAACCTAGCTCTATTCCACGATAATCCTGTGCTCTAGCTACATGATGATGTTTGGCAATATCAATACCAATGATTAAGGTTTTTGGTGTAATTTGAGCTATTTTATGATTTTGGTTATAATTCATTTGGAGACCTCCGAGTAGATATTTTGTCCCTTTTAGCTAGCCGGCTTAGGACACATTTATCTTATCAAGAGGTCTTTTTTCTATCAAATCTCATTTTCACTTATTACAGGAATGCTGCCCCATTTGTAATATAAAAAAGCTGCCTGATTAGCAGCTGATCTTAAACATAAGCACCGTAGTTTAAGTGTAATCCCTTACATATTATTTCTTATAAATCGTTCTATCTAACTCTAACAATACCTAGAAATTCTTGTGCTTTCAATGGTAGTGAATATATAAGATCTGGATTATTAATTATTTTTAATTTAATTCCTTGTACTGTCAGATAAGGCAGAATCTTTTCCTTTACTTCGTTTTCAAATATTATGAGAAAATTTGCATCTAAACAATTTTCAATATTTATGGATAAAAGTGTTTTACCATTAACCTCCACGTTTAATCTCCAATTTGTATCCCAATGTTTGTATGAAACCTTAATTGGTTTTTCCGCAATTTCTTTAAAAATGAAGCCATAGTTAATGTAATAGTTGCAATATATCTTGTTTGTTAATTCAACGCCTATGTAACCTTTTCCTTCTTGCACTAAACTGCACAGTTGCTACATAAAGAAAAGCTGCCTAATTTGGCAGCTGAACTATACCTAAGCCCTTTACCTTTCATAAAATTGTGAATAAAGACCAAATATAATTGAAATGAATAATTTAAACCAAATAACAGGGATAGCATTAATCATAAAAAGAGAACATTTTATTATATATGGACACTCTTGGCTTAAGTATATAAAAAAGCCAATACAAACAGTATCGGCTTAGTTCTTATGCCCGTTGTTTAACTTCTCTTTTAAACTGTTTCTTAGCCTTTAATTTAGATGGAACAAACAGTGTTAATACGAGTGCAATTATGGCTAAGATTGTCATAAAGTAATATGAATCACTTGTTCCTAAAACAGAGGCAAGTGTACGTATTCCCTCAATCGCAGTATTTGGTGTTTCCTTTAGTAATGTTTCAACGTGATTTGTTGTTTGAGCTGTAAAAATTGTAATTACCACAGCAGTACCAATTGCACCAGCCATTTGGCGTAAAGTATTATTTACTGCTGTTCCGTGTGTTACAAGCTCTCTAGGTAAAGAATTTAAACTAGCTGTATTCAATGGCATTGTGATAAAACTCAATCCCACACGCAGGAATATAGTTCTTATCATCAAGAAAACATAGGTAGTTGTTTCTGTTAAATCTGTTACAACCCACATAGATGGAATAATGAAAATCAAACCAATGATAAATAACGGTTTTGCTCCAAATCTATCATACAATTTTCCTGTGACAGGAGACATAAAGGCATTCACAACAGCACCTGGTAATAATAACAAACCAGCATCGAAAGCAGTAAACCCTCTTCCATTTTGCAAATACATAGGTAGTAATACCATATCTGCGTACATCATCATTGTAATAATGATATTGATTATGGATGTTAAAGTAAATATTTTATTTTTAAAAACGGATAAGTTAAGCAATGGAACAGGAGATTTAAGTTGTTTTAGACAGAATATTAATATAGAAACTATTCCCACAATAATAGTTACTAATACAAGGTTATCATCCCATCCACGGCTTCCCGCATTACTGAAACCATATAAAATAAGACCAAAACCAATTGTTGATAAACTCACACTTACTACATCTAATTTTATTTTTTCTGTTTCTGAAACATTAATTAAATATTTCATTGCTAGAACAATAATTATGACAGTGAATGGAATCATTCCAATAAATAACCAACGCCATGAATAATAATCGATAATAAAACCTGCTAATGTTGGGGCAATTGCTGGAGCAAAAATGATTGCTAGCCCAATAAAGCCCATCATGCTTCCTCTTTTTTCTGGCGGAAAAATAAACATAACTACGCTCATTAGCAGTGGCATAATGATTCCTGCTCCAATTGCTTGAATCATACGTCCAGTTAATAATACCGAGAAGTTTGGTGCTATTGCACACACGATTGAACCAATTAGTAGAAACCACATGGAACTTAAAAATAATTGGCGTGTAGAGAAACGTTTCATTAAGTACGCCGTAATAGGTACTAATACACCGTTAACTAACATAAAACCCGTAGCTAGCCACTGTACAGTTGTAGCCGATATTGAGAATACGTCCATTAGATTACTAAATGCAACATTTAGTAGTGTTTGATTTAGAGTCGATAAAAAACATCCCAAAATTAATACGGTTAATAATACTTTTTTATTTATTGATTTTGACATATAAAGTTCCTTTCTTTAGGTTGTTTTATGGACACAATGTCAATAAAATAGATAATACCATGTATTGTTTTCAATGCCTATTTACACTTTTTTTAGATGTGTAAACTATGCAACACTTTTTAAAATAGTGGAGATGAACTTCGAATTAATAGATAAAGGAGAGAAAAATGGTAGGACAAAAAAAAGAAGACCCTCGTGCCATTCGCTCTAAGCGAATGATTAAAAAAGCAGTAGTGGACATATTAATTGAAAACCCTGATATTTCAAAACTAACCGTTCAAAAGATAACCAATCGAGCTGAGCTAAATCGAGCAACTTTTTATTTGCATTTCTTGGATATTGATGATTTATTAAAGCAACTTGTCTATGATATTTTTGGTGACTTATCGATTGAAATGTCACCCGTTTTACAAATTGACGACATACACAATCATGAACAATTAATTACATTTTTAGATTATTTCTATAAGCATCGAAAAATTCTATCTGTTCTATTTGAACACCCAGGATTCAAAAAAAAATTACATATGATTTTGAATGAATCGATAGTAATAGAAAAGGAGAGAAGAGATAATCATACTTCGGTAACTCTATCAATAGATATTCTGGCAGCTTCAATCCTTGGTATAATCATGTGGTGGATAAAAGATGGGGTTGATTTCAGCTCTGAATATATAGCTAATCAAATTATTGAATTATATCGATAATCATTTAGTAGCTATTCATACTCAACTATAGAAAAAGTCTTAACTAAAAAAAAGTTTGTTGCGATTGTAAATAAATGCAACAAACTTTTTATTTATATAATAAGCTGAATTTATCATAGATTTACTATAAACAATCAGACTCTTATTGAGTTACCTTGCCCCGTTAGTCACATAAGAAAAGCTGTCTGAATTGGCAGTTGATCTTGTTTATAAACACCACATTCAATTAAATAAGTTTGCAAATTCACTATTCCTTTTTAAAATTGTTAATTTGTCTTTATAAGGGCTAAGTATATCAATTATTTCTGGCTTACTATGATATTCAAATACAGTGTTGTAGCTATATAAATCTTTTAAAATTTTTAATGTTGGTTTATAGTTCGCTCGCTCAATACCCATTTTTTGCTTAAGGAATCTATTAATTATCCTAAATCTTCTTGTAGATAAATTAATATCCAAGAATAAAATTAAATCAGCTTTTTGGAAGCATGGGGATACCCATTTATGATGTACCCCTTCAATGATCCAGTTTTTTGAGGTTAGTATTGAACATAAATATTCATCTCTTTCTTGTTCAGTTCGTTTAACATCTCCAGTATTTAACCTTTTCCAAACTATATTATCCAATTCATAATATGGAATGTCTAACTGAACAGACAAAGCTTTGGCTAAGGTTGTTTTTCCACTACCGATCGAGCCAATAATATGTATCCTTTCTGGAATAGACTTTTCCAATTAAATCACTCTCACTTATTAATTTAATTTTTTTTTACTATTATACAAATGCTAGCTAAATTCCTTCTTATTGCTGCAATAACCCAGCCTTCATCACAACTTGAAAACATCAACGTAGCCAACACTTCTTTAAACTCGGCACAATAGTTAAGTAAAAAGTTATAC
This sequence comes from Cytobacillus gottheilii, assembly GCF_018582665.1. Taxonomy (NCBI): domain Bacteria; kingdom Bacillati; phylum Bacillota; class Bacilli; order Caryophanales; family Bacillaceae; genus Cytobacillus; species Cytobacillus gottheilii. The sequence continues at coordinate 1,151,725 of NZ_CP071709.1, read as the reverse complement.
TTCCTATCTACCAACTAAATTTTACAGATATATGTTTTTATAATTTATTCAGATTGCATCTGATAAGTAAATCTGTTATTTTAAATACATGCATGTGCATGCATCTAAAATAACAGGAGGTTTTATTTATGAAAACAATTGGAACGCCTTTTGAAATGAAAGGCTTAACACTGAAAAACCGAACTGTGATGGCACCAATGTGTCAATACTCTGTGGTTAAAGAAGATGGCATACCAAATGATTGGCACTATGTTCATTATGTATCCAGAGCCGTAGGTGGTACTGGATTAATCATTATGGAGATGACGAGTGTAACACCTGAAGGGAGAATAACGAATCAGGATTTAGGTTTGTGGAATGATAACCAGATTCCCGCATATCAGCGTATTGTAACTGACGTTCACAAATATGGAGCAAAAATTGGCATTCAAATTGCACACGCCGGCAGAAAGGCTGAAGATGCCTTGCAGCCAGTTGGACCTTCTAACCTCGGAGTTGAGGCACTTCCAGAGGAAACGAAAAATGGATCATTGAAGCAGCCACGTTCACTAACGATCAAAGAGATTCAGGAAATAATCAAGCAATTCAAAGAAGCTGCTAGAAGAGCCGTTACGGCAGGCTTTGATACAATTGAGCTACATGGTGCGCATGGTTATTTACTACATCAATTTATGTCGCCAAGTATTAATAATCGCACAGATGAATATGGTCAAGATCTCTCCAAATTTGGCGTAGAAGTGATTCGTTCAGTGAAATCAGTCATGCCAGAAGACATGCCTCTAATCTTAAGAATATCGGCTATTGAATATATTGATGGTGGTTACGGATTAGATCATTCCTTACAGATAGCTGAGCAATTTAAAAAAGCTGGTGTTGATATATTCCATGTTTCATCTGGCGGCGAAGGTATACCAGGTTCATTAAAGCCAGGCAATTATCCTGGCTATCAAGTGCCTATGGCAAGAGCTTTCAAAGAAAAATTTGGACTTCCCGTTATCGCAGTAGGCATGCTAAGTACTCCTCAAGTAGCAGAGGCTGCTTTATCCAATGGAGACGCCGATTTAGTGGCTGTGGCAAGAGGTATGCTGAATGATCCCTATTGGAGTTTACATGCAATCAAAGAAATCACACGCAAAGTTACACCTCCATTTCAATATGCCCGAAGCATTCAATAATGATAATATGTTACACTAGGATCAGTAATGATTGAAAGGCGATGGCAATGAATACTTCAGATGAATTAATCCAGACTTGGATAAATTTTTCAAAATTTCATAATCGAATTACACGCGCTCTTGATCAAGTGCTTCAACAAAAATACCAGCTTGGATTAAATGAATTCTATTTTTTAATATTTTTAAATGAAGCACAAGAAAATAAGTTACGTTTATCAGAGCTTCAAAAGATGGTAGGTCTAAGTCAAAGCGCACTGTCTCGTTTAGTATCAAGACTAGAGCAACATCATTTACAAGTAGTGGAGAGAGCGAGCTTTGATCAAGACAAACGCAGTGTTTATGCAGTACTGACACCGAGTGGCGGACAATATATTGTGGAGATCATGAAGGAAATAAATATCGTTTTAGAACAATCACTTTCTACTAAAGATATTTTTAATTTAAAATTATTTGTAGAATAACCTTTATAAAAGGCATATCAAGTTCCCCTAAACGGACCTTTTGATATGCCTTTTCTATTAATTTTAGTACCCCTTATTAAACAAATCTGCTCTAATTGTAATAAAAGAAAATCCCTTAATGGCATATAATTTCCAGTATTAATTTTATTATAAAATGCAACAGATCACCTTTTAAATTCCATGTAACCAATCCCCTTCTAAAAGTTAAGGAAATTCTAGCACCCTTTCAATGGAACAACTGCGTATACAAATAACAAAAAAAGCGGCCGCTTCCCAACTCGATGTTGAAAAAAGACCGCTTGTTTTCAGTAAGTACGGCTGTATAAAAATATTACTTTACCGCCTTACGTGCTCCTTCAGAAAATGCGTCCGCGATGAATACAAGCACAATATAGCATAATAGCAGTTGTGTGATGCTTGAATAATGAAAAAAGCTCATACTCATTTTAAATTGCTGGCCAAGCCCTCCTGCACCAACAAATCCAACGACAATGGTCGTACGCATGATCACTTCCCAGCGATACAGAATATATGAAAGGAATTTAGGCAAAACAGCCGGAAGGATTCCATAGAATAATAACTGGTATTTTCGTGCGCCGGCAACAGCCAGATTTTTTATCGGCCGTTCATCACTATCCTCAATCGTTTCTGCGCACAGCTTGCCCAGAATACCAAAGTTGTGCAGTGCAAGCGCTAAGGCGCCTGGAAGAATGCCAGGCTTAAATACAAAGATAATCATCATTGCCCAAATCAGCTCTGGGATGGCTCTGCTAAAAATATAAATGACCCGAATAATGCCATACAGCAAATGACTATACCAATTTTTTTGAAGTATTAACGATCCATCGGCTATATTCCGTGCTGCAGGCAGGACGGTGATTATCATTAAAATCGCCGATATTCCAATTGCCATAATGCTCATCTTCAGTGTTTCCCAGGTGAGCCGCAGAGTCTCCATCCATGCTTGTCCACTTAAAAATGCTGGTTCTTCCTCCCCTAATCCCGCTAATCCCCTGAAAAATTCTTTCACATACAGGAGATTCTCTGAAGAAAATAATGACAGAAAATCAGCTTTCTGAACAAAAATAATATAAATCCATGAACCTGATAAAAGGGCAGCTGGGATAAGAAACTTAAACCACGGTTTGGCTGCAGAAGCTGTATCAGAATGACGTATGTATCTGCTCCAGAGGTCTATTAATAGAACCATGGCGATTAAACAATATAGAAAAGTCCACACTTCATTGTACGCCAAGTCATCTAAAGAAAGCTGTATCTGATAGCCGATTCCCCCTAGCCCAACAAAACTCATAATGGCTGAAGATCTAATAGCACATTCAAAACGATACATCACATAGCTGAGAATACCTGCTCGGACCTGCGGCAAATATCCATACAGAAGGGTTTGCCATTTGCTTGCACCAGCCAATTTTAAACTCTCAATGGGTTCTTTTGGCACATCGGCAAGCAGGTCGGCAAAAATTCTTCCCAAAATGCCTGCGTAAGGAAGTGCTAACGCGAGGATAGCAGCATATGGTGATAACCCAAAGGATGCAACAAAAAGCCATGCCCACACGAGTTCATGAATCGCTCGCATAAAACTCAAAATTCCTCTAAAAAAGCTGGAAGACATTACTTTCCCAGCCTTTGTTTCAGATAGTACCCCAGAAGCAAAAATACCGAGGAAAAAAGCTAAAATCAATGCCAGTGACATACCTGCCACTGCATACACCACAGTAATGACAATTGATTCCAGCGCTATAGCAAGTATTTCTCCTGATAGATCCGGCATAAAAAGAGCAGATAATATCTCTATTAGGGTATCCATGCCGCTTCCGTGTACAAGATCACTGCTCCATGTGACTGAAGAAAGCGACCATAAAAAGATTCCAATTAGGAGAAGCGTCAAAAATAAGCGTTTATGAGCATCATAAATTTTAGCCATTCTGCTCTTCCTCAATTGCATATAATTCGGACAGCCGATCCTTCGTAATGTCATTGCTTTTTAAATCAAAATAAATCTTTCCGTCTTTCAAAGCGATAACCCTTGAAAAATAGGTTAAAGCGTAATCAACAGAATGGAGACTGGCGATCAATGTTTGATTGCCCTCTGCAGCAAGCTGTGTCAGCATTTGCAATAGATCCTCAGATCGTGCGGGGTCAAGGGAAGCGACAGGCTCATCTGCTAGAATAATAGCTGGATTTTGCAGAAGCAAGCGGGCCATTGCCACCCGCTGCTGTTCTCCGCCAGAGAGCAGTCCCGTTTTCGTATATAGTTTGTCTGCAAGCCCAACTTTTTTTAAGGCTTGTATGGCTACCTGTTTTTCCTGGGGGAAAACTAGTGACAGCAGTGATTTTAGCAAGCCCCAGTCTGAAAGCCTTCCTGCCAGCACATTATGAAGGACAGGCAGCTCGTTAACTAAATCAAATTGCTGCCGAATCATACCAATTGTTTTAGCACGTTGCTTCGGGTCTTTCATATTGCGTACATTTTGACCCATAAGAGCAATTTCTCCTTCACTCGGAACAGTCAGTGCGGCTAAACTATTAAGGAATGTCGTCTTGCCTGCTCCGCTAGGACCTATTAAAGCGATTTGTTCACCGCTTTTTATAGAAAGAGAGATGGAGGAAAGGGCATGTTTATGCCCAAATGCCACCGTCATATTTGTAACATCAATGCTGCTGTCATTCATCTATTTCACCTGCTACTTAATAATGCCAAGCTGTTTGGCTACTTCTTCAATATCTTTATAATTGTCATTTTGTGTTTCGATAAAAGAATCAGTTTGGAACAGGTCTAGATAATCTGCTTGTCCGCTGCCCATGTTTAAAATTGCTTCTTTCACCTTATCCTTTGTTCCATCTCCGAAAGTGTCATCAACCGTATTAATTGTCCAGTTGTAATCATAGTATTCTGGTGTTGTATAAAAAGCTTTAACTTTTGAAGGATCAACTTTTTCATCACTTACTGCACTTTCCCATACAGCCTCACTTAGAACACCAGCGGTAAAAGCACCTGATTCTACAAGCTTATAGGTTTTATCATGTGATCCAGAATAGTTAGGCACTCCATCAAAATCTTCCTCTGGAGTAATGCCTGCTTCCATTAAAAAGTGTCTTGGCATTAAATGACCAGAAGTTGAACTTTCACTCCCGAAAGTAAATGATGCTCCCTCTAAATCTTCTAAGCTTTCTATTCCAGCATCACTCTGAGCAATAAAGACAGAGGTAAATTCCTCATCCCGGGGACGCTGTGCAATTGCTTCAGCTTCTGGAACTAAATTACGCGCTTGAACACCTGTCAAACCGCCAAACCATGCTAATTGAATTTCTCCGCGATCAAACGCAGTAACAAGAGCAGAATAATCGACTGAAGGAACATATTCAACCTTTAACCCCGTCTCCTCAGCTATGTAATCTGCAATTCCATCCATACTCCTGCTTAATTCAGCCGCATCCTGATCTGGAATTGCACCGATTTTAAATGTTTCCTGTTCTTGTGTTTCACTGTTATCAGAACTGTCGTCTTGTCCACAAGCTGTAATAAGCAGCAAAAGCAATATAATAAATCCAATCTTAAAAGCCTTCATTTGAAAACCCCCTATTATAAACTTGAAACAACTAGTAATTATACTCCTCTTGTCGACTGTTGTCATAAAAGATTCTACGATCGATGCTGAATTGAATTTTATTCATAGAGTGATCAGAGATGAGTTAGTGAGCAAAATCGAATCGAAATTGAAATGTAGTTACCTGTGAAAGATTTATAGCAGGATTGATTTTATTCTTCGAGAATTTTCTCACTGAAACGATGCTAACTGTCATAAGGAAGCATAAACGGCATTCTGGGGAATTAGCTTTGAAATTAAGGGTAGTTAAGTTCTTTTATTGTCTCCTTATAACATAGAAAATCCATTTTGAAGTCAAAATGGATTTTCTTTAAATAAATATATTCAACTGGTACACAAGTTCGTTTAAGAATAAAAAAAAACTTCGACGTACTATGTCAAATTTACTTGTATATTTCCCCACCATTTTTGTAGTTGGCCATATGGTCTCTTTTACGGTTCAATGGATCAGTAGATGTAAAAATTCTTAAAGATAGAGGTGAGATTGATTGTTTTCACTTCTAGAGATAATGACTTAATTAATATATTGAAAACCTAAAACAATGAAAGCCCTACCTCTCTTTCATCCTTACGGCTCCTAGTCCGTGCCAGTGTGAATCAGGAATGCAAAAACCAAGTGACTATTTAATCGAGTTATATGATGAAACTTCAAGAGTTTATAAAAGAAATTGAAAAAATGAATAGATTATAGAAATAACAAAAGAGGTAATTCTCTATAGGGTGAGGTGGTGAAGGGAATGTCTTTGAAAAGATTTACTTTTATTAATAACCATAAAGGAATTTTCGGTTAAATTACCCTTAACAGAAACTATTTATTTGATTGTCAGTAATCCCTTTAATTAATCGCAGTTCACTAATCAAATATCCATGCGCGTTATCTAACATCTTCTTTTCGCTTGAATTAAGTGCTTTCTCTTTCTTCATACGCATTAAATCACGTACAACTTCAGAACATTCTTGTATTTTACCGGTTTTTATTTTGTCCGTGTTCATTTTAAACCTTTGTTTCCACGGCATTAATTGATCGGATTCTCCATGATGAAAACTGTTTATGATGTTATTTAATTCCATTATGTCAGTAACAGGGCGGACACTAGAACTCACTATTTTACCTGCAGGAATCATAACTTGCATATTCCCGATAAACATATTTATCACATAATACTGTTGTTTCTTCCCTGATATTTCTTTTTCTTCTATGGCTTCAATGATACCTGCTCCGTGCATTGGATAAACAATGTTATCGCCAATTTCAAACAAATAATCCACCTCCATATATTGTAACCTTCTTAACCTTAACACACATTATAATTTTTATCAAATTTTAATAATATCATAAAATTATTTTTACTGTCAACTACTTTTTTGATAAAAATCAAAGAAAAGCAATAACAATAGGAAGTCTGTATAATTTCGAATAAAAGGAATATTAGTTTTCCCGCGTATCTAAGTGGTTTCCTTCTAATTATTAAAGTAATCATAACGTGAGCTTGACCGGATAAAACAGCGGGTTCCACTCTGTTCCTTATAGAATTCATTCCTTATATTAATCTCCCCCATCTTTTACCAAACCTTAGATGCTTCATACCTTTTCTATAGTTGAATATCTTTTTTCTTATAACACCACAATTTGATACTAGACTGTTTAAAAAACATTGAGAATTGTTGTAAAGATGAATAATGTCTTATGTTAAATAACATCCTAAAAATATGGAAAAGGTTTGGACGATATCAAGGAGGACAAGGTTAGAATGACAAATACAAATAAGGATGAAAAGGTACTGACAGAACATAAGATTCCGCTAACTGCTTCAGAAATGGGGTTTCTTTGGACGCAATATATAAATGATAGCTTAGCTATTTGTGTCATGAAGTATTTTAAAAGCATATGTGAAGATAAAGAAATTCTTCCCTTAATAGAAAATTCATTAACTATAGCAGAAAAAGACATCGATATTATTACAGAAATTTTCACTAAAGAAAATCATCCTATACCAATTGGCTTTACTGACAAAGATGTTAATGTGAATGCACCAAGATTATTTTCTGACACATTTATCCTTATGTATATACAAAAATTGGAGATAATTGCAATGGCGGGCATTGGAATCGCAATTGGTGTATCAGCACGTTCTGATGTAAGTAACTTTTTTAGAAATTTACTTATTTCCGTTTCTGAATTACACGATAAGGCAAGAGAAGTTATGTTATCGAAAGGTGTATATGTCCGATCAGCGCAAATCCCTAGTCCTGATAAGGTTGATTTTATAGATAAGCAAGGGTTTCTTTTTGATTTTTTAGGTTCTCATAAACGTCCATTAACAACCATTGAAATCACGCATCTTTTTATCAATATTCAAACAAATGCAATGGGTAAAGCAATGATGATGGCATTTGCACAGGTTTGTAATAATGAAGTGTTAATGCCACTCCATAATATCCAAAAATTGACGTTATTAATTGTCCAGAAACTGACGAATTCATTGTCCAAACAAAAGGGGAAGCAATTGCTTCCCACAGTTTTCACAAATTAACCTGATACGTTTCATTCTTCTTCAGATAGAACCTAACATCATTTCGTCCGGTAAGAATATACCAGTCTCTGCCCAGTTCCAATAGGCAGGAAAGTATTTTTCCATTTCCCAAATGGAGATCAAACCAATCTCCACTGCGCATCTTATAACCTACTTGATCTCCCCAAAGGATAAACCAACAATCCAGCTCTTCATTGTAGCTCATTTGTTTCCAGCGGCTCTTCATGATAGTTCTCCTTGGATCACTTGTTTTATCATATGATCATCTATGATTCTACGACCATTTTGCGAGCCGTATAGAAGACTATGTGTACATAGTTTATTAATAAGCCTTGCGGCTCCACCAGAGAACCGGTGTACTTCATCAAGCGACCCGTCAGAAAAAATAGGTTGATCAACGCCGGCATAACGAAGATGTCTAGAAACATATTCCGCCACTTGAGCTCGGTCAAGATGTCCTAACTGGAATTGGATATCAATTCTTTGCCGTATGGCTGCGTATGATTGGAGTCGCAGTCGATCCCATAGTTCACTTTGACCAACAAGAATGAGCGCCATCGGACTTTGTGAATCCATTCTGAAGTTTAATAAAAAACGAACTTCTTCTAGCATCTCGCGGTCTAATAGATGAGCTTCATCAACCACAACCACTGGCTGGAGTCCTCGAATTCCTTTCATCAGTTCAATTTCCTTATGAAGCTGCCGTTTCGCATCACCACGATAAAACTTCGCTTCAGAGCCCAATTGTTCCAACAACCCTTTATAAAAATGACGCGGTGTTAATTTGGAGTCGGAAAGATACAAGACATGAAATTTTCTTTTGTCTAATCGATCCACAAATTTACGGATGGTCGTTGTTTTTCCAGTTCCACTATCTCCACTTAGGACGGCAAAAAGCTGTCGATCAGCTGCGTACTTCAACCGTCCAAGAATTTCTTGCATCATGGTGGATTCATAAAGTTGATCAGTTGGCAGATCTCTGGCGAAAGGTGTATGGTCCATTTCATAGAACGCTTCAAACATGGGATTCATCCTCCTTCCAGATGGCGCGGAAGGTGACGGCAGGTTTCTGGTCTATTTGGCGTTCCAGATTTTTTCGTTCAGCTGCCTTTAATAGCCTTGAAGAGTCAGCACTCTGCGCCTGCAGGTGCCCAGGCAACTCCGAACGTCTACCAGCCATCTCCCCAATGACAAGCTTCTTCGCTTTCCAAGGTGTGTAGTCTTCAAATTCGATGGTAAGCTCTTCGATATTCAGAGGATCATAGACAACATCTACTTTTCGTCCCATGAAAGCCAAGCCAACCTCGTATTTTTGATCCATGAAACTAATGCATCCAGATTTATCCACTTTCCTTGTTTCACAGTGAAGAAATGCATGGCTTAACGTTTCTTGATCGATAAAGCGAATCGCCTTTCTGTCCGATCGAAATGCCGTTTCCGGGCTCATTTTCTTTTCAAATGCGGAATGAGGCTTATTTTGATAGCACTCTGTCAGCCATACTTGAAAAAGTTCATTTAGGCGATCTAACGTATTGGGTTTTTCAATAACAGCCTCACTGATAAATGAATCTATGACCCTATTAAACCTTTCGATTTTCCCCTTTGATTCGGCTGCATAGGGCTTCGTATACAGAAGGCGAGTGCCTATTTTAGAACAGGTGCGGGCCATCCACTTGGTGCGATATTGCTTTCCGTTATCAAAATAAACAGCTTCCGGAACCCCATATTTTTGGATGGCCTGCCGGAAGGCATCTTCAATGATCCTTGAATCGAGTGTTGGATAGAAGCCTGCATGCACAACCAATCTGGTTGCATCGTCGATAAAAGCAACCAGATAAACCTGCTTCTTAACTCCGTTTGAACCAATAGGCAAATAAGGGCCGTATTTGATATCTGATTGCCAAAGTTGGTTTCGATGCCGTTTCTGAAACCTTCTGGCAGCTACTCCAGATTGCGTATAGAGACGCATTTGCCTTGTACTGTATCCTTTTTCGGTCAATTTCTCTTGAAGCGTAGACCTCTTGATTTGACCTGGTTCAGCTAAGCCTTCCCATTCGAGGATCTGAATGATCTGTGCCACACTGCGGCTTGGCACTTCCTTTCGGAGAAGGATGGCCTGTTCCAATAGATGAGAAGGGATGGCTACTGACTTCCGAGAAACCGTCCTCCCTTGTGGCTTCAATCCTCCAAATCCATCTTCGCGAAATTGAGCCAGATATCTCCTAATAGTTCTTTCTGAGAGACCGCTGGCCTTCACGATCTGGTCTTTTAACTCCTTTGCTTTCCCCGCATCAAGCCCTTCTGCCAATAAAGGGGAGATCAGCTGAAAACGCTGCACGGCCAACTCTTCTGATTTCCTTTGATTCCTCATGAATACACTCTCCTTTCAGTGTCTATCATGAGTGTAAATCAGAGGTTATTGGACAATGAATGTAGAACGGGTATGTATCCAAAAATTAATATTTACGATGGGCCGGACAATTCTTGTCAGCCATCCATTCGCATCTCCTGCCAAGCGCCCTAATCTCTGAAGTGCAGTCCCTGAACTTTCGGACGAGAAATTCAGGGGGATGTTTCCTTGATTGGTTCTGATCATGATGGAAGTTAAACAGCCAACCCAGTAATCGACAAATTCTTGAAGCCAGCTATGCCACCTCGAAAGAGTGGAATTATCGGCTGGAACAGTGTGAGTGGATGGGTTCGAAAGAACATTTTCAATGCATTCAGCTTCATAGCGTTTATAAGGGACCAACAAATCAGGTAGTTCATGATGGATAGCACGGCAGTTTGTGCACCTGAGCCTCCGAATGTTATAAATCTTCCCCTGTCCCGAATGATCTATTGCCTTTCGATTCTTAGTTCCTATAACCAACATGTCTTTCCCGCAACACGGAGAAGGAATCCTCCCTGCACCCCTAACTAAAAACTCCAGTAAGAGTATTTTCAATCAGCTGATAATCTGATACAATAATCATATACTTTTTTGTGGGACGTCTCCTGTATAACTGTTGGCGCAGTTATACGTAATGGGAGGCGTCTTTTCCTTTCTCCAGAATGATAAATGTCGAAATGTTTCGAATTATATACGGACATTATAATCGACAAATCCTGGACAGGCAATATCGTCAACTTTCGGTAATTTAAGGGTGTCAAAAACAATGAAGATATTAGGCAATTCTTTGTAGAAGGTAAGGGGATTTCTAATAAACACATGAAGAAATTCAGTTCAACTTTAACTAACGAAGATATTCCCGCACCAATTAGTTGGGATTCTCACGTAACAGATAGTACGGTATCCCCTTTTTCCGATAAATTAATGATGTTTCATACAACTACATTAATTGCTGTAGGAATAGGAAATTACGGTACAGCTGCAGGGACTTGCCAACGAATGGATCTTAATGCTACATATACAAGACTTTCTGCAGAAATTGCTTTGTTTGCTGAAGATGGGGCAAACCTAATGATTAAACACGCATTTCTAGAAGAACCGCCAAAGGCAATCGACCATAATGCACTTATCAAAAAAAAGAAGTAGCATCCTGCAGGTAACATTTCACTAATACAATTACCAGTTCATTATTACAGGAATGCTGCCCCTATTTACTAATAAGAAGCTGGGACAAAACAAAATTAATCTTTCTAAAATACGAATATTCAATATCTTGGTTTGGGCATTTAAACAAATCCGTTCCACTGCGCTTGGGATCCTCGCTTTCCGTGGGGAGGAAGCTCCTGCGGGGTCTCACCCTTTCTTTCCTCTATTGCCCACAGGAGTCGAGGGGCCTCCGCTCCATTTCACTCATGTTAATAAAACATATTTTATAATCATAAAAAAACCGAATGATTGGAAAGATGACTTCCTAAGCATTCGGTTCTATGAGAGTGTTAAATACTTATGTCTCAGGCTCTTGTTTCTTATAAGCACGCGTTAACTAAAAAGACGTATTCATTTAGTAAAAGAACACTTAAAAATTTTCACCAAGCAAACTCTACAAAGAATCTCATAGGTTAGATAGACAGATTTTCAGCTTTAAATATAGATCGGTATGCTTCAAGTTCTTCTTGTTTATCTGTAATATCCTTAATTAGGAGTTTAAATTTTTCCGGATCATATTCAAGCATTAACCTTCCATTCAATTGATAAAACTCTATCCATGTATTGTTAAACATCTTACTATCATCATTGTTAACGGTTGATAAAAACAACATACTTTGAACATGATGGTTTAATAATGGTAAATTCGATGAATATATTTCTCTTTCTTCTTTAGTTAATGTCTCAATATCCAAAGAACGCACAAGTTCTACCTGTGCATCAACAGATTTTAGAAACCATTCATAAGCCATTGGCTCCCCATCAACTACCTTTTCCTTAATATCTTTAAATTCTAAAAAATTGATAAAAAGTTTTAAAGTAATAAGGATAAAAACAATTATTATCCCAATAAGTATTTTGGAACTAAAATTATTAATCCTTTGACCATCTACACCTTTGAACAGCTGCACTATTAACTCCCTCCAAATATCAATTACTTATCTATCACCCTCTTTGAGAGTAAAATTTGTCTATAAAAAGCCGCCTTATTTGGCAGCTGATCTTGAACAAGAATACTACTAGAAAAATTGAGTCATTCTTAAATATCAACTTAGCACACATTCTTACGTTATCCAATAAGAGTTGGGGCTTTTGAAAGTTTTTCCAGTTGGCACATTTAGTCATTCATCCACTCTTTTAATAATTAGAGCTTGCTTAATTATGTGATACGCGTTGATTACTATTTAATTTTATTTGTTTAGATGTGCCCTTTTAGGACTCCTTGTTTTACATAAAAAAAAACAGACTCTATAAAGAGTCTGTTTTTTTTCTTGTTATTAAGCTTTTTGCACGTTTGCTGCTTGAGCTCCACGTTGACCTTGCTCAACATCAAAAGTAACTGTTTGACCTTCGTCTAAAGATTTGAACCCTTCGCCTTGAATCGCTGAGAAGTGAACGAATACATCTTCTCCACCTTCACGCTCGATGAATCCGAAACCTTTTTCTGCGTTAAACCATTTTACTTTACCTTGTTCCATGTTTGTTTCCTCCTGCTGTGTGCCTTGCACACAATATGGTACTATCCTTGCACTCAGTGATCATCAAGACGAAAAGCTAAAATTACTATCCTTTACACCGAACAAAAATAACTCTACTAAAGTTTAACACGTTCTATAAACACTTGCAAGGAACTATATAATAAAACATATTTGCTGCTCTAAAATTTCGCGCTTGAGCTTAGATTTTTTATTGATCTTTTCAAGCAACAAACCGGTTTGTTTATGAAGGTTTTCGCTGGGTTTAGTTAGGATGTTCTGATACAATAAATGGCTTGCTCCGCTCCAAATCTGCTAGTTGTTCTTTCTAATTCCATCCCTAATTTCTCCAAGAGTCTACAAGAGGAAGTATTAGCGGTTTGTGTTTCTGCAACTATTTTTGGAAGCTTTAATTCATGTAAAGCAAAAGTAATAATCACTTGAACCACTTCAGTTGCATAACCTGCTCCCCACCAGTGTGGTAATAACTGATATGAAATTTCCAGGTAATCGCCATCGTGATGAGGGTCAAGAGAAATCAAACCAATAAATTCATCTGTGTGTTTTTCTCTGACAACCCAATAAAAAGAGTTATCACTTGAATTAAGCATTTCGTCTAATCCAGCTTCAATAGCATCGTCCTGGCGTATGCCACCAAGATATTTTCTTACTTCCTTATTAGCAAATATTTTTTTCACATCAACAAAATCCGATTCTTGCAGGCTTCTAATCAAACATCTTTCTGTTTCAAACAAATAAATTCATCTCCTGACATGATTATGAAAACTGAGATTATTATGTAAAATATTCTTTTAAGAATCCTTATTTCCTTTAAGTTCTAAGTGATCAAGTTATCCTTCTCGAGCTACCCTGACCCGATAATAAAATGAAAGAAGCTGCCATTGGGAGCTCTAATGCTATAAATTCAATCTATAATAAATAAAAGGAAAAAATCATTCAACTTTTTTTAAAAACTTTTTAACTTCTCTGGGTGATTTTAAAATGATCACTCGTTGATCTTTAGACATTTGATTGAGTCTCTTTAAAATTTCTGGCCTTTTCGTTTTGGGATAATTCCATATCCATTGTAAAAAGTCTAAGTCAAATCTTTCTTTGCAGCCCTCACCCATATCAGGTCTTGTTTTGTTTCGATACTTTAATAATCTTTTAAAAGCACGGTAAACACAGATTGTTCGATGAATATCGAGAAAAATAATTGTATCTGCTGCATTAAGTCTAATCTCCATTGTGCCACCATAATTCCCGTCAATAATCCATTCTTCTTTTTCCACTAGCTTATTTTGAATATTTCTTTGAACATCCTTTGGAACACCTACCCAATTTGGCTTCCAAAATAAAGTATCCAGATGATAAACTTCTATTTTAAGCTCTTCACCTAATTGCCTTGCTAATGTGGACTTGCCTGCTCCCCCTGAGCCTATAAGGACAATCTTTTTCATATTCATATGCTCCCCCTTTATTTAACAATCGTTTCCTTTTGTGAAAAAGAAGAAGCTGCCTAATTGTGGCTGGATCTAAAATGAAACGTTTATCATATGGATGTAAACTCAATACTTTTTAGTTATAAGCCCAGATTATCTTATTCATTTTCACCGATAAAGCTGAAAAATTGGACTAAATTTCTTTATACTAATGACTTTATAAGTATCAATGTACATCACTCCATTAGCTGGCCAACGGCATAAACAACATCATTTATCATGATAAAAAGAGAAAAAGCCGCCTGTTTTGGCAGCTGATGAAGAATAAAAGCACTAGTTCATGTAATAAAGGTAATTTATTAAGTTATAATTTTACCAGTGTACTTGAAGTTTATTGCCGTTTGGGTCATAAAAGTGGAAAAAGGCATGACCGTTATCCTCTTGTATCTCGTCGACCTTAACTTGATGATCAATTAAGTGCTGATGAAATTTAACTAATTCAGGACTTGTAAAACCAATGCTAAATTCTTGTTCATTATCAATTGTAAAATGTGCAAATGTTTCATCTTTGGTAGGAACTAAGATCAGTAAAAAAGGGCCTTCATTTACTTTCAATATTACGCGCTCCTCGGTATTGTTTAATACCTGAAGCCTTAGTACATCTCTATACCATTGTGCAGACAGGTCTAAATCTTTTACTGGAATTCTAATATAATGTACTTGATCAATAAATGATTTACTCATATCATACTCTCCTTTATTTAATCCGGTATATGAGATATTCCCTTACTATATACCTTTTTCCTTCCAATTTTTGAATTAACTTGCCTAGTTTGTTAACTATTAGACAAAATAAAAAGCGCTCATCCTTCCGACTTAAGAACTTTATGAACAGTTTTCTCGATTCAATTCATTCACGCACAAACCTAAGTATTAAGTAAAAAAGAAGCAGCACCCTTCGCAGCTTCTACTTAATAGTCTAAAACTAAATAGAATTGCAATGTCTAGTCATTTTCTGATGCAATATTGTTAGCTGCACTTAAAAACAAGGACACAATGGCCAAGGCAACCTTTTAACAACTTTATAACCGTGTTATCTTTGTAAAAGCATATCGACGTGAGGAATATTATCCTCTAAATATGTTTCGGATATAGTCTTAAAACCAAAAGAATTATAGAATTTTCTTAAATAGTCTTGAGCTTGGATTTTAACATTTGTTTCTTTTAATTCGTTTTGGATAAAGTCGAGGCTATTCTTTAGAAGTTCCTCTGCAATTCCTTGTCCCCTGTATTCTTTCTTAACAAAGACTCTTCCAATTGAAGCTTCTTGATAGGAAACTCCCGCAGGTAAAATCCTTGAATATGCGATGATTTCTCCATTATCTTCTTTAAAAAAATGATATGAGTAAGGATCTTTACCGTCGACTTCTAGGTAAGGACAATTTTGTTCCACCACAAAAACCAAAGTTCTTTCTTTTAAAATATTGTATAGTTCAATATTTGTTAACTCGTCAAATGCCTTTAATTTCCATCCCATCCAAATACACCTCTTGTTCTTTTTACAATCGAAAATAAACTTTATAGGATCAATAATTTCTTTTGCTTCCCTTACTAACTAATTCCGATCAATTTCTACCTTTCCCCT
Organism: Cytobacillus gottheilii; assembly: GCF_018582665.1. NCBI lineage: Bacteria > Bacillati > Bacillota > Bacilli > Caryophanales > Bacillaceae > Cytobacillus > Cytobacillus gottheilii. Next base: position 1,135,766 of record NZ_CP071709.1, on the reverse strand, counting down.
CACTCTTTGGATAAGTTTAAAATAATTTCCCATCCACCAGGATCAGTCGATTCCTTTAAATTATGCCGGTAACATAGTCACTTATTAGGTTAGTATTGGTATTATATTTATTATAGGTTCTTCATAAGGATGAATACTTCTAATTAGCATTTCTGCTTCTTTGATTCTCTCAAATAAACATCTAAATTCCATTTTACACTCTGTTCCAGAAGAAACCTCTCCTTTTGTTCCGTTAAAAGGATTGGCCTCTTCTAATGGTCTCCAATACCCCTTTACAAAAGAATATGACACTACATTATCATAAGCGCCAACTTTTAGAACACCTATATTATTTAGCTCATTTCTTACCTTTTCAATGTACTCTTCTGGCAAAAGTACTTCTACTTTCACGTATTGAAACTCCATGTTAATTCCTCAATTCATATTTTTAATCGCTAACAAAAAACTGTTCCTCATTCGTTTTATCAAATCGTCAATTTGGACGATTTCCCCAAGGCTCAACCTGCCCAACAATAAGCACTTGCTTTTTCTTCTTAATGTTTTCAATTACGCCCTCAGAAATTTCCCTATGCGTTAACCATCTTGACTGAGAACCTGCCGTTTTAAAACCTAATTGAACTTGATAATATGCAATACTGGAAGGTGCAGCAAGCTTCTTTTTTATTTCTTCTAAATTTGAACGACTGCCTAGTATATGAAATAACTCCCAAGAATTGCTTTCTTTTGAAACCTCACTAATAATACTTTGAAGAGCATTTTCCGCAATTGAATGGATCCATGCCACGACAATATTTATCTCTCCATTTTGCTTGATTGTTACTTTTAGTTTCTCTATTAATTTATCATTATTCCTATAATCAACTAATAGCGGGGTTACTTGGCTGCTCGAACTGGCCTCTTTTTGAAGCTGCTTCATTTTTTCAGCGTCTCTCGCAATGATCGACACATGATAACCGTTATCTATTAACCAAAGTGAAACTCCTGATAACATACCAGTCCCACCAATAACTAATGCATGCTTCACTTGTATTTCCTCCATTCTGGGGACAGGTTCCTTAGTTAAAAAGAATAGTAGATACCTTTAATGATGATTTAATTCAAATAACAGCATATTGAATTAAATTGCATCACTCACCAGCTATTCCCATACCTCATCTAATTTGTCCGCATAAAATTCTATGGCTTTTTTATAACCTAGTATTTCTTCGTCATTTGTTGTATGGATCAGTACTTTCAGTAATAGCACCATTGCCTGATCATGCTGTGATAAATTGTATAAAGTTATCGCATAAAATACTTGAATCGCTTTGTTATTTGGGAATAAACCTATACCTTTTTCAAATGCCTTCTCGGATTTCTGATATTCTCCTAATGTCCTATATGTACTTCCTAATTTTACTATTGCTCCTTCTAATTCTTCAGAAGCTAGCCCTAGCCTGATTGCGTTTTCGTAAAAGGAAACTGCTCTAGGTTCTTCTCCTAATAAATCATAGCTCCAAGCACAATGATAGTTAATGGATGCATTATTAGGAAACTGGCTGACCAGCTGAATTAGTAGTTCATTGGATTCTTCCAGATTACCTCTCTTTCGCAACTGAATAGCCTTTTCAAAATCTGCTCTCACAGCAATCCGCTCCCATCCTTGTTTTTACAGATTATCGGCTTAGAAATAAAATTACCATATAGCCTGTAAAAATAAATAAAAAGATAACACCAAACACTCTTATTTGAAAGTATAACGTCCATTGAAAAGCACTGCGCTGGCTATTATTATGCAGGTCCTTTGCTGCATTTATATTAGTATATAAAAATCCTAAAGAGAGCAATAACGAAGAAATGAATGGAAATAGAATAGGAGAAAAATATGGTATCCTGGTAATCGAATAAAATAAAGGAAACCCTAACCAAAATGGATAGGTAAAGATACTAATAACCATGATCGCCAGAAGTAAAAAAATATCTTTTCTGACTGCTTTCATATATATTGAAAATACTTGATTCATAGGTATCCCCCTTACCTTTGCATTTGTAAACATCCCACTTATCCAAATTATAACATTTTTATTCTGGGAGTTATCAGAACAAGGTCCCCAACTCCATTCAGTTACACACAAACCTAATTTATATGTAAAAAGAAGAAGCCGCCTCCACAGCAGCTTCTCGTTAATACTCAATAGTATTAGCAATGTCCATTAACATTTCAGGTGTAACTATATCAGTTATCCGGTTATTAATACTAAGCATATACTGCCAATTCCCTTTTTCAAAAACAAAAATATTTGAACCTCTTTCTATGATATAAACGGCCTTTTGCCCATCTTTCAAAGTATAGGTTTTCTGATTGCCTCTATCTCTTAATATAATTTTGTTATTCACATGACGTATATCCAGTGAGTAATGATTTTCTGGTATTTTTACATTTGTAAACGTTAGATCTAAAGAATCATTTAAGTCGCCATCTAAGTCACTAAATCTCCCCAGATAATGAGTGAAGGCAATTGGTGGTATTTTAAGAGGCAATTTTAAATTTTGTTTAAAATGCTGTTCAAACTCCTTAATTGCTTCATCAGGGGTTTTATATCCAATATCGGCAAAGAACTTTTCGTCAGATTGAGCATCATCAATCTCATTTGCATGTACTTTCTCGGTACTGCTTAAAATTAGCAGGAAACTCAGTGCCAGCAATATATGAGAAGCATTTCTATTCATCCGGATCATCCTTGGTTTCATATTAATGATATTTTATCCATATAAAAAACAGTTTATTCATCGTCACTAACTAAATAGTTCAACAGTTTCGCCCTTTTTTATCCCTCCTCTTTCTTATCTTTCTTTTCCTCATAATAAGCCTTCATTTCTTTATAAATATAATTAGCAATATCTTCAGGGAAATAATTATTAAATTCGTGGAAATGCTCGGTGAGAAATGTATCGTCATCCGTCATATTTAAGAAGGTTGCAGTGCCAGGAAATAAACCATCCATTTCAGTTAGAATTTCTTGTACTTTCTTTTTGCTTTTAGAATCCTTAAACTGGATGGAGTTTTTTATGGCCTGCAGCAAGTTCCATATTTCCCTATCCATCTTTTTCTTGATTTCAGGATCTTTGAGTAGATTCAATTGCTGAATGAGCTGCTCGTCCTCGTTAAAATGTTTTTCAAATGATTGAATTTGTGCTTTTTCCCGCCTAAATAAATCGAGCATGATAAAAGCGAACTCATCTAGATCTTCATCAGAAATGTCTTCAATATTGTAAAGTCGTTCCATTCTTGTGATTACGTCAAGAATTTCAGTCAATTCCTCCTGTTTTTTTAAAATTAATTGCTTTTGCATCAGCAGAAGCTCCCGATTCTTCAATCTCTCATTCTTCATTTGTTCCTTAATTTCACTTAAAGATAATCCAAGATGTTTATATATATTAATTTGCTGGAATTGTTCCCACTCAGCTGCTGTATATATTTTATTTCCATTGTCATTGTATTTTTTCGGGCAAAGCAAACCAATTTTATCGTAGTACCGTAAAGTTCTGACTGTTGTTCCTGCCATTTTTGCAAATGGGCCGATAGTTACTTCCATGCAGATCCCTCCCCTATCTTCATTTTAACCTGTTACGTAACGTCACATGCAAAGTGCAAACTTTTTGGTAAAAAACGCTTGCTTGCGACATAACGTCACCATCTAAGATTGGTTACATATTCAATTTGAGAGGAAGATGTTAGATGGAACAGCAGCAATCACTTTTCCGTAATCGCCCTTTTATATTTCTATTTATTGGCGCTTTTTTGGCGATCATCGGTTTTAGCATGTTTTTTATGACAACGACTTGGTTTGTCATTTCGGATTTAGGTTCTGCCAGCTCGTTGGGCATTATACTTATTGCCACTACTGTGCCACGCATTTTAATGATGGCATTTGGCGGAGTTCTCGCAGATAAATTCAAGAAGACAACGATTATGTTTAGTACGAGCTCCATTCAAGGGGTTCTGCTCGTTATCCTATTCCTACTGAACCATGTTGGTCAATTAACCTTTATGTATCTAGTCATTCTTGGATTCCTGTTTGGAACATTGGATGCTTTTTCTGGACCAGCTGGAACATCATTAATTCCAAAGCTAGTGCATCAAAGCCAGATCAAACAGGCAAATGCCATTATTCAGGGTCTGGGTCAGGCTGGGTTTGTAGTTGGGCCGATTATATCTGGAAGTATCATGGAGTTCGGCGGCGTAACAATTGGGTATTTAGTGTCCGCTATTGTTGTTCTTTTGTCAGCCTTCTTTATGTTTCCTCCTTTCTTAAAAGAAGGTCCAGTAGACAATACAATTAAACAAACGCCGCTTAAAGATATGATCGAGGGATTTTCCTATGTGAAAGAGAATAAATTTTTGATTACGGGAATTCTGGTCTTAATTACTTTAAACTTCTTTGCCTTCGGGGCGATATCGATTGCCATTCCTATTTTAGTAGAAACGTATGGAGGGTCACCGATTAATCTTAGTTACATTGAGACCGCTTTAGCGATAGGGATGCTTGTAAGTACTGTCATCATTGGAATCGTAAAAATACGACATAGAGGATTAACATCAATGATTGGATTAGTTGCCACATTAATCACAGCTATCGCATTTAGCCAGATTCCTAATTTATATGTTTTGACTGCATTAGCGTTCTTAATTGGCTTCACTATGACTTTTGTTTCGATCCCATTTTTCACCTCAGCACAGGAGGATACAGATCCCCGGATCATGGGAAGAGTTATGAGCATCGTCTTTCTGGCAATGAATGGCTTCGATCCTCTTGCATATGCAAGTGTGACCTTGCTTGTGTCCAAAGGTATTGATATTCAGCACGTTATTTTGTCCTTTTCTACTGTTGGGCTGCTGATCGCTCTGATCATTTTATGGAAAGGGAAAACATTTAGACAATATAAGTCTGCTTATTAATCTAGTAACTTACAGAAGTATGGCAAGAAAGACCACTTTTAATTTGAAAGTGGTCTTTTCTGTTAGTCACTATTTGTATGGCCTTTTGTTTAAATAGGTTAAATCTAGTTAATTCCCTACAGTATGTTATTAATGACAAACATCCCTAAAAGCCAGCCCACAATCCCGCTTAAACCTCCAAAAATAATGAGAGCCGAACCTCCCTGGTAATCTCGCTTTAATACAACTCCGAGTGCTATAGGGATAAATAAAAACACAGGCGGCATTAAATTTAACATTAATAATGCCACCGTTAACCACCCAATTGTCAGGAGTATTCCTTTGCCGCTTTTTTGTTTCTCTTCCATTATGCTGATCCCCCTAAATCCAACAATACTTTGTCTATTTGTTGTTTAATAAATTTATAATTTCTTTATTTTGGTCAATCACCTTTCTTAGCTTCCCCTCAATGGATAAACCAGTAATTGCTATTACAATGATCCCTGCCGTTATAACCAGCATCATATCGATTTCTCCACACCCTTTTACTTTCCAGTTTATGTAGATAATATTTTAAGGGCAACTAATTATTTTGCCGTTTGTTCGCTTCAATGGCAATGAATTCGGGCAAATAGCTTGGTGTACATCCTTTTGCTACTTTTTCACCTTTATATAGACCTGTTTTCTCACCAAGTGTAATGCAGCGCGCACGTTGCTTTTCATCATAAACGCCGATCCAGCCTGCGGTGAAATTCATAGCCCATTGAACTTCCGGTTCTTCCTGGGCAATATTAGCTTCTAATGCAGATAACAAGTATTCGGTATTATCAGGCGGTGTTTGTCCAGTCCATCTTAATCGAGCTTGATAGTACCAGAAAGTTCGCCTTTGGAGCGCAGAAGAACTATTCTCCCATGAATCTATTAAAGCAATTGTCTTCTTGTCTTTGCTGAGCTGATTAGCCATTAACCAATCCATTAGGTTGTTTCGCTCATCAAAGGTGTGGGTCTGCATATCCTGATCAAGCTTATTTAGCACGTCTTGTGATAGAAGTTTTTTGTCCATTATTAAAATAGCTAATAGCCTGGGCAAATACGCTTCCGTTGACCAAAGCTCCATAGCTAGTTCATGATCTTTTTTAATGTCCTTTGCGATTTTTCGTAAATCGCCTAGCTTCGTTTTACTATGGATCTGAGCTAGAATGTTTTCTGCTTTTGAAGAGATTTTTATTTCTGTACCTTTATTTTCATTCATTTTTTGTCACTCCTTTGCTATAAAATTTTATCCTAGTTTATAAATAATTCATTCAGTTAACTTCAATTATATTCATAAGAATCCCTGCTTTTTTCCTATTCATTTGATCTTTAAAATTATTAGAACAGGAGAATAATTTTATGCAGGTATAAAAAGAGGTAAGACAATACTTAAATAACCACCTTAAACACGAACATTCAGAGTTCTGTTGAATTTTAAAACAAAGACCGTTCCATTGCGCTGCGGACCCTCGCTTTCCGCGGGGAGCAAGCTGAGCCTCCTCGTCACTCCGTTCCTGCGGGGTCTCACCCTTTGCTCTACAGCCCGCAGGAGTCGAAGGCCCTCCGCTCCATTTCACTTATGAAAATAAAATATATTTTATAATTATAAATAAAAAAACCGAATGATTAGAAAGATCACTTTCCTAACCATTCGGCTCAATAAGAGTGTTAAATACTTATATCAAAGCCTCTTTTGCTTTAAATTTGTTGATATGATAACAAGCTTTCATATACAAGAATAGCATCCATTATATGGTATGGCGGGGTTTTATTTGACCCTTCCGCTCCAGCAGTTATTAAAATATACTCGACATCATTGATAATTGCGTAACTAGCAAGACATAAGCCTGCTCCACTTGTGTAACCAGTTTTGCCTCCTTCTATCTGTATAGATGAATCAATCGTTTGATCGGACAACATTTGAAACATCGTACTATGCATGGTAATTCCTTCTGTTCTTAAACTAGTACTTGCAGTAGAGTGACGTTCACTTGTAAAGATCTCTTTAAAAGTATGATTCTGTAATGCCTCTTTTAGTAGAATAGCTATGTCTTCTGCTGTAGAGTAATGATTTGCTTGGTCGTTACCTGTTACATTTGAAAAAGATGTATGATTCATATTTAAAGTTTTTGCTTTTTCATTCATTCGTTTAACAAAGTTATCTTCAGAACCCGCTAAGTGTTGAGCTAATGCAAGAGCGGAATCTGCACCTGATGGCAGCATGACTCCATAAAGCAAATCAATTGCACGCACAGATTCATTTGGTAAAAAACCAGCGACAGAAAGATTCTCTTCATACAATTTTGAAAACATTTCCTGAGAAACTTTCACGGGTACATGTATTTCCTCAAGCTGTTCAATTGCTACAAGTGTTGTCATGATCTTTGTTAATGAAGCGATGGAAATCTCTTCTTGAGGCTGTTTCTGATAAAGGACCTTATTTTGGTCTAACCTTAGTAAATATACATTTTCACTAGCTATATTTTCTTCTAATTCTCTTTCATGTAATAATCTATTATTTTTATCTACAACTTTTTCAACCCCAATTAATTCTTTATCAGAGTGTTCGATTAGTTGAATTGATTCTAATCGAAAAGCAGGATTGATAAGTAAAAATAACACAATTAGCCCTGTAATGCTTACAATGATTTTTTTGGTCATACTATTAATTACTCTCCTCTCTAATACTAGTAAACCACTATAACAAAGGGCTTTTATTAATATTTACTGTATAAATTCTTACTTTTTTCTTACATTTTAAGAAAGGCTTAATTGCAAGTAAGCTTAATATCAAATCTTATCTCCTTAATTTCATCGGTTCATTTATATAAATTTTCTTCAACCTGACGTGCAACCCAGTAATCAATCACTACTTTTGCAGCAGCAAGCGGTAGAAGTGCATTTTATTCACAAACTAAACTTGCTTCCACAAAAAAAGAGTTGCCTCAGCAACCCGTCATTTTAACCATAATTATTTATTGAAATTCTTTTACGTACTTGTTTTGAAAATCAATTTAAATTCTAAGCTGTTCTTCAATTACTTCTCCCTCTATACCAAAATATTTGATTTTCCTCTCGGGTATGTACACACGATAAGTTATTATTCCAGCGTCAGCAATTTCTTTTAAGAAATCTAAAAAAGGAAGAGAGATATTTGCGATTGCCTCCAATACCTTATTTCGATTAAATTGATCAGAGATAGCCAGGTCTACTTGAGAGTCTGTTTTAAACTCCGAATGGACTCCTTTATAGGTGGCTTGACCAGTTGAAACATCTATTTCGTATTCATTTATGCCTCTTTGGGACAATTCTTGTAAGAACTGAGAAAAACTTAAATCCCCACTACTCCTTTTGCGGATAATCTCTTGAAACTCGCCTTCTGTTATATTGTCATTCACACAAATACCTCCAAATAGAATTAATCTTTACTTTAAAGCTTGTATCCAGATAAAACCTTTTAATAAAACGGATTTCGCATTATATTCTTTCTTATTAATATCCGATGTATGCATTACTGCCCACCCATGTTCTAATGTCCCGTTTAAGATTGCCTAAATGATGATTTATTATTGCATGATTCACTGTTCTTTTTATGACGTACTAGTAGCGCTAATACGAGAGGACAGATGGCTATATTTATTGTTTGGAGTAATTGGATTTCTTTTACCATATTAATAGATTATCTAGTTTATTCAATATATAATTGGTATATATGGAAAATAAGGAGGATGTTATGAAAAAGCTAGCTGTATGGATTGTAGCAATTTTGTTGGTGTTTTCAGGATTTGCAGGCAGCGTTAGTGCAAATGGATTTAAAGATTTGAAAACAGGCCATAGATTTTACAATGAGATTATGTATTTAGTGGACAAAGGCATTGTGAGTGGCTACACAGATCAAACCTTTAGATATGACGCTCCAGTAACTCGTGCACAGGCTGCAGTGATGTTGGGAAGAGCAAAAGGATTTGATGGCACTCCTTCCGATACGAAATTTTCAGATGTAAAGAAAGGGAATTTTGGAAGCGGTTATATAAATGATGCAGTAGAAGCAGGGATCATATTAGGATATCCAGATGGTACATTTCGTCCAAACCAGACTGTAACTAGAGGACAAATGGCCATATTTATTGCCAGAGCTTTCGACTTGAAGGAAGAAGCACAAACAGACTTTTTAGATGTGAAACCAGGAATGAAAGCCTATTCCTCCGCCAAAAAGATCATAGATGCAGGAATTACAACAGGTTACCCTAACAATACATTTAGACCAGACAAGACGCTTAGAAGATCGGATTTCTCAGCCTTTTTAGCTAGAGCCTTAAATGAAGAATTTCAGGAACATAGAAAAATGACTGTTTATTTTGTCAGTGGTGGAGATACTGACTATGCGGTGATTAGAAAACCGAATAATAATCTAATTCTAATAGATAGTGGAGGAATAAATTCCACACTATTGGAAGATGTAAACAACCTGAATTTTGGAACAGGTAAAATTGATTTAATCGTATCCACTACACCTCAAGAGGATCATATTGCAGGATTAAATTCTGTATTGAAAGCATACAAAGGTGATATTGGGAAGGTTATCCATAGCGGAATGCCAGATCAAAATGCTGCTAATAAAGAGTTTCTATCGTTAATAGAACAGTATGATATTCCAGTTCAAGTAGCAGAAGAAGGAAAGACTTTAATAAAAGAAGACCAATTTTCCCTTCAGGCATTAAATGCTTACGATGAGGGCGAAAGCATTGAAGAAGGTGCAATGGCTCTAAAGATGACATATAGAGACTTTGACACTGTATTCACTGGCGAAATAAATGGAGCCGCCGAACAAAAATTACTGGAGAATCACAATGTCGAGGCAGAAATACTGCAAATAGCCAATCACCGGGACAGTTCAGCAAATTCACAAGCATTTATTGATGCGGTTGGTCCAGACATTACCTTTATTAACGATGAACAAGGCATTGACCCATACCCTGAACTGCTCGAAAGATTAAGAAATGCAGACTCAGACATATATCATGGTGTATTAAGCATAGTCACAGATGGAGAGACATATCAGGAGTACTAGGAAAACATATTTTAGCCAGAAACATGTCTTAAAATAAATATTGAATAAAAAACGGACTCGGGGACATGCTGGGTTCGTTTTTTGTTGTATAGGGTTTTCGGAGCGTTTTGGGCCGTTCGGGCCGTTCGGGCCGTTCGGGGCGTTCGGGCCGTTCGGGGCGTTCGGGCCGTTCGGGGCGTTCGGGCCGTTCGGGGCGTTCGGGCCGTTCGGGGCGTTCGGGGCGTCACAGTGACGCCCCGAAACTCCCCGAAAGAACTCGGATTCTGTCGAAAATAGAGCTGTGAAAAAATTCATCTCAATCTCCCGCCTTATTCGACTAACCTTGCCCCTTTTATTACATAAGAAAAGCCACCTAAATTGGCAGCTGATTTTGAATATAGCACCCGTTTGCACATTAAAATTACTAAGTCTATTACTACAGATCGGAAGGTAACATTCCATATACAATACTATCTGTCCATTCATTTTTATTCCAAAAATCTTGTATGAAATGAGCTTCCTTTCTCATGCCTATTCGTTCACACAATTTTTGTGAAGCTGTATTCCTTGCATCAAGGTTAGCTTGTATACGATGCACATTAAATTCATCAAATAATTTATAGACCAAACTACTTACTGCTTCTGTTGCCAAGCCTCTCCCAGCTACTTCATTTGAAAAACTATAACCAATCTCAACAGTGTCTTTCATATCTGTATACCATACGGATAAATCACCAACAACTTTAGTCTTGTATACAACTGCCAAACTTAACATTGATTCTTTAGTGAGTACATAGTTTGCTAACTTCTTATTAAATCTTTTCTCCATATCTTCATGAGTCCACTTATTATGTAATAGAAACCTACATGTATCATCATTATTATAAATAGCAAATACATCCTGTAAATCAGTACTCTTAAAAGGTCTAATTATTAATCTTTCAGTTGATAATTCCAAGTTAGCTCTCCTCCCTTTCATTCATCTGCAAAACATTCATTTGAAAGTATTTAAACCTCCTTCTTAGATTTTACCTTGATTTTACATTCACCGGATATAAAATCTTTCTTTCACTATTCTGCCCCTTTAGCGACATATGAAAAAGGCTTCCTCAGGAAAGCACCCGTTACTTTAATAAGAATTACCCTTAAATTTGTTCTAAGATTGATTTAACAAATTGAGTTTTTTCCTCTGCGTATTTGTGCTTATTATTATTATTCAGTTCTGATAGTTTATATTTAAGTTCTTCATATTCAATTCTTGCTTTATCGTTATTTCTCAAATAATCTCTGAATTTCAACTGTTCCTGTAAAAATTTGTTTCCACTTTGGTACATATGGATTTGGTGAGTACTTGGTTCACCTTTACTAAAATAGTGTCTGTCAGGTAAAATGTTTGTCCCTTTATATGAGTAACCTATCTTTTCTAAGGGAGAAACACAATTCTCACCTACACTAAAATCATTGATTTCCACTGCAATATCAATAATTGGTTTTGCACTTAGTTTCTTTACAGCCGTACTACCAATATGGTGAATTTCTACAATGTAGTCACCAACTTCATTTAAAATTTTTTCTTTCTCTGATAAAAATTCCTTATTCCATTCTTCAGTCCATTGAACTAAGAAGACCTCTCCTTTTGGCAATCCTAACATCGTATTCCTCCTTTAAACGTTATTACCGTTTTTTAGACATTGGAATATCATACCATATTTAAAGAGTCTTGTTGCACTAACCTGCCTCTTTTCTACCATAAGCAAAGTTTCACTTATTACAGGAATGCTGCTCCGTTAGTGACATAAGAAAAGCCACCCAATCTGGCAGCTGATCTTTAATATAAGCACCCGTTAGTGAAATACCCCTTTAATTTTTTAATTCTGCATTCCTATTCCACTTATCAACAATCTCTCCATTTTGGTCATATCCCACAGCGTTTTCAATTTCAGAAAAAAACACTTCTACATCTATTGTTAAAAAAGATGGAAATTCCGTTATAAAGGTATTATTCTTTGCACTAATTTCTTGTATTTCTCCATTTTTATAATGAATTTCAAATCTTTCTATCTCATGTTCATCTGTTGTTATAGCACCATGAATAATATTTCCTATACCTTCAAAATGGTTAGCTGAAACTAAAAAAGGTAAACCACTTTCCGATTCAAAAGTCATACCAACACTTTGTTCATTGTTATATTTGTATTTTCCATTCTCAAATTCATAAACTCCTAAAATATGCTGTGTTTGGTCTAAGTAATAAACTAATTGATTATTTTCATCGTGGTTAATAACCTTTATAGGTGTTTTCCATTGACTTTGAACAGCTTCTTCAAGACTTGGATAACTTGTATTACAACCAGATAGAATAGCTAAAACAGCAACAAATAATAAAAATAACCTCATAAGTCTCACTCTCCATAATATAAATGACTAATACTTAGTAATTTACAGGTTATTGTGCTAAACACCCCCATTTGTTCTATAAGAACATTCGTTTGATCTAGCAGATGATCTTCAATATAGCACCAATTTCGTATAAGAATTCATAAAAAAAGCGTTAATCCTACTTGGTTCAACGCACCTTTTGTTTATTATTGATTTAATATTCTAATACCGATTAGGTAAAGTACGATTATATGTATAGGATAGAAGAAATAGAAAAAACATTTTAATCCTATACCTTTTTTCTCGTTATAACGTAACATAAATGGTAATGCTGCAATCATTATCCACTGGGTAATCTGAGAAAGGGAAAAAAGTAGTTGAAATAGGACCTGGGGTTCCTCCCCACCTTCCAGTTCCTTTGAAAAGGAACAAGCAAAGATAGTATAACTGATAATAAGTTGCCACTTATTCTTTGTTAAAAATATAATTCCCCCAATTAAGACAAAGAAGATACCCCCTGCAACAAAAATTATATTGCCGAATACTGAGCCGTAAAATGGATATAAAAAAGAAGGATTATCTCCCAGTATTTCACCTTTTTATTTTCGAGTAAAAATAGGGTACAAGCTACCATAAATAGAGTTGAAAAGAAGTTATTTTTTATATCAGCACCAGTATAACTATAAACATTATTTAAAAATAAATTAATGCTAGCCATTAGAACTCCTGCAACGTACAAACGTATTAAATACTTTTTTATCCGTTGTTTGTTTATATCCTATGGCGACACAAAATAAAAATATAGGTGCTGCTATTCTACCAATCCATCCAAAAAACTCAGGCATATTAGGGATAAATTGAGCTGTATGGTCAATGAACATTGCGATTAAAGCAAATACTTTTAGTACAGTAGTAGTCATAACGTTTTTCTCATTTCAATTAAATTAAGTTCTTAAAGATAAATACTGTTAAACTATACCATGAAAATCTAATTTGTTTGTTCAATAAACCTGCCCATTTTCTACCATAAGCAAAGTTTCACTTATTACAGGAATGCTGCTCCGTTTGTTACATAAGAAAATCCGCCTGAATTGGCAGCTGATCTTGAAGAATCGCACCCGTTTGTTTAAGTACATTAATTCACAAACTTATATTTTCTAATAATAAAAAAGCGACTTTATCAGAAGAATTACATTTCCCAATCCTCTAAAAGTCCCCAAGTAATTGTAGGATTTCCTTTTAAAGACCTCATTGAACCTACATACACATTTTCAGTAGTTTTGCCTATTTCCTTGTAGTGGTTAACTATTTCAATAGTAGTAGCTGAGACATTTTGGCTTGAAATTTCGTTATAGCCTACCCAGGTTAATGAACCTTCATCACTCTCAGATAAGGTATTAATTCTTGATACATTTCCAAAGAAAACATATTGTAATCGAATCTCTTGATTTTCCTTTATTCTATGTACGATATATCTAAGTCTTAGATTTTCTATGAATTCCCTCTTCAATCCAGTTTCTTCCTCAATTTCTCGTAAACAAGCCTTTAGAGGTTCATTTATTTCATTGCCTTCAATATGTCCGCCTATTGGAACTAAAAAACCTGCAAAGAAAGTGTCTTTTTGCTTTTTTTGAAGAAATAAAACTTCTAGTTTCTCACTAAAAAGAAAAGCAACTGCCATTTGTCTAAGTTTCAAATTTGCAACCTCCTTTAATCACTAATACATATTCTATTTTTAATTTCACAATCCTTCTTCCACTAACCTGCTCCGATAGCACCATAAGAAAAAGGCTTCCCTTTTATTTAAGGAAAACACCTGTTAGCACAATTAGACTTAATAAAATTTCTAGTTAGCATATATCATACTTTTTAAGAAATCTATCTTTCTAAGATCTTTATTATTATTGTTATCTGCTCGATAACTGTCCTTGGATGAGGATTCGTATACACTTAAATATTGGTTCGGATTTAATAAATAATACTTTACATCTCCGATTTGATGTATTTCTAAATCTTTGAGCGGTACTCCTGCGAAACTTGGCAAAGTATCAATGATACCAAACTCAACTGATAACCCCTCTTTCGTGAACTCATGTTCATGTAAATCAACTAAGCTATATTCCATCAAATTCATAATGTTTACAATATCATTCCAGTTATGTATATTTAATTCGGGCGGAACTTCCCAACCTCTTTGATCACCAGGCACATGAATATCTAAGTCTTCAGCATCCCAGCTCTTTCCTGTAATGACTTCTAAACCAACCGAACCCATTAGCAAGGGAATAATATTAATATCATTTAGCTTTTTTGCAATTTTAATAAACTCATCAAACTTATGTTTATCCATTTGCCCCTCCATTTTTTCTTTATTTCACCATGCTTCCTCAACTCTACTGCTCCGATATTTTAATTGATAACTACTACATGTTATTAATAGTTTTCATCATATTTATTCCCGCTATTTCAAAACCCAGTTCCTCATATAACTTCCTAGCACCTTCATTGCTTCCAAAAACATGCAGCTTAAAGTATAAGACTCCTTCACGTGCTAACCAATCTTCTATGTTCTTCATCACCCAAGTTCCGTAACCTTTTCCTCTATATTTTTCAAAAATAATGATTTCATAAAGGAATGCACTTTTCTTTTCTTTATCAACTTTGATCCAAACAAATCCAATCAACTTGTCATCTTCACTTATATTGAATAGATAATGATTAGAGGTTTTTAATCCTTCTGGAAGTAAATTATTTAGCAATTTTCGAGATTGTAACAATGGTTCCTCACTGCTTACCTCATGTACATTTTCCGATAAAACATTGCTATATCTCTCAATCTTATTTTCGAAATAATTCTTAAAATCACCTTCTGACATTCTCTTTAAAACAATGTTCATTTTACTCCCCCCTATAATGAATGGATTAAAAAAATATTCCATTAACACAATTTTCAGCTGAACAATGCATTTGTTATGAATACTGCCCAGTAAAGAATACTCATAATGAAAAAGGCAACTCCAAATGTCACTATACTTTTTGGTAATTTACCATAAAACATTATTAATCCTAATCCAAAAAGTATGTGTATGAAAGCAAGAAGAATAAGACTCATCCACTTCACCTATAACCAAATTATACCATTTTAACATATTAAGATAATCATTTTTTTAAACAGTACCTTTCAATCAATAAAAAAAATGCTGCATCGGTCAGCAGCACTTAGAAGAATTTCTTATATAATTCACGTCTTAATTGTCCGCTTCGATAAGCTTTGGCAGCTGATCTGAATATAGAATTATGATATTACTTTTGATAGCAAGTTTCATATTGGTCTTTCATTAACAAACTTTTACATGCCAAACCATTTTCGTGATAAATTTCTTTACCTATTTCTAACTTAATACTTCTATTTGAATTAGGGAAATCAGGCTCGTCATTTAGAATATACAACGTATCTTCATCCAACCATTCCATAGAAAAGTTACTTTTTGCATCACCATAGTAAATAGTTTTAGCTTTATTTTTCTCATTATTGTTTTTGATTTCGACCCATACGTTAACACCGCCTGCTGCGCCACCATACGGTTCATAATAAGCATTAGCTGTATATTCTTCAGTGGGTGATGTTATTGGTCCAGGTCCAAATTGAAGGTTTTCTCTATCAATTGCGCTAAATGTAAAAAAATACGATTCATATAAGTAAATTAAAGAAACCAAAATAACGCTAGAAAGTGTTGCAATCAGTAGTTTTTTTGGAAAAGGTTTCTTTTTAATGAAAGAGAATAGTATCCTTGCACATAAGTGTAATAATAATACAGCGGTAACTAAAAGTGCTAATAAAGCAAATAACATAAAATTTTTAATCTCCCTGTTTTTCTTCTATTAATAACTCAATAACAGAGTAGTTTACAAAATTATTTCTTACTTCTTAATTCTAAAAGCATTGGTGCTATATTCAGTAAAATAGAAACAGCTGTCAAAAACCATAATCCCCTTTCCATACCAGGTACTACATCCAACAATGCTGCCCAATCTTCCACTTTTACCCACCGAGATACAAGACTGTATTCCGCACAGAGTGTTAATGCTGTAAGTGATAATCCCAGCGCCATAGCAAGCTTATAGTCCTTTCCAGCTTTATACATAAAAAGATTTACTAAAGTTGCTATTATAGCCATAACGCCTAATATTACCCACATAGCTAACCTCCATATATTTTTATTTTAGTCATGTGATCATACCAATTCACTTCATCCTAATTTTTGGTATTATTTTATTAGACGTTAATCTTTCTAATCTTGTTTCAAAATTTCTAAGAAAAGTTCTCCTTGTCTGTAATTCTGCCTAAATTATAGTGAATATCTTTAGTCAGTCATATCTTCATGCAACCCATTTTTTATATTTACTAATCTCTAGGATTATAAAGTTAATCCAGCTAATGATTGGAATCGCAATTACCAAGACAACATGCACGTATCCAAACATTTTTGCTTCCTCATCTGTTATGTATAACAACCATGTTGCTGTCGCTAAAATTAGTGTATTTATAATAAATGCTGACAACCTGCTTTTCCATTTACTTTTTGTCTTTTTTAATATTAAAACCGACACAATAGTTGAAACGATAAAAGAAAATGACAAGATGACAATATCCAATTCTAAGACACCCTTATATTTTATTTGTTTAAGCGATCTTACTTTATGGAAAAATAATTAGTTTAGCTGAATGTACTGGAGAAAACGTTAGTAATGTAATTCTGAGTAGAGATCATCCTTTTTGAACAAACGCAATAAACTCGAGGAAAACCAATTCCTACATTTTATCTTTGTTTATAATTAAAACCTAAGTGGGAATTATGTTCCTTCATTTTAATGAAAAATAAAACACAATATACAAGTAAGTATAGATTCCCTACTACGGTGTAAATTGACCACATCGCCCCTTGTTGAAGTTGAGCAACTAAGTGTTCAAGCTCATTGACCCCCTCCGCTCTTCCTATACTATTAACTGTACTAATTATTGGAATAGTAATCGCAAGGCAAATGGTCATAATCGATAAGGCAAACATTCTTTTTCGACTAGCATTTAAAATTCCCACTCCTATTGTTAGAAATAAAAATAAATAGTAAATTACCCACAACCAACTAGGCAGTGTTTCCCAATACATTTGATCACCTCTATAAGATATGAATTTATGTCTTAACGGATGGAAAAAACCTCATTACCGTTGACTTCAGTTCTTCATTTTTTCGATGTGAAATTTCCGTTTATAATTTATTTCCAATATAAGTTCTCCTTTTAATTACCAATTCCTTCTAATTCATCCTGTTGGTTTTAAAAAGAATAATATTTTTAATGAAAAATAAAAAGCTGAAGACGCTCACGTCTTCAGCTAAATTCGTAACTCTACTTCCATATATCCTTATACTTTTTATTGTACTTTTTGTCTTCTACTGTATCAATTAAATCCATAGCGGTTTGTTTGATTGTCTCGTCATTAAAATGTTCATATAGGTTTTTCATGTTTTGAAGGATATCATTACGAATTAACGTGTAATTCTTTTCGTCAGTTCCATTTTTAAAACGGTCAACCATATATGTCATAACCATTTCTTTTTGAGGAAAACCTGCAATTCCCACCTTCCAAATCGACTGGAGGCTATGTCTAGCTGTTACGAACTTTTCATCTTTTGTTACTTCCCACAGCTTAGGGAAATCCTGCATCATTTTCATCTCTGGATCGCTTTTAGCCAGATTGGCCAGATATTGTGCTGCACGCGAGCGTTGATGCGGATCTTTATGAGTCAGATCCTCTATTAATTGATTCCATACATCATACGCCCAATCCACTACTTGATCAGTTGCCTTTAAAATGTTCTGATATGCTTCATAACGCTCATCTTTATCGCCTGATTTAGATTTTTCAAACTCCAGCTTCATCTGACTATCCATTTTCACACCCTAATCTTGCTGTATAATCTGTATAAGGTTGCCGCAAGTATCATCGAAGACAGCTATTTGGATATCGCCCATTTTTGTAGGCTCCATCGTAAACCGCACGCCTTTTCCCACTAGTCGGCTATACTCTTTTTGAATATCTGCAACTCCGAACATGGTTACTGGTATGCCATCGTCCATCAATTTCTGCTGATATTCTTTTGCTGCTGGATGTACATTCGGTTCGAGTAAAAGCTCAGTTGCTTCTTCTTTATCTGAAGAAACAAGAGTGATCCACCTATGTGCTCCTGATGGAACGTCATGCTTTTTCATAAATCCTAATGTTTCCGTATAAAATTTTAATGCCTTGTCCTGGTTTTCTACAAATATACTGGTAATAATGATGTTTAACATTTTGAATCCTCCCTTAGTAATTACACTGTAAAGTCTTAAACAATAATCATTAGTTAAAACTTATTCTACCCAGCCTTTCAGCAAATCTTTTAGTGGTTCCCTGTTAAAAATAAGCACTCGAAATTTTCCATTTCGCTTTGACATGACAAGCCCAGCCGCT
This sequence comes from Cytobacillus gottheilii, assembly GCF_018582665.1. Lineage (NCBI taxonomy): Bacteria > Bacillati > Bacillota > Bacilli > Caryophanales > Bacillaceae > Cytobacillus > Cytobacillus gottheilii. Next base: position 1,116,874 of record NZ_CP071709.1, on the reverse strand, counting down.
TCCAATGCAGAAAGGTGTTTTGCTATCGCCTGTCGTGTAATGGTAAGGTTGTGCTTCATAATAAGCCGTGCGGTAAGATCATACAAAGTCAATTCGTCTCGCTCAGAAAGCTCGTTTAGTATAACTCGCCTAGTCGGATCACTTAGTGCTTTAAATATAGCGTCTTTATCCCAATTCATAGATGTATTATATGCAACTTCATGGTTGCTCGTCAAGTAGAGGCAACTAAAAAGTTGCGTAACAACAAATTGATAAAAACGGTTGCCCATAAAACCACGGAATTTAGTGCATAAGAAAGTGAGAAGCCCCGTTAAAAATATACTAGGATAAAATACCATTTACAGAAATATACACCTGCCCAAAATAAAACAGCTGTCTCATCGGCAGCTGCATTTGTCCAATCTTTTATCAATTTTGGGTCAAGGAACCTGTCCCCTTAACCCATTTAACCCACCTAAACCCATTTCTTAAAGTACACCGAAAGAATAAATTCACTTCCCTGAACATCGGCAGCCACTTTCCCGCCTTGCTGTTCAGCAAGTTCCTGAACAATATGCAATCCCAACCCAAGGTGGGTGCCGGTTCTGCTTTGGTCTAACCGAAATGTTCGTTTAAAGATCATTTCAAGTTCGGCAGTATTCATTGTCTCCACGTCATTTACTGCCTTTAGCACAACGTAATCTCCGTCCTCCGTTAATGTAATGGTAAAATGACTCTTGGCATAGGTTAATGCATTATGAATGATGTTGGTGATCATACGAACGGTCGCTTTTTCGTCAGCCAGAATTGGAGAGACAGCGGCTTCTTTTATATCTACCTTTAATTGTTTCTTCTCAAAGTCATCATAAAACAACAGCATGGTATCCACGAGTGATTGGTCCAGAAATTGCTTTTCTATGTGCAGCTTTTTGTCTGATGAATGCAGCTGTGATAGTTCATAGAATAAATCCACAATCAAGGTGAGATTATCAATTTTCTTCTGAATAATGGTTAAGAAATCCTTTCTCTCCTCTTCAGATAAAGACGGGTCTGTTAATAACTCTGAAAACCCCTTGATTGATGTAATAGGTGTTCGCAGATCATGGGAGATGTTGGTGATTTCTTGTCTTAGTTCCAATTCTCTTCTTTCGACTGACTGTTGATTCTGTTTATAAAGATGAATAAGCTGGTTGATTTTCGCAGCAAATTTCGCCAGGTTTTTATTATGAGTATTCGTACGGACTAATTCATTTGTCCCGAAATGTTCGTTGATATCCTCTAATTGCCTCGTCATCCTTCTGACATCCCAATGGAAAAGCAGAAGCATGACGACCGCAGCAATCAGCAGGAATACCAAGATGCTTATAATCAGCCAGCTGCTCACATTCATTCATCCCTTCATCATCAATCGATGTTTTGTTTTGCAAACATTCTTGCTCCAATCAGTAATGCAGCCAGTGATATCATCAAGCCGACAATCCAATACTGAATACCTAATTGAGGTGTACCATTCACGAAGCTCATTAAATTATCATTCAGCAGTGTATCTGGTGCGTATTTATATACCTCGTCTAAGGCTGCAAACGGACGAAGCAGAAAGCGCAGCAAATCCCCTAATATTGCAAAAATCACTAACATTACGATAATGATATAAACGTCTCCTACCTTAAGCATTTTCAGCGCATGTCCCAGGAAAAATCCACTGAGCACGATTGGAATCATATTGACACTCACTATTAGAAAGTTTCTCATTGCTTCAGGTTCATGAGTCAATAGGGTGTCACCCAAAAGAAGCATTAAACACATACCAATCACACATACCAAAAGAAAATACCCTAGAGTAAGAATCAGCTTTGACCAAAAAATGATACTGCGGGAAATCCCAAACGAAATTGATTGCTTAATTAGGGATCGATCTTTCCCAGTAAGAGCCATATTATAAAGCAAACCAATAATGATAATAACTAGTCCTGCTGCCGTAACATTTGAATAGAAGAATCGATCTGTTGCATAAGGGAAATTTGCTTCATTCTCACCAAAAAAATAAAGGACAGCAGCAGCAAAGGCAATCAGCAGATAACAAAGTATGCTCGTTAAATGAAGACCTTTTTTGCGCAGCAAACGGTAATATTCACTTTTCATATAATTAACCATGCTGATCACCTCCTACTAACCCTAAGAAGTATTCCTCGAGATCCAGTGTTTTGATGCTGAACTGCTTCACCATTACGCCATTTTCAACTAACAAGCGATTAAGTTTTCCACTGTTCTCCACATGATTTTGAATCGCAATTTCGTGATCAGGAAGGACTTTTAATTGAATGTCAGCATAGGCCCGCTCCAATAATTGGACTGCTTTAGCTGAATCATCTACTGTGATCAGAATTTGCTTTTTACTCTTCTCTTCAAGCAGTACTTTGCTTAAATCTTCAACAATAACCCCATTTTTGATAAAAACAAAACGGTTTGCCAGCAGATTCAATTCGGTTAAAATATGACTGGAAATAAGGATCGTTATTTGATTTTCCTGATTCAGCTTTTTCAATAATTGGCGTATTTCCATAATCCCTTCAACATCCAAACCATTGATCGGTTCATCAAGCACTAAACAATCTGGATTACCTAAAAGACAAAGAGCTATGCCTAAGCGCTGCTTCATGCCCATAGAATAGTCACTAAATCTTTTTTTCTTTTCCTGCTTTAAACCAACAATCTCCAAAACTTCATAAACACGCTTTTTGTCCACGATTCCTCTTTGAATCCGAAAATACTCCAGGTTTTGCAATGCCGTAAAGTCCGGGAAGAATGCTGGTGTTTCTACCATAAAAGCAATTCTTCTTTTCGCTTTTTCCAGCTCTCTGCCCGATTTTCCAAACAAATGAATCTCACCGGACGACGGCATTTGCTGACCAGCCAGAATTTTAAAAAACGTCGATTTACCTGCCCCGTTTTTTCCAATCAGGGCACAAATCTCACCTTTTTTTAATGTGAAATCCAGAGGCTTAAGGACGGTTTCATTTTTAAATTTTTTCATTAATTGATACGTCTGTATAACAGCATCCATCTTTTTGACTCCTTTGCTAAATGTTCTACTTTCAGTTTAGCGTAGAAATCTTTAAAAACCTTTAAGCAAAACATAAAGAAATCATAAAGAAAAGCGGAAGGCGCTCGCCTAGGGACAAGCTTAAGACTATCCGGCATAAAGGTTGGCCTTTAACCTTTATTTAGGACAGATTGGCTTAAGACCTCGAGTGCCTAGGGCCTGGAGCTAGACATAAAGAAATGTGGAAGGCGCTTTTTCAGTCTTCCAAGTCAAACGAACATGAATCCAACTCCCCAAACGGTTTTAATATATTCTGCATCTGTCACTTCCGCTATTTTCTTGCGCAGATTCGAAACGTGAACGCTGACAGTATTATCGTCGCCATAGTAGGTCCCTTTCCAGATGCTTTCGTAAATCTCTTTTTTGGAAAGAGCACGCTCTGGATTATTCACGAAAAATGTTAAAAGATCAAATTCAGCATTCGTAAGCTGCATTTCCTTTTCATTTAATGTTACCAATCTTTTTTCTGTATGAATTTTAAGCTCGCGCCAGTCCATTTCCGCTGATTTCTGCGGATAAAATCCAGCCTTTCTTAATTGAACCTCAATTCGAGCCATCACTTCATCCTGATTAAATGGCTTCGTTATGTAATCATCTGCACCCATTTTCAAGACTTTCACTTTATTCTCAACATCAACTTTTGCAGAAATGATGATAATCGGAATGGAATTCTCCCCTCTGATCTCCGTTAACAGCTCCTCGCCGCTTTTGCCTGGCAGCATCAAATCGAGCAATATTAAATCAAAGGAATTATTCTGCAGCTGCAGCAGTCCCTCTGTTCCAGAGTACGCCGCAACCGGCACCATTTGTGATTTTTTCAAAATCACACTCAGGAGCCTGCTGATCTCCTGATCGTCTTCAATTATTAAGATTCTTTTGCCTGCGTTCATTTGATCACGCCTTTTTGGATAGCTTTTATATGTAACTTCTTTGAGTTTAACTATTTTGTGTTATTTAGAGAAAAGTAACGATGGAAAAAACTAGATTTATTATGATAAGAAGACGTTTTTTCTTAATCGCGACACGTTTTTCCTTTATCTGGATTATAGAGGGGCGTTTCTCCCTTAATCAAGACATGTTTTCCCTTTTTCTGAATTATAGAGGGGTGTTTCTCCCTTAATCAAGACTCATTTTCCCTTTTTCTGGATTTCAGAGGGGTGTTTCTCCCTTAATCAAGACATGTTTTCCCTTTTTCTGAATTATAGAGTGGTGTTTCTCCCTTAATCAAGACATGTTTTCCCTTTTTTTGGATTTCAGAGGGGTGTTTCTCCCTTAATCAAGACATATTTTCCCTTTTTCTGGATTATAGAGGGGTGTTTCTTCCTTAATCAAGACTCGTTTCCCCTTTTTCTGGATTTCAAAGGGGTGTTTCTCCCTTAATCAAGACTCATTTTCCCTTTTTCTGGATTTTAGAGGGGTGTTTCTCCCTTAATCAAGACATGTTTTCCCTTTTTCTGGATTATAGAGGGGTGTTTCTTCCTTAATTGCGATACTTTCTACTTTTAAATTTGGTAAAACTCACTATTCAAAATTACCATTAATGCACACTCATAAATAAGCAGCTCTATTTTTACAAAGGATTAAAATGGAGCTGCTTACTGTGTTTACGCTTATGAGTGACTTATAGGTAAGCCGATGATGGTTCATGATCGAGCTCTTCAATGGTCAAAAAATCAAAACGTACTTCTTGATCTTTCCCTTGAGGGCTACAGGCATAGACCCCTGCTAAAATGGTTGAGTTTTCTGGTATCTCTAGATGTGCAATTCTAATTTGGTTCCATGCTTCTCCGTCCCAAGAGAAATCGACATAGACATTTTGACCAATAATAGAAATGCGATAATATATTACCGTATTCTTTATGTCTACATATTGGGTAGACCAATCAGAATAGCCTCTATTTGTAACAACTGCTCCTAACTTGCTTCTATCATCTGGTATGTACTCTATTGAAGTTTTCACCCATATATCTTCAGAGAATCGAATCATTAGTCCAGCTTGGTCATACTTTGATTTGGGCAGTGTTTCAACTCTTGTGGTCATTCTGAAATTCTTGCTGGTTTCCGTAAAGAGGAAATGCCCATTATCAGTCTCAAACCCATAATGCGTTTTTTGCCAATAATCCGTTTCCAAATCTGTTTTTAATACAAGTTGAGAAGAAGTGCTGTCCAAAAACCAATTCTTTGGTTCACAGCGCCACTTAAGTTCTTTACTAAGTTGTTCACGGTTAAAGTTCTCATTTAATATCCATCTTTTGTTCATCAGCTAACCTCCCATTTTACTGCATTAACAATCCTCAGTTTTAAATACTATATCACATATTTTTGTTATTTAATGGAGATAGCTTTCCTTGTGCCATCAAATATAAGTTCTTAACAAATAAAAAAGCACCACTTCTTTTTAAAAGAAACTGGTACTTCGTTTTCACAGATATCTAGCGTGACTCTTTAGGCGGCTGACACGTTTCACACTTGCGCTGGTGGTTATTTTTAAATTTCGTAAATGTTTTTTCAAATTGGCTCCCACAGGCACATTGAAATTGAAGCTTTTGTGAAAAACCATGATATTCCGTCGTCAGCAGCTTGCTTTCTGAATTTTTCTCAACAAATTCTTTAATTTTACTAATAGTCCATCGTTTATTCATTTTCTTACACCTCTATAGTTGATCGTTATGCGGAAGTATTTAATGGTATCCGTATAAGGAAAAGTATTAATCTTCTTAAGCTCCTCATTATATCATGTACTGTCATACAATAAAACAGACGGAAGGACCTTATTCCTTCTCTTCTATATCAAATCCAAGTCTGCACTAAATATAATCCAACATTTTAATTATGTGCATCAAGTTCAGCTCGATTTACCTTTGGCAGTAAATAATCTATGAATGAATTTCCTTTTCCTTAAACAAACTAACCTTATATCTAAAAGGTGGAGTTGAGTACGGTTGCATATTGGAAAATTTGAGTCAATTATGTGGAGTATTGCCTTTCCTGGATTTAGTCAATTATTAACTGGCCATTATATTAAAGGAATCTTTTTTGTTCTCTCAGAAGTCATTATAAATATGAACAGCCATTTCAACCTTGCTATTATGTTTAGCTTTATCGGAGATTTTGATCAGGCATATTCTGTTACAGATTTTCAATGGCTCTTATTTTATGCCTGTTTATACTTTTTTGCGATGTGGGATGGATATAGAACGGCAATGCCTTCAGAAGAAAAGTTATCTTTTCTCCCATTTGTTTTCTCTGCCTATTTTGTAACAGTAGGTGTTTTTTATTGCACGAAATTTAAATTATTTGGCACTTTAATCGGTCCTGTGTTTATTCCGATGCTCTTTGTAATCCCTGGTTTAGTAATCGGATTTACTCTGAGGGCAATTATTCTAAAGGTATCTGAAAGAAGAAGTTTCGTCTGACTTCTTTAGAGGTTCTGTCCTGTGCATAGGCATGATGACCAAGCTCTCCTCTGCCCTTTCCATATAAAAAAGTGAAATCGAGAATGATTTCACTTTTTTATATAGCGATCAATTATTTTTATGAACCTGCTTTAACAAGCTGTTTCAGTGCTTCATTTATTGGAGTAATTGGACGGCCAAGTACATTTTCAAAATCTTGACTTTCCACAGCCAGTGAACCGCTGCGAATGCTTTCCTGTATTCCCACCACAATTGGAATAGCAAAATCAGGTACACCTGCGCCTTTCATAGCTTCTGCATATTGTTCGTCACTCACATGCTGCACAGGGATTTCTTTTCCTAGGACATTCCCAAGAGCAGATACCAATTCTTCTTGCGTTAAAAGAGGACCAGAAAGTTCGTATACTGTATTTTCATGACCGTTCCCAGTAATTACTACTGCTGCAGCTTCTGCGTAATCCTGCTGTAGTGCCCATCCTACCTTCCCTTCTCCAGCAGATGTTACCCATGGAGCTCCTGCCATTGCACCTTGAATACTTCCCATTTCGTTTTCCAAATACCAGTTGTTGCGTAAGAATGAATAAGGAATGCCTGTTTTTACAATGGCTGCTTCTGTTGCAATATGTGGTGGTGCCATTAAATTTTTGCTTTCGGTTGCATTAGCTAAACTAGTGTATGCAATAAACTTTACTCCTGCTCGTTCAGCCGCTGCAACCGCATTTGAATGCTGCTGGATTCTTGTGTCATTATCACCATCAGCTGAAATAATCAGCAATCTGTCAATGCCTTTAAAGGCTTCATCGAGTGTTTTAGGGTGATCAAAATTCCCATGACGAACTTCCACTCCACGGGTGCGGAATCCTTCTGCTTTTTCAGGATCACGGACACTCACTGCCAGATTGCTTGCAGGTACTGTATTTAATAAAGATTCTACAACCTTTGAACCTAATTTTCCTGTTGCTCCAGTAACTAAAATTTTCATGATCTTTGCCTCCAGTTGAATTCGATTTGTAACAATCTTGATTACATGTATTCATTTTAGTTACATGTAACTAAAATGTCAACAGGTATGTTTTTGATTTTAAAAGTAATTTAGTATAATAAACTTGTAATTAAATTTATTACATGATAAAAATGGATGAATGATAATGAAGGCGGTGACTGAGGATGCCCATCAGTAGCAGATTTGCTGTTGGTATTCATATATTAACTTTAATTGAAATGACAAAAGAAGAAGGTGTAACATCTTCTGAATTTATAGCCGCAAGTGTTAACACGAACCCAGCGGTGATCAGAAAAATCATGGGAATGCTCAAAAAAGCTGGTCTGATTGAAGTTCATCCAGGGATTGCTGGGGCTAAACTTGCAAAAAACTTATCTGATATTACTCTATTTGACATTTATAAAGCAGTTGATGTGGTACAGGAGAATGAATTATTCAGCATGCATGAAAGTCCTCTTCCAGATTGTCCTGTCGGTAAAAACATTCAAAATACGATTGAACCATTGTTCACAGCAGCACAGTTGGCAATGGAAAAGGTATTAAAAAATGTGACGATTGAAGATGTTGTTAGGGACATTGACCGTAAAGAACAGATTCAATAGATTCCAGATAAAAAAACGAAAAAGCCGTTGAACAATACAATGAGTATTCCTGCAACGGCTTTTTTTCTATAAAATTATTTTCTTTAGCTATTCGGCTCTATATGAATGTGCACATTGTATACACCATGCTTATCCATTAGGGTATGTTCAATAATATCTGCGATGTCATGCGCCTTTTTTATGTCTAATGTGGAGTTTACAAGGATTTCAACGTCTACAACCTCATTGTTTCCGTAGCTTCGTCCTCTTATTTCCTTAATGCCTTTGACACCATCAACTTTTAATATTTCTGTTCTATATATGTTCAGTTTTTCTTCATCAAATCCATCAGACAATTCATGTGTCGCATGTTTGAATATGTCCCAAGCTGTTTTGCATATAAGAAGTCCCACAATAAAGGCCGTAATGGGATCTAACCAGGGCATGTTTAATTGGGAGCCAAATATGCCTATTGCGGTTCCGATACTGACCCATGCATCTGAAATATTGTCTTTTGCCGCTGACATAACAGCGGAACTGTTAATTTTTTCGGCCAGCTTTTTATTGTAGCGGTATACAAAATACATGACAACCGCCGATACTAAACCTACATATGCTGCTATGATATCGGGTGATTCACTTTTCCCTTCAAACACAGAGGTTCCAGCATCAATCAGGACCTGAATTCCAACAGCCATCATAATAAACGAGGCAACCATGCTAGCAATGCCTTCACTTTTCCAATGACCATATGTATGATTTCCATCTGGCGGTCTTTGTGCAACCCTTAACCCAATTAACACTGCAATCGAAGCAATGATATCTGTTGTATTATTCAATCCATCTGCTCTTAACGCAGCGGAATCACTCATGTACCCTACTAGAAGCTTGAATATGGAAAGGACAATATAAGCAACTATACTAATAATTGCTCCTCTTTCCCCTAATTTCAGATCCTTATATTTTTGTTCTTCCATTCAATCAACTCCCTGTCAACCATCGAACTATATAGTAACAAGCCATGATCGTGTGGGTCTAGAGAAACCTTTTTGACCGTTTATATAAAAGATAGAAGGGGGTAACTAAGTTGGTTGAGGTCAAAATTTACTTTTGGGTTTTTAGGGACAGGTTCCTTGACCCATTTTATTGGGTTTTTAGGGACAGGTTCCTTGACCCATTTTAGTGTCTGGGTCGGTCAAATAAGCGGAGGTTTTCCGCTTATTTGCATTTTGTAGCTGTTTTTGGTGGAAATAAGGGGAGGTTTTCCGGTTATTTCTAGAAAAATTGGCTTTTTTCTCGTATTTTGATCTAATAGTCGGAATTTCTCCCTCTATTTCAGCTGTTTTTTGAGCTTTTTCCAAAATAAAAGGAATTTCTCCGCTTATTTATCACATGGAAAATGGCTGGAAAGACAATACGCCCCCTAACTCCATCAAAAAATCAGACTCCCAATTATTTAAAACACACCAAAGAAATAAACATTAACCTGATTACCCTGCGAAAATAAGGGAAGTAAAAGTTATAAGTTTCTATTTTATTAAAAATCACTTACATCAGGAGGAATTTTTAATATGAAAGCTGTTACTTTCCAAGGTGCAAAAGATATCCAGGTTAAAGAGGTAGCGAATCCAAAGATTGAAAAAAGTGACGACCTTATTATTCGAGTAACGTCTACAGCTATTTGTGGTTCAGATCTTCATATTTATCAAGGAGCTCTTCCGGCATCTAAAGATTATGTGATTGGTCATGAGCCGATGGGAATTGTTGAAGAAGTGGGACCGGGTGTGGAGAAAGTGAAAAAAGGCGATCGTGTCGTACTTCCTTTTAATATCTCCTGTGGTCACTGTCATTATTGTGCCAATGATATGGAAAGTCAGTGTGATAACTCCAATACAAATCCGCATGTGGATACAGGCGGTTATTTTGGATTTACAGAACGATATGGAGGGTATCAAGGCGGACAAGCCGAATTACTCCGTGTGCCATTCGGTAATTTTGTGCCCTTTGTGATTCCTGAATCGGTCGAGCTTGAAGATGAATCCCTGCTCTTTATGTCGGATGTTTTGCCAACAGCATATTGGAGTGTTGAAAGCGGCGGAGTAAAAAAAGGAGATACAGTCGTTGTTTTAGGATGCGGTCCAATCGGCTTAATGACGCAAAAATTTGCCTGGATGAAAGGCGCCAAACGTGTTATTGCTGTAGATAACGTAGCGTATCGCTTAAATCATGCCAAGAAAATGAACCAAGTTGAAGTCATCAACTTTGATGATCATGAGGATACTGGTGCATATATTGCGGAAATTACAAAAGGCGGAGCAGATGTAGTCATTGATTGTGTCGGAATGGATGGCAAAAAGAACCCTCTTGAAGTCGTTGAGCAAAAATTGAAACTGTCAGGCGGCACAACAAGTGCGATTCGAATCGGAATGAAGGCCATCAAAAAGTTTGGCACCTTACAGGTTACGGGTGTATATGGTTCCATGTACAACCACTTCCCGCTCGGCAATCTGTTTGAAAGAAATATTACCCTTAAAATGGGCCAGGCTCCTGTCATTCACTACATGCCAATGCTATTTGACATGATAAAGGAAGGCAAAATTGACCCGACTGAAATCATTACACACAATGTTCCATTACACATGGCCAGTGATGCATATAAAACATTTAATGACCATGAAGATGAGTGTATTAAAGTCGTGCTGAAGCCTTAATTGATTTTAATGCAATTATGTTTGCTGCACCACCTGCGTGTGCGGGATCACACACGATAAAAAAAGCGCCTTGCTGCTGCGATTATTACAGCAAGGCGCTTTTAAAAGTGCATTAAATTACTATAAGTTTTGAAGTTCATTAATAAATAATAAAAGAATGTAGCCACCTACAAATACAAACCCTATAATCAACCAGATTAAAAACAGCCAGCACAATGTCAAAAAAATCTTGCTGAACCAGTTACTATTCAGCCAATTCATGGTTTTTCCCCATTTCGAATAATCCTAATTACCATTTTATTTCATTTTATCAGTTTTTGCAGCACTATGCGACGGTGAACAAGGATGTATGTTAATAGTCATTATTCTGTATAGTAAATGCTTGTAAGTTACTAGAACTAACCCGGTATGGAATCACTTTCTTTTTGTATAACTTCACTACATCAATATGTTCTTTGTAACAATAAATAGTAAATTTCATATCATTCTTTCCGTTCTTTGTATGAATAACAAATGGAATAATTTCTGTCTCTGGATTTAAGTATGCTTTTTCAGTACCCGTAATCATAAAATACTTATCTAAAAACGCAGCATTATTAAAACCATCTATAAACTCCAGTTTCTCTCTCTCTGCTAATAACTTACCGTTGTAAGTGACCTGAACATCGTTCGCACTTAGCTTTGGCTGAAGCTCGAATTTGCTTAAGATCCATGCAACAAAAGCACTCGGAGGATTTGTTGCGAATTTAAGGATACCCGCAAGTATGATAGCCATTACATACCATGTCATTTATATCAGCCTCATTTTCTTGATGTATATAGTGATAGATGTGAATTTTTTTCATACTAATTATACCTCATAAACGAAGTAATCCTGAACTTTAAGAACAGCAAACATTTACACTTCAATCTATATTTGGACAAATGTGGTAAAATAATGATAGCTATTCATTTTTCCAAAGGAAGGTTTACCAAAATGATCTATTTAAAAAGCTTTAAACTTTCCCCTCATATAGCCAGGAATCCAAATGCCTATCCATACAATGTGTTTAAAAAAATAACTGGAGAAGTGTTTGTCTTTCAAAATATTACAGTATTGTATGGCAGCAACGGTTCTGGTAAGTCTACACTTTTAAACTTAATGGCAAATAAGCTAGATATTGCTGGAGCCGAAGATCTTACGAATAATGGTTATAATACATACCCGACTGATTATATGATGGAATGTTCGTACAGCCTTGGCGAAGTGATGAGTGACGGAGAATCAAATCAAATACCGCCTAATAGCCAGTACATCAAAAGTGAAGATATTTTATATGAGATTAAGAAGATTCAGCAGGAAGCAGTTCTTAAGGAAGGTTACCTGTACCAGCACTCTAAATTAGGATATACGAAGGAAAACTTGCAAAAGCTGAAAGACTCTTCAAAAATGTACAAAGAAATCGAGATTATGAAGTTTGCCAATGAGAAGTATTCTAACGGAGAAACATCCATGCAAATATTTGATGAGTATCTTACTCCTGATGGATTATTTCTGCTCGATGAACCTGAAACATCTCTTTCGCCGACCAATCAAATTCTGTTAGCTGAAGAAATCAATAAACTGGCTAGATTTTTTAACTGCCAGTTTATTATAGCGACACATTCTCCTTTTATGCTGGGAACGCTAGATGCTAAAATTTATAACCTTGATGCTCCGTTTTTAAGAACCTATAGATGGACTGAACTTGAAAATGTAAGGTATTTCTATGACTTTTTCAGAGATCGGAAAAGTGAATTCGAATAAATGACCAAACTACTTTCGGAAGAAAATAAACGAGTAGGAGGGAGCGATTAACTCCCGACCTCTCACACCACCGTACGTACGGTTCCGTATACGGCGGTTCAATTAAGATGAGTAACGCAAAATTTCATAACGAACTTGCAGACTTTTCAGCCCTTGGCTTTCCCAATAGGAATTGCCGAGGGTTCTGTGTAATATGGGGCTTTTCGAAATACGCCAGTACCCTTTTCGGGTGTTTCCCCACTCGTATGCTTTTCCATATGGCACTTTCAGCCGAGTAAGATTTCTGACCCTTGTTTGAGGTTTCTTCCAATCCTTCCATAGACACATCCTTAATCTTCTTTTAATCCAGCTATCTAATGATTTAAATGTGGAATTTGTATCTGCTAAGGCAAAATAACCGCACCATCCCATTAGATATTGGTTTAACTTCATGATTCTGTATTCCATGGAATATGGCATCTTCCTTGAAGTAATTTCTCGTATTTTCTTCTTCATTCGAACTAGACTTGTTTTCGCAAGACGAACCTTTGGTTCTTTGTGATTCGTGAAACTAAAACCTAAGAACTTTCGATTCCAAGGGCGGTCTACTGCTGATTTCTTTTCGTTTACTTTTAAACGAAGTTTTCCTTCGATAAATCTTTGTACACTCGCCATTACTCTTAGCCCCGCACGTTCTGTTTTCACATAAATATTGCAGTCATCTGCGTATCGAACGAACTTATGTCCACGTTTCTCCAACTCTCTATCAAGTTCATCAAGAACTATGTTTGAAAGTAAAGGACTTAAAGGTCCACCTTGTGGTGTTCCTTCTTCTGTACTTGAAACCACTCCATTGATCATGACACCAGCTTGGAGGTATTTACGAATAAGTTTTAATAATGGTTTATTTGAAATTCGTTCCGCTAATGTCGCCATTAGTCGGTCATGATTGACCTTATCGAAGAATTTCTCTAAATCCATATCAATCACCCATCGATAACCTTCCTTCAAATAACCCTTTGCTTTCCGAACCGCGTCATGGGCGCTCCGATTTGGACGGAATCCATAACTGTGGTCCGAAAATGTTTTGTCATATTCCTTCGATAAAATCTGCGAGATAGCTTGTTGAATCAAACGGTCTGTCACGGTTGGGATCCCTAGTAAACGCACACCACCATCTGGTTTCGGGATTTCGACTCGACGTACTGGTTGCGGTTCATAAGTTCCCTTCAAAATCTGCGATTTAATGGTTTCCCAATTTTCGAGGATGTGCTGTCGTAGGGTTTGTACGGGCATCATGTCTACTCCATGGCTTCCTTTATTCGCTTCTACTCGCTTTAGCGCTTGTATCATATTTGGCCGTTCCAGAATTTGATCCAACATCGCCATTTCGTTCCTTTCCGTGATTAGCTTATCTTCTTATGCCCACCTGAACTCCACCCTCCGCAAATACCCTCGTGGAATTCACCACTACTTTCTAAGCGTGAGGTTCTGCTGTTTTCTGTGTTTATTCGTTCTAGGTGGAAAGCCAAGGGCTAATCTCTCTTAATTGTTCAGTCCTTCCGAGTAATTCTAGACTTACTCGTACTATGACCTCTGCTGACTTCTGACAGTTCAGCTACTTGTCACCAAGTAGGTTATGAAGGGAACTTCACGTTTCTGTCAGACCTCCCCGGGTAAGCGCATGCACTTTCACACCATCTGTCCGCCTCATTTACTGAATATGACCTTCGACAGAAAGAACTTTGTTTTGTTATGCAAACTCATTCAATCATACCTAGCCTTATATGAGATTCGTGTTCCTCGGACCGGTGTTTTGCCTCCAGCTTCCTTCAGATTCCGCGTCACCACGGACACCCTTGCTTTTAGCTAACCTCTACTTCTGTCTTCGAGGTTCGGGACTTACACCCTATAGTTCATGCGCATGCCGGGCGCACATAAAGACACCTGCAAATTACTTTTGCAGGTGTCTTTTAATGAAGAATAGAATTTGAGAACTACTGCAGACTAAATAAAAACTAAAAGGAATGATAAAATGTCACAACTTTTAATAAAAATTTCTCTTTTTTAATATCGTGGTTTTCGGTCATCTTTTCCCTCATAAAAAAAGAATGTTGATTAAATACCTTCCAGTTGCCTTGTTTTCTTCTTTAAATCTAATGTGTATTATTTTTTTATTTTACGAATCACAAATTGTGGAAAGTAAAAGGCGGGCGGGGAAATGTGACACATACTGCTTTCTTAGTTTTGTTTGGACCATATTTAGTTATGACTGTATGGGTTTTTTACTTATCAAAAGGAAAATTTCTTTTATACGCATTGATTAACATAATTGCAGATATCTTTTATGCTTATCCTTTAGTGGCTTTGTTAAAAAAGTTTAAGATTTATCATATTAAAGTGAAATCCTTTGTGTTTTTCTTAGTCATCTTTGCTGCAGCACTGTTGAACTATTCCTTTCAAATAGCTGTTGAAAAATTATATCCGCAAACGAACGATCCATTAGTTTAATGTGATTTTATTTAGGGCAAAATCATTCCTAGTTTTTCATCTTGTATTCAGTTAGGACCAAATGAACCATTTGGTCGGTCAGCAGTGCGATCAACAGTTAAAAATTTCAAACAAAAAAAGAGGAGAATGCGTTTGGGAAACGCCTTTTCTCCTCTTTTCTTCAGCATTATTAACTGCTTTTTCTGCTAAATAAGTTCAGAAAATCAGATCAAGTACAGCCTTCACACTCATAATAAGTGTCTTTTAGTTCAATCGCTTTTACTAATCTTCCTAATTTTATATCCTCAGCATCGGTAAATTCTATATCAGCTATTCGCTCCACTGCTACATTTTTTGCATCAGCTTCATCCTTTGCTACTATGCTGTGCTCCCTGGAAATACCGCTTGAGATAATTTCATACTCAAATAAGAATCTTTGCATTCCGTTTAACCTCCCTTATGTCAACTGAAGATTTCCCGTTTAAAAATGCCATTAAAAGGGATGTGCTAATCTATCATTATGATAGTTTCTAGAATATCATGGTTACATCATAAGAAGCCAAAAATCAGCTTAAATTCGGCCTATTTCTTTAATATGATAAAAGATTTACAAATGGTGTTGGATAAGAAAAAGTCCGCAGATTTCACATTATTAAACGTTACCCCGCGGATCTTTTATAATGTTTTATACCCACAACGCGGACAATCAATCTCATTTTTGATTAAAACTTCACACTACTCGTTTGATGCCTGTTTCCAATAGCCATTTTAAATGATTCTCTTCTATAATTTAATACGCTAATATCAAATACTGCAGGATTTTTATTAACTGGTCTTTTGTCACAACTTTAATGGTTCGTTCATAAAGTAATTTAGTTATTTGCATTAGTACTTCTGTGTATTAATACATTAAAAATTAGAAACATATTACGTATTTGACATTAAGGATTAATGTGGACGCTATTAATTTTATGGGGGAGATTTTGTGACTAAAACGCTGGGAGTTCTAAAAGGTGGATATAAATCAAAACTAAATTTAATGCATACTGAAATTGCTATTAATGAGGTCAAAAACTGCTTTGAGAATAAGCTTTCGGAAGCCTTAAACCTAATAAAGGTTTCCACTCCTTTAGTGTTAAGTGAAGGCAATGGAATAAATGATAATTTAAACGGAGAAGAACGCATTGTTTCCTTCGATGCTTTAGATATTAAGAATAAACGGATTGAAGTTGTTCAGTCTTTAGCAAAGTGGAAAAGAATGGCCCTTGGCAGGTATGGATTTACCTTTGGCGAAGGACTTTACACAAATATGAATGCAATAAGAAGAGATGAGGTTTTAGATAACCTCCACTCCATGTACGTTGATCAATGGGACTGGGAGAAAGTCATCTCTAAAGAACAGCGTAATTTGCACACATTAAGAACAGAAGTAGAGAAAATTTATCAGGCTATTAAAGCAACTGAGGAATATATGCACAAATTTCATTCTGACCTAGAACCTGTGTTACCAAATGACATTTATTTCATTTCTGCTCAGGAACTTGAAATCATGTTTCCCCAACTTACTCCAAAGGAACGGGAAGATGTCATTGCAAAGGAACACGGTGCTGTATTTATTATGCAAATAGGTGATGTGCTAGCCTCTGGAGAAAAACACGATGGTCGTTCACCAGATTATGATGATTGGACATTAAATGGCGATATTATTGTATGGAACCCAGTATTAGAAAAAGCCTTTGAACTTTCTTCAATGGGCATCCGAGTAGATGAACATTCTCTTTTAAAACAATTAAAGATTGCAAATAATGAGGATCGTGCAGTGCTTCAATATCATAAATCACTTTTAGATGGAAAACTTCCTTATACAATCGGCGGCGGGATCGGGCAGTCGAGGTTGTGCATGTTTCTCTTAAAGAAGGTCCATATCGGTGAAGTTCAGGCTTCTGTTTGGAATGAACAGATTATAAAAGAATGCCAGGAAAGCAACATAACCCTATTGTAGAAGATGTTTTCTATTCCTCTTTCAAGGCTAGTTCTTACTAGCCTTTTCCCCTTTTATTCTAGTTTCCTCCCAGTTGGTACACCCTCTTTTGTTGTATCACGTTTATCATCTCAGCTAACCATACTTTCTCTGCTGACTAAACTCATTCAATATTCAGCTTTCCCTACCATTAGCTTTAGTATTTAAAGCTGAAAAAGGAGCACCACAGATGTTGCACAAAGCATTACATTGATACTTTGTAATATATGTGCCGAATACATTCTTTTAATGTTTTTTAGATCTTTTGACAAACTAACAAAAAGGAGGCTTTTTATGTCAATTTTAGAATTAGCAATCAGGATCCTGCTTTCTTTTCTAACAATGCTAGTTATGACGAGGATTATGGGCAGGAAAGAAATTAGTCAGATGACATTTTTTAATTTTGTATCTGCGATCGCAATAGGCTCAATTGGTGCCAACCTGGCAGTGAGCCAAAATTTAAGTATTCGTAACGGAGTGCTTGCACTCGTTGGCTGGGGTATTATTACGATTATCATGGATTTATTAGATATCAATTCTAAAAAAGCACGCATTGCTCTAGAAGGTGAACCCTTAATCGTTATTAAAGATGGACAAATTATGGAAAAAGCACTGCGAAAGGTTCGATTAGATATTGATGCTTTGAATGCCATGCTTAGACAAAAAAATGTTTTCTCTTTGGCTGATGTTAATTATGCAATATTAGAAAATAATGGTGAACTTTCTGTTATGAAAAAAGATAATAAGCAATTTATAACGAAAAGTGATTTTAGCATCAAAAGTGATTCTGATGAGCTTTATCCTATTTCAACTGGTGTCATATCTGATGGTAAGGTTAATATCGATAACCTTTCTAAGTTGAACCTTACAGAGGATTGGCTGGATCAGCAATTAAGCAAAAATGGAATAACTTCAGTTTCAGATGTCTTTTATGCCGAGATACAAAATGATGGCACATTATATATTGATAATAGAAATGATACGGTTCATTAAGACTCTAA
Organism: Cytobacillus gottheilii; assembly: GCF_018582665.1. Lineage (NCBI taxonomy): Bacteria > Bacillati > Bacillota > Bacilli > Caryophanales > Bacillaceae > Cytobacillus > Cytobacillus gottheilii. Next base: position 1,098,805 of record NZ_CP071709.1, on the reverse strand, counting down.
TCAACATTTTCACTAAATTCCAGTTTTTTAATGTAGTTTATTTTTCCATTACTTCTCTAATAAAAGAAGTCCCAATAGGAAATATTAACAAAAAACAATAAAACTGGGAGGAACTAATTTGAGTGCAAAAATAAACGGAGTATCAATCTTTGCCTTAGGCGGACTTAATGAAGTCGGGAAAAACATGTATGCCATTGAATGCTCCGACCATATTTTCATAATCGATTGCGGCAATAAGTTTCCTGATGAAAGTTTATTAGGGATTGATTTGATTATCCCGGATATTACTTACCTGCTTGAAAATAAAGAAAAAGTAAAAGCGTTAATTGTCACACATGGGCATGAAGATCATATTGGAGGTATTCCCTACTTCTTAAAAAACATAAATGTACCTGTCTATTCCACAAGATTCACGCTCGGATTAATAGAATTAAAATTAACAGAGCATAAGCTTCTGGGGGAAACTGAACTGATCGAAATTGACTCGAATTCAAACATACAATTTGATCAAATAGGCATTAGCTTCTTCAAGGTAAATCATAGTATTCCTGATTGTCTAGGAATTGTTTTTAACACACCTGAAGGCAAAATCGTACATACTGGTGATTTCAAGTTTGATTTAACTCCTGCAAACAACGAACATTCGGATATTCATAAGATGGCTGAAATCGGCCGTGAAGGTGTCCTTCTGCTATTATCTGAAAGCACAAATGCAGAGCGGCCTGGCTTAACTCCTTCAGAGCAAATGGTAGGCAAGCATGTTGAGGATGCTTTTGTAAAAGCAGAACGCAAAGTCATTCTATCTACGTTTGCTTCAAATATTAACCGGGTTCAGCAAGTCGTGGATGCTGCCCAAAAAACGAATCGAAAGATTGCGCTGCTTGGGCGCAGTATGATTAATGTTGTGGATGTTGCTTTAGAACGGGGCTATTTAACCGCTCCTGAAGACATGTTTATTGACCAGCAGCAAATCAATGAAATGCCTCCTGAGAAAGTGGCGATTTTATGCACTGGAAGTCAAGGTGAACCGTTAGCAGCCCTTGCTCGGCTATCTAATTGCAATTTTCGCGGTGTTGAAATTATACAAGGTGATACCGTTATTTTTGCTGCCGGACCAATCCCTGGTAATGAACGGAACGTAACGCGTATCGTTGACAACTTTTTTGCACTTGGGGCCAATGTCATATACGGATCAGGCAGCACATCCGGCATGCATGTTTCCGGTCATGGCTATCAAGAAGATTTAAAGCTGATGCTTACACTGATGAAGCCAAAGTATCTTATCCCGATTCACGGTGAATATAGAATGCTGCATCATCATCAATTATTAGCTGAATCTGTTGGAGTGGAACCAGGAAACACATTTATTATAAATAATGGCGATGTGATAGATATCGAGTACGCAACTGCCCGTCAGACCCGGCAAATTCAAGCAGGAAATACCTTCGTGGATGGAATTGGTGTTGGTGATGTGGGAGACATTGTGTTAAGAGATCGCAAACAGCTTTCTGAAGATGGAATGCTCGTTATTGTATTAACAATGAGCAGGAGAGAGGGAAAACTCGTTTCACAACCGGACATTATATCACGTGGATTTGTATACAACAGAAATTCCGATGATCTGCTAAAAGAAATCAACCGTCTTGTTACAACCACCGTTAATGATATGCGAAAGGGAAATAGACAGCAATGGAGTGCAATTAAGCAGAGTATAAGAAAATCAGTAGGGCAATATGTATTTACCGAAACGAAGAGGAAACCAATGATTCTTCCTATCATTATTGAGATTTAACAACCCAAAAAAGGAGTCAGCAAAAATTTTACTGACTCTTTTTTTGGCTGGCAAGGTCCTCCTCTATTGAGGCATTCCCTGGAGAATATGCAGCCAGTTGATGGTCATAAATGTAATACACTCTATTTTTGCTATTAACTGCTCAAATTCTCTTTCATACTAGAAACGGATCCCAAACCACCTAAGTGATTAATTATTATAATATTTACCCCTTTGCCAGGTCTCTTCGGTTAGCTGCTAAAGGTGGCTGTTCTAACCACTTTTCCGCAATCATAATGTTTGCACCATCCTCTGAGTATTTTAATATCTCCGCATTTAAACGCGTATAATCTGCAACTAAATCGCTTCTTTGTGTTTCAGCAGTAGATAAGCCATAATTTCCTACTCCAGAATAAATCATTAAACTAAAGTGAAACATCATTAATTTATCCGAATACGGTGCATCCTTAGATTGAGTTACCATTTGTTCATAAGTGCCGGGAACCGGCAGTGAACTCATCTTTAAATAACTGCTGAATACTTCAATATGCTTTAAGGCAATTTCTTTACCCCTCTTAAAAAAGTTTTGAGCCTTCTTCGTTTTACAAACTTGGCTGAATGCGGTTGCTAAACTCGTGCCTATGTAATTAGTTTGGATATTTGCAAATAAATTTGTTACTTCTGTTCCTGTTAATGCTTCCCTTCTTCCAAGTCCCTCCAAGATAAAAGATTGTTTATGTACAAACTCCAATTTTTCAAGGTATGGTATAGTGGGCGGGCGAATAGCAAGTCCTTTTTTTAATGAAATGTCAATGGCTCTGCTATTAAGTTCAATTGATTGGGATAAACACGCAGAAAAGAAAGAAAGGATATCTTTCCGATATACGTTTTGCAGCACTCTTCCGTAAGTTACTAATCCGCCTTTAGCCATATTTTTTATATAATTTAAATAAAAGACGTCTGAGAACAATCGTTCCGCATGCAAGTTAACATCTGATTCTGTAAAACCTTGTGGTATTTGTATCTTTTCCTTTATAAAAATTTCACGAATAAAATTGGCGTGTTCCTCTGATAACTGCAATGCAAAAACAATAAGTGATTTAATTTCATTATCCTTTATATGCTGAAGGAAATGGTTAAAAACACAAACGGCCATCGTATCGGCTTGATAGGTTGTCCATAAATAAGACTGTTCAGCAGAAGTTAACAAAATGCCCTCTTGATTATTCTCCATTAATACCACCCCTATTAATAAATCCATAAAGGTTAATATCACCAAAATCACGATAAATTATTATAAGTCGCCCTTGCCTTACATCTTGCATCAATAATAAAAGTCTCAGTTAAAAATCAACTGAGACTTTTCATCTTACCTTCGTCCATTTAACAAAATAGGAGAATGATAATAGTTATGTTTCATTTATTTTCTATTCTTTTAACCCTGATTAAACCACAGTGGATCTTTGTCATCCACATCGCCATTATAATTGATTAGAATTTCGTCGCCTTTTTTTATATCTGTGTAAGCATAGAAATCAAATGTATGGCCTTCAAAATTAATTTCATAAAAGGTATTAGGTTCATAAGAATGGTTAAATAACATTCCATAACCTAGAAGGATAGCTGAATGGTTTTTCCCATACTCAAAAGCGTAATCAGCGAGTAATGTTTTCTCTATATGCTGGTGCTGATCGTTGGGATAAGCAATAACAGGTGCTTCATGTAAAAGCTCACCTTTTTGAATGTCACGTGTAGCAAATACCCCTCTATTGAATTCCCCATCACTAAGTGGAGATGTTTTAATTTCAATCATGTTGTTCACCTACTCGCATTTTAAGACTTGATCTTTCTATCTTAACATTAAATTCAATATGGAACTCTAAAAAGTTACCTTTTAAAGCAAAACACTCTGTAGTTACATCAAGTTGTAAACATTTATTAAGAGTATTTTAGTAAAATCTTATTCTTTGTCGCGATAACCGCAGTTATTCCTAATAGCATAAAAACTAGATGAACTTACTCGGTTTTGCATTTTTTTCCACAGATTGTCCAAACTAGTGCTAGGACGAATTAAAGGAGAATCAGCATGTTTTCTACAGCTTTGGAAAATCTCGACCTTGGAGCAAAGGGGTTATGGTTTCCGATTATTGTCAGCATAGCTCTATTTTTAACTCTTTGCTTCATTCCCAAACAGAAAATGAACATGGCAGAAATATATATTATTTTTTGTATCGTTGCGTTTGTTACATGGCTATCGGATGGAATTGTTTTACGAGTTTTTGATCTAATTGATTTAGGTGACCCAGACAAACCCGGTTTAGGAGACATTTTATCCTATACATTTATTCCGCCTTCCATGGCATGCATATTTCTATGCTTTTTAGATAGCAGAAACAAATGGATTTTAGTGGTTTTGTTCACCGCTATCTCCTTTTTGATTGAAGTAGGGATGGAGTCCACTGGATATATGGACACTAAAAATTGGTTTAAATATGCAACACTGATTTTTTATCTCATTACTTTTGCTTTCTTATTGCCTCTTCAATTAAAGATCATAAGGCAGAGATGATCCTTTTCATTCAGTCGTCATTTGAAGCATGAATATCAATGTATTACCTTTGTTAGAAAAAACTATTTTTCTTATAGATATGCAGCTCCACTGATTCATGCAGCGAATTATGTTTTGCCGTTTTAGACACTCTTTTTCCAGGGTATAGTCCAATTGACACCGCAATCCATATTAATAAGGAGGAATGGTGATGGATTATAATCTATTCGGTCATTCAGGTTTAAGAGTTTCAAAATATGCTTTAGGAACGATCCCCTTCAGCGGGACAAACGGATTTGAAAAAGCGGCTGACATGAATCAGGAAACAGCGAATTATATGGTGGATTATGCATTAGAACAGGGCATTAATCATTTTGATACTGCCAACCTTTATGCAAAAGGCGGTTCAGAGATTGTACTAGGCAAAGCCATTAAGGATAAACGCCATAAGTTGGTCATCAGCAGTAAAACAGGTTTTCAGATTAACGATCAGCCAAATGATATTGGTGCAACCAGAAGCCAGATTGAAGCGTCCATTGATGCATCCTTAAAACGGCTCGGTACAGACTTCATTGATCTATACTATGTACATTTCTGGGATGGACAAGTACCCGTTTCCGAAACGATCCAAGTGATGAATGATTTGATTAGAAAAGGAAAAATCCGCTATTGGGGAGTGTCCAATTACAGCGGCTGGGCTCTTGCGAAAACACATACAATGGCAGTGGAAAACAAGCTGATCCCGCCAATTTCCCAGCAAATCTATTATACGCCGGAGGCACGAGAAGCAGAGTATGAACTTCTGCCGGCAGGCAAAGAACTCGGCATGGCAAACAGCATTTGGTCTCCGCTTGGCTCAGGGCTTCTCACCGGAAAAATTACGAGAAATAAGAAAGCCGAACCAGGAACTCGGCAAGGTGAAGGCTGGCAGGAACCGTATATTAAAGATCTGGATTTATTTTACGATCTGGTCGATGCCCTGCAGGATGTAGCGTCCAAACATAATGCAACCGTGCCGCAAGTTGTTTTGGCATGGCTGCGCGATCGCCCAAATGTCGATTCAGTTGTAATTGCTGCCAGAAACAAAGAACAGCTGCATGAAAACATTGCATCGTATAAGGTTAAGCTAACGGATGATGATTTTAGACAAATCAATGACTTAACAGCACTTGAACCGCTCTACCCGCTCTGGCATCGCGTGATGAACACATCAGACCGGGCTTCGAATGCAGAGAAAGTGTACTTCGAGGATTACCATAAATTAATGGAAAGCAAAAAGCGGAATCTCTAAGAATAAAGACAAAAAGACGAACGATCATTGAATAGATCGCTCGTCTTTTTATCTACAATAGGCGTTAACCTCTTACGTCTCTTTCATATTGAACGTCGTAAACATAGTCAATGAAACTCTTAAATTGGTCATCATAAATAAACTTAAAAGACCATTTCATTAGTTTTGTTATTGTTTTATAGTACCAGTTTGACGGGAGCAGGGTAACTCTTACCTGAAGAATGGTTCCTTCAGGAAACTCCTTCAATGTATATACCGTCCTGCTGATTCCTTCTTTCGTATCTGCCTCAACAGCAACCACATAAGGAGGATTATACTCTGAATAAGTGGCTTTTACTTCAATAACCTTCTTATCGATCTTTTGCCTGGTAATAAAAGTAGATCCTACTTTGATCTCACTTTCAGGATCTACAGATATATTTTCGATAATTTGTGAGTTCCACTTCACCACATGCTCATCATCATTTAAACATTCAAAGACTAACTGTATGTCCGCTTCAATTTCATTTTCAAAAGTATAACACTCAATTTCTCTCACATTCTTACTCCTAATCACAATAGAATTAATCCCTTTATCCTATAAATATCATAATCTCCTGTTTTTAGGAAGTGTAAATAAGATAAAATTTTATTCAATTTTACTTTGCTTTACAAACCCGATCACAATCGGAATCATTGTACTCACTAGTACGACCGGCAAAAACCAAACTCCAAATCCATCGCTTTTTCCTAATGCAATAGAGGCGGATTCATATAAAATAAAAGCAAAAATCATCAAACAAATGTTTTTGATTTGATTCAAAAGTTTTCGGCTGACTAGATAGAATGCTTTTGCATTGTTCTCGTTTAATCTTTCAGGATAATTATGAACCTCTGGAAACTTTTCCAGCACCTGCATCATAATGCCCATTAATACACCAATGGCCGGCAAAATCAACAGTTCCATTTTTGAACCCCAGCGATCGACTTCTCCTAACGCATTATAATGCGCCGGGACCCTGTCTGGAAGCTCATTCCAATGAAAAATTAGAAAGATAATTGAACCTAAGAAGACAGTATATCCAATAATATCCCAAACCCATTCGCTCTTTGTTTTCGGTAATTTGATTTTTGGCCTTTTCCCCGAATTTAACATCCCGATTCTCCCCTATCAAAAGCTTAATAACATCATTGTATAATGGCATTTAATTAAATTACGTTTGATCTGGGAAAGGGTTTCAAATTTTTGATTCAATATCATAAACATTCAATATGCTGATTTTTCTACATGATTCTTCCATTCTACTCTATTCCCGAGAATCGAAGATCCTTCGATCTAATACATCCATTTTCAGAGTAGTTATTTTCATGACAAAACGGCTGGGCGATAGCTTAATATTTGAGAATTATATAAAGTAAAATATAATTTTCTCGGCTTATTTCATATAAAAATATAAAAACTTTAAAGTTGCATCTTCAATCCCTCATGAGAAGCTTTAAAGCCCAGCTTTTCGTAGAATTTAAGGGCTTCGGGTCTCTTCTTATCTGTTGTAAGCTGCACCATGTGACATCCGCGCTCTTTAGAACGCTCAATAGCCCATTGAATTAACAAAGAGCCTACACCCTTCCCTCGCACTTTGGATGCCGTTCGAACTCCTTCTATTGTTGCTCTCCATCCTCCCCGATGAGTAATGAATGGAGTAAAGGTAATCTGCTGAACCCCAATGATTTCTTCACCAGAACAAGCAACAATCAATTCGTTGTTGGGATCGGCTGCAATCGATTGAAAAGCTGTAATGTAACTTTCCGGCAAAGGCTGTTGATATTGCTCTCTTTTGCTTCCTAAAACATCGTCTGAAAGCATAAACACAATTCTGTCGAGGTCTTGTATAACTGCTTCTCTAAACGTAATTTGATTAGTATCCATTACAATATCATCTCCTTAAACAATACGGTTTTCTTCTATCCTATACTTTTTAAGGATTACTCTTAAAAAAAGAGCCCTTCCGTTTGGAGGAGCTCAATATGTACATTGTCTATTTCTTTCTAAAAATCTCTGTATTTTCAATACGGATCGAATCAACCTCGCCGCAATCTAAACAAAATGTATAGATTTTATTCCCGCCGCTCATAGACATTTTGCTGATTTTGATCGGCATATAATCTGTACCCTCTGCAAATTCAGTGCTGCCGCATTTTAGACATTCTCTGTTCTCCATCTCCGCATCCCTCTTCTATTGTTTATTATCACTACTTCTTTATACGAATCTATAAGCAACAAAGATTCATAAAAGAGAGACTATTTTTTAATATGCTGATTTGTATTAAATGTTTTTATAGAGATTTAGTTGCATTTTGAAAATTAATCAGTTAAACTGATTATATATTAAACTGATTATTATAAGAGGTGATCACTTAATTGGAAAAATGGAATCAATCTTACGGTTTTTTGCTTGGAAAAGTTCTTCAGCAAATGGAAACTAAGTTCGCTGAAGGTCTTTCCCCTTATAAAATTAATGCTAGGCAATATGGCGTCCTTTTATTTATTAACGGAAATCCTTATTCATCACAAAAGGATATTTCTGAGAACCTACAAATTGATCGGACAACGATGGTAAGCCATATTGATCACCTAGAAACTTTGGGATTTGTTGAGAGAACAAAGAATCCTAATGACAGAAGATCTTATAGCCTTTTAATCACACCAAAAGGAAACCAAGTTTTGGATTCACGCTGGGAATTTCTAATTGAAACAGAGTTAGAAGTACTAGAACCTTTAAGCAAACAGGAAAAGGAATTGCTGAAGGAGTTTCTTGTAAAGATTTGGAATACACTTTAAAGCTGGAGGTAATTTATTTATGAATGCACTTGATTATTTTAACACCCGTTTGGAAGCAACTATCAGCCCTATGGATTATTTAAGATGTGCAGAGGCCAATCCAGAAGAATATTTTTTAATGGATGTAAGGAACGGTCCTGAACATGTAGAAACTTTGGGATTTGTTGAGAGAACAAAGAATCCTAATGACAGAAGATCTTATAGCCTTTTAATCACACCAAAAGGAAACCAAGTTTTGGATTCACGCTGGGAATTTCTAATTGAAACAGAGTTAGAAGTACTAGAACCTTTAAGCAAACAGGAAAAGGAATTGCTGAAGGAGTTTCTTGTAAAGATTTGGAATACACTTTAAAGCTGGAGGTAATTTATTTATGAATGCACTTGATTATTTTAACACCCGTTTGGAAGCAACTATCAGCCCTATGGATTATTTAAGATGTGCAGAGGCCAATCCAGAAGAATATTTTTTAATGGATGTAAGGAACGGTCCTGAACATGTAGAAACTTTGGGATTTGTTGAGAGAACAAAGAATCCTAATGACAGAAGATCTTATAGCCTTTTAATCACACCAAAAGGAAACCAAGTTTTGGATTCACGCTGGGAATTTCTAATTGAAACAGAGTTAGAAGTACTAGAACCTTTAAGCAAACAGGAAAAGGAATTGCTGAAGGAGTTTCTTGTAAAGATTTGGAATACACTTTAAAGCTGGAGGTAATTTATTTATGAATGCACTTGATTATTTTAACACCCGTTTGGAAGCAACTATCAGCCCTATGGATTATTTAAGATGTGCAGAGGCCAATCCAGAAGAATATTTTTTAATGGATGTAAGGAACGGTCCTGAACATGTAAGAAGTGTAACGATTAAGGATGCTGCTGTCATTCCCCAACAAGAGCTGCAAGAACGTCTGCATGAAATACCGAAAGATAAAGAAATTATCGTGTACTGCTGGGATGTCTGGTGTAACACAGCAGCAAAGGCAGCAGCATTTTTATTAGAACGTGGCTATAAAGTAAAAGAATTAACCGGCGGGATCTCTGCCTGGAAAGAAATGAATTTTCCTGTCTCAGACTTTTCTGCTAAGATTCATCCATCTGATCGTTGCGGATGCTAATTCTATGCATAATGAGAGATACTGGATTGGCGTTGCTTAACAGAATCAGGTTTGAATGCTGTCAAAGGTCCCTTTCGATAAAGTGATAATTGAAAGAGACTTTAAACAAATTGCAGTAAATATGATTAATAAAAATGGAGATTAAATCATTCTAGTCTCCATTTTCCCAGGTTTACTATACTGAATTCAAAACTTAATAAAGAGAATTCTGCATAAGTTTCCATTCTATTTTTTTATAAATGGTTAAGGTTGCAGCTGACCTTCCAATTTGGTTATCCACTTATAATATTGCAGCAGGATCATGAAAAGGATGGGATCTATTACAGCTGCGTGCCATAATGTCCACCAGCCGTAGTTAAAATATCCCCACGGTTCAGGAAGTAAAGTGATTGCTTCATAAACCAATATACCGATACTCCATAAAAGGATATAGAAGATTTGTTTACTCCTTTTTTTTCGGAAAGGATACCAGTTAAGGAACATCATATTTACTGGAGGAATTAGAATGGTATGAGGGATAAACCCTTTCCAATCAATATCCTTATCAAAATACCAGTAGCCATGGTATTTAAATTCAATTATGATATCAAAAGCCTGTTGAAACGCAATGGTAAATGCCCAGATGTGTACAATTTGATTAGGTGTTAGCCTTTTATTTGTTTTAAACGCTATGAGGTTAAATGTAATAACTGCAGCTATTAGTCCAATCATAATATAAATTCCTTTTTTCTTAGAATATCCCTCATTCCAGTAGTATTATTCATTTTTTTATAACTAAGCTTGTTTTTCAGCAAATTGTTATTCCTGCTGATTCTATTTTAATTCACTAAGCTTCACATCAAAGATACTTAACAACGTAACAATGAATAATATTGAGATGAACCAAGCCAGCAAAGGGCGCTTGTGGTGTACAGGCAGGATAAAGAAGATCAGGAGAGTAAACATGGCAGACCACCAGAAGTTCCAGCCATTATGGTATGTGATAAAGCCAAAGATGCTGTTAACATATTCAACTAATAAATAAATCCCAACCCATAATAAAAACCATAATGAACGTTTTCCCCTTCCTTCTGGACGCCTCCCTACGTATATTAATACTGTTGCTGTATAAGACAAAACCATTGTGAAGATTGTAATAAGGGTATGATTAGGCAAAACGATGTCATGAAATAGCCACATTGATTTTTCATAGAGGAGAAAGTTATATAAAAAATCTCCAATGATAAAAAAAAGGATGGTTGGATAATATTGTTTCCAATTTTTCCAATCGCCCCATTTATAGGCCGCCGCGATATATAAAATATTACTCAAAATATACATCAGATCATTCCCTTTAGAATTGTATCCATTACAAAAGATACTTTAATATACATTTTATTACCGCGTAACACGGTCGTATTGATAATGGATCATTCTTCTAACCCACTCTAAAACCAATAATAAAAGAAGTAGTAAAAAAGGATAGGCAATTCCCGAGTACAAAAGCTTCCAATAATGATGATAAAAATAACCTGTTTTTATCGCTAATGCCTCATAAATCACAGAGAAGATTGAGCAGCCAATTATGTACAGTAACCTTTGCTTATAGTTCTTCATGTATTGATAATAATTTAGAAAAATTGCGTTCATGCCGGGTAAATACCAAATATCGGGATTAAATATCTCCATTGTATGCCTTTTGTAAAATAACCATATAAGTCGAGTTTTAAGTCTAGAGCCAGATCCACTACCTGCTGAAGGACCATTGCAAACAAACATGTAGTGAAGAGCTCTATGATTGTCAATTTTTTAGGCATGAATAAAAATACTAGGTTAAATACAATAACAGTTAGCCATAGGAACCACATCCGCAATCTCACGTCCTCAAGCTTATTCTCTTACTACTTCAAGTAAGTTATACTTCTTAATAACGCCGCTGCGGATTATCTGCTGAAGATTTAATTTCATTACCAGGCAAATTACTGCGCCTACCTATCACAATAGAGTGGAAAGTATCAGTTTATTAAGAACTACTTCATCACCAATACTTCTCCTTTTTCATCAAACGCATGCTTAAAATCAAAAGCAAAAGGAGTGGAACCATGGTCTTTATAATGGTTATATCTCCTGAATGCCTCCTCCCACGACACATCATTTACCGTTTCTGTCCACCAGATTATATATGGGATGTGTTTATCTTCATAAGACTCCATCCATCTGCTTCTATTTCGCAACGCTTGGCTATGCTTGCCAGAATAGCTAAAGCGATATAAGGCCTGCAGGCTTTGCCAAACTGTCAGCGTCAGAACAGGATATCCTTTACCCTTCACTTCTTCAGGGATCTGCACTTCATCTGATGAAAATTCCCTGATTAAATCTCCAGAAACAGATGCCTGGCGCATGACTTTATAACCCATCTCATAAAACCCTTTTGATACAGGATGATCGTAAGGACGATTCAGTCTTCCAATCGTGTAAATTGCGACTAGTGCCATAAGCGGCCTCCTTTGAACGACTTTTTCGTATATATTCAAGGAAATATTAAGGGATTCCTCTTTTCACCAAAGTGAATAATGCCTATTATGGTAAAACAATCAATCAATATATGTCTTCATCCTTAACGTAAATTTAGAAACCTTTCAGACGCATCAGCATAAAAAAACTCGCTATCCTATTCATAAGAGCGAGTTCTCTTTGGCGTTTGATACTTTTCCTGCTTCACGAATGTCCTCCTTTACTTGGAATGAGGCAAATAGAAACTCCGCTATGTTCTCCATGAAAGAGAATCCAGCAGATCAAGAAAAGCTGTAAGTCCTGCATCCACATGAAAAACTTGTTCAACTGCGTATAAAGTAAGGATAATGGCACCGAGAATACCTGCAATTGCGAAAAACTTCTTAGGTGACTTTTTCCTTGTCTTCTCCATTCTTTTACCTCCTGTTTCAATTGAGAAATGGTGTTTATGGCAGACCAACTGACAGCATTTTTATGGATATAACTTGTAAAATAAAGAGTTTAAACTGAGCAATTATAGTTCTTTATAATCATCAATACCTCACATTTTTAGTTTAAAACCAAAAAAGGATGAATTTGCCTATAAAGTAATAAGCAAGATCATCCCTCTTCCTATTTATTAATAACTAAACTGTATGTTTCATTGCAGCTTTTTATATTTAGATGGAAAAACCCTAGTATTTTCCTTAAATTCTAACAAAAATTCAGCTCTGTCACTATACTCTCTTCCAGTGGAATATCTGTTATTGAGAGTTCTTTTAGCTAAAAGCAGAATCCTTAACATTCAAACTCAATATTCATAATGCATTTAAAATTTAATTGATGTAAATTAATACAGAGCGGTACGTTATGAACATCTGCCCTCAGTCTGTTAAAGGGGAATTATAAAATGAATTTCATAGAAAAGTTTCAAACATTTATCATTTTAATTGCTGTTGGAATAGGCCTTTTATTAGGGCAGTTTTCTATATTTGAAAAGCATGCTGAAACGTTCATTCTGCCATTTCTGCTGTTTATGTTATTTGGACTCTTTTTAACGATTCCATTAAAAGGGCTAAAGAACGCTTTTAGGAATATAAAGTTTCTGAGTACGGATGTTATGTTGAATTTTGTTTGGACTCCCCTTTTAGCATGGGGATTAGGAGCAATTTTCTTATGGGAGCACCCAGCTCTTTGGCTCGGTTTTATCCTATTATTGGTGACTCCTTGTACAGATTGGTATTTGATTTTCACTTCCATTGCCAGAGGCAACATCTCACTTTCAACCTCTGTCTTGCCTGTTAATTTAATTTTACAGCTTGTATTGCTGCCAATCTATTTACTCATCTTCGCTGGAACAATGGAAACTGTTGAAATGGCGGCCATTCTGGAAAGTGTCGTATTGGTCTTGCTGATTCCTTTTATCCTGGCAAGTCTTACCCGCTATTTCTTTCGGACGCAAAAAGATAGATTAGAGAAAAAAATCATTCCATTCTTTGCCTCCACCCAAATTTTATTTTTATGTCTGGCGATTGTAGCCATGTTTGCATCACAAGGATCTTACCTTTTAAATAATATAGAAGTCATCTGGATTATGCTGATCCCGCTTGCTCTCTTTTATATCATTAATTTTATTGCAGCGCAGACAGCTGGAAAAGTCTTTCGATATAGTTATGAAGATACAGTGAGCTTAAGCATGACGATCATTGCCCGGAATTCACCTGTTGCACTCGCGATTGTTCTGACGGCTTTTCCGGACCAGCCATTAATTGCTCTTGCTCTTATTATCGGTCCTTTGATTGAATTGCCTGTATTGGCCATTGTGGCCCAGGTATTGTTGAGGATGAAAAGAAGTAAAGGCGTGTATTGATGTTTGTGGTAGTCCGAATTACATCCAAAGATTTATAATATAAAAAAGGATGACTGTGTTAGTCATCCTCTATTATATTAATTTAATTTCTCACCTTGATAAACATTTACTGCAAGTGGAGCAGCCAGTAATTCTTTAGCAGCTGTGCTGAATTTTTGGAAGTGGCTGCTGGTATTATGGCTTTGAACAGCCTCCATGTCTTTCCAGTTTTCCACCATGATAAAGCTGTTAGCATCTTGTGGATCCTGGAATAGATCGTAGTATTCATTACCTTCTTCGGCGCGGCTTCCTTCCAAAACTGCTTCTACTTCTTGCAGGAATTCTTCCCTTTTCTCTTCTTTCACTGTCATTCTAGCATGAATAATAATCATTGTTTTTTCCTCCTTATTTCCATTCTGCAACTTGTTCAACCGGCATGCGGTAGGATTGGTAGCCTGCATCTGCTGCTTTTCCGATCGAAAGCAGCATGACTGGAACATACCGGTCTTTATCTAAATCAAATGCTTCTGCAATTTGATCCTTCTCATATCCGCCAATCGGACATGTGTCATATCCAAATGCCTTTGCAGTCAGCATGATTCCCATGGATACTAAACCACTATCAATTAAGATGGTTTCCTTATTCGCCTGCGGAGAAATCCCAGAAAGCAGCCCGCGGATGGAAGGTACTTGCTTATCCTTTACATCCTGAGGCATTAACCCAAGCTCGACTGCCTTTCCATAAATTTCCTCCAGGTAGTCAAGATTATTCAAATCAGCAAAAACAGCTATCACAGCAGAAGAAGTTTTCACTTGCTGCTGATTAAATTTGGCAAGCGGAGCAAGCTTTGCTTTTGCTTCAGGACTTTCAATCACAACAAAACGCCAAGGCTGCAGGTTAACTGAAGATGGCGCCTTCGTAGCTGCTGCGAGAATTTCAGACATCTCTTCTTTGCTGATTTTTACATTTTCATCATATGTGCGGATAGAACGGCGATCCTGCATGATCTCCAGAAAAGCTTCTTTATTATATTTAGACATTTGGCTCATGATTTTCTCCTCCAAGTTGTTTCTTTGTAACACGGGACACATTTTCACTCACTTTACTCAGCATCTGCAGAAATTGTTCTAGCTCTGCGTCTGAAAAGCCGGCAAGAGTTTCGTCTACAAATTGACTCTTTTCGTGAAAAGATTGCTGTATGTGTCTCTTCGCTTCTTCCTCCAGCTTTACCCATGTAGCTCGCTGATCATTTGCTTTTTTGTAGCGTACAATCGTACCTGCAGCCTCAAGCTGCTTCAAGTGGCGGGTAACAGCGGCAGCATCGATATTAACTTCGCCTTGCAGCGCGGATTGAGTCACTTCCTCATGCTGCAGCAAATAATGAAGAATCTCTATGCGAGATGGACTGGCTCCTAAGCAAGACTCGAACTTTGAACAGAGCTCCTTATTGACAGCCTGCAGCTGCAGGAAAATCTGTAATCGGACAGAACAAGCATTCACAGGCAGAACTCCTTTCTATATAATTGATACGTCAATGTTTGATACATCAATTATTGATACGTCAATAATACAGTGCTGTGACTTAACTGTCAAACAAAGAGCACCGCAGAAAACAGATGTAATACGCTGTTTGATTAGGCAGAGTATGTCTATATGTATAAAAAAGAGAGATTATGCAACTCACAAAATCTCTCATACACTCATTAAAATTCTTTATAAAATTGCATTTTCATCTTAAATCCGATGAATTTTGATAGTCAGCCTCAGCCTCTTTCTTCACCTTCTCACAAAATCTCACAACAACTTTATCACCTGCAAAAAATAAAAAAAGCTTGAGGAATGCTTTTAACGGCTTATTTCTGGTAGTGTATGTAAACTGAGTTTTCTGATCGTTAATTTTTCTTAATTCATACTTTGCGGTAATTTCGAACATTTTTGCTAACGTGAAACCAACTTTCAGGTTTTTCTCGTCAGGAGTATTGAGGTATTCTAAAGTTTCAACATCATATTCTTCTATTCTTTTGCCTTCTTTATATTTTTGGCGATAAATACTTCCTACATTTTCTTCTGTCACTTTAACTGGTTTATTCTCAAGGACCCCCGGCATAATCCTCTGCATGTTCTCAACCGGCCCGTCTAAAAAGCTCCATACATAATCGATTGGTGCATCTATTTCAATGGTCTTTGTCCATTCTTTCAACGTATTTCACCTCGGATTTTATAGGTTTTTGTGAATCTTCTACATCTTTATATCTTTTTTAAACGTTCTTAGTTAGAAACCATTTCTGATAAAATCAATCTGTTCCATAATGATCTCACTATTATAGAGAATAGGGACGGAGATCACTAGATATATAAGGGTTAAAATATGTTGCTTAGTCTTTTTTAAATACACCCACTCCAAGACCATTTGAAAACCAAAAGAGGTTATAAAGAAGCTAATTAAATACCATTTAATATTTAATTCCATTTGAAGTATAAACAGCAGCACACTCAGATGGACAACTAAAAGAATGCCCCGTCCCCATTGATCTATCTTTTTACCAGCTGTTTCAGAAAGGCTTTTCCTCTTAATTCCGAATACCTTAACCAGTACTCTTTCAAGTGCAAAAAACACTACAGAAAAGAATAAGAAGAAGATAAAATAATTCATCACAACTTTCCCCCATTCACCTATATTTTATATTTATCTACTGTACTTACTCATGTTTAAACAGTACTAACCTGCATTTTTCACATCTAACAGCGTGGATTTTTTTCATCTTAGAAATGCATCTTTACTTAATGCTTCATGATCATCATCAGCAAAAATGGACTCTGGAGAATCTGACCAGCTAATTCGGCGAGTTGAAAAAGTATATCCGTGCTTCACATTATTATTGAACCTGAGGGCATTGTGTCACATCAATCATGTAAATATAAACCACCTTTTCCAGTTCCTTATATTTAAATTCTATGTGACTTATGAAGTAACCTGCCTTTTATAAAATTAAAAAGCTGCCAAACGAGGCAGCTTAGGTTAAATGTGACAAGATTTAATTGGGACAGACCTAAATCCAATATCTCGTTTAATCATTATTTTATATAATGTTTTTTAAAGTCTGGATGCATGGAAAACTTATGGCGTAAATGGATAAGGTTATCTCCAAAGCTTTCTTCTAATAGACCTCTGTGCTTCTCCATTATTTCCATGAGATACAAATCATGAATGATAAACTCTGTAATTGGCATCACCAAACCGACATGTCTTGTCCATGCTGCACGGCTATCTTTTCCCAAAGAAACAATTCCTGCTACGACTTCTGTATCATCTGAGCTAATAACGATCCATCGCCCGCCATACTCTTCAGTAATCTCATCTCCCATATAGTGATGGTACACATGAGCAAAATCAGACGTGATTTCACCATAAGAGATGATGATTATATCCACACCCTTTTTGGCTGCCTGCCTTAGTTCATGCTCCAACGCCTCGTACTCCTCACCCCATACCTCTAAAAGAATTCTCTTTTTGGCAGAGCATATACACTCTTTTACCTTATCAAGGATTTCGCTGCTTCCTGTGATATTCCAGATATTTTCCCGGTCATTAGCAGAACGTTCAAACTCTGCTAATGATTTTTCGGCCAGTTCAAAATTCTCTTCTGCTTCCCTGCGGCGATTTTTAATTAACTCCTTAGCAGGAACAGGGGTATATTGCGGCGTGCTGCCAGGGCTTACTAAAATATCTCCGCGTAAAGCGAGACTATCCAGAACCTCATAAATTCTCGACCGAGGTACACCAGAGTTTTTCGCTACGGCATATCCTGTTAATGGAGATTCCTCCAATAAGGTAAGATATGCTTTCGCTTCATATTCCGTAAAATGCAGATTTTTTAATGTTTCATAAATAACTTCTTTCATCACTTGTTCACCCTCAGTATTAGTCGCTACTATAGTAACTAATATTTTATCAAAACGTATTGATCATTTCCAAATCCTTCTGCTATACTCATAAAAGTAGTTACCTTGGTAGTCACTACTTAAAAGGAGGGAAAACATGATGGATAGTTTACTTACATACATATCGATTGCTGCAATGATGGTTATTATTCCAGGTGCAGATACGATGCTTTTGGTGAAAAACACACTAAGCTATGGCACAAAAGCTGGACGTTATACGGTCCTCGGAATGGTAACAGGACTCTCCTTTTGGACCCTTATCGCGATTCTTGGTTTATCTGTTGTCATTGCACAGTCTGTTATTCTCTTTAATACAATCAAGTATTTGGGAGCTGCTTACTTAATTTATTTGGGGATCAAAAGCTTTTTTGCTAAAAGTGTGTTTTCCCTGGAGGAAATGAAAGAACAAGCCAATTCACCTGGTCATTCTTCAAGCACCCACAATAAAGAGTCCTTTATGCAAGCATTATTGAGTAATGTACTCAATCCAAAAACCGTACTGGTTTATATAACAATTATGCCTCAATTTATTGATTTAAACGGACACATTAATCAGCAATTAATCCTGTTAGCATCCATTCTTACCTTACTTGCCGTTTTATGGTTTCTAACCCTTGTCTATGTGATTGATTACGCCAAAAAATGGCTGAATAATTCTAAATTCCAAAAAGCATTCCAAAAATCAACAGGCATCATTTTAGTTGGATTTGGTGTTAAGACAGGGATTTAAAAAAGCTGCCTCAAGTTAGGCAGCTTTTTTCTGCAATATCGAATAACTTAAAACGCTGGCAGAGTGACAGAAAAAAGAATCGAAGCATGCTCCTCGAAATGATTTTCCCATTTATGCTTCATATATGCTGGAATTTTGACACTATCTCCGGTGTTTAAAATATACTCCTGATCGTTTAGGTACACTTTAATTTTCCCCTGCAAGACATATGCTACTTCATCTCCTTTATGTTCAAGAAGCTTTTCAGAAGGGATGAGTTAGGAGGAACATTCATAATTGCTGTTGCCAATGTTCCTGTAAAATCTGGAGAAAGCAATTCATACGAAAGATTTTCAACCACCATTTGCTTACGCTCATTGTGCCGAACAATTAACTCTTCGGTATTAGATTCTTCTAATAAAAAACTAAAGGTGGGAACATTAAGGGCTTTCGCCAACACCTTCAGTGTCTGAATAGATGGATTCGCCAAACCCTCAAATGATTCAGCTCTTTATGGTTGTATGAACTTGGAATTATATTAGAAATATTATGGAGAATTTCTAGAATTTATATCTAAAAAAATTCCACCCCAACAGCGGAATTTAACTTAGCTGCTGTATATTATTTATCTATAACAGGCACCCAAAGCTCATTACTAGGTTGACGTTCTGGCGGATAATAACACTCAATGCAAGGCACATTAGCCAGTTCGTAGCCAGAGCTTGGAACCCATTCTGTATATAATCCCTTCCATGCAGTGGTTATGTCAGGAAAAACTGCCCAAGTTCGATGTGAAATAATTAGGGATTCCATATCACTTGGCACTTCACCATCGTATCTTACACCCATAAAGTATGAAAACTCATCATCTAGAATGACAGCCTCTTTTCCACAAACCCCCAACAGACCTTCTAGCTTACATTTAGGTTTTTCCCACGACAGATTCACCAATTTCCGTACAAAGCCATCCTTTGTTGCCGTATTCCAAATCGCTGGAATTGCTTGAAACGCTTTGCTTGTTTGAACCTGCGTTCCTCTGCCAATCAATTTTATATGTAAATCCAAATGTTCTATTCGATACTCCATTTCATTACCTCTCTTTTATTGAATTTTGAAGAGCACCTATTTTAACTGATCAATTCTGAATATAGTCATTTAATGTTTCTCTTAAAATCCTTCAAATTCCTTCTCTAATTGTACGATCCATGACTATTCCAGAACTCTATTTTTTCAGGCAGTACTTAACCGTCCAGGTCATGTTCTCATCTTTTGAGAAACCAGCTAGTTTTCTTATTAAACAAACCAGTGGTTATAAAGTCTTTTGACAATTATACCTCATGGGGGTATTATAAATAAAATAGCTTTTAGCTGACTTAAAAATGCTTGAATGGAGGAATTCAGATGAACAAATATGTATTAATAGGAATACTGACCTTACTAACAGTGTTCGGCTTATCAGCTTGCGGCGGAAGTGATGAGAATGTCTCAGACGAAAATAACGGCAGCGACTCTCATTCACATGAAGAGATGGATACAGTGACAGATGAAGAGTCAGATGCTCATTCTGATCATGAAGGAATGAACCACTCTGGTTCTAGTGAAGTACCAGAAGGTTTGACAGAAGCAGAAAAACCAGCCTATCCTGTTGGCAGCAAGGCGATTATCAACGCACAGCACATGGCTGGAATGAACGGTGCTGAAGCAGAAATATCCGGTGCCTTTGATACAACAGTTTATTCTGTAACGTATACCTCAACAACCGACGGTGAATTAGTGAAAGATCATAAATGGGTAGTACATGAAGAGCTTGAAAATGAGGGCTCCGCACCCTTTCAGCCTGGTGATGAAGTGGTTTTAAATGCTGATCATATGGATGGGATGAATGGAGCAGCAGCGGTTATTGATTCTGCTGAGCAAACTACAGTATATATGGTTGATTATATTGACACTGAAACGGAAGAAGCTGTTACCTATCATAAATGGGTGACAGAAGGCGAATTATCCTCATTATAGTAACTCTGTAGAATTTCATTGCTATAACTATTAAGAAATAAACCGCTCTAGGGTTACAGTTCAAGAGTGCTGTTGGTACTTTTAGCCCTTAAATCTTCCTGTACATCTAACATTAAAATAGGAACCCTTCCGCTGAACGGGTTCCTATTTCTGAAATTTTAATTCATTCACCAAACACAAACAACACAAGAAAGGCAACTATAAATATTACGAGAAATAAACCTAATGCGTATAGAAAAGATGGTTTCTTCTTTTTTAAATTTGGTTCCATAAAAACAGCCCTTTCGTACAAGTTTCATAATTTCAGCTTAACATTTTCGCTAGTATGATTCATTCATAAGTGCAAGTGATTTTTATTATTCACAACAATGGTCTTATTACGATATATCATAAATCTATTAAAAAAGTTCGGTTTCCCAACGTCTTCAAAATGTCGGTTCCATTTAAACATACTAAAGAATATCTTTACCGTGGGCTTGTAGTGAGCCTGTTCTAAACGCAGTTTCTGCCGCAAGAACCTCTTTATGATCCGATAGGTGCGGATTGAATAGTTTGTATCAAGAAAAATGATGATCTCTGCATACCGAAAGCTTTCGGCAACCCAAAACAACCCTGCATTCCTATTCATAAGCGGAGAAATTCCGGTTAATTTGTAAAAAGAGGCTAAAATGGAGGAAATAAGCGGAAATATTCCGGTTAACAGCTAAATTTGTAACGAAATATAAGGTTTTTGTTCATATAGTCGGAAAAACTCCGCTTATTTTGCAGGAATTAAGGTCGTTTCCCGGAATAAGCGGAATTCCTCCCTTTATTTACTTCTCGAAATAGCTTTGTTATGCATAAGGAGAAACCCAGCAGTTTTTTCAGCAGACGCCTTACTTTCGTATATGCGCCCAAGCTGCATGAGATTACCCTTTGCCAATCGTATCATTCAATTTATCGCGGTATTTGTCTCTCCACGTTTTCGTGTCCTTCAACAGTTCATCACAAAATGCGGCTACATCCGTTCCGGTCAGCTCCGTTACTTTTTTGCCTTCTGCAGCGCCTTGTTCAAAAAGATCAATAATTCCTGTAAAAATACGATTCGTGTCCTGCCAGTCAGAAGGACCATCTGCGGTCCATATATATTTTTTGATGGCTTCATATGCATTGTGATATTCGCTTGGAAGTGCCTTTGCACGGTTCTCCAGCGCTTTCCATTCCCGTTTGTCTTCCAGACTTCCAATCAATTTTTCAAAAATGCTCATATCATTTCTCTCCTTTTTCTTTGGTTTTAAGCTCCGTAATCTTACTTGAAACAAATTCCCATTTTCTCCAAAACGTCTGGAGATGCTCTTGCCCGGCTTCATTGAGTGTGTAGAATTTTCTTGGCGGTCCTTTAGTGGAGGCTTTTTTCGTAATGTTCACCAGATTGTTTTTCTCGAGCCGCATTGTAATCGTATAGACCGTGCCTTCAACGACATCGGTGAAGCCGAGTTCCCGCAGCTGCTGTGTGATCTCATAGCCATATGTTTCGCCGCTGCTGATGATTTCGAGCACACACCCTTCCAGCACTCCTTTCAGCATTTCAGTGATATTATCCAAAATTTTATCCTCCATTATATTTAAGTACTCTGTATTAACAGTATTCTGTATTACTAACTACCACTATATAGTATTACACAGTACCGAATGATGTCAATAACTTCAAATCATTATTATCAGCAAAAAAACACCTTCCTGCAAAGGCAGAAAGGTTTTCAAATAGGATCTCCATATTGAACTATGTTCTATTCCCCAGCAACCTCAATAACCACTTTGCCAACCATAGTTTTAGACAGGAACGCTTTTTGTGCTTCTGCCAAATTCTTCAGCGGGAATACCTTGGCGATTACTGGTTTAATATTTCCTTCTTCAATATAATGAATAAGATTCTGGAACGCTTCTTTTGATTGATATGTACTTCCATACAGACTTAAATCTTTTAAATAAAGATCACGTACATCCAGTTCGACAAGTGGTCCGGCAATGGCACCGGCAACTCCGTATTTACCGCCCTTTTTCAGGACTTCCAGAAGTTCTGGCCATTGACTGCCAGCTACTACATCGAGAACGGCGTCTACCTTCATTTTTCCAATCTTTTCGACATAGCTGTCTCCTCGGCTGACGATTTCATCCGCTCCATAGCTCTTAACTCTCTCAGCTTTTTCAGGATCACAAACAGCGATTACCTTGCATCCTCTTACTTTGGCCAGCTGCACAAGTGCAGATCCAACTCCACCAGAGGCACCCGTTACTAATACAACATCCCCATTTTTGACTCCAACTCTATAAATCAAATTTTCAGCCGTTCCATAGGAGCATGGAAAGGCGGCTAGCTCTTTATCCGATAAGTCAGAATGAATGACAAAGGCTTCTTCAGACAGTACTGTCGCATATTCAGCAAATGCACCATCACATTCTGAACCAAACGTAATCGATTCGATCCCATTTTCACTTGATTCTCTTTCCTGGACAGAACGTATTAAGACTCTTTCACCAATTCTGTCCGGGCTTACACCCTCTCCTGCTGCAACGATTTTGCCGCAGCCATCTGCTCCTTGAATTCTGGGGAATTCCATTGCTTGCCCAAGCCAGGTTCCATCGCCTTCAACATCTTCTTCATATCCAGAAGCACCACCATGACTTGTTTCCAATTTTACGTTTTTTGAATACCATCCAATACGTGTGTTCACATCTGTATTGTTTAAAGCGGCTGCCCCGATTTTCACCAGCACTTCTCCTGCTTTTGGTGCTGGAACATCAATATCCTCGCGGTACTCTAATTTTTCAAGCCCGCCATTGCCTGTTAAATATACTCCGCGCATTTTTTTCTGAATTGTATTCATCATGATTCTCCTTTCAGATTTTCACTGTGAATAGTCACTCATCATTATGTACGAAAATTGAGCCTATTTTTTCGACAGCTTCCTACACCCTATTCTATTTACAGCTCTGTGAGACCTTTATATTTTGCAAAAATACTCTTTCTGCAATGAAAAAAATCTGCACAGTGTGCAGATTCATTCGGATAATTATGTCCTTTTCAAGCGGCCTAATCTTACCTGGCGCCATAAAAATTTTAACAAGGTGGCAGCCGCAAAGATGATCATTAAAATTAAGGTAATGGAAGCACCAGGCGGGGTACCTAATTCATAGGAAGCGACCAACCCGCTCAGCATGCCGGCAAGGGCGATAACCATTCCTAGAAAAATGACACCCATGAAGCTTTTGCTTAGCCGCAGTGAGATAGCCGCGGGCAAAATGATGATGGCCGAGACAAGCAAAGCCCCGACGATTGGCATGATGATCGCGAT
The DNA here is from genome assembly GCF_018582665.1 of Cytobacillus gottheilii. Lineage (NCBI taxonomy): Bacteria > Bacillati > Bacillota > Bacilli > Caryophanales > Bacillaceae > Cytobacillus > Cytobacillus gottheilii. The sequence continues at coordinate 1,074,940 of NZ_CP071709.1, read as the reverse complement.
CGTGACTCCTGTTAGTACATTAAACAATATGGACATCATTTTAATAGGCAAACCTGCAGTAAAAGCTGTTTCCTCGTCAAACGTAAGAATGTACATAGGCTTTCGAAAAATAAAATAAAGGACACCAATAATAGCGGTTAAGGCGATTAACATCCAGATTTGCTGTTCACTAATGGTCACAATGGAGCCAAATAAAAACTGCGTCATGCTAAGTGTTGCTCCACCATCGTTTAACCCCATTAAGACCAGTGCCAGAGCCATTCCAGCAGACATTAATATCGCAACTGAAATTTCTGAATAGGTTCGGTACATTTGCCGTAAAAATTCTAATAAAATAGCTATGACAGCCACTACTAAAATATTGGTCCATGTAGGATTCACACCCATTAACAGACCTAGTGCCACTCCCGCTAAAGAGATATGTGATAGAGTGTCCGCCATAAGCGATTGCCTGCGGAGAATCAAAAACAAACCTAATATGGGGGCAATGAGAGAAATTAGGATGGAAGCTTGGAAAGCTCTTTGCATGAATCCATAGAGAAACATCTCCAAGGCGAGCCCTCCTTCCGCACTAACTCAATATGCTTATTAGCGTAATGGCGTATTTCTTCATGGTCATGCGTAACCATTAGAATTCCCTTGCCATGCTCGAGGCAATTGTGTCTTAGTAATTGATAAAATTCTTCTCGGGAATGGACATCCATACCCGTAGTAGGTTCATCCAGAATAAATAAGTCAGGGTCAGTTGCAAACACACGCGCAATTGAAATCCGCTGCTTTTGCCCGCCTGACAATTCCCCTATCTTTTTATGGCGCATGTCCCACATTCCAACAGATTCTAAAGAACGGCGAACATGCTCTTTGTCTGCTTGATCGAGTCGTTTAAACCATTTGCCTCTTTGATAACGTCCGGATTGAACCAGTTCCAGAACCGTGCTCGGAAAACCAGCGTTAAAAGAGGCAATCTGCTGTGATACATAACCAACTACCAGCTTCTCACCGTATTGATTTTTCTTTGAAAGCTGAACCCTTCCTTTTGATGGTTTTAATAGACCCAAAATATTTCGCAAAAGCGTTGTCTTCGCTGCACCGTTTTCTCCGGTGAGCATCACAAAATCTTTTGGACCTACCACAAAAGAGATATTCTCTAAAACAGGCTCTTCTTTATAATGAAAGGCAAGATTCTCTACTTCAATATAATGCACAATCATGCGACCTTTCTTTATGGGATTCTAGTATATTTATATTTTGGCTGTGAGGGAATATGACCATTTAGAATAGTGGCGTAACTCCCCGACTTTGGGGAGTTACTGGCTGTTATTAACCACCCAACTTGCGGGTTCCATGTTACTTCGGGCGTTTAAAGCCTCGGTTAACCACCCATCTGCAAGATCCCACCGGATTTTAGGCTTTACCCAAGAGCGTAAAAAGAATGTGTAGCAAACTCATCTTTTTACCAAACCGTGAGGGAAGCGAGAAGAAAGTAGATCAAGGAAGCGACCGAACGAGCACCGGAACGTACATCGTACGTGAGAAGCGCAGTGAAAGAGCTGACGCAGAGATACGCCGCTTATCGATTTCCGAACCACGCCACCCTGCTCCATTACTGAACACTCAGCTGCAAAGACTCCAGGTTTTCCCGCATTGCTTCAATATATCCTAAATCTTTTTCTTCTAATTCTTTAGAGAGTACTTCTAAATCAAACAATGTTGCTGTTTCTGTCCCAGTTTCAGCTGCAACCGTTTCAGCTATGCTTGAGTTGGCTCCCTGCTGATAGTAGATGATCGGCACTTTATGTTCTTTTACTAAGTCTCCAATCTCTGCTATACGTGAAGGACTTGGTTCCACTTCTGTTGATAAGCCGCCAATGGCAATTTGTTCTAAATCATACCGATCTGCTAAGTAGCCAAAAGCCTGATGCTGTACAACAAATACACGTTTTTCTGCATCTTCTAGCGCAGCTTCGTAATCCTCATGCAATTCTTGCAATTCATTATTAAAAGCCTCTGTATTTTTTTCGTAGACTTCTTTTCCATCTGGATCGGCTTTGATAAGAGCATCACGGATGATTTTCACTTGCTCTTGCACTAAAACAGGATCAAGCCATATATGGGGATCCTTATTTTCATGGTCGTCAATTAAAACGGAAATCGGCTCTGATTCAGCATACGTATTATGATCATCATCAAGCAGGACTGCTTTTACATCAAAGCTCTCTCCTGTATTTTTATATTCAAAATGATCGGTTTCTTGACCAGAAATAGCTTCCCATTCCTCGTCTTCTCCTGAGCGTGAATACCAATGCCAATGCTGATAGTCCGCCTCACCTTGCAGTTCTGCCACAAGGGTAACGACATCACCTGTATGATAGTGGTCTGCTAATCCAATGATCTCTACAGACTCAGCACCTTCTGCACTTCCATGTTCATGATCGTGATTTGTTTCCTCACCTTCACCATGACTGTGATCATGTCCCTCTTCATCGTCATGCTCATGACCTTCTTCATCACCATGCTCATGACTATGATCATGCTCTTCTTCGCCATGTTCATGTCCTTCTTCTTCCCCTTGGCCAGGTGTTTCGCCATGGTTATCAATAACAATTTTTACAGGCTCAGATTCTGCAAACTCTCTATGATTATCATCGAATAAGACTGCACGAACTTCAAAATTGTCTATGGATGCTAAATATTCAAGTTCGGAGGAAAATTCATTTGGTATTGCTGCCCATTCATCGTCAGCACTTTTTCTCGTATACCAGTGCCAATGCTCAAACTCTGCACCGTTATCTGTTTCTGCACTTAATTCAATCATATCACCGGTATGGTAATGTTCAGCAGCACCTTGGATTTCAATGTTTACAGGTTCTTTTTCTTCACCACCACTATGTTCATGGCTATGAGCTGATTCCACACCATCCGCTGTACGCGCAACAACTAATTTCTCATTCTCAGTCGTTTCTAATAAGCTTTCAGCCCAATGTTCCATCTCTTCACTGCTATAGACAAACACATCTGCTTCATTTACCTTTGCAACATCTTTAGCGCTTGGCTCATAATGATGGGCATCTTCACCAGCTGATACCATTAATGAGACTTCGGCTCGCTCTCCTGCCACTTGGCGGGCAAACTCATACATCGGATAAAAGGATGTAACAACAGATAGCTTACCTTCTGTATTTTCTTCACTGTTTTCGTCGGAACTTTGACAGCCATATAGAATAGTAGACATGACCAGCATTAAACCAAACCATTTTTTCATTTCTCTTTCCCTCCAACTGCATAAAAACGTAATAATTACGATTTAATGTCTAGAATTCTCCTAATTTCAACAAAATTATATGGTGTTTTTTTAAAACCTGCAGAATTAATGTGCTAACATATCACGCACTAGACCGTCTGTATCCAAATCGGAAGGATAGTATGTTGGCCAATGATCCATTTCTTCTAACAATTCTGCGCGGTCATCTCCCCAATACAAGTGGTAATGGTAGGATTCAACCGGGAAAATACTATGGTCGCTAAATTGAATGAATTGAGGCATGTTCTCTGCGCCATCTGTTAATTTAAAGATATAACGAACTCCTCTGTTCCCTTTTTCATACTGAAGAATTTCATAGCCATCTGCCTCATATGTTCCTGAACTCTCTTGGCCGTTCTCATAAAAAGTAACAACGCTATCTTCAATCGTAATGCGGTCTACATCTGTTATATAACCTGTTGTGTAATACTCTTTGTATTCTTCTGCGGTCATATCTCCGCTTTCTGCTTTATGTTCAAATACAACATCTAAATCTCCTGATACAAGATATGGATATACAGACTGCCAATCACCTTCCCAGTTAGTCAATGGGCGATCTTCTACTTGCTCATCTTCAAAATAACCATTATAAATTTGTCTGCTCGCTTCATCGTTTCCGTGATGATCATCAATAACAATTGTCACAGGAGCCGATTGAACACTTGGATTGTGGTCATCATCTAGCAAAACAGCTTTGACTTCTAATCCATTAATCTCTGCTTCTGCCGTAAATACTTCTGATTCCTGTCCTTCAACGCTTACCCATTCATCATCAGCTGATTCTCTGCTATACCAATGCCAATGATCATATTCTGTTTCTTCATCCAGGACAGCTGTTAACTTAATTTCGTCACCAGTATGGTAATGATCACCAAGTCCCTCTATTTTTACATTTTCAGGGGCATCTTGATGATTCGTTTCTTCATCATGTTGATGATCCTCTTCTTCATGTACCTCTGCTTCTGTTTCCTCTGTTCCATCAACCTGATCATTCGTTCCCTGGCAAGCTGCTAAGAAAACACTCAGGAACAGCAAACTAAATAATAGTTTCTTCATCTTTCCCTCTCCCCATCTTATATGTATTCAAATCGTAATTATTACGTTTTAAAAACTAACACTTGATTACATCATCTGTCAAGCTTTTTTAGGGATTGAAATGGTAAAAATATCAAATTAGTAATATATAATCAATTAATCCCGATTATAGTTGGGAGCATTTCTTCTGGATGCCACAACCGTCATGGTCCATACCCAAATCAATACTATGTCCCCAAGTGTGCATTTATGTTTTTTATTCTGAAAGAAATGCTTGAGGTGTTTCCGCCTGCTGAGCTCTGTAGTAAGATAGGTAGGGACTATATGAGATATACATCTTGAGAAGGAAGGTTAACCGTGAAGAAAAGAGTTATTGATATCATTTATATTTTACTAGGTTCATTTATTTTTGCCTTAGCCGTGAATCTTTTTATTATCCCGAATGATCTTGGCGAAGGCGGAGTAACAGGAATTACAATTATTTTATATTACCTGTTTGAATGGTCACCCGGGTTGGTCAGTTTAATATTAAACGGAATTTTAATTATTGCAGGATATAAATTTTTAAGTAAGATCACAACGATTTATACCATTATTGCGGTTGTTTTTCACTCCCTTTTTCTGCAGCTGACCATGTCCTGGAGCATCTCCTCAGAAGAAATTATGATTAACGCCATTTTTGGAGGCATTTTTGCCGGAGTAGGGATCGGGTTAATTATCAGAGTCGGCGGAACAACAGCCGGAACTACGATTCTTGCAAGAATCACAAATAAATATCTTGGCTGGAGCATCAGCTATGGGTTATTATTTTTTGACTTGATTGTGGCGTTTTCATCTTACTTTATTATAGGGATGGAAAGTCTTATGTTTACGATTGTAATGCTTTATATAGGAACTAAAGTAATGGAATATATCATTGAAGGAGTTAATCCAAAAAAAGCGGTTACCGTTATTTCCGAAAGTCCGGATATTATTGCACAGCAAGTAAACAGCTTAATGGACCGAGGAGTGACCGTTTTTTCCGGCCATGGCTATTACTCAAAAACATCTAAAGACATTTTATATATCGTCATCAGTAAACAGGAAGTTGTAAAATTGAAAAGAATTGTACAAAAAACTGATAAAAATGCCTTTTTGACCATCCATGATGTGCGCGATGTATTCGGTGAAGGTTTTCTGGATATCTCAAAGACGTAATTGTAACTGCCTCCTGTCTAAAACAAATGGAGGCAGTTTTTTCTATGGCAATGTTCATTGGTATTTGCAATTAAATCTTTGTTACTAAAATCCTCCTATAGTTCTTACCCTGCAAAGAACCCGAATATTAGCAGACGAACAGAATCTATGAAGACAAATAAAAATCCCGTAACATATCGGGAGGCCGATATTTGTTCCGGGATTTTTATTTATGCATGAATCTCTTAAAAGACGTTTTACAGATTTAAAGGTTAATAACTTTAAATTGCCCGCTGCCAAAAATTCCTTTTACATAATCAATTTTGACATTATGAAAATACACTTTATCTCTTTCGTTCACTAAAAATTGGATGTCGCTTACTTCCGTTATTTCATCATTCTCTAAAGCTGACTCTTCCAGAGCCAGGCGAAGCTGTGGACCTCCTCAGCCGATGCCCATTGATAAGCGGATCAACGGCTTTTTGCCTTCATCGATGAAGGTCTGTATTTCTTTTGTGATCGCAGATATAGCTGCCGGTGTAACTTTTATCATGAATGATTCCTCCCTTCTTTTTAATTGGATTGCTTAAGGGCAACCATGATCTTTTCCGGATCAAAACCAAAAACCCATTTCCCGTTAATATGTGTCTGCGGAACCGAGAGTCTTTTAGTTTTTCCTATTAGTTTAATCATCGCTATAGGATTCATGTCGACATTCACTTCTTTAAATTCAATATTCATATGTGTTAAAAAGTCCCTGACCATAGCACATACAGGGCACATTGTAGTGGTGTAAATTGTTATATCCTGATTCATAATGGATGCCTCTATTTCTTCAATTTATTCAGATTAAAACAGCCGGCATGGCATACTATTTAGATGTCACTCGGTTTTTCCGCTCCATGCATTCATACCGCCAGCCATGTCCTCGACCTTATAACCTAATGCTTCCATTATTCCACATGCAGCTTTGCTGCGGTTGCCTGATTGACAAGTTATAATATAATCTTTTCCCTGATCCAGTTCCGATTTACGCAACACCAGCTGTCCTAACGGAATATGCTCTGCTCCTGGAATTATGCCAGCTGCTGTTTCGCTCTTTTCGCGAACATCGATTATATTGACTTCTTCACCAGTTTGAATTCTTTTCATTACTTCCTCAGGTGTCACTAATTTTGCCATGACTGTCATCCTTTCCTAAATCCAGGCACTCATACCGCCTTTAACATTGTATATCTTTTGGAAGCCGTTTTTCTTAAGCATCTTTGCAGCTTTAGTACTTCTCATTCCGCTTTGGCATATGACAACGACCTCTTTTTCCTTGTCCAGTTTCTCAATTTCACTGGACATATTTGACAGTGGAATATTTTGAAAAGGTTTGCGATGATTTGCTTTATACTCACCAGGTGTGCGAACATCAATAAATTGAACGCCATTATCCTTAAATTTAGCTTTAGCTTCTTGAACACCAATATTATTGACGCCTTTTACAGGCATAAAACGACTAACGAGAAATGCAAAAACGATGATTAACAAAATCCATTCAATGATCCCCATATGATCACTCCTAATTCGGTAATTTTTTCATAGAGAAATAGAGACTATTCTACTTCTCCTTCCCAATCCAGCATGCCGCCTGCCATATTTGTTACGTTATAGCCATTTTGAATAAGAAATTGACATGCATTGCTGCTTCTTCCGCCTGATCGGCACACGATGTAGTAGTGCTCCTGTTTATCTAATTCATTTAGCCGAGCTGGAATCTGCCCAAGTGGGATATGCTTTGCTCCTGGGATTTTCCCCATTGCTACCTCCTCGTCTTCCCTTACGTCAACAATATTTAATTTTTCTTTTGTGTTTTGTTTCTGTTCTAATTCCTTTGCCGTAATTTCTTTCATGTGATAACCTCCGATTTAAAATGTTTAGGTATTTATCGAAAGCTTGGGAGTATCAAACCGCAACTTTCACACTAAAATATCAAACCAAATCTTCACGGCTGTTCCTGCAATCATTAGTGCTAAAAGTAATTGCAGCATCTTTGTATTTATGTTTTTGCCAGCTTTTGCGCCAAGTGGAGCTGCTAACAGGCTTGCCGTAATCATAATGATTGCTGGCCAATAGTCTACTTGACCGGTAACGAGTTTCCCTATACTGCCGCCTATTGAAGAAATAAACGTAACGGCCAGACTTGTTGCAATCGTCATTCGCGTTGGAATGTGGAGGATTGTCAGCATGATAGGCACAAGCAGGAATCCTCCTGCAGCACCAACAATTCCAGAAGCTATTCCAACGATTAAAGCTAAAATGGCTGCAAGCCCCTTATTAAATGTCACTTCATTTAGCGGAACATCATCTGCAAGCTTTTTGGGCATCATCATCATAACTGCCGCAACGACAGCAAGAATGCCATACACAACATTCACTGCTTGTTCTGACAAATAGCTGGATCCAAAACTGCCGATTAGACTGCCGATCAGAATGGATCCGCCCATATAGATAATGAGCTGCTTGTTTAAATATCCGCCTTTCCGATATGCCCATACTCCGGCAATTGAGGCAAACAGCACTTGTACAGCACTTATGCCTGAAACCTCATGAGCTGTAAAAGCTGTAAGGCCAAATAATGGCGGAATATACAATAGCATTGGGTATTTAATGATAGAACCGCCAACACCTAACATTCCGGATAAAAAAGAACCAATAAATCCAATAGCAAATACCACGATTAAAAATATTACGTCCATAATCCAGCCTTCTTTCCAGTATAGAAAAGCGAGCGAGGATGACTGCTCGCTATTTGGTTTTCATTATGCTTTTTGAATATAAAAATATAGAGTCTCTTCTTCTGTTTTCTGCTCTAAGATGGTATGACCGCCTGATTTCACCCAAGCTGGAATATCGCTTAGCGCTCCTTTGTCTGTTGTCAGAACTTCGAGTATCTCCCCGGAGTTAAGAGTGTCCATTGCTTTTTTTGTTTTAACGATCGGCATAGGACATGTAAGACCTTTTGCATCTAATGTTTTTGTAATATTCATGTGAATAGCTCCTTTAATCCTTTTATTTAATGTATCTTTCTAGGTTCAGTCTCCGTTTTCACCTATCGAACTGCACAGCGGTTCGGCCCAATTTCCATTTCGGTTTGTTCATCATGATCAGGATTCAATTTCCCCATATTGACTTGACGAATTTGTTCATACGCATTTGGCTGCGGCGGCAACTGGTCTGTAACGGTACGGCGGAATTCCGCTTCATCTTCAATGTTTAAACCATGGTTTTCTTTGTATAAATCACCTAGGCGCCTTGCTATTGTGCCATCCTCATTTAATTCGTCAATGATCATGAAGTGAGCAGGCAATACGACCAGATCTTCTGCAAGTTCACGGTAACGAGAGTATAATGTATTTCTCAAGTCTCCAACCCAATCTTCTGCAAGTCCGGCTAAATCTGGACGGCCAATTGAGTCAATAAAAAGAATATCACCTGTTAGTAAAAACTTATTGTCAATCATAAATGAAGTGGAGCCGATCGTATGACCAGGTGAATATAGCGCACTTACATTTATTTGAGATGCACCGATTTTCACGTTGAGATTATTCGTTAATGGTGTGTAATCAAATACGGCTTCTGCAGCATCTTCCTCTGGCAGATAATAAAATGCACCCGTTTCAGCAGCAATATGCCTTCCGCCAGAAATGTGGTCTGCATGTAAGTGCGTATCAAACACATGCTTGATTTTTGCACCTTTTTCTTTTGCGAAATTTATAAAAACATCTGTAAATCGTACAGCGTCAAAAATAGCAGCTTCACCTTCTGAAATGACCATATAAGATAGACAGCCTTTTCCTAATCGAACAAACTGATAGAGCTCTCCTCCATTTTCTAAATCCGCTGCTTTTATAGGCTCTAAATAGCTGCTCCAGGATTTCATTCCGCCTTCAAGATAAGCAACTTCCCTGCCCGCTTCAGATAGCATTTCTGCTACCATAACTGATGACCCTTCCTTGGCACATACCACTAATATTTCCTTATCCTCCGGTAGTTGTGGCAGAATTCCCTCTACTCCATCCAGCAATTCAAAATAAGGAATATTTAAATAGTCGAATTTATGACCTTCAATTTTCCAATCAGCAAATGCATCTGCATTGCGTACATCTAAAATAAACAGTTCTTTCTTATCAATTACTTTTCGGGCAATTTTTGCTGCCGTCCATTTACTTACTGTCATTTTTAATTACCCCCCTAGGTATATTTTTAAGTATTTTTTTGCAGTGGAGAAAGTTCCCCACTGCATATCATTAGAATGTTAATGTTGGTGCTGCATCTTTAGCATATTCCAGGAATGTTACAGCTCCGCCAACTTCAATTCCATCAACGAAATCTTCTTTGGCAAGTCCCATAACATCCATTGTCATTTGGCATGCAATAAATTTAACGCCAAGTTCTTGTGCCATTTCTACTAGCTCAGGGATGGAAGGAACATTTGCTTTTTTAAATCCTTCAGCAAAATGCTCCTTTCCAGCTGGCATTTCTAATGCATGTATTGCCTGCTTATGAATTAAGTTTAGTCCTTCAAAAGTGAAGAAAATTTGTACTTCCTTTTCTGAAGCTGCTGCTGCTGTTGCAATATTAAATACTTTGTATGCATCAAACATTCCACCGTTTGCTGCGATAATAGCTACTTTATTTGACATAATCAATTCCTCCTAGACTTCTTTTGTTAGAATTCCGTTCCACTCATTCATTCCTGGCAGAACGTTAAAAACTTTTGTAAAACCGTTTTTTGCTAATAGCTGTGCTGCCAAATCAGATCTTTTCCCTGTACGGCATATCACATAGATTTCTTCATTTTTATCTAATTCCTCTAGACGTGATTCCAGTTCACCCATCGGAATCGATTTTGCTTCGTTAATATGGCCAAATGCATATTCAGCTGCCTCGCGCACATCAAGAATCATCCCCCCACGGGTATCTAAATCCTTAAGTGCTACAGTTTGTTCAAAGGCTTTTTCAACTTCTGGTTCATTGTTGCCCTTTCGAATATAGTGATAAAGAATGTCTTCATCTTCCACTGTTCCGATATACTGATGTCCAACAGAACTTGCCCATGCAGCGAGATCTGCTTTTGAGCCCTTGTCTGTTGCTAACACTTCCAGTACTTGACCTTCTGCAAGATCTGTCATTGCTTTTTTAGTTTTTACAACCGGCATTGGACATGCTAACCCTTTTGCATCCAGCTGCATATTTGCTTGAAGCATCATTTTACCCCCTGTGGTATTTATAATAGAAAAAATATATACCCATACAGGTATATTCTAAAACAAAAAACTTTAGTTTGTTTGCTAAAATATCTTCTTAGTGAAAATCAATTACAAGACTCATATTATACCCCATAGGGTAAATTGTCAATCCGTTTGTTTATTTTCTTTAGAAATATCTTTTTTTAATGCGAAAGTATAATTAGGTTATTCCTCTTAAAAAATACTTCTCAAGAAGCCTGGAAGTGTATATCAGGATACTTATATGTTTAAAATCGGAAATACACTGAAGTCTTAAGTATGTACAATTTAAAGTTCATGTGTTGAGTATAAATGATAACTTCGAAAAATTATTATTTTAAAAAATATGTATAAAACCATTTCATTACTATAAGAACATGCTAGGGACAGATTTAAGAGGAAAATGTAAAGCCACACTCAAATGAACTGGTATAAATCAAAAATGCAAACAGCGGCTTTATTGGCACAGAGCTGGAGAATGATTTGAAAGCGAATCAAATCGATTGGTTGTGATTTACAGGCTTGTCTATTCAGCATGGTGTCTCAACAACTACGCGGATGAGTGCCAACATTGGTTTAAAACAATTTTAGTTGAAGACGCCATTGCGGCTTTTGAGATTACAGACCATAAAGGGATTTATCATGATGCAGCATCCATAAAGAACATGATTTAGCTATGCTGCAAAAAGAAATTGCCACGATTGCCACAACAAATAATATTCTGAATGAGTTGAATCAGTTAAATATTTAAAGCGCAGGAAGTTCCATTCCTGTGCCTTTTTACTTATCAAGCTTTAAAAATTTCAGCATCCGATGATAGGAACATTTCGATAAGGAAGTATCGTCATCTCGAAGAAAGTATTGCCTCCATTCAAAGTTGTCCTCAGATCCGTAACTGTTCAAGTCTGGGTGGATGGTCGCATCATCGTATTTGGTCAATCTTTCACGGACTTTCTTTTTAATGCTGCACGCAAATTTTTCTTTTTTATTAAATTCCTGCAGAACCCACCGGGGAGTGATTGCAAGCATCATATTGTCAAAATGGCGGCTTTGACGGCTGACATGAGCAGGAGTGGCACAATACATAAAGTATTTTTCTCCGTTGAAACAAAACTCCCAAATTGGATGATGAGGATCTACCGGAATATCTTCTGGCCATTCCTCAGCATCAACGGCACTTAAACCACTAAGCTGCTTTCAGAAAAGCTGTTCGTAATCCTCCACTGTATACGTCTCCTTCAAATCAACTGGTGTCTGATAAAAAATAATCAGTGAAGTATAGGGCCCGAAATGTTTAGATTCTCTGGTGAACTTGCCTAGTATGGCTGCTAGTTCATATAACGTTTCCTCATTCCGCGGGTCCCCAATAAAACCATATCGCAATTGATTTTTTGAAAACCCATAAGTCGCCGGGATACAAGGAAATGGCTTGGTTTTATCACTCATTTTTTCAGAAAATTGTTCAAGTGCTGTTCGTTCCCAATCATCCAGCACTTCTCGGTGTGAGGGGGCATCTGTATATAATTCTCTCACTCTGTTCACCTCCAGTTGTTCATCAATATATTCTGACTCCTGCACAAGTGAGAGATGTCCGTAAATAATTGGGCATCGCCATTAATTAGTAAACTTCGTTTTTCAACATACTGTAAGAGTTGTCTGAATGAGTAGAATTTCTACTATGTTTGTAAACGAGGCGAAGATTCAGATGCCTATTAGTATACGGCCTTAACCTTGATAATATATAGGATCCTGAAGTGAAGGGAATCTTGTGAAGATTGCAGCCACGGGTCTACCTTTTCCTACTGGATGACACATTGCCAACATGACTGGCATTGCACCAAGGGTTCTGCGCGTGCTGCCCAGCGAAGAGTCAAATTTAATATTGTAAAAGGTTTAGTACAGTGTATTTGCAATAAAGCAGCCAGTGAGTGAGCTTAAATAAGCGGAGAATTTCCGGCTAAAATCCAAAATTCGCTCTTTTTAGGGTAAATAAGCGGAGATTTTCCCATTAAGCTCAGAAAAATGGCCACTTTTCTCGTTTTTCGAGTGAATAACCGGAAACTCTCCGTCTATTTTAGTCCATTTCAGTGCAATTTTATTATTAGGAGAAGTTTTTCCGCTTATTGATTACCCACCGTCCGTATCTAAACTCTATTAAATGAAAAAAGACCAAATCAATTTCGATTTGGTCTGCTCCGTATAGTTCTCTCTCGGAAAATCTTGCTCTATACCAGGAAATCACTCTCCCGCCAATAACTCAATATCTCTCACTATATCATCCTTTTTCACAGGTTCATCCGCAAAGGCCATGTCATATAGTGCCCGAATGTTGTTCTCTTCATCTACTAAATACATGGTTGTAGAATGATAGAGTACTGTTTCGGAGTCTAATTCATACTGCATCTGAAATTCGCCGGCAATTTCCATTATTTTTTCCGGGGTGTCTCTTAGCCACTTCCACCCTTTTGTATCCGTCTCAAAGATTTGTGCATATTCCTTTATGACCTCTTGGGTATCATATGCAGGATCGAGCGTAATGCTGACAAGCTCAACCTCGTCTCCAAACAAACCTTTATCTTTTAACATAGACTGTATTATTTTAAAATCCATCATCGTTAGCGGACAAATATCAGGGCAATTCGTATAGAAAAAGGAAACTAGTTTCACTTTGCCATTCTCAGAGCCATACCGATCTCCGTGAACATTGTCTAACTCAAAGGCATCCACTTTATCAAGGATTGGCAAGCCATCGTCACTTGGCCATAACCAGTAAACTAGGAAAAAACCAACGACGATGACCAAAAAAATTAGAAGCTTTTTTGTGACTTTCATCCTTCAGCACACTCCAGCATAGGAATCACAGTTAGATTTTGTTTTCATTTTTATTTTTCTTTTTCAAGACAAAAAGATGGTTTTGCTTGGATTTGTGAACGCGGATAATTCCCCACATTCCTGCCTCGATATCCCAGCGGATGTTGCCGGAGCGGTACATATAATCTCCTGGATATTGATATAAGCTGCCTGCTCCGTAATGCAGCGGCAAGTCAACGGCATGACCTGCAACAATTTCACCTTCCACAGATCGCACTTCAGACGTAATGTCTTTGTCATCGTTATTCCAATAATGGCCATGAAGATGGAATGTGTGGGCACGCCGGCGTTCTGATGGATTAACTAACCGAATTGTGATCGGATCACCTGGATATGCTTCAAATAACGGTGTCGACGGATCGCCAAACACCCTTGAACTGAATAAATCTTTTAATACTGGATGCTCTCGGAGACGGTTGATTAATCGTTCCGTCCGGTAATTGAATCCTCTAGAGCCATTATCATACGTATCAACCAAATCATCACGATCTTCTGGATCTACTCCGCCTAAAATGGCATCCACCGGGTCCACAATTAAATCACCTTTTTTATCCACCAGTCTTGCGCCATCATACAGAACAAGAACAAACTCTCGGGTATCCGGCAAATATGGATTGCGCAGTACTACATTCGCACCCGTTTTTACTTCTTCACCTGTTGCAGGATCCAGATACTTTGTTCCTTTTGCTTCAGCGATGAAACATCCAAATGTACCAAGTGAACGGTGATTGCGAATATCGGTCATATCCCATAAACCGCAGGCGCCAACAGGGTTGTCGACATACCATTTATAGGTGATGATTTCACCGGGAGCTGCTGACTGATCAGGGTTAAAGCCAACTGTTTCTCCCGCAGAAGTTTTCACATCATAATCAAGGAGCTGCGCATGCAGAGAGATTCTGACGGACGGCGGGTAAAAGGCCTGCTCTTTTACAGGAGGATAAGGCCAAATGCCATCTGGAAACGGAAACTGATCAAACTGCAGTCTGGACGTCAGGTTAATCTCCACAACATCTCCCTGATTGGCACGGATAATCAGCGGTTCAGGATTTTTCCCTTCTAAAATATCTTCTACATCTTCTTCGAGAGCAAAAACAATTCCAAAGGGATCACGTTCATCCCATTTGCTGTACGTTATTGGTTTATGAAAGGCGACGATGTTAAACGTTTTGACTGGTGCATTCACAGGCCCTGGAGATGGAACGATTTTTGCTTTCTCCGGCGGTTTTCCTGTCGGCTCCGGCAGCGCTTTTGTGCGTTGTGGCGGTGGTTCACGGTCAGACAGCGGAATGAGAAAATCCACTTCTTCATCAAAGGCTCGAATTAATCCCCATAAACCATTCCATAAGTCTTCTTCTGTTTCAAACGTCCATAAATAATCCCCAGACCTGGGAACAGCCATTTCCAGTGTAAAAGACTCAGAGATTCCAACATGCTGCTGATCTCTCAACTTTGTTTCAGAGTCAGGGTGCTCCGCCTTCCAGCGCAAGCCATGAATGTTGAAACTGTGCGATTCCTCATGCGACCCTTGAAGAAGTCTGACCCGAATTGGATCACCTTCATAACAGTGCAGGATCGGCGTAATTGGATCACAATTAACATATGAACTAAAGGAATATGCGGGATCTTTGTCTTTTCCTAACCGGAATTGCAGCGGTTCATTTTTATAATTGACTCCAAACAATCCTGGGTCATCCTGTGAACCTGGAAAGTCTGGAGGCTGAAGCGGACAGCCATCTTTGTCATATAGCAGAGCAAAATCCTGAACCATCAGAACCATATCCCGGTAATCAGGAATGAGCGGATGAACCGCGGTAATTTGCACGCCATGATCCACTTCTTCTCCTGTCTTGGAATCTAAAAACTTGGTGAAGCGCGGATGAACGACTCCTGTTCCAAAGACGCCATGCTGCTGATGAAAATTCGCAAACAAATGGTCATGGAAAAACCATGCTTTTAACTCTACATCTGCAAAATATTCATAACGGATTGTTTCCCCAGATAGAACACTAGAGTCATAGTTCCAGCCTACATTCGCACCATCTGAAACAAGCACATCAAATTTAACGAAATGCACATGAACACCTGTTTCATATGTTCTTGTCACAAGCTGGAATGCGCTGCCGCCAACCACTTCCGGCAGACGATTTGTAAAATTAATGCGCACGCACGTATTGGCTGTCATATGCATAACCAATGGTTCCGGCTCTTTTCTTCCGCTTAACACATCCTCTATATCTTCATCTAAAACATAGATCCTTCCGATCGGATCGTTCCAGCCTTGGCGATTGTACACAATCGGAAGCTGGATCAGAGAAACATTAAACTCCTGCACTACAGGGTTATCAGCAAGCGCACAAGGATCGACAAATACAGCACCTGGTCTGGCATTTGGCACGGCCGCGTTTCTTTCCAGTTCAGTCATATCGCGTCCGCCCACAATCCCTAGCGGCGGCCGTGGTGCTTTACACCCAAGCTTTCCTGGAATAAAGTTAGGGAATCCTGGTCTTTCTTTTGTTGGCTTCGGAGGACATGGCCTATCAGGCAGCGGCTGCAGCGCCTGGATCGGCTCGCCATTTGGATAACAGCCAGTTCCATCTTGGAGTGTATCAAAAATACGGTTAATCCCCCACATTCCTACGCCGAAATGGGGGTAAAGATGACAGTGAATGATTGCATCCCCAATTGCCCCTTGAAGAGAGCCTAACCCATAATGAGGCTGAACTGTGTACCAGGATTGCGGGCTGACTGCCTGGGCATCCAAGATTTCTGATTCTGTATTTTTCGCATCTTTTGACCACTGATGCACATGATAATGCAGAACATGAGTCTCTTTCACACCCCCATGAACCAGCCTGAGTTTTACAGGGTCCCCGCGGTACCCCCGCAAAATAGGCGTTGCCGGATCTCCAAAGACCCATGAATCATGGTGAACTTCTTCGCCATGGCCATCCGGGCTAACGACTCCCTCTTCTAATAACCGAACCCGATTTTCCATCGGTTCATAGCGATAGTTTACCGCATGAGTGGATTCACGCTCTTGATTAGTCATCGGATCCAGCGGTGAATTTCCCGTTACATCCCGAGTTGGCATTTCATCATGAAAAATCCATCCATATTCCCGGTAGGATGGCAGAAAAGGATGATGTATATCGGCATACACACCGCTGTTAATCGGTCCCCCTGTTACCGGGTCTGACCACCATGAGCCGCGCGGCTGCACAAACAGACAGCCAAACATCCCGTTAATATTCGTTCCCTGATCACTGCTGTCCGGGTTTCCTAGATCTGTGAACATATACACACCTTCATGATTTACATTTAGCGTGTAAGTGATTTTCTCACCAGGCTCTGCTAAAGAACTGGGATTGAAGCCGGCATTGGCGCCATCTGAATCTTGCGGATCATAATCAGCTTCCTGAAAATGCATGCCTGTTGCGTAATGGATCTGATTTTCAAATAAAATCTCCACCTCGTCCCCCACACTGGCACGGATACAAAGTGGCTGCACTAAATCAACTGGTGTGAAAGGATTTTTCTTGACTAAATCCTTCACCTTTTGTTCGTTTTCCTTTAAAACATACATGATGCCATTTCGGTTGTAGTCACCAAAGTTGTTGAGCACAATCCGAATCGAAATCGCCACAACATGAAATTTGCGTTTCATAGCTCTCCCCCTTGATGACTCAGAAATTGGTCTTTAACTCAGGAATTCGCGGCATTCCTTTTTGTTGAATATAGAATACCTCGATTGAATGGATGTGAATAAACCATTGCCGATTTTCCAATTCAGAAATGGAGGTGACCTTCACATCCACCACTGCCTGATCCTCAATCACATCTACCAGCTTTCCGATAAAAACAAATGGGTATGATGGCGTTAAAATAAAGATATTCTTGCCAATGCCCTCCACAAATGTCTCAACCAGCGCCTGATCATGGATGACATTGACAGTTGGGAAGTTCATTCCTGCAATACTATTTTCATGACTCATTTTTTGGTCCCTCCTTACGTTAATGGAAATCTTTCATTACAGTCAAAATCAGGTGTAAAGTGAGCAATTTTTTCAAATGGAATACTAAGAGGTGTGGGAAAATTGAATTGTGGGGCATTTATTATTTTTATATTGACTGGAAATAGAGTTAGATGACCTGGCTGTACATCAATTATTTCGCCGCAAAAAATCGGACGAAAAGTCTGGCCAAATAAATTGAGCTGATCGGATTCAGTTACAATTAAGATGCTTGTTCCTTTTAGGGCCAATAGCTCTCTGAAAAAACGATCTTCCAATTCTCCAATGCTGCTGCGCGGTTTCTTCTCACTCGTCATATGACTTCCTCCCCCGTTGTCCTACTTTTTATAATAATTTTTAAAGCCATAAGTAAATACACTTAACAACCGAATGGTCTCAATATAACGTATCTCTTCAAAATGAATTTCTTCTTTTTTCCCCATAAACGCAATGATTAATTTGTCTTCAGAATCGATAATCTTACCAAGCTTTTTGACATCACTGCTGATCCAGACATTCACCCATGTGTCCTTCCAGGTGTTTAAGTTTGTCTTTAATGTTTCTTCAATAAATTGCTGCTTCAGAAGATCACGTTTTGAAACAGTTTCCCCGAATTGCCGCAGCAGCTTCGTGCGCAAATTATTATCATAAAGATAATGCTGATGGGTGTTTGAATAGTTTGGGATTCCATACACAATATTAGCCGATTGAATGACAGAATAAGGAATCCACACCCGTTCCTTTAAATTGGTCAGCATCACAAAATCACGGCCCACCGTACTGACTTTTCCCTCCTTGTAATGAGATTCAGTACCGATGGCAGAGTAAATTTCCACCTGCTGATTTCGTTTTGATTTAAAAAATTTCCTAAGCTTTAATGACTTTCCGCGTTTTTCATTGTTTTCCAATAGATGAAAGATGTTTGCCCGGTCTATATATTCCATTAATAACCTTGTTTCTTCTGTCGTCGTCATTGTTGAAGGAGATGTAAGGCCCTCTCCTTTTCGTTCATTCAGCTCATTAATAGGATCCTTCTTTCTGACTTCATGCTTTCTTTGCTCTAGCAATCTTTCCATATATTCATTTAAGTGAATTTTCTTTTTTGCCTCCTGTCTGTTCTCCATTCAGCCTCCTCTCCTTTCAAATATCTATATTATTTATACTCGCAAGGAGTAAAATAACAAACCAAATGTGGCAAACACCAAACCTGTGCCAAATAAACCAAATAGAATCATATTATTCTCCACATCATTAAAATAAGCAGCAGGCAATCCGCATAATGCTGGGTTTTCCACTACGGCTCCAACCATCGTTCCCATGATGGAGCCAATGCTGCCATGGGAGAAGCCAGCCAATAAAGACTGAAAACGGACGAGTGCACCATACAGTAAACCAATCCCGCCGCCGATCACAGTGGAAAGTATCGCAAGTACTCCAATTTCAAATGGAAAAAGGAAGTGAAGAAGCATGGCCAGATTCATGCAGAAAATACTGCTGCCTGCCGCGGCCATCACCATCCCATAGCGGTCCGCAAATAGTTTCCTTTTTTTATACATGACAAAATAAAAGAAAAACCCCATAAGACCATTTACAAGAAATAGCATAATAAATAGAGGGGATAATTCCACATTCATGACTCCTTACTTATGTATTTTTAGCAGACAGCAAAACCAGCAGAAGAGAAAGCAGGAATACCGCTTCTACAAAAGATAGAAAGAGAATGCTCGTATTGGCCGCTGCTCCTACCATCGGTGCCATAATGCCCATCATTAAGCCATTTATATAACCAGTCAGCAGAGTCTGATAATCAAAAAGCGCACCAAAAAGGCCGCCAATCAGCATTCCAATTACCGCTGTCATCATTGTGATGATGACAAATTTTAATGGAAACTGATAAATGAGGATTACGCCTGTGGCAATCGCACCAAAACCGCCTGCCAGCATTGAAATATTCATCCCCAGCTGAAAACCGATGAGTTTACGAATTTTATTAAGATATAAATATAGGAATAAAATCAGTACAAGGTTTCCATATAACAAAAACCCTAAATGCCCCATGTCAAAAGTCTCCTCCAAGTTTTCGTTTGTAATTTTTATGACTGGAGATGCTTGGTCTATGACCTAATATGTATATTTTTACAATTTCATTTAGAAATGCACAGATCCTAGTCATTTGCCCAACCACAAATTAATGACCATCCATACACTAGGTATATGTACAGATAAAAGGAGGTTGTTGACCATTTCAGCTTATAAAAAGAGAAAAACTGCTGTTAAAGAAATGAGGAATGTAAGGGTTTGGGATGAGATTGAATGCTTGGAAGAAGAGTTCATCCATGGAAAAACACCATTTCGCTGTCCAGAGATGGTGCCAGCGGGAGTAAAGGATGATGATTTTTGTGTGCCTGAAGATTGTCCAAAAACGCTTCCGCAGCCAAAATTCACTTCCCCCTTCAGTTCCTTTCCACAGAATGAACTTGAGGAATTAGAAAGGTGTATTACCCTTGCGAATGAACTCCTGCTTGCACTTTCTGCTGAGGATGATGACGACGAAACAAATGCGAGATCACTTCAAGTAAGTCTTCGTTCCTTCAGAAACCAATTCGTAACTGTCTATTATAGCTGCAAGGAAAAAAAGGAAGAAGTCTGCGGATACTTTTTGGACGCAGGAAATGATTTTATTATTATTGAAAATGCAGATACCAACAATATCACCATCCTTCCAACAGTGAGACTTCTGTCCATTCACAATATGGACAGAAGAAAAAAATCGGATGATGAAGATGAACCAGAACTGCTCTGCATCAACCCATGTCTAAGGCGGAACCTGACATTTCATTTCGGTGAAATCGTTACAAGAAGCCCTTATTTGCTGAACATATTTTTCGGCTTAAAACTTAGCATGCTCCTTGATAGCTATACTGGTTATTATGCCTACATCCAAACTGAAACAGATAAATTTGAACAGGATGGCACTTTAGAGAAAGTAGATGAGAGCGACCTGCTTCTCAAAAAATACGATGAAGAACAATGGATCGACTTTGAGGATATTTGTTTGATTGAGCTGGAGAAATAAAGACTGAAGTGTAAAGCTTATAATTTTAGGGCAAACCCTAAATGAAATGTGACGTTTAAAAGGAAGGAACCTTACATGGCACCTTCCTTTTTTGAACTAATCAAAATGATCCGATAGATCCAGCTCCAGGACAACCTTACAGCCTTTGTGCTTGAATAGCTTGTATTGAAAGCTATCCGTCAATCCAGCTAACCGTAAGTGAATCCGGTCATCACAGTAGGGAATAACAGGATCCTTGATGCGGTGGAACTGCTTGCCGCAATGGCAGTTATCATGGTCTCTGCGGCAATGGGCACAGTGTGAATCCAGATAGGAATCTATGAACTTTTCCCTAGCGCCCATACCACAATGACAATCTTGCTGATGTCGGCCGCAATGAGTGCAGTGCCCATCGTGACGATCATAATCCCTTGATATCTTATCGAAATCCGAATAATTTTTGTGTTTCATACCACAGCGGCAATCTCGGTGATATCGGCTGCAATGAGAACAGTGCAGATCATTGCCTCTGCAGGCTTTCTCAAAATCCACATGATCCAGGCATTTATTTCGACAATGATGATCGACCCAATGAATCTTCTTGATTCGTCTCGTTAACACCCTAACAACACTATGGTCACTCTGCAGCAAATCTACATAATCCGTTCCAATTCTATGGATGATTCCGCCTTCTTTGTAAGACTGTTTTCTTTTATTGCTGTGTACTTTGAAACGTTTCGATTCCTGGACAGCCGGGGATTCATCGTGATGTGCATGGTGATCATGTGCTGATTGTTTGTTGTTCATGCTCGTCCCTCCTTTCAGTACAATAGTATATGAAAGGGGTTGTGAGGGTGTTTATGTGATTGTACTGGGTTTTGGAGGTATTTTTATATATAGGAAACCGCTATTACAGTTTCGACAAAATTCAACAAAAACCATTCCTTTTCTCCTATATAATAGTATTACTTTTATCATGTTAAGTTGGAGTGACTTTGTAATGGAGATTTTTGTACTTTCTTTAATACTTGCCACAGGTACTGGTGTATATTTTATGCGGCGAAAAAAAAGCATCCTAAAGAAAAAGAAGGAGCTCGAAAGAAAACTGCCAAGCAATGATATGATGCTCTGGGTTCCATCCGAGAAAGTAAACATACCTGAAGGAACAGCATCACTGGACTACATAAAAAAGCATCCTTTATCTTTAAAAGAAGCAGGGATTATTGGAGCAGCAGGTTCACTTCCGTCTCTCTATTATTTAAATGAAATAGACGGGAATGTATATGATGCTATGCAATTTGCATTTACGGACGATTTAACAAATTTTCACGCCCTGCATAATTATGTAGAAGATAAATACATAAGTATTTTTGACTCAAATTCTGCTGAAGGCTGGATTACACGCCTTGAAGGCTATGTGACCGAACAGTATGCCGCCGATGTGTTAACTGATTTAGGTCATCATGTAGAATTTCCCGATCAGGCTAATCAACAAGGCTATGACTTAATTGTGGACGGAGAACCATGGCAGGTAAAGGGCGGAGAAACGGTATCGGTTCTTAACGATCATTTTAAAACGAATCCAGATACACCGGTTATCACGAATAGCGCACTTGCTGAAGAGTTCGGTCCTTCTGATTTGGTTTACGGAACACCAGCTCTCAACTCTCAATTAATGGATGGGGCTACGCGTGAAACATTAAATGGAGTTGATAGCTTAGGAGATTCAATGGGAGCCGGAATCCCTCTTGTCACCTTAATTACAGCAGGCTACCGCGAGTTTGGCCTTATGTCTTCTGGAAAAACTGACTTCGGACATTCTGCTAAAAATGTCGGGTTGGACCTTGCTGGAACAGGCGGCGGCGGTTTTGCCGGTGCCCAGGCAGGTGCTTTAATTGGAGCAGTTGGCGGTCCAGTAGGTGCCGCAATTGGCGGTGTAGTAGGTGGAATTATAGGAGCGATGGGTGGAAGACAGATTACTAATAGTATAAAACTAGCTCCTTATAATCAGGCACTTGAAAGCTATCAATCAGCTTTTAACTCCAGCAGATTGCAGCTGGAAGCCTTTCAGGATAAACAAAAAAATTTCTTAGAAAGAAGCTATCAGGATGTTAATGATGAACTAAATGTACGTCATGAAAAAATCGCTGCTATTTATAAAGCTAGAACCAATAAGCAGCTCTTACTGTTAGAAGAAGCTCAGCAGCAATTTGTGGACGATACTCCCACTATCCTGCGCTCTATTAAAAAACAGCTGGTTCAGTCTGAAACAAACCTTAAATCTACAATCAAACGTTCCAATATCATGAGGAGATTGACATTTCCGACTACAGAGGATATTTATTATGAAGAGGCCACTCGCTGGTTCAATGAGCGCTATGCTATTATCGATCAAGCAATCACAACCTTTGACTCCCCTTCTTTTAAAATGAAGCAAATGCATACGCAGTATAAAGAAGTAATGGAGTTTCTGCAATCTTATGTAATTGAAAATGAAGA
This sequence comes from Cytobacillus gottheilii, assembly GCF_018582665.1. Taxonomy (NCBI): domain Bacteria; kingdom Bacillati; phylum Bacillota; class Bacilli; order Caryophanales; family Bacillaceae; genus Cytobacillus; species Cytobacillus gottheilii. The sequence continues at coordinate 1,051,714 of NZ_CP071709.1, read as the reverse complement.
ATTAAATTCATCGCTATCTTCCATTCTAACCGTCAAGCATTCATCAGAAAATGCACGAAAAACGGCTAAGAAACAGCTTTTACAAGAAATCAGCAAAGCAGAAAACGAAGTAAGAAAACTGACGAAAGAAACATTCTCCAAAATTGCTGTTTATCTGCGAGAACAGAAAAATCAATTAAAAGATTACGAAGACAAACTGAAGGTGGAAAAAGATCGTTTAGGATACTAGAAAGGACAATTCCTTATGCTATTGAAAATTAGCATGGGAATTGTCCTTTTTTAATAAACTTCTGGGGAAAACTGCTTTAGACACATCATCACGATGCACCCACATTTTTATTCCATTCCTATTGCTTTTCCCAAGCCTTTTGCAATCCTTTAAGAAAACGGGCAGATGAATAACAAACCTCTCCATTCACCATCGTAATTTCACGTGTTTTTTTATCTATTGCTGAAATATTTTCGATGTTGACGACAAAGGAATTGTGACAGCGATAGAACCCGGAATTAAACTCTTCTATTTCCTTTAACTTTCCGTAAAATTCTACCTGTCTGGAATCTGTATGCATAATAATTTTATGCAGTTTGGAACTTGTTTCAAAGAATAGTATATTGTCGTAATCCTCGCTGATCACCTTATCGCCGTTTTTAATATGAAAACGTTTTTTCGCCTCATCACTGCCAGACAAGTGGCGTTCATTCGCCGTCACCATACAATCAATGACACGCTGCTGTAAATCTGTAAAATCGTCTTTAATAATATAGTCTAGGGCTTCAACTTTATATAAAAACGTCAAATAGGTGAGCTCGGAATGCGTGGTAACAAAGACAATCGATCCTCTTGCATCGTATTTTCTAATTTCAGCCCCTAACACGATCCCGCTTTTTTCATGCTTTAAATCCACATCAAGAAAATATAATCCAGTCACCTTGTTAGACTTTAAATAATCAATAATTTCATCGGGATTATCGGTAGAAAGAGTGATTCTCATATCTAATTGTTCAATCATAATATAGTTTTTGATATAGTTTGTGATTTTTTCCTTTTGCTGTTGATCATCTTCACAAATAAAAATATCCAGCATATGTACTCCTCCGTTTAATCAGCAATCTCTAATTCCTGAAAAAACATTTTCCCCGTTATTTTTGTCTCCAGTGTCACATTTTCGCATTTAGAGACAATTTCCTTTAAATTGCTTAATCCTAACCCTCTGTTTTCCCCTTTGGTCGAGTATCCTTGCTGGAATACTTTATAAAGCTTTGGTATTTCTCCGCCAATCGTATTAGCGACCACAATGAGCAAGGAATTTTCTTTTTGAATAAAAGCAATATGTATACTGCTTCCGTCGAACTGCTCCGCTTCTTCTATCGCATTGTCGAGGATGATTCCCAAACAGCGGCACAATCGGATATAATCCATATTTATTTGATGTACTGGCTCCGTTGCCTCAAGGGCAATATCGATCCCTAAGTCCTGTGCCTTAATCAGCTTTGAGACTAATGTCCCTTTCACTTCAGTCACTTTCACATTTTGTAAGGCACCAAGCTTATAATGATTTTTTTTAATCCCCTGGCCGGTGGGCATGACCTTTTCATTAAAATAGGTTTCTAACCCTTCCATATCTTTCGTTCTGATATACTCTGACATGGAAGATAAGATGTTTATATAATCATGCCGGAACTTTTGCAGCTCCCCATACATTTCTTCTAAATTCTCCGAGTACATCCGCAATTGCTTATACTCCTCCTGCTTATTTTTCACTTTCATTTCTTTAATCACCGAAAAAAGCAGAAGTCCCAATATCGTGATAAATAATGCAAAATAGGCTAAAAATATGAAGCTGTTAAACTGGACAATCTCACTTGAGAAACCTGATCTATCGGATACTAGAATATTAATATAAAAGAATGATACCGTCAGAACAGTTAAACTCATCAAGAATAAAAAATAATGCTTAAAAACAGGTACGAACTGCTTCAGTTTTCTAATCACCATATGGGTGATGAAACTGAGAAGAACTGAAAATAAGAGAAAGAAAAGCAAATGCAAACCATAGTAGGACAGTTGAGCATTTACCATTTCCACGGAAATATCAAATAGAAAAGAATTCGCTAAGAAGCTTAAATGATCACTGATCACAAGAATGATCACAGCAAAAAAAGGTGCTGTTATACTGACAATGGGATCTTTTTTATATCTGTAATTAGAGTAAATCAATAGCAGCACAGGAATAACAATGCCGATAATGCCGATATAGACAAATAACACCGGTGCAAGGCACGATAAGATCAATACAAAATAAAACCTTTCTTTTGCATGGTCAAAACCGTTGACAAAGAAGAAATTATTCAAGCATAGAGTAGCAATTTGTACGAAAGAACCGATAATTGTAACCAAAACAATAATGCTCCTTAAGAGTCTTTTAGGAGCATTTTACCACTATTTCAACTAATATTGAAACCTAATTTTTCCTATTATGGAAGCTGGTTTAAGCTGTCTTTCTATTAAATCGGATTATTACCAATGAAGCGATAAACACTGCCAGCACTATTGCAATAGAAATATACGTTTGACCATCAAAAACGAGCTGCTGATTCCACACATCGATAAAAAGATGGTTCATATGATACATCGGATTTGCCTTTGCGACGATTTGAATGAAATCTGGCATTTGGCTCACTGGAATCGAAAAATCACCCGTGAACATTACAACCTGGAAGATGAGGATCGAAAAAATCAATGCCGTTTTCATTTCCTTAAATAAAGAATAAATGGCAGATGAAATGACTAATAAAACAGCATTCAATAAAATAAAGAAACCATAAGAACCTAAAAACATCAGTGGTTCAAGAGTGATTTCAAAAACAAATACGCCAATCATATTAATGAGCAAAAAACCAAAGCTCGTAATAATGATCGATTTTATAATATTTGAAAGCAGTAATGTCCGAACAGGCACAGGCGAAATACTGATCCTTTTTTCCACCCCAGTGGAGCGGTTCATCACCTGGTCAAAACCAAACGCAAAGAAAACAACAGAAAACGTAATCAGTAAAATAAACGATGGAGTATACGTTTGGGCATAGCTCAAACCGCCCGCGAATGTATTCTCACCAACCAGGTGCCCCAAAAACACGTATGTGACCGGAGGAACCACAATGGAGAATATTAAATAAAACAGCTCCCTCGAAAACATAATTAAATCATATTTTAACTGTGTGGCTAACATACTGATCTCCTCCTATACCGGCACTTTAGAAAGGTAAAAGTCATTCATTGATTTGTACCCTAGTGACAAAATATTTTCTGTACTCTCAAACATTTCATTCTTTCCGTTTTCAATAAGCATCACTTTATCGCAATACATCTCAATTTCATCCATATAATGCGTCGTTAAAATCACAGTCCCGCCTCTGCTCTTGTTATAGTCAACAATATAGGACCACAGCACATTGCGCATATGAGGATCCAAACCGGTCGTTGGCTCATCCAAAATAATCAGCTTCGGCTCCGACAAAAAAGCAATCGCCAAACTAACCTTCTGCTTCCATCCGCCAGACAACTTCTCAAAATAAGATTTCCGATGAGGCTCAAGTTTAAAATCAGCCATAATCTCCTCAATCTCTTTATTCGACTTATAATAAGCTTTAAACAGCTTCAACAGCTCTTCCACTTTTAATGACTTATAAAAATGCGTAGGCTGCAGCACAACCGAAATATCTCTTCGGATTTCGCCTAGCTTATCAAGCGTGATCTTCTGCAAATTCTCATTAAAAAGCAAAACCTCACCCTGATCAAAATCTTTAATTGTCATTAAAATCTCAAGAAAGGTTGATTTACCGGCGCCATTTTTTCCAATGACTCCAATAACCTCCCCTTCATTTGCTTCAAAATCCAGGCCTTTCAGTACCTGATTTTTTCCGTAGGACTTTTCCAGACCTTTTACACTTATGATTTTCATTGTTTGACCTCCAATGCAGTTTGCTGCAGATTGTTAGGGGGATTTGCCCAGACCTTTTTGCACTGCTTTTATTGCTTATGGGGTAAGTATATCGGCTTCTTCATGAGAATAATGTGATTGTTCATAACTACTCTTTTTATTTACTTTGGTGTGCGGTTTGGAATTGTGGGGATACAGTTGGGTATTCATAAGTGTGTGATATCTTTGGAATTTTGTATCACATTAGAAAGAACCTATGAAAAAATTTTATACCTATCTAAAGTGAACTAAGTTGATATAAAGGCAGAACTGGCTAGGTAACGGGGTCATAAAGATTAAAAACAAAAACGCACAGTCAATTATGACTGTGCGTTCAGACTGTAGACAAACTCGATGAAAATCGAGTTTGCCTACAGTCTTTTTTGTTTTAGAATAAAAGGAGAATAAGGTTAGAGGTGATGAAGATGCTTTCCAAACATAATTCAATTCAACGTGATCAGCTTGAAATGGTTGCGTTAGATCAACTGGTACCTGAAAACCATTTAGTACGAAAAATGGAGGCTGCAATTGACTTCTCCTTCATTTATGATTTAGTAAAAGATACATATTCAGAAGTAGGTCGTCCAAGCATTGACCCGGTAATTTTAATAAAGCTTACTTTTATTCAATATACCTTCGGTATTCGGTCCATGCGCCAAACCATTGAGGAACTAAAAACAAACATGGCTTATCGCTGGTTTTTAGGATATGGATTTTATGATAAAGTTCCTCACTTCTCTACCTTCGGTAAAAACTATGAGCGTCGTTTTAAAGATACTGATCTATTTGAACAGATCTTCTATCGAATCTTAAAAACGGCCACGGAAAAGAAATTAATTAGCGCTGAACATGTTTTTATTGACTCGACACACGTAAAAGCAAGCGCGAATAAACATAAATTTGCGAAGAAAGTTGTGCGTAAGGAAACACGCGCATATCAAGAACAGCTTCAAACAGAAATCAACGATGACCGTGAAGATCATGGGAAGAAGCCATTTCCACCTGATAAATTTGAAAAAGAGGAAACAAAAGAGATCAAAGAAAGTACCACAGACCCAGAAAGTGGCTACTACGTCAAAGACGAACGCACTAAACAGTTTGCTTATTCGTTTCATGCCGCCTCTGATCGCAACGGATTTATCTTAGGAAATATAGTTACACCAGGAAACATTCATGATAGTGGAATCCTTGAGCCTTTAGTTGAACGAGTGATTGATAGAGTTGGAAAACCTGAAGCCGTTGCCGCAGACGCAGCTTATAAAACACCTGCCATCACGAAGTACTTAATTGAACATGAAATAACACCTGCACTCCCTTATACACGACCACGTACAAAGGATGGATTCTTCCGAAAGCACGAATATGTTTATGATGAACATTTTGATTGTTATATTTGCCCAGCGGGCAAAATTTTGAACTATTCAACTACCACCAAGGAAGGCTACCGTGAATACAAATCATTGAAACAGACTTGTGCCACTTGTTCATTATTGCACCAATGTACACAGAGTAAGAATCACCAAAAAGTGGTGACCCGGCATATTTGGCAGGAATATGTGGAGGAAGTGGAACATCTTCGCCATCACAAAGATGTAAAACCAATATACGCAAAGCGAAAGGAAACGATTGAACGTGTTTTCGCTGATGCAAAAGAAAAGCATGGAATGCGTTGGACAACGTTAAGGGGACTTAAAAAATTGTCGATGCAAGCGATGCTTACTTTCGCGTCCATGAATTTAAAGAAAATAGCCAACTGGACGTGGCAGGACCCAAAAACAGTATAAATCTGAGGATAGGATAGCTGCATTCTGTCCTCTAAAGGAATAAAAATAGAAAAAAACTTCAAAAGGGGTTCGGAATGAGACCATTCCGAACCCCTTTTGTCTACAATCTGAACGCACAGTCAATTATGACTGTGCGTTTTTACTAGCGTATTTCCGCTAGCTCAATATTTATCACGCTTTAAAACTTCAATCTTCTCTTTTTTTGTCTCCAACATACTTCCATAAGTGGTATGTCACCCAAAACAGCATTACGCTTAAAAACGGAAATAATAGTGCCAATATCGGCTTTCCTGTGAAATAACCCGAGCTAAATATAGCAACTACTATATAAACAATTAAAAACGGAAGCAAAAGAATCCAATAACGTTTATCTTTAAAGGTTTGAAAACTAAACATACAATCCCCCATTCTAGAAAATCGTTATTAACAAAGTAACAAACAGTAAAAAATATTTAATCACCCAAACTTTAACATAAAATTCCATAATCAGCGAGGATATGTTTTTATTCGTTACAACTTATCTACCCAATCACGATTAACTTTATTTAACTGTCACCGAATGGGCGCAAGCTTCCCTACAAAATTGAAACCTTATTCTCCCAGTTCCGTATATACAATAAAGAGCTGTATAGGGGGAGCGCCAATGTTTACTGAGCTGAATGAAAAGTTACTCATTGTGAAGGATGATTTGAGGAAAAAAGAGAAGTATGAGGATCATTTGGAACGCCTAAAGGCGGATTTACAGCTAGAAATACAAAAAAGAGAAATGTATAAGCATATGTTAGAAGAGAAAAAAGAAGATGTTAGCCGTTTTGAATCCTTCACCCTTGCCAATATTTTTTATTCTCTAATTGGTAAAAAACTTGAGAAGATTGATCAAGAAGAACAGCTAATTGCAGCTATGAAGCTAAAGTATAAGGAAGCGATGGAAACCGTTGCTGATATGGAAAATGAGATAAAGAAGTTTGAAATGGAGCTTACATCTGTAGCGAATGCAGATGTGGAATACGAAGCCATTTTAAAAGAAAAAGAACGATTAATCCGTGATACTGATTCATTTTGGAATGACAAATTATACACCCTTTCAGAAAAAGAAGCAGAGTTGTTTGCCGGCTTAAAGGAGTACAACGAAGCAATTGAAGTCGGACAAAAAGCAAAACATCAGCTAGATGAGGCACTAGACGAATTAGAATCTGCACATAATTGGTCAACTTTTGATATGTTCGGCGGTGGCACCATTTCTACTTTTGTCAAACATAGCCGCTACAATAACGCCCAGGATCTCATCCATGATGCCCAGCACACCCTCCGCCAATTTCGAGAAGAGCTGCTGGATCTTAAAAAGCACTTTGACCACGATTACGATATCGGCAATATGCTTACAGTTGCCGATTACTTCTTTGATGGTATCGTTGTCGATTGGATGGTCCATGGAAAAATCAACGACGCCATGTCACAGACAGAAAAAATGTATGACCTTGTGAAAACTACTTTGAAGGAAATTAAACTGCAAAGAGATGAACTGGAGAAAGAGCTAACTGATGTGCATTGGGAGAGAATTGAGTTGTTTGAGTCTTGTTCTTAGGGCTGAGGTTATAGTGGGATTGGGAAAGTAGACAGAGTCGGAGATGGCTTTGTCTATGTGTTTTTTGGAGGGGCATTTTGCAATATACAGGGAGATTTTTATATTGTCTAAAATCAATTGATTTAGTATCGTTTTCTAACGAATACAATAAAAAGTAAAAAGCTCATGATCCTTGTAATAAGGATTGTGAGCTTTATTTTTATTAAAGATGTAAAATTACCTATTTAATTTGAAAGGAGGTGATAATTATGGCACACGGGGGTAAAAAGCTTTCCCCTGATTAGTCACTGTAGTAAATATACAATCCGATGAAGTTAGTTTGCTTTGCCCATTTCTTTCGGCTCACGCTCGTCTTTCCTGCTGTCATAAGCCCAATTAGCAAAACAGTTGGTACAAAGCTCCATGTCAAGGGACATGGCAGCCTGCACTTTTGGTTTTTTCATTAAACTTTCGCTTATTAAATCAAATTAATAGAATAATTCGAGAGTTTCTCTATCAGGTTTTTTCCCTAATAAACTACCAATAATAAACGCAATTACTGAAGTAAGTATTGAAATTACGATCGGACTGGTACCAAATACTGTTACACCTGTGCTACTTAAAATTAAAAACGTTGCAACTCCGATAACGGAAGAAAAAATTGCACCAGTTGCATTTGCTTTTTTCCAATAAAGTCCAAATATAATCGGGCAAAGAAATGCACATTCTAATCCACCCATAGCGAACAAATTTATCCAAACAATTAAATCAGGAGGATTTAAGGTAAGAATAAGTGTGATTGCTCCAACTAAAATAGTAGAAAAGATGCTGAGTTTACCAATTTTCGCCTCAAATGCTGATCCTTTTTCTTCCGTATCTCTTCTTACAAAATAATTCATATAAATATCTTTAACAATTGCAGCAGAAGCTAATAGTAATAGGGATGAAACGGTAGACATAATTGCGGAAAGTGGTGCTGCAATAAACAGTCCCGCGACTACTGGGTTCATATACTTCAGTACAATCATTGGTACTACATAGTCTGTATTTTTGAATTCTGAAGGATCTAATACTGCTGGTGCAAATACACCAACAATTATAATGACTATCATCATAGTTCCAACTACAACTGTTCCATAAATCATTGCCTGATGTAATGATTTTGTGTTTTTAAAAGCCATTCCTCTAACCGCAGTCTGAGGAAGACCCAGTACTCCAATACCAACCAATACCCAAAAAGATAGTATATATGGCAATGGGGTACTACCGTCAGATGCCAGCGAACTCCATGTAGGGTTGACAGTGTTTAAAGTCTCTATTAATGGTGTGTATCCCCCTGCTGCTTTTATGACAGTAAATAGAATCAAGAAACATCCTACTAACATTACAAATGCTTGTATTGTATCAGTGATTGCAACTGCATTAAACCCTCCTATTGAGGTGTATGCGATAACAATAATGGAGAATATAATTAAACCCCATACATATGGTAATCCTGTAATGGTTTCAAGTAATATCGCCCCACCAATAAACTGAGACATCATCATTGCTATAAAGAATAGGACTATAGCAATTGAGGAGATGATAACAACTGCAGGCGACTTATACCTGGATCGTAAATAGTCTGTAACTGTTACTGCATTTGTTTTTCTGGAGATTATGGCGAATTTTTTCCCAAGTATACCTAGTACAATAAATGCTGTAGGTATTTGAATAACGGAAATATATACCCATACTAATCCTTTTGAGTATGCAATTCCTGGAGCACCGATAAAGCTGGATGCACTTGTAAATGTAGCGACCAGCGTCATCGCTAGAACGATCCCTCCCATTGATCTTCCACCCACAAAATAATTGTTGATAAATCCTTTCTCAGCTTGTGCCATAGCTTGCCTTTTACTTGAAACTATCCCAATTATAAGGGTTAGAACCATATATATAATTAATACAGCAAGAATAATCAGACTATATGATGTCACTTTGCCTCTCCTCCTTTTCTTCAAGTGTTTCTTCGAGATCAAAATCCTTAAAATAGAACTTTACTACAACTGCTGATGCAATACAGAAAAGTACAAAGCCTACAATACAACTTAGCATGAACCACATAGGAAGTCCTAGAATATAAGTATACTCAGATGGATCTTTACTTCCTAAACCAACCCCCGTTACTAACCACCAGATAAAAAATACAATATACATGACTGTACATATAATGGCCTCTTTTTTTATCTGCTTTTCTCTTTCCTTTTTTGTTAATTTTAATTGCATTTATCATTTCTCCTTCCCTAAGTTTGGGATCAAGTAGTGCAATATGGGTCATATAGTCAAGTGAAAATGGGTGGTTAAAGTCAGTCTGCTATATAATTCACGCCCATAAAACGTTGGTCATACCCCATAGCTGAGATCCATTCACCAGATTTTTTTATTTTTTTACCGCGGTTTCCAAAAAATTTAGATTTTTTAAGAGGAACAAGTTACCTATAGTAGATTCATTTATGATTAGATATTGAACTAATACAAGTCCAAGATTATAACGGCACATGCTTCATTTTATTACTATTCTGACTAATCTAAAGGGTGGGAATAAGGTGATTTACTTTGGGGTATCATTCATTTTTTGAACTTTCATAGATTAACAGGAATGGTTGGTTAGTAAGTCTAACAATAATAGCCCATCCCTATCTTTCCTGCTGTCGTTTCCTGGATTCTATTTAAGGCGAGCGGCGTCGAGTCACCGCCCGCGATACTACCATTAAATTGTTGTTAAAATCGATGCCACGTGGACATCAGGTCGCCGCCCACGGTTCCACTCTCCATTCAGGGCGCGCTCAATCTGGGCTCCGAGTTGAAGAAGCAACCCATCATCTCCTTGCCGTGTGAGCGCGTGTATTCCAAGCGGCAGTCCGTTTTCGAGCTCTGCCATTGGCAATGAGATGCCCGGAAGACCAGAAAGGTTGGCGATTGGAGTATAAGCGAATATTCTCCATAGATTCTCGAACCAGTCATAAACTGATGGGTTATCGCTGATCGTCAGATACTCCGTCGTTCCAACCTTTGGCGTAGGCAGTGCCATCGTGGGGGTCAGGATGATATCCCAGTCTTCAAAGAATGTGCCTAGCCTCCGGGAAGTATCGTTAAACACTGCTTGCATATTGGCACGCTGCGTATAAGATGCGAAACGTCCCTCTTCCCAGACCCGTATGCACATCGGTTCAATAAGGTCGGCAGGTGGCTTTTCCAAGCCTTTTTTCTCCAAGAGACCCGAAATCACTTGTGAAAAATTCATAATATAGCAAGCGGTTTGCGCCTCGTAGGCGGCACGGAAGTCAATATCTGGAATTACCCACTCAACGTGATGTCCAAGTGTCTCAAGAAAGCCTGCCGCCCGCTCCAACTCTGCAACAATTTCCGGCGCAGCGCGGTAATCGCCCCACTCATGTGAAACAGCGATACGAAGTCTTCCTGGATCCCGTCGGATGAGCTCGGAGTATGGCTGCGATGGTGTCCAATAAGGCATGAACTCGCCTGGTGCTCCACCTCTGCAACTGTCCACAAATGCAGCAGTGTCACGAATGGTACGTGACATACAACCCTGAGCGGAGACCGAGCCCATTAAGTCCGAACCGTGAGGAGCTAGCGAAAAGACGCCACGGGACGGTTTTAAGCCGATATTTCCATTTACACCAGCGGGAATTCGAATTGAGCCACCACCATCAGTCGCATGTGATATGGGAATGATGCCGGCTGCAACCGCAGCTGCTGTGCCTGCAGAAGAGCCGCAGGTTGTATAATCAAGATTCCACGGATTTCGTGTAACATAGACCGCTGGATTCTCGGCTGAACTGCAGAGTCCATACTCTGGCGTTGTCGTCCGTCCGATAATGTTGAGACCGGCTTGGCGGATGCGCTTGGTCAGGAAGCTATCGGCTGTAGATCGATTTCCGCGCATCAGCAGAGAACCCATCTCCTGCAGGCGCCCTTTGAGAGTGGGCCCTAAATCTTTCATCAGGTATGGCACTCCGGCGAAAACTCCGTCAAGGTTTGTTCCGTCCTTCATGGGGTCATTGATCACATCATCAAAGACCTCAACAATGGCATTGATTTCAGGATTTAAGGCGTCAATGGCGAGAGCAGCCTGTTGAGCCACCTCTCGCGGAGTAATTTGCCCCTTACGAACCATTTCGGCGAGACCTATAGCATCAAGGTTAGCCCATTCATCCCAGTTCATCACTAATTTCACAAGGTTCACTCCTTCATAATTGTCCGGTTTGGATATTATATACGGTGTTTAGACACTTACTTCCTCTTAAACTTATTGCATTTTTTACGCGCAGAGAAGTTAATTGCTTATCCTGCCGGGCAAGTGGCATTTCTCTCAAAATTTTACCGCCACATTCTTCACTTGTGTATAATTCCTAAGCGCCTCAAGTCCCTTTTCCCTGCCGAAACCACTTTTTTTATATCCACCAAACGGCTGGGCAATGCCACCTCCGGCCCCATAGTGGTTGATGAAAACTTGGCCGCATTGCAGGAGGCTGGCAACGCGGTGTGCTCTGCCGGCGTTTTCAGTCCATACACCTGCCACGAGTCCGTAGGGTGTCCCATTGGCGATTTCAATTGCTTCTTCTTCTGTTTCGAAGGTAGTTACTGTTAATACAGGACCGAAGATTTCCTCTTGTGCAAGGTGGTGGCTTGCAGGAACATTATCCAAGATGGTTGGCTGAAGGAAGTAGCCTGATTCACATTTCTCTACTAACTCACGCTTTCCTCCTGTCGCAATCCTAATTCCGTCTTGCTTTGCCAAATCAATAAAACTTTGGATGAGCTCATATTGTTTCTGTGATAAAACTGGTCCAAGATCAGGATTATCAATTCCTGGACCGATAGTCAGCTTTTCCATCGCATTTATAAGCTTGTCAACAAATTTTTCCTTAATGGTCCTTTCAATTACCAAACGTGAACCTGCAGAACACGTCTGACCTGCATTTTGTACAATGGACTTTATAACCCACTCAAGCGCCAGCTCTTCATTACAATCAGCAAAAACGATATTCGGGGATTTTCCGCCAAGCTCAAGTGTAACGGGCACGATATTTTTTGCTGCTGACTCCATGACCCTCTTCCCTGTCTCCACTGAACCTGTGAAAGTAATATGGTTAATATCAGGATGAGCAGAAAGCGCAGCACCCGCCTCATAACCATAACCTGTTACAACATTCACAGCACCCTTTGGCAGCCCTAATGGCTCCATTAATTCAACAAGCTTTAACGTTGTTAATGGTGTGTCTTCTGCTGGCTTCAAGACAGCTGTGTTTCCGGTGGCTATAGATACAGCAATACTTCTTGCTGCAATTTGCAGCGGGTAATTCCATGGGATAATATGTCCAACAATGCCTATCGGTTCGCGAACAGTGTAATTGATGATTCCTGGTTCTACCGGAATTGTTTCTCCAAGAATTTTGTCTGCGGCACCTGCATAATATTCAAAATAACGAGCTGCAATCTCTACATCTACAGCAGACTGTGCAATGGGCTTTCCGACATCAAGTGTTTCTATTTCTGCTAATTCTTCCTTATTCTCACGGATGATTTCTGCAACCTGATAAAGTAGCTTGCCTCGATTATAAGGCTTGACCATATTCCACTCTTTTGAATGAAAAGCTTTTTTCGCAGATTTTACTGCAAGGTCAATTTCCCTTTTGTCCCCTCTTGGCACAAAAGCTAAAAGAGAGCTATCCGCTGGGTTCTTCACTTCTATTAATCTCTCTTTTTCAGGAATCTTCCATTCTCCGCCTATGTAACATCCTTTAACTTGCACATCGACCGCCTTCACTTGTTAAATCCCCCTTCCGCCATCTACATTAATAATTGAGCCTGTTACAATGGCGGCTTCCTTTGAACACAGATACACTAGAGAATTGGCAATATCATTCGGATTAATTAACCTTCCTAATGGAACACTATTCTTAAAAACAGTATCCTTTGTTACTTCAATATTCGCATCCTTCGCTGTAAATTGCCCAAGCATATTCGTATCTGCAGGACCTGGATTCACCACATTTACCCTGATTCCATAATCGGCTAATTCAATGGCCAATGCTTGCGAAAAAGAAACGGTGGCTCCTTTTGAAGCAATATAAGCATTCAAGCCAGGACGAGGTCTCACCATGGATATAGAAGCGATATTTACAATTACTCCTTTCCCTTGTTTCTTCATATAAGGTACAGCTGCACGGCTTGTTAAAAATGGAGCCGTTGCGTTTACTCGCATAATTTTCTCCCAATCCTCCAAGCTTACTTCTTCAATGGGTGTTGCTGGCTGTGCGATTCCTGCAATATTAACAAGCCCATCTATACGATCAAATTTCTCATTTGCAGCTGAAAAAACCTTCACAACATCCTCTTCCATTGTTAAATCTGCTGAAATCGGCAAAAGACGTTCACTTTCCTCTACACCTTCCACATTTAGATCAACAGCCGCTACCAAAGCCCCTTCCTCTAAAAAACGTTTTACTGTTTCTTTTCCCATTCCGCCCTGTGCGCCCGTAACAACAACTACTTCATTTTCTAATCTCATTTTACCGGCCTTCTTTCACTAATAGTAATTGTTGAATAATATCTCGTATCGCTGATCCCATCTCGCTTGTAGTTGAATTGCCGCCCAAGTCAGGTGTTTGTACTTCTTTTTGTACAAGAACTTCTTCAATTGACTCCAAAATGACTGCAGCTAAATCCGCTCTCCCTAAATGCTCAAGCATAAGTGCCGCCGACCAGATCTGTGCAATTGGATTAGCGATCCCTTTTCCGGCGATATCAGGAGCTGAACCATGGACAGGTTCAAACATGGAAGGGAAATCCCCTTCTGGATTTAAATTTGCGGATGGAGACAGCCCAAGCCCTCCTGCAACAGCAGAACCCAGGTCACTTAAAATATCCCCAAACAAATTGGAAGCAACAACAACTTCAAATTCCTCAGGTTTTAAAACGAAATAGGCTGCAAGAGCATCAATATAGTAGCTTTGCAGATTAATTGCTTGAAATTCTTGTCCAACCTCACGTACAGTCTCATCCCATAGTTTCATTGAATGGATGATCGCATTGGACTTTGTCGCACTGGTGACCGTCCCTTTTCCATGCTTTTCAGCATATTCAAAAGCAAATCTTGCAGCCTTTTTTGTACCTGCTCGTGTAATAATAGTGTTTTGAACAGCAATTTCTTGATCTAGACCTTGATACAATCTACCGCCACTATTGGAATATTCACCTTCTGCGTTTTCACGGACAATAACAAAGTCGATATCTTCACCTGTAAATCTGCAGGAAACTCCCTTTAATAATTTTACTGGTCTTAAATTAATGTACTGCTTGAATTTTTTCCGAATAGGCATAATCAGCCCCCATACAGTCACATCATCAGGCACCCGCTTATCGCCAATCGCCCCAAATAATATCGCATCGTATTTTTTTAATTTATCTAAGGCATCATCAGGCATCATTTTTCCATGCTCTAAATAATACTCACTGCCCCAGCCAAATGTATCAAATTCAATTCTTATTGAGGGATCCAGCTTTTTGAGTAATTCCAGTACCTCAACTGCTTCCTTCATTACTTCTTGACCGATTCCATCTCCAGGTAAAACAGCAATCCGATGACTTGTCATCATTTTCACTCCTTTTCATAATTGAAAAACTAAACACTCACCACCAACCTTTTGTTTCATTAATACACTTAACCAATTTCTTTAAATTTATAGAATAGGATTTGGATTGAATATATAGAAATTTCGAACTGGCTGAGAAATCAACTTCTTTATTTGTTTAACTAATCCGTATTTTCTGAATTTTATTTTATTTTCTTATCTTATCATGATGGCGCTTAATTCTCATTGGACAAAAAATATAATAATTTATAAAATAACACGACATAATGTTAAATTATTCAGACAATTCAGATGTTCTATGCTATGCTAGTGCTGTGAAATTTCACTGATAGTATAAATATGATCATTTAACCAGGTAACACTTTTACCCTTTAGCAGCGAAATAAAAATTATAAATCAAAAAAAAATGAGGCTCATTTTGGAATGAATCGGGGGCTTATGAGGATGAAAAATGAAGTCAAATTATCTGTAGAGGAGATATTGAAACAGAAAAGTTTTCAAACTGCAAAAATTGTTGCCGGGAAAAAAGGAATAACAAGAACTGTTAAATGGGTTCATGTTATGGAAATTACGAATGTAGGTAATCTATTAAACGGAAATGAATTAATACTAACAACTGGTATAGGTTGGAAAGATAGCGAAGAATCAATGATTTCACTTGTAAAGCAGTTAATTGAATGTCAGGTATCTGGACTTTGCGTGGAGTTAGGTGAATATGTTAGTGAAATCTCAAGTGATTTAATCAAATTAGCTGATCGTTTCAATTTCCCGATTATAGTATTTAAAAAGGAAGTAAGGTTTGTTGATATCACTGAAGAAATTCATACATTAATTATTAAAAAACATTATCAAATGGTAACGGATTTAGAGGAGTATTCACGAAAACTAAATGAAGTTTTGCTCGAAGCCGACCCTAAAAAGGTGGTTTTGAATATGTTGCAAAAACAATTACAAATGCCCGTCATTTATTTATCAAATGATGGTCACGATAGTATTGTTTCCAACAAATCAGAAAATGAAAATAATAACCTCCTTCAATTAGTTAAAGAAAGCAGTTTAGGGAAAAAGGAATTTATCACACGCCAAAAAATTAATGTCTTAAATCAGGATTATGCCGAGTTGATCATTGTAGACAACGCCGATTCGGTAACAGAGTTTGAAAAATTGCTCCTAGACAGAACAGTAACAGCACTTGCTCAAATAATTTTACGTGATTTATGGATTGAAGAAAGAAGAAATGCAAAGCAAACGGATTGGATCCAAAAATGGCTAAGCGGAGAACACAATGAAGAACAAATAGAGAGATACCTTGAAAAGATTGCTCCTGGTAAAAATCTTGAAAGAGCGATTGTAGTACTCATCAAGGTCGATTATGATCCTGATGATTCAAGCATAACTTATTTAAAGCTATTTTTACGTAATATTTTTCAGAATCAGGGATTCCACCTATTACCTGCCATGATGGAAAATTCGCTTGTATTAATTTTGATTGATAATAGGATTCAAACTAATTATAAACAAAGAGTTGGTACTGCAATCGAACGGCTAATAAACACAAAATATTTAACCAATCACTTACATATTAGTGTTGGTAAACCAGTTCACCATTTAACTGAAATAAAAAAAAGCTACGAATTTGCTAAAGAGGCTTCTAGTATCAGGGAAAAAGTTCGAAATGAAAAAACTAGTTATTTTTATGAAGATTTACATATATACAGAATCATTAAAGCCGCCCACGATCAAGGAATTTTATATGAATTTGTTTCAGATTATTTAAAGCCTGTACTATTATTTGATCGCCAAAATAACACAAAGCTTATGAATACATTAAGTTTATATTTAAAATTCAATGGTTCAAAAAAAGAAACAGCGAAGCATCTTTTTATTGTGAGGCAAACACTTTATCACAGGCTAGAAAAGTTATATGAGTTAATAGGAGAGGACTTTATGGAACCGCCAAAAAGACAAGCGTTTGAATTTGCGGTTGCGGCTTATGAGTATCTGGATGGAGCCAAGCAATCACCTTAAGAAAAAAACGATCGGTAAGATAAGTAGAAACATCAGATTTTTTCTGAACGTAACGTATTCCTTCAAAATTATTTTACATTCTGTCTAATGAAAACGATTTTCTCCATTAATATAATTAGATTAGATCGAAATTTCATAATTTTATGAATTGAAGGAGGCAGTCTGATGGTTGTAACTAATGAAGTAAAGACACTAAAAAATTTTATTGGCGGTCAATGGACGTTATCAGAAAGTAAGAATGTAAGTGATATCCCAAATCCAGCTACAGGTGAAATTATTGCAAAACTGCCAATCTCCACACGTGAAGAGGTTAATCATGCGGTCACGGTTGCACATAAAGCATTCCAATCTTGGAAAAAGGTACCGGTTCCTCAACGAGCGCGGATACTATTTCGTTATCAGCAATTACTAGTTGAAAACTGGAGTGAGCTGGCAAGACTAGTTACACTTGAAAACGGTAAAAGTTACAAGGAAGCATATGGAGAGGTGCAGCGCGGAATAGAATGTGTTGAATTTGCTGCCGGGGCCCCTACACTAATGATGGGCGATCAACTTCCTGATATTGCAACTGGTATTGAGTCCGGTATGTACCGTTACCCAATTGGAGTAGTAGGCGGCATTACTCCATTTAACTTTCCAATGATGGTGCCTTGTTGGATGTATCCACTAGCCATCGCTTGCGGAAATACATTTGTGTTAAAACCGTCTGAACGCACCCCGGTTTTGGCCAATCGCTTAGCTGAGCTATTTAAAGAAGCTGGCCTTCCGGATGGGGTCCTAAATATTGTTCATGGTGGCCATGATGTTGTAAATGGAATCCTTGAAAATAAGGATGTAAAAGCCGTTTCTTTTGTTGGTTCACAACCTGTTGCAGAATATATTTACAAAACAGCTGCAGCGAATGGAAAGAGAGTACAAGCATTGGCTGGAGCGAAAAATCATTCAATTGTTATGCCTGATGCTGACCTGAATAATACAGTTACAAATATCATTGGAGCAGCCTTTGGATCAGCCGGCGAACGCTGTATGGCTGCATCTGTTGTAATAGCCGTTGGAGAGATAGCGGATGAGTTAATTAACCGACTAAAACAAAAAGCTGATGAAATTAAAATCGGAAATGGGATGGATCATGATGTATTCCTTGGTCCAGTCATCCGTCAAGAACATAAAGAACGGACCATTCAATATATTGAGATCGGGGAAAATGAAGGAGCCCTTCTAATTCGTGATGGGAGAGAAGATCGAGAACAGGAAGATGGCTATTTCGTGGGCCCAACCATCTTTGACCATGTGACAACAGATATGAAAATCTGGAAAGATGAGATATTCGCCCCTGTATTGTCTATTGTCCGTGCAGAAACCCTCGAAGAAGCAATTATGATTACAAACCAATCCGAGTTTGCTAACGGCGCATGTCTATATACAGATAGCGCAAGTGTAATTCGCACATTCCGTGAAGAAATTGATGCAGGTATGCTTGGTATAAATTTAGGTGTACCAGCCCCAATGGCATTCTTCCCATTTTCAGGTTATAAAAATTCATTTTACGGTGACCTTCACGCCAATGGCCGCGATGGAGTAGAATTTTATACTCGTAAAAAGATGGTAACTGCTCGTTATTAATAAACAACTTTTAATGAAATGGGGAGATAAGAATGCTAGCAACGGACCAAGGAAAGGATCTGCAAAAAAAAGATGAGCGTTATATCTGGCACGCAATGAGAGGTTCTGCTCCTGTTTCAGGAAACTTAATTATTAAAGAGGCAAAAGGCGCCTGGGTAGTAGACATTGAGGGGAATAGATATTTGGATGGTATGTCTGGCCTCTGGTGTGTAAATGCCGGCTATGGCAGGAAGGAACTGGCGGAGGCTGCTTATGCGCAGCTTCTGGAAATGCCATACTTTCCAATGTCTCAAAGCCATATTCCTGCCATTAAGCTGGCTGAAAAGCTTAACGAATGGCTTGGTGATGACTACGTAATTTTTTTCTCAAATAGCGGCTCTGAAGCAAATGAAACAGCATTTAAAATTGCACGTCAATACCACCAGCAAAGAGGCGACCATGGACGGTATAAATTCATTTCTCGCTATCGTGCTTATCACGGAAATTCAATGGGAGCCCTTGCAGCAACAGGTCAGGCTGAAAGGAAATATAAATATGAGCCACTAGCTCCGGGCTTTATCCATGTGAATCCGCCCGATGTATACCGAAATCCGATTGATGAGCATACCCTTGAAAGCGCTCATGAAGTTGACAAGGTTATGACATGGGAATTAAGCCAGACTGTAGCAGCCATGATTATGGAGCCAATCATTACTGGAGGCGGCTGCTTGATTCCTCCTCAGAACTATATGAAAAAGGTTAAAGAGATTTGCGAAAAACACGGCGCCCTTCTAATTTGCGACGAAGTAATTTGTGGATTTGGCCGAACAGGTAAAGCATTTGGTTTTATGCATTATGATGTAAAGCCGGATATTATTACAATGGCTAAAGGGATCACAAGTGCATATCTGCCTCTCTCTGTTACTGCGGTTAAAAGAGAGATTTATGAGGCATACAGCGGCAATGAACAATATGATCGCCTCCGCCATGTAAATACATTTGGGGGAAATCCCGCTGCTTGTGCGCTTGCATTAAAGAACCTAGAAATTTTTGAAGATGAAAAACTAATTGAGCGTTCACAGGTATTGGGAGAACGATTATTAAAAGAGCTTGAAGAATTAAAAGATTTACCATTTGTAGGAGATGTTAGAGGAAAAGGACTTCTTATAGGAATTGAACTGGTTGAAGATAAAGAATCGAAAAAACCAGCAAGTGTGGAAATCGTTAATAAAGTAATCAGCGCCTGCAAAGAGCGAAAGCTGATTATTGGAAAGAATGGGGACACTGTTGCTGGCTATAATAACATCTTGCAACTTGCTCCTCCTCTAAGTATTACTGAAGACGACTTCACCTTTATCGTCAAAACACTGAAAGAAAGCTTGCGTTCTATTTAACTTTAATCTATATTATTAAAATTTTATGGAGGTCCATTTTCGTTATTTCAATTATGGGTCTCTTTTTTTTGTGGGTGAATCCATAAAAAAATCCACCTCCCCCGTTTTTAAGGAAAACGAATAGGCAAACGATCAATTATCGTAAAAATTTAACACAGAAAAGCGACGGTATTTCAGTGATTAACTACACTGAAATACCGTCGCTGAATGTTTTTTGATACCGGTGGTCGGGGTCGAACCGACACTCCAGAAGGAACACGATTTTGAGTCGTGCGCGTCTGCCAATTCCGCCACACCGGCATATAAAATATTAAATGGCACTTCTAAAAGTGCCGAGGACCGGAATCGAACCGGTACGGTAGTCACCTACCGCAGGATTTTAAGTCCTGTGCGTCTGCCAGTTCCGCCACCCCGGCGTTCTGAACAATTATGGAGGCGGCAACCGGATTTGAACCGGTGATCAGGGTTTTGCAGACCCATGCCTTACCACTTGGCTATGCCGCCATAAATAATTGGAGCGGAAGACGGGATTCGAACCCGCGACCCCCACCTTGGCAAGGTGGTGTTCTACCACTGAACTACTTCCGCGAATGGCTGGGCTAGCAGGATTCGAACCTACGCATGATGGAGTCAAAGTCCATTGCCTTACCGCTTGGCTATAGCCCAATAAAATATATGGGGCGACTGATGGGAATCGAACCCACGAATGTCGGAACCACAATCCGATGCGTTAACCACTTCGCCACAATCGCCATAATGTATAGTATGAATATCTAGTTTGTCTTGTGAAAATTAAATGGGGCGACTGATGGGAATCGAACCCACGAATGTCGGAACCACAATCCGATGCGTTAACCACTTCGCCACAATCGCCATAAAGATTACAGGGGTAGTAGGAATCGAACCCACATCAAAGGTTTTGGAGACCTTCGTTTTACCATTAAACTATACCCCTAAAAATGGTGGAGGGGGACGGATTCGAACCGCCGAACCCTAAGGAGCGGATTTACAGTCCGCCGCGTTTAGCCACTTCGCTACCCCTCCGGATTATATAAACACTGCTGGTGCCGGCTAGAGGACTTGAACCCCCAACCTACTGATTACAAGTCAGTTGCTCTACCAATTGAGCTAAACCGGCAGTAGTGGTGGCTCAGGACGGAATCGAACCGCCGACACAAGGATTTTCAGTCCTTTGCTCTACCGACTGAGCTACTGAGCCATATGTATTGATTTGATTTTAAAAATGGCGGTCCGGACGGGACTCGAACCCGCGACCTCCTGCGTGACAGGCAGGCATTCTAACCAACTGAACTACCGGACCAAATTGCGGGGGCAGGATTTGAACCTGCGACCTTCGGGTTATGAGCCCGACGAGCTACCGGACTGCTCCACCCCGCGATAATAATAATAATGGTGGAGGATGACGGGATCGAACCGCCGACCCTCTGCTTGTAAGGCAGATGCTCTCCCAGCTGAGCTAATCCTCCGAAATGAATGGTGACCCCTACGGGATTCGAACCCGTGTTACCGCCGTGAAAGGGCGGTGTCTTAACCGCTTGACCAAGGGGCCATATATATATTTTAGAATGGCGGAGAGCAAGGGATTTGAACCCTTGAGACAGCTATAAACCGCCTACACGATTTCCAATCGTGCTCCTTCGGCCACTCGGACAGCTCTCCATATGGCTCCGCAGGTAGGAT
>NZ_CP071709.1:520000-1027500 GCF_018582665.1 Cytobacillus gottheilii | reverse complement strand
GACATGGGTAGATCACCTGGTTTCGGGTCTACGACCACATACTCATTCGCCCTATTCAGACTCGCTTTCGCTGCGGCTCCGTCTTATCAACTTAACCTCGCATGTAATCGTAACTCGCCGGTTCATTCTACAAAAGGCACGCCATCACCCGTAAATGGGCTCTGACTACTTGTAGGCACACGGTTTCAGGAACTATTTCACTCCCCTTCCGGGGTGCTTTTCACCTTTCCCTCACGGTACTGGTTCACTATCGGTCACTAGGGAGTATTTAGCCTTGGGAGATGGTCCTCCCTGCTTCCGACGGGATTTCTCGTGTCCCGCCGTACTCAGGATCCACTCTGGAGGGAACGAAGTTTCAACTACAGGGCTTTTACCTTCTCTGGCCGGCCTTTCCAGACCTGTTCACTTACCTCGCTCCTTTGTAACTCCGTGTAGAGTGTCCTACAACCCCAAGAGGCAAGCCTCTTGGTTTGGGCTAATCCCGTTTCGCTCGCCGCTACTCAGGGAATCGCGTTTGCTTTCTCTTCCTCCGGGTACTTAGATGTTTCAGTTCCCCGGGTCTGCCTTCAATACCCTATGTATTCAGGTAAAGATATCATCCCATTACGGATGATGGGTTCCCCCATTCGGAAATCTCCGGATCAAAGCTTACTTACAGCTCCCCGAAGCATATCGGTGTTAGTACCGTCCTTCATCGGCTCCTAGTGCCAAGGCATTCACCGTGCGCCCTTTCTAACTTAACCAGTGTTTATGGTTATTGCTCTTACTTAAAATAAATAAGAGAGAAAAAACTAAGATGGCGATTACTTGGTAATCTTCTTCTATATTGCATTATCTAGTTTTCAAGGAACAAGACTACTGATTCAATCACAAAGCAATTGAATTCTAGCAGTGAGAGATTGCTCTCTCAAAACTGAACGAACAAATAAAGACGTCTTTTAATGAAGATAAACTTCATTTCATCCTTAGAAAGGAGGTGATCCAGCCGCACCTTCCGATACGGCTACCTTGTTACGACTTCACCCCAATCATCTGTCCCACCTTAGGCGGCTGGCTCCAAAAGGTTACCCCACCGACTTCGGGTGTTACAAACTCTCGTGGTGTGACGGGCGGTGTGTACAAGGCCCGGGAACGTATTCACCGCGGCATGCTGATCCGCGATTACTAGCGATTCCGGCTTCATGCAGGCGAGTTGCAGCCTGCAATCCGAACTGAGAATGGTTTTATGGGATTGGCTAAACCTCGCGGTCTTGCAGCCCTTTGTACCATCCATTGTAGCACGTGTGTAGCCCAGGTCATAAGGGGCATGATGATTTGACGTCATCCCCACCTTCCTCCGGTTTGTCACCGGCAGTCACCTTAGAGTGCCCAACTGAATGCTGGCAACTAAGATCAAGGGTTGCGCTCGTTGCGGGACTTAACCCAACATCTCACGACACGAGCTGACGACAACCATGCACCACCTGTCACTCTGTCCCCCGAAGGGGAACGTCCTATCTCTAGGAGTGTCAGAGGATGTCAAGACCTGGTAAGGTTCTTCGCGTTGCTTCGAATTAAACCACATGCTCCACCGCTTGTGCGGGCCCCCGTCAATTCCTTTGAGTTTCAGCCTTGCGGCCGTACTCCCCAGGCGGAGTGCTTAATGCGTTTGCTGCAGCACTAAAGGGCGGAAACCCTCTAACACTTAGCACTCATCGTTTACGGCGTGGACTACCAGGGTATCTAATCCTGTTCGCTCCCCACGCTTTCGCGCCTCAGCGTCAGTTACAGACCAGAGAGTCGCCTTCGCCACTGGTGTTCCTCCACATCTCTACGCATTTCACCGCTACACGTGGAATTCCACTCTCCTCTTCTGCACTCAAGTCCCCCAGTTTCCAATGACCCTCCACGGTTGAGCCGTGGGCTTTCACATCAGACTTAAAGGACCGCCTGCGCGCGCTTTACGCCCAATAATTCCGGACAACGCTTGCCACCTACGTATTACCGCGGCTGCTGGCACGTAGTTAGCCGTGGCTTTCTGGTTAGGTACCGTCAAGGTACCGGCAGTTACTCCGGTACTTGTTCTTCCCTAACAACAGAGTTTTACGATCCGAAAACCTTCATCACTCACGCGGCGTTGCTCCGTCAGACTTTCGTCCATTGCGGAAGATTCCCTACTGCTGCCTCCCGTAGGAGTCTGGGCCGTGTCTCAGTCCCAGTGTGGCCGATCACCCTCTCAGGTCGGCTACGCATCGTTGCCTTGGTGAGCCGTTACCTCACCAACTAGCTAATGCGCCGCGGGCCCATCTGTAAGTGATAGCGTAAACCATCTTTCAGCTTAAGGACATGAGTCCAAAAGCATTATCCGGTATTAGCTCCGGTTTCCCGAAGTTATCCCAGTCTTACAGGCAGGTTGCCCACGTGTTACTCACCCGTCCGCCGCTGACTTCAGGGAGCAAGCTCCCATCTGTCCGCTCGACTTGCATGTATTAGGCACGCCGCCAGCGTTCGTCCTGAGCCAGGATCAAACTCTCCAAGAAAGAGTTGATTAGCTCTTGTGTACTTAAAGTACATTGTTGATTCCGAAGAATCTTTTTAAACGTTGACGTTTTATTGTTCGTTCAGTTTTCAAAGAGCAATTTTTCTTAAGTGTCGCTCCGAGGCGACTTTCTTAATATAACATGTTGAGTTTTTCATGTCAACACTTTTTTAAAAAACATCCGTCAGCTGCAAAAACGTTTTTTGTTCGTTTCTCAGCGACGGATATAAATATACCAAGTATTTTATTAAAGGTCAATACTTTTTAAAACTTTTTTACGATAATTTTTTCCCGACTTTATAATAGCGATGGAGTATCCCTTTTCCTTTGGTCTCCACATTCACAACCTCAACATAATGTTTATCAATCAGATACTCTAGAAGCATCGTTAAATCCACTGCATATAAGCCGAGTTCTTCATGATTTAAGATCTCCTGCACAGTCCAATGCTCTCTTTCACTTAATATATCAATAAGATGGCTGATTCCATCCTTGGTTCTTGAATGAATCAGAAACTCACTTGCTAGAAACAATAGCTCAAGCCGTTTTTCTAAAGGTTCGTGGCTATTTACTAGCTCTTCATATAACTTCATAATCTCCGGCTCGATTTGTTTGACCTGATTCCAAACCGTGTTCTCCGGATGAAAACCATGGTCAATCACAGCAAGTCTGGCCAAATGATGCAATGAATGAACAATATGATTATATGCATCAAAATATTGTTTGTTCTCAAAAAATGCTTTTCCGTCCATATACCGCTTAATAAGCTTGGCAAATTCAAGACCCATTTTCAACTTACGTCCGTGAAAAGGGAATTCCTGCAGTTCTTTCTTCGCAGTTTGCATATATTCATTACGATCAAACAGAATCTTCCCATTATAAATCCAATCAAACACCTTTTTATTAGTGCCAATCAGCAGCCATTCATTTAGCTGCTGCTCCGTAATGATATATAATGCAGCCTTCTTTTCCATATATGTATAATGTTTAATAAAAACCGGTTCATCCGCTTCCGTTACAATAATCAGCAGAACCGCATCAAAGGTATCGGTTGTCGGCAGTGCTTTCTGCCTCTTCTCAACAAGCAAAACACCCTTTGTGTTTGCCTGGCTTGCCCGCTCCTGATAGATCGGGCGGAGAATATCTTCCATTACAATTCCTCCATTAATTAAAGTGAAACTTCAATCCTTTTTTCAAACAATAATAGTCATTATACCAGACCATAACGAACAGTTACGATCTCTTTTCCCTGCTAACAATTGAATTTAGCCAGTTAGAGAGGGTCATTTACGTAATACTTTCGCCAAAATGAAGTTGAATTCCTTCATAAAACAAGGACAATTTTCGACAGGAACAGGAATTGATATTTATAGCAGGCAGGCTTATATGCTATAGTTAACTTTTAGGAGGGTGTTGCATGGCTAAATATTCAAGTAAAATCAATAAAATTCGTACCTTTGCACTGAGTTTGATCTTTGTCGGTTTTATTGTTATGTATATCGGAATCTTCTTTAGAGAATCTCCTGTTCTCATGACCTTTTTTATGTTGCTTGGAACTATATTCATTGTTGCTAGTACAGGTGTTTATTTCTGGATCGGGTTATTATCCACGAAAGCTGTACAAGTTGTGTGTCCAAGCTGCGGTAAATATACAAAGGTACTTGGCCGCGTCGATATGTGCATGTACTGCAAAGAGCCTTTAACATTAGACAAAACATTAGAAGGCAAAGAGTTTGATGAAAAATACAATCGTAAATCACAGCAAAACTCGGCAAACTAATGCCGAGTTTTTTGTTTGGCTATTTCGTTCCTATTTTGCTATGAAAGACAAAAATAAAAAAGCCACCTTAAATTAGGCAGCCTAGTCAATGAATTAGATTAATGCGCTTCTTTTGCAAGACACTCTGGACAGGTTCCGTAGATTTCCATACGGTGATGGCTAACTTTAAAACCCGTTACATGGGAAGCAAGATGCTCCACTTCATCAAGACCCGGGTAATGAAAATCAACAATTTTGCCGCATTGCTCACAGATTACGTGATAATGCTGTGTTGTAATAAAATCAAAACGGCTTGAAGAATCCCCGTAAGTTAGTTCTTTTACTAATCCAACCTCACGAAATACTCTCAAATTATTGTAAACTGTAGCCACACTCATATTCGGAAACTTTCCTTCTAGAGCTTTATAAATATCATCTGCTGTAGGGTGTGACATGGAGTTTATTAAATATTCAAGTATCGCATGACGCTGAGGAGTAATGCGGACTCCTGTATCTTTTAAAGTATCCAGCGCTTCTTTAAGTTGATCGTGCGTCACGTCATGCACCTCTTTCTAACATAGATTATTACTTTATAATGTTTATAAATAGTGTACTCATTTTACAGTGACTTTGTCAACAATGACAATTATTCTTCCTCTATATGCCTGTCCAACAATCATGATTCTTTAAATAGTATATACGTTTTTAAAGGTGAACATTACTTAAAATCCCCATCATCCTTTTGTTCTGTTCGAGACATAAAAAAACGGACCTTTTAAAGGTCCGCATTATGACTATCTGAGGAGGTATGCCCTAATAAAATGATATTCAGATTGCCGCTTTTTGAATTGGACAAAAGCCTTGAATTTGTAAAATAGGCTGGAAATCCGACTCAATTGGGTTCCTCTTTATTTCAATTCTTCTTTTACAAAGCTGTGGACTTCCTCTACATGGTCTTTAACTTTTACTTTGCGCCACTCCTTTGCAATCCGTCCCTCTTTATCAATAACGAAAGTAGAACGCTCCACTCCCATATATTCTTTTCCAAAATTCTTTTTCAGCTTCCAGACATCATATAGTTCAGCTGCTGTATGCTGCTCGTCAGCAAGCAGCGGAAATGGCAGCTCATGCTTTTCAACAAACTTATCATGTCTGTTCAAAGGATCCGGGCTGATGCCAATCACGATGGTATCCTCTTCCGCAAACTGACTGTGACGATCTCGAAAATCGCAAGCCTGTGTCGTACAGCCAGGCGTCATATCTTTTGGATAAAAATATAATACAATATTCTTACCTCTGTGCTCTGATAAAGTAAATGTCTCCCCTGTACTTGCCGGCAGTGAAAAATCCGGAGCGAATTCTCCTGTAATTGCTGTCATTATGACCTCTCCTTTATTCATATATAAAAGTAGTTTCCCTCTTCAAAAAAATAATAAACTGTCCAAAAGCTTCTCCACTTTTACGTTAATGAAAAAAGAACAGAAAAACAACAAATAAGCATCATGTCTGCTGATCGATATCAAAAACAACTCGCGCTACAAATGCAGTTGGGATCACATAACCAATGAGCGCCTCAATGACAGCAATCATCCGGCCGATGCCGATTGGCGCAATATCTCCATATCCCACAGAAAACAGCGTCATCGCACTAAAATAAAAACCAGTCTCCAGCCGATCCAAAAAACTGACCTCCAGATAGCTAGTTTCTTCTATTAAAACAATATGTCCATTTAAATCAAGAATAATATAGATGAGCCCAAACCCGATCATGATCGTTCCATACAAAAACACTAAATAAATCATGTTCTCAATCGAAACCCATTTCCCTTTGATCCTTTTTGAAGTAAATAAGCTCTGCAGACTCATGATCATGCAAAGCAGAATTAATGCTAAAGAAATATAAAGTACCATCACCATACCTCATTTCAAGCCTGTCTACTCATTCATATGCGCAAAAAATATCTTCTATGAGTGCTTGTCATGTTCCCGGCACATACTCTATAGAGAAAACGTGGTAAACTAGAAAAGCAGAAGGCGCTCGCCCAGGGACGACAAGCTTAAGGCGAGACGGCTGGGAGGTTGTTCTTTAACCTTCTAGACGGATTGACTTAAGACCTCGAGTCCCTAGCGCCTGGAGCTAGACAACTAGAAAAGCGGAAGGCGCTCGCCCAGGGACGACAAGCTTAAGGTGAGACACCTGTATTTAAAAAGTGTATAGAAGAGATTCAAGGAGGAATACCCATGCAATTCACAAATTCAGAACGATTACATAGCGAGGCGCTAGAACATATTGTAGGCGGTGTAAATAGCCCATCTCGTTCTTATAAGGCAGTTGGCGGCGGTGCTCCGATTGCGATGGAAAGAGCGAGCGGTGCATATTTTTGGGATGTAGACGGAAATCAGTATATCGATTATCTTGCTGCTTACGGTCCGATCATTACTGGACATGCACATCCTCATATTACAGAAGCGATCACAAGAGCTGCTGAAAGAGGCGTTTTATACGGCACTCCAACACAGCATGAAGTAAAGTTTGCCAAGATGATAAAAGAAGCAATGCCATGGATGGAGAAGGTTCGTTTTGTGAACTCCGGTACAGAAGCGGTTATGACAACGATCCGTGTTGCCAGAGCTTATACAGGTAAAGATAAAATCATCAAGTTCGCCGGCTGTTATCATGGGCACTCCGATTTAGTGCTTGTTGCTGCAGGATCTGGTCCATCTACTTTAGGTACGCCTGACTCTGCAGGTGTTCCAAAAAGCATTGCTCAAGAAGTGATCACTGTTCCATTTAATGATATCGAACCTTTTAAAGAAGCATTAGAAAAATGGGGAGATCAAGTGGCTGCTGTCCTTGTTGAGCCAATTGTAGGAAACTTCGGAATTGTAGAACCCCACCCCGGATTTTTAGAACAGGTGAATGAGTTAACACATGATGCTAACGCGCTTGTTATTTATGATGAAGTAATTACTGCCTTCCGCTTTTCATATGGCGGTGCACAGGACATGCTTGGTGTACGTCCTGATTTAACGGCAATGGGTAAAATCATCGGAGGCGGATTGCCGATTGGAGCATATGGCGGCAAGAAAGAAATCATGGAAAAAGTCGCTCCGCTTGGCCCTGCTTATCAGGCAGGCACAATGGCCGGAAACCCGGCATCCATCCTTTCAGGAATTGCTTGTTTAGAAGTATTAAAACAAGACGGAGTTTACGAGTATTTAGATCGATTAGGTGCAATGCTTGAAGAAGGCATCCTAAAAGCAGCGAAAGAGCATAACATTCCGATCACAATCAATCGCTTAAAGGGTGCATTAACACTCTACTTTACAGACGTGAAGGTAGAAAACTACGAGCAAGCAGAAAACACAGATGGTGAAATGTTTGCTAAGTTTTTCAAGCTCATGCTGCACCAAGGCATCAACCTCGCTCCTTCCAAATATGAAGCATGGTTCTTAACAATTGCTCATACAGAGGAAGATATTGAAGCAACATTACACGCAGTCAACAATGCATTTGAAGCATTAGCAGCTCAATAATTATACATTTTTTATTCATTAAACGAAGGCTGTTCTAGCCTTCGTTTACACTGAACCAACGATGAAAACGTTTACATATATTGCTTTTTATTCACAGATTATAAAATTACCCCACTACCCTCTATCCAACTTTCTGTATATTTAATTGATTTCTGAAAATTCATATGATACTATTAAATCAATATTCTTGTGTAAAACACCCTTTGCTACTTTCACGTGGTAACGCGGTACTTCATTATGTATAACTGCTGATCTCGTCCCTCAAACATTTCAGCCTACTATCATAATGAACACGATGAAGTTTCAGATTAATTTTTCTATACAGGAGGTGAACGGCTTAAAGGCCCAGCCTATATAGCCGAAATGATGACAGAGCAATGGACTCCTTCACAATTCAATCAGTTTCATCGACAGGAACACGATGCATGTGGAATTGTCGCAAGTGTTGAGAAGCAAAAAACCCCTACAAGAGAAAATATCTTCAGTTGTATAAATGCCCTCGTAACGATGAATCACAGAGCCGGCTTTATTAACGGCGAAGGTGATGGCGTAGGTATTCATATCGATATCCCCCGTGTATTATGGAAGGAAAAATTAGCAGCAGCTGGTGCAGACGAGAGTGCTGCAGATCAAAGTAATTTTGTTGTCGGCCATATTTTCATGTCTAGAGGACAAGATACAGCACAATTCAAAGAAAAATTGATTGAAAAGTTAGAAAATAATGGTTTAAATGTTGTGTTTCAATCTGAACAAGTGACAGAAGCATCTGCACTAGGACCAATCGCAATTCAGGAAAACCCTGTTTTCTGGCAATTTGCTTGTACAGCAGATTTAGAGGAAAGTGAACTTTCTAAAACACTTTTTGCTCTTACCATTGATTTTGAAGAGAACGAACATGTCCATGTTGCTTCATTAAGTCAGCATCATGCGGTCTATAAAGTAATGGGCGCTGGAGATATTCTGCCTAAATATTATCATGATCTTGCTAACCCGCTTGTGGCGTCAACCATGACACTCGGCCACAATCGCTATTCTACGAATACACTTTCAAACTTTTTTCGTGTGCAGCCATTTAGTGTACTTGGCCATAACGGTGAAATTAACACGATTGCAAAGCTGCGTGATGAAGCAAAAATGGTAGGTGTGCCGCTTGTAAAAGACGGCAGTGATTCGCAGGATTTAAACCGGACGATTGACACATTGATCAGCCGTGATGGTTATTCTTTGTTTGAGGCGGTAGATATTCTCTTCCCGCCGATTGTAAATGAAATTAAAGCATATCCTGAACATCTGCAGAACCTGTATGCTTATATCCGCGAAGCATGGGGACATTTTGCACAGGGTCCTGCAGGCATCATCTCCCGATTTGGCGACGAAGCGGTATTCAGTGTTGATGCTCTAGGATTGCGCCCTCTCTGGATGCTTGAAACCCAAAGTTCTTACCTATTTTCATCAGAACCGGGCATTATTCCGTCCAGTGAATATGTAAATGATCCAAAACCTTTATCACCTGGTGAAAAAGTTGGCCTCAAATGGGACGGCAATGACATTGTTCTGTATGAACAGAATGAGTACCAGCAGGAAGTGTATGAGCGCTTTTCCGCTAGAATGCTAGTTGATCAATATAAATTACGTCTGACACCGCCGAAGTTTGATAAAGTTGTAACGATGAACTACCCAGATAAAATTCATAATGGCCAGTACAAAGCCTTTGGCTGGGAACGAGATCATGTTCAGCTTGTGGAGCAAATGTCGAAAAATGGTGCCGAACCGATTCGCTCGCTTGGACATGATTCTCCACTTGCAGCACTTAATCCGCAGCGTAAGAACATTGCAGATTTTATTAAGGAAAGCGTGGCGGTTGTTACAAACCCAGCGATTGACCGCGACAGAGAAACGGAGCATTTTTCCACAAGAACGGTTATTGGAAAACGCCCATCTCTATTTGAAACAGAATCACCGGGTACAGCGATCGAACTGCTTTCTCCTATTTTAATAGAAGGAATGTCAGGATATCGTTGTGTCAGCGAATTGAACCAGCCTAGCTTTGACCAAGTGACAAACTTTTTCCAGGAAGAAAAGCTTGTTTCCTATATTCATATTCATTTCCACGAAAACGAAACATTAAACGACGCAATTGAGCGTCTCAAGAGTGAAGCG
Source organism: Cytobacillus gottheilii (assembly GCF_018582665.1). Taxonomy (NCBI): domain Bacteria; kingdom Bacillati; phylum Bacillota; class Bacilli; order Caryophanales; family Bacillaceae; genus Cytobacillus; species Cytobacillus gottheilii. The sequence goes on along the minus strand of NZ_CP071709.1, from coordinate 1,017,526 downwards.
ATTGAAGCAGTAAAAAGCGGAAAGACATTGCTAATCCTTGATGATTCGAATGTTCATCAGGAAGGTGCCTATTGGATTGATCCGCATTTAGCGGTGTCTGCCATTGACCAGGCGCTTGTAAAAGCAGCGCTAAGACGGGATTGTTCATTATTATTACGCTCTGCTTCCATCCGCTCCCTGCATGACATCATTACAGCATTTGGACTTGGAGCAGATTTATTAAGTCCATATTATATGTTTATAACCGTTGCTGATGAGGATCAGACTGCTCCTTTAACCAATCTTTTTGCAGCATTAACGAAAGGTCTTGAAAAAGTCATTTCTACCATTGGGATTCATGAATTAAGAGGATATGGCCGCTTATTTTCATCAATCGGCTTAAGCAAAGAAGTTGCGGATGAGCTTAATATTGTAAACTTCTTTGGCTCTGAGGAGCTGAAATACAATTTCGCTTCTATGCGTGAAGATGGGATTGCCCGTGCAGCTGATTACAACAATGAAAAAGAACGAATCGGCAAAACGTTCAGCCTCTTCCCTCGTATCTGGAAAGCCATTGGCGAAGTTGCTTCAACTGGTGACTATAGCGCTTATAAAGAAAAAATTACCGAGCAGGAAGAAGAAAATCCAACAACGATTCGCCACTTAACAAACTTTAAAAAAGCAAGCGAAGCACTATCGCCTGAAGAGGTAAATATCGCGGTTGGCGATCATGACTTGCCATTTATGATCTCTTCCATGTCCTTTGGCTCGCAAAACGAAGTAGCGTTCCGTGCATATGCAGAAGGAGCCGACCGTCTGAATATGATCAGCTTTAATGGTGAGGGCGGAGAAATTAAAGATATGCTCGGCAAATATCCGCGCACACGCGGACAGCAGATTGCCTCTGGACGATTTGGAGTTAACGCTGAGCTCTTAAACTCGACGAACCTGCTTGAAATTAAAATTGGGCAAGGTGCGAAGCCTGGAGAAGGCGGACATCTGCCTGGTTCAAAGGTTACCGCCAAAATTGCGGAAGCACGTAACGCAACCATTGGCTCGGATTTAATTTCGCCATCTAATAACCATGACATCTATTCCATCGAAGACCTTGCGCAAATGATTCATGAGCTGAAAACAGCAAATGATAAAGCCAAGGTTGCGGTTAAGGTCCCTGTCGTTCCGAATATCGGTACAATCGCCGTCGGAATTGCCAAAGCTGGCGCTGATTTCATCACACTTAGCGGCTTTGATGGCGGAACTGGTGCTGCAAGAATACATGCGCTTCAGCATGTTGGACTGCCGGTTGAAATTGGCGTCAAAGCGGCACATAATGCCCTTTTGGAAGCTGGATTGCGTGATGGGGTGGAAATTTGGGCAGACGGCGGTATTAAAAGCGTTTCTGATGTGTTAAAAGTAATGCTTCTTGGTGCAAACCGGGTTGGCTTTGGTACATTATCAATGCTTGCGATTGGCTGTACAACTTGCCGCGGCTGTCATTTAGATACATGCCATGTGGGAATTGCTACACAAATCGATTCAGAAGCGCAAGCAAAGGAACACGGCTTAAGACGTTTTGTGCCGCGCCAATTTGATTTAGCTGTACAGGGCATTATGAATTTATTCTCTGCCTTTGGCAAGGAGCTTCAAACACTGGCTGCTGAAATGGGCATCCAAAACGTTCAAGACGCTGTTGGCCGTTCCGATCTTTTAGAACAAGCAAAAGGCAGCGACCAGCTCGACTTAACTTTCCTGTTAAAAACATTGGAAATCCGCCAGCTTGATAAGCACGAAACAGCTTCGGCTTTATCCGAAGCACAGCTTCAAGTGGCAGTTGGAGCCGAGTATTTAGATGCAACGGTCGAAGAATTGCATAGCTCACGCGAATTTAACAGCATTACCTCTGAACAGCGAGTGCTCGGAAGCAGAGTTTCCTGCCACCGTGTCAGAGGCAGACTGGATGGATCTTATAAAGCCCTTCCGCCTGTTGATCTTAAATATAAAAACGGCTCCATTCCGGGCAACGGACTTGGCGCATATAATAGCTTTGGCATCAATATCGAAGTTGCCGGCGGTGCACAAGATGGGATCGGAAAAACATCATTTGGCGGACAGATCCTTATTTTCAAATCCAAAGGCAAAAACGGCCGCTACTATAATGGCTCTGTCGGAAAAGGATTTGGATATGGAGCACAGGAAGGCCTGCTTGTTGCTCAAGGAAATGCGGATGCGCGTGCAGGGATTCGTCTCTCTGGCGCAGATATGATCATTGGCGGACAGCTTACGAAGTCTATTCCTGAAAACGAATTCGGCAATATTGGCACAAACGCGAATATTAAAGGATTTGCTTTTGAGTATATGACTAATGGCCGCGGACTCGTCCTTGGCGATCCTGGCCCATGGATTTGCGCAGGCATGACAGGCGGTGTCGTTTATTTACGCCATCAGCCAGAAAAAGGCCTGACAAAAGAAGCCATTCAGCGCCGTATCGCCAAAGGAGCAAAAGTAACGATTACATCCCTTTCTGAAAAAGGCAAAGAAGATATCCAAGAACTGCTTGGCCAATACATCGCGATGCTAAAAACACAGGAACAATTCGAAGAAGCTGCTGAATTATCACAGCTCCTCGAAAACCTTGATGATCACTTCCTTCAAGTGATCCCTGTGAAAGAACAGGCAGATCCATCAGTTTCTACTGAGTGATTGAGAAATATAAAAAGAGAAGAAACGTTTGCTTGTGCGAACGTTTCTTTTTTTCCTCTATTACTTATGTAGTGGTTGTGATTACAATATCACACCGTGCCTCCATCTCATGTTTAAAAGTTATCACACCACATATAAATTCCCCTAAAAATAACACAACACCCCTTCAATACCAAGTCACCTTATTAAAACGTTTCCATTTAAAAGGTAGTAAAACTTTCAAAATTTAGGCTGTTTTTCTTTCAAAAGTTACTTGAACTTCGTGTATAATCCCTGTATAGTACATTATTGTTTAACAACCTGTAAAAACGTTTAAAGTAGATAATATGGACATACTTCATCATTTTTAGAAGTATATATTGGTTAGAGTGAAACATTTTTTGATGTTAATACGTCAAACAATAGGTATTCATTAAGACTCCTGTATAAGAAAGGAACACATTTTGTATGAAACTTGGCGCCCGCATTTTAAAAACGGGAATCGCAATTATTTTGGCTTTATTTTTATCCGAATTATTACAGCTGCCTAACCCTGTATTTGCCGGGATCGCAGCCATTTTTGCTCTGCAGCCTACCATTTACAGATCGTATTTATCCATCATTGAGCAGATTCAAGGTAACTCGATTGGCGCTTTTATCGCCGTCATTTTTGTTTTATTATTCGGCAATGATATTTTTATCATCGGTTTAGGCGCAATTATTCTCATAACGATTAACTTAAAGCTTCGAATTGAAAATACGATTGCACTATCGCTGGTTACACTGCTTGCCATTATGGAATCACCAGGTGATGACTTTATTCAATTTGCTCTCATCCGTTTTTCTACCATAATGCTTGGTGTCTTTTCAGCCTTTATCATTAATCTTGTATTTTTACCTCCTAAATATGAGAATAAGCTATATAACCGCATCTCAAATGTTACGGAGGATGTGACTAAGTGGCTTCGACTGACCGTTCGCCGTGCCTCTGAGCATCACACCTTAAAGTCTGATATTGAAAAAATGCAGGATTCTATCAGCAAATTGGACATGCTCTATGGAATGTATAAAGAAGAAAGAAACTATTTTAAAAATAATGCTCTTGCAAAGTCACGAAAGCTGGTTATATACAGACAAATGATATCAACCACAAAACGCGCATTAGAAACGCTGAAGAAGCTCCATCGTTTTGATAATGATATGGCGGATATTACAGAGGAATTTCAGTATACCCTGCAGCAGCAGCTGGATTGCCTTATCCACTATCATGAACATGTGATGCTGAAGTTTATTGGCAAGGTTCGTCCGCAGGTTTCTTTTGAAGAAGGAGAAGTCACGTTAAACAGACGTGAGCTCTTCCAGGTCTTCATTCAGCAGCAGCGGCAGATGGACACTGATCGCGATATTGAAGAATCCATGCTTCCGCATACCATGCAAATCGTTTCTGCATTCATGGATTATCTTGAGCAAGTCGAACATCTTGATATGCTGATTTCAAGCTTTCAAGCTTATCATAAAGAAGATAACGAAGTATCGATTGAGGAAACGCCAGAAAATTAATAAAAACAGCTGACCATGTTGTCAGCTGTTTTTTTAATCAAAAAGAGGAATTTTTCATTTTTTATGGAAGTATGAGATATACCATTCAACACAAGGAGTCCACCTATGACAAAACAAATCAATATTTGGTCTTTTATATTATCTCTCTGCTTCGTTTTTCTCTTTTTTTTAATGCCTGGAACTGAATCTATTTTTGGTTTACATCCGCTCTATCTTCTTTTCTTTATTACCATATTCACTTTTATATTAAGCTTAATAGGATTCTTAGGGATTCAAAATTGGAAAGGTGCTGTTCGGAGTATTATCTCTGTGGTATTAACACTAGGGTTGGCAGCTATTCTTATTTTCATATTATTTGTTGGAAGCTTATAGAAAACGCCTGGAGAACACGAAGCCTCCAGGCGTTTTTTTAATTCTCCAGCTGCTGCACTTGAAAGAGCTTATAATAACTTCCTTGTTTTTTCATGAGCTCATCGTGAGAGCCTTCTTCCATGATTTGACCATGCTCGATTAGGATGATCCGGTCTGCATGGGTAATGGTAGAAAGGCGATGTGCCACGATGAACGTGGTTCGGTCTTTTGCCAGCTCCTCTAAAGACTCTTGAATGAGGTGCTCGCTTTCTAGGTCCAATGCAGACGTGGCTTCGTCTAAAATTAGAATCGGCGGGTTTTTCAGGAAGATTCGCGCGATCGCAATCCGCTGTTTTTGTCCTCCTGACAGCTTCACGCCCCGTTCGCCCACTTTCGTATCATAGCCTTCTGGAAGACTCATGATAAAATCGTGCGCATTGGCTGCTTTTGCCGCCTGAATAACTTCCTCATCTGTTCCCTCTGGTTTCCCTAGCAGAATATTGGTTTTAACCGATTCGCTGAATAGAATATTATCCTGCAGAACCATGCCAATCTTATCTCTTAAACTGCGGACTTTGAAAGAACGGATATCTTTCCCATCAAGAAGGATTGATCCATCTGACACATCGTAAAAACGCGGAATCAAGCCCACTAAGGAAGACTTTCCGCCTCCACTCATGCCGACTAGGGCGACGGTTTCTCCCTTTTGGATATCGAGGTTGATATGTTTTAATACATCTTCCTCATTTTCATTATATTTAAAGCTGACATCCTTGAACTGAATATGGCCGTTTACTTCCTTGCATTCCACTGCATTTGGCGCATCATCAATATCGTATTTTTCATCAAGGAGCTCAAATACACGGTCCATTGAAGCAATTGACTGTGTCAGTGTAGTCGATGAATTAACAAGTCTGCGCAGTGGTGCGTATAAGCGATCAATATAAGCAATGAACGCCATCATTACACCGAGTGAGATATTCTCTTGAATTACCTGGTAGCCAGCATAGCCAATGACGAGCAGCGGCGAAATGTCGGTAATCGTGTTCACAACTGCAAAGGCTTTTGCGTTCCATTTTGTATGGTCAATCGCTTTTTGCAGGAAATTGCTGTTCTGGCGGTCAAAATTCCCCTGTTCATAATCCTCTGTCGCAAAGCTTTTAATGACAGCCATCCCTTGCACCCGCTCATGCAGATAGCCTTGCACCTCGGCGAGTGCCTGGGAACGTACACGTGTTAATTTTCGCAGATTGCCGAAAAAGTATTTAACCGAAAAAGCGTAAAACGGAAATAAGATCAATGACACGATCGTTAATGTGATATCCATATTAAACATAATAATGACAGCAATAATGATCGTAGACACATCAAGCCAAAGATTCATTAATCCTGTGACAACAAAGGTTTTCGTTTGCTCAACATCATTGATGACCCGGGAAATGACTTCCCCAGCGCGTGTATTGGCATAATACTTAAAGCTTAGCTTTTGAATATGTACAAACAAGCGGTCACGGATATCGTATAAGATTTTGCTGGATACCCATTGTGCAAAATATTGGCGATAATATTCAATCGGCGGTCTTGCCAGAACAAAAATGACAATCATACCGCCCATCAGCCAAAAAAGTGTACTTGTTTTTTCAGAATCGGCTGCATCACCGCCAATAATATCATCGATGACATATTTAATCAGAAGCGGGATCAACAAAGGAATGGCAAATTTAATAATTCCAATGATAATCGTTCCGATAATCTGAAGCCGATATGGCTTTACAAATTGCATATATCTTTTAATACTGTTCAAGTAGCCTCCACCCTTTCAAGGCCTATAAAAATGCATATCTTTTGCACTCATTTTAAATTGACCCGTTCCTCATGCTTTCATACCTAATGTTTCTTCCCTTCAATGCAAAAAGAAAACTTGCCATATTGGCAAGCCGAAAAGACAATCATTAGGCTTCACGTATATTTCTATGCTGCTAAAACATTTAAAAAGCTAAAACCTGTTGACGATCCGTTCAACAGGCAACTCTTAGGCATTTTTAATCCAAAATCCTAGCGTCTGTACGTTAAATAGCGCTCATACCAAATGTCGATAAAATCCGGTGCAAATGGACCTTTGCGCTGGCGAATCCATTGAATGAGCTTGTCCACATTGGACCACAGAATTTGATCAATCGGAGCAGGGTAGTTCATTTCTTGACGATGGCGTTCATATTCGTCTTCATCTAATAAATTGAAGGTCATATCAGGAAACACTTTAATATCCAGATCATAATCGATATATTTTAATGCTTCCTCGTCATATATAAACGGCGAGCTGATATTGCAATAATAGTAAACGCCGTCTTCCCTGATCATTCCAATAATATTAAACCAGTATTGGGAATGAAAATAACAGATTGCCGGTTCTCTCGTTACCCATGTTCTGCCGTCCGATTCTGTTACAATGGTCCGATCATTGCCGCCAATGACAAGATTTTGCGTACCTTTTAATACCGTTGTTTCCTCCCAGACGCGATGGATGTGCCCATTATGTTTATAGCTGTGTATTTGTATTGGAGATCCTTCTATGGGTACGGCCATTTTTTCCCCTTCTTTCATTTCTGGAAGCTTTGAAACCTATAGTCCTCTAGAAGCAAGCAAAACGGCTGCTTCTCTTTTAGACACTGAAGTACCTTATATGAATATGGAGCAGTAAATCTGCTGACCCGCTGTTCAAATAAAGTTATCTGATCTGATCCTTTGAAAAGAATTTTTATCATTAAAAATTCTTCTTCACTCCAAACGACGAAAGGCTTGCAAAGAACGATTCCTATTTCTTCTTATTATAACGGTTATACGTTCATTTTAAAACAAAAGAACCATTGAAATGGCTCAATGGTTTAAATAATGCATCTATTTTGCTGTAGAACCTGTCCTTTATACAGGAACATTCATGTCCTGATAAGACCGGATCACCTCTTCTGTCTGTATTTCGAATATTTTATGAATGGCCTTCAATTCATTTTTCATCATTTTAATTTCATGCTGAATGCTTTCAAGTTCTGTCTCCTGCTGAATCAGCTGCAGCTGTTCCTCAATCTCTTCACAGCGCTCCAGCTCCCCTTGTAGAAACAATAGCTTGTCCATTGTCTTCATCTGCTCTGATACTAAAAGGTTAAATTCACGCACCATTTGCCACCATCCCTTTTGTGATCTCTTAATACAAATTCGCGGCAGAACCCCTTTTCCCTTTGACTGATAATGTAGACTTAATGGAAGTTTTGTCGAGGAGTGCTAATGTTCTATATTGAAGCAGCAAAAAAACCAGGAGAAACTTCCCCTGGTTTCTACGAATAATCATAAGGTCCATCTTCAAGCAGATGGCATGCTGCTTTATGTTCGACCTCGCTCAGCGAATGGAGCTTAGGCTCTTCCACCGCACAGCGGTCCATAGCATATGGGCAGCGGGTGTGGAAGCGGCATCCTGCTGGCGGATCAATCGGCGACGGCACATCTCCTTTTAAGATGATTCTTTCTTTCTTTTTCTCTCCCACATTGATGCTTGGGATTGCAGATAAAAGTGCTCTTGTATAGGGATGCTGCGGATTTTCAAACAGAGAATCCTTATCCCCTATTTCCACTATTTTGCCGAGATACATAACAATGATGCGGTCCGATATATGGCGGACAACCCCTAAATCATGTGAGATAAATAAATACGTCAGCTGGAACTTTTGCTGAAGTTCTTTTAATAGGTTTAAGACTTGAGCCTGGATCGATACATCCAATGCCGACACAGCTTCATCGCAGATCACCAGTTTCGGATCGACCGATAAGGCACGGGCAATCCCAATCCGCTGCCGCTGTCCGCCGCTAAATTCATGTGGATAACGATCCATTTGATGCGCTCCAATGCCTACTGTTTGCAGGAGATCCTCTACCTTCTGGCGTCTCTCTTTCCTGGAAACAACATTTTGAATCTCAAGCGCTTCCTCCAAGATTTGTCTTACCGTTTGCCGTGGATTTAAAGAGGCATAAGGATCCTGAAAAATGATTTGCAGGTCCTTGCGCTTTTTTCGCATTTTGGCCTTATTTAAACCTAATAAATTTTCTCCATCGAATAAAATATCACCTGAAGTGGGGTCATCTAAACGCAGGATCGCCCTTCCTGTCGTTGATTTTCCGCAGCCGGATTCTCCAACAACACTGACTGTTTCTCCTTCATACACGACAAAGCTAATATCATCAACAGCCTTTACGTGGTTGACTGTACCGCCAAACACGCCGCCTTTAATCGGGAAATACTGCTTTAAATTATTGACCTCTAATAACGCTTTCTTACTCATGAGTTGACACCGCCTCTGCTTGCTTTTCCCATTGATCGGTGTGAATCCAGCAGCGCACTTGGTTTCCATCTTCTTTCGTTTCCAATGCAGGCAGCTCTCTATGACAGATCTCTCTCGCATGTGGACATCTTGTCACGAATCTGCAGCCGGACGGCAATTCAAATGGACTTGGCACAGACCCTTTGATCACAGACAATTCCCCTTCAACCTTTAAGTCATGTCTTGGAACTGAATTTAGGAGTCCAATCGTGTAAGGATGCTTTGGATCCGTAAAAATGGTTTTCACATCAGCATACTCAACGACTTTTCCACAATACATAACGGCGACACGATCACACATTTCCGCAACGACCCCAAGATCATGGGTAATAATCATTAAAGAGGTTCCCAATTCTTCCTGCAGCTTTTTAATTAATTCTAATATTTGCGCTTGGATCGTCACATCAAGGGCAGTTGTCGGTTCATCAGCAATTAATAGCTCGGGATTACAAGCAAGGGCAATCGCGATCATAACACGCTGGCGCATCCCCCCAGATAGTTCAAACGGATACTGCTTGACCCTTTTCTCTGGAGATGGAATTCCTACTAATTTCAGCATTTCTATCGCTTTCACCCGTGCTTCTTTTCGATTAAGCTTTTGATGAATGCGGAGTGACTCTGCAATTTGCTCACCACATGTTAAGGTCGGATTTAGGGAGGTCATAGGTTCCTGAAAGATCATAGAGATTTTATTTCCACGGATATCTCTCATTTCTTTCTTTGTTTTCGTTAAAAGATTTTCTCCCTTAAAAACAATTTCTCCATCGACCACTTTACCTGCTGGTTCTTGAACCAGACGCATAATAGATAAGGAAGTAATACTCTTGCCTGAACCAGATTCCCCCACGATTCCAATGGTTTTACCTTTTTCTATTGAAAAATCTACTCCATCAACGGCCTTTACTTCTCCTTCATCTGTGAAGAAGGAGGTACAGAGATTTCGAACTTCCAGGATATTCTCTTGATTTGATATAGTCATCCTTCTCACCTTCCTTTAATTCAGCTCAATTCGTTTATTAATTAAACGATATGTGATATCAACGATAAAATTCACGACGACAAACAAGACGGCACATACGAGAATCGTTCCTTGAACCATTGGAAAGTCACGCATCCGGATTGAATCGACAACTAAGCGTCCCAACCCATTAATAGCAAAAACGGTTTCTGTGATAACCGCTCCGCCCAGTAATGTACCAAACTGCAAACCTACGATTGTGACAACCGGAACGAGCGCATTTCTCAAAGCATGTTTATAAATGACTACTCTGTCATGAACCCCTTTTGCATAGGCTGTGCGGATATAATCGTTGTCAAGGACCTCAAGCATGCTGGAACGTGTCATACGCGCGATAATGGCTGCTCCGCCTGTACCGATCGTTAACACAGGAAGCACCATATGTTTCCATGATTCCCAGCCAATCGTTGGGAACCAGCCTAAATTAACAGAGAAGAAATAGATTAGCATAATTCCGAGCCAGAAATTCGGCATCGACATCCCGAAAAGGGCGACAATCATGAGAGATACATCCGAAAATGAATATTTTCTAGTAGCAGAAATAATCCCAGCGATTAATCCTAAAATCACCGCTAAAACCGTCCCATAAAGCGCTAACTCAAATGTAATCCATATACGATTTGTAAATATCTCTTCTGTTACGGCCCGATCTGTCCGGATAGAGGTGCCCAAGTCACCTTGAATGGCGTTTCCGACATAGCGAAAATACTGCTGATAGAGCGGATCGTTTAACCCTAAATTCTCCCTCATTTGTTCTAATTGAGCTTCATCTGCTCTCTCCCCTGCCATTATTTGCGCAGGATCCCCAGGAATCAAATGCATCATAAGAAATACAGCTAACGTCACACCGATCATGACAGGAATTGTTTGAAATAATCTTCTAATGATAAAAACAAACATGTCTCTCACCTTCCTTCATTATCTTTTTGTTTTAGGATCCAGTGCATCTCGCAATCCGTCTCCAAATAAGTTAAAGCCAACTACAACGACTAAAATAATCAGACCAGGAAATAAACTGATATGTGGTGCTTGGGCCATAAATGACCGTCCCTGAGCCAGCATTGTTCCCCACTCAGGCGTTGGGGGCTGTGTTCCGAGTCCCAGGAATGATAATGCACTTGCAGTAATGATAGCTGATGCTATGTATAAGGTTGATTGGACAATGATGGGTGAGGTAATATTCGGTAAGATATGTTTAAAAATAATTCTAAAATCACTTGCTCCCACTGCGCGAATGGCATCGACATACTCCAGCTTTTTTACACTGAGAGTAGAACCGCGCACAATCCTTGCAAAAGTAGGAACAGCAAAAAATGCAACGGCAATAATTACATTTGTAGTGCTTGGACCAAGAATACTGACAATAGCCAGCGCTAAAAGAATTCCCGGAAATGCCAGTAGAACATCACATATTCTCATAATCAATGAATCTACCCATTTTCCGTAATAACCTGAAACGATTCCTAATATGACGCCAACGACTGCACCTAGGATTGTTGATAGGATTCCAACCGTTAATGAAATACGAGAACCATATAGAATTCTGCTTAAAATATCCCGCCCTTTGTCATCGTTTCCAAACCAATGGTCCGCAGACGGCGGTGCTAATCTTTTACTCATGTCCATCGCAGTAGGATCATAGGGAGCGATTAGCGGTGCGAGGATTGCCAGGATCGTAAAAATCAGCACGACGATTGCCCCTGCGAGAGCTGCTTTGTTTTTTGCTAATTTTTTGTAAAACGAAACCCAAGGAGTTGTACTTTTATTTTTTGTTTTAATAGGAATACCTGTAGATTCTTGCAACTGGGGATGACTCATTCTTTTTCCTTCCTTTCTGTCGATTATTCTTTCAATTCAGTCTTTTTTATAATATATAGTATTCATAATTATTACAATAGTTTTATTATTTGGATTTCACTGTTCTTATATCCTATGTTTGCAGATAGTCCAATAGAAAGGATATTTCTTCATTAATGAGAAAACTTTCTTATATTCCTATAATATTCAAATAATTCTATATTTTTGTTAAAAATCTAGTTGTACTTATCGAATTTTTAGACTATTATAAAAATACACATGCCAAGTGTGTGTAAACTTTACTATTTTTAGGGGGAGTCAAATGAGAAACAAAAAAAATGCCTTTTTAATCTTATTGCTATCACTCATTCTTGTGTTAGCAGCATGCAGCACAGGAAGTAACACAGAACCAGATGATAATAATGATAGTGATGACGAAAATGCTACTGAGAACGAACAGCCTAGTACTGATGGCGGTGAATTAGTATTTGTTACCCCATCGGATGCCCCAACTTTAGATCCTCATGGTGTTAATGACACAGCATCCAATACTGCTACTACACAAATTTTAGAAAGATTAGTTGATTATAGTGAAGATGGCTCAATCATTCCATTGCTGGCAACAGAATTTGAAGCGATTGATGATACGACTTGGGAGTTTAAGTTGCGTGAAGGCGTAAAATTCCATGACGGTACAGACTTCAATGCAGAAGCTGTAAAAGTGAATATTGAGAGAATTACAAATCCTGACTTTGCTTCTCCGAAAGCATTTATTTTGAATGTAATTGAAGAGGTTGTCATTGTGGATGATTACACAGTTCAATTCAAGACAAGTGCGCCATTTGCTCCACTTCCGGCTCACTTAGCGCATAATGCTGGTTCGATCATTGCTCCATCAGCAATTGAAGAAGAAAACAGCGGCGGTAAAAAAGTAGATGAAAACCCAATCGGTACTGGCCCATTCAAGCTTTCAAATTGGAACCGCGGTGCTGAAATTGTATTCGAAAAGAACGAAGATTATTGGGGCGAGCCTGCAAAAATCGATACCCTTAAATTCGTAGTAGTTCCTGAACAAGCAACTCGTGTTGCGATGATTGAGACTGGTGAAGCACATGCTATGCTTTTAGGTGCATCTGACGTTTCCCGTGTAGAAGCAATGGAAAACATTGATATCGATCGCGTGAAAGGCACACGTATGGACTATGTTGGCTTCAACGTTACAAAAGAACCGTTTAATGATGTTAGAGTTCGTCAGGCAATCAGCATGGCGATTAACAAAGATGAAATTGTAACTGGAATTTTGGATGGTCAAGGGATTCCTGCAGTTGGACCTCTTGCGCCAACAGTTGTAGGAAACTACCAGGATTTAGAGCCGCTGGGTTATGATGTGGAAGAGGCAAAAGCATTATTAGCTGAAGCTGGCTTCGAAGATGGTTTCGAAACTACTCTATACGTTAATGATGGAAGCCAAGAGCGTGCAGACATTGCTGAAATGGTTCAGGCACATTTAGCTCCTATCGGCATCGATGTATCAATCGAAGTTGTTGAGTGGGGTGCATTCCTAGAGCAAACTGCTGCTGGTGACCACGAAATGTTTATCTTAGGATGGACTACAGTAACAGCTGACGCTGATTACGGTCTGTATGCATTATTCCATTCTTCACAGTTTGGTTCACCGGGTAACCGTTCTTTCTATAAGAACGAACGTGTTGATGAGCTGCTTGATCTTGCACGATCTGAATCAGATACAGATGCACGTAATGAAGCTTACAAAGAAATTTCAGAAATTCTAGTAGAAGAAGTGCCAATGGTTTACTTGCAGCATCCTGACTTTGTCCATGCACTTAATGGAATTGAAGGACTATTTGTAAACTTCAGCGGTACTCCATTCTTCCATAATGTATCATTAAAATAATCCGGGATTCTTAGGGGACAGTTACCTGTCCTCTTGACTTCTTGGTCTCAATGCCAGAAAAAAGCACCCTCCGTTGAAAGGGTGCTTTTTTCGTTACGTATCAATTATTTGCTGTAGCCAGAGTTTTTACCTTTGTTAGCTTCAGCTTGTTGGTTGCGTTGTCTCACTTCTTGTACGTCTGTCTCAGAAGCGAACTCAGTGCCGAATTGACCTTGACCAGCAGATTGAGCGTTTTGTTGTCTTACTTCTTGAACGTTAGTACCAGATTGTGTTCTGTTTGGTTGTTTTGCCATTGTAATCACCTCCACGCTCATTAATTTGTCCCCGAACGCAGAAAAGTATCCAACTTTTTTTAGAAAAAAAACAAATATTTTTTTTGATGATTACAGCCTATGATTCCATGAGCAAAATCAATTCCGTTTAAACTAACAGTGAAATGCCGCCATCAACAATAATCGTTTGCCCGCGGATCATGCTTGATTCTTCTTTTGTTAAAAACATGATTGCATTTACCATGTCATCGATTGATACCATGCGGCCAGCTGGCGTTTTTTCAGCTGCTTCTGTCAGCAATTCCTCGCGATTTGGGAAGTGCTTTAATGCGTCTGTATCAACTGCTCCGCCAGAAACAGCGTTTACCACGATATTTTTTGATGATAGCTCTACAGCCAAATACCTTGTCAAAGCTTCTAATGCAGCCTTTGACACACCAACAACCGTATAGTTTTCTAGATAGCGGATGGATCCAAGTGAGCTGACGCTGATGATTTTTCCGCCTCCGTTTTTCTCCATCAGTTTCGCTGCTTCCTGTGCACAAAACAGCAGGGCCTTGCTGTTAATATTCATCGTCCAATTCCAATGTGACTCCTCTAGCTCCATTGCAGGACGCTGAACGCCTGAGGCAGCATTATTGACGAACACATCAAGTCTGCCAAATTCACGATCGATTTCTGCAAAAAGATGCTTAATTTTATCCACATCTCCTACATTTGCCTTAACGGTAAGAACCTTTCTTCCCAGCTTTTCAATTTCCGCTGCCGTTTCTTGTGCGGCCGTTTTGCTGCGTGCATAGTTTATAACGATATCGTAGCCTTCTTTTGCTAATGTTAAGGCTGTTTCCTTCCCGATCCCTCTGCTGCTTCCTGTAATCAATGCTACTTTTTGTGTCATATTCAAAACCCTCTCTTTACCATGCTTATGTACTAAACACTATTGCTATCATTTTAGCTTTTCCATGTATAGTTGGCAATCTGGATTACAACAATACTCTTATAGAGAAGGGAGGAATTATCATGTACGTAGGCAGAGATATGACCGAGCTTTCCATGATGTCTAAAACAGATTGGAATGATAGTGAGCTAGCTTATTTTCATCATTCTTTACAGCAAATCACTCCATATTTAAACGCTGAGGGTCATACGATTCAGACGGAAATTATTAAAGAAATTGAAAGACGTGGAGGCAACGAGCGAAGAGAAGCAACGTATACGAGCGGCACAAAAATCAGCTATGATTAAATCGGATATACGGGAGCGTCCACCCTGCCTTTAGATAGACCGGCAAGCCCGCAAGTAAAAACAGCTTAAACTTAGCTGAATTATGTAAGCATCAGTCTTACCTTTACTCCTCTGCATTAAAAAAAGGGCTCACATTTTGCGGCCCTTTTTACATATTTTAACCTTATTCTTTTTCAAGCTGATACATACGAAACATTTTTTGATATGGAACAGGAAAAGCATATTGGTTCAGTTCCTCTATCGAAACAAATTTCACATTTTGAAGTTCGCTGGCTGAACCATCATCGATTGTGCCGGCATATATATTGATATTCCAGATAAGGTGTGAAAATACATGCTCTAATTGCCCGATAGAACGGTTAAGGTGAACATTCCCTGAATAAAGATCTGCAAAGCGATCTTCCAGCAATGCTTTTTCATCAACATAGCTTAATGTACTTTCCACATTTGGAAACTCCCAGAGATTCGCAAGCAAACCTTTTGCCGGGCGCTTCTGAATTAGAATCTCTCCCTTATCATTCACTAGAATGGCTGCTGCCATTTTCACATGCTTCTGCTTTTTATTTTTCGTTTTAATCGGCAATTCATGCTGAGTGCCTTCGTGAAAAGCAGCGCAATGATCTCTGACTGGGCAGAGCAGGCAGGACGGGGACGTTGGTGTACAAATTAAGGCACCAAGCTCCATTAATGCCTGATTAAAATCGGAAGGATTGTCATGCGAAATCAGTTCTCTTACGGCCGTTTCAAAGACCTTTCTTGTGGCCGGTTTTGCAATATCATTCCAAATGGAAAGGATTCTGGAGAAGACACGCATCACATTGCCATCTACAGCTGGTTCCGGAATCCCGTAAGCAATGCTTAGGATTGCCCCGGCGGTATATGGGCCAACTCCTTTCAGGGACGAAATTTCCTTCGGCGTATTCGGGACAATTCCGCCATACTTTTCATACACTTCTTTCACGGCACTCTGGAGGTTTCTGGCTCTTGAATAGTAGCCCAGCCCCTCCCATGCTTTTAGAACCTGATCTTCTTCCGCCTGTGCTAAGTCTTTTACTTCCGGAAATAGTTCTAAGAAACGATGAAAGTAAGGAATAACGGTATCTACTCTTGTTTGCTGCAGCATGATTTCAGAAACCCATACCTTGTATGGATCCTTATCTTTTCGCCATGGCAGTTCTCTTTGTTCTTTTTGAAACCAGGATATTAAGTCTGTCTGAAATTGCTCTATGTCAATGGTTTCTAATGGCTGTACATCTTGTTTGTCCAAGTTTTTCCCCCTCCATGATGTTAAAGAAACGTAAATTTGGGAATATAATAGGTAAGTGTTCATTTTAACTCATACAATCAAATGAAGCTGCTTTTCATACAAACAGTATTTTTTTCATAATGATACTTGCCGATTGGCAAGTCCCTGAAAGGACGCAGACAGAAGCTTAGCTGCACTTATACTACATTCCTGGAATGAGCCGCTATATCGATCATTCTTCTGGTCTGCTCATTTATACTGTCTGTTCGTATAAAAATAAATCTTAACTTTTATATGAAAACAAATACTGCTAAAATGACAGTAGCTGCAATACAACAAACAAGGAGGTTTTTTCCTCTTGGATACTGGTACACACGTTGTCATGGGGCTGTCACTCGGCGGGTTGGCAACACTTGATCCAGCCGTTGCCGAAAACTCGGTTACAGCGACTAGCATCATGATTGGCACAATTGTTGGCTCACAAATTCCTGATATTGATACCGTATTAAAGCTGAGAAATAATGCTGTATATATACGAAATCACCGCGGCATTACACATTCGATACCGGCAGTGCTCTTATGGCCATTAGTCATTGTAGCTGTCGTTTATCCTTTTTTCCCAGAAGCTAATTTGCTTCATTTATGGCTTTGGACATTCCTTGCCGTATTTTTACACGTCTTTGTTGATATTTTTAATTCTTATGGCACTCAAGCCTTAAGACCCTTCTCCCCTAAATGGGTGGCTCTAGGCACAATTAATACTTTTGATCCGTTTATATTCGGAATTCATGTTGTTGGTTTGTTCATTTGGGCGTTTGGTGCAGATCCCGGGTACACCTTTTTAATCATCTACGGGATTCTGATATTGTATTATATTTATCGTTTTATCGCCCAGCGTCAAGTGCTGAAGGCGGTTAAAGTACTAATCCCAGATGCGCATGATATCATCATTGCACCAACCATGAAAATGCACAGCTGGAGAATTGCCGCCACAAACAAGCATCAATTCTTTGTGGGACGATCTGAAAATAAACAAATTTTGATTCAAGATCAGTTTAACCGGGTGCCTGTTCCAGAAACAAAGGTTATTGAGGAAGCAAAAAAAGACGAAAATCTTTCAGCTTTTCTTTCCTTCTCTCCGGTCTACCGCTGGGAGGTTGATGAATATGATGACTATTATGAGGTCCGTTTCATCGACTTGAGGTATCGCAGCAACGATTACTATCCATTCGTAGCTGTCGTTCAGCTCGATCAGGACTATAATATCAAAACCTCTTACACTGGCTGGATTTTTAGTGAGGAAAAGCTAAGAAAAAAATTAGATATTATTCCAAATTAACATGCAGGCGAGCCTTTTTAAAGGCTCGTTTTTTAATGCAGTTTTTTAGGATCCTCGTTGAGTAAATGCTTGTATTTAGGATTTTTGGCTACAAATTCATGAAGCTTTTCTCCATAGTTTTCAATCCATTGACCAACAACCTTTGCCGTCATTTCACTTCCCTTATATTCACGGCCTGCCTTCGCATATGTTGTTTCAAAATCTTCCCAAAGCAATTCAATCCATGTTTGAGCCTGAGCTGCAGAAATTTGTTTGTTTTTTTCTAAAAGCAGTTCATATAGTCTTTGCTGATATTCATTCATAAAAAATCCCTCTTTCTCATGTTCTTACGCTGTATCATAAGCTGTCTTTTTACAAATACTATTTCTGATTCACCATTTCCCCGATCTGAGGAGGAGAAACAGAATGCGTAACAAAGTAACTAATTTCCCAAATCAAAACAACAATAAATTTGAAGGTGAACCACGCGCAAAAGCTGAATATGCATCAAAACGCGCAGACGGCACCATAAACACTCATCCGCAGGAGCGAATGAGAGCTTCAACTAACCGCGACAGTGACACACCTGATTTTTAAATGCAGCGTGCTTCCAGAGAGAATGAATTTCTCTTTGGAAGCTTTTTTTTTGGCTCCTGGCACGGTTGGGTGTGGAGTTCATAGCTTTCCATTCCTTCATGCCTATTTTCGCGCCGTGGAGGAATGGACTCTCACCAATTCTCGACCGACCAGCCCCCAGTAGATCCAAATCCTATTCCACTGCCGCCGTTTTTTTCAGCATAGAGATCGGCAGGGCTTCTTCTTCTTTATTTCCAGCCAGCCTGTAGCCCCAGGCGAACACGCCGTTTAGGTAATCAATTTTAAAATATTGGCCAGGGTCTCCTTCAATTTCGTAAATATCGCCTTTAATAAAATCCTTTGGATCAAGCAGGTATGATTTGGCCATTACAGCCTTTCGCTCAAGGACCGCGTATTCATTGAGCATTCCCATTTGTTCTGCTTTACGTGCTTTTTCGTTTAAGCTGGCAATTTCCTGCTGTAATTCGTATGGAGTCAGTTCGCTATATCTTTTTTCTGACATTTTCTAAGCGCCCCTTTGTTATATTCAGTATAAGTATAGTAAAAATAGCTCACCAAGCAAAGAATTAGATAAGCAGAAGGGTCCTTTCAAAGCAAGGGAATTGCAGGAAACTTACTCTTCCTCCCTCAGCACCTTATCAATTAAATCAAACGAAAATCCTTTGCGTGCTAATGCCTGTTTCATTTTCTGGCGATACTCAAATTCAGGAAGCGCTCTGTATTTTCGGCTTGCCTTTTCGGCTTGATGCCGCAATGCAGCCAGTTCTTCGTCTTCTTCTTTTTCCGGTGCAGATGCAGAAATAGCTTCTTTGATGATGTCAGAGTAAAATCCTTTTCTGCTTAGTACCTGCTCTAGCTTTTGCTTGGCAATCCTGGTGGACTCCTTCGTGTTTTTTCTCAAGTTTTTTTCACATAATTTAATCGCTGTTTCTAGCTCATGTTCATAGCTGAATTGCTCTAGTGCCTTTTCTATCAGCTCATCACTGATTCCTTTTTCCTTTAGCTCCATTCTAATCAGGCCTCTGCCTTTATCCGTCGTATTCATCTGTGTGCGTACAAATGCAAGAGCAAATTCTTCATCGTTTAAAAAGCTGTAATCATATAATTTGTGAATGGTTTCCTGGATAATGGCTTCATCCACTTCTTTTCCTTTTAAAAACGTCCTTACTTCATACTCAGAACGCATCCGCCTTGAAAGATAGCCAATCGCATCATTATAAGACTTGCGGACATCATCATGGTAGCCAATTTCAGATAGTAGAAATTCATCAAGCTCCATACCTTTTTTAAGTCCATGCTTAATGAGTACATCTTCATCCACACTGAAGGAATACGCTTCCCCGCTTCCATCATCGGTAAAAATATTATAACGGTCCTTATTTTTCTTTTGGATTGAAATTTTTGTAATCACCGGCATTTTCTCATCACCTCATCATTATGTTTGTAGCATATCAGAAAAGGGTTTTAAGAGGAAAGAGAGAACTATTAAAGATACATAAACGAGATATATATTGAAGGGTGAAAGGGGAAATGATATGAAAATTGCGCTTGCTGGAGGAACCGGTTTTGTTGGCAGCTATTTAACAGAAGCATTAAAGCAGAAAGGTCATGAAATTTTCATTCTCACAAGAAATACTCAAAATAAGACAGCAGCCGATCAAGTGAAGTACGTGCAATGGCTTAATGATGGTGATGCACCAGAAAAGGAATTAGAAGGCATTGAGGCGTTCATTAACTTAGCTGGAGAGTCAATTAACAGCGGCAGATGGACTGAGGAAAGAAAAAAAAGGATTATAAAAAGCCGGACGCAATCGGCACAAGAGGTCAATCGTATTTTACATAACTTAAAGGAAGCTCCAAATGTTGTCATTCAAGCGAGTGCAATTGGCTATTACGGCACGTCTGATACAAAATTCTTTACAGAAGAAGTAACAGCGGCTGGTTCGGACTTCTTAGCAGAAACAGTCTATAAATGGGAACAAACTGCCCGTGAAGGTAAGCTTCCAAATAGCCGCCTGGTCTTTACCCGCTTTGGCATTATTCTCTCAAAGCATGGTGGTGCACTGCCGAAAATGGTTCTTCCCTATCAATTCTTCGCAGGCGGAAAATTGGGAAAAGGCATTCAGTGGATGTCTTGGATTCATATAGAAGATGTGGTCAAAGCCGTTCTTTATTGCCTGGAAAATAAGAAAATAGATGGCCCAGTTAATTTTACCGCACCAAACCCTGTGCAAATGAATGAATTCGGGAAAACACTAGGAGCAGTTTTACATAAACCTCATTGGATCCCTTTGCCTGGTTTTGCTATGAAAATAATGTTAGGTGAAATGAGTATGCTGATGCTCGAAGGACAGCATGTCACACCGAAAAAACTTTTATCAGCAGGTTACCCCTTTTCATATCCCCATTTAAAGGACGCATTAGAGGATATTTATTAACCCCTATGTATGAACACCTCTTAATTAGGGAAAATTGCTAATGCTTCTTAAATTTTGAAAGGGTGTGTCTGAAATGACAGGAGAAAAAAAGCGTAAGGAAAAAACGAAAAGCACTTTATCCAGCATGCAGGAAGTTACATATAGCCGGGAATTCAAAATGGCTGATCGCGCTGGCGGCTATACAGGCGGCCGTTCAAAACATTAATACGAAAAGCGGAAGGCGCTTGCCCAGGGACGACAAGCTTAAGAGGAGCCAGGTGAAAGGTTGCTCTTTAACCTTTTGACTGGATCAGCTTAAGACTCGAGTCCCTAGCGCCTGGAGCTGGACAATACGAAAAACGGAAGCGCCTTTCTCAAATTAAGGTACGCAGTCTAAAACCGCCACGTCCTGTGGCAACGTCTGCACATCCTGTGACCCCCAAGCTTAAGACGAGCTAGACAGAAGGTCGTTCTTTGACCTTTTCGCTGGCTTGGCTGAAGACCTCAAAGGGGGCTAGGCGCTGCAACTGGACAATGCAATAAGTTTTAATAATTTTACCCTTTTGTATCATATAAAAGCGTCTCTTGAGCAAACTATATTTACGGAGCACTCATCCGTACTTCAGCCTGCTGATGAGCGCTTTTTTTATGCTTATCAAGCATTGAAAGGGGATTACTATGGGACGCTTAGGCAATCAGCATCATAACTCCAAAGCAAAAGCAAAGCTGCCGCAAACACCTAAAAACTTAAAAAATTCTCCGAATGAAGAGTATGCTGGAGAACTGACAGATCAAGCTGAGCTTGAAGTCATTGCAAGAGCAAACGCTGCTAATCAGCGTATAACAAGAAGATCTGACTGATTAAAATGACCCCTGGAGATCCAGGGGCTGTTTTTTATATATTGTTTGGCTACTGCAGGATTGCAAGTCAGGATGTCACATGCTCTCCAACTGCTGCCAAGCCTTGATTGAGCTCAAAATAAAACCCTTTTTTCTTCATTAATTGCTCATGTGTTCCTTTTTCCGTAATTCTGCCGTCTTGCAGAACAAAGATTTTGTCAGCCTGACGGATTGTATTTAAACGGTGGGCAATGACAAAGCTTGTTCTCCCCACCATCAGTTTTTGCAATGCTTCCTGAATTTTCAGCTCTGTCACTGTGTCTATACTGCTTGTTGCTTCATCTAAAATTAAGATCGATGGATTTGCCAGAAAGGCTCTGGCTATGGAAAGCAGCTGGCGCTGTCCCTGACTGATTCCGCTGCCGTCCTGATTTAAGACGGTCTCATATTTTTTCGGCAGCTTCATAATGAAGGAATGAGCATTTGCCAGTTTAGCCGCCTCCACCACTTCCTCATCTGTTCCATCCAATCTTCCATAGCGAATATTATCCATGACCGTTCCCTGAAATAAAAAGGGGTCTTGCAGCACAAAGCCCATATGCTCTCGCATACTCTCTTTTTTTATCTTGCTAATATCTGTTCCATCCAAATAAATCTTGCCTGCATTCACTTCGTAAAAGCGGGAAAGCAAATTAATGATCGTCGTTTTTCCTGCCCCAGTGGGACCGACAAAGGCGGCGGTTTCGCCAGGCATCACAGAGATCGAAATGTCCTTTAGCGTCTTGCCTCCTTCTTCATATTCAAAGGAAACATTTTCGAAAATTACTTCACCCTTGATTGAGCTCAGTTCATCAAGACCCTCTTCATTTTTATACTCTTCCTGCTCATCTAAAATATCAAAGACCCTCTCTGCTCCAGCAATAGCTGAGAGCAGGGTATTGAATTGGTTGGCGAGATCATTTAATGGCCGAGTAAACTGGCGTGAGTACTCTGTGAAAATAACAATCGTACCGATGGAAACCCAGCCATTAATCGCAAGAATGCCTCCTACTCCAGCAATAATGGCAAAAGAAAGGTTATTCAGTCCGTTCATAAGCTTTGGAATGAAGCCGGAATACGTCTGTGCCCAAAAGCCAGCTGTGCGGAGCTTATCCCCTTTTTCTAAGAATTCATTGATTACCTTCTCTTCTTGTGAAAATGCTTTAACAATCCGCTGCCCAGAGATCGTTTCCTCGATATAGCCATTTAATTCACCAAGATTCTTCTGCTGCTCCTTAAATAACTTGCCTGTTCGGTTTGTAATCCACTTCATCCCGAAGAACATAAGCGGAACAATCGTCAGCGTCAGCAGAGTCAGCAGCGGGCTCATCCAAAGCATGACGCCGAGTGTGCCTGCCAAGGTTAAAACACTCGATATAACTTGAATAACAGAGCTATTTAATGTTGAGCTAATGTTTTCAATATCGTTTGTCACTCTGCTCATTAATTCTCCATGCTGCCTTTTATCAAAAAAAGGAATTGGCAGTTTTTGCAGATGCGCAAATAAATTCGTCCGTAAAGTAAAAACGGTTTTCTGCGCAATTCCAATCATCCAATAGTTCTGATACCATGTTGACAAGGAAAATAACAGATAAATGATGCCTAACATCACTAATAGAGTCAGGAAGTTTGCAGTTCCATCCTCCACAATATAATGATCAATGACGTATCCGACTAAATATGGTCCAAGCAAGCCCATTGCCGAGCTGATCACTACCATGATGACTACCCAGATTAGAAGGCTTTTATTGACTGCTAAGTATTTCCAAAGTCTCTTTAATGTTTCCTTATAGTTGCCTGGTTTTGCTTTTTTCTGTTCCTGTGTTTTGCTGGACTGCTTGGCAAAAATCGATTTATCATATTGGAAAGGCGTTAACAGATCTTTTTTAGGCATAGCTCCGATCCTCTCCTCCTGTCTGTGACTCATAAATGCTTCGATAAAGGCCGGATGTCTTCAACAACTCTTCGTGGCTGCCTTCAGCAATCAAATCTCCTTCCATTAAAAGAAAGATATGATCTGCTTCCATCGCTGTATTGATTTTTTGCGTAATAATAAACGTTGTGCAGTCATACTGCTTGATCGCCTCCAGAAGCTTTGCTTCCGTTTTCATATCGAGTGCACTGGTACTGTCATCAAGCAAAAGGATCTTCGGCTTGCGTACTAAAGCTCTTGCAATCGTTAAGCGCTGTTTCTGTCCGCCAGATAAGTTAATGCCTTTTTGGCCAAGCTTCGTCTCATACTGATGGGGCAGTTTCTCAATGGTGTCATGAATTTGAGCATTTTTCGCTGCAAGGATGATTTCATCCATGGTCGCATCTTCTTTCCCCCAGGCGATATTGTCTCTGACACTTCCGCTAAACAAAAGAGCATCCTGCGGTACATAACCAATTTTTCTCCTAAGATCTTCAAGCTTCATTTCTTTTACATTTTGACCATCAATCAGCACTTCTCCGCTGCTTGTTTCATATAAACGGGGAATAAGCTGAAACAGCGAGGTTTTTCCAGAGCCAGTAGCTCCTAATAACGCTACTGTTTGCCTGCTGTGAATAGTGAAATTAATATTTTCTAGTACATGCTTATCTGTTTCTGGATACTTAAAAGCCACTTGTTTGAATTGTATTTTTCCGTTTGTTACAGTTTGATTTTGATCTGTTGCCAGCTTATCGACCAAATCAGCATCTGTTTCAAGCACTTCCGCAATCCGTTTTGATGAAGCTCTCGCACGGGAAAATGCCATAATGATAAACGATAGCATCGAAAAAGCTGAGGTTACTCTCATGGCGTAATTAACTACAGCAACAACTTCACCCACTTGCACTTCCCCTGTATTCACCTGAATGCTGCCAAACCATAAAACAGCGATGATCGCTCCATTCATGATCAAGAGCAGAATCGGCATTGTTACTTCCATTAACCGCAGTGCTTTTGTCGTCTTTTCCTTCAATTCATCATTTGCTTTTGTAAACCGTTTAACTTCATAGCTTCTGCGGATAAAAGCTTTAATGACACGAATGCCCGTCAGGTTTTCCCTCATGACACTATTCACTCCATCCAGTTTCTTTTGGACAGATTGAAACAGTGCTCCTCCTTTTCTCATCACCCATACAAGAAAGAAAAACAAAAAGGGAATCACAACCGACAGAATCAGCGCGAGTTGAAAGTTGACCACAAACGCCATCACCAGACTCCCGACAATGAGAAGCGGCGCCCTCATCATGATGCGTAAGCCCATAAAAATTGTATTCTGCAGCTGTGTAATATCGTTGGTCATTCTCGTTATAAGAGATGATGTCGGAAAAAGATTGAAATTCGCGTATGAAAAGGACTGTATTTTCTTAAATAAGCTCGTGCGCACATCAAATCCAAAGCTCTGACTTACGTGTGCTGCATAAAAAGAATTTATGATTCCAGATGCAAATGCCAGCATGGAAATCGCGATCAGTATCGTCCCCCACACCGTAATAACATGTAAATCCTGCACTAATATACCGTCATCAATAATTTTAGCCATAATGAGCGGCTGCAGCAGCTCAGCAGCCAATTCGGTCAGCATCAGCACAATAGCTACAGCGGCCGCCAGTTGATATGGCTTTAAAAATTCAGCGATCTTCTTCATTCAATGCCCCCTAAATCTCTATAGCGAAACTCTTTCGAAAAGCTAAATATTAAAGTGTATTTTTTTATCATATAACCTTTTGCAAAATTTTTAAATAATTTGGTGAATATTTGTTTGTTTTTTGTGAAAAATACAGTCTGGATTCTATTTACCACCCCAAAGGTGTCATTATTCCTAGTTATTCATTATCTGCTCTTATCATCCCCCATGATGAACACTCTATATGTAAAAAAACACCATCTCAAACTATCTCCTTTATACATGACAAAACTTTTGCATACACGCTACAATTACAGTAGTCTTAATGTATGCAAACACCATATGTTCATGAATGGTGGTACAATATAAAATGATGAATATGAAAAAAGGATGGTATGACACGGTGAAAACTAGTAATCATTTACATACGGAAGCAACCGAAGTCCTAAAAGAAACAAGCAGAACCTTCTTTATTCCTATTAGCCTGCTGCCGGAAGGGTTAAAGGAAGGCGTTGGTTCAGCCTATTTATGCATGAGGGCAATTGATGAAATTGAAGATGATCCAGAAATGGAAAGCAGTCTGAAAATACAGCTTCTCTCTTCAATCAGTACCATTCTTAAAGAAGATGATCCTCGCGAACAGCTGAATGAATTATTAAAGCCACATCAAAACCGACTTCCGGAAGTAACCAGCCGAATTTCAGACTGGGTTACCTATTGTCCTGAAGGCATTCGAAAAGAGGTTCTTAAATCCACTTCAATAATGGCCGAGGGGATGGCAAAGTGGGTGGAAAAGGAATGGAAGATCACCAATGAGGAAGAACTCGATGATTATACCTATACGGTTGCAGGGCTAGTTGGTGTCATGCTGACAGATATCTGGAATTGGTATGACGGCACAACCGCGGATAAAAATCTTGGCATTGCTTTTGGCAGAGGACTCCAGGCCGTTAACATTCTCCGCAATTATAAGGAAGACGAAACACGTGGTGTCAGCTTTTTTCCGGAAGGCTGGAATCTTGATGAGATGTTTGCCTATGCACAGCGCAATCTTGAATTAGCAGACCTCTATATTAAGGATATCGACAATACAACCATCCTGCACTTCTGCAAAATCCCATTAACACTGGCACATGGAACGCTTCAGGCATTAATGGAAGGCAAAGAAAAAATGAGCCGAAACGATGTAGAAGACGCTGTTAATAAAGTCGTTGGAAAATAGGAACCATTCACCTAAGTCTAGGACATTCCTAGGCTTTTCCCAATTTTTTTACTGAATAGGAACTATGGTTTTTATTTCGCTCTCAACGATCATAACTTCTTGCAGAGATTCAGAAATCCCCTTATCTAATTCGATCACAAAGGCTCTTGGTGCAGCAAGCTCATCACAAGTATTTTCCTTTGTAGCCACATTAATGGTGAGCGTTTCTTGTTCATTATTAATCTCTTCTATATGAGTGGGACAGCTGGATTCATGCAGCCCGACAATCATGACATTCTTTGATTCAAAATCCACTTTTGGGATCTTTTTCTCAAAATCAAATAAATTCCACAACTGCTCAAAGTCAATTGGGTTGTATGCTGCTTTGATTAAATACTGAAAAGCAGGAGATTCTTCTCTTTCATAAGCGATCTCATCAAAGTTAGCAGGCAGTGTTTTCTCGCTTGCGATCAGTTCGTAATCGATTTGAGGAGCTTCTGATGTATCAACCTGATTTTCTTTACCGCATCCAAGCAGTAATACCCCGCATAGTGCAAGAAATAATAAACTTTTCATCAGATTCACCAGAATCCCTCCCTCCCTAAACTAGACGAATTTTATTTTTATAAAGTTTCTTCTGTTTGAAAAATTTATCACCTAGACGCATTAAAGTGTTGTATAATATGGCAAATGATTTAAAATTCATAATTTTATATCATTTACTAGGGGAAGAAGGGAGAATATTATGGATTATAGCTTAATCATTTCTATTACAGTCTATATGGCGGGGATGATCGGGATTGGAATCTGGGCTTATAGAAAGACTTCCAATCTATCAGATTATATGCTGGGAGGTCGTACGCTTGGACCCGCGGTTACCGCGCTAAGTGCCGGTGCTTCAGATATGAGCGGCTGGCTCATGATGGGGCTGCCAGGTGCGATGTATGCCTCCGGTTTAAGTGCTTCTTGGATTGCCATTGGCCTTACATTGGGTGCCTGGGCAAACTGGATTTATGTTGCTCCGCGCCTGCGTACTTACACAGAGATTGCCAATGATTCTATTACCATTCCAGGCTATCTTGAAAACCGCTTTAAAGATCGCTCAAGGTTGCTTCGCCTTATTTCTGGTTTAGTTATCTTAATCTTTTTTACTTTTTATGTTTCATCTGGCATGGTTTCAGGCGGAATTTTATTCCGAAGCATCTTTGGACTTGAATATCATACAGGGCTTTGGATGGTTTCTGCTGTTGTTATTGCCTATACGCTTTTTGGCGGGTTTTTAGCAGTAAGCTGGACCGATTTTATTCAAGGAATTATCATGGTTCTTGCACTTATTCTTGTTCCGCTTGTTACGATTTTTCATGTTGGCGGCATTGGACCTGCAGTGGAGGTTCCGCGGGAAATTGATCCTGCTCTTCTGAATATCTTTACAGGCACAAGCGTACTTGGAATTGTCTCCCTTTTCGCTTGGGGTCTCGGATATTTCGGCCAGCCGCATATCATCGTGCGCTTTATGGCCATTTCGTCAGTAAAAGAAATCAAAAAGGCCAAAAACATTGGAATGGGCTGGATGATTTTCTCGATCATCGGAGCCATGTTTACTGGTTTCCTGGGCATTACCTACTTTTCTCAGGCTGGCCAAACGCTCGATGACCCTGAAACGGTATTTATTACTTTAGGCGAAATTCTTTTTCATCCGATCATTACAGGGTTCCTGATCGCCGCTATTTTAGCAGCCATCATGAGCACAATTTCTTCACAGCTTTTGGTAACATCCAGTTCATTAACGGAAGATATTTATAAAACATTTTTCCGCCGCGAGGCAAAAGATAAGGAGCTTGTCTTGATTGGGCGCTTATCAGTGCTAGTTGTCGCAGTCATTGCTCTTTTCATCTCTTGGGAGAAAAATGAAACGATCCTTGACCTAGTCGGCTATGCATGGGCAGGATTTGGTTCTTCCTTTGGACCTCTCATTCTCTTAAGTCTCTACTGGAAACGGATGACATCAGCTGGCGCGCTTTCCGGAATGATCGTTGGTGCCGCTACGGTAATTATCTGGTCAATGGCAGATCTGTCCGATTTCTTATATGAAATGATTCCAGGCTTCGCTGCTAGCTTACTGGCAGTTGTTGTTGTAAGTATGCTTACAGCTAAACCTTCAATAGAAGTAGAAAAGGAATTTGAGGAGTTTGAGGAAGCGTTAAAATAATACAGTAAAGCAGATCAATTACGATCTGCTTTTTTTGCGTAGATATTTTGATAATACAATTACCTATTATTGTATTTAATGTTAAAATTAATAAAAATAGAGAATAAATTAGGGGGAGTTTTTCTGAAAAAAATAGCATCTATCAGTCTGCTGAGTCTTTTTTTCCTGACAGGCTGTCAATTCCTAAATATTAGTATTGGCGCACTAGACACAACTAACTTAACAGACATTACTGAAGAGCAGCAGGGCAATTCACCGACCACTTACGAAGCAGCTACTGTAGAAGAAGGTCTCGATGCTCTTCCGTTTGACATGACCTTGCCAGAAGAACTGCCATTTGACGCAGAACCTTATATGCCTCCGGTGATCAATGATCTGAACGGTGATGGCAAAATGATCAGCGCTGATTTCGGAGCACGCTCTGCAAATGAAAATGAAGAAATCCTCTTAAGAGTAAAAGCGGATTATCCTGTTTCAGACAGCAGTTATCCCAATTATGAAGAAGTGGAAATGAAAAACGGTGTAACAGGCTATTACCTAAAAAGCGCACTTTCTTTCAAGATCGACGATGTCGTCTTTACTGTGGTATATATGAATGATGATATTCCTGTGGAACAGCATCGAGAGGAAATCATCGCAATCGCGAACCAGATGATTGAATAGGTTAGGAGATCACATGGGAGTTTGGAGTTATGCTTCAAGCTTCTCATCTACTCTGCTATTTATTAACGAAAAATATAAAAAAGCCAGAGAGAAACACCCTCTGACCTTCAAATTTTATCTTTTTATCATTAAATAATAGATTAATAACCAGGATATCCGTGGTTATTTATGATTTATCCGCCGTCAAAAAATTTTATCCGCCAAAAACAGCACTTTATCCGCCATTCTCCCAAATCACTATAATGAATAAACAATCCCTTCATAAGGAGACAGCTTTTCATTTTCCCGAGCATCTTCATTCGCAATCAACACAGATGCTTCTCCAATGAACTGCAGAATCTCTTCATCTTCAATCACCAGCTCCTGATCCGAGAAGTTGCAGAGAACCAATAACTGCTGATTTCCTTCCACACGCTTATAGGCAAAAATATGAGGATGCTCTCTCAGCAGCAATTCAAATTTACCTGTTGTTATAATGTCATGCTTTTTCCTTAGTTGAATCAGGTTTTGATAATAGTAGAAGATTGAATTTTCATCATCCAAAGCCTGCTCAGCGTTGATATCAGTGTAGACTGGATTAGATTTGATCCATGGTGTACCTGTTGTAAAACCGCCGTTTTCCCTGCTGTTCCATTGCATCGGCGTGCGGGCATTATCTCTCCCCTTTTTATAAATTGCCGCCATTAATCTCTCATGATTCCAGCCTTGCTGCTTGCGGTCATGGTACATATTGATCAATTCAATATCACGGTAATCGTCTAATTTATCAAATCGTACATTGGTCATTCCTATTTCTTCGCCTTGATAAATGTACGGAGTTCCCTGCAGCATATGCAGACAGGTGGCAAGCATTTTGGCTGACTTGACACGATATTCCCCATCATTCCCAAAGCGTGATACAATGCGCGGCTGGTCATGGTTATTCCAATACAAGCTGTTCCAGCCGACACCATGCAGAGATGTCTGCCACTTTTCAAAGTTTTCTTTTAGATCTTGGAGATGTAAATCAGTAAAACTCCATTTATCGCCATTCTTACTGTCTAAGTCCATATGCTCAAACGTAAACACCATATTCAGTTCTTGATTCTCCGGGTTTGTGTAAATTTGTGCATCTTCCGGAGCTGCTCCTGGCATTTCGCCGACTGTTAACACATCATATTTGGAGAGAACCTCTTGATTCATTTCGCGTAAGTATTCATGAATTCTCGGTCCGTTAATATAATGCTGCCCGCCGTTTCCATAAGCATCACCTGGATTTTTTTCACCTTCTGGGAAATCTGGATCCTTTGATATAAAATTAATGACATCCATTCTAAATCCATCAATGCCTTTATCCAGCCAAAATTTCATCATGCTATAAACATCTTCTCGCAAGCTAACATTTTCCCAATTTAGATCAGGCTGTTTTTTAGCAAAAATGTGAAGATAATATTGACCGGTTTCCTCATCCAATGTCCATGCCGATCCGCCAAAGGTTGAACCCCAATTTGTCGGCGGCTCTCCATTATCCTTTCCATCTCTCCATATGTAATAATCTCGATAATCACTGTCCTTACTTTGCTTTGATTGCACAAACCACTGATGCTCATCCGACGTATGGTTCACAACCAAGTCCATCACAAGCTTTAACTCTCTCTTATGCATTTCTTCCAGAAGCTGTTCAAAATCTGCCATCGTTCCATACTGATGAAAAATCTCCTGATAATCTCGAATATCATAGCCATTATCTTCTTGCGGAGAATCATAGATCGGTGAAAGCCAGATGACATCTACGCCCAGCTTCTTTAAATAATCAAGTTTGCTGATGATGCCTGGAATATCCCCGACTCCATCTCCATTGCTATCCATAAAGCTCTTCGGATAGATTTGATATACTACACTTTTTTTCCACCATTCCATTACGTATCACCTAATTCTATATAATTTAATGTAAACGTTCTCTTCATTATCCACAAAAACAGCGAAAAGAGCAAACGTTTGCACAAAATTATTTCTGAAATTCAAGTAAAGACGGAAATTACTTTTTTTGCAAGAGCTGCAAGCTCTAACCCCTCTAAGGACTGACAATAATCAGCTTCAATTCTTCCGTCTCCTGCAGCCTCTTCTTCCTTCAGTAAATATAATATTCGCCAATCCTTACACCACTCTTCTGCCTGTGCTGGTTCATGGTCAAACGTATCCCATACTGCTAAAAGCTGCGGACTATATAAACGACTGCTGGCGTTTTTTAGATGGCATCCCTGAAGCTTGGCTGTATAAGCAGCATCTGGCACTTTGTCTTGTATATCACTAAAGAGATGTGACCAATAATCCTTTCGTGAGCCTGTATGCTGGTTTGCAGCTGCCCATTGCTTCACTTGATTTTTTTCAGTGCTAAAAAGGATCTGGTACAGCTTTTTCCCGAACCGTATCCGTGCCTCCACATGCTGGAATTGATGAACAGTATCCCCTTTTAACGAAACATTGCCATCCTGCATGTATGGAAAAAGAATGTGATTAAATGCCAAATAATCCTGCAGTTTAAACTCCAATGTATCTACAACATTCTTTTGAAAGACAGCATTATTCATCACTCTGCTTTGGATATAATTCTGTTCATTGATGATTAATCCATGTGTTAAGATCCCAACATCTTTACTTTGCAGATAATGGTTCCAAACCACCTCCATAAAAGCCGAAACATGAAAATCAGCTAATAAATGGAACCTATTTTTACGTGTTCTTTTCCATTCTCTATAAAGCAGAAGCTGCGGATATGCATCCTGGAAAATCAGCCAGTTTCCTCTTTCCAAGAAGGCAAAAAAGGCTTTTTGTTCTTCCCCGTTTAAAATTCTGGATAGAAACTCACCGCGTAAATCGGTCATGTTCCAGCCTGCATTTCTTGAAACCATATGTGCCAAGAAGGACCAATGAATCTCCGGACATTCCTGGTAGTAGTCGTAGTAGGCCTGCGTTCTGGTCACATTATTTTTATTTAATCTGATTGTCTCAGCTTTAATTTTAGCTATTAGTTCTTCGTCCTCGGCTGAATACACTTTCACACTGTGCTTCTCTTTCAGCACTTTTTTCAATTCTTTTTTGAGCGGCTGCAGCTCAGGGGGCAATCTTAGTTGTTTTAGCACTTTTAAAAGTACGTCCATGCTTCAGCCTCCTTATCTTTGTGAATGGTGTTTCCCTCTTCAGAATATGTATTATGGAAGATTGTTTCGAGGAGGTTTGAAAGATGAACATTACTCAGTCAATTGATAACCTGGTTACACGTTTAAAACACGACCAAACAGAGCAAGGTTCATGGGAATATCCATTTGAGACGGGGATTACGACAGATGCCTATATGATTATTTTATTAAGGTCCTTAGAGATTGATGATGAACAATTGATTGAAGAATTAGCAGAGCGGATAATGAGCAGACAGGAACAAAACGGAGCTTGGAAGCTTTTTCACGATGAGCTCGACGGAAATATTTCGGCAACGATTGACTCCTATTACGCCCTTCTTTACTCACGCTATTATCAGAAAAATGATGCGCGCCTTCGTGCAGCCCGAAGATTTATCCTAAACAACGGCGGAATGGAAAAAGCGAATATGTTCACGAAAATGATGCTTACCCTGACAGGGCAGCAGCGCTGGCCTGCTTTTTTTCCGCTTCCCATTGAATTTATTCTTTTGCCGTCATCCTTTCCGATCAACTTTTACAGTCTCTCCGTTTATGGCCGCTCTAACATTAAACCTATCATGATCTTAGCTGATAAAAGATTTCGGTTAAAAACAAAAAATCGCCCCGACCTCCGTGAACTGTATGGAAATCGAGAAGATGCTTTTTTCAGCTGGTCCCGCTCAAATGAATGGCAGCAGGTTTTTTCTGCTATTAAAAACAGCCTTACCTATCTTGCCGGCCTGCCCGCCCAATTGCACAGTATGGCAGTGAGTCAGACAAAGCAGTATATCCTTGGCCGAATTGAAGAGGATGGTACGTTTTACAGCTACTTCAGCTCCACCTTCTTTATGATTTATGCGATGATTTCGCTTGGACATTCTAAAAATGATCCCATTATCCAAAACGCTATCAATGGCTTGAAATCCATGAGAACAGCCATTCAAGGAACCACACATATGCAATATACGACCGCTTCCATTTGGAATACAAGTTTAATCAGTCATGCGCTTCAAGAAGCGGGAGTTTCTTCCCACGATCCCATAATCGCGAAAGCAAATAATTTTTTACTCAAAAAACAGCATCGCAAATATGGTGATTGGGCGGTGCATAATCCACAAAGTCTGCCTGGCGGCTGGGGCTTTTCGAACATTAATACCATTAACCCTGATGTAGATGACAGCACGGCCACTCTGCGTGCCATTACAGCAGAAGCAACAGATCATAGCCCTGTCTTATACGCATGGGACAAAGGCACAAACTGGGTTACCTCGATGCAAAATGATGATGGCGGCTGGCCCGCTTTTGAAAAAAATACGGACAGCAGATTTTTCTCCTTTTTGCCGATTGAAAAAGGAGAATTTATTCTGACCGATCCCTCCAGTGCCGATTTGACCGGAAGAACGCTTGAATACTTGGGAAAATATACAAATATGGGGAAAACTTTAGCACCAATGAAGGATGGTATCCGCTGGCTTGTCTCAAATCAGGAGAGCAACGGTTCGTGGTATGGCAGATGGGGAATTTGTTATATATACGGCACCTGGGCAGCCTTAACAGGATTAGCAGCAGCAGGCGTTTCTCCAAAGCATAAAGCAATTGAAAAAGCCAAAAGCTGGCTTAAAAAAATCCAAAATGCTGATGGAGGCTGGGGAGAGTCGTGTAAAAGTGACTCTAACATGATCTACACTCCGCTAGGAACAAGTACATTAACACATACAGCCTGGGCAGCTGATGCACTGATTTCCATCTCAGACCACCCAACTCTTGAAATTAAAAAGGCAATATCCTTCCTAATTCAAAACCTCGATCAAGATGATTGGACAACAGATTATCCGCACGGCCAAGGGATGGCTGGCGAGTTATATATTCATTATCATAGCTATCGTTATATATTTCCGCTGCTCGCACTTGCTCATTATAAGAATAAATGGGGTGAGGGTAATTCCTGAAATCTGTGGCTTCCGTTCTTTTCGGGAATGACTCGCCTTGGGTTATTCCTGAAATCTGTGGGTTCCGTTCTTTTCGGGAATGACTCGCCTTGGGTAATTCCCGAAATCTGTGTCTTCTCCTCTTTTCGGGAATGACTCGCCTTGGGTTATTCCTGAAATCTGTGGTTTCCGTTCTTTTCGGGAATGACTCGCCTTGGGTAATTCCTGAAATCTGTGGGTTCCGTTCTTTTCGGGAATGACTCGCCTTCGGTCATTCCCGAAATCTGTGGCTTCCGTTCTTTTCGGGAATGACTCGCCTTCGGTAATTCCTGAAATCTGTGGGTTCCGTTCTTTTCGGGAATGACTCGCCTTCTTTTCGGTTATTCCCGAAATCTGTGGCTTCCGTTCTTTTCGGGAATGACTCGGTCATTCCCGAAATCTGTAATTCCGTTCTTTTCGGGAATCTGTGGGTTATTCCTGAAATCAAGTCCGTTTTTTTCGGGAATGACTCGCTTCGGTAATTCGGTAATTCCTCTTTTCGGGGAATGACTCGCCTTCGGTAATTCATCTCCTCTTTTCGGGAATGACTCGCCTTGGGTTATTCCTGAAATCTGTAGGTTCCGTTCTTTTCGGAATGACTCGCCTTCGGTCATTCCCGAAATCTGTGGTTCCGTTCTTTTCGGAAATGACTCGCCTTGGGTAATTCCTGAAATCTGTGGGTTCCGTTCTTTTCAGGAATGACAGACCTTTCATAGAGTAAATAGAATTTCTCCAATTCTACAGATGTAAAAAGGGCGCTAAATTCATGCGCCCTTTTGTTCATGCTTAATTAAATACAATCGTCTTATTTCCATAAACAATCACACGATCCTGCAGATGCCACTTAACGGCACGCGCAAGTACGCTGCGCTCAATACTTCTTCCTGTTTTTTTCAAATCATCGGCATGATCTCGATGATCAACCCGGATTATATCCTGCTCAATAATCGGACCTTCGTCTAATTCATTTGTAACATAATGTGAAGTCGCTCCAATAATCTTGACGCCACGCTGATACGCCCGGTCATATGGACGTGCACCAACAAACGCCGGCAGGAAGGAATGATGAATATTAATAATTTTAAAAGGGTGTGCTTCCACAAAATCTGGCGATAAAATTTGCATATACCTTGCTAAAATAATGGTCTCCACTTCATACTCCTGCAGAAGCTGAAGCTGTTTCTCTTCTGCTTGCCGTTTGTTGTCCTTGCTCATCGGGATATGAACAAAAGGTATGCCAAACGATTCTACCAGTTCTTTTGCTTCCGTATGGTTGCTGATGACAAGCGAAATGTCTGTGATTAATTCACCGCTTTCCCATTCCCATAAAAGCTCGCGTAAACAATGCAGTTCCTTTGATACAAAAATCGCCGTTTTTTTAAGATCATGAACAAACGTGAGCTTCCACTCCATCGAAAAAGTTTCTGCAATCTTGGCAAAGTTTTCTTGAAGAGAGCTCTTTCTCTCCAGCAAATCCTGACATTCGAACTCAATACGAATGAAAAACGTTCCTCCCTCTGGATTTGTTGAAAACTGATTTGACTCCATAATATTCGCTCCATTTTCAAATAAAAACTGTGAAACAGCTGCTACAATGCCTGGCTGATCTGGACATTGAATTAACAGTCTGCCCCGGTTCTTCATCTTATTTTTAAATGATTCAATCTGATGATCTTTAGTTCTCATTAAACTAACCACCTGTCTAAAAAGGATATGGTGTATTATAGCAAATTTGCATGAAGGTAATGTGAATTTTTGAACTTTTGTATGATTCAATGAGAAATTGTGCTGAAAATGTTGGTATCCTTGGGTTTTATACTAAAGTTAGGGACACAGATCGTTTATTCTGAGCTATATTTGGATTTTCACCTTCAATCTTTGAGATTTTTGTATATGAATTGGGGGTTTCCTATCAAATATCTGTTGTATCCTAACAAAATTTCTGACTTTCCTATCAAACTTTTCAGCTTTCCTATCAAACTTACCAATTTTCCTATCAAATTTACCGGTTTGCTATCAAACCGCCTCTTTAGAAGGTAAAAGCATCTCCCCAGCATGAGTACATTGTATGAAGGCAAGGTGTCCGGCCATACAGAAAAAAGTAGCAGTTTCTCCTTATATTCTCATAAAGATATGACTATTGTGTTATTTTGGCGAATGTCATCGAAATTCGGCAGTAAGCAGTGTATAATAAAATAGGTTTAATGACAGCCATCAAAAAGGCTATATGGTACATACCATTGCTGCTAATATTCAGTTTCACATAATGACAGATTGATAGATGTATCTTTAATTTTAGGAGGAATTTTTATGGGTTGGGTAATCGCAGTTTTATTTGGTGCAGCCGCTGTACTACTCGTATTATCTTTTATTAAAGCGAGAAAAACAGCTGCAAGCACAGATCAGCAGATCGATCAGCTTTCTTTTTCACTAATGGATGAAATTCATCAATTGAAGCAGCAAATCCGCAATCTTGAACTAGACAGCGAAATCGCTGATACGGAAGCTGGCATTGCCGCTGATGAGAAAGAACGTAAGAATACATTGAGAGAGATGCTCGAGATGCATCGCCGCGGCTATTCATTTGAAAGCATTGCAATGAAAATGAAGCTGACGCCAAATGAAGTTCAGCAGGTTCTCGCTCCTTATATGAAACAAAAGGATGAAAGGAGTAAGGTTGCTCAATGACAGCTGGTACAATGCGCAGTTTTGCAGCGGGCCTTTTGGCAGCTGCCACTTTAGTCGCCATCGTTTATTTCCTTAGTCCTAGTGAAGCTAAAACAACAGAAGCAAAAGAAGTACAAGAAGAAGCCATAGCTTTAACTGAAGATGAGATGAAAGCAGAGTTAACTGATAAAGACTATATCATTCTTACAGAGGATGAATGGAGCAAGCAGCTTGCTGAAGCAAAAGCTTCTGCTGAACCTGCAAAAACAGAAGAACCTGCCAAAGAAGATGAGAAGGAAACAGAATCAGCTGAGAAAGTCGTATACCGTACGATGCTGACTGTTACTTCCGGAATGACAAGCATTGATGTCGGTGATGCACTTGAAAGAGCGAACGTCATCAAAAACGCTAACGACTTTTTCAAAGAAGTTGAAAAACGCGGCTTATCCAACGAATTGCGTCCAGGTACATTTGAAGTTGAGAGCGGCATGACCATGGACGAATTGGTATCGATTATATTTAAATAATTGAAAAAAGACAGCGAGTAATCGCTGTTTTTTTTGTCTCCATACAAAAATGAAAAGGCAGCCCCACTGGCTGCCTCCTCTCTTCACACTAATTCAGATATAACCTTCTGCGCTGTCTTCTCTCCATTTTCAATGCAATCCGGCAGACTTACTCCGTAATAGGAGCAGCCGGCAAGCTCGATGCCAGGATAGATTTCCGCAAGTTTTTGTTCTAGGCTGGTTACTGTTTCTTTATGATCAATTAAGTAATTGGGCATGCTGTTTTCCCAGCGGGTAATTTCGCTGATGGCAGGTGCCGCCTCAATTCCTAATGCCTTTTTCACATCTGTTAAGGCTGTCTGCAGCAGTTCCTCTTCTGTCATCTTTTCTATAGAAGCGTAATTGGTCAGACTGCTTTTATAAAATAGTCTTAACAGAAGGTTTCCGCTTTTTGACGTATGAGACCATTTTCTGCTGGACCATGTGCAAGCATTGCATGTTAATTCATCAGGATCTGCTGAAATAAAGCCTGTTCCATCAGCAGGCAGTATACTATCAGGCACTTCAAAACCAAGATAGACACTAATTAAAGAACTGGACTTTAATTGCTGAAAGCTATCCTGCAACTTCTGGTCAGCAAGCATGTTTTCAGCAGCCTTATGCGGAATGCTTAAAATAATATGATCTGCAGTTACCACTTCCCCATTCGTAAACGTCACGTTGTAGTGGCCATCCTGCTTTTCAATTCGCTCAGCCTTACTATTCATAAGCAGATGCACGTCCTCTAAACGATCTGCATAGGCATCAATAACGGTATGGAGTCCATTTTCAAATGATAAAAACCGTTTTTCGCCGCTGCTTTGATACATCGCCAGATTGGCTTCAAAGCCTTTTATGATACTGCCATATTCATTTTTGTATTTGAGCACACTCGGCAATGTAGCTGAAATCGTCAATTGATTCAGATCACCCGAATACACGCCAGATAATACAGGAGCGATTTGCTTTTCTACCAGCTCTTTCCCGAAAAAGTGCTCTAGAAATTCTCCAATTGAATCTTCTTCTGTAAAGTGTTCATTTTTTGTATAAAAATCCTTTAAAGCCGCAACCTTCCCCTCAGCTGAAACAAGCGTGCTCTCAGCTAATGCCTCAATGGTTCCCGGAATGCCAAAGACCGAATTGGATGGAATCGGATGCAGCTGACCATCTGAATATATATAGGATTTGCCTGATGCATTGTATACCACTTTGTCTTCAAGATTCAAATCCTTCATAAAAGACATAGAATGAGTTTTGCGCGTAACGATTGAATCTGCACCAGACTCCATAAGAAATCCATCTTGTTTAACAGAGCGGATCTTTCCGCCCAGCTGATCAGCTCCTTCTGCAAGGATTAGCTTCACATTAGAGCTGTTTTCTTTTTTCCATTTTTGCAGTTCATACATGGCAGCCATTCCAGTAATGCCGCCGCCGATGACTAATACTGTTTTCACTGTGTACACCTCAGTTATCTATCATTTATATCTATATAGAGTGTAACATATATTGATTAGATCTCTTTTATGCATGATTGTGAAAGTTTGAGGATTGTGTGACAGATTGTGCTTTTTTTAACTGGTGATTATCTGCGGGTATTTAAGCAAATACCTCTCAATTGCTTTTCACCTAAAAACACCTTAAAATTAGATCGTACACGATTTAATTTTACATTAGGGAGGAAATACAATGAGCACGGTACATGATTTCCAAGTTAAAATGACAAACGGCAATGAAAAATCATTAGATGAGTATAAAGGCAAGGTTTTATTAATCGTGAATACAGCAAGCAAATGTGGATTAACTCCTCAGTTTGAAGGTTTGCAAAGTCTATATGATAAATACAAGGATCAAGGGTTGGAAATTTTAGGTTTTCCTTGTGATCAGTTCAATAATCAGGAGTTTGATAATATTGAAGAAACGACACAGTTTTGCCAGCTCAACTATGGTGTAACCTTCCCGATGTTTGGAAAAATTGACGTGAACGGAGCAAATGCTGCTCCTTTATTTTCACATTTAAAAGAACAGAAAAAAGGCGTTTTATCCAAAAATATTAAATGGAACTTTACAAAATTCCTGGTGGATCGAAATGGTCAGGTCATTGAACGATATGCACCTACTACTGAGCCTGGAAAAATTGAAGATGATATAACAAAACTATTATAATTCAGGAAAAATTGCACACCCCCCTGTATGATAAGACCTGCATAGAAACTATATGTTAGGTCTTTTTTACATAAAAAAAGAAGTACCACTCATTACGAGCAGTACTCCTTTCCAACTATCCGATTGGAGTATGTTTTACAGCCTGTTCTGTGCTTTCAACAGAAGCATTTACTTCATGTTCTACCACTGGTTTTTTCGCCCAGTAAGTCGCAAGAATCGGTCCTGAAATATTATGCCAAACCGCCCCTAGTGCGCTTGGAATAGCAGCGACCGGGCCAAAGTGTGCGGTAGCAAGTGTAACCCCAAGCCCTGAATTTTGCATTCCTACTTCAAGTGCAATGGCCCGGCGTTTACTTTCATCAAGCCCGCACATACGGGCTGCAAAGTATCCCAGCAGTAATCCTGCACCGTTGTGAAGCATAACGGCAACAAAAACAAGCAATCCTGTTTGTGCAAGTCTTTCAGCATTGCCTGATACAACGGCTGAAACGATAATCATAATTGCCACAACAGAAATCAATGGCAGAACCCCAATGCTCTTTTCCACTGTCTTTGGGAAAACTTTTCGAATCAATAACCCTAATGCAATTGGTACAATAATGACTTGAACAATTGATAAGAACATTGCAGCTGCGTCAACTGGCATCCATTGCCCTGCTAATAACAATAAAATAAGTGGTGTTACAACAGGAGCCAGCAATGTTGAAAGTGACGTCATTGCAATTGATAGCGGTACATTTCCTTTCGCTAAAAATACCATAACATTTGATGCTGTTCCGCCTGGTACAGATCCCAGAAGAACTAAGCCTGCTGCAAGTTCAGCTGGTAAGTTTAGTGCTGTTGCAATCAGGAAGGCTACAAGCGGCATAATTGTAAACTGTCCTACAAAGCCGATTAAAACAGGAAATGGATTGGTGGCAATGATCTTGAAGTCTACAGGCTTTAATGTTAATCCCATTCCGAACATTACTACACCTAAAAGAATTGTCACATAGCCTCCCAGCTGCTGAAATGGCGCTGGCACTAGAAAAGCAATAACAGCAATGATGATCACCCATACGGCAAAAAATTTACCAGCGATTGAGCTGATTGTTTCTAATAGTTTCATAATCATAACCCCTGTTCTTTTACTTTTAGTATTTTCTTAATTAAATACAGTAATCTCCTCACCCATTAAATGGAGTTCTTACTTCTGAATAATCTCACCACATATAAAAATATCACTCATATGATACCGCCCCTTTAATATTTTAATATCCATTCTACTAAAGAATCTGAATAATTAAAACAATAAATTTTATTTTTTTGTCAGAAAATCTTCCAATTTGCTTGCAATCTCCTAGATTTCTAGTTCCTTTTTCTCTTCGAATATACAAAAAAGCCTGCTCGTAATCATACGAACAGGCAATACATTTATTTATTTCTTCTTTTCGTGAGTCTGCCAAGCAAGAACGCTCCTGCAGCCACTCCAATAATTGTATTCGTTTTCTTTGTAAAGACCTGCTTTGCCACAAGATTTAAGTTTTGCGGGCGTTCAGCTAATCTGCGCATAAAATAGCCATACCAATCATGTCCAAAAGGGACATATGTGCAGAAATTGTAACCCTCGCTGGCAAGATCGAGCTGCATCTCTTTTCTAAAACCATATAGCATTTGGAATTCAAACTTGTCATTTGAAATCTGGTGTTCTTTAACAAATTGCTTTACATGATTAATCACTCGATGATCATGTGTCGCGATTGATGTAAATTTGCCATTAAGCAGATGCCATTCAATCAGTTGAATATAATGTTTATCTATTTCTTCTTTTGTCTGGAAAGCAACATCTTCGGGTTCTTTATAAGCTCCCTTAACGATGCGCAATCGGTAATTTTTATACTTTTCAATGTCATCATCTGCTCTGAAAAAATACGCTTGGATCACTGTGCCAAGATTATCGTATTCTTTTGAGAGTTCATCGAGCATATCGAATGAAGGCTGCAGTCTATTATAGTCTTCCATATCGATATTAATGAAGATGCCATATTGATAGGCCCGAGCTGCAATTTCTCTCAGGTTCTCTAAGCAAAAAGAGTAATCAATATCAAGGCCCAGCTGGGACGGCTTTAAAGAGATATGCGCATCTGCTTGATGTTCATGAATCGCTTCAATGACTTCAAGGATTTGATTTTTTGCTTCTGTAGCTTCACTTTTTTCGAATACAAATTCGCCAAGATTATCTACAGTACAAGAAATTCCCTTCGCATTAAGCTCTTTAATACTCTTAATCGCTTCGGTTAAGTTAGTGCCTGCAACAACACTTTGAGCACCCAATTTTAACCCGTATTTTTTCGCCGTATTATTTAAGAATTGATTTTGGGAAAGGCCAATAAACACATCTTTTAACACCATAGCGATTACTCCTATTCATATAAATTTACAAAATAAATTATAGCATATTTTTTTAATTTAGCTT
This sequence comes from Cytobacillus gottheilii, assembly GCF_018582665.1. Classification (NCBI taxonomy): domain Bacteria; kingdom Bacillati; phylum Bacillota; class Bacilli; order Caryophanales; family Bacillaceae; genus Cytobacillus; species Cytobacillus gottheilii. Next base: position 975,259 of record NZ_CP071709.1, on the reverse strand, counting down.
GTTTTTCGAATATTTCAACCATCATATTTATACAAAAGGTGACAAAATCAGACATTCATTCTGCCACTCCTGATATATGTTATTTAAATTCTTGTTATGTTGATTGCATTCCCTATTCTTAAATCGCTATAACATTATTATTTCTTTTACCTTGCATTACAAGATAATCAAAGTTATACTAATTAATATCATGCATTGCAAGGTATATAAAACCCATAACCCTTGTATTACAAGTTAGTGGAAAAAGGAGTGAAATTCTTTGTCATCTACTCAGATGCTTAAAGGAATTATTGATGGCTGTATTCTTGCCATTATTCATAATAAAGAAGTCTATGGCTACGAACTGGCCGAAAAGCTTGAAGAATATGGATTTCATTCCTTCAGTGAAGGAACCATTTATCCTTTGCTTATTAGGATGCAAAAGGAAGAGTTGGTTACTTCTACATTAAAGAAATCGACTGCTGGTCCACGAAGAAAATACTACTCACTTACACCAAAAGGAGAACTGGAATTACAGAAGTTTATGGAGCGCTGGCATCAGCTGGAGAGCAGTGTCAATAGGGTGCTTCATCATGAATCAGACACTGGACAATAAAACAAAAGGAGCTGAAAATGTTGAATAATGAATTCACATTATCGAAAAAAAGCCAGAATTTCTTAGAAAATCTGCGGGTTTATTTATTTTCCAGCGGTAAAAATCCAAAAGAGATTGAGGAAATGATTGAAGAATTAGAAGTTCATCTATATGAAGCAGAAAAAAAGGGGAAACCAATCGAGAAAATTGTTGGAAAGTCCCCAAAAGAGTATATGCAGATGATTTCAAATGAAATGTCTATTGATATGAGGACGTGGTTCAAATATATATGTCTGATTGTTTTAGGTTCATTTTCCTTTAACATCATTCCAGATTTGCTGAAAGGAACACTCTCATATTCTGTTTTAGAAATTGTCGGACATATCGTGATTGCCGTTATTTTTATCGCTTTTGTATTGATTGGATTTAAGGCAATCTCTACATTGGAACGCTCTCCTATAAAAAAAGGATTGATCTTTATGGGGATATCCATTGTTCCAATTGGACTTTTTCTCGGCTTAATCTTTTTAAACAAAGCGATCGCCACTCCTGTCATCGATTTTGGCACTCTTGGAAGTATCATTACCGGGACTATTCTGCTAGTGTTTCTAATTGGGACCTCCCTTTGGGCTAAAACCTGGGTTATGGTGATTGTTCTGGCACTTATCACATTGCCTGACTACCTGCTTGAACAAACATCGCTGCAAGATGAGGCAAGACTGATTACAGGCACACTGATTACCTTTGGCGGCATTGCTATTTATCTTTTAATTTCTGCAAGATTAGAGAAAAATAAAGAAGTATAATAGAAACCTGAATAAAAAAAGATTCAAGGCATAAACGCCTTGAATCTTTTCTATTTTATTATGAGACACTTGCACTATCTTCTTTTAACTTGCTTGTTTTCTGTGTTTTCTCTCTTGTTTCTTTTTTCACTGCAGCCGGGTTTTTGGCAACTGCTTCTTTTTTATAGTCAGCTCTAATGACTTTAAAGATCGAGAAATTCATCAGCAAGAGAATAATGACAAATGGCAATGCAGCAATAATTGAAGCTGTCTGCAATCCAGTCAGTCCGCTTGCAAGGAGAAGGATTAAAGAAATTCCACTCATTAATACTCCCCAAATAATTCTTATTCTAATTGGAGGATTGAGTGAGCCCCCAGTCGACATACTGCTCAAAATAAATACCGCCGAGTCAGCAGAAGTAATTAGGAAAGTGAAGATTAACAGAAGGACAAATACGGAAACAATTTCTGTAAAAGGCAAGCCTGCTAAAGTAGCAAATAAAGCACTTGTAATGTCGTTGTTAACAGCAGCCGCAATTGTTCCTCCTTCAAATAAATCCATATGAAGTGCTGTTCCTCCGAAAACGGCAATCCACAGTAAAGCAATGGCAGGAGGTGCGACCATGACACCTAAGATAAATTCACGAATCGTACGGCCTCTGGAAACACGTGCTACAAAAGCTCCAACAAACGGCGCCCAAGCAATCGCCCATGCCCAGTAAAACACAGTCCAATCATAGACCCATTCACCGCCGCTATAAGGACTTAATCTCAGACTATAGGAAATGAAGTTTGTAATATAATCGCCAAGACCAACAATTAATGTATCCAGAATGAACACTGTTGGACCCGTAACAAATACAAACAACATAAACACTAAAGCAGCACCTAGGTTGAAGTTACTTAGCCAGCGAATTCCTTTATCCAATCCTGTTGTAGCTGACAACAGATATAAGCCAGTCAAAATGGCCATAATTATGATCAGCGTCCATGGGGATTCTGCAATTCCAAATGTGGACGTAACTCCTCCATTAATTTGCATGACGCCTAACCCAATTGAAGTCGCTACACCTAGTACTGTTGCTACGATCGCCAAAATATCAACGAGTCTCTTTGTTGGCTTTTCATGTTTTCCTTTTCCGATGATTGGAGAAAGAGTCGTAGAGACCATTCCATCTGTGCCCTTTTTAAATTGGAAGTATGCCATTGCAAGACCCACTATACCAAAAACGGTCCATTGGCTAATTCCATAGTGAAAAAAAGAGTAACCCATCGCGATTCTTCCTGCCTCTGTAGATTGCGCCTCTACATCTGAAAATGGCGGTGCAAAGAAATGCGACATAGGTTCACCGATTCCGTAAAAAACAAGAGCGACACCAAAACCTGCTGAAAAAAGCATACCGATCCATGTAAATAGCGGATATTTCGGTCTTTCATTTTTGCCTCCCAATCGAATCGATCCATATTTACTAAAAATTAAGTAAATTAAAAAGATCGCAAAAATGAATATCGCTCCTAAATAAAGCCAGCCAAAATTATGCGTTGTGAATTGCAGCGCTGTGTTGGCAACTTCTGCAAAAGCCGCTGGCATGAAAGCACCTGCCAATACTAAACTTGCAATAATGACCGCCGATGCATAAAAAACTATATTTAATTTTTTCTTTTGAGAATTCATTGATTCTTCCTTTCAGATCGTTTTAGTACGAAGGGAAAGAACATTTGGTTTTTTAATATAAAAGAAGTAAATTGCGAAGTGAAACGAAGCGAATAAAACTAGAGTTATGTGCAAGAATAAATTTCGCCGTAAAGAATTAATTTTCATATCCTCATAATCTCGTTGTGCACTGCATTCTTTATCTGTATAGTACAGATCCCCTTCTTCAGTACACTATTACGAATATAGGAAAAATAATTCCATTTCCAATTGTTGTGCTGTCCTCCTTTCTTATATATGAACTTATCATAACTAAAAAACAATATCAACCGCTGCTGCTCCCTTAGAAAAACAGCAGAGTTTGGTTTCTCCTTATAACCACAAGGATCATCCACACTTCTTTTTTCCCTAATTTTATATAGAGTAAACCTCTTTTTCCAATAAAATATTCAGAGATGACTAGAATAATATTCCTCGCAAAAACAGCAATGGCTGGCAAAAAGCCAGCCACATTTATCAATAATAGTAATATGGCGGATAAAACGGTCGATATCCAGGATAACCGCCATATCCGAATCCAGGTGTAAGAAGTGCTCCTGCTGCCAAACCTCCAACAAAACCGCCTAAAAACGGTCCGCCAAAACCATAACCGAACGGTCTTCTGCCAAATCCTCCATAACCAAATCCATAAGGTCTTCTTCCATACATATTAATAGGCTCCCCCCTATAATAATTAATTGGCTTAGCCCCAATCATAATCGCACCTTACTTCCACATGGCTGACATTATTCTAAGCTTTCATGCTTTTTCAGTATTTAAAATGCGGAAGAGAAACGAAATAATTCAAATGCATTTGCACAGCCAATTTATAAGATAAAATATGCTGGACATTCGTTTATGTTTGAGACAGTTGCCTATATTTATTAAAAAAAGGAGGCTATTGCTGATTTTTATGTTGGATGCTTTTAAAGCAATTAACTCTGCAGGATTTCCTCAACTAAGAGTCTCTATAAACAGGTGTCGAACATATAGGTACAGCCTAAAGATTTGGTATTTCCGAATCGACAGTATTCCCTAGGAAATAATGGGATCAAACAATGTTTTCATATTTTCTTAGAATATATGACAAATGAAGAAAAGACTGTACAAATCATTAATGTGCTCAAAATATGCAGAAGCTGTAATGCGCTGAGGTTAACCCAGCCTAGCTGAATTCCTATTTGAAACAGAATCAGATACAGCATAAACGCTATAAATGAAGCAAACATCCCCTTCTGCTTGATTAATTTCACCCGCTCATCATTTTCTTTAAATTGCGGAAATAAGTAGCTGAGACAAAAGGACATGTAAGCCATGGCAAGAACAATATAGGTCATGGATATTGGAGCTGAGTCTGCCATAATTCCTGCGTATCCTACAAATCCCCCCATTAGCGTAAATAGTATCCCCATGACTAAGAAAGTTTTTCTTGATCCCATCATTCTTCCTCCTTTTTTCCTTCATAAATAAATACATGTTCAATTGTTGTCTCAAATGTTGCTGCTAGTTCAAAAGCCAGCGGCAGCGAAGGAAAGTATTTTCCTTTTTCAATTGAAATGATGGTCTGCCGCGACACTCCAAGCTTGGCTGCAAGACGCTCTTGCGAATAACCAAACGTTTTCCGTAACTCAGGCAATCGATTTTTCACTTCATCACCTCTCATATTTTTACAATAAAGTAAAAGAAACTTTACGTCAAGGTAACTTTACACTTTTTCATGAAGATCATACAAAAAAACGGCAAGAGCTTTTAACGCTCTTACCGTTTTTTATGTTATTTCTAGCCTATGTTTATCGTCCCAGCCAGCCGCCATCCACGACTAGTACATGGCCATTGACATATTCAGAAGCCTTGGAGGATAAAAAGACTGCAGCACCAGCCAGATCATCTGCTTCTCCCCAGCGTCCTGCCGGAATTCTTTCTAAAATTGATTTATTGCGCTGCTCATCGTTTCTAATGGCTTCGGTGTTGTTCGTTTCAATATATCCAGGAGCAATTGCATTTACCTGAACGCCTTTGCCAGCCCACTCGTTGGCTAAAGCCTTTGTCAATCCTACAACTGCATGCTTGCTTGCCGTATAAGCTGGTACGAAAATACCGCCCTGGAAGGATAAAAGGGATGCAATATTAATGATTTTGCCTGATCCTCTTTCCACCATTCCTCTCCCAATTTCCTGAGACAATACGAAAATGGAGTTCACGTTAACATCAATGACACGCATCCATTCTTGCTCATTAAAATCTACGGCTGGTTCACGGTAAATGACACCTGCGTTGTTGACTAAAATATCAATCTCGTGTTTTTCAATGATTGGTTTAAGTTTTTCACGAATTGTGTCGACCTTGCTTAGATCAATTAAGATGGTATCGTACGTTCCGCCAATTTCCTCAATCTTCGTTTGTGTTTCCTGTAAGTTATCACGATGGCCCAAGAGAAGGACATGTGCACCGGCAGCTGCCAAACCAATTGAAATTGCTTGGCCAATTCCCGTTCTTGCTCCTGTAACTAATGCCGTTTTCCCTTTTAGTGAAAAGTAATCCAATTGAAATGTCATGTGTATCCTCCGTTCGTTTTATACAGATAAATTTTTTATTTCATCATTCTATTTTATTTAAGGTTTACAATTTATTGTTTGAACAAGTTTTAAAGGTCTTTCTTCCCTTTAATCTATTCTTTCTTAACGTCCTAACCAGCCGCCATCAATCGCCAGTGTATAGCCGTGAATATAGTCAGAGGCATCAGATGCTAAAAAGATTGCAGCACCTTGCATATCCTGGCCATTGCCCCATCTTTGTGCAGGGATTCTCTCAAGGATTTGCCTGCTTCTTGTTGGATCTTCAATTAACGCTGTATTCATTTCTGTCGCCATATAGCCTGGTGCGATGCAATTTACGTTTACTCCTTTGCCTGCCCATTCATTCGCTAATGATTTCGTGAATTGCATGACCGCTCCTTTGCTCGCTGCATAGGCTGGAACGGTTAAACCGCCTTGAAAGGATAGGAGCGAAGCAATGTTGATGATCTTCCCTTTTCCTCTTTCAAGCATATGTTTTCCTACTGTCTGACAAAGATAAAATACGGCATTTGCATTAATATCCATCACAAAATCCCAATCTTCTTTCGGAAATTCGGCAGCGGGATGACGTTTTTGCACTCCTGCATTATTCACTAAAATATCAATTTTGCCCATTTGATCTATCACTTGATCCACTAGTGAACCGTAGCCATCCACATTCCGAATATCATAATTGATGCCGATCGCTTTTACTCCTTGATTGCGGATCTCTTCCAGTACTTCTTCTGTGACATTTCTCGCTACCACTGCAACATCAGCTCCAGCACTGGCAAGACCTAAAGCCATTTCCTTTCCAAGACCACGATTACCGCCCGTTACTACCGCGACTTTTCCTGTTAGATCAAATAAGTTATTCATGTTTTTATTCCTTTCTAAAGGGCAAATATTTTTCTTAAAAAGAATACATAACCTTCACCGCATTTGTTCCTGTTGTCAGCAGCTCAAAGCCTTTTTCGGCTTCTTCAGGAGGAAGCACATGTGTAATCATTTTTTCAAAGCTGCTTTGTGAGTTTAATAGGTCAATCGCAATCTCAAAGTCTCTTGGTGTGTAAACACGCACAAATTGAATGGAGAGCTCCTTAAACATTCCTTGAAGAAGGTTGACTGGAGCTGGCTTTTTATATGCCGCCACAATGATTATATTTCCTCTGACCTTTACAAGCTCGGTCAGCTGAGTTAATACCGATGGATGGCCTGCACAATCAAAAACAAAATCGGCACCTAAGCCGTTCGTATGCTCTAAAACCACACTGTGAACATCCTCACTCAGTGGATTTACCGCAACAAAACCAAGCTCTTTCGCCATGGCAAGACGATGTTCGTTCGTTTCAGCCACAATGATATCTGTTGCACCCAAGCTTCTCAAAACGAGTGCTACACATAAGCCAATCGTGCCCGCACCACAAACAACAACCCGATCTCCCGGCACATAACCGCCCTGACGGACCGCATGAACCGCAACTGCAACCGGCTCTGCCAATGCTCCTGCCTCTAAATTCATCTCCTCCGGCAAAGCAATAATGCTGTCGGCCGGTGCAGCAACATATTCTGCCATCCCGCCATCACAATCAATGCCAATCAGCTTTAGAGACTCACAAACATGGGACTGTCCTGATACACAAGGTCCGCATGTGCCGCAGCTTAATAATGGGTTTACTGTTACTTTTGTTCCTTCTTTTAGTGTTGGATGTCCTTCAAGCACCGTACCGGAAAATTCATGCCCCATGATTAAAGGCGCCGCAGCGCGGGGATGTGTTCCTGCATAGATATTTAGATCTGTTCCGCATATCCCAACATGGGAAGTTTTAATGAGTGCCCATCCTTCTGGCAGTTTAGGCATCTCTGCTTCTTTGAAGGCAACATGTTCCGCACCCTCATAAAAAATGGCTTTCATGATCAATCCCTCCATTACATAAAAAAACATATTTAACATTATTCTAGTTGCTTCTCAAACTCTCATTATAAAAACAGGTACAGTCCCGTTTCCACGCTACATGTACCTGTCCACTTTTTATTAATTTCCTGTTAAGTTAAATAACTCTGGTACAAATAAAGACAATTGTGGAATGTATGTGATCAGAAACAGCACCAAGATGGTCACTAGGAAAAATGGCATCAGCGGTCTCACTACATTCTCAATTCTCAGACCAGCTACCTTTGTGCCCACGAATAACACAGGTCCAACAGGCGGTGTAATGGTACCAATTGATAAGTTGAATACGATCATAATTCCAAAGTGAACCGGATCGATCCCAAAACTTGTCGCAATTGGCAAGAAAATAGGCGTAAAGATTAAAACCGCTGGTGTTGGATCCATGAACGTTCCAACAATTAGAAGTACCAGGTTCATGATGAGCAAAATAACAAACATGTTATCTGAAATGCTTAGCAATGTATCAGCAATAATGCCCGGGATATTCGTAAATGCCATAACCCATGACATAATAGAAGAAACACCGATTAAGAAAATAACAATAGAAGTTGTTTTTGCTGAATCTAATAAAATACCAGGCAAATCTTTGATTTTAATGGTTCTGTAAATGAAGGAGAGCAGCAGCGAATAAACCACGGCAATGGCAGAACCTTCTGTTGCCGTAAACACGCCTCCAATAATCCCTCCAATAACAATCACAATTAACAAAAGACTTGGAATGGCATCTAAAAATACTTTTAATGCGACCGCAAAGCTAACTTTGTCATCGCCTTTATATCCATACTTTTTAGCCAAAATAAACGCAACAACCATACAAGCCAGACCCCATAGAAGTCCCGGTACATATCCTGCCATGAAGAGAGCTGCAATCGATGTTCCACCGCTTACAAGGGAGTATACAATCAATGTATTACTTGGCGGAATCAGCATTCCTGTTGGTGCGGATGCAATGTTTACGGCCGCACTAAATTCCTGATTATATCCCTCTTTTTTCTGCAGCGGTCCCATCGTTCCTCCAACTGCAGCTGCAGAAGCAACCGCTGAACCACTGATGGATCCGAACATCATGTTAGCAACGATATTGGTATGTGCTAAAGAACCCGGCAAACGGCCGCTCAGTACTTTAGCACAGTTGACCAGTCTGGTTGCAATCCCGCCGTTGTTCATAATAACGCCGGCTAGAATAAAAAACGGAATCGCAAGCAATGTAAATGAGTTCATTCCAGTAAACATTCTTTGCGCTGAGGTCAAAAGACCATTATTAAAGTCAATGATAGAGAACATCGCCAAGGCAGATGCAACTCCAACACTAATACTAATTGGTGCACCTATTATTAATAAGAATGCCACGCCAGCAAATAGTATCAGTGCCGCTTGAACAGCAATATCCATATTATCTACTTCCTTTCAGCCTAACTATTGCTCTAGTGGTTTCTTATGTTTAATAATGAGATACATATTATAGATACAGTAAAAAATAATAAATACTCCGCTAAGCGGAATTGCCGCATATAAATAACCTACTGGAATTTGCAGCGCACCGGATAATTGTGTCCAAGCTAAACTTGTTGCTGCATATCCGCCTTGTACAAGGATCAGGGCTGCGAAAAGGATTACTACTAACTCGATAAACAGCTCAACACCCATTTTGATTCCGGTTGGAAATTTATCTTTTACAAATTCAATAGCCATATGTCCTCTTTCACCAAATACATAGGCAGCTCCAAACAAAACAAGCCAAACGAAGCAATATTTCGCTAATTCTTCTGAAATGACACTCGGATCGTCAAAGACGAACCGAGTGATAACTTGCCAAGTTACTAGCAATACAAGGAAAGCGAAAAGAATGATGCAGACACTTCCAAGGATTTTGTCTAAAATTGTTTTTATGAGTTTCATAAAATCACTCCAGCTCTTATTCAGCTACTTCTCTAACTTTTTCATATAAAGCTTTTGCGCTGTCTGAGCTTAACTTTTCATCAATGACCGGCTGAACGGCATCTTGGAAAACTTTAATATCTAATTCGTTAAATTCAGCACCTGCTTCTTCAGCAGCTTTTTTCGCAGCTTCTACATCTGCATCCCAAAGCTCAACTTCACGATCTACTGCTTTTGCCAATTCTTCTTTAAAAATGTTTTGATGCTCTTCTGACATGCCATTTAATAAATCTGTGTTAATGATCAAATAGTCTGGGATCATTAAATGCTGTGTATAAGAGTAGTACGGTGCAATTTCCACATGCTTCAGATTAGAGTAGATTAACTCGTTGTTTTCTCCGCCATCAATAACGCCTGATTGAATCGCTGTGTAAACTTCCCCTTGACCCATTGGCGTACCTGTTCCGCCCATGTTTTCCATCATCTTAATGTTTGTATCACTTTCGATAATACGGATCTTCAGACCAGCTAAATCTTCTGGTGTATTGATTGGCTTTTCACTGTTATAAACGTTACGAACACCGCCATGGAAACCAGCTAATACTGTCATGCCCTGATCTTCAACTGACGTATATAAATCGCCTACAATATCCTGGTTATTTAAAACGGACATTTGGTGATCCTTAGAATCAAACACGTATGGCAAGTTGAATACAACAAATTCTTCATTGAAGTTTTCCATTAAGCTTCCTGCAACAATGGACATGCCGATTGTCCCAGATTGAACAAGCTCCATTGTTTCACGCTGTGCACCTAAAAGTTCGTTTGGATACATTTTGATTTCATATGCACCATCCGTTAATTCTTTAAATTTTTCACCGAACTCTTCCATTGCTTTGTACTGCGGATGGTTTTCAGGCTGGTTGAAAGCTACTTTAATTTCTTGAGCTGATCCGCTTCCGCCTGATCCTCCATCTGATGTATCACCAGAAGAACTAGATCCGCCGCAAGCAGCTAACATCGTTACAAAGAAAACGGTTACAACTATAGCAAAAGTTTTAAAAGTCTTTTTCATTTACTCCACTCCTACTCTTTTATAAGGTTATGAATCTCATTTATTGGGTAGTGCACAGGTTCGCCTTTCAAGAAACGCACAGCTTCCTCTGCTACTTTTCGTTTTAATTCCAATGCGGCCTGTTCAGAGTACCAAGCCATATGCGGTGTACATAAGAAATGATCGTGTTTGAATAATGGCGAGTCTGCAGACAGCGGTTCTTTTTCCGCTACATCAACAGCAGCCCCAGCTATCCACCCTTCTTCAAGTGCTGTATCAAGGGCACTTTCATTCACGATTCCTCCGCGCGACACATTCACCAGATAAGCAGTATTTTTCATCCGTTTAAGCTGGTCTACATCTAATAAGTTATATGCAGATTCAAGCGGGCAGTGGATGGAAACAACATCAGATTGCTCAAGCAATTCATCTAATTCGACAAGCTCCATTCCATCTGGCAGTTTTCTAGATTGATTGTTTTTATATTTGGAATCGCATACAATAATGCGGCAGCCAAGAGCCTGCACTTTTTGTGCAAAAGAAGTGCCAATTCTGCCTAACCCGATAATGCCGACAGTTTGTTCACTATGGCGGTAGATCGGAATGCTTTTTTGGTAATCCCAATCGCCGCTCCTTACCAGCTGATTCATGTGCGGTATTTTTCGGGTTAGAGCAAGCATCAGCGCCAATGCATGATCCGCAACCTCATTAGTGCCGTAATCAGGAACATTGCACACTTGAACTCCATATTTATCTGCTGCTTCCAGATCCACATTATTCACTCCAACACCATAGCGGACAACCAGCTTCAAATCAGGCAAATTCGCCATAACTTTTTCTGTAATAGGAGCGTATTGATTGAGAAAAACAGAAGCTCCCTGACAATTAGCAATGACATCATCTTCTGTTTTACAGTCCAAGTGTTCAAAAGTGAATGATTCATTTCGAAAAACATTTGTTTCTATATCAATATTTTCATGGTCGCAATCTGTAATGATAATTCTGGGCTTTGTCATGGCAGCCTCCTTCAAGCGTTAAAAGTAGATTCGAAGGATTTGCGCTATTAACGCAAATCCTTCATTGCTACATGATCCATATCATCGAAATCCTGGTTTTCTCCGCACATTCCCCAGATAAAGGTATAATTGCGCGTCCCGATTCCAGAGTGAATGGACCAGCTCGGTGACAGTACAGCTTGCTCATTGCTCATGACAATATGTCTTGTTTCATGTGGCTGTCCCATTAAGTGAAATACACGTGTGTCTTCTTCCATATTAAAATAGAAATAGACTTCCATTCTTCGTTCATGCGTATGAGCAGGCATTGTATTCCAGCCGCTTCCTTCTTCAAGAACCGTCATCCCCATGCTCAACTGGCAAGAATCCAGCACATCCGGGTGAATAAACTGATGAATCGTTCTTTTATTCATCGCTGTATCTTCTCCAAGCGGGCGTGCGATTGCTTTCTCTAAATCTACTTTTACGGTTGGATATGTTTTATGAGCAGGACATGAATTGATATAGAACTTAGCAGGCTGATTTGCATCATTTGATTTAAATACAACCTCTTTTGTTCCTCTGCCAATGTAAATTCCTTCTCTGTTATTGATCTGATACTCTTCTCCGTCGAGAACGATTACTCCGTCTCCGCCAATATTGATAACGCCCATTTCACGTCGCTCAAGGAAATATTCTGCAGCCAGTTCTTTACCAGCATCCAACGTCAGCTCTTTCCCGACAGGCATTGCTCCTCCATAAATAATGCGATCCACATGGCTGTATGCTAACTCAACTTCATTCTCTTTGAATACAGTTTCCATAAGAAATTCATTACGTAGTTTTTCAGTTGTATAGTTTTTGACATCATCCGGATGGTGTGCATAATGAATTTTCATTTTAAAAATTCCCCCTCTGAAATATTAAATCGTTTGGAAAGCGATATCATTTCTCCGCGTCCTTCGTTTGCCTTTTAACTAACAATTCCTCTTTGTTCCACATTATAGAATCATGTTCTATAATTTTTATTATAAATGATATCTGATGAATTTCAATAAGAAATTTTCTTTTAAGTCAAAAAAATGAAAGGGGATACATAATATTTTTCCACAGTTTACAAACCAATTTGATTTTACTATGATAAATGTGTCAACCTGCCGTGAATAATAAATAATAAAAGTTATCTAGATATGATCATTGATCAGTCTTCGTTCGTTAACGATGGAGGGAAATTATGGCGAATGTACAATCATTGGAACGTGCACTTACCTTGCTGAATGTACTATCCGAATATCCAAACGGAATTCAAATTACACGTCTAGCTGAACAGGTCGGACTATCAAAAAGTACTGTTCACCGACTTCTGTCCACACTGATAGACATGAATTATGTAAGTAAAGATACTGAAACAGATAAGTATAAAATTGGTTTCCAGATCATTTATATTTCAAGAAATGTATTGAATAATATTGAATTGATCCCTATTTCAAAGCCTTTTCTTAAAAAACTTTCTTCTGACGTGAATGAAACGATTCACTTATGCATGGAGGATAAAGGTGAAGTTGTCTATATTGACAAAATCGAGAGCAATCAAACGATCCGCATGTATTCAAGAATTGGGAGCAGAGCCCCTATGTATTGTACAGGCGTGGGAAAGGTCTTGCTTTCTGGTAAAGATCAAGAGCAATTCGAGGAAATTGCAGCAAAGACTGATTTTATCACCCGTACAGAGAATACGATCCGCTCACGCGATGAATTAAAACGTGAAGTAGAAACCATTAGAGCACAGGGCTATGCACTAGATAATATCGAAAACGAAGAAGGCATACGCTGCATTGCTGCTCCGATATATGATTATACTGGTAAAATTATTGCCAGCTTTAGTATTTCCGGACCAAGCAGCCGGATTACGATGGAACGAATAGACGATGAGCTCCAAAACAAAATTCAGGAAACTGCGAGAAATATTTCTAAGCAGCTTGGATACCGGATTTAAATCATTGCTTAACCATTTCTGGGTAATAAAAAACATCTCCTTTCACATTATGATTGGAGATGTTTTGTTATTTTGAAATACTTTTTATGCCGTGAAGTTCCCATCATAGCTCAGCATAACAGCTGATTTCACACCTTCAATGTCAGAGATGCTTGTCAGGAAGGTCATGTCTGTTTCTTTTACTCGCACTTCATAGGTCACTTCGAAGTCATTACCTGGCATGATGGATTTAGACTTAACTGAATGCTTTTTCGTGCTGCTTGATAGTACATGCTCTAGTGAGTTTTCAATATTGTGATTTGAATACCGAATCACTAATAAATAAGGATTTTCTATTTTGATTTTATTAACGAAAAACAACAATACGAGACCGATTAAAATTGATCCTATAATAACAAGCGGAATAAAGCCCGCCCCGCACAAAATCCCTGCAATGATCGCCCAGAATAGGTATACAAGGTCCATTGGATCTTTAATAGGCGTACGGAAACGAACAATTGACAGCGCCCCTACCATACCAAGTGATAATAAAACATTAGATGAAATACCGATGATGATTAAGGCAGTCGCCATTGACATAATAATAAGCGAAATATTAAAGCTATGAGAGTAAATGACGCCCGAAAAGGTCTTTTTATAGACCCAATATATAAACAAACCGACGATAAACGCAACCGCTAACCCGATTAGAGAATCAATGATTGAAAAACTGCTTGTCTTTTCTAAGATGCTTGATTTAAATATATCAGTAAAATTAATGCTTTCCATTTTTATTTCCTCCTAAATTATCCATACATTCTGCTGACATGATATTTTGAATAAGCTCCCTGCCTCATATCGCCTACCTGCAGCAGCTGCTTAATAATACCTGGCAAAAATTCGTCGTATTTTACTTCTAGCACAACTATTTCTGGATTGGTATGAACCATGGCAAGGTCTGAATTAAGCAGATCATTGTTGCGCAGACTGGTCTTTATAGATCCGTCAAAGGTGATGCGAACATTTCCATATCGGTAAATAAAGACCTCGCGCTCATAGTCAACAACTGTTACAGGTTTTAATTGATATAGCTTCATTTGTACATATAATTCCTGTACGAGAGGCCGGCTATCGTTTTCCATCCAGACTATTTCACTGTTTCTAATTTTTTCGTATTCATTTGCTGTAAGCCTGCATTTCTGCTTGTATGTTAAATTATTTCGTTTGCTCTTCTTTTCGAGATTTAGATAGTTTGTGTTGAAATCATAAAGTCTGACGCGAAATTTATCCCGTTCATAGAATCCTTCTTTCTTTTGAGTTAATACTTTATCGTTGAAGTTATCGAAATACACGCTGCGAATTAAATATTTTCCATCTTTGTTCGCGTGAGGGTCGATTTCCATGAAATGCTTTAGTTTATTGCGAAGTAAGTAGCAATCCATTGTGGTCATTTCAAATTTCAGTTCTCTTCTTCCTTTTAAACCGTCTAAGCCGATGGACCTGATCATTCTGTTTCTCCTCTCCTGTTGTGTATGTATGTATTATTGAGGATGAAGCTTAAACAAACCTTAAAAAGGAGAAACAAAAAAAGTATGCTGCGGAGCACTCGTTTACTTCACTTGAGCGTTAAGGCTTCTTATTTTGCAAAAAAAAGAAACCACCATAACAGTGATTTCTTCATTTATGCTTATTTACATAGGCAGCGTAATCGTAAAGGTTGTGCCTTTTTGTTTGTTTTGGGAGGCTTTAATTGTTCCGCCGTGTTTGGCTATAATCCAGGATGCGATGGAAAGGCCTAAGCCCACTCCTCCAGTTTCTCGGGAACGCGCCCGGTCTTCCCGGTAAAAACGGTCAAAGATTTTATCAGCATTTTCCTGCTTAATTCCGATTCCTGTATCACTAATTTCAATGAGCGCTTTATGGTCGGAAATGCTAGTGCTCACACCGATGCTGTCTCCTTCATTCGTATATTTAAGAGCATTATCAAGCAGGATGACAAACAGCTGATGAAGACGCACTTCATCTCCTTTTACCTCTGCTTGTGCATGTAAATTCAGCCACATTTGCTTTTCCTGTGATTCTGCAATTTCAATGTAGGGTGCGCATACATCTTTTATAAATCTATCAAGTACCAATGGCTGTTTAACCAGTTCTGTTTCAGCCGAATCTGCTCTCGCCAAAGTCAGCAAGTCTGAGGTGAGCTTTGATAAACGTCTTGTTTCAGATAAACTCAAGGCAATATTTTCAAACTTATTCATTATCTTTTCATCTGGTTCTACTAAGAGCAGTTCCAGCTTATTCTGGATAATTGTTAACGGCGTACGCAGTTCATGTGAAGCATTTTCAACAAACTCAGTTTGTTTGTTCCAGGATTGAATAATCGGTTTCATCATTTTTTTTGATAATAAGTAACTCGCTGATATCGATAAAATAACAAATATGGATGAACAAAGTACTAATAGCTCACCAAAATGATCAATTATCGCCGTTTCTCCATCGATATTGATTAATAGCTGATGATAAGCAATTTCATCACTTTCATTTTGGTCTTCAAACAGCAAATATCGAAAATCATATTCATCATGAAAAGTTATGTTGGTGATCACATCCATATTCTCAACTTCAAGCTGATAATCCTCTAAATAATTATTGTAAAAAAGTGTTCCAATTTGATTTTGGTTCACAATCTCGCCAGATTCATTCCAGCTTAACATAATTATTCTTGGATTGATCTCGAACCCCTTACGATCATCAGGGCGAGGCTCATCCGGAAATTCTGTGCCTCGGTCTGGTTCCAGTTTCATCTCCCCTGGAAACTGTTCTTCCATCATTTGCTTGAACCGCAAAAGCTCATCATCTGTTTTTGAGAATAAAGTCCCTTGAACCTGGCCAAAAATAATGATGCCAAAAATTGAAAAAATGACGGTAAAGGCAATTAAGTTGAACAGCATAAATTTGAGCTGCTGATTCCTAAATACCTTATTTTTAAACATCCGCTTCACCTTTTTCTGTGAGCATATAGCCTAATCCCCGAAATGTTTTTATATAAGCATCATAATGAAACTTTTTCAAGCTTTTCCGCAGGTTGCTCGCATACACCTCAACCACTGTTGTGGAAGTATCCGATTCAAAGCCCCATATGCGGTCAAATATTTGTTCTTTTGTCAGGATTGTATTTTTATTGTTGATCAAATACTCCAGCAAATCGAATTGTTTTCCGTTAAGCTTCACTTCTTCTTCCCCAATATGAGCTGTCTTATTTTGCAGATTCATTCGCAGCTGTTTAAAGGTGAGTGTATGTTCTTTAAACTCACCACCTGCTCTGCGCACAATGGCCTCAAGTCTCAGCAGCAATTCCTCACGATGAAACGGCTTGACCAAATAGTCATCTGCCCCCACTTTAAAGCCTTTAATTTTATCATCTATTCCATCTTTAGCCGTTAGAATGATAACCGGCGTTTTGATCTGATCCTGTCTAAGCTGCTCTAACACTTCATATCCATTCATATTCGGCATCATGATATCGAGGATGATACAGTCAAATATATTCTGTGCAGCTAAAAACAAACCTTCTTCCCCATCGAACGCCTGCTTTACCTCAAACATCCCCATGGTCGTTTCTTTAATCGTTTCAGAAAGATATATATCATCTTCTATAATAAGTAATTTCATGTCCAGCTCTCCTTATATACGACCGTTTCAAGATATGTAGATTATAGGACGAACAGTGTAAAAAGCAAAATGTTTTTTTATTTTAAGGTTTCCTTAAGGTTGGTTCAGCATAATGGCTTTAGCAAGTAACATTGCAATGATAAGAAAAGGAGACTTTTAATATGAACAAATCAGCATATGTAAAAACAGCGGCAGCGCTGTTAAGTTTAAATGTATTATTTGCATGCAGCAATGACGGAAAGGAACCCGAAAACTCTGCCACGGCAGCAACATCAGCGAGCGCAGAAGAAGTATTAGCCCTCATTAATGAACAAGTGTCATATACCGATGAGGATTACTATTCGGACTGGAAAAAGGAAAATGCAACAAGCATAGTCTTAAATGGATCCGCAGCAGAATTCCCTTCTGATGCAACTGTTTTACTCGAAGATAATATTCTTACAATTAAAGCCGGCGGAGTTTATGAAATCAGCGGCACGTGGGATAACGGCCAAATCAAAATTGATGCTGAAGATAAAAACACCGTAAAGCTTGTTTTAAATGGCGTGGAAATCAATAATACTACTGGTTCTGCCATCTATGTTGCAAATGCTGAAAAGACGGTTATCTCTCTTGCTGAAGACACAGTAAATACCATTTCAGACGGAGAAAATTATATATTTGCAGATGAAAATGAGGACGAACCAAATGCTGCTCTCTTCAGCAAAGACAACCTGACGATTAATGGTCCTGGCAAATTAATCGTAAATGGACAATATAATAACGCCATAACAAGTAAAGACGAACTAAAGATTACAGGCGGTGAGTATCAGATTACGGCTGCTGATGACGGCATTATGGGACGGGATCTGCTTGCAGTAAAAGAAGGTTCATTCACCATAGATGCTGGTGGTGATGGCTTAAAATCATCTAACGATAAAGATGCGGACAAGGGCAGTATTGCTCTTGAAAATGGAACTTTTAATATAATAGCAGACAGTGATGGCGTGCAATCAGTTTCTTCATTATTAATTGCAGGAGGAACATACACGGTCACTGCAGGCGGAGGCAGCCCTGATACAATAGCCGTTAAAGATACTGGAATGGGCAGACCTTTTAGCAGCACAAACGAAACTGAAGCTGTTACAGAAGAAGATACAACGAGCACAAAAGGATTAAAGGCTTCAGCACAAATTATGATTGGAGGAGGAGATTTCACCATTGATACATTGGATGACGCCCTTCATAGTAATGATAGCCTGAGCATATATGATGGACAGTTCTCGATTGCTACTGGTGATGACGCACTTCATGCCGATGCTGCAATTGAGGTGAATGGCGGAAATATCAACATTACAAAGAGCTATGAAGGAATTGAAGCGAATGATATTACAATCAACGATGGTGACATTCAGCTGGTTGCCAGTGATGATGGAGTGAATGCTGCTGGCGGGAATGATGGATCGGCAATGGATTTCCAAGCCTCTTCCGGTGAGCATAAGCTGCAAATTAATGGCGGTGCACTCTATGTAGATGCAAGTGGGGACGGCCTTGATGCAAACGGATCGATTGAAATGACTGGTGGTACGGTCTTCGTAAATGGTCCTGTGAACAACGGAAATGGATCATTGGACTATGATGGAAGCTTCACCATCAGCGGCGGTACGATCATTGCTGCCGGAAGTTCAGGTATGACCCAAGCCGCTTCAGCTCAATCAGAACAAGCGGGAATCATGATGACGTACCCAGAACAGCAAGAAGCTGGCACAATCATTCATCTTGAAGACGCTGAAGGAAACACAATTTTAACATTCGCACCAGCTAAAGAATACCAATCTGTTTTTATCAGTACAGCTGATCTGAAAAAAGATACTGCTTACACATTGTACTCTGGTGGGTCTTCCGCTGAGGACAATACAAACGGCTTATATGCTGAAGGAAGCTATGAAGGAGGAACTAAGTTGGTAGAATTCACCACTTCAGATACCATTACATGGATAAATGAGTCTGGTGTAACCGAGGCAAACAGCGGGGGCTTTGGCGGCGGTGGAGCTCGCGGCGGATTGGGAGCACCGGGTGAACAAACTGCAGAGACTGACACTTCAGGTGAGCAGGTAGTGCCTGGAGATGGTGAAGGTGCGCCAAATCCTGATGGCAGCGGGATAAGACCGGGAGGCGGGATGCCAAACGATCTGTTTGGAGATCTTGATGAAGAAACACAGCAAAAAGTACAAGAAATCATGGAGCAGGAGCAGGGTGGGACGATTACCCGTGAAGAAGCACAATCACAACTAGCTGAACTAGGGATCGACATGCCAATGCGAAGCGGCGGCAGAGAAACTCAAAGTGAAACGAGTGAAGAAATTTAATTTTTTTGAAGAGGCTTGGGCTGCTCCAGGCCTCTTTTTACTTTGCTTTGAAGGAGTGGTTTTTACTTAAAGTTATGAAATCGTTGCTATCCTCATCGTTCAACCGCTAGCTATTTAGGTATTGGAGTTTTTTTGTATTGTTCTTCCGTTAAAAGAGACTTGAATATTTTCTATTATTTCCATTTGCACGTTACCGGTTTCCGCTTATTGGATTTTCGTGGCTTGTTTCACCGGTTTTAACGACGCTATTTTCCATTTATTGGACTTCAAGGGCATGTTTCTCCCATTATTACGACTCTATTTTCCAATTACTGGAGTTTCGTCTCTCATTTCTCTGGTTTTCACGACACTGTTTTCCAGTTACTGGACTTTTGTGTCTCGTTTCTCTCGTTTTTCACGACACTGTTTTCCAGTTACTGGACTTTCGTCTCTCATTTCTTTCGTTTTCGAGACACTATTTTCCAGTTACTGGTCTTTCGTGTCTCGTTTCTCTCGTTTTCGCGACACTGTTTTCCAGTTACTGGACTTTCGTGTCTCGTTTCTCCGGTTTTCACGACACTGTTTTCCATTTACTGGACTTTCGTGTCTCGTTTATCCCTTTTTCACGACATTGTTTTCCATTTACTGGACTTTCATGTTTCATTTCTCCGGTTTTCACGACACTGTTTTCCAGTTACTGGACTTTCGTGTCTTTTTTCTCTCGTTTTCTCGACACTGTTTTCCAATTACTGGACTTTCGTGTCTCATTTCTTTCGTTTTCGAGACACCATTTTCCAGTTACTGGACTTTCGTGTCTCGTTTCTCTCGTTTTCGCGACACCATTTTCCATTTACTGGACTTTCATGTCTCGTTTCTCTTGTTTTCGCGACTCTGTTTTCCAGTTACTGGACTTTTGTGTCTCGTTTCTCCCCTTTTCACGACATTTTTCTCCAGTTACTGGACTTTCGTGTCTCGTTTATCCCTTTTTCACGACTTTATTTTCCATTTATTGGATTACCCTATCTTCTTTATCCCTTTTTTACGATACTGTTGTCCAGTTGCTATTCAAGCGCATTGTTCGCTAGTTTTATTCTAATTGGATAAAATTAAACTAAGCAGTTTTTCTAAGAAAGAGCTAGGAGGCTTTTGATATGAATAATGAAATTCTTTTAAACGGCACATCTATTAAAGTTAAAAGCTTGAATCACGACGTAGCAGCGGGTCTTCATAAAATCACTGTTGTCTTCAATGTAAACAGTGAAGAATATCATGACATCGCAGTATTATTATATGAAAAAACCTTTGAAGTTTCCGTACCTTCCCTACAACTGGCTTTCACGGGAGAAATCGTTCACTACTATACCTCGCTTACAAACCTTTATGAAAAAGGAAATGTTGGAGAGTACACGGTAACCTTTCTTGAAAAGGAACGAGCAACACAATGAAACTAAGCATTTTGGATCAATCGCCTATTTCAGCGAATCAAACAGCAAAAGAAGCACTGGAAGCTTCCTTGAAGCTTGCCCAGCACGGTGAAAAATATGGTTATTCCCGCTACTGGATTGCAGAGCATCATGATTTAAACGGACTAGCCTGCCCCGCACCAGAGATCATGCTGAGTTATATTGGTGCACAAACGAATACCATTCGAATTGGGTCCGGTGCCGTTCTTTTACCTTACTATAAGCCTTATAAGGTTGCAGAGGTTTTTAATATGCTTGCCACATTGTTTCCAGACCGCATTGATATCGGGCTTGGCCGTGCGCCAGGCGGATCTGCTGAAGCAAGCCAGGCACTATCTGATCATTTCTTAAAAGGCGTATGGTCCTTTCCTGACTCAATTGATGACCTTTTGCATTTTCTGGACAATGATTTTCCGGAAGATCATTCCTATGCAAAAGTAAAGGCAGCTCCTATCCCTGATCAATCACCCCAGCCCTGGCTGCTCGGCACAAGCAAAAAAAGCGCCATTCTTGCCGGTGAAAAAGGAATATCCTATGTATTCGGCCATTTTATGAGCGACAAGGATGGCCCTGCAATTGTGGAGCAGTATCGGGATGTTTACAGCAAAATTCCACACAAAGAAAAACCTTATGTCATTATAGCGGCAACTGTGTTTTGCGCTGAGACAACGGAAAAAGCTGAAAAAATTGCTTTAAGCTCTTTAATCTGGTCTATTCAGAGAGAAAAGAAAGAGGGAAACCAAGGAGTACCAAGCATAGAGAATGCAAAAAATGCCCCGCTGTCTTTTGAAGAAAAAACGAAGCTCGAAGCCATGAAGGAAAAGATCATTTTCGGGAATCCTGCTGAAGTTAAGCAGAGACTTGACCAATTGCAGGATCAATATCATGCTGACGAGCTTATGATTGTGACAATTACGTATGATCCTAGTGATAAATACGAGTCTTATCGGCTAATAGCCCAGGAATATAAGGTTTTTTAATTCAATTTTTTGCAGGCTGTTGTTAAAAAGAAGAGGCATCTACGCTTGTAGATGCCTCTTTTTTCTCTTAAACATCAGCTGCACAGCGGAATCCTACATTGCCTGAAGAGCTGTCTTCTGTATTCGAACTCCGGGCTGCCACTCTGTAGCGATTACAGTATGAATCGTGACATAAATAAGAACCGCCTCGCATTGTTCTTGGTGATTCTGGCATCTGCATGTTGGTGTTAGAATCATCTTTTTTAGAACGATCAAACCAATTTGCACACCATTCCCAAACGTTTCCTGCCATATTGTGCAAACCATATCCATTTGCCGGAAAAGCATGAACAGGTGCTGTTCCTAAATAGCCATCTTCTTCTGTATTTTTTACCGGAAATTGACCTTGCCATATATTGCAGTAATGCTCTCCGTCAGGCTGTAAGGTATCTCCCCATGGATACCTCTTCTGAACAAGCCCGCCTCTTGCGGCATATTCCCACTCTTCTTCTGTCAGCAGTCTTTTTCCAGCCCACTTGCAATAAGCCTGAGCGTCATTCCAGGAAACATGCACAACAGGGTGATCCATTCGGTCTTCAATTGAAGAATCAGGACCTTCTGGATGCTGCCAATTGGCTCCATGTACAACACGCCACCATGGGGTTTGTACTGGTGCCTGTGTGACTTTTGCAGCTGTTTCCTCAGATATTAGCAGATGAAAAACAAAAGACCAGCCAAATTTGTCGGCATCTGTCTGATAGTTTGTATCGTTAATAAATTCTTGAAACTCGCGGTTTGTTACGGTATATGGATCAATATAAAAAGGGTCAACCTTTACTTCCCGAATCGGTCCTTCCTGGTCAAACGGATTGGCGTCATCATCCTCCGTTCCCATTAAAAAGGTGCCTCCTTCAAGGTAAACCATACTTTCTTTATCCTTCTGTTTCACTTGGCTCTCAAGATTTTGTTCACTTTCTGAAATAGTATTATTCACAGAAATAGACGATCTGGATGCTGAACAGCAGCTTTTCTGGTTGTCCATTGGATCACTCCCTATAGAAAATCTCACTTTTATCATTTTCCCATTCGGGCAGGAGTTTTGCAAAATTTCAGCAATCAATAATAGAGTGGCATTTTATTTTCATATTTATTAATTTTATTTGTAAACCTTAATGTCGTCAGGTGTGGTCGCGTAATGGCACTTCCAACCACGACTGCATAGGCACCTAAGTATAAACTTTCAATTGCCTCTTCAGGTGTATTGATTTTTCCTTCCATTAAGACAAGTCCTTTGCCCTCACATGCACGGACAATTTTAGCCAGCATTTCAAAGTCAGGACTATCAATTGACTTCGGATTATCATTAAATCGATACAGAGTTGGAGCCACCATATGAGCACCTTGCTCCAGTGCGATGACAGCTTCTTCTTCATTGCGGATATCCGCTAAAATGATGGTTTCAGGGTATTTTTGTTTGATTTTTTCAATTAGGAGATATGCTTTTTCACCATCTGCATTGATCCGGTCAGTTGCATCAATTGCCACAATATCGGCACCTGCCCCTATAACCTCATCAACTGCTTCCATGGTTGGCGTTATAAAAACAGAACTATTCTCTGAATGCTGCTTCCACAAACCGATAATAGGAAGGTCTGTGATTTGGCGGACCTCGCTGATTTGTTCCGGAGTGTTAAGACGCAGGCCTGCTGCTCCTCCCCATATCGCAGACTTGGCCATCCCTGTAATAATGCCTGGCATATACATCGGGTCGTCCTTCTTTGCCTGACATGAAACAATAAGACCATTTTTTAATTGCTGGATCATTTTCTGCTGTTTCTCATTATAAGATTGCATTTCACCATTACCTCCTCTATTTAGATTACATAATGGAAAAATCCCGCTTACTCAGAAGAATAAGCGAGAGTTACCCAGCACTTTTATTTTGTTAGGTCAACAATATTTTCCTGCTGTGCTTCTACTTTTTCATTTGGATTGTTTACTTTGCAGGCTTCCCCGCTTGTAAAAATCAGAATAATATCTGTTGAAGGAACAAGATCTTTAATTGAATCAAAATCAACCGTTAATAAAAGGTCACCTTGCTTCACTTTTTGTCCATCTTGGATGTGAGAAGTAAATCCTTTACCCTCTAAGTTTACAGTATCTACGCCCACATGAATGAGAATCTCTTTACCGTCCTCTGTCTTTAAGCCGACCGCATGATTTGTTTTAAAAACAAAATCAACGACAGCATCTACAGGAGAGAATACTTGCGAAGCACTCGGTGCAATCGCAAAGCCATCACCCATAATTTTTTGTGAAAAAGTTTCATCGTTTACTTGATCAATCGATTTAATCGTCCCGGCAGCAGGGCTGACAAAACTATCTTTTTTCTTTTTATTAAAAAGTCCAAACATGTTACTCACCAGCCTTTAAATAGTCATTAGGATCTTTCGAGCTAGGGTTATACGTTTCTGCACGATTAACCTTCCAGCCTTCTTCTATTTTGAAGTGACCTGACAAAATCGGATCATTTGTTTTCACTTGATAGTCATGCATTTTTTGACGCATTTCTTCAAGAATCATTTTGTACCGCTCATCACCAGCTAAGTTATTTCTTTCGCCTGGATCGTACAATAAATCATATAAACCTTCATGAGGCTTCATAGCTTCTTCTAAGCCATTTTCATGAAATAATGTTTTTGTTGGTGAATTATCAATATTTGTACGGTTAATTTTCAAATAGTTTTCATCATAATATTTAATATACTTATACCTTTTCGTGCGGATGCTTCGCGCAGGCTCATAGGACGTGTGATAATTGATCTCAGCAAAAATCTCGTCTCTCACCTCATGATCCATCACTTTAAACATCTCTGCAAAAGAAACACCCTGCAGATAAGAAGGCTTTTCAATCTCCAGCAATTCACATAATGTAGGGAAGATATCTACCTGAGATACAAGACCTTCTACTTCCTCACCAATCATATTACTTCCTGGAACACGCATGATTAATGAAACACCGATTCCGGTATCATACAATGTACATTTGCCGAATGGGAAAGCTAAACCATGGTCCGTCGTAAAAATAATAATGGAGTTATCATATAAACCTTCTTCTTTTAATGCATCAATCACGATTTTAAATGATTCGTTTGCCCAAGTTGCAGAGTTAAGATATCCCGTGTAATCTTCACGAATTCTCTTATCATCCGACATTGGGTATGGAGGCATTACATACTTTGGATCAAACTCCGGGTAATCCTCGTGTGCTTCTTCCGGAAACTTGCGGTGTGTCGCAAACATTCCATAGGATAAGAAGAAAGGCTTATCCTTATCTGTCTGCTGCAGCCATTCACGAACTTGATTCGCGTTTTCATAATCCCACTTCACAAGCTCCTGTTCAGTTAGTCCAGAATTATCAGCCGTAATATCCTGATCATATCCAATCATTTTTGCGCCATTTTTATGATCTGTATAGCTGCCAGCCTCATGCTGAATACCACAAAGGACAGTATGATAATCTTGCTTCTTTAAGAAATTTACTAAATGCTGATTATAATCATGAAGCTGGAATCCCCGCTGAGATAAACCATACATTCCGTTGCTATGCGGGTACATTCCTGTCAGAAGTCCTGCCCGGCTCGGTGAACAAGTTGGCCCTACACAATATGCCTGTCTAAAAATGGTTGCTTCTTCCGCAAACTGCTGCAGTGCAGGTGTCGGAACATCATAACCATATGGACTAAGAACTTTTCCGCTATCATGTGTGTGTATATAGATTACATTCTTTTTCATCGTAAAACTCCTTTCAGGATAACGGCAAAGACTCTATCAAAAAATCGATAGAGCGCTTCCCCTATTACAAATGCTTAATATTGTTTTGTTCGATATAATCATCTACTTCACCGCGGATAATGTTTACCTTTGGTCCGTAGATCACTTGAATCGCCTTGCCTCTGACAACTGTATTCATGGCGCCAGTCTGCTTTAATACCTTTGCATCAATCTTATCTGGCTTCACTACAGTTACTCTTAGTCTTGTTGCACAGTTATCAATTTCTGTAATATTATCAAAACCGCCAAGACCTTCAATGATTAATTTAGCTTTATCATCTTCTGTTACTACTGCTGCTACATGACTTTGTTCTTCTTCTGTCACCTCGTCATCATCACGGCCAGGTGTTTTTGCATTAAGCTTGATAATCAAGAACTTAAAGACAAAATAGTAAACAACTATAACCGGAATGGCTAACAGGAGAGCCCAAAGGAAATTCGTTTTATCGTTTCCTTGGAATACTCCGAATAGAAGGAATTCAACAAGTCCTGCTGAGAAAGTTGAACCGATTGTAATATTGGCAATGCTCGCTACTACAAAACTTAGAGCAAAAAGGATTGCTTCTGCTGCGAAAAGAAGTGGTGAAGCGAATAATAGAGCGAAAGAAATTGGCTCAGTAACACCTGTTACAAATGCTGTTAAACCTACTGATAATAAGAAACCAGCTGTTGCTTTTCTCTTTGGTCCTTTAGGAATTGCATGATACATCGCAAGAACGATACCGATCATACCGAACATCATGTGTAAATAACGGCCACTATTAAATAGTGCTAAGTTTCCAAAGAATTTAGTTGTTTCAGGATCAGATAATTGCGCTAAGAAAATCGTTTGGAATCCTTCATACATTTGTCCGCCAACTTCTAATGTTCCACCGGCAGCAGTCGTCCAGAATGGAAGATAGAAAACATGGTGAAGACCAAACAGATAAAGAGTACGAAGCATTAAACCATATAAAAATGCTCCAAGTGTACCAAGTCCTGTTGCAAATTCTCCAAATGCGGCAATTCCATTACCGATAAATGGCCAAATGATATACATTAAAGCACCAACAATTAAGAATACGAATGTATTAATAATTGGAACAAATCTTGAGCCTCCAAAGAAGGCAAGCATTTCAGGTAATTTTATATTATAAAAACGATTGTGGATTAAACCGGTTACAATACCTGTTAAAATACCTCCAAAAACACCCATTTGAAGTGTCAGAACTCCAAATTGTGCTCCTTGTCCATATGCCCGTGGATCTGCATCTGGTGGAGCTAATTCGCCTGTAATAGTTAAAAGTGCATTGATCGTAATAATTAAGACGAAATAACCAACAACAGCTGCTAAAGCTGCAGGACCCTTTTCCTTTTTAGCTAAACCAATCGCTATCCCTACTGCGAATATTAATGGGAGAGCATTAAAAACCCCTGATCCAGCTGCTTTCATTATCTGTAAAATCGCTTGCAAAATGGTGTTGTCTAAAATTGGATATGTTTCAAGAACTGCTTGACCAGATAAAGCGGACGATATTCCTAGCAATAATCCCGCTACTGGAAGGATCGCTACTGGCAGTAAAATCGCTTTTCCAAGTTTTTGACCAAAACCCATCAGTGCGTCTTTCATGTTTATACCCCTTTCTCTTTGTAAAATTAACAGTTAATAGGAACCGCTTTCACCATCCTTAAAAATTTTTACTCATGTTTGAATGTTGAAAACGGTTAAATCAATCTCTATAAACATAATATCAAATCCATTAAATATGTCAATACATTTTAACAATACGTATTAATAAATAATATAGATTACTATATCTATATATTTAAAAGACGTTAGTAAACACCTTTGCTCCATATTCCTAAGCCTTTTATGACTGTAAGTGTCTGCTTCTTTGCAAAGCTTATGTATAAAATGGAATATTATTTTTATTAAATGAAAAAAAGCACTCACCTAATTGATGAATGCCATTATTGTTTTGCTATTTCAATTGTAAATTTTATATAGACATCATAAAATTTGTTAATACAAATTATTTTGCTCTTATGGATTGATATTGATACTTTTCTGAGTTTAAAATGACCTCTGTATAATCCAGAATTTTTCCTGTTGTTAAAAAGGTTGTATTCAATAACTTTATTAAAGGCTGCTCTGGGTTATAGTTAAAGTATTTTACAATTTCCTCAGTCGGCATAATCGGCACTACTACATGATGGGAATGATCGATGGTTTGATTTTTTACTTCTTCGATATACTGATATTTAGATCCAGTTATATTTCCATAGGATAGATCTGGGTAATCTTCTACACTCATATAGCTAGTCTCCAGCATCATTGGGTCATTGTCCGCTTTCCGGAGTCTTCTAATAAAATAAATGGGTTTGCCCTTTTCCATTTGTAATTTAAGTGCAATTTCCGGACTTGCCGAAATAATTTTAAATTCAAGCACCTCTGTACTGGCCACTTTCCCCATTTCTTTCATTTCATCTGTAAAACTTTTCACATTGGTCGTTCTGCCAACAATTTTTTGACTTGAAACGAAGGTGCCACTCCCCTGGCTTCTGGATAGATATCCTTTCGCCACTAGATTATTGGTAGCCTGCCTGACAGTCACACGGCTTACACTAAACTTTTCAATCAATTCCTGTTCTGTTTCAATTAATTGACCTTTTGTATATTCTCCGCTTTTTATTTTTTCAAGTATATATTCTTCAATGATTTTATATTTCGCAATTCTTTTAGGCTTTTGCGGCAACAGACTAACCTCCACATATCACATTGTTATATCTTCAATATACCTTTTTTAGCGTGAGAATTAAAGGGAGTACCGGCCAATGTTCTCGCAGAAAGCGAATGTGATTTCTGATTGTATGTTAAAGCAATGCTTCATTTTTTATGGAGGAGAAGAAGAGGATATGTCAAAATAGCTCTCGTATTTTAAAAGCAACACTAAAAACCCGAATGATTAGAAATAACTCCTTTTCTAATCATTCAAGTATGATGTTAAATATTTATGTCCCAAGCTCTTTTAATAGGCTTTAAAGTCTAACCTGTTCACTCAACTTTTTATTTCACATCATCCACAAGTTTCTTCATGGAGTTCAGCTTGTTTGATAGTTCGTTAAACCACTCTCGGTCTCCCGTTTCAAGAGCAAGATCAATGAGAAAGCGAAGCTGTTCTAGGTTAGTCACCTTGGCATTAGGGATTTTCTTTAGCTGTTTCTGCAGAATCGGAATTTTCTTTCCAACTGCTTCATTGTTATCAGAGGTTACAACGATTACCTTTGCAAATTGTTCTTGTTCATTTACGGAATCAATGTATCCTAAAATTAATTCTCCATCTGCTGATTGTCCTTTGATCCAATCGCCGATTTGCAAATTCGTCATATATGTTCACCTACTCTTTTATTTTAAACTGTAAATATTTTCATTACAGTTAGACTGCAGGAAAAAATGTTCTTTCCCCTGTCAGCATAATTGATTTTTCTGGTTAACAAGATCCACAATGTCTTTAATAGTATAGTTTTTTAAATATTGTCCGAGATGCTGTTCTGCACCGATAAAAATCGAAAATAATACTTTTTGCATGTTTGCGCCTACTACGCAATCCTCATTCGAATCTGGACATTTGGGCTGTAAGGCTCCATCTGAAGTGATACGATATATATCCCACAAGTTGACTTCACTTGCATCTTTTGAAAAGATAAAACCGCCGCCGATTCCTTCTTTTGATACAATGAACCCATGTTTTTTTAATAAACTTAAAACCTTGCGAATTCGTACGGGATGTACACATGCACTTTCCGAAATAGCATCACTCGTTGACATATGATCCAATTGAAGAGCAAGATACGTTAAACTGTGTATGGCAAGAGTAAAGTCACTATTCATTTTTTGCCTCCAAAAAATGCAAAGTTTGTTATCTGTACTGTAATATTAATTGTTACAGATAGGGTTGTCAAGAATCCTGTCCGAGTGCATTAGTTCGCCATTTTCTGCAATTCACTAAAGGAAAATGAACGGAATTTGCGCGGCAGAAAACTGCGGATTTCTTCTTCATTAAAACCTACCTGCAAACGTTTTTCATCCAACAAAATGGGTCTGCGCAGCATTTGCGGATGATCCATAATTAACTGATATAATTCCTTCAGCGGTAGTGCATCCACATCCACATCTAAAGCTTGAAACGTTTTTGATTTTGTTGAAATAATTTCCTCTGTCCCTGCTTCAGTTAATCTTAAGATCGATTTAATTTCATCCACTGTTAAAGGGTTTGTTCCAATATTCTTTTCTACAAAATCGATTTGATGCTCCTCTAACCATGCTTTTGCTTTTCTGCAAGATGTGCAGCTTGAAGTCGTATATAAATGTACCATGAGTTTCAACACTCCCGACATAGTATTAGTCTAAATGTAATATAAAAAATTACAGTTTAAATAAATGAATAAGTGATAATCGTTATCACCTTATACTGTAATATTAATATTTACAGTTAAAGAAGTCAACCGTATTTTTACCTTTAATTAAAAATATTTTATATCGAACATTTATATCGTGTGATTAAGATCTCTTTCTATTTGTGTACTCCTATCCTCCATAATCACTGTTAATTTTTCCTTCATACTATCTGACGTCACAATACAGCTGACCGGCAGGAATTTTGTTTGGATTTTCAGCTCATAGCCTCCATTCACCTCTTTGCCATATCCATAAAATTTATGATTCTGATCAATTGGAATAAATTGAAAAGATTTGATGCTTTTCCAATGTACGAACCGCGTGCCGCATAATAGACCATCATCTAAAACAGCGAATAAGTTCAGGAGATTATTTGTATGAATTAACGGAAGAAATATACACAAATACAGAGCCCATTCAATGTCCCAATAGAATACCCCCATCCAGACCATGACACTCAAATAGACAAGCAGCAAGGCATAAATGATTAGGCCGGTTTTATGATTAGAAAAAGTCGGGAATTCAACAGGTGTCTGAGGATTTTTACGAATATCCTGCAGTTCTTCATTCGTCAAAGGCAATACAGGCTTCTGTTTCATTTTAACGAGAAGCTGCAGAAATTTAAAAGCATATAATCCGATTAGTAGAAAGAAAAATAGCGTCATAAAAACCTTCATTTCCTGCACCCTTTCCTTTTCTTAAAGTCATGGTAAAAAAAGTGAAACAATAAAGAAGATCAGCAGAATCCCTAATGCTATTCCAATTCCAAAAGCAGCAGCATAAGATTTCCTCGTATAGCCTTTAAACGCAGAAGGGGGTGCTCGCCTGATCTACTTTTCTAAAATGAATGATCAAACTGACATTAATCATGATAAAAACTGTAAATGCAATAATCAGCATCAGCACGATCTCTAAATCAAAAACACCGTCACCAGAATCACTGAACAAAACGGATTGTAAAATGAACATGCAGCCCAGTACTAAGCTCCAAATATGTCCTGTTCTTTTATACTTATACCACTCACTGCCCATTTTTTCTTTCTCATATTCTGCTGCCTGCTCAAGTATTGGGAATATAGATTTTGTAGAATCTCTCTTTATGAGACCAAAAACACTCTGAATCAATACTAATATCCCCGCAGTTAAATAAAATTGAGAGAACGTTAGCGTAAAGACATTGACAATAAGAAAAAAAACAGCGAGAAGAACAAGTATTAACATATTGATTGTGCCCGCTTGCCTTAGCCTCATATTGCTGACTTGATTTGCATCCATTCTGTTTCCCCCTTTTCCTGCTTTTCAGATTAGATGGGACGTCTAGTTTAGTACTGTAACACTAAAAATCGGATCGTTTTCTTTTTATTCTAATAATTGTTATTAAGGAACTCCATCAAGGCTTCGTTCATATCACTGGCTGACTTTCCAAGCCAGATCAAATGGCCCCATGAATCCAATACATAAATCTTTGCATCTGAAATTTTTTCTGCCGCATAATAGGCATGCTCCAATGGAACAGAGCCATCAAATGCACTATGCAAAATAAGTGTAGGACAAAGTACTTTTTCTAACTCATTTCCCGGCAGTTCGTTTACTTGTTTTAAATCGATTAAAAAACCATGTCCGGATCTTTGCCGATTGTTCATTTTTCTAACTTCTTCAATATCATTTGTACCAATTCTCTTTTTCGCTTCCCGATAGCTTAAACTGCTAAAGGATGAAAACATCTGCTTGAAAATAAACGCTGGAAAAAGCTGATTGATCCTAGACAGCAATGTCCATGTCGTTTTTTCGATTCGAGGATGAAAAATAACATGTGCTAATTTATACGTCAAATCCTCTGGTGTAAGCCACTCCTTCGTGACTGCTGATTGTAGAATGAGGGTTTTGACGTGTTGAGGATAATGAGCAGCAAAATATATAGCACTCGGTCCGCCTGCTGATATTCCAATAACATGCAGCTTATCAATTCCTAACTGGTTCAGTAAATCCAGATAATATTCACAAGCTGAAGCCAGATTTTCGCCAATTTCTTTCACAGTGCGACCATACCCAGGTCTTGATGGCGTAATGATGGAGAACCCATTATCAAGTAAACTTTTATATCCGAATTCTTCATAACAGTTTGAATGTCCCCCATGCATAACCAGGATAGGTTCACCCTCACCCAAAATCGAATATTCCAACTGACGGCCGTTTATTGACACTGTTTCTACAACTCGTTCCATAAATTGATTCTCCTTATTTTATATACGTTTGAGATAATAAACAGTTTCATATTTTGTCTATATTTTCCTTATAGTGGTGTAAAGCCATGTTCAATTCTCTCGTTTCTTTGTTTAATTTCCATTTTAAGGCCAGCCCAAAAATGATAAATGAAAGAGTAATAGCGCCATAAAAGGTATAACGATACCAGTTCGGATACCCTGCAAACCATGAAAAGAATTCTGTAAACAAGATGGTTATAAAAAGAGACCAGCCGCTCCATAGTATTAGTCTCCACACCGTCAAATCCCTTTTAGATAAAATAATCCCTTGACCTAAGCCGATGAGCAAACAAGCCAAAAAGAGTTGAATACAGGTCCAAAATTGCAGTGAGGTTTGCATACTCTTATCAATACTCCCAAGCACAAGATAGAAAAATACAAAGGCAATAAAGTACATACCTGCTGTTGCTTTTGATTCATACATAAATAGAAAAATTTCCTGCCATTTTTTCATTTCCTTTCCCTCCTTCGTTTATGGGTTTATACCTAACTTGTTTTTAAATGCTTGTGAATAATGACGTGAAACAATTAGTTTATCCCCTGATGTAAGTGTAATCTCTATTCGGCTGTGAAGGATGCTTTTTAGCTTTTGTATATGCATCAGGTTGACCAACTGGGATTTACCAATGCGAACAATATCGCTGTAGTGTAAGCTCTTTTCCAGATTTAAAAGTGAATCCTGACATTCCAAAACATCACTTTTGGTATAAAGGAACACCTTATGATCCACAGATTCTGCATAATAAATATCTCCTGAATGCAATACAAATGTTTCCCGCTCTTTTACAGCAAATATCTTTTCATCTGCCTGTTTTATGCAGGTCAGGAGGCTTTGAATAGTTGAATCCATCTGCTTGCATTTAATAACAATTTCTTGATCACCTGTTGAAATATACTCAACCGTAACCTTCATATCAGTTCCTCCAGTCCTCATTTTTTTAAAGTGTAAAATAGCTGATCGTTTTCCTCAATAGCACTTCACTTATGTTGCATTTTTCAGGTGCTAAGTTGCATATAAACCAAATACATCCTAATTTTTCACCAAGAGAAAAACCCTGATGTCTTAATTCACCATTACGACATCAGGGCTTCATTTCCATTATTCAGCTGGGTTAATTTTTACTTTTACCACATCATCTAAGTATTTAGTAGAATCATACCCATACAGTTCAATTGCAGTAGGTTTAACATTGTTGCCGTAATATTTTGTTCTCTCCACAGTTCTTATATGGCGGGGATGAACTAGCTCTTCATATGGAATGGTGGGATTATGAATATCATATTCTTTACCGTTTTTATCGACAATCACTCCTTCTCCATCCATTTCCATAGAGGTGATTTCAGCATCGTTTTCAGTTGCAACATTGTACTGTAAGGAATCAAAACTTCGATTCTCAGTTTCATAATTACTGAGCGTAATTTCAGTGGCATCCTTCGATTGGACATTATCAATTGAAATGGTGCTATCTGCATATTCTAATGTATAAGGATATTCCTGGATCGTATCCAACGGAATGGTTAATGAATCCGTCACCGATAAATGAACAGATCCAAAATGAATGCTCATTTCATTTGCTTCTGCACCTAAAAGAGGATCAAACAAGCTTTCAGTGGTTATTGACCCATTGTTATTGTGAGTTGAGTTATAGTAAGAACCGTAATAGTCTGACTGAATGACTGTCTCATCAACTTCTAAATGGTCAATCATGTAGGTATACATTCTCTGCATGTTAGGATCTCCTTCTACTGTGTACTGAAGCACGGTTGAAGTCGGTGCATACGTCAATGTATTAAAGGTTACTTCTGTTCCGTCAATTTCTGCACTTCCATCCAAGGTATATTCAGTTGAAGGTTGTTTCGTTAGAGGAAGTTCAAATTCCCATTCCCCTTTTGCAGCCTGTGTATATTCATAGTTGATACTCCCTTCTTCAGTCACCTGATGAAGGCTTCTAATATTAAGGTTAATCGTCGCGTTATCCTTTACGAGTGGCCGTAGACTAAGCTTTCCATGATACACATTTTTTTCTCTCTTGTTCAAATCCGATTCCATATCCGGCATAAAGTAGCGCGGATAAATCATGCTGTTTAAACTTTGGTATTCGTTTTCCACAGTAACTCCATCTTCATAAATCATCATATATTGATTCTCTTCTTCCAAATCTTCAATTTCATAATAAACAAGTGTCTGATATTCATCGGCAATAACACTTTTAATCTTAATTTTAATTCCGTTATCTTCCGCCACCAGGTTCAGCCGCTCTCCTAGGTTTTCCTGCAGATAATAGCGCAGTTCAGGATCATCCTCTGACAGGGCATAATAAGTAGAGGCAAAAATACCTGTAATAAATCCTAATGCGATCAGTACCGTAAAAACACTTGCTGTGATAAGGCCAAATCTTCTTCGTTTTTTTCTCTTCTGCTGTCTTTGTTTTTCTGTTTCTTCCACACTTTCTTTGATCCTTCTCCATATGGCAGCAGGCATCTGTTTTTTAGGCAGATCTGCCAGCATCAGCGTGACTTCTTGGAATGTCGCTAAATCCTCTTGGCAGTTTTGACAGTGGTATAGATGAATCTCAAAATCAATCTTTTCGGATCGCTCCATGGCCCGGTTTAAATAAGTAAGATAGTGTGGAATAAATTCCTGGCAGCCCTGGAATTCTGGCCCATCTCCTATTGTCTCTCTGATGGACTGAATTCCTGTAGCTAAAAGGGCTTTTAACTGATCCATATTTATTTGCAGCAGAGCTGCCGTTTCATCATATGATATTCCTTTTACATAAGTTAGAAGGATAGCTTCCTTCTCTTGCTTTTTTAATTGATAAATCGCGGCGATCAGTTCTTCTGTTCCCTCTGTCTCCTCTCGATTTCCACCACCAGCAAGCTCTTGGCATTTATGTACAAAGTTTGCGGTAACCCAGCCTTCATATGAGGTTTCTCTCTTAAATCGTGAAGATTCCTTGTCCGTTTTTAAAATAGATTGATAAAAAACTTCTTCTATTTTCTGATGGTCTGTGAAATGGCACAAGGCAATATTGTAAAGCGATTGACTATGCTGACCGAACCAGGAAAGTGTTTCAATCAAACTGCTATCACTCATATTGCTGACATGCACCTTATCCGTTTTTGCTGGGATCATGAATGTATTTCCCCCTGTATCCTGTCTTTTTCTCATTTAACTGGGTACTTCACTGCATTTTTCTCCATTTTTTTAAAAGCTTCTTCCATTAGATCCACATCCATCTTCTCAGCCAATTGCAAAAGATAAATGAATACATCCGCCATTTCTTCTTTTATATTTTGTTTATTTTCAGCAACTGCTGCCTCGCTGCTTCTCCATTGGAAATTCTCTAATAGTTCATTCGCCTCAAGCGAAATGGAAATTGCGAGATCTTTTTCATTATGATAAGGCGACCAGCCGCGTTCATCTCTAAACGCAGTAATCTTATCTATTAACTCCTTCAAGCCTATCCCACCTACTATTTTTGTAAATTACTACTATTTTATCATTTATTGAATTGGAAATTGAAGGTTGGTTTTGAAATTTTTATAAAAGTTTGAAAGATTGTTGATTTCAGTTGAGGAAATCAAACATTTGGACCTTGAATGAGGGATGTGCCTGTATATTCGTTTGATTTTCTTTAGAAGCGGGGAGATTTTAACTCGGATGCTGTTAAATTCGATTGATTTTGCATTGAATAGTAGGGTTCCTATCAAAATTTTTGATTTTCCTATCAAAGTTTTTAACTTTCCTATCAATCTCGATCGCTTTCCTATCAAACTTTTTTGTTTTCCTATCAAATTATAAAGATTTCCCATTAAACGACTTCTTCACCTTTTAAATACTGCAAACCGATCCCATCCCATATACCAAAAACTTATAGTATACTAAATTTACCAATACTTAAGAGGTGATCCTAATGTGGCATTTAACTAGAGAAGCACAAGTAAGGTTTGCTCAGGTAAATCTTCTGCCTATACACGAGAGTGATGAAGAGTGGGAGATTGCTTTAAGTGAAGCAGAGGAAGAAGGCGAGGATCTTTTTGCCTCATTAAAAGAAGATCTCGATGAAGTTCGGGAAGAGCTTCAGCAAGTGCTGCCAAGCCGTTTTATTCCATATTTAGATAATAATACTTTAAATCATCCTTCACTTCCGAAAGCTGTTCGAGAAGATTATTTACAGTGGATGCGTGAAGGTGATCAGGAATTTGAACAGATATTAGAAGCTGCAGGTGAGAGTACGGAGCATGCGATTCCTTTTTTATCAGCTGCAGCTCAGGAAGTGTTTAATGAGAGCTTTCATGATGGAAGAATCGAACGCATCATAAGAGAAAGTGATACACTTCATATTTACATCAATACAGAAGGCGGCTTTTCTACTAAAGCATATGTTCATCTAATGTTAAAAGGAGTTACGTCAGAAGAAACAGATGTGCCGCTGGAGGCTGGGCAATACTTTATCTATGATGAACTTCAGAAAACTGAATATGGCTTTGCTTTTCGCGTTTTATTTGATTGTCCAGAATCACAATGGACCATTACGATGAAGGAAGTCGATTCCAGAAGTTTCTATCGCCCAAAGCAATATTCTCTACTATATGATGAAGATCGGTTTGAATCCACATCTCTTGAAGAATACGTTTCAGAGCTGAATCCTGATCACCGCTATTGGCTTTTTACACCTGATGCTGAATTAGATATGCAAATTGATTCAGGTCAACTGCTTATCGATAATGGATCATTGAAAATAACTGAGGATGAAATCCTTATTTCCACACATCATAAGCAATTTACATATGATATCGAAGAATACTCTCCTCTTCAGTTTATTTACACTGATACATATGAAAACCCTTATGAACAGCAAAATGAGCCTGTACCAGCAGACGAGCTGGAAGATGCGGCTTTAAGTGATGACTTGGAATTACAAGTGCGTGCATGGAACACGATGTATCGTGGCCCTCAGGAATTGGCGGACATCATTAACACTGTTCTTAGCAAAATTGAAATAAACGAAGAAAACGAAATGATCCTAACTGTATATGTGAATCATTTTTATCAAGAGGAAATTTTGAAGGGAGATGTTATAGAGAAGTTCAAGGAACTAATTGAGTAGTCGGCTTTAGAGGGAATTTTTCAATAACTGGACGAGTCGATTATAATCAAGATTAGAAACTTACATTTTTAATGATTGATTAGAAATATAATGTTTAAACCTGAGTGAAATGAAGCGGAGGACACTCGCCTCCTGCGGGAAGTAGAGCAAAGGTTGAGACCCGACAGGCTTGCCGAGAATGCTCAGCTAGCTCCCCAGCGGAAAGCAAGTGTCCGCAACGGACTTGTTTTGAAAGCTAGAATATACTGTATTTAAGGATGGGCTTTTAGATTGTTCCATCCTTTTTTTACCAAACACTCAATCCTCCACCACATCAATCAATTCCTCATAAATTTCCACGAAATACGCTTCTAATAATACAGCTAATTGATCGTCCAAACTGTAATATTCTCCATCAGCTTTTTCAATAACTTCATAGTATTCACTTTCTTCCACTTCATCATTTTCTAAGGAGATATGCAGCTTCCACATTTGCTCCCCGTATTTTCTGATGATCGCAGCATAATCATGGGCATTTATCTTCTCAAGATTCTCTATTAATTCTTTTACATATACTTTAATTCCTACTTCTTTTATATAATCGGAAGTCCAATTGAGTAAAATTTCATGCCCGCCGCTTTCCATTTCGGAGTAATATTGAAATACCGTAAAAGCTTCTTTTGCTGTTTTGTCTTCTGAAGAATAGTCATATTCGCTTAAGACAGAGATTACTGCATTCCAAATGTCATCTTTATGAACTAATTCTTTTTTATTCATTTTAGGCTTCATAAACAACTCTCCATTTCTACTCATCATTGAAAAGTAAACCGTTATTCATCCTGCTCAAGATCTTCCTTTAAAACCCAAGGCAGTTTCATTTCAAAACCTATTTGTAATACAGGAGACGAAAGAGTATCTGCAATATCCATAAGATCTATCTCAAATCCAATTGTTGCATCTCCAACGGTGGCTGTATTTTCAGCATTCCAGGTCGAACTTGTGCAAGTGGGTCCTTTCACTACTTTACCTGTCAAATGGTAATTGCCTATATAAAACCGCTTCCCATCCTCATCTTCTCCAAATTCAGATAACTGACTTGGTTTCGACGGATCTACGCCTAACTGCAAAAACAGCTCCATTACAGAGCTGTTGA
Organism: Cytobacillus gottheilii; assembly: GCF_018582665.1. Lineage (NCBI taxonomy): Bacteria > Bacillati > Bacillota > Bacilli > Caryophanales > Bacillaceae > Cytobacillus > Cytobacillus gottheilii. The sequence goes on along the minus strand of NZ_CP071709.1, from coordinate 936,593 downwards.
TATATTTACATGCTTTTCTAAAGTTTTCACAATCCAAACATGTACAAACCTCTTGTTCTTTCTTATAAAAATCTTTCGTTTTGTCTACATCAATCTCTAAAACCCAGTGCAGGAACTCTATTCTTTTCATATAATTGATCTCATTTCTCTGCGTTTTAAGTTGTTTCTAGACTTACTCACTTTAAGATTAGCAAAAATTTAATGATTGGTCGATTGTTATAGTACGACAAGATTTCTTAAATTCTCAAGCCCAAATCGATTCAGAAACTTGAAGAATGGCTCTCTCTTCTTCCCATGTTCAGCATAGATATCCAGTATGTTCTCAACTGTCTCATAAAGCATTTCAGGTGTTAAATTCTCCATGAATAAGGCACCTACATGAGCATCTTTTCCTTTTGCTTTTCCGCCTAGATATAAATGATACGTATCCTTAATTTTCATGACGCCGATATCATTTACAAGCGGCTCTCCGCATCCAACCGGACATCCTGTGTATGCTGGCCGAAGAGTAAACGGAACCGGCTTTCCTGCAATGCGGTTATTTAATTCAATTGCTACGGGCATGCCTTCTTCTTCTGAACCTTTGCAAAAGTTGCATGTTCTTAAGCTTTTCACATATTTTCCAACCGGGTAACAGGACAATCCAACATCTCGAAGCTTCTCCTCAACTTCTTCAACCTTACTTTCTTGAACCTCTATGTAAAGCTGCTGAAAGGTGGTTAACTCCAGTTCATCTTCATCATTCATGTATTCTGAGATCGTCACAAGCTGTTTCGCATTCAGTTTGGCTCCAAACGTTATCCCCCCGTTAATAGCCAGTTTTATTTTTTTCTGTGTTTCTTGCATTCTCTCACACCCCTTTATGAATGAAAGAGTAAACTGCAATCAGGCAGTTTACTCTTCATTTGTTTTTTATAATTTAACTCTCTGTAATCGCAATGCGTTTAACACAACAGATACCGAGCTGAATGCCATAGCTGCTCCTGCCACCCATGGTGCAAGCAAGCCGATTGCGGCAATTGGAATTCCGATTGTGTTGTAGGCAAATGCCCAAAATAGGTTTTGTTTAATATTGCGCATTGTTTTGCGGCTCATGAGAATCGCGTCCGCAATACTATTTAGGTCTCCGCGAATAAGTGTGATATCAGCTGCTTCCATCGCTACATCCGTACCAGTGCCAATCGCCATCCCCACATCTGCTGTCGCAAGTGCTGGTGCGTCATTGATTCCATCTCCAACCATCGCTACTTTCTTTCCTTGCTCCTGCAGTTTTTTCACTTCATCTGCTTTACCTTCAGGAAGCACTTCAGCGATCACTGAATTGACGCCAACTTCTTTCCCGATTGCATCTGCTGTCCGCTGGTTATCACCTGTCATCATAATGACATTAATGCCCATATCCTGTAAGCGGCGAATAGCTTGGCGGGAAGTATCTTTGATTGTATCTGCAACAGCTACAATTCCTGCGTACTGGCCATTAATGGCTGCAAGCATCGCTGTTTTACCGTCGCTTTCTAACTGTTCCATTGTTGATAGAACTTCCTGAACATCAACGCCATATCGCTGCATTAGCTTCCGAGTTCCAACGATTACAGCTTGACCTGAAATCGTTGCTTGCACACCATAACCAGGAATGGCTTCGAAGTATTGAACATCTCCTAGTTCAATTCCTCTTTCCTGAATTCCTTGGACAATTGCTTCTGCCAGCGGATGTTCAGATTGTTTTTCAGCTGCGCCAATATAGGATAAAAATTGTTCCTCATCCTGTCCTTCAGCTGTTAAAACATCCGTTAAAACCGGTTTCCCGTGTGTGACAGTACCTGTTTTATCAACAACAACAGTATCAATGCCTTGCGTTTGCTCCAGATGCTCTCCGCCTTTGAAAAGAATGCCGAATTCAGCTGCACGTCCGCTCCCTGCCATTATAGAAGTAGGCGTTGCTAACCCGAGTGCACATGGACAAGCAATAACAAGCACGGCAATTAATACTTCCAATGCAGGCGTAAACTCTCCAGGCTGGACCCAAATAATCCAAACCAGAAATGTCAGAACGGCAATCCCGACTACGATCGGAACAAATATGCCTGAAATTTGGTCGGCCAGACGCTGAATCGGCGCTTTTGAACCTTGTGCATCTTCGACAACCTTGATAATTTGTGCTAGTGCTGTATCTCGTCCTACTTTTGTTGCTGTCATTTTAATGAATCCATTTTTGTTGATGGTAGAGCCGTATAAAACGTCACCATTCTTTTTATCTACTGGCAGGCTTTCTCCTGTCAGCATCGACTCATCAACTGCAGTTGTTCCTTCTAAAACTTCACCATCGACCGGAATTTTTTCGCCCGGCTTTACTAAAATGGTATCACCAATCACCACTTCTTCTAAAGGTACTTCTTTTTCTGCTCCATCACGTAAAACGATCGCTGTTTTTGCTTGAAGTCCCATTAGTTTTTTAATCGCTTCAGATGAACGTCCTTTTGCTTTTGCTTCGAATAATTTTCCTAAAAGAATGAGTGTGATTAACACTGCACTTGTTTCAAAATAAAGATGCGGACCATGATGTTCTCCAACCGAAACAATCGCCTGATAGACACTATAGAAGTAAGCGGCTGATGTACCCATTACGACAAGAACATCCATATTGGCGCTTCCATTTCGAAGTGCTTTATAAGCACCAACGTAAAATTGTTTACCAATAATAAATTGAACTGGTGTTGCTAATAGCATTTGGAACCATGGGTTCATCAATAGATCAGGTACATACATAAACGATGTAAATGAAAAGTGTCCGAACATCGTCCAAAGAAGAGGCAGTGATAGAATGGCAGAAATAATGAATTTTCTCTCCTGGCTCTTAATTGCCTTTTCCCGATGGTCTACTTGTTCTTTCTTGTCATCTTTCTTTTGGTGTGCACCGTAACCCAGTTTCTCTACTTTCCCAATAATGTCACCGATGCTTACTTCGGATGGGTTAAATTCAATCGTAGCTTTTTCAAGAGCCAAGTTGACATTTGCTGAGGCAATGCCAGCCATTTTATTTAGACCTTTTTCAATCCTGGAAGAGCATGCTGCACAGGTCATACCCGTAATTTCGAATTCTGCTTTTTCTTTTACAACACCATAGCCAAGTGCTGCTATTTTTTTCTCAAAATCTGCTTCACTTAATTTTGATGGATCGTATTTAATGGAGGACTTTTCGAGTGCTAAGTTGACGTTTGCCGACTGTACACCCTCCATTTTGTTTAACCCTTTTTCAATCCGGGTCGCACATGCTGCACATGTCATACCTGTAATTTGTATATTAGCTTCTTTTGCTTCATTGGCTAGAGAGCTCATACCTTTCACCTCACATACCTATTAGGGGTATATTTTTATTAAAATGAGAGAGTGCTATAGAAGCACTCTTATTCTACGTCATATCCTTGATCATCAATCGTCTCTTTGATTTTTTCAAGGGAAACTTGTGATTCATTATAAACAACTTCTACTTGCGCATCATCTAATTTTACAGTTACTTGTTCAACACCTGTTAATTCACCAACACTGCCTTCTACCGCTTTTACACAATGTCCGCATGACATTCCTTGTACATTTAACGTTACATTTTTCATTTATATTCTCTCCTTAATATGATGTTATATTTATCACTATATACACTATAGGGGTATATAAAACCTAAAAAAATATAATTATTTTTTCATTAACTTTTGAACGGTAACCACAAATTCATCTAATACCTCTAGATCGCCTTCTGAAAGTCGATTAACTACACAGCCTTTTAGATGGCCTTCTAATAAAATCTTAGCTACACTATTTAGTGCCGATTGAGTCGCAGCTAGCTGTGTAATAACATCATCACAATAAACATCCTTCTCAATCATCCCTTTGATGCCTCGTATCTGGCCTTCAATGCGATTTAAGCGGGAGGTTAGATTCTTTTTAACCTCTTCAGAATGATGACTTCTTCGGTCAGAGATTATATGACCAGTATCACAACATGAATTCTCCAATACTAATCCCTCCTAACTTATACTCAGAATAACATACCCCTAAAGGGTATGTAAAGAGAAAAATCTCAGTTATTATTTATACTTGTTTTCCATATGTAAATGATGTTTTCTTAATCTGCAATATAAATATTAACTATTTCCCCCAACAGGAGCATAACCAGAAACAAGAACAATGGATATTGAATACTCTTCGGCTTTACGTTGCACATTTATCATTTTGGGTTGAAAAAAAGAGCCCTAAAAAGGGCCCGTGAATATTATTTCTACCAAAGTCCAATCACTTTCCACCATGCTGATCCAACTACACCAAAGACAACAATATAAAATACTAACAATTGAAATCCAATTTTCCACCAGGTTCTTTGTTCAACATATCCTCCTGCAAAAAAAACAGCCGCTGGTCCAGATGCATAATGTGTCATTGTCTGATTGACCGCAGAAGCAAATGCAAATACTAAGCCTGCTAAATACGGCGGGGCTCCTATTCCAATCGCAAGCCCTAAGAAAATTGGATACATTGTTAATATATGAGTTGTTCCACTAGCAAAAGCATAAGCTGAAAAAGCATATAGCGGAAATAAAATGATCATGCCTATAATCCATGAAATTCCATCAAGAGTACTGGAAACGGTAACAGCGAATGCATCAAAGAATTCTAACCTAGCTAAATTATCAGCTATTCCGTACATTCCGCCCATCCAAATCATTGTATCCCATGCACTCGTCTGACTCGTAACGTCCTTCCAATTAATGACACTAGTGATTAGCATTGCACATACGGCAGTTAAGCCAACAGTAGTGGCATCAATACCAGTAATAGTTGTAGTAGCCCAGCCAATAATAGTAAGGAGAAGGATGATCCCTAATACTTTTTCTTCCCTTTTCATTGGTCCTAGCTTAGCAAGCGCTTCATCTGCAATGATTTTTGCTTGCGGTGTCTCTTTCATTTCAGGTGGATAGAGCTTGTAAACCAGCCATGGAATCATGACGAGACAGATAACACAAGGAACAATCGCTGCGGCCAACCATCCAATCCATGTCATTTCAATATTGGCAATTTGTGAAATAAACGCGATAATCATGAGATTTCCAGCCATCCCTGTCAGGGTTAAACCACTGGTAATATTCTCTGTTTGCACGACCGTTTGGATTAAGTAAGCACCGATTTTTCTTGGCTTATGATCGGGAGTGGACCCTGAAACCTCCGATATGCTTCTTACTATTGGATACATGATTCCACCAGATCGTGCGGTATTGGAAGGGATAAATAAACTTAATACAAGATCTCCAAGGGAGAGTGAATACCCTAAACTCAATGAAGTTTTTCCGAATCTCCCCATTAGAAGATAGGCTATTCTTTCTCCCAATCCTGTTTTTAGTAAGCCGGCAGAAAAAATGAAAGCGGCAACAATTAACCAAATCACACTGGCAGCAAATCCGCTGATTGCCTGCCCAATGTTTAATATTCCGGTAATAACTGATATGACGATGGCAATAAAGGTTACAGCACCAGTTGGTATGGGCTGTAATATGAACCCTACTACCGTAGCAAAGAAAATCGCAAATAAATGCCAAGCATCTTCACTAAAACCTGCCGGAGCAGGATAGAACCAAATTGCTGCACCAATGAGAAAACAAATTGCGAGATAAATAAAGCGTTTGTATTTCTTAAAAAAACCGTCTGGCTTCTTCTGTTCTTCTACATGAGGTTTTTGCTGTGGTAAACCCATTGAGATCCCTCATTTCCTATAGATTCAATTCCAGTGACGACTACTATCGTTGCGGTGAATTTACAGGCCAGCTCGGTTTTTCTCCTGATAATACTCTGTCTATTTCCATCGCAGCATGCAAGGCCATTCTCGCCATGCATTCCTCTGTATTTGAAGCAATATGAGGAGTAAGGATGACATTTTCTAAATCAAATAAGGGATGATCCATCGGCAGCGGTTCTTGCGAAAAGACATCTAAAACGGCTCCTCTAATTTGCTTATTCTTCAATGCGCTGATCAGCTCTGGCTCATTCACAATTTCTCCTCTTGCAAGGTTAATAAAATAAGCTGATTCCTTCATTAAACTGAATTCTTTTTCGCCGATACTATTTTTTGTTTCGTCTGTTGAAGGGAGATGAAGTGTTACAATGTCCGCTTGCTTAAACAGTTCTTCCCGATCCACTATTTTAATATTTGGAAATCCTTCTACACTAGATGAAACAAACGGATCATAAACCAACACTTCCATATCAAATGCATCCGCTTGTTTTGCAACCATCTTGCCGATCCTTCCAAATCCGAGAATCCCTAATTTTTTTCCTTCTAAATCCATTCCTTTATGCTGATTTTTATAGAAGAAATCTCCTTCTCTCATTTTCTGGCTTACATCAATAATATTTTTGGCGGCAGTCAGGATAAGGGCAAATGTTGTCTCTGCAACGGTTTTTGCATTAGATAAAGGCGTGTTTGTCACCCAAATACCTAAGTCAGCCGCAGCCTGAATGTCTACGTTATCAAACCCTACTCCATGCCTTGCCACAATTTTGACATTTGGCAGCGATTCTAAAATTTTCCGGTCAACGACAGAGGTTCTTAACAGTACTGCATCAGCGTCTTTTCCTTCTGAAATCACCGTTGCCTCGTCTGTTCCAGAGCCAACTTTCACCTCATAGCCTTTTTCCAATAAAAAATCTTTTCCTTCTTGAGCAATATCTTGTGGAATTAGTACTTTATAGTTCATCTTTTTTCCTCCTAAATCATTATTTGTGTGATCTTAAAGGGATCCCTGTGCAGCCATCTCTAAAATTAGGTTTCTTTCATATTCCATTTTTTGCTGAATTTCTTCTTTTCCTCCGCAAGAGTATTCGATACCGCAAAGAATGGTTGGCGGGAAGAGTTTTAACACCTTTTCAATATTTACATCTCCGGAAGCTATATCAGTAGATTCATAGCCTGTTTCTGTCTTCTTCGCGTTTTTGATATGAACATACTCTACATAGGGAAGCAAATTGTTTACGCTTTCAAATACATCCTCTTGAATGACATGAAAATTCCCAATATCGAAGGTTAATCCAACTGGTACATTGAATTCCTTTGCCTGTTCCATAAAAGTCTTAAGTCTAAGAGAATTACTCTTTTCTTGATTTTGATCATTCTCGATTAACAGCCTAATGGCAGGATACGTATTAGTTACCTGTAGTAGCTTCTGTGCTTGTTCTGGTAGAAGTGTGTGAAGTTTTCCGAGATTGAGTTTGACTTGCGATGAGTTTAATATGGCAGCTTCTTTAAAATACATCTCTAAGACAGGATTCAATTCTGAGTCTTTAAATAGTTCGTCTGGGACTGAATAGTAAAGATTTAGGTTTTGCACTTTTGCGGTCACTGCAATTCTTTTAATCTCTTCTTCGCCAGCTTTTACATATTCTCTGCGAATTTCAATATCCTGATATCCTGCTGCTTTAATTTCTTGGAGAATGTCGAGTTGAGTAAGGGCCGGATCTTGTGAAAAAATTTGCTTGTAAGCTAACGTATTTAACACGATTCTGCGTGACATATTGCCACTTCCCTTCCAATTTTTTGAATACTTCTGCGTCTAAAAAGATTGATTTAGAAAATTCACCTTGCGTGCTCTCTCGCTCACCTCCACATTCTGATTTAAGTTACTAAAATTCACATGATTAAGAGGTTAGAAGCATCATCTTTAAAGTAAGCTGCCATGTGAAACGAAGTAATTGTTGTGATTTCATTCACAAACTTTCTTAAAATTAGAACCTGATGAAAATCTCATTCAGGATGATATCTTTTGATGACTTATTATATGGATTGAATAGTTTGTGATTACATTCACAATAAAATTTGAAGCTTAGTTATTCTTTACAAGTTCATTGTATATGTGCATAACATAGAAATCATCGGTCAAAGGAACAAGGATTATTTTATTTTTTTGTGCAAATACAAAGTTTTGTGAATTGCAATTTCCTTTTAAGAACTTGTCAAACAACCTGAAATGGATATGAATTTTTATTAGTAAAAATAAAAAAGCCCCTCATAAGGGACCTGTGAATAATGAGTTACCAAAGCCCTAATACTTTCCACCAGAGAGAGCCGACCAGGCCAAAGACGATTAAATACAGGCACACAAGCTGTAAGCCAAGCTTCCACCATGTTTTCTGTTCAACGAATCCTCCAGCATAGAAAACAGCTGCTGGTCCAGATGAATAGTGAGTCATGGATTGAAAGATTGCCGATGAAAAAGCAAGGACTAAACTTGCCAAATAAGGAGGAGCCCCCAGCCCAATAGCAAGCCCTAACATAATGGGATACATGGCTAAAATATGAGCTGTTCCGCTGGCAAATGCATAAGTCGAAAACACATAAATCAGCACTAGCAGGATTAGAGCTGGCACCCATGAAACTCCTTCCAGAGCACCTCCCACATTGTTGGCAAAAGAATCAAAGAACTCCAATTTAGCTAAATTATCAGCTAAGCTATACATTCCGCCCATCCAAATCAATGTGTCCCAAGCATTACTTTGATTCGTAACATCCTTCCAGTTAATCACATTTGAAATAAGCATCGCTCATACGGCTGCCAACCCTATTGTGGTTGCGTCAATATTCGTCAGATTTGTTGTTGCCCAGCCTGTAATCGTTAAAATTAATATTATTCCTAAAACCTTTTCCTGCCACTTCATCGGACCGAGTTTAGCCAGCGCTTTTTCTGCAAGGACTTTTGCTTCAGGTGTCTCTTTCATTTCTGGCGGATAAAGTTTATAGACAATCCATGGAATAAAAAGCAAGCAGATTAAGCATGGAACAATTGCGGCTGCGAACCAGGCAATCCAGCTGATTTCTACATTAGCAATCTGTGATATAAATGCAATAATAATTAGATTTCCGGCCATTCCTGTTAACGTTAATCCACTCGTTATGTTTTCTGTCTGCATGACGGTTTGAATTAAATATGCCCCGATCTTTCTTGGTCTTTTTTCAAGAGTGGAACCCGTTACCTCAGAAATACTTCTAATGATCGGAAACATAATGCCTCCAGACCTTGCTGTATTAGAAGGGATAAATAAACTTAGCAGAAGATCACCAAATGAAAGTGAATAGCCAAGTCTGAGAGAATTGCTTCCAAACTTCTTCATTAATAAGTAGGCGACCCTTTCACCTAATCCTGTCTTAATTAAGCCTACCGAGAAAATAAAGGCTGATACAATAAGCCAGATAACACTCGCAGAAAATCCGCTCAGTGCTTGATTAATTTCTAAAATTCCTGTTGCTACTGTCATTACTAAAGCCAGAATAGCTACAACACCATTAGGTACCGGCTGAAGCATAAATCCTAAAGCTGTGCTGGCAAAAATGGCGAATAGATGCCAAGATGCCTCACTAAAACCATTTGGTGCAGGATAGAACCAAATTGCTGCGCCAACCGAGACACAAAGTGATAGCAAAATGAATTTTTTATACTTATAATAAAATCCTTTAGTCGGAGTTTTTTCAACTACTTCTAGCTTTTTTTGCGGAATGGCCATTTCTAACCCCTCACTTTATTATTTTTTCGCTTATGACTCTTGTTTATTTGTGATTCTTTTCACATGATTAATCATTGTTTATTAGCGTAAAAAAACCTGCTGCCTTCTATTTGAAATTACTTACAATTTAATGATACACCTATGTAAAAGAGTAAACATCGGACATTTACACAAAAATTCCAGTGTGTTTTTGTGCATTTAGAAGTCGCATAATTGCTTTTACTCTTTTCTGAACGATTGTTGTTTTTTGAATTACTGCAGAGTGATAAGATGTATACTTTCTTCTGCCTTCCATATGATGAACCAGTGAAAATAAGCGGAGGTTTTACCCTTATTTCAAAAATTGAGCTATTTTCCGGCGAAATAAGCGGAGGTTTTCCGGCTATGTTGAATAAAATCACTCATTTGCACGTTTTTTGGTCAATTAGTCGGAATATATCCGTCTATTTAGGCAGATTTTAAGTGATTTTACGATTTAAGCGGAATTTCTCCGTCTATTTATGAGGATTTGTTATTTCGGCAATTTTTAAGAAAATCAATTTCGTACTATGCCTGTTGATTAAATGAAAAAGTGATAGATGCTACTCTCACCCCCTCTCCTCGGACAGCAAGCAGTCTGGAGCGAAAATCATCTTCTACTCATTTACGTTCATAGCAAAAATTTTTGCAAAAACAGCCTCTACTAAAGTTTTTCATCAGTATTTTTTTATCACTAGAAATCGTTTAATCAGCCTGTATAGGAAATTTTTTCTTTGGCAAAATAAATGTGAATTTAAAAGAAAGGCGGTTGGTGCCGTGTATTTTTATCGTGAAGATTTAATCAATATGATTGTTCCTGATCGTCCAGATCCTGCTGCAGCAAAGGTTCTTCAGGAAGCACTTGGAGGACAATTCGGAGAAATGAGAACACTGATGCAGTTCTCTTTCCAAAGTGCGAATTTCAGAGGAAAAGCAAAGCAATACCGTGACCTAATTAGAGGCGTGTTTCTTGAAGAGCTTAGCCATGTAGAGCTTGTACAGACTACTATTAACCAGCTGCTGAATGAATCTGGAGGCGAGCTTCCAGGAAATCAAGCATCTGACGGAGCACCACTTGACGATGTAATTCAATCTGGAGCAAACCCGCATCATTATATTATGGGTGCAAAAGCATCACTGCCTGTTGATGCTGGCGGAAATCCGTGGAATGGCTCTTGGGTTTATGATCATGGAAATCTAGTTGCCAATCTTCTTAATAATGTTGTACTCGAATCAACAGGTGTTCTGCAAAAGTCACGCATTTATGAAATGAGCAGCAACAAAACATTAAGAGAGACAATCGCTTTCTTGATGGTCCGTGATAACGCTCATCAAAATGCTTTCGCTAAAGCATTAGAAACATTGGGTGTTGATTGGGGCAAAACATTCCCTGTTCCTAACTATGACCTCAATAAATATCCTGAATGCCGCAAATATGTAGATATGGGCTTCCACAATGCTCAATTTAATTTCCGTCTTGATGAAACAAGAATCGGTGAGGTTTTCTCTGGCACAACGCCAAGCAGAAATGGCGGAGAGCTGGCAGTAACTGAACCGCCTAAAGGTTATCCAGTTCCTGAGCTTCCTGATATGCCGAATGAGCATGCACCTGGACTTTACGATCTAAATAATTAAGACACCATAATAAAGAGGCCTCCAAAAGCAAAACACTTGGACAGCCTCTTCATTTATTTCTGCATTAAGAGGATTTCATCTTTAAAGATTTCCATGAATGCTTCTTGTTCCTCTAAAAAGGGTGAATGTGCAGAGTTTTCAAACGTATACATTTTTTTATAAGGTGCAGTGATGCTATCAAAAAACCGCTTCGCTTCTTTATAAGAGGTTTGATAATCGTATTTTCCCTGCACAACGTATACCGGAATTTTAAACTCATGTGCTAGTTCGGCCACATCAAGCTTCGCCAGCTGTTCTGCAAATGCCTCATAGCTCATAAAAATCCCCTTTGGAATATTCAGCTTTTCTATCCAGGTATACCTTCTGCACGAAAACAATTCTAACAAGCTTTTCATTTGTGAATAATCAGCTCTCTTCATTCCTCCTCCGTATTTGATTAAATAACGGCTGAACACCTTCCGATACTGATTATCCTTATAAAAATGCTCATCAATCTCTACCTTTCGAATTTCCTCTTCAGCCTTTTGGTCGCCTTTTTCAATTGCCGTTTGCAAGAGGAACTCCACAGTATCTGCATTCGATTGCAGATGCCTCCCCATTTGTCCCGCACCAATATAGGAAATAAAATGCTCTGGGTAAGTGCTGGCTAAAATAGAGCCTATTAATGTTCCCCAGGAATGTCCGAACAAATAGATTTTCTCTTTTTTATATTCCCTTTTTAAAAAAGCGGTGACGACTAGTGCATCTTGAACAAATCGTTCAATCGTCAATTTTCCCTGCGTTTTTGAATTGTAAGACATGCCCGCTGCCCGCTGATCCCAGTAGCATACCGTTACATAGTCACTCCAATTTAAACCTGCAGATTGGATCATTGGATATTGCGGGTAGCCTGGCCCTCCGTGCAGATACAGCATAACCGGGTGATCGGGACTGGTACCTTCGATAAACATGCCGTGTTTGTGCCCATCTATTGTGAGGTATTCTTTTCTACAAAAACGTTTTGATGCTAATTTATTCATATAGACACCGCCTATCTGAAAGTTTTATATTAGAGCAATCCAGAAACATAAGATACACGCTGCAGCAGATAAAGGGGTCATGACGTATTTCTCTTTTTTACTAACAGAGAACAAATTTGCGATCGAGTTTAATGCTAAAAAAATGGCAATGATCCAAACAAACACATGTGTTGAAAAAGGCAAAATACTTTCTAAAACAGATGCATGCTGTAAAAAAATCCATGCAAATAAAAACAAAATGACGGCATTTCCTATACTTACAAAACGCAGTTTTTTTGGCAGGACCTTATGAAAGCCTCCAAGCGCAAATTCTCCTAACGGAAAACCAAGTGCCAGCAGCACCTGAAAAATAGCGATCAAGAGAAAAATAACTGCAGCAGTTATGGATAAAACAGTAACCACTAACTGAACACCTCCTACCGTAACTTATACGTTTAAGCAGAGGTTCATGACTGATTTTTTGTTATGTTATTCTCATAAGAACTTATTTTCCTTTATTGTTTTTAAATATTCTAATGTACAATGATAAAAAGTATTGAGAGTGGAGTGATGATCGATGAATATCAAGGATAAGGCAAAGCAGCTTCCCTCTTCTCCAGGTGTATATTTAATGAAAGATTCATCGGATCATATTATATATGTGGGAAAATCAAAAAGTTTAAAAAGCAGAGTGCAATCTTATATGAATCACTCTAAGAATCATACAAAAAAAGTTGAGAGATTAGTTGACCACTTAACAGACTTTGACTATATCTTAACGGATACTGAATTCGAGGCTTTCATGCTTGAGTGTGAACTAATTAAGGAACTAAAGCCAAGCTATAACAGAAAGATGAAAACACCTAAATCTTACTCTTATCTAAAAATTCAACGGGATACACACTCCCCGTCTATTAAGCTGACAAACACAAAAAAAATTGACGATGGCTCCCTTTACTTTGGACCTTATACCGGCCAAAGAACGATAGAAAATGCATTAAACGGGATGAAGCTATTTTATAAAATGGATTGTAATCACCCAATGAATCATCGTACACCCTGCTTTAACTATACAATTGGCAAGTGTATAGGGATTTGTTTTAAAAGCTCAGCAATGGAGGAATACCGGAGGATTCTAGATAAAATCATAGATTTACTTCATGGAGCAGATACGAAGATCCTTCATGAGATGGAAGAAAAGATGATTGAAGCGGCGGGAGACTTTCACTTTGAAATGGCTGCAGAGATTAAAACATGGCTGAAATCTGCAGAGATTCTATATAAAAAAGGACAGGTTCTCCAATTCACAAGCGAAAACAACTATATTCTCGTAATGGAGTACTTAGAAGAAAACAAGATGAAACTGTTTTTAATCAGGAGAAATAAAGTGCTGTACAAACAGAGATATGACTTAAGAGAGGAACATCTTAAACAGTTGATCCTGACCCATCTTCAGCCTTATTTAAAAACAGGATCACTGCCACCGACGGAAATCAATCAGGATGAGCTGGATGAAGCGCAGATTATCTACAGTTATTTGAATAGCAATGCCTGTGAATATGTCATTATCCCTGAGCAGAAGCTGTATGGCGGAAAGGATACTGGCATTGAACAGGCCGTTAATGATTTGCTGGATTCCAAGACAACGGAAGTGATCTAGTTTATTTTTATTGCAGTAATAAGTGATTTCCACTGCATTGGTACTCGCTTTCCGGCGTACGGGAGAGGGGCCTAATTTGGTCCATCTCCCTACCCTCCTTAGCAGGAGTCTCGCACCATTACATTGCAGTCAGTGAGCAAAGTGTCAATGCTTTACCCCAATTCACTTAATTATACTAGATGATCCTGCTTATTAAGAAACTTAATGATTCTTCCTCTTTCGCTGATCTCTACAAGGTGCATGCCTGTATCACCGGTATAAAATATAGCCTCACTATTAATTGGCAGATTTAAAAACGCCTTGAAGAAATTAGAAATAAAGCCTCCATGTGATACGACAGCGATCCTTCCGTGTTGCTGATAATCATGAATGATCTTATGAAATATCCTTTCGACTCTTAAACGGAAGTCCAATTCCGATTCTCCTTCCGGAATCGGCACATGAAGAGGTCGACCTCCTTTTGGCAAAGGATATTTGATTATTGCTTCTTTTCTCGGGAGTCCTGCTAATACTCCATTATGAAGCTCCATTAGATCCTCCTCTTCAATTAATTCACAGCTGATTGCCTCTTGCAGAATACCAGCAGTTTTTTTCGCTCTCTTCAATGGACTGGCAAGAATGATCTCCGGTTTATAATGTTCTCTCACAAACTGAGCCATTTTTTGTGCTTGTTCTTCCCCTATTTCAGTTAAAGGGAAATCTGCTCTTCCTTCGTGAACATCAAGTATATCTGCTTCTGATTGGCCATGCCTAATCAATAATAATTCCACACGGTACGCCTCCTCATTCAGTTTTTTCATAAACTCCATTTAGTCCTTTACACGCATCTTCTAAAAAAGACCAAATCCAAATAGGATTCAGCCTCAATTTCTGCAATTATGTATCAGCAAACTGCATTAATGAATATCACGCTTCTTAAAGTTACCGCCCTTTACTTCGGCCACATCGTATACAGCTACGAAGGAATTTGGATCGATTTCATTGATGATTTCTTTCATTTTACTATCTTCTAAGCGGTTCACAATACACGTAATTTCTTTAAATTTCTCATTTGTATAACCGCCCTGCACTTCATTATAAGTAGCACTGCGGCCTAAACGGTCGCGAATCGTTTCAACCATGATTTCTGGTTTGCTTGTAAGAATTTTATACGTTTTAGAACCGCTCAATCCTTCTTCAACAGCGTGAATAACTTTAGAAGCTATGTAATAAGCGATGGCGGAAAGGAAAGCACCTTGAAGACCAAAGACGAATGAAACAACAATAAAAACAAACATATTTAAGAATAAAATAAGGTCACTTGTACCAAACGGCAATTTCCTGGACAGCAAAACAGCCAGCATATCAATGCCATCCAATGCTCCCCCATTTCTTAATGCCAATCCCATTCCAAAACCAATCACAATACCGCCAATTACCGTTACGAGCAGTGTATCTCCTTCGATGATCGGTGAGATATGGTGCATCAGAACAGTACTGAATGCCAATGACGCAATCCCAATAACCGAATAAATGGCAAAGCTTTTACCGATTTGTTTGTAGCCCAGAAAGACAAATGGAATATTTAATACTGCGATTAAAACGCCTAATGGAAGGCCAAACACCTGTGATCCAACGATACTAAGACCTGTAATACCACCGTCAGACACTGAGTTTGGTATCAAGATGGCCTCTAGCCCGTATGCCGTAATAAAGCCCCCGATAATAACGGCTAATCCTCTTAATATTTTCTTAAACATATTACTTTTCTTCTCTGTAGTGATTTTTTTGCTCATTGAATTATCCTTTCTTCTTTTCATTCTCTTTTTACTTTACACATTTTTATTTAGTATTGCTAGCTGTTTTGATTGTGAGAAATAAAAAGGCGCACTTATGAGAAGGCAAGTTTCTATTTGAAGAAAAAGTGATGGGAAGCATTCAAAGCCGATGTATGTTTATCTTGTGTTATTTATTTAGAAAAAAAAAGCATCCTTTATAAGGATCCTCTTTAAACATACAAGCAAACTCGAAAAATCTTTATCAAATAATCAACTCATTTTCCGATTTTAAGCTCATTACCTTTTTTAAAAGATCCTGAAGAACTGCTGAAAAAAGGAGAATCATTATTGTTAAAAAGAGAATGGCTAGTCCTATTAATGCCACACCTGGATGCAGTGCATTTTGCGTCACAAGAAAGAGCATTCCTATTACATAAATGATGATAATTGAACCTGCACAGTGTTTTATCATGCCTAATGAATGTACAGCTGTTTTTGAAAAACCAAGATTGTTAATTAAATTATTCAGCAGTTTTAATGCCTGATAGAGCGCATAAAAAAAGGGGATAGCTGTAAGGTACAAACCAATCAACACCGGATACTGCAAGTAAGCAAACTCTGGATTCATAGCTGCTGCCTCATGAGCAAGTGTTGGTAAAGCAAAAACACATAAACACAGGATAACGATTCCCATAACATAAACGGCTGCCTTTAACAAAAAGATCTTACCTTGTTTCATAAAATACCCCCATCACTTCCTTTTAATTCTATTTTACAAAAGGATTTATTGTTTTTCAATAAATATTTGTTAATAAACGTTATTTTCCTTTTGATCATTTACTATAAATATTTGGATCTTTTTTGTTGATGTAATAATTATGCGCGGTTATGCTAAAAGAAGCAGGACCTATGCGGTTCCTGCTTCTTTTTATTTAGGTTGGTATTTCCTCCCCTTTAGCCTTCATACTTGGAGCTGCCGGGAAGGATACTCACCAGTTTCCTCGCCCTACATTGTTCTCTGCATCAGACACTATTTCTCCTCTTCACCGCAATCCAAATCTCACTATAAACATTGCTTCGATCCGATAAGTCACCTGTAAAAGAGATCTCTGGTGCTTCTACTAATTCGTAATCTGAAGAAGGAAGCCATTCTGCTGCTATTTTCCCCCAGGTTTCTTGCATAGTTTTTGGGAACTCACCTTCTGATGAAAATATAGCCCAAGTTAGTTTTGGCACCTCAATTACATCTAACTCATCAAAATCCGATTGACTGTCTGTTAAAACACCAATCATATGATCAAGGCTTCCCTTTTCCTCCATGCGCTCAGCATCAAAATGATAGGATGCATTTACGACTTGATGCGGCTCTAGGTTTGACAGGCTGCGCATTTGTTCTCTTTGCTGAGGTGTAATGCTTTGAGCAAGTTTTATGATTTCCTGATTTTCTCCTTGGAATTGAATCGGAACTCTCTTTTTCACGCCCGCAATTTTAAAAGCTTCTTTTTGCTGTATTCGGTAATCCATATTGTTTCCTCCCTGAATCGTTAGTTGGAAGGAGAGCTTAGGAAATGCTTTAAGCATGTTTGTTTTTTTGACTTCAGAGGGACTGATTCCAGACCAATCCCTGAACGCACGCGAAAATCCATCCACAGATTCATATCCATATTTGAAGGCTGTTTCTGTGACGCTTTTTCCTTCATGCTGCAGATCAAAAGTAGCGTTAGATAGCTTGCGGTTACGGACATACTCTCCTAATGACATCCCAGCTAGAAAGGAAAACATTCTTCGAAAATGATAAATGGAGGTTCCTGTTATTTTTTCTACTTCGGTATAATCAATCTCATCATTCAAGTGAGCTTCTATATAATCCAATGCCTCATTCATTCTTTTCAGCATATCTTCTCCCCCTTCCTATATTCATTATAAAAACGATTAAAATCGGATACCCGATGGATCAGAAACGTTTTCTGTCGGATTTATTCTTTATTTTTTATCCTTGATTATATATGCATAGTTATAATCTTCCTCATAGTGTTCTGGATTACCCCATGCCCATTCTCCATTGTAAGCTCCTAAATAGATTAATTCACCATTACGGATAATCAATTCTATTCCATGCTCCGGTTCCCAGTCACAGCCTCCACCTAGGTGGACCACGGGGGTGCTTTCATCTTCTGGTTCATCAATCTGGAGAGTGTCAAATTCAATGTACTGCAGGATCTCTCTGATCGTATTAACCTTTGGCGGTTCCTGCCCAACCATTTCGCAGAAATCATCAGCATAAGCAATCGCCGCTCTGCAAACATCATTCAAAAGGTTATCATCGACAGAATTTAAGGAGTCAGCACAAAGGCTGGCATATTCAATGCTTACACCCTTTTCAATCATGACCTCTAACTGCTGTTCTAACCATTTGCAATGCATATTTCCGTAGATACCATGTTCATCTTTAATCAAATTCTCAATCACATTTATCATCTCCCAGCCTCATCAAATATCTGCCTTCAAAAATACTCCCTTTTTATCAAAATGAGCATGAATACGATGACCTCCGAATAATTCACCATCTTCATATTCGCAATAAATACCGTTCTGATTAATCTCAATATCTAGCAGAGTGATGGCTTCAGCAAACTCAACTATTGAAGTATCATATACACCCGCATCCACAGCATTCCAATCCAGATTTTCATCGTTTTCATCATATTCAAACCAGTGCTCGTTTTTTAAATCAATGAGCTCTTCCGCGATTTTTTGCTTTGCTTTTTGGTTAAAAGCTTCTAAATTAGTAAACAGTTTTTCTGCTATTTTTATATTTTCACCTATGTCAGCTTCTGTTGAGATGGACCAATGGATGGGACTCAAATGATGTTCATAGCTCTTAAATTCTTGGCTGTATGTAAACATACCTATTACTGGGATTTCTAACTTCCTCTCCACGTTATCACTCCTTCTTTTTATTTTATTGTATGTGAAGGACTGATTTCCATCATTTTGGCAATGAAAAAGAGCCTAATCACATTGTTTAGACTCTTTTAAATAGCTCTCATATAGTTTTTGAAATGCTGCCTTTCTGTCAGTTTCATGTAAAAATTCCTCACTGATCATCTGCTCCAGCAAGCGGTTTTTCCATGCTGGGTCTCGAACATTCTCCAGAATAAATCGCCTTGACTGTTGCAGAAACTCGAGATAGTTTTCATATCTTTCGTCATACGTTTGGGAAAGCTGTTTTTTTATCTTTTTTGCGAGCTTGGGACTTGCTCCATCAGTCGAAACTGTTAGGGTCAATTTTCCGCGTCTAACCATTGCAGGGACTTGGAAATCAGACAGATAGGGGTCGTCTATCATTAACACAAGCTGATTGTCAGATGCGGCCTGTTTCACCTCTCGATTCACCATTGGATTGTCTGTAGCGGCAATGATTATGAAAAAACCTGCTGCATCATCGTTTTCGAAGCATTTTTCTTTCCAGATGCATTCTTCTTCGGAAATTAATTTACCCAAACCAGCTGTCACTCGGGGGCTGATGATTGTCACCGCTGCACCTGCTTCTAAAAGTCCTGCTGCTTTTCGTTCGGCAATACCCCCGCCGCCGATGACGGCTGCACTCTTTCCTTTTAAGTTCATCATCATTGGATACAGCATCAGTTTCCGAACTCCCCTTTCGTTCTTTTTACAAGTAATTCTGCCAGTCTTGGATGAAATCCAAGCGGCTCACAGTGAATGACATCAGCAGAAGCGCCTTCTGCCAGTTCTTTGATTCTTTTTGTGAAAATACCGGTAAAAAGCAAATGCGGAATTGTGTATATCGTTTCATACCCTGACTCCACAACATTATGCAGTTCTTCCTGGTAGCCTGGACTGCTTTCTTTTAAAAAACAGGGAAAAACATGCTGGCTATTTAATTCTGCTTTCAATAGATTACTAAGCTCAGATAGTTGCCTTTCGCTTTCCTTTATCCTGCTTCCATGTCCGACCAGCAGTAACGCTTTTTTGCTGTTATGTTCACTAAAATTCTTTTCTTGCACACGCTCTGCCAAAATTTTAGCAGCGAGAGGATCAGCCCCTAGTTCTCTTCCATACCGAAATAACATATGTGGGTAGCGTTCCTTCATTTTTGCAATTTCTTTAGGAATATCCTCTTTACCGTGAATACCAGCTAAAAGTAAAACAGGCATAACAAAGAGTTCCGAAGCACCTTTTTCAACACATGCTGCAACTGCTTCTGAAATGGAGGGTGACGCATTTTCAAGAAATCCTACCTCCTGTATCGCTGCATTAATATGCGGTTTAACTTCCTGAATAAAGGCATGGAATTCTTCATTGCTGCTGGAGTTTCGGCTGCCATGCCCGATATACAACACTGCTTTCAACGTGTCAGCTCCTTGCCCTGAGAAATCATCATATGGAGCAGCTCATCAGCTGTCGGCTTTTCGGGAATTGTAATATGTTCATTCGTTAATTCCGAGGTTGCATTGCTGCTCTTTTTTCCCATACAGTATAGCATTTTCCCTTTTAAAAAGGAGGCTGGTTCCATGTTCATTTTCTTCGCCGCTGTCATCATTGTTGTAAATGCCCTGCCGCTCGGGATGATGACACTTTCTATCGCTGCGTCCTCAAACAGGCGGTTATATATCGGGAAATAGCTCTCGTCTATGATCATTTCATGTGTATAAAAGTAATGTGCATTTTCATATACCGGCTCTATGTTTTTCTCGCCAATGACTAACAGTTGATTTTGATTTACATCTTCAGGCATATTTGATGCCATAATTCCGAACTGCGCAAGCTTTGCGATCGACTTGCTTGAGGCGCCATACACATTCCTTGGGACAGAACGAATGTCCAGTTTTTCCTCTTTTAAAAGGGCAAAGAAATCATCCACACTTTCTGGAGAGGTAAACAAAATGTTACTGTACTCGCTGAGATTTGGCAGTTCCACTCTTTCTTTTTTTGCTTTCATTTTCGGAAATTCGATTACATCGGCACCAAGATCGCGAAGCTTATTAGCAATTCGGCTTTCTGTCACCCCTGAGCGGGCAAGCAGAATCTGTCTTCCGTACATCGGTTTCTTTTCAAACCAGTTCAATTTTTCTCTTAGTTTCACAATCTCACCAACTAGTGTTATCGCTGGATTTAAGAATTGCTGTTCTTTTGCAAGCTCTGCAATGGTCGCAAGTGTGCCTTCTAGCGTCTTTTGTCTTCCATACGTGCCCCACTGAATTAAGATAACAGGTGTATCAGGCGACTTCCCGTATGCTGTTAAATTTTCGCAAATGAAAGGAAGGTTTTTAATGCCCATATAAAAGGCGATCGTATCCACCCCCTGTGCCAGGCCAGCCCAATTGATGCTTGGCTTGCCGTCAGCTGATTGATCATGCGCAGTCACAACAGCGAAAGATCCTGCATACGCACGGTGTGTAACAGGGATGCCCGCATAAGCGGCTGCCGCTATCCCGGAAGTGATTCCGGGAACAATTTCATATTCTATTTCATTAATAGCAAGTTCTTCCGCTTCTTCGCCAACTCTCCCGAAGACGGAAGGGTCGCCTCCTTTTAAGCGGACGACTGTTTTTCCTTCCAGCGCTTTTTCAACCAGCAGGCTATTAATGGTTTCCTGCCGTAAAATATGGCGATCCGGCAGCTTACCGCTATAAATAAATTCACAATTTTCCTTAGCTTCCATTAATAATTGCGGGTTCAGCAATCGATCATAGAGAATGACATCAGCCTTGGTGATGGCTTCCATCCCTTTTACTGTAATGAGTTTCAGATCCCCCGGTCCTGCTCCGACTAAAAATACCTTCCCTTTGTTCATCATGCTTCACCCTTTCCATTAATCTAGCAAAATATATACCTTGTCACCCTCTACTTTTACTTCATACTTTTTTACGCTTCCGGTATCTGGACTTTGCACAAGTCCGTCCAGCAGCGAGATTTTCCAATCATAGAGCGGACAGAAAACATAATGCCCGCTCACAAGCCCCTCAGATAAAATACCGCCTTTTGGATGGGGGCTCCTATTTTCTATTGCATGCACTTCTCCATTTGAAAGTTTGAATAATGCGATATTGGAATCGCCAACCGTTACCGGCTGCCCCATTTGTTCGTATAACTTTGAATATGGATAAACTTCAATTCTTCTCATTTGATCAGCCTCCTTAAACTAGTTCTACTTCTTTAGTAGAGTAATATTTTTCATTTACTTTTTGATCTTCTATCGCTTGCTTCCACGGCTCATTGTAGCGCTGTAATGTTTGGTCAAGACGATCATTCAGCTTTTCTCGTATGTTTTTATCAGCCAAGTGAGCTTTTACATGATCTAAGCCAAGTCTTTCAAGCCATGTGGAAGTCCGTTCCAGATAGTTTGCTGTTTCACGGTAATACTGCAAAAATGCGCTGGAGTATTCCATTACCTCTGCTTCTGTTGTGACGGTCCACGCTAGATCGCCTGCACGCAGATCTGTACCGCCGTTTCCACCAACATAGATCTCCCAGCCGCCGTCAATTCCTACATATCCTAAGTCTTTAATGCCTGATTCTGCACAGTTTCTCGGGCAGGCAGATACGCCCATCTTCACTTTATGAGGTGTATCAAGCCGTTCAAATTTCTTCTCAAGCTCCATTCCGAGTGACATGGAATCCTGTGTGCCAAAGCGGCAGAATTGGGAGCCAACACAGGTTTTAACTGTTCTTAATGTTTTTCCGTACGCATATCCAGATGGCATATCAAGCTCCTGCCATACAGCTGTCAGGTCCTCACGTTTTACGCCAAACAGGCCGATTCTCTGTCCTCCTGTTAACTTCACAAGTGGAACATTATATTTTTCAGCGATTTGGGCAATTTTCATTAAATCTTTTGCATTTGTCACGCCGCCATACATCCGTGGTACAACAGAGTATGTGCCATCCTTTTGAATGTTTGCATGCATTTTTTCATTTACAAGTCGAGAATCGCGGTCATCCTCGTAAGCATCCATATGAACCATGCCCAGGAAGTAATTGATCGCTGGGCGGCATTTGCTGCAGCCTTCCTCCTGCTTCCATTCGAGAACGTTCATCACTTCTTTTACTGCTGTTAAGCCTTTTGTGCGAATTTCTTCTACGACTTCATCCCGGCTGAGTGCTGTACAGCCGCAAAGCGAATCTTTTGCAAGAGAAGCATCAAAGCTGTCGCCAAGTGTATGCATTAAAATGTCATTCACAAGCGGTTTACAGCGTCCGCAGGATCTGCCGGCATTTGTGCAACCGGAAACTTGGTTTAATGTTGTTAAGCCTTGTGTTTGGATGGCTTTAACGATGGTCCCTTTTGTCACACCATTACAGCCGCAAACCACTTCATCAGCCGGGATCGAACCGATATCCTCGGCTCCTTCCTCTCCTGCTTTCTGCAGAAGAGAGATGTCTGTAAGGTCGGTAATTTCTTCTTTGCCCATCATCATCCGGAATAGCTTGCTGCTGTCCTTTGTATTACCATAAAGAACAATTCCTGCAATCTTGTTGTCACGGACAAGAATTTTCTTATAAATGCCATCAAATTCATTGTGAACTTTGATCGCTTTTACAGATGGGTCATCCATTATTTCTCCGGCAGAATATAAGTCCACACCAGAGACCTTTAATTGTGTGCCCGTAATTGAACCTTCATAAGTACTTTCGCGTTTGCCAACGATTGTTTCTGCAAGCACTTTTGCTTGCTCATATAATGGAGCTACAAGACCATATGTGACTTCCCGGTGCTCTGCACATTCGCCGACTGCATAAATATCAGGAATACTTGTTTCAATATAGTCGTTGACGACAATTCCGCGATTCACTTCCAGGCCACATGCCGCTGCAACCTCAATATTCGGTTTAATTCCAACAGCCATGACGACTAAATCAGCAGCCGTTTCGCTTCCATCTGTGAAACGAATGCCAGTTACCCGGTCCTCACCGAGGATTTCTTCTGTCTGTTTTTCCATCAGGAAGTTCATTCCCTGGCTTTCAAGTTCTCTCTGCAGCATTTGTGATGCTGTTGGATCAAGCTGCCTTTCCATTAGATGCGGCATTAAGTGAACCACATCAACCGTCATGCCAAGATCAATTAGACCGCGTGCTGCTTCAAGTCCTAGCAGACCTCCGCCAATGACAACCGCTTTTTTATAAGACTCTGCCGTCTTGATCATTACTTCACAATCATGTATATCACGAAAACCAGTTACGCCCTGTTTTTCTGCACCCTTTACTGGCAGAATAAACGGACTCGAACCTGTCGCTATAATTAACTTGTCATATGCAGTGATACGCCCATTGCTGCTCTCCACTGTTTTGTTTTCAGGATTGATTTTCACAATGCTTTCGTTTGTAAATAGCTGAATATGATTCTCCTTAT
This sequence comes from Cytobacillus gottheilii, assembly GCF_018582665.1. Taxonomy (NCBI): domain Bacteria; kingdom Bacillati; phylum Bacillota; class Bacilli; order Caryophanales; family Bacillaceae; genus Cytobacillus; species Cytobacillus gottheilii. The sequence continues at coordinate 912,614 of NZ_CP071709.1, read as the reverse complement.
ACCAATCCCAATCATTCATGATGATCTCTTCCACTGTTGTATCACCCTGCAGCACATGTGATAACTGGATGCGGTTATAGTTAGGATATGGCTCTTTTCCAAAGATCGTCATTTCAAATTCTTCTTTATTTAATTTAAGAATTTCTTCGATTGCTCTTACGCCCGCCATGCCGTTCCCGATCATTACTAATTGTTTTTTCATTTTATAACCTCCTAAGTTTGCTCAATGTTTCACATATACATGCGATAGGTTTCTTCTTTAGGTATATTGTTTATAGGTTTATTATACAAGATAACTAGAATTTATTGTGTGAAGAACTTCACAATATTTAATTTTATTGGTTTTTGGTTCACAATTTGGACACGGTCACAGTGACGCCCCGAATTTTCTTGTTTCACAGGTAAAACCCTCCACTTGGATTTTCCCTGCTTTTTCTATTAAACTATGAATAAACAATCTCTGTATGAAGGGAGAAAAACGATGGATTTTATTGCGATTGACTTTGAAATTGCCAATAACCGTCTGGACAGCGCCTGTTCAATCGGAATGGCATTTGTTCAAAACAACTCAATTATAGACGAAAAATATTATCTTATTCAGCCTCCAACATTGTTCATGGATCCTGGGATGGTGCGGGTGCATGGAATTACTGAAGATGATGTTAGAAATGCACCTACATTTGATGAAGTGTGGAAGGAGATTCAGCAATATTTTCAAGGAGAGCATCTCATAATTGCTCATAATGCTCAGTTTGATATGAGTGTGCTGAAAAACTGCTTGCTCACATACAAACTGGATATCCCTGAATTCACTTATGCATGCAGTATTCCCATCAGCTCATGTGCACTTGGCCGTGAAAGAGTCAGCGGCTCTCTCAAGGATCGAGCTGAACGTTTTGGCGTCCAATTAGATCAGCATCATCATGCTTTATCAGATGCAATTACATGTGCACAGCTTGTCATCAACTGTGTCAAAGCAAAAAGACGTAAATCACTGGAAACATTTTTAAGCACCTATCGTTCTGTTTCGTTAAAGTCCTTTTCAGAATTAAAGCACCAAACTACTTTCGGTAAAAAAACAGCGGTACCAGCAAAGAAACGGTTTGCCAGTGCTCCAGTGATTTCTTCTATTACAACAAGCAAAACAGAGTTTGATGAACAGCATCCTCTTTACGGAAAACATATTGTATTTACAGGTGAATTAGCTGGGATGGATCGTGCGGAAGCCATGCAGCAGGTTGTGGATCATGGCGGATTGCTTAAAAGCGGTGTAACAAAACAAACCAGTTATCTTGTTGTCGGCACACAGGATAAAGCACTGGTTGGCAGTGCTGGTGTGAGCTCGAAGGAAAAAAAGGCGGCTGCACTCCAGGCAGAAGGTCTGCCGATTAAAATAATCAATGAAGAACACTTCCGAAAACTGATAGCTGGGCGGATGAGTTTGAGTTTTAAGCAGTCACAGTGACGCCCCGGATTTTCTTGTTTCACAAGCATACCGAAACTGCAAAAGAAAAAGCCGATTACAGCGTAATCGGCTTTTCAAATTTAGGATAATGCTTTATATTATTTGTCTTTGTAGTTGTTGATGGTTCCATCAGTGATCCGTAGTAAACAACATAACGTGACTCTTCGTTTGGCTCTGGAATGCTTTCCTTGATTTGCTCATAGTTAAACTTCCCATAATCTGATAACATTTTAAATAATGTTTTCATTTTATAGCCTCCTTTTGTTCGTAACCCTATTCTAAAGGAGAAAACTGAAATCCTCAAAGTCGATTTTCACTCATGTAAGCGTTAATCATCCTTGATAATAACTCTTTTTATTCCAAATTCTTTTATTTTCTTAAAATTACTCTGTTTCATTAAATTTATACAACTGTATCATGTTCAGTTATTCACAATAAAAGTTATATTTATCCGTTGAAATGTTTTCTTTTCAACACTCCTTTTATATTGTGAGGCTATTTAACAATTGAAGAAAAAACTGTTATATAGATTTTTCAAAAGAAACTAGTACAGAATATTTAATAGAACTGCTTTTTTGCATAAATACACTCCTTAACTTCTAAGTTAATTGGAAACTAGGCTTTCCTTAAACCTGTTTCTTAAGGAAGCGAATCATTTCTCCTTCTGCTCTCTGTGCTGATTCTTTATTGTATTTTTGAGAATACGGATCACTAAATCCATGGAGGCCATTCATTTTATGGATCTTAACGTTATCTCTTTTATTCAAAATATCAATTAATTCATCTACATTAAACGAAGTTTCTCTTTCCGGGAAAAAGAGCATGGAAGGGCATACCGGAGACACTTCCGGATACTTTCTTATCCGTGAACCATAATATCCAACAATTCCATCTATGTGTTTTTCAGTACTGCATAACCAGGCAATTGTCGCTCCAATACTAAAACCAAGCAAAAATATTATTCTATATTGACCCTTCACTTCATCTGCTATATTCTTCACGATTTTTAAAGTAGCTTGCATATCGATTTTGTTAATAAAACTTTGATAAGCCATTTCTTCTTGATCATATTTAAAAGGAACTTCTTGTTCGAGAAAATTTGGACATATGATATCAAGTCCATGTTCTGATAACGATTGACAAACATCCTTGATATGCTGATTGATCCCATAGATTTCATGAAGCACAATGACTACCGTATCAGATTGTTTTTTTATCTGGAACACTGATGACACCTCTATCGAAAATTTATAAGTTTACATGACAAAATCGGAAATGTTCTTCACAAACAACATGTGGCCAATTTTTTACAAAGCGGGAGAATCACATAAAGTTTAGCTGCCCGTCATTTTCTATTAAGCCATTCTTTGCATGTTCAATATAAAAGTACCATATTTTCCTTCTGTTCTATTATTAAATTTTTTATATAGAAAAACAGGAACCAAACGGCTCCTGTTCTATACTGTTCTCTTTCTCCTTGTAAATTCCATATTCATGAAACACCTTGTTTACTATTCCTTCTTATTTTCGTTAGCCTTTTCTTCAGCTTTCTTCTCTTTATTTGCTTTCTCTTCTTGTTTCTTTAATTTCTCTTGTTCTTTTTCAGCTTGCTTTTGGGCTTGTTCACGCTGCTTTTCCTCAGCCTTTTTAGCCTCTTCTTTCGCTTTCTGTTCCTGTTTCTTTAATTGTTCCTGTTCTTTTTCAGCTTGTTTTTGAGCTTCCGCACGTTGTTTTTCCGCTTGCTTTTGTGCTTGTTGTTGAGCCTTTATTTCTTTTTGACGCTGTTTTTCCTCAGCCTTTTTCTTTGCTTCTTCTTCTTTCTTTAAAGCCTCGGGCTTTTTCTCTTCAGACTTTTTACTCGCTTTAGAATCAGATTTGTCTTCTTTGTTCTGATCTTTATCTTCAGTTTCTACGACTGCAGCTTCATTAATTTTTTTCACTGCTTCTTCTGCCTCTTCATTGATTTCTTCCACAGTCTCAGCTTTTTCTTCTGTTAACTCTTCATTTATTTCAGCAAGCTCTTCGTTGTATGTTTCTTCATCTATTTCACCTGATGCTAACTGATCCTCAAGCTTCGTTCGCTTCTTATCCGCCTTTTGTTCTTTTTCTTCTAGCTTCGCTAATTTTTTATTAACCTTTTTCTCAAAGTGCTCTTGAGCTTTTACAATATTCTTCTCTAAAGCTTCTTTTGCTGTTGGATTTTCAACTTTGTTTAAAACAGATTGTAAAGCTAGCAGGTTGGCAGCAAACTTTTCTTCAATAGCGGCACGAACTGGATCCACTTCTACTTCTTGTTCCTCTGCCAGTTCACCTTCTCCTGACTCTGCTGATTCTTCCTCTGGAGTTTCTGCTGTTTCCCCATCTGCAGCATCTGTTTCTTCAGCATATTGTTCGTATTTTTCCAGTGCTAATTCTTGTTGTTTAATCGCTTGTTCAAGAACCTCATTTGCCAAGTCCTCTTCCCCTGCAGCAAGTAATGCTTCCACTTCTTTAATACGCTCTTCTGCAAATTCTACCAGCAGTTCAGACTCTTTTACTTCATCAAAAGTTAATGCCAGCTGAACATTTTCCATTAGCTTTTTAGTGAAGTAGAAAAAGTCACCAGGCAAAAGAGATGGCTCTTCTTCTTCAGATGTTTCTTCTGCTTGTGTTTCTTCCAAAGGATCGCCCTCTGTTACTTCGTTTGTGCTTTCAGTTTCTGTTGTTTCATCTTTAATGGTTTCATCCTCTGAAGTTGTTTCATCCTCTGAAGTTGTTTCATCTGAAGTTGGTACTGTTTCTGTTTCGACTGTTTGATCCTGCTGTACTGTTTCCTCTGCAGGCTGCTGATTTTCTTCCGCAAATGCCTGCCCCGTTCCTAAAACAAGAACGGAAGCAAAAGCACCCGCTGCAAGAACATTTCTGACTGAGAATAAATTTTTCGACATAAAAAAATCCCTCCACACCATTTTGTAAAGGAAGAATCTTGAATTAACTCTATGAAACTGAGTTGTTTCTCCATTCTTCATTTGGCAGCCCAGCCATCTTAGTATCTCTACCGTAGATCTGTGACTTTGCGTCTCTACTTTTCAGTAGATTTGCCTTTTTTCAAATGAGGAACAACTAAATATTTCGTTCACGTCATTTAAAATAAATATATTCAATTATTGGTGAAATTACTAGAGAGAAAATTTTCCCAAATAAAAATAATCCCATCTCTTTATTGAAATGGGATATTGCAAAATTAAATTAATGATCCTACTTTCGATCCCAAAAACGCCTAACTGTAATCGCCGAAACAAACTCCTCATCAAAATCTTGATTTTCGGCAGCAAACACGACACCATCTAAATTATTGTATTCAGAAGGCTGAATATAGGACTGTCCCGTTGTCGCCACACCAATTGGCTTATAATATTTGTATATTCCGTTTATAAAATCTAGAGTATTAATATCAAAGGATGTTTGATTATCACTTTCCCCGCCAACTATATACAGAGAGTCATATAGCGTATGATGAGTAGAAACAAAGATTTGATCCACCTTCAGAACTGTACCTTCAGCTCCTGTAACAGTGCCAAGCTTCTCACTAATCAAAACAACAAAAACTCCATTTTGATTAAGTGTTTCAAGCGTATTTTTTACTTCTTCCCCGTCAAAGCCATTGGCAATGATGACACCCACTTTTAATGTATAAGGATAATGCGGTGTATTCTCCTGGCTAAGTGCAGGCGAAGCCAAGGTAACCGGAACATTCTCTCCTTCTGGAGGATTTGCGCCAATATTTTCGGCAATCTTTGTCGCCATTTCCTTATCGACGTTCACATACATATCAACAACCTGCTGGCGAACAGACTCATTCTTCACTTTCGCAAGCTCAAAACTGAATGCCTCGATGATATGCTGCTTTTCAACGCTTGACATGCTATTCCAGAATAGTCGCGCATGAGAGAAGAAATCCTTGAAAGTCTCACTGCTCGCTTTGACCTTTTTCCCTTCAACCTGTTCCGGATAATGAACAAACCCGCCTTCCTCTGGCGGAGTTGGCCCAGGCGTGTTATTGGCAATAGAGTTTCTAAAATAGTTTACTTGATCGACATCAATACGATATCTGTTAAAGCTGTCTCGCTGATTGTTATGAAACGGACAGATCGATTTATTGATTGGCAGATCAGGATAATTCGATCCGCCAAGTCTGTGCTGCTGGGTTATTTTATAAGTAAAGGTTCTTCCCTGCAAAATAGGATCATTGCTAAAATTGATGCCAGGAACTAGATTCGTCACATCAAAAGCAACCTGTTCTGTTTCGGCGAAAAAATTATCAACATTTCGATTCAAAGTCATCTTCCCGATTTTTTCAACAGGAATGATCTCCTCTGGCCAAACCTTGGTAGGATCAATTACATCGAAATCAAACTTAAACTCATCTTCCTCAGCAATCATCTGCACACCAAGTTCATAGACAGGATAAGCACCACGCTCAATCGCTTCACTCAGATCGCGTCTATGATAATCCGGATCTACTCCGCCAATAATCAGGGACTCTTCATTAAGGAGCGAGTGCACACCAAGCATAGGCTTCCAATGAAAGCGGACAAAGTGCGACTTCCCCTCTTCATTCACAAAACGGAAAATATTAATCCCAAACCCTTCCATCATTCGATAGCTTCTAGGGACTGCCCGATCAGACATCGCCCACATCACAAAATGAGCCGATTCCTGATTATTGGCGACAAAATCCCAAAAGTTATCATGTGCGGCAGAAGCTGTTGGCATATCATTATGCGGTTCTGGTTTCAGAGCATGCTGTGAATCCACAAACTTAAACGCATCATGTATCACAAAAATCGGAAACTGCAGACCCAGCAAATCATAATTTCCTTCATCTGTATAAAATTTCACAGCAAACCCGCGTATATCCCGCGCAGTATCCATAGACCCCTTGCCGCCCTGCACAGTAGAAAACCGCACAAATACAGGCGTCTTAAGCCCTTTCTCCTGCAGGAATCCAGCTCTAGTATACTTTTTCATCGATTTATACGCTTCAAATTCACCATGCACACCAAATCCTCGAGCATGTACGACTCTCTCCGGAATTCGTTCCGTATCAAAATGCATTTGCTTTTGGAAAAAATGAAAATCCTCCATTAATACCGGACCGCGATCTCCCGCTTTTAAGGTATTTTCATTATTGGCAACCTTTAAACCTTCATTTGTTGTAATCGGATTGTCTGCATTTTTAATTAGATATTGCTCCAGCTGTTCATTTTTCTTATTTTGCTCTTCTCTACTATTGTTTTCCGGTGGTTTCTCCATGTTCTCACCTGCTTTTGGAGTTTAGGGGGTAACCCATTAATATATATGCGGATTTATCCTGGGTATTACTATGGGGATTTAGTTTAATTTGATCTGATATATCACATATAGAGTTTATAACTTCCTATTAACTTAATGTTAATAAATGCAAAATATATCCAAAAAACACAATCTCCAAAACACTATATGTAGTATTTTATACAAAAACATAAACTACATATTGATTAAAGTGGGATTAGAAGATATAATTTAATAGAGAAGGGAGGCCAACAATTAATCTGATAGAAAGGAGGAAAGAAAATGCGTCGAGTTAGTAAGATTAGAATTCAAAGCCAGATAAGACAAGCGCAGAGGAAAATTGAACGAGAAGTTAAATCAGAAGTAAAAAAATTAGAAAAAGAGCTTCAAAGAAAGCTAAAATAAAAAGCTCTTATTTGTTTTGCCGAACAAATAAGAGCCCAAAAAGTATTATACGTACTGTTATAATAACGCACTTCCTAATCAAATAAAAGAATTTATATTCTCAATAAATTTGAAAGGTAAGATGTATAATGGGTAAAAACCAACATGTAACTCCACATAAAAATGGTGGATGGCAAGTAAAAGGAGCAGGAAACTTAAAGGCTACTAGAATTACATCCACACAAGCCGAAGCAATTTCGATTGCTAAAGGCATCGCAAAAAATAATAAATCAGAACTACTTATCCACAATTCAGCTGGTAGAATTCGCGAAAAGAATAGCTATGGAAATGATAATTTCCCACCAAAGGGTTAATAAGTAATTTAAGGGCTAGCTTTTTTTAAGAGAGCTAGCCCTTTTATAAAATTTATATTATGAACTTTATTAACAGGAAGCAGCTTATTTATATCTTGTTATATACTATTTATCTCCACTCTCGTCAGCATTCTTCGCCTCAAACTCATCCAACAAAGCACGCACTTCATCCGTTGACTTCGTACTCATCAGCTGATTCCTCAGTTCACTTGCCCCTCTGAATCCTTTTACATATATCTTAAAAAAGCGAGGAAGAGGCTTGTATGGACGCTGTTCTTCTGCCGAATGTTTATCATGAAGATCCAGATGCAGTCTTAACAGATCAAGCAATTCCTTGCTGCTATGCTCTCTTTTCTCTTTTTCAAAAGCAAAAGGATTGCTGAAAATACCGCGTCCGATCATCACTCCATCGACACCATATTGCTCAACAAGTTCCATGCCCATTTGTCTGTCAAGGATATCTCCATTGATTGTTAAAAGTGTGTCTGGAGCGATTTCGTCACGAAGTTTCTTAATTTCGGGAATCAGTTCCCAATGAGCAGGCACTTTGCTCATTTCATCTCTTGTACGCAGGTGGATGGAAAGATTCGCGATGTCTTGTTTCAATATGTGTGTAAGCCAATCGCGCCACTCATCAACCTCCGTAAAACCAAGTCTTGTTTTCACACTTACAGGCAATCCTCCTGCTTTTGCTGCTTCTATAATCTCTGCAGCAACTTCAGGGCGGCAAATCAGACCGCTGCCCTTCCCATTATCAGCCACATTCGGCACAGGACAGCCCATATTAATATCAATCCCTTTGAAGCCTTGTTTCGCCATCCCAATACTCATCTGGCGAAAATACTCAGGCTTATCTCCCCATATATGAGCGACAATCGGCTGCTCGTCCTCTGTAAAAGTCAAACGCCCGCGCACACTTGCGTTCCCCTCTGGGTGGCAATAACTCTCCGTATTGGCAAACTCCGTAAAGAATACATCTGGTCTGGCTGCTTCACTCACGACATGGCGGAACACCACATCTGTTACATCCTCCATTGGTGCCAGTATAAAAAATGGACGTGGTAGATCACGCCAGAAATTATCTATCATCATAAAAATCCTTTCGTTCAAAAAATATAAAGACTATAAAAGTAAAATATATATAGAACACCTTAATTTTTTTTGCATCAATATATAAAGTACAATGAAAAGCCAAACAAAACAAGGTATGTGTTCATGGAAAAGACCCGGAAGGAATCTTCCAGGTCTTAGATTAACTAGTAGTGATATTAAAATTCAGTGGTTACATACCCTAATTTTTCAATATTTGCTGCAGAAAATTATTGAACATCTCCATGCTGTTAAATCCTAATTTCCATCTCTTCGTCCGCAATAAAAAATCCTTTTGCTTCGATTTGCTTTCTTAGCAAACCATCTTCATTTAATACGGGGTTTGAATGGTTAAGATGTGTAAAATAAATGTCCGTTTCCCCAGCTAAATCTTCGAGCAGCTCCATCGTCTCTGTTATGAGCGGATGGGGGATCTGCCGATAATCGCGACCAATGTTTGCTATTTCCTCTTTAGAATAAAACGTGCCATCAAGAAAACAAATATCCGCCTCTTTAGCCGCTTCGCGAATATCAAGATCCCATTCATACCAGCGATCAATATCAGGAATAAACAAAACTTTTTTATTGGGACCACTAATCCAAAAAGCAAATGTCTCAGAAAACTCATTCCGATGCGGAACTAATACTGGAGTTACCGTGACTTCTGAAGAGACACAAACAGGCTGTCTGTCTTTTAGTTCTTGAACAGTGATGTTTTCAAGCGTTGTTAACTGGCTCCACGGTGCATGATTTTCAAGCAGCTTTTTCATCTTCGCTCCTGCCATTACTGGCAATTGGCGGGAATTAATCGCTTCTTTTCCTAGGAACATTAAGCCTGGATAGTGACCAATATGGGCATGCGATAGAAAAATACTGCTCATCAGCTGTGATTCCAGCCCATATCTCATTTGCAAGCGTGCCATTTGTTCCCGCAGATCAGGAGTAGCCTCAATCAGATGCCATTTTTTCTCCTCTGGTAAAATAATAGCCAAGGAGGCAGCCGTTCTTTTAAACTTCGAGTCTTTTAATGCCCTCTTACAATTTTTACAGAAACAATTCGCTTGTGGCAAACCGCCATCTTGTGCAGTTCCAGCCACACTTAAAAGTACCTCACTCACTAGACAACTTCCCTTTCTGAATGCACCAGTTCTTCTTCTTTAGTGTAATCTTTTCTGGCAATTGTCCATCCTGTAAAACCAAAAAGCAGGTTAACTAATGGAACAAGATAAATAAAGAACGCATATGGAATGAACTCCCACGCACTAACTCCTAAAACGCCCGATGCAAATACAGCAGGAACACTCCAAGGCACAAGATTAATTCCGACAGTCCCCATTGACTCTACTGTTCTCGAGAGATTTTTCGTATCAATGTTCATATCTTTATACTTTTGAACAAAAGTTCTCGCGGGCAATATAATCGCTAAAAACTGCGCACCGCTTGCCAATGCAACAATAAATGTGGATAACAGTGTAGAACTGATCAGCGCTCCAGCACTCTTTACTTTCTTCATCATCTTACCTGTTAAAACTTCAAATGTTCCCGTTTCTTCTAGAATACCCCCGAGAGCAGTAGCAATCATTAGCATCCCAACAGTTCCAAGCATGGAAGATAGTCCGCCGCGATTTAATAATGAATCAATCTCTCCGATACCTGTTGTTATTTTAAAACCGCTCGTCATAAATTGAACGATTGAACTTACTGAAGTTCCTTGTACCACAACAGCTATTACTGCACCTAATAAGCCGACACCCATTAAGGCCGGCAATGCCGGAACACGCTTTAGCATCAAAACGATTGTTATAATTGGCAGCAGCAATAATAATGGATGAATCACAAAAGCATTCTCTAGACCTGACATGATTGTATCGATGGTTTCAGATCCCATGCTTGTGCTGTTCGCCAACTCCAAACTGCCCAATACCCCAAACAAAATAAGCGATATTAAAAATGCAGGTATCGTATCCCAAAGCATGTGCTTAATATGACTGAATAAATCTGTATCAACCAATGCCGCAGCAACATTGGTTGTATCTGATAAAGGAGAAAGCTTATCCCCTAAATATGCACCTGATATAACGGCACCTGCAACTAGAGCCGGCGGAAATCCTAACCCCTCACCAATTGCCATAAATGCTAATCCAACCGTTGCGATCGATGTAAAGGAAGTTCCCAGAGTAATAGAAACAATCCCCGTAATGAGAGCAACAACCGGAACAAACCAGGTCGGATTTATTAAAGAAATTCCGTAATAAATCATAGTCGGAATCACTCCACTTGCAATCCAGGATCCAATAATTGTGCCGATGACCAATAAAATAAACACAGCTGGCAGAGCCCTTGTTACTCCATTCACCATCATCTGCTGCACCTGACTCCAGTTCCATCCGCAGCTAATCGCAACAGCAGAAGCTAAAATCACCCCAATGATTAATGGAAAATTCATTCCGGCATCCCATATAAAAATGGAACAAGCCGCAGCTATGATTAATCCTAATAAAGGAACAATCGATTTCCACATAGTTAGATTCTTTTTCACCTTTTCCCCCGCCAATCATATGAACTCTACTATTATATACGTTAATAGTTTTATAAATACTTTATCACTTTAAAGCTTTTATGCTTTTAAGTGATTGATTGTGATAATCATAAGTTATTTTATTTCGTTAGTCAAATGAATATGGTTTAGGACTGATAAACTTTTACTCACACAAAAAAGGACCAATCATATGATTGATCCTTACAGACTGTAGACAAACTCGATGAAAATCGAGTTTGCCTACAGTCTTTTTTGTTTTAGAATAAAAGGAGAATAAGGTTAGAGGTGATGAAGATGCTTTCCAAACATAATTCAATTCAACGTGATCAGCTTGAAATGGTTGCGTTAGATCAACTGGTACCTGAAAACCATTTAGTACGAAAAATGGAGGCTGCAATTGACTTCTCCTTCATTTATGATTTAGTAAAAGATACATATTCAGAAGTAGGTCGTCCAAGCATTGACCCGGTAATTTTAATAAAGCTTACTTTTATTCAATATACCTTCGGTATTCGGTCCATGCGCCAAACCATTGAGGAACTAAAAACAAACATGGCTTATCGCTGGTTTTTAGGATATGGATTTTATGATAAAGTTCCTCACTTCTCTACCTTCGGTAAAAACTATGAGCGTCGTTTTAAAGATACTGATCTATTTGAACAGATCTTCTATCGAATCTTAAAAACGGCCACGGAAAAGAAATTAATTAGCGCTGAACATGTTTTTATTGACTCGACACACGTAAAAGCAAGCGCGAATAAACATAAATTTGCGAAGAAAGTTGTGCGTAAGGAAACACGCGCATATCAAGAACAGCTTCAAACAGAAATCAACGATGACCGTGAAGATCATGGGAAGAAGCCATTTCCACCTGATAAATTTGAAAAAGAGGAAACAAAAGAGATCAAAGAAAGTACCACAGACCCAGAAAGTGGCTACTACGTCAAAGACGAACGCACTAAACAGTTTGCTTATTCGTTTCATGCCGCCTCTGATCGCAACGGATTTATCTTAGGAAATATAGTTACACCAGGAAACATTCATGATAGTGGAATCCTTGAGCCTTTAGTTGAACGAGTGATTGATAGAGTTGGAAAACCTGAAGCCGTTGCCGCAGACGCAGCTTATAAAACACCTGCCATCACGAAGTACTTAATTGAACATGAAATAACACCTGCACTCCCTTATACACGACCACGTACAAAGGATGGATTCTTCCGAAAGCACGAATATGTTTATGATGAACATTTTGATTGTTATATTTGCCCAGCGGGCAAAATTTTGAACTATTCAACTACCACCAAGGAAGGCTACCGTGAATACAAATCATTGAAACAGACTTGTGCCACTTGTTCATTATTGCACCAATGTACACAGAGTAAGAATCACCAAAAAGTGGTGACCCGGCATATTTGGCAGGAATATGTGGAGGAAGCGGAACATCTTCGCCATCACAAAGATGTAAAACCAATATACGCAAAGCGAAAGGAAACGATTGAACGTGTTTTCGCTGATGCAAAAGAAAAGCATGGAATGCGTTGGACAACGTTAAGGGGACTTAAAAAATTGTCGATGCAAGCGATGCTTACTTTCGCGTCCATGAATTTAAAGAAAATAGCCAACTGGACGTGGCAGGACCCAAAAACAGTATAAATCTGAGGATAGGATAGCTGCATTCTGTCCTCTAAAGGAATAAAAATAGAAAAAAACTTCAAAAGGGGTTCGGAATGAGACCATTCCGAACCCCTTTTGTCTACAATCTGAAAGGACCAATCATATGATTGATCCTTAAACTATTCTGCTATCTGCTGCAAAATTTTTTAAAATAAATCGTAATAATTATATTCCAATTCCCTCAGATTGCTCATACTTCTTTCTATGAATCTTAGATAAAACAAAAATAGATAAAATGAGTAAGGCAAACACTAATACTAAAGTAAATGCACTACCTGTGATCCCAGCAACAATATAGCCAACAAACGCAATTGAAGCATTAAGAAGTGCATAAGGCAATTGTGTTTTCACATGATCGATATGGTCTGCACCAGCTCCAGTCGACGATAAAATCGTTGTATCTGATATTGGTGAACTATGGTCTCCCATGATTCCGCCTGAAAGAACAGCACCGATGCAAACTAATAAATGTGCGTCAAGTGCCACAGCCATCGGGATAGCGATTGGAAGCATAATAGCATATGTCCCCCATGAAGATCCTGATGCAAGTGACATTAAAACACCGACTAAAAATAGAACGGCTGGGATAATAAATGCAGGCACATTTCCATTCATAGCTTCAACAATAAAGTTAGCCGTACCCATTTCCTTCATTACCTGACCAAGCGACCAAGCCAGGATTAACGTAACGGCAACATAAACCATCTTTTGCATCCCTGTTGTATAGATATTAAAAATGTCACTGAATTTCTTCAACTTATATACAAGCATTAAGATAATAATCGTAATAGCAGCAAATAAATAGGCAGTAGTTAAAGCAACCCTAAAATCATTTCCAGCCACTGGCTCAAATGGGAACCCATATGAAATCAGTAAAGCGAATAGAGTAACAAATAACACTAACAATGGCAGCCAAATTAATATCGCATGCCGGTGTTCCGTTCCTTCTTCAGCATTCTCAGCTCTTCTTAATGGCTTAGAAGTTGGCCAGTACAATTCTCCCGAAGTTTGAACTCTGCGCTCAGCTTTTGCCATTGGCCCAAAATCTAACTTCGTAAGAGCAATTAACGGCACAAGTGCTACTGCCAATATTGCATAAAACTGAAAAGGTATAACCTGGACGAGAGTGGTAAATTCAGATGTCGTAATATTTAATGCTTCATATTCCTTTTGAATAAGACCCATAATGTATACGCCCCATCCAATAAAAGGAATTAACACAGCGACTGGTGAAGACGTTGAATCAATAATCCACGCTAGCTTCTCTCTAGAAATCTTTGCCTTATCAAAGATCTTTTCAAAAACTGGTCCAACAATAAGTGGCGTACCCAAATCGGAGAAGAAGATGATAATTCCTCCGAACCAAGCCGAAATCTGTGCTTTTGCCTTCGTATTAATAAATTTAATCGTATTCGCTGCAAGAGCGGCTCCACCGCCCGACTTTTCCATAAGTCCTACAAATCCGCCAATAAAAAATAATAAAACAATAATAGCTGCATTGTAGCCATCCGCGGCAAGAGTAAATAAGTAGTTTCCGATCGTCACTGTCGTTGCCTCAAGAGGATTCCCTCCGACTAGAATGAGTACCCCAATAAAAGCACCAGAAAACAGAGACACTACAACGTTCTTTGTTATGATGGCAAGAATGATTGCAATAATTGGGGGAAGTATTGATATCCAGCCCATGTGTTCCATAAATATTCCTCCTCATTAATAAATATACATAATTTATGTATAAATATAAAATGGTTAAATTTATAAAACCACTTTAAAGTTAGATTATATGGGATATAAAGGTGGAATGCAATAAGCTATTTTGAATAAATATAAAAATTTTAATCAACTCTCATACGCTTACAGCATCTTATTAAAATGAATTTTCATACATAAAATGCACTAATTGAATATCACTTATTTCATATCTTACAAGAGAATATACATCATTTTTGTTAATCTAACTTTTAAAAAAACAAATTATAAAAACTACTAGAGTAAATTCAGCGGAAGAATCGGAAGATGAGGTTTGGGGCTGTAGAATTAGTTCAATAAAGTGGCCTTATATGATTGGGGGTATGGCTTTGTCCTTTAAATCTAAAAAAGGAGTATCGTTAACTATTTCATTTAATGTGGATTGAGTGAGGATTTTTAATACTTGAATTGAGAAATTTTGCATTTGGAGTTAGCATTCCTGAAATAGATAAAGGCAAGAGCCACTAGACTCTTGCCTGATTTTTATTTTAATTTTAACTCCGTCACTACCTCAACATGAGAAGTCTGCGGAAACATATCCACCGGCTGAATCATTTCAATCTTATACTTCTTGCTTAATACATCAATATCCTTCGCAAGTGTAGATGGATTACATGAAACATAAACCACTTTCTTTGGTTTCACGGTAAGAATGGTCTGGATTAGCGCGCGGTCCAGTCCTGTTCTTGGCGGATCTACGATGATGACATCTGGTTTCCAGCCTTCTTTTACCCATTTTGGAAGCAGTTCTTCCGCTTTGCCGGTAACGTATTTTGCATGCTTGATGCCATGACGTTTCGCATTTTTCTTCGCATCTTGAATGGATTCTGGAATGATATCCATCCCGCGGATTTCTGACGCTCCGTCAGCAACCCATAAACCGATTGTTCCAACACCACAATATGCATCAGCGACTTTTTCTTTACCCGTTAGTGCGGCCGCTTTTTTGACTTCATCATAAAGCTTTACGGTTTGCTCAGGGTTCAGCTGGAAGAAGGTTCTTGCTGATAATTCAAATTGCAGATCGCCTAATGTTTCTTGAATGAAATCACTGCCGTCGAGGTTGAACGTTTCTTCCCCAAAGATTAGCGACGTTTTTTGGCCGTTAATGTTTTGAATGATGGATTTGACTTCTGGCAGTCTGCTTTTAATTTTTTCTATTATTAATGCCTTTTTGGGCAGTTCTTTTTTAGCTGTGATCAGGACGATTTGCAGTTCGCCTGTTTGAATGCCGACACGGGCGACAATTGTGCGGACGATTCCTTTTCTTGTTTTTTCATGGTAAATCGGGATTTGCAGATCCTGAAGCACTTGTTTGACTGTTTCGACTGCAGCATTTGTTTGCGGATGCTGAACGGCACATTGCTCGATGTTGATGAGTTTGTGGGAGTTCAGTCCGTATAGTCCTGCAAGCACTTTGCCGTTTTGTGTTCCTACTTGGAATGAGCTTTTATTCCGGTAGCTCCATGGATTGTCCATGCCAATGGTTTGTTTTATATTTAAATCTTCAACCTTCAATCTTGAATGGCGTTCTAATGATTGAATGACGATATCGCGTTTTTCCTTGAGCTGCTGGGTGTATTCCAGATGCTGCAGCTGGCATCCTCCACACTGGTCATAGACCGGACAAGGCGGCACAACGCGATGCTGAGACTTTTTGCGTACTTTTTTTATTTTACCTTCTGAAAATTTCGGATGTACCTTTGTCGCTTCAACGACAACTTCTTCGCCTGGAAGAGCGCCTGGAACGAAGACAACTTGTTTTTTAAAGTAGCCGACTCCTTCTCCATTGATGCCAAGTCGTTTAATTGTCAGCGGAAAGGTTTGTCCTAATTTTAACTGAGCTGTTTGGTTTTGAGTCATTGATATCACTCCAATTTATTCGATGCTTCTCCATAAATAGAGTGAAGCATAGCTTAAGTATGGCTCCCAATGCTGGGCGTATATTTGCATTTCTTCCTGGGTTGGCTTTACTGGTAAATCATATAATTTTTTGAGGGCATTTTGTATGCCAATATCTGCCGTGGGGAAAAGGTTCGGTCTGCCGAGTCCAAACATCAGGAAATTCTGAACGGTCCACGGACCAACTCCCCGCAATTTGATTAGTGTATCATAAATTTCCTCATCAGACATGTTCTTTAACTCTTCATATTGTAAATATCCTTCGGTTGCGGCCTTTCCAATACCGATCACATACTCTGCTTTTCTTCCACTAAACTGGAGTTCCCGCAGCTCTTCAATTGAAAGCTGGGCCACCGTTTCGGGGAGCGGATAAAAAGGCACACCATCTTTTTCAAAGCCAAATGTGCGTACAAATCTTTCGGTTAATGTGTAGGCGAATTTTAGGTTAACCTGCTGATGAATGATGAGTTTCATAAGTGAACTGTATGGATCGAACTCTAGGAACAGCGGTGTTCCACGGTGATCTGTAAAAATCTCTTTCAAGTCTGTTTTGATGAAAAAATCATGGATTGGAGCAAGCTTAATATTCCATTGAAAAATAGCTGCAATTCGCTGTTGGGCTTGTTTTTGATAAGGTTCTTCAATTCCTGAAATTTTGAATTTTGGTTCATCTGTTGTTCCAAACGCTTGGACTTTTGCGACAACTGGTGTTTTGTCGATTAAAAGAGGGACTTTTACAAATCTTTTTTCCATATCAACAACATGCAGCGGATCAAGCGCTAATCTGCTTAGAACTAAATCGAAATTATATGGTCCTTCTACTGTCAGTATATCCATATTTCCCCGTCCTTGTTCTTTTACCTGCATTATAACAAAAAGATCGAATCCAGTCAGAAGCAGAGCTGGATTCGATCTTTTATTATTCAGTATAGCATTGGGTTGTTGATTTCTCGCGACCACATTAAATCGTCAATACTTTTAAATGTATAGCCGCGTTTCTTTAAATCTTGAATCGCTTTTTCCAGTGCTTCGGCATTGTCCTTTGAAACGGTATGGAGCAGGAGAATACAGCCTGGATGGATTTGTTTCATGATATTGTCGTACGCGTATTGCGCACCTTTTTGCTGATCCGTCTTCCAGTCAATAAAAGCTAATGACCATAAAACATGTGTGTAGCCCTGTTTTTTGGCCAGGTCTAGTGTTCTTTCGCTTAAAATGCCTCGTGGCGGACGTAAGTAGTTCATTGTTTTAATTCCGGTAAGCCTTTCGGTTTCTGCTCTGACTTTTTCTAATTCGCGGGTAAAGCGCTCTTGATCGACAGTTGTCATATCAGGATGATGCCAAGAATGGTTCCCAATCGTATGGCCTTCAGCAGCCATTCTTTTTACCAGATCTGGAGCCGTGTTTAAGTAGTGTCCTGTAATAAAAAACGCTCCGGGCACTTTTTCTTTTTTCAGCACATCAAGAACTTGTGCTGTATAGCCATTTTCATACCCGTTATCAAAGGTTAAGTATATATCCTTTTTCGTTGTGTCACCCTTATAAAAAGCATCGTATTTCTCTAAAAGATCATCAAGCGGTTTACCCGCTTCTGCCGGCACTTCGTTTGAAGCTTTTTTGAAGCCCCAATGGATCGCTTTATTTGATGTTTGTGCGCTGGCTGTAGTTGCACCCAATAGTAGAATGAAGGTGAAAATGATACTCCTTTTTAACATCTTTGTCTCCTCCAGGATTTTTTCTTAGTTTCTGTTTAAATGCTGGAAACATTAATGACAATTGTATCCTTATGTGGGTGGTAGATTTTGGGTTGGCTTTTGAGTAATTGTTGAAGAGAGTAGTTAAGTGCATTTGTGACTTTGTGATGGGATTTAGCTGTAATAGGGAGTTTATATAGATTATAGAGGTGGGTTCTTGGCTTTTCGCGACATTGTTTACCTTTTTCTGGATTATAAAGGGGTGTTTCTCTGCTTTTCGCGACACTAGTTACCTTTTTCTGGATTATCGAGGGGTGTTTCTCTGCTTTTCGCGACACTGTTTACCTTTTTCTGGATTATAGAAGGGTGTTTCTCTGCTTTTCGCGACACTGTTTACCTCTTTTTGGATTATAGAGAGGTGTTTCTCTGCTTTTCACGACACCATTTACCTTTTTATGTATTATAGGGGGGGGTTTCTTGGCTTTCCACGACAATCTGGATTACAGTGGTGTATTTCTCTGCTATTCACGACATCATCGTTTAATTTATTCTCCCCCACTCACACTTAAAAATCCCCCGCAAACCAATGCCTGCAGGGGATCACAACTTTATTTAAAAACAGGTTCTTTAAACTGTGCCAGTTTTTCAAGGGATGACTTGTCTACATCTTTATGAAGGCTGTTGCCGTGAGAGTCCATTGTGACAACGGCTGTGAAGCCTTCTACTTTTAGGTGCCACATCGCTTCTGGAATTCCAAAGTTCATGATGTCAACGCCTTCGACCGACTTGATACAGTCTGCATAGTATTGTGCAGCACCGCCGATTGCATTTAAGTAAACTCCGCCATGTTCTTCAAGCGCCGCAAGTGTTTTTGGTCCCATTCCGCCTTTTCCGATGACAGCGCGGATGCCGAATTTTTTCATGATATCGCCTTGGTAAGGTTCTTCACGGATGCTTGTTGTTGGTCCGGCAGCCTTAACATGCCATTTGCCTTCTTCATCTTTCATCATAACAGGTCCGCAGTGGTAGATGATTTGTCCGTTAAGATCAACCGGTGCGTCATGCTCCATTAAATGATGGTGAATCGCATCGCGGCCGGTATACATCATGCCGTTAATTTTGACGACATCTCCGACCTTTAAGCTGCGGATTTTCTCTTCAGTAATCGGTGCCTGCAGTTCAATCACCGCATTATCCTCTGAAGTCGCAGCTACTTCCTGCTCTGCATCCGTTTTTCCAAAATCAATCTGTTCTCCGTCCTGATACATCCAATCTTGGATTTCGCCAGTTGCTGCATCAATTGTGATTCCGAGACGGCGGAATGCCCAGCAGTTATAAGCAACAGACACGAAGAAGCTGGCAGGAATACGGTTCATGACGCCGACTTTACAGCCTAGCAGCGTGATTTCTCCTCCAAAGCCCATTGTGCCGATGCCAAGCTTGTTGGCATTTTCAAGTACATACTCCTCAAGCTTGCGCAGATCTTCGTTTTGATTGACATCTTCAACAGAACGAAAAAGCTGTTCTTTTGCTAGATCATATCCAGATGAACGGTCTCCACCGATGCCAACACCAATAAAGCCAGCGCTGCACCCTTGTCCTTGTGCTTGGTACACAGAGTGCATGATGCATTTGCGGATGCCGTCTAAATCACGGCCAGCACGGCCCAGGCCGTCCAGCTCACATGGAAGGCTGTACTGGATATTTTTATTTTCACAGCCGCCTCCTTTTAAAATAAGGCGGGCATCAATATAGTCTTTTTCCCATTGTTCAAATTTAATAACAGGTGTCCCTCCGCCAAGGTTGTCCCCGCTATTTTCACCTGTTAAGGAATCAACAGAGTTTGGACGCAGCTTGCCGTTTTTCGTTGCCAGTGCAACAGCGTTCGTAATTGCTTCTTTAATCACAAGCTGATTGACGCCAACTGGTGTTTTGATTTTAAAGGTTGGAAGTCCGGTATCCTGGCAGATTGGCGAGATATTATCGTCCGCCATTTTGATATTGTTTGTGATCGTGTCCAGGCTCATTGCAGATCTTGTTCCAGCGCTTTCTCTTTCTTTTCCAGCTCGAATCGCACGGCGAACATCGTTTGGCAGCTTTGTTGACGTTTCGACCACTAAGTCATACATGCTTTGCTGTAATTTTTCAAGATTCATTATTGCCTTCCCCTCTCTCTTCTCCCCTGTTTTGCCCATTACAATTCTAAATATTTTCTCTTTTATTATACCCTGTTCTCCTATGTGTGCAAGGGATTGAATACGCTTACGAATATCTGCCATTTTGACTACATTGCCTGGATAGTTTAGGACATCTTATTGGGTAAGGAGGGTTGTTTATGAAAATTAGGGTGTTATTATTCTTAATGATTTTCTTATGCACTCAGGTGGGAATTGCTAGTGCGGAGAGCCCGCTTACAGCTGCATTTATTCGGGATCATCAGTTATGGATTAAGCAGGGAGAAAAAGAAGTGCAGCTGACCAAGGATGCTTATGTTCGTTCCCCAAAATGGTCTTATGATGGCCGCTTTATTGCTTATACAGATGGAGATGAGAGCGGCGAGAAGTCAGAGCTTTTTATTTATGATATGGAGAAAAAAGAGAGTTTTCAGCATTATCCTCATGTTAATACTTTTAGCTTTAAATGGTCACCTGTACGAAATCAGCTGGCTTATTTGGATGGCGGTGTATTGAATATTACTAAGGTGCGAAATGGCCGTCCAAGTGGTTTTAATAATGTCTCATTAGGTGTGACTAAATTCGATTGGTTTCCAAATGGAAAAGAATTAATTGTTTCAACTGAGGCAGCTTTGCTTCCCACTGGCTGGGGACCCATCCGGTTATATAAAGTCGAAGCAGATGCAAATCTCTCCAAAGATAAGATTCATTCATTTCACACCATTAAGAATGAGAAAGATTTTTTTGCCATATATATCGACTATTTTAAATGGAGTTCAGATGGTAACTGGGTTAGTATGCTCGCTATTCCAAATGCTTCTTCTGCTATGGACAGCAATGCGTTATGCGTTCTTTCAAGTAAAGGGAAACAATTTCAAAAGATCGGTAATATGTTACGGGATAAAAATTGGATTAAATGGGCCCCAGCATCCAATCAATTAGCCTATATATCTGGCGAAGGACGATTTTTTGTAAAGGATAAAAAAACAGCCATAGCCGACATGCCTGCTATTAAGAGTGAAAAAGTTTATACACCAGAAGGGTTTGTTGATTTGGATTTAGAATGGTTCTCTCAAAATGAGGTAATTGTGGCACGGGCGAAAGAAAATCTGGAGTGGAACGAAGGACCGGTGCCGACTATGTACACTGCTTTATATGTGATTGATATTCATTCAAGCATCCAAAAGCAAATTTCTTTTCCTATGAAGGGGGAACTTGACCTGGATCCGCAGGTGGTTGGAGATATGCTTACTTGGAAGCGGAGTAGTGATGTGTACCGTCCTGGTGATGTGTGGGTAAGGGATGGAGTAAACGGAGAAGAGTATGTTTGGCTGAAAAACATTGAAGAGGCGCCAGTATTTTATAAGAAACGAGGAAATTAGAAAGGTTTTTCATAAAATGTGGTCCAAGGAGGCATCCTGTCCTCTTAAAGGGCAATTTATCACCATAAAAGCTCTAATTTTAAAAAGGATTGGCACGTTCAAACCAAGATATCCGCCGTCCATACAAAATATCCGCCATTAAAATGATATATCCGCCGTAAAAAATTTTTATCCGCCGTTATTTCAATTTATCCGCCAAAAACGGCCATTTATCCGCCAAACGCCGAAACTAAAACAAACTTCCAGCAGCAACAAAACAGCCAAAAAGGGCCGCCCGCGCACGAAACACGGTCAGCCCTTCTCCATTACATATCGCGATGCTTAAATTCACGGCATTTGGATTCTAAATCGTCAATCATATCAATTAAGCGGTCAATATCTTCTAGTTCTGTATTTTCAGGCTCGATGGCATCTAATACGTCTAAGAACATATTAAGGCGCTGTTTCAGAAATACTACTTGTGAATTTTTGTCTTGAATCTGGCTACCCATGGGCTCTCTCCTTTCATCTCAGAACAATCGTACAGGAAAAGAAGCTGTGACGCAAATGGATATCCCCTTTATTATGCCCGCCAATTAATCGTTTAAGCCGGCTGCTTTTCCTTCCCGGCTGAAATCTGCGGCTCCATGTAAAAGACCATTTTCACCATCAATCACAATAGCCTGGACATTGCCTATTGAGCTTGGCTCGTCTCCAAAATCAAAGCCCATTGCCTCAAGCTCACCTTTGGCATTCTGATCCATCTCTCCTTCCCATTCGACTAATGGGCCGGTGGTGACAAAAATCCGCGGCTCGTCAATGGCATCTTTAATACTCACACCAAAATCAAGATAATGAACAATCGTTTGGAACACAGACGCAATGATGGTTGGACCACCTGGTGAACCTAGGGTCAAGACAGGTTTACCATCCTTAAATAGAATGGTTGGGCATTTACAGCTGACAGGACGCTTCCCTGGTCCAGGTTCGTTAGTACCGCCTGGATTAGCATCAAAGTCAGTCAGCTCGTTATTTAGTATAAAACCATAATCGCTGACCATGATTCCTGATCCAAATGGATGCTCGACCGTTGAAGTACAGCTTGCGATATTGCCCCACTGGTCGACAACGGTAAAATGAGTGGTTTCGCTTTTTTCCATATCATCCGGCTGTTTCACAGGAGGCTTCTGATCATCTTCAAGCTTCCAAGGATTTCCGAAATCGATGGCATCGTTCCTTCTTTTAAAATTGATATATTGCAGTCGTTCTTTTATATATTGATCATCCAGCAAACCTTCTGTCGGAAGTTCAGCGAATTCTGGATCACCTGAAAAAGCTACTTTATCGGCAAAAGCCAGACGCATGGCTTCTAAAAATAAATAATATTTTTCTTTTGATTTGATGTCATATTTGGATAAATCAAACGTATCGAGAAACTTCAAAATCTGCAGCATAGTGACGCCTCCTGCTGTTGGCGGTGCTGCACTGGCAATTTTATGGCCTCTGTATTCGCCCCAGACAGGCTCATCTACTGCAGCGGAATATTCCTTTAAATCCTCAAGCTCCATTAATCCGCCTTGCTCTTTCAGCTCAGCTACAATCGTTTCAGCAATCTCCCCTTCATAAAAGGCTTTGATGCCTTTTTCCTGGAGCAGGCGAAAAGTGTTTGCCAGCTTCTCTTTGACAAGAAGATCACCTTCACCGAGGGCAACTCCTTCAGGGAAGAAGAATGATTTTGCATGTTCACCTAAACGGTGGCCATGCTGTTCAAGCGCATTGCTTAACACCCAATTGACTTCCACCCCTTCTTCAGCCACATCAATAGATGGCTGAATTAAATCAGCAAGAGGCATCGATCCATATTTTTTTAAGGCAGCATCAAGTGCACTGAGGATGCCGGGAATGCCAACTGCTGATGCATGTGTTGACCTTTCTTTAAATGGAATAACCTCTTCATTTTCATCTAAAAACATGTTCGCATAAGCTGCTTTTGGAGCTCTTGAATGGCCGTTAAAAATTTGCACTGTATCCTCTTTCTTTTGATAGACCATAAAGAAGCCGCTGCCGCCGATTCCTGTCATCATCGGTTCAACGACATTCAATGCAAACTGAATCGCCACAGCAGCGTCCACCGCATTTCCGCCTTTTGCCAACACGTCTCTGCCAATATCGCTAGCGATTGGATGCGCTGTCACAACCATTCCTTTTGTGCCGGTATCTGTCTCCCTTTCATGGGAGGTTTTCTGCATTTCTCTCGTTAATGACTTTGCTCTTCTGCTCATCTTTGGGGTCTCCCTTCACACTTCTTTGATCATAAAAACCTCTGCCGGAGCAGAGGTTTGCATGAAGCGAACTACATAATCATACGTTTATTTTGAATACTTATTTTCTTGTGGATCTGTTGTGAGATCCTCATTGTTTACTGGAAACGCTGTACCTGCCTGGCTGCCATAGAATTCAGATTTTTCTTGAGTGCCGCCTGTGGAAACGGGCTGATCCATTACCTCTGAACCGGCTTGTTTTACTTTTGAACCGATATCCTTAATATCACCTTTAGCATCCTTTGCAACTTCTAATGCATCGTTGGAAACCTCTTTAACCACATCCATGTTGCTGAAGATATCTTCATTCACACGCTGATATAGCTTTTGTGCATCACTGATCGCTTCTTTTAATGTGTTAGATGCATTTTTAAATTGGCTGACCATTTGATCTTTTACCTCGCCAGGGTTTTCCTTCACTTCTGTAATCATTTTGCTGGATGTTTCTTTAATGCCCATCGCTGTATTCTTCACCTTAGTTCTAGTTGTTGAATCAAGCAATGCCAATGCTCCGCCAATCATGCCACCGATTAGAATGCCTTTTAATAATTTGCTGTTCTGTTCTTGGTCTGAATAAGTTTGATTACCCATTGTTGATCCTCCTCAAAAATATATGATGCTTGTCTTTTCCCATATAAAAGGGGAATTAAACGCCTAGTTGACAGAACGCTGTGTTCGATTAATAATGACTAGAGATTTCTCCCCGCATTTAGGGAGTATTATTTTTTTTAAAGGAGTTAACGTAATGACTTTGCCATTAGCCCCGATTACACCGAATTTTGATCCTTGGGAAGCTTATATGGATATAGAAGAATTTGGCGGAATGACGCTATCAAACGTAGAATTTACAACTACAGTGCTATGCAATATGAGATGTGAGCATTGTGCGGTCGGCTATACATTGCAGCCGAAGGATCCTAGCGCGCTGCCGATTGAATTATTCTTGAATCGCCTAGAGGAAATACCACATCTGCGCTCTCTTTCGATTACCGGCGGCGAGCCGATGCTTTCAAAAAAATCAGTGGAAAATTATGTAGTGCCATTGCTTCGTTATGCAAGAGAACGCGGAGTGCGCACACAGATCAACTCGAACTTAACAATCGAGCTTAGTAAATATGATGCGATTTTGCCTTACTTGGATGTGCTTCATATTTCGCACAACTGGGGAACTGAAGAGGATTTTATTGAAGGCGGCTTTGCCATGATGGAACGAAAACCTACCATCAGCCAGCGCCAGGCATTGTTTAAACGCATGATCGATAATAGCGCTGAGCTTGTCAAAGCTGGTGTGATGGTATCTGCAGAAACAATGCTTAACAAAAGAACACTGCCTCACTTAGAGAATATTCATAAGCAGATTACGGAAGAAATGAAATGTCAGCGGCACGAGGTGCATCCTATGTACCCATCCGATTTCGCTTCATCATTGGAAGTTCTTTCTTTGAATGAAATTCGCTCTGCTATTCATCATTTGTTAGACATACGAAATCCATCTGTATGGATGCTTTTTGGTACACTCCCGTTTTATGCCTGCCAGACAAACGCTGAAGATCTTGCTTTATTGCAGCACTTAAACGACACTGACAAGGTAACTGTCCGCAATGATCCGGATGGCCGCTCCCGTTTAAACGTCAATATTTTCACTGGCGAAGTCATTGTAACTGACTTTGGCGATACACCTCCGCTTGGAAATGTGCAGACAGATTCCCTGCCGGATGTGTTTAAAAAGTGGAGCCAAACCAATCTTGCAAAATCATTAAGCTGCCATTGCCCGCAAGTAAAATGTCTTGGTCCAAACGTACTTGTAAAGGATAAATACTACCCAGGTGTTGATTTTCAAAACCGGAAAGCGAACCTTTCCTTCTCTTCAGCCGAAAAATTATGATAAAAAAACGCCCTAGGGCGTTTTTTTGTTTAGCGAGGTCTTTCAGATACCATAAACCCAAAGGACATATGATCCTGTACAGGGATCCATGCGCCAATTCCCTGCGAAGTTACATTTTTCACGACAATGACCTTTTTGCTTCCTTTCAGCATTAGAAAAACTTCGCCATATGTCACTTTTCCTTTTTCATTGATGGCAGGAGCATAGCCATATAAATAGCCAAGGCGTTTAGGAGGGATATTATACACATTATCCTTTTTCGTTCCGCCTCCAATGATCGTTTCAAATGCTAGAGACAATCCTGTTTTCTCGGTTGCCTTTAAGAGCATCATTTTCTTAACATCTTCTGAATTGGGAATTTTAGCGGTTAATCCGCCTTTTACCACTTTCTGAGCTTCTTGAACATAGTGAATCTGATAAGGAGCTTTTCCTCCGCGGTTATCAAAATAGTTCGTATTAATTTTTTGATATTCCCAGTTTGGCGCAGTTTCTGTTGATTCATAATTCAGCGGCCATTGCCCTAAATACACAATAGCTTTATAGCCAAACGCAAAAGGCGTGCTATTGACTGTTGTTTCATTTAACATCCGGATTAAATCCGGATTCTCAATTTTCACCTTTGTAGAATCGATCAGCTGCTGTGTAAGCTCGCTAGGCTGAAGAGTGGGCATATCCTGATCTGGATTCGGATACGTATTTTCCTTTGTAATATTAAGAACCGAGCTTGGAATATTGATGGCTTTTGTTTCTTCCTTTTCTATTTTTTCTTCTGCTTTTTCAGCTTTTTCTTCTGTTTTTTCAGCCATAACAGATGTCTGTAAGGACAATATGATTAATAGAGCAGATACAATGGGTAGCATTCTTTTTTTCATGCTGAAGAACTCCTTTCATATTTAGCCATTATGATTTACTGTTAGTTTTTTCGTCCTGAGGCCATTCTATCCATCCATAAGAAATAAAAATGTAACACCATTTTAAAAATCAGAATATTTACAAATATCAAAATATATGTCATAATACCATTAATACAACAAAGGAGGGCAGCTAAATCCCATTCGCTTATAAAGGAGGCTAGAGCATAATTGACTTGCAAGCAGGAAGAGAAATCATCCTAAACAGGAAGATGGTGATGCATGCCGATTAGCGAAGAGATAAAGCTTACCTAAACAATCATGATTTAAAAATACTTATAAGACTACCCTATAGTGAAGAAAGCTACTGCTTTCCGTAAAGATGAAAACGGCTCTTTCCCCTGAGAGCTGTTTTCATCTTTTATAATAAATAGAATCCTATCCCCATAATCAAATAGGCGGCTAATAACGTCGCACCTTCAAACCAATTGGATTCGCCATCATTTGAGATCACAATCATTAAGAGAACCGCTGTCACCATAGAAATTAATTCTGGCAATGTGAAAACAAGCGACATTGGTTCCGCAAAAAATAATGAAATTAACACAAGAACTGGTGCAACAAACATAGCCACCTGCAAGGTTGATCCCACCGCAATTTCGACTGCAATGTCCATTTTATTTTTATAAGCCATAATGATGGCCGATGCATGCTCGGCAGCATTTCCGACGATTGCAACAATGACCACCCCAATAAAGAGCTCAGTCCAGCCAAACACTTCACCAACAGTTTCAAATGTGTGAACAAGATTCTCTGAAACATAAGCAACAGCAACCGTGCTGATGGCTAATACAGTAATAGCCTTTCCTTTTCCCCATTCTGGTTCTTCATGAGCATGCTGCTCATTCTCATTAGTTGTTTGATAAACACCTCGATGTGTTACAAGTTTAAAAAATAGAGCCGCCAGATAAAGAACAATTAATATAATTGAAATTCCGATGCTAAAACTAATGGTTTTCGTTTCATCCATTGTCATGGAGAAAACTTCCGGAATCACAAATGCCACGATGACACCAAACATTAGCAGACCCGAGTTATGTCTTGCATCAAAAACATTATAAGTCTGCCGCTTAAACTTTAATCCTCCCACAAAAAAGGATAAACCAGCCACGAGCAGCAGATTGCCTATGACAGAGCCTGTTAAAGAGGCAAGAACAACCCCAACAAGCCCTTCTTTTAGAGCAAATACAGAGATAATCAATTCAACCGCATTGCCAAATGTTGCGTTCAGCAGCCCGCCGATTCTTGGGCCTGCTACAATCGCCAAACTCTCCGTTGCTCTTCCCATAAAACCCGCCAGCGCTATAATCGTTAAGCAATAAATCACAAACAGGATAATATTAGACCAATGCAATAATGTTCCAATGACTGAAAGCGGAACACCCGCAAAAACAAGCACTAAAAATATTTTATTCATCCCGGTCAACTCCCTTTATGCAGCTTGGTGTAGAGAGGAATCTATCTTCCATTTCTAAAAGTTATTCTGTGCAAAAAGTGGATGTATAACCAAATTTTTTTGAACTGTCCTCCGCTTTAATTCACGAAAAAACCTTTTTGAAGGATTCAGTTTGTGTTTGTTTCGATCATTTCCCTTTTTCTTTCTGTTAATTAAGGACAGTTTCTCGATCAATTCAAAAATTTTTTCAATCTTTCCTACTCTTCTTTACACATCTCGCTTTCTAAGCTCGTTCTCCCTTGACCATTGGACATCTTTTCCTTGCCAATCTTCTGAATTCCATATACCATCTTTTAGGGAGACTAAATTTTTACAAACTGAGGTATGGGTAATGAAAAATAGAGAAAATATGCGCTTTTGGATCTTAGTAAGCATTGTGGCGATTTCAGGGTTCAGTCAGGGGATGCTGCTGCCTTTAATTGCGGTTATTTTTGAAGCGGACGGAGTTTCTTCAAGTTTAAATGGCTTAAACGCAACTGGACTTTATATTGGAATTCTGCTGATTTCTCCGTTTATGGAATATCCACTGCGTAAATATGGCTATAAACCGGTAATCATTCTGGGAGGCTTGCTCGTTGTCGTGTCACTGCTGCTTTTCCCATTCTGGAAAACGTTTTGGTTTTGGTTTGTTCTGCGATTATTGGTTGGAATAGGCGATCATGCCTTGCATTTTGGAACTCAGACATGGATTACCAGCTTTTCACCTGATCATAAAAGAGGGCGTAACATCTCTTTATATGGATTGTTTTTTGGTTTAGGCTTTGCTGTCGGACCTTTGATGACACCGCTTGTTGAGGTTAATGAAGCATTGCCATTTATAATTTCATCTATATTATGTTTTATAGCATGGTTGTTTTTATTCACATTAAAAAATGATTTTCCTGAGCAAACAGTTCAAGTGAATTCTTTCAAAGAAACGATGAAACGGTTTAAAGCGGCATCTAAATACGCATGGGTTGCCTTTCTCCCTCCACTAGGCTATGGATTTTTAGAAGCTTCTCTGAATGGAAGCTTTCCGGTCTATGGATTAAGAATCGGCTTAGAGGTTTCAAGTGTATCATTGCTGTTAACATCTTTTGCAGTGGGAGCAATCGTTTTTCAGCTGCCGCTTGGCATGTTAAGCGATAAATACGGAAGAAGAAAAATATTATTGAGTGTTCTTCTTTTTGGTTCACTTGCCTTTGTAACAGCAAGCTTACTTGAGAGTTCAGCAACAGCACTTGCGGTATGTTTGTTTGTTGCAGGCATGGCAGTCGGATCGACTTTTTCACTTGGGATAAGTTATATGACTGATCTTGTACCGCGCAATCTGCTGCCGACGGGCAATCTGCTCTGCGGCGTTGCTTTTAGCATGGGAAGCCTGTCCGGGCCATTTTTAGGAGGAATTTTCATTGAGTATTTCCAGGCTTTAAGCTTCTTCCACATCATAAGCATTATGCTGCTTCTCATCTTCTTGAGTATCGCCTTATTTGGCGGGAAACCAAGCAGTGTTGCAGAGCATGCCTAATTGGAAACTTTTTGCTATGCAACTTCTATTAGATAAGTTATGATAGGAATATACAAAGCAACCACATATAAAATTGTCTTGAATGCTGTCACCTCTATGGTGGCAGCTTTCGTCGTTTTATTGGGGTATTGATGTTGATTATTCTTCTCATTTGAGATCGTGTGTACAAACTAACTAAACAAGGAGGAACTCCAAATGAATACTGAAACCAAACCCGTTTACCAAACACAGCCAGTAGCTGAAACAGGAAACCCATTTGCAGCGATAAAAACTCATGCAGAACTTATTGCCGCTCTTTTTAGCGGTGTCCTTATTCTAGCAGGCTGGCTTTTAGATCGTGAAGGCTTCCAGTCTGCATCTGTTGCTGTGTATTTGGCTGCATTTGTGATCGGCGGCTTTGCCAAGGCAAAAGAAGGTATTGAAGATACTATTGAAAACAAAGAATTGAATGTAGAAATGCTGATGATCTTTGCAGCCATCGGCTCTGCAATCATCGGCTATTGGACAGAAGGAGCTATTTTAATTTTTATTTTTGCATTAAGCGGTGCCTTAGAAACATATACGATGAACAAAAGTCATAAAGAAATCTCTGCATTGATGGATCTGCAGCCTGAAGAAGCATTACTTCTCTCCGCTGGACAAGAGAAAAAGGTGCATGTATCAGAGCTGATCATTGGTGACCATATTCTTGTAAAGCCTGGCGAACGAGTCCCTTCTGATGGCAAAATTGTAAAAGGTCAAACGACCATTGATGAAGCAGCGATTACTGGTGAGTCCATGCCCGTCTCTAAAGGCACGGAGGATGAAATCTTTGCTGGAACCGTTAACCTAAACGGATCGATTACTGTAGAAATCACAAAACTAAGCAATGATACTCTCTTTCAAAAAATTATTAAATTAGTGCAATCCGCCCAAAGTGAAAAATCTCCATCACAGCTTTTTATTGAAAGATTTGAGGGGCGGTATGTAAAGGTTGTTCTGTCTGTTGTTGCCCTGATGATGGTATTGCCGCATTTTCTGTTAGGCTGGTCATGGACTGAGACATTTTACAGAGCAATGATCCTTCTGGTTGTTGCTTCTCCATGTGCATTGGTGGCATCGATTATGCCTGCGACATTAGCGGCAATCTCAAACGGTGCCCGTCATGGCATCTTGTTTAAAGGCGGCGTTCATCTTGAAAATTTAAGCCACTTGCATGCCATCGCTTTTGACAAAACTGGAACGCTGACAAAAGGAAAACCGGAAGTGACTGATTTTGTTGCGGTTTCCGATGTTTCCGCTGAAGAAGTGTTGTCAATTACCGCTTCAATCGAACGGCATTCTACACACCCGCTCGCACAAGCGATCGTGAATTATGCGACAGAACAATTAAATCAGCCTTTATCGGAACCGAATTATATCGAGGATGTTCCTGGCTGGGGTGTAAAAGCAGTCATTGCAGATGAAGAGTGGACGATTGGGAAGGCGAACTTTACACCAAGTAATCAAACGGAAGAATTTAAATTAAAGGCCGAAGCATTGGCTCAAAGCGGAAAAACGGTTGTGTATGTAACGCGCGGCGAAGAACTGGCTGCCATTATTGCCTTGAAGGATGTTGTTCGTCAAGAAACAAAGGCTGCGATTGAACTGCTGAAGAAGCAAGGCATTTATACAATTATGTTAACAGGTGACAGCAAAGAAACAGCTGCCGCAATTGCCGCTGAAAGCCATGTCGACGAATTCATTGCCGAGTGCCTGCCGGAAACAAAAGTTGATCAGCTCAAAGCATTAAAAGAAAAGTACGGTAATGTTGCAATGGTTGGAGACGGAATTAACGATGCACCTGCACTTGCATCAGCAAACGTTGGAATTGCCATGGGCGAAGGTACAGATGTCGCTCTAGAAACGGCAGATGTGGTATTAATGAAAAATGAATTGCCGAAAATAGCGGAAGCCATTTCCTTGTCCCGGAGAATGAATGCGATTGTGAAGCAGAATATTATCTTTTCCATCACTGTCATCATGGTTTTAATATCCTCTAACTTTTTGCAGGTTCTTGATCTTCCTTATGGAGTTATTGGACATGAAGGTTCAACAATTCTTGTCATTTTAAATAGTTTGCGCTTGCTGCGTTCTTAATGCGTATAAAAAAGTCCGAGAAGTCTATTCTCGGACTTTTGTTTTGCTTTGATAAAGCTGCAGTGGCTAACCCCTCGAGGTCTTAAGTCTACCTGTCCTAAAGGTTAAAGACCAAACCTTTATGCCATCTCGCCTTAAGCTTGTCGCCCCTGAGCAAGCGCCTTCCGCTTTTCGTTTGTCCAGCTGCAGCGGCTAGCCCCTCGAGGTCATAAGTCAATCCAGCCAAAAGGTCAAAGTACGACCTTCCGGCTGGCTCGCCTTATGCTTGTCGGGGCTGGTCAAGCCACTTCCGCTTTTCTATTGTCTAGCTGCAGGCGCTAGGGGCTCGAGGTCTTAAGTCGACCTGCCCTAAAGGTTAAAGAACAACCTTTATGCCATCTCGCCTTAAGCTTGTCGCCCCTGAGCAAGCGCCTTCCGCTTTTCTATTGTCCAGCTACAGTGGCTAGCCCCTCGAGGTCATAAGTCAATCCAGCCAAAAGGTCAAAGAACGACCTTCTGGCTGGCTCGCCTTATGCTTGTCGGGGCTGGTCAAGCCACTTCCGCTTTTCGTTTAATGATATCCGTTTTGGCCGTTGGCAGATCCGGATGTTTTATGTTTTGGTTTGTTTTTGCCTTTTTGTTTTGTGCCGCCGTCTTTTTTCGTATGTTTTGTCATGTGAAGTCCTCCTTGGCGTTAGGTGTGGTCTTGCCATGTTATTTTACACAACAGTCCTCTTTTATATATTAGGGAAGTTTTAACAATCCTGTTTTTTATTTTTCATATAGATGGCGTTGATTTCTCCGCCGATCAGAATGATGATGCCGGATAAGTAAAACCAGACCATCAGCACGATGATCGCCCCAATACTTCCGTATGTCGCCGAATAGTTGCCAAAATTGCTTACATAGTAAGAAAATGCCAGTGATGTTATGATCCAGCCAAGTGTAGCAAAAATGGCACCTGGAATGACACTGATGCATGTTAGTTTTTTATTCGGAGCAAACCAGTAGAGCCCGACAAAGATAATAAACAAGATTACTGGACTGACAAGCCACCTCAGCATATTCCAAACAGTTAAGAAAAAGTCAGACAGCCCAAAGACATTAAATAAAAACTCGCCGATTTGCCTGCCAAACACTGGTAAAAGCAGTGCAACGACAAACACTAAAATCATCCCAAAAGTCATAAGAATGGACATGCCCCTTGAGACCAGAAAAGACCTGCTTTCCTGCACATCATATGCTTTGTTAAAAGCCCTCACAACCGCGTTAATCCCATTTGAAGCAGACCAGATCGTAGCGATAATCCCGAATGAAAGAAGCTTTCCGTTTTTCTCGGATAACTGATTCACATTGTTTTCAATTAAAGCCATCGTATCTCCAGGAGCGTAATCGCGGACAACACTTAAAATATCTTCCAGTGTAATTGGCAGATACGGCACTAATGTGACCAGGAATAACAGCAAAGGAAATAATGATAGCAAAAAGAAATAAGCTAATTGAGCAGCAAGACCAAATACATCATCGTTATGCACACGATTCCAAAGGTTTTTAATTAAACCTCCGTAAGCTTGTCCCATTCATTCACCTCGTTTTCAATGTGAAGACCTTTCTCCCCTTTAAAAGCGCTTTTGGTATTTTCCACAAGCGTTGTCACCTGAGGAGCAGCCTCTCGTAATTCTTCTACCGTTTCTGCGATGAAAGCAACATCTTCACTTACCTGCTGAGCAGCAATTTTCACTCTTGCTGAAAACTCTTTTACATTGTTGAATGTTTCATTTGGATTTTTCACATAATACGCCGTGCTGCTTGCCGTTTTTTTACAAAATGCTGCTGTAGACTCACGCGTGCTTTTATCAAGCATGGTTAAAGCTCCTCCAGCAATGGCTCCATAAAAAATTCCTTTCCAAAACAATGATTTCCCCATCTGATCATTCTCCTTTTCATGTATACGAATTGAATTCTGGAATTTAGAACTAGATTCCTCTATTTCATTTTCTTCTATTTCTCCTGGTTCATGCAACTTATATAGCATGACTGCAAAAGAATAATGTTTGACTTTTATCTGGGAACATGGAAAGATGAATTGACAAGCTTAATAAGAGGGGGATGTCGGATGAATTTATCAGAGAAATCAACTGAAAATGTCGAATATATGATTGAAAAAATTAAGGATAAGCTCAAAGTGTTAAATATGGGTGCTATTAAGCCATCTCATTTCGATGAAGAGATGTATGAGGATTTGCGCTACCTTTATGACCATATTATGAAAAAGGATTCTTTCAGCCCAAATGAAATGCAGGCACTTGCAGAAGAATTAGGAAATTTGCGTAAAATGTAAAAAAACAGCCCGGAGGCTGTTTTTTTATTATAAAAGATTCAATGACTCACGCGTAAAGGCAGGAATGTCATCAGGCTGTCTGCTTGTAACAAGCTGATTTTGACAAACGACTACTTCTTTGTCTGCGTATTTTGCACCTGCATATTCCATGTCCACTTTAATGGATTTAAACCCAGTTGCATCCCGGCCTTCTAATGCCTTTGCTGTAATAAGAAGCTGCGGTCCATGACAAATCGCAAAAACAGGCTTTTTCTCATCCATAAATGCTTTTGTAAATTGAACAAAGCGATCATCTGCACGAAGCTGATCAGGTGAAAAACCGCCTGGTAAAAATAATGCATCGAAATCTTCTGGCTTCACGTCATCAATGCCTTTATCAATAGAAACGGTAGCTTCTCCCTGCTTTCCTTTAACGGATTTGCCTTGTTCCTTTTCAATTGTCACCACTTCATGTCCAGCTTCTTTAAAGCTCTTCGCAGGCTCTGTATATTCAGAGTCCTCAAACATATTTGTGATTAAGCATGCAATTTTTTTACCCATGTTAGATCATCTCCTATCAGTTCTCTCATTTTTTGCACATTAAGAGAATTCCCTGAAAAAAGTACGTTAAACATAGACTATGCATTCCCCATTCTGCGGGCAAAATCAACAAACCTGAACTTATCCGGACGATGTCTTGATTCTGTATATTGAAAAAGTGCTGCATCATCCAGATAAATATAATTCTTCACAACCACAATGGCATGAAAGCCTTCCATATCAAGCAGCTTATAATCCTCTGCAGTCGGCTCCTCAACAGTGAATTCCTTCTTCGCAAAACCAATCTTGCGGCCAAGCACCTTTTCAATATATTCAAAAATGGACCGCTTACAAATCTCTTCAGTTAAACCGGGGATCTGACTTTCAATTATGTAGTCTTTATCAAGAATAATCTTTTCGCCTTCAATCTTTCGAATGCGATGCACTTTCCATACCTTATCATCTTTTTCAATTTGAAGCTGCTTCATAATATTGCTGTCCGGCTTCTTTAAAGAAAATTCAGCCACAATGGTTTCTGCCTGCTGACCCATCGTACCTGTCAGCTCTTTAAAACTGACTAACCCAGAAATCGGAAACTGCAACTTTTTTAAATCAAGTACTATAGAGCCTTTTCCGCGAATTTTTTGGATATAGCCATTTTGTGCAAGCAAATTCAAAGCCTTGCGGATCGTCTCTCTTGAAGTAGAATATAAATCAGTCAGATCATTTTCAGACGGTAATATGGAATGAACAGGATATTCTTCCTGATGAATTTTCTCTACCAGATCTTCATAAATCATTAAATATTTATTTTTCACAAGAATCACCACAATAAAAGAGTATAATCAGAATGTAAAAGGTTAGCTACAACCTATGAATAAGAGCCAGATGCACAGCTTCGAAACGTCTTCCTATTTTCAGTCTCCCTGTTTCCCTGCTATAGTATCCGTAAGTATCTTATATTTCTACAGCTAACACCACATTCATATTGTGCACTAGAAACCTATTGGAGGCAATGAAAATGAAAGAAATGAGTGTTGAACAATTACTGAAATTAGACAGAGCCGTTCCGGTCGATGTCCGCTCTCCAATTGAATTCCGTGATTTTAACATACCAGGATCCGTTAATATCCCTTTATTTACTGATGAAGAACGGGCAGAAATCGGCACATTGTATAAACAGACCAGCGGTGATGCAGCACGCTGGCGCGCAATGGAAATCGTTTCTCCTAAAATTCCTGAGCTATTAAAACAAGTCAAATCCATAAAAGATAACGGCAATGAACCTGTGATCTACTGCTGGCGCGGCGGCACTCGCAGTAAATCAGTCGCAACTTTTCTGCAATTTGCCGGGCTCCCCATGCCTCGTTTGATTGGAGGATATCGCGCTTATCGTCAATATATTTTAGAAAAACTGCCGAGTATGATGCAGAAAAAAGCCATTGTTTTACACGGTTTAACAGGCAGCGGCAAAACAGAAGTACTAAACAGACTAAGTGAGCAAGGCATGCCCGTCATTGATTTAGAGCTTATCGCGCGTCATCGAGGCTCAATCTTTGGCAGTTTTGGCCAGGAAAATCCACATAATCAAAAGATGTTCGATGCATTGCTTTTTCAAACATTGCATACCATACAGGAGTCACCTTTTGTCATTATGGAGGCTGAAAGCAAAAGAATCGGAAAAGCTGTCCAGCCTGAGGAATTAATTCATCTAAAAAAAGAAGGCATTCACATTCAATTGGATTGTTCAATGGAACAGCGAGTGAACCGTTTGTTCAACGAATATGTGAAACCATATATACATGAAAAATGGTTTAATGTTAAATTAGAGGAATCCTTTATCTTAGTCAAAAAAAGGCTTAGAGACAAAGAAGCCATCGTTCTTATCGAAGAAGCGCTCTTGCATAAAGATTATCGACGCTTTATTCAGCTGCTGCTGGAAACATATTACGATCCTCGTTATACATTTAAACTTAATGAATATGATGGTCCATTCTTCTATATTTGCTCTGATCATATGGATAAAGCTGTTCAAGAAATTGCAGATATTTACAAAAATGAAGAAGAAAAAGAAAAAATGGCAAATTAGGATAAAAGGCCTAAAACCCAACAATAAAAAGAATAAATTTTTGTGAAATTTTGACGGAATTTATGATACTATAATATAGAAATTATTGAACAAATTGTTCGTAATATGGAACTGGTAAGGCATTTTCTGATATGATGAACTTACCAATGTTGATAAGGTGTGTGAGATTGAATGATTGGAGATCGAGTCAAACAGCTCCGAATGGAAAAAAAATTATCCTTATCTGAGCTTGCTGAACAAGCAGGAGTTGCAAAATCTTATTTGAGTTCTCTGGAAAGAAACCTCCAAACGAACCCTTCAATCCAGTTTCTGGAAAAAGTTGCTGGTGTACTAGATGTTCCAGTTGATCATTTAATACATGAGCAAATTAATAAAGAAGAGCTTGATTCTGAGTGGATGAAAATTGTAAAAGAAGCCATGGAATCAGGAGTATCAAAGGAACAGTTTCGTGAATTTCTCGATTTCAATAAATGGCGAACTACACAAAATAAATAATCAGCTACAGACATGGTCTAACATTGATTGAGATATATTTCTAGCAGACTCTGCCAGTAAAAATGGCAACAAAATAGGCGCGATACACTATGTATCACGCCTTATTTATTCCGACAGTTACCCTCATTTTAAACCTTCTCCGCTTCTTTTTCTAAATGACATTGAAGAAAAGCTCTGATTTCCGCTTGTTCCAGCCCCATATTCTTGGCTTCGGTAATCAACTGGATCCATTCAGCATCAACGACTTCACGATTATTACTCATCATCTCGATCACTCTTTTTCCCCCCAAAATACGAATCGTATCCTAGGCAATCCGGCCATCATAGTATCTTCTTTAGGCAGTATGATAGTAAAATTCCCTTACATCGGTAATGATGCCCAATATTATACGTTAGATCCGTGACTTTGCGTCCTTGCCTTTCAGCAAGTTTGCCTTTTCTTCAAAGTATTTCCTCACTATCTATCATACTATAACCTTTTGTTAATGTTTGTCACTTTTTGTACATTATTTTATTTTTTTCTATTTTTTTCAGAGTATAGTCCTAGTTAAATGATCAGATTAATAGATTTTTCATCCTTCAAAGCAGAAGACTGGTAAAGAGTGCCCATCTGTTTTTGCTTTTTTTGTGTGTTTACCTTATAGGAAACATTCACTCTTTCCTGTGTCATAGCATTAAAAAATGGCTGGTGGGTCAGAGCATTTCCACAAACCGGACAGAGCCAATCTCCTTGTTCACTGCT
Source organism: Cytobacillus gottheilii (assembly GCF_018582665.1). NCBI lineage: Bacteria > Bacillati > Bacillota > Bacilli > Caryophanales > Bacillaceae > Cytobacillus > Cytobacillus gottheilii. The sequence goes on along the minus strand of NZ_CP071709.1, from coordinate 874,533 downwards.
GCTGAAGGATGGACGCTGGCATTGATCACAATTTTTCTGATACATAAAGCACCTCATCTCCAGGGGATTCTTTTATCATCCTATTCATTCTGCAAACCATTCATGTTAAAACAAAAGGAATAATCCATAAACTATGCAATCCACAAACAGCTGTATACAAAATAACAGCAAACAGCGCCAGCCTTCTAATTCCTTTTCCATCCGGAACAGCGCCAGTGAAATTCAATCCATACAAAATCACCGAAAGGGCAACCTTTAGTACAAGAAACCAATGAGGTCCTGCCTCATAAATGGCATCCATTAAAGGGTTGGCTTCTGTGATGATGTTGTGGTGAAGGCCAAGATAGGTTACCGCACCGTCGAGTAAATTTAAAAGCGCAAGATAATACAGTATGACTTTCATCTAATCACCGTAATTTCTATAAAATTACCTAGATGATCCAGCTTCTTGGTTTGCCTTAAATGTCCATTTAAGCTCTAGGGCATCTCCTTGGTATATATTTTGATCCTGCCCATTATCAATAAATTTAAACTGGACTGTGAATTTAGTTGCGTTTCTTGCACCTGCTGGCATATTTTCCAAAACTTGAACTGGATTATTCGTTAAGTTGGCTAAGCTCTCTGTAAATATCACTTGTTCTCCGCCTGATACATTATATAAATATTGAACGATAATATGCTCACCAAAATCTTTCCCATTGTTATCGCCCTTTTTATCGTATACTTCGTATTCAGACTGCAGAAGAATATCTTTTATGTTTAATGAACCCGCATTTTTCAATTCAAAAGCACGAAATGCATAATCACCTGGTTTGAGATTATCAATTTTGATAATATTTTCTTTGTTAATCTCTAAATCTAATGTACCGGCAGCAAAAGAGCTCTCTGCAGTTTCCTGATCGCTAAAGTAAGCAAATGTTCCTCCTGCAACCAGGCTAAATCCTAATGCAGATGATAAGACACCAGCAGCTAGTTTCTTTTTTATATTCAAGTCTCTTTCCCCCTTATCATTTCGCGTCTAACCTGCATTGCGAATTTTTCTAATATAAATAAGTAAAAGGAAACCTCCCCCAATAGTTGCAATCAGACCTGCTATGAGTATGTTGTAATGATTCGTTGCCGTATTTGGAAGTGTATTTACCACTTCTGGACTTACAACAATATCTTGCGCCGGTTGTTCATCTTCAGGTACTGTTGGATTTGGATTGTTAACTGGATCGGCAGGATTTGGGTTCGTTGGATTTGGATTTTCGCCTGGATCAGTCAGATCTGGGTTCTCTCCAGGGTTCGTTGGATCTGGATTTTCTCCCGGATCAGTTGGGGCTGGATCCTCTCCTGGATCGGTTGGATCTGGGTCTTCTCCTGGATCAGTCGGATCTGGATCCTCTCCTGGGTCGGTTGGATCTGGGTCCTCTCCTGGATCAGTCGGATCTGGATCTTCTCCTGGATCAGTCGGATCTGGGTCCTCTCCTGGGTCGGTTGGATCTGGGTCTTCTCCTGGATCAGTTGGGGTTGAATCTCCAATTCTCTCTGCTAAAAAGATAATTTCAACTTCAGCTGAGCTGCCTTGAAAACTGTTTCCTAACGTTTCGGGCACTTTTACTTGAAGGAATAATGTTTCTTCTGATCCCTTTGTCAGTTCCCTTGGAGAAAAGCCCGTAAAATCTTTCAGCTTTCCATCATATAAAAGATCATTTTCCTTTTTCACCATGAACTCCAGCTCTTCCAATAAACCCTTTACAGACTTTTTATCTCCAATTCTAGCGATATACTTAAAGTCCATTAAGCCATTATTCTTTACAGTAATATTTCGCGGCATCCAATCTCCAGGTTTTAAATTGTCAACTTGAAAAAGATATCCATGAGGATTAGTCTGAATATCAACCTCTCGATCTTCTGCATGAACAGGAAGCCCGCCAATGCCCAATGAAAGCACAAATATAAATAGGATGAAAACGATCTTTGGTTTTGCCAGCAAACCTTGATTATTCATGGCATTACCTCACTCATTTGATTTGACAAAAGGCGGGAATAAATTCCCGCCTTTTTGTGTTGCTATTATCTTCTTTCGCCTTCAGTTTGCTTAGCATCAAAAGTCCATTTAAGTTCTAAAGAATCTCCTTGGAACTCATTTTGATCAGCATCATTGTCAACGAATTCAAATTGAACATACATATTGTCTGAAGTTCCAGCAGCTAAACCACTTCGTTCTCCGAAGAATGACCAAATCTTCTTCTGCACTGCATCCGGTGCAGTACCTTTTAAGTCATGGAGAGTTGTCGAATAAATAATATCATTAGGTGTGAAAAGACCGCTCTTATCCTCATTTTCTAAAAAGTTCACTCGAATATGCTTTCCAAAATCATCAGTATTGTCACCTTCAACATCTGTCACTGTGTAATCTGTAGAAAGAATTACTTCTGAGATATCTAGTGAACCATTATTTTGAAGTTCAAATGTACGATTCATCCAATCACCAGGCTTAATATTAGTAACATCAATGATGGTTGTAGGATCAACACCTAAATCCAATGTCCCAGCAGCAAATGTACTTTTAGTTTCTTCTACATCATTAAAGTATGCAAACGTCCCCCCGCCAACTAATGACATTCCAAGTGCAGCTGATGCAATACCTAAACCTAATTTTTTCTTAATGCTCATTTCTAATTTCCTCCCTGACCCTTTTTGGGTATGTAATATTTTGTTTTATATTGACTCTTGTAATATCAAGAGGTTCAACCAATTGTATTAAGCTGTTTTTTCTGTTGTTTCTTCTTCTTTTTTTGCTTTTGGCTCTAATTCTCTTAAGCCTTGATATATGCTGAATGCTGCATAAGCAAGCAAGAGAACTCCAGGACCAATGAGTAAGATTGCACTTCCTTCTTTCGATTGTGCAAAGTCTATAAAGTAACCTACAAAAGGAATCGTAAAACCGGAGTAAACGGCCCTGATATTGTCTGATAAGACAGATTCCAAATCTGCAGTCTGGTTGTTATCCCCTTTTGTTTCATACATAACCTGGTCGCCGCTTTCAGTGACTCCGATAATTCTGTGTGTGACTAAAATTTCATCACTAGTTACATACGTGATGACATCATCCTTCTTAAGCTTTTTTGCTTGTTCAGCATCTACAGGTTTGACTGCTATAATAGAACCTGTTTGAAATGTTGGTTCCATAGAGCCTGATAGTACTGATTTCAGCTGATATCCAAAGGCCTGTGGTTCCCCTCCTGATGCTTTGGAGGAGATCACGAGAAATGCCATTAGTATTAAGTTCACAAACAATACTCCTGTGATCACATTGCTAATTATTTTTTTAGCTTTTTTCATCTAATCACCAGCCTGTTCTATTGTTTTTTCAGAATTTTGTTCACTCGGTGGTTCTTCCACTGGTGGCTGAACTGGTTCGCTTGGCTGCTTTGTTTCCTGCTCGATGGTTTCATCTGCAGGAGGCGGGATCTCTTTCCCTTCCCCTTTACCGCCCTTATCTGCTGGAGGTGCCGGAGGTTCGGATTGTTTAGGATCTTCTTTGTTCGCCGGCGGTTCAGACTGCTCAGGATCTTGACTGTTTTCCTGCTCATCTTTCCCCTGTTCAGCTGGCGGCTCTTTACCTTTTTCATCAATCACTTCTTTAGGTTCTTCTTCTTGCTCTTCTATCGTTATTTCTAATATCTCTGATAAACTATCTTCTGACCCAGAGGCAGATATTCTAAATTGATAGCTACCGCTTTCACTGGCTTCAAAGGAAATGGTGGTTGCTCCACCTTCACTTAATACGTCAATTGAACCTTCGTACACGGCTTCATTCTCTTTTAAAATTTGATATGAACCAGGTGATTCCATTGCAGCTCCAGTGTTTTCAACTTTAGCGTAAATGCCTTTCCCATCATCAGAGTAACCTGTTTCAGTAACTTTCAATGAAGGAAGCCATATTCCGGCACTGATTTGGCCGTTTACCTTGCTGGCATCAGTAAAATATGCATTTGTATTTCCTGTTAGATAGGCTGCCATTCCGAAAAACAAATACCAAATTGCAGTTATTTTTATTCCATTGATTAACTTCTTGTTTTTCTTTTTGAACTTTCTCAAGCGTTTCTTTCTTATTGGAATCCCCCCCAACAGGAAATTGTTCATTATTTGCTCTATCTTCCGTTCGTTTTATCGAACCTACAAACTGAGTATATTTCAATTTTACTAGTTTGAAAAATACTAAAAATCGCCAAATTTTCGTTTTAACGAACGTTTTTCCTGCGTTTTCTTACTTTATCTTCAGTTTTCTCATTATTTCGTATTTTTTACAGAACAATTTGTTCGTTATAATGAATATGTTAATTTGTTTTTTAAATATAAATTTCCTCTGGTTTCTTACAGATATAAAAACGTGCTGATAAGCTTATCTATGAAAAAGGAGTCATTTATGATCGGAATAAAGGTGAAATATTTAAGAGGAAAAAAGGGATATTCTTTAAATGAGTTAGCGGAACTCGCAGGAGTGTCAAAATCGTATTTAAGCTATATTGAGCGGGGCATTCAGAAAAATCCTTCTCTGCAAATTCTAGAACGTCTGGCGGACACGCTTGATACCACTGTTGAAGACTTATTAGATAAGGAAAAAGATTTATCTAATCTGGATGAAGAATGGATTCTTTTAATTAAAGAAGCTATTGAAAATGGAATTACAAAAGATGATTTTGCTTATTACCTATCTTTTATGAAGTTCAAGAACTCGCAAAAGGAGGAGTTGGAGTGAAGGGCGGTTCCATTCTGTTGCTCGTTAGTGCCAGTATTCTGATGATTGTGGGAGGAGGATTATTATATAAAGGAATTTCTGCAATTGCAGAAACTGAGGCAAAAACAGCAGAATCTCTTGAGCAGGCGTATCAGAATATCGGAAAGAGTTCGGAGAGTGACTTTTCTTCTGTTTCTGAACAAACGCCAATCGAGATTCCTTCTTTTCAAATTGGGGAATCAATCGGAATTCTTCAGCTTCCAACCATCGATGGTGAACTTCCTATTATAGAAGGAACAGATGAGGATGAGCTTGAAAAAGGCGTGGGTCACTTTAGCAGCACCGTTTTACCTGGGCAGGCTGATCAAATACTGCTTTCCGGCCACCGTGATACCGTGTTTCGCCGGCTTGGTGATGTGCAGATTGGAGACCTTGTTCATGTGACTATGCCTTATGGGGAGTTTACTTACAAAATTAAGAAAAGTTATATCGTGGACGCAGATGACACAACTGTTATACGCTCTACAGCTCCAGAGGAACTATTAACGATTTCTACTTGTTATCCATTCACCTTTATTGGCGATGCGCCTTATCGGTATATTCTGGAGGCAGAATTAGTTGAAATAACTCAAGTGTAACTTGCACGGAATGCTTGCCGTGTCTTTTGTGTTTAAGCTCGCAAAATTTCTTCAGATCTATGCGTGTTGAAGGGAAAAAGTGTCTTTTTCCGGCTTTTTTACGCTGCAATTATTCAAAATAAGTCTATTTATCCGCCAAAAACACCGTTTTATCCGCTAAACGCCAGCTGCAACCTCAAACCTTATTCCTCAGCCCCCAAACAAAAAACCGCCATCAAGTCCAAACGACTCAATGGCGATCCCTAACCGATCTTACTTTTGAAGTTTTACAGCAATTCCAGCTCCAACAACAGCATTATGCTTTACTAATGCAATATTAGCTGTCAGGCTTGTCCCTTCTGTCAGCTCTTTTACTTTTCCAAGAAGGAATGGTGTTACGTTTTTACCTGCAATATTGTTTTCTTTTGCTTCTTTTAAAGCCGTTTCGATTACGTTTGTAATGAACGCCTCTTCTAGTGCGTGCTCTTCAGGAATTGGGTTTGCGATTACAACGCCCCCGTTTAAGCCTAGTTCCCATTTCGTGCGGATTAGGTCAGCTGCTGTGCTTGCATCATCCACTCGGAAATTGACATCAAATTCGCTTGAACGTGTGTAGAATGCAGGCAATTTGTCTGTTTCGTATCCAACTACTGGAACGCCGTTTGTTTCTAAGTATTCCATTGTTAGCCCGATGTCTAAAATAGATTTAGCTCCTGCACAAACTACCGCAACATTTGTTTTAGCAAGCTCCTGCAGGTCAGCAGATATATCCATTGTTGTTTCTGCTTCACGGTGAACTCCGCCAATTCCGCCTGTTACGAACACTTCAATGCCAGCAAGCTCCGCACAAATCATTGTCGCAGCTACTGTAGTTGCACCATTTTTCTTTGTAGCGATGAGATACGGCAGATCTCTTCGGCTTGCTTTTTCGATGTCGTTGCTTGTTGCCAAAAATTCTAGTTCTTCGTCTGAAATACCGATCTTAATTTTTCCATCTAAAATGGCAATTGTTGCTGGTACAGCTCCGCCTTGGCGGATAATGTCCTCAACTTCTTTTGCTGTTTCTACGTTTTGCGGATATGGCATGCCGTGAGAGATAATTGTAGATTCTAATGCAACAATTGCTTTTCCCGCTTTTTTTGCTTCAAGTACTTCTGCTGAGTAATCCAAGTATTTTTCTAGCATAGTGTATGATGCTCCTTAGTTAAAATTTTGTTTAAATGTATCTTGCAGTCGTGAATGATTCAATTCAGGATTTACCGTTTCTTGTGATTGCAGTGTCAGCATGGAGCAGGCAATTCCGATCTTGCATGCATTCTCCGTATTTAACCCTTTTAAATCAGCAAACATAATGCCTGCCACCAATGAATCACCAGCTCCTGTTACATCGGCCACTTTTACGTGAGGCGGCAGCAGGACTCCAGCATCACCTTCATTTGTAAAAAAGATTAGCCCTTTATCTCCACGCGTGATGACCACTTTTTCAACGCCCTTTTTAATCAGCATCTCAGCTGATTTAAAAAAGTCGCCTTCATTCTCAATCTTCATTCCAGATAAAGCTTCTGCCTCATCTTTATTGGCAATCAGCCATGTTACTCCCTTTAAGTTTGCCGGCAGTTTTTTCACTTTTGGAGCCGAAACAGGAGTAATGCAAAGACGAATTTCTTTTTCCTCACAGCGTCTGATAATTTTCTCTAATACCTCTTTTGAAAAATTCGTATCAAGGATGACCATTTCGGCAGATGCAAAGTAGCCCCATCTTTTATCAATAAAATCATAATTAATTTCATCGTAAATAGACATATCGGCCAGAGCAATACTCATTTCTCCTCTTTCATCCAAAACAGCTGTATACGTCCCTGTAGTGCGATCTGTGAAAACATGTGATGGGGTGATATCTACGAAACTTTTGGATGAATCCAATAGCCAACTTCCTTCATGATCGCCGCCTACCACTGTCAGCAAGGAGACGTCAGAGCCTAATCTGCCCAGGTTTTCAGCGATATTTCTAGCTACCCCGCCGCATGACTGTGCACTTTCTGCCGGATTGGATGTGCCGTATTGCAGATTTTCAATTACTTGTATTTTTCTGTCCACATTGGCTCCGCCGACACAAAGAATATTTCTTTTCTCTGGCAGGACATATGCTCTCCCCAGCAGTTTCCCCTGCTTCACTAAAGAAGAGATATAACCGGCTGCAGCTGAACGCGATAACCCAGTCTTCTCGGCAATTTCATTTTGAGTCATAAATGGATCTTCTTTTATAAGCTGTAAAATAAGAGATTCTTTTTCATTCATGATTTCACCTCCAACACTTATAAACTTTTGTCTTAATTATAAACATATGTCTAGTATTAGTGCAAGCCAAATCTCTATAGACATTTGTGAACAATATGTGTATAGTTACCTAGGTAACTATTTTTATAAAGGGTGAATAGGTTGGATAACAGCAGTGAATTTTTTCATGGCATAAATCAATTTTCACGTCATTTCTCAAAGCTTCTAAACGAAAAGCTAGTTCCTCTCGGTCTGTATTCTTCCCAGTGGAGTATTATTTATCTCCTGCACACAAAAGGACCCCAAACACAAAAAGAAATTGCAGCTTATTTAGCTATTGAGGCTCCGTCTATTACAAGAGCTGTGGCACGATTAGAAAAGGCTGGATTTATTGAAAAAACACAAGGAAGTGATAAACGCGAAAAAAGAATCACGCTTTCAGCTGAGGCGGTTGATAAATTTCCTATCTGGCTGGAGGAGATTAAATCCTGCGAGAAACAGGTCCTATCTCATTTAAATGAAGATGAGTTTCTAACCGTACTGAACATCATCCATAAAATGAACAGTACTTTACTATAAAGAAGGAGGAAATCATGAAAAAACCATTATGGACAAAAGATTTTTTAGGTATTTCATTTATTAGTTTTTTTCTATTTATCGGATTTTATATATTGCTGACAGCACTGCCGCTTTATGTGTTAGATGACTTGCACGGAACAGAGGCAGATGTTGGGCTGGTGACAGCCTGTTTTTTAATTTCTGCTGTACTCTGCAGACCATTCACTGGGAAATGGATTAATGGGATCGGCCGCAAAAAGCTGTTATTGATATCTTTATGTATTTTCTTTATTAGTTCTTTTCTATACTTATTAGCTGATTCCATTCCATTCTTGCTGGCACTCCGCTTCATTCATGGCATTGGCTTTGGCGTAGCGACAACAGCTACAGGGACTATTGTTGCAGACGTAATTCCAGATGAACGAAAAGGCGAAGGACTTGGCTATTATGCATTGTTTATGAATATTGCCATGGTTGCAGGTCCATTCACCGGATTGACCATTATTCGTTCTTTCTCATTTGACGCTCTTTTCATCCTTTGTGCGATTTTAGCTCTGTTTGGTTTATTACTTTCATTGATTGTTAAAGTGCCAGAGAGAAAACCGCTTCAAAAGGTACAAGAGAAATTATCCTTTGCCAGCTTTTTTGAAGCATCAGCGATTCCCGTTGCTATTGTAGGGGGGATTCTTGCTTTTGCTTACTCAGGTATTCTTTCTTTCATTTCGGTTTATGCAACGGAATTAGGTTTACTCAAAGCGGCGAGCTTCTTTTTTGTAGTATTTGCTGCGTTTATTATCCTTTCCCGTCCATTTACGGGAAAATGGTTTGATTTATATGGCTCACATAAAATTATTTATCCTGCTATTATCATTTTTGCAGTCGGAATGTTTGTTTTAAGTCAGGCATCAGGCGCATTTGTCTTTTTATTAGCAGGCGGATTAATTGGCCTTGGTTTCGGTACTCTTTCTCCAAGCCTGCAAACCATGGCGATTAATCGGGCAGCTCCTGAAAAAAGAGGCTTAGCAACCTCCACTTTCTTCACGTTTTTTGATTCAGGCTTTGGCATAAGCTCTTATGCATTGGGTGTTGTTGCAGCTTATATGAGCATTGGCAGTTTGTACAGTATTCTTTCGATCGTTATTCTGCTGACGGTTATTCCTTATTATTTTCTATGTCATTATCAGGGTGGCCGGGGAACACAGCAGACCGATTTGTCTGCATAGGGTGATCTTTGCACCTAGGAACATCTTTCCGATCCGAAATGATTATTAAACTATTTCTATAACATGTTTAAAACTGCCTATTTTATGGCATCCTTTATAAATTTTCTACTCATTCCCTGATACCACTTGCTATAACTTATATAAAAAAGCTGAACCTTTTGCGGTTCAGCTTTCTGTTCTAGGCAAGATTAAAATTTCAACTCTTCGGTTTTTAGCGCGGCCGTCTGCTGTGTCGTTTGCTGCAGATGGCTGGAATTCCCCAAAGCCTTTGGCACTAAATTTGCCAGGATCGAGTTTGTCGTTTTCTAAAATTAGTTTCATAAAGTTAACGGCACGCATAACGCTTAGTTCCCAGTTTGATGAAAATCGAGCATTGCTAATAGGGACATTATCCGTATGGCCGCTAATCATAATGTTTCTCGGCGGATCCATGACGAGCAGATCAGATATTTCTCCAGCGACATCATAATCTTCTCTTCTGACGTCCGCACTTCCCGATTGAAACAAAACATTATCCCGAATCGTGACAAGCAGCCCTTCAGTTGTTAAGGATGTTTCCAGTTTATCCGTTAAATCATTGTTCGTAATATATGAATTCACTTTTTCCTGAAGAGAAGATAATTCTTCTTGGTCAGCTTGTTTTCTCAGCTCTTCATTCGCAAGCTGTTCAAGAGCTGCTTGTGCCTCTTGATCCTGCGGCTGTTCCTGCTCTTGTCCGCTTTCCGGCAGATTATCTTTGCTTACATCAGTGGCTTCCCTTGACCCTTCAGGTATCGGGCTTGGAAATTCCATAACCCCTGTACCGCCAGTAAACACATCATTAAACGATTTTGAAAGCTTTTGAAACTTTTCAGCATCAACAGAGCTCATTGCAAATAAAACGATAAACAGCGCAACAAGCAATGTTAATAAATCGGCATAAGGCAATAGCCAAGATTCATCTACATGTTCTTCATGATGCTCTTTCTTTTTTCTTTTACTCATTTGCAGTCACACTGCCTTCATCGAGGATTCTTTTCCTCTCGCCAGCAGGAAGATAGGAAGCAAGCTTTTGCTCAATAACACGTGGAGCTTCTCCCTCCAGGATAGATAAAATCCCTTCAATCATCATATATTTTTGCTTTGCTTCAAGCTTTGATTTGCGTTTTAACTTGTTTGCGAATGGGTGCCATAATACATACCCTGTGAAAATCCCCAGAAGTGTAGCAACAAAGGCAGCACTAATTGCGTGGCCTAATGAATCTGTATCACTCATATTACCAAGTGCCGCGATTAAGCCGATAACTGCTCCAAGCACCCCTAGTGTTGGTGCATATGTTCCAGCTTGTGTAAAGATTTGCGCACCTGCCTGATGTCTTTCCTCCATTGCTTCTACTTCTTCACTTAATACGTCACGGATATAGTCCGCACTTTGACCATCAACTGCTAAGGAAAGACCATTTTTTAAAAATGCATTATCCACTTCATTCGTTTTCGTCTCAAGCGCAAGCAAGCCTTCTTTTCTTGCCAGCTGAGCCCATTCAGAAAACATCTTGATTAATTCGGCTTGATCAATTGCTTTTTCTTCTTTAAAAATAACTCCGAATAGTTTAGGAACTTTTTTCACTTCACTCGTTGGAAATGCGATCGCTACCGAAGCGGCAGTTCCCAGAATAATAATTAATAAAGCTGCTGGATTGGCAAGAACGCCAGGGCTTACCCCTTTAAAAACCATCCCAATTCCAACTGCGACTAAGCCTAAAATTAACCCAATTATTGTTGTTTTATCCATATGTGCCACACCTATTCATTAGATTCTCTGTTAACATGACTTTCAACCTAGTAAACTACCATTATAAGTGATTACTCCAGTCATACTCCCTATACTATCTATTTCGACATTTTTCTATCTTCCTTTAGTAAATTAGTGCATGTTATAGAAATTAATTTATCTAAGTGATGGCATTAAGCAGAGAATTCATATGCGGGTTAGTAAGAAATGGTGAAGAGGGTTAATTAAGGAGATAGGTGACAATATGTTTTGCATACTGCCACCCAATTCAGAAAGGGTTATCCGCGCGCTTCCCTACAGCAATTTATTCTGAATTTTATTCTCATAGCTTTTAAACACAGCTGAGTTTGTGTTGGCTTTTCTTTTGGAAAGAATGCGGTTATAGTGAAGCAGTTTTTCGTTGACCTTTTTTTGCAATTCCTTTTTTTCTTGGGGATCGTCGCAAAGTTTTATTAAATCTTCTATTGATTTTATTTCATTTTTCAAGTCGTTTTCTTCAGGGGTGTATCCTGCGTTTTTGAGGATGCGATAAGCCATGCGCATGCTTTCAGGCACTGCTGCTAAATCATCCTTTGGCAATGGCTTTCCATAGCCTGGCAGGTTTTCGAATTCTCCGTCTTTGTATGCTTTTTTGATTTTCTCTTCTGCAATAATGGAAAATAAGTCGATTGTCCTTCCCTCCCATTTAAGAATCTTTATTTTTATTATACCCAATTATTGTAATAGCACTTATATATTTATCTGTACATAGTGATGCCTCTCTAGGAAAGAATATGATATGAAGCTGATAAATGGAAAGGAGCCAAACAATGGGTCGCGGTGAACATTTCAATCACAAAAATAAACATCATCCAGGAGATCTTCCTGCCAGCGCAGAGCAAGTAGAGCGCCATACAACTGAAGCACAAGAGGATGAAGAATTTATTGTTGTCCAGGAGGCTTTTAAAAATCGCTTTGAAGAAGATGAAGCGAAAGAGCTGGAAAGCCGTGCTAAGCAATAATAGTAGCAAGCCTGCAGTGGATATGAACCTGCAGGCTTCTTAATAAAACTATTTATAATGCCACCTCTGTATGATTATTCTTTAGCCATGCTGCACAGGCGTCCATATCATGTGCAAAAACCCGATCTTTTGTAATAGATGGAACGATATCTCGCGCCAATTGATAATAATCTCTTGTTTTTTTTGCCATCTTTTCAATCCCTTTGAATTCAGCAGCTTGAAGTGCACAAATCAGTTCAATGGCGAGCACCTTATTTGTGTTTTGAATGATTTGATACGCATGCCTTGATCCGATTGTCCCCATGCTCACATGATCTTCTTGGTTAGCTGAAGATGGAATTGAATCCACGCTTGCCGGATGTGCCAGTGTTTTGTTTTCGGAGACAAGTGAGGCCGCACAATATTGCAGAATCATCGCTCCAGACTGCAATCCAGGCTCAGGGCTTAGAAAAGCCGGCAGATCATTAAGCTGCGGATTGACAAGTCTTTCAATTCTTCTCTCAGAAATATTAGCAAGCTCTGCAACAGCAATCTTCATAAAATCCATTGCAAAGGCAATTGGCTGTCCGTGAAAATTACCTCCTGAAATCACCTTCATGCCATCATCAAAGATAAGCGGATTATCTGTGGCAGCATTCATTTCGATTTCCAATTTTTCTTTTACATAATCAAGGGCCTGCCACGAAGCTCCGTGTACTTGTGGAATACAGCGAATCGAATACGCATCCTGCACCCTGATTTCTCCTTGTCTGGATATCAGCTTACTCCCTTCTAAATGCTCTCTCATTCTTCTCGCTACATCTGTCTGCTGGTGGTATCCTCTTGCCATATGAACATTTTCATCAAATGCATCAATAATGCCATTTAACCCTTCCATCGTGATCGCTGCAATGATTTCAGACTGCAGCGCCAATCTTTCCGCTTCCAAGTATCCGATGACTCCCATCGCAGTCATCGCCTGTGTTCCATTAATAAGAGCCAGCCCTTCCTTTGCCTCTAACACAAGTGGGCTTATGCCTTCTTCCATTAAAGCGAGGGACGATGCCTTTCGTGTTCCTTTATGATATACCTCACCTTCTCCAATTAGAGCAAGAGCGAGATGCGACAGAGGTGCCAAGTCTCCGCTTGCACCAAGTGAGCCTTGCTGCGGAACAACAGGGTGAACGCCATGGTTCAGTAGTTTCAGAAGAGTATCAATCACCACCGGCCGTACCCCGGAAAATCCTTTTAATAATGCATTTGCCCGCAGTAGAAGCATCGCTCTTGAGACGGATTCAGGAAAAGGATCGCCTGTCCCGCAGGCATGTGAGCGGATTAAATTCAGCTGCAGTTCCTTTACATCACCTTGATGGATCAGCACATCACTAAATTTGCCAAAGCCTGTATTAATCCCATATACAACTCTTTGCTCTTCAACAATTTTTGTTACGGCATCATGGCTTCTTGCAGCTTCCGCCAAACTGGCTGGTGAAGCTGCAGCTCTTTCTCCTTCAAATATAATCTTCGCTGCCTCTTTCAAGGTTAATGAATGTCCTGTTAAAATAACCATTTTATTCCTCCTCATTATATTAGCAGAGTAAAGAAAAAGGCTGTATCTCAAACGAATGTTTGAAATACAGCCTTTTTTGCTTGTATATTTACGTTCTGCATATGATTCATCATCAACAGTCCCATAGCTATAAATTTTCTGAATATACACTTATATTATCGAAGCTACAGCTGGTCTGTCAATTTATTTTTCCATATTTTAGTGTATCAGCGAATTATCAGAGTAAAGGATTTTAGTCGTCAAACTTAATTCCTTTTAATAAGTCAGCAAACGCGTTGTTGATTGGTTCTGTCTCTTTTTGCTGCTGTTTTAAATATTTTTGTACAGTGCGCTTATCCGCTTTTCCTCCTGATTCTTTTTTCCGTCTTTCTTCAAAGGAGGAGAGTTTTTCACGATAGCCGCATTTACAGGCAAAAATCTGCCCTTTCCCTTCGCCGCGAAGTTCCATTTTCTTTTTACATTGCGGACAGCGGGCATTCGTAATTCTTGAGACATTTTTTCGATGTCCGCATTCACGGTCCTGGCATACGAGCATTTTGCCTTTCTTGCCATTCACTTCAAGCATTGGCTTGCCGCAATCTGGACAGGATTTTGTCGAGATATTATCATGCTTGTATTTTTTCGTGCTGTTTTTAATATCCGTCACAATTTCTTTCGTATGCTTTTTCATCTCATTAATAAATACATCTTTTTTCAGCTTGCCTTTAGCAATCAGTTCCAGCTTTTGCTCCCACTGTGCGGTTGTAGACGGTGACTTTAATTCTTCTGGTACAAGGTCAAGCAGCTGACGTCCTTTTGATGTAATAAAAATATCTTTTCCGCCCCGCTTTTCAATTAAAAAAGAGTTAAAAAGCTTATCAATAATATCCGCACGCGTTGCAACCGTTCCAAGTCCTCCTGTTGATTTCAACGTATCTGCTAACTTTTTATCGTTGGTTTCCATATACTTCGCCGGGTTTTCCATTGCTGATAGCAATGTTGCTTCTGTAAAGCGCGCTGGCGGTTTCGTTTGCCCAGAAGTTAGTGAAATCAATTTTGTTTTAAGGACATCCCCTTTTTCAATTCTCGGTAAGAGTTGTTCTTTAACATCATCTGTTCCTTCATCATCATCAAACCGATTTTCATATACTTCTTTCCAGCCTGCCTCTAACACTGTTTTTCCTTTGGCAATAAATTTCTCAGTACCGATTTTCACCTGCAATGTTAGTTGCTCATACTCATGCGCCGGGAAAAGAACAGCCAAAAACCTTTTTACAACGAGGTCATATATTTTTCTTTCTTTATCTGTAAACGCCGAAAAATTCACATAGCCTTCTGTTGGAATAATGGCATGGTGATCACTCACTCTGCTGTCATCTACGAACGCTTTTGTTGCTTTAATCGGTTTTTTCAGCACTTTGTTTGCAAGCGGACGATATTCTCCTACACCGCATGCCTTTAACCTTTCAGGAAGGGTGCTGACAATATCGGAAGAAAGATAGCGTGAATCTGTTCTTGGGTATGTTAATACTTTGTGCTGTTCATATAGCTTCTGCATGATATTAAGTGTTTCTTTTGCAGAGTAGCCAAAAATTTTATTAGCATCACGCTGCAATTCGGTTAGGTCGTATAATGCTGGAGCAAATGTTTTTTTCGCTTTTCGGTCAATGGAACCTACTTCAGCATCCTTATGCCCGAGCGATTTCACAATCGATTCCATTTTCTCTTTATCAAAGCTGCGGCTATTGCCGTTAGAATCCTGCCATGTTAACACAAGGCCATCTGTTGACGCTTCAATTCCGTAAAAGGCCTGCGGTTTAAAGTTCTTGATCTCATCTTCTCTCGATGCAACAATCGCAACAGTTGGTGTTTGCACACGACCGGTGTTTAGCTGCGCATTAAATTTAGTCGTTAATGCACGTGTTGCATTTAAGCCGATATACCAGTCCGCTTCCGAGCGTGCGACGGCAGCTGCATATAGATTGTCATATGCTCTTCCTGGTTTTAAATTGTTGAAACCTTCTCTGATCGCTTTATCCGTAACAGAGGAGATCCATAAACGTTTGAATGGCTTATTAATTTTTGCCTTATCAATGATCCAGCGTGCCACTAACTCGCCTTCTCTTCCAGCATCTGTTGCCACGATAATTTCTTTTACATCACTGCGGTTCAATTGTGTTTTCACTGCATTAAATTGTTTGCCTGTCTGCTTGATGACCACTAATTTCAGACGATCTGGGAGCATCGGCAAGTCTTCAAGCTTCCATGATTTATATTTTTGATCGTAATTTTCCGGATCTGCTAATGTCACTAAATGCCCTAGCGCCCAAGTTACTATATATTTGTCGCCTTCTAAAAATCCGTTCCCCTTTTTCGTACATTTCAGTACATTGGCGATATCACGGGCAACGGAAGGTTTTTCAGCGATGACTACACTTTTTGCCATTTTTCCGAACTCCTTTACTAGCTGTGTAACGTCTAATATACCATACATTGCATGAAAAGTTATTATGTCCACCTCTACCCATACGTACTGTTCTTGTTGACCTTAGAATCACTAGAAGGTTTATACTGACGTTATCGAATGAATAATAAAGGAAAGTTGGATATACATGATCAGAACAATAAAAGCAGAAGATTCTATGGAGATTGCAGTTTTATTATGGGAGATATTCGAGGATATGGAATTGCCCTTATTACAGGAAATTCCCCAATTAAAATTAATGGAGATGGTCGCAGAAGCAGCAAAAGATCCTAGCTACCGTTATGGTGTGAATAGAGGGTTAGTTTATGAACACAATGGGGAGATTGCCGGTGCTATTTTTGGCTATCCTGCATTGGAAGAGCTGAGCATTGATGAACCTTTTAGAAAAGTGCTGCAAAAACACGGTTTTAATCCAGACAAAAGTTTGTTTATTGACCAAGAGGCACTTCCTAATGAATGGTACTTAGATTCCATCGTCGTTAATAAAGCATATAGAGGAATGGGGATTGGAACCCTCCTATTAAAAGCTATGTGTCAAACCGCGTCTGATGCAGGTTTTGAAAGAATAGGATTAAATGTAGATGTTGCAAATCCGAAGGCAAAGAAGTTATATTCTTCTATAGGATTTATAAAAGTGGCTGATATTACGTTAAGTGGCCATCACTATGAGCATCTCTGCAAACCGTTAGAAGCTCATGCAAAAGCTTAATTTACAAATCTAGTCTGGAGCAGCAATCATGAAGTGGAAAATAAACGAAATAGCCCGCCTGTATGATATCAGTTCACATACATTGCGCTATTATGAAGAAATTAATCTGGTCGTCCCCCATAGAGGGGAGAACAATTATCGCATCTATACCGAAGAACATCTGCAGAAATTAATATCATCCGCGATCTTAGAAAATTCAATATCCCTTTAGAGCAAATTAAAGATTATCTGGAGAATCGCACAGTTGATAAAACGTTAAACTTATTAAAAAAACAGCAGTCTTTTATTCAACAAGAAATCATCTTATTACAAGAACAGCAAAACCGCATTAACGAACGAATTAACTTGTTTACACATAGCACTGAAGTAAGTGAAGGTGAGTGCATTATACTTGAACAGCCAGATCGCTATGTTATTGCCAGTTCTGATAAGCAGATAGAAAGTGCCAATATCGACTTTGCCTTAAAAGAATTATATAAAGAATACGAAAAAAAACTTCCCCACTTAGATCAGTTCGTGTTTGGAAGCTTCCTGTATGCTCATTCTGATTCTGCCCTGCATCATAGTGTATTTTATTTTCTCGAACAGAATTCAGCTAATTATACAATGCTTATTCCAAAGGGACGATATGCAACAATTTGCTACAGAGGCAGCTATTCCAAAACACATACCTATCTTCTGAAGTTAACAGATTACTTAACCAAAAATCATTATGTACTGGATGGAGATTTTTTCGAAACCTATTTAATTGACTTTCACGAAACAAGCCTTGTTAACCAGTATGTGACCAGGATCGAAGTGAAGATAAAGTAAGCATACCTCCTATTTTTGTCACAGCCGTGCTTCCAAGAAGCTGATTAGCCTTCTTGGAAGTGCGGCTTAAGATGAACGACCTTCCCTTATTTAATAATCCATTGTTTCTTTAAACATAATACCTGCATATCGATAATTGATCGTTACAGTATTCAATGGTTCTTTGGAGTGAACGGTTATTCCATAAGAGAGTGTATCTTCATCCCTATTGTTTATTCTTTCCTGTATGCCTGAACCTGCAGGAAGAATTGTTTCATTCAAATCTGTAAACCTTTCACCATTCTCAATATCAAAAGTAATATAAAATGCTTCATCATCATTATTAGGAATTACTTGCATTTGGACGTTTTGGGGGTCCTTATCATTTATTAAAACACCTGTAGGCTGAAGATTGAAAAAACCCTTATTCCCCACTTCGATTAGATACATATCATTATCTGCTCCATGACTTAATGCACCGACATCTAATGGTGGATTAAACAGCAGATAGGCATAAAAGACAATCGCACCCACTATGGCACCGCTCGGTATGAGAAACCATTTTTTCTTCATAAAACCACCTCACCCCCGTTCAATTATGCTTAAAAAGAAAGACATGTTTCCAAAATGTCCTACTATAAATTTATACGAAAGGAAAGTGGAAAATGTTTCATAATGATGTCGACGTTATAATGTGCTTCTGCAAATATATATACCCAAATGATTAGGGTATATTGACTTTTTATCATCAATTGTTTGTATATATTATTTTCAATCCTGAGTGCAATGGAGCGGAGGACACTCGACTCCTGCGGGAAGTAGAGGAAAGGGTGAGACCCCGCAGGAGCGACAGCGAGGGCACTGAAAAAGTCCTTTTTAAAGCCAGTGAAACATTGTTTCGCTGGCTTTTTGTTTTATAATGAAAGTAATAATTATATTGCAGGTGAAATCCAATGATCTCCAACCAACAATCCTTTAGTTTCAGCCCATATTCACAAATATACGACCTTGTTGTTCCTCAAGACAATATGTTACGTAAAATCAACGATCTTGTGGACTTTAGCTTTATTCTTGAAGAATTAGAATCAAAGTATTGTTTAAATAACGGCCGGAATGCCGTTCATCCTATTCGTATGTTCAAATACCTCTTACTCAAATCAATCTTTAGTTTATCCGATGTCGATGTTGTTGAACGCTCAAAATATGATATGTCATTCAAATATTTTCTTGAAATGGCACCAGAAGAACCTGTCATTGATCCAAGTTCCCTAACGAAATTTCGTAAACAGCGACTACAAGACATGAATTTATTAGACATGCTTATAAACAAAAGTGTAGAAATTGCGCTAGAGAAAGAAATCATAAAAAGTAAAACGATTATTGTCGACTCCACTCACACAAAATCACGCTATAATCAAAAGTCAGTTAAAGAATTCCTACAGGAAAAATCAAAAAATGTACGGAAATCTGTTTATCAGATTGATGAATCGATGAAAGAGAAATTACCACCCAAAACGATTAGTAATAATGTGGAGGATGAAATCGTTTACTGCCAGGATCTCATAAAGGTCATTGAATCAGAGCCAAGAATTTCAGAAATACCTGCGGTAAAAGAGAAAATAAATGTTTTAAAAGAAGTCGTTGAAGATTGTACAGAACAATTGAGTTTTTCCATGGATCCTGATGCCAAAGTAGGACATAAATCTGAAGAATCCTCCTTTTTTGGTTATAAAACACATCTGGCAATGGCTGATGAACGGATTATTACGGCTGCGGTGATTACGACTGGAGAAAAAAGTGATGGAAAATACCTACAAGAATTAGTGGAGAAAAGCATAGAAACCGGAATGGAAATTAAAACGGTAATTGGAGATACGGCATATTCGGAGAAAGAAAATATTCGTTTTATGAAGAAAGAAGAGTTGGAGCTAGTTTCGAAACTGCATCCACTCGTAACACATGGTACCCGTAAAAAAGAAGACGAATTCACGTTTAATAAAGATGCGGGAATGTATGTGTGTAAGGCAGGCCATTTAGCGACCAAAAAGAAATTTGAGGAAAGAAAGGGCCAAGATCGAAACCAAAGAATGAAATATTTCTTTGATATCGAAAAATGTAAGGTTTGTCCATTCCAAGAAGGCTGTTATAAAAAAGGAGCGAAATCAAAAACATATTCAGTCACCATAAAATCAACCGAGCATAAAGACCAAGAGGCGTTCCAGAATACAGATGAATTTAAGGAGTTATCTAAAAGTCGATATAAGATTGAGGCTAAAAATAGTGAACTGAAGCATGGACACGAGTATGATACAGCGAAATCCTCGGGTTTATTTGGCATGCAAATTCAAGGGGCCACAACCATATTTGCAGTCAATCTAAAACGGATTTTAAAATTAATGAAGTGACTAAAGAGATAAGACAACCCAGAAATTAAGGTATTAAGACAGAAAAAGCCACTTTTCTATCTGATAAAAGACAGAAAATGGCTTTTTTGCTTTATAAAATTCATTATAGATTCCCACTGGGTTAAACAAGAAACATAAAATTATAAGAAAATCAGTGCCCTCAGCGACAGCGACGAGGAGGCTCAGCTTCCTCCCCGCGGAAAGCGAGTGTCTGCAGCGCAATGGAACGGGCTCAATCTAACACCTAAACTCATTGGAAAGGACATTTAGTATAACTTCAACAAATCCTCAAATTCCTCAATTACTTCATCATATTCGCTTACTTCACCAAATCCGTATTTGGCATATACAAATGGAATTCCCGCGAATCTTGCCGCTTTTAAGTCACCGTCCGTATCACCAACATAAACAGGGCTTGATAACTGATTTCGTTTGATGATCAGCTGAATATTCTCTCCTTTTGAAAGACCCGTACGCCCTGGATTCTCAAAATCATTAAAATACTTTTCCAGTCCATGATATTTATAAAAAGCTTCTATGTATCCTTCCTGACAATTGCTGACGATGAAAAGTTTATATTTTTTGGAAAGCTCCTTTAAGACGTTTTCAACATTTTTATAAGGGATACCTCCATGTTTTTCTATATAAGTATTTTCAACTTCAAAGCATTCATTTAAAATTTTACTGCGAACTTCATCTTCTAGAGCAGGAAATAGTTTTTTAGCAATGTCATCCATCTGCAGGCCCATTACCCCTTCAAGGTCTTCCCGAGTTAGGTCTTCTCGTATCTGGTTATTTGCCTGAATCACATTGTTCCAGGAAACTTTAATAGAATCTACAGAATCCCACAAGGTGCCGTCTAAATCAAAAATAATACTGTCCAATTTCAAATACCCCTTTCAAAAATTATATTCTCTCTCCATCCTAAACGATTGGTGAAAAAATAGGAAACATCTTAACCCTATTTTAAACATGTATTCATCTTCCTAAAGTATTATTTCCCGTGTTCAAGCTTTCCTCAGAAAAAGATCTGCTTGCTTCTGTTTTAAAAAGAGGTAATATCTAAATAATATTTATAAAATACAAAATTTTCACAAAATAATACACCTTCTAGTAAAAAAACCTTTAAAATAGGCCTATATCCATTTTCCACAGTCTCTCTTTTTATGACCCCTCGTTCTAGGTTGTTTCATTAAACGAATTTTTGGGAATGTTATTCCTACATAATTAAATTCATAGATTTGTCTTTATCGCCCCATATACCAATCTTTGAGATTCTAGCACATTCTACTGACCAGCCGGTTAGTAAACCCATCCGTATCGGTCTTTTAGAAGATTTCCAAATTATAGATTCCATTTTAAGGGAGGAGTATATATGAAAAAGTTTATTACATTCAGTATGATTCTTCTATTACTAGCAGGGGTGATTTCCGGATGCGTAGCACAGGCTGCCGAAGAGGAAAGCGCCATTACGATGAGACTTGCCCATAATCAGGGGGAAACACATCCTGTACATAAGTCACTGGTTGAATTTGCCAGATTGGTGGAAGAAAAGACGGATGGCAGCATAAAAATCAAGCTGTATCCTAATGGACAAGTAGGCAGTGAGCGTGAGGCTGTTGAATTAACGCAAACTGGGGCGATTGATATTGCAAAAGTAAGTTCAAGCACACTTGAAAACTTTTCTAAAGTATATTCTCTTTTCAGTCTTCCCTACTTATTTGACAGCCAAGAACATTACTATCAAGCCATGAACAGTGATATTGCAAAAGAAATCTATCAGACAACCTCCGATATTGGATTCAGCGGACTGACATTCTATGATTCTGGTACAAGAAATTTTTATACTGACAATGTAGAAATCACACATCCAGATGATTTAAGAGGCTTAAAAATCCGCGTGCAGCCGAGTCCTACATCCATAAAAATGGTGGAACTAATGGGCGGCTCTCCTACTCCGATGCCATATGGAGAGGTTTATACCTCATTGCAGCAAGGCGTAATTGATGGGACAGAAAACAATGAAACAGCTTTAACAGACAGCAATCACGGAGAAGTAGCGAAGGAGTATAGCTACAGTGAACACGCCATGGTCCCTGACATTCTGATTATGAACAACAGCAAGTGGGATCAATTAAGTGCAAAACAAAAGAATGCAATCACAGAAGCAGCTGAGGAGTCAACAGCCTTTCATAAAGAAGTTTGGGAACAGGCAGTTGAAGATGCAATTGAAGGGGCAAAGGATAAGGGTGTAAACTTCAGTACTCCTGATAAACAGCCATTTATGGATGCTGTTCAACCGCTTCATGATGAGTTTGCTGAAAAGAAAGAGACAGCAAAATACTATAAAGAAATCCGCAAACTTGTGGAAGAAGAATAACTGGGGAGGTCATTTCATTGCAGCAGATTAAAAAATGGATGAATACGGGAATCATCTTTATCACCTGTACATTATTGACGGTCATGGTCTTTATGGCCGTCTGGCAGGTTTTTTCCCGATATATTTTAAATTCTCCAAGCACGATTTCTGAAGAATTTCTACGCTATTCATTAATTTGGATTTCCATGCTTGGCGCAGCTTACGCATTTGGCAGCAAGAAACATCTGGCAATTGAGCTTTTTGTCTCTAAGCTTACATCTGATAAAGCCAGAAAGGTCAATATCCTAGCAGAAGGAATCGTTCTGCTGTTTGCCATCGTTGTGATGATCATCGGCGGCGCACAAACGGTCAGCCTTGCTACAAATCAATATTCGGCAGCATTGGGGATTCCGATGAGCACCGTCTATTTTTCTCTCATTGTCAGCGGTATTTTAATCGTTATGTATTCAATCATTTCAATCTATGAAATTATAACCAAAGAAAAGGTCCAAATGTATGCAGAAGAAGCAGAAGCAGCTGAGACCCTTCACTATCAGAATAAAAAGGAGGGCTTACATTGACACTAACAGCAGGACTTCTGTTATTATTTCTGTTTTTTCTACTATTGTTAATTGGTGTTCCGATTGCCATTAGTATTGCCGGCGCTTCGATTCTTACTATGCTGATCCTATTTCCGTTTGATGTGGCCGTGTTTACAAGTGCACAAAAATTAGTATCTGGATTAGACAGCTTTTCTCTTCTAGCTATTCCATTTTTTATTTTATCCGGAATCATTATGAATAACGGCGGAATTGCTATTCGATTAATTAATCTGGCAAAAATTATTTCCGGCAGAATGCCCGGATCTCTCGCACATACGAATGTGGTGGGTAATGCCTTATTTGGCTCAATCTCTGGAAGTGCCGTAGCTGCAGCTGCAGCCATTGGCGGAGTGATGTCACCGCTTCAGGAAAAAGAGGGGTATGATCGTACATATTCTACTGCTGTCAATGTAGCATCTGCTCCGACGGGACTTCTAATTCCTCCGAGCGGATTACTGATTGTTTATTCCCTTGTGAGTGGAGGAACTTCTGTTGCGGCTCTCTTCATTGCCGGCTATCTTCCTGGAATCCTCTGGGCCGTTGCAACCATGATTGTTGCTTATGTTATTGCAAAGAAGAAAAACTACCCGGTTTCAGCAAAGATTTCATTTAGTGAAAAATTAAAAGTCTTTTTGGATGCCATTCCAAGCCTGCTGCTTATTGTAATTGTTATCGGCGGGATTATTGCAGGAATATTCACAGCTACAGAAGGTTCGGCCATTGCGGTTGTTTATTCCTTTATCTTATCGCTTTGTTATCGTTCATTAAAGTTAAAAGATATTCCAAGAATCCTGGTGGAAACAGTTGAGATGACAGCTATCATTATGCTTCTTGTAGCAGCATCTTCTATTCTGTCTATTGTCATGAGCTTTACAGGTATTCCAGAAGCAATTACTTCAGGAATACTAAGCTTAACGGATAATCCAATTGTGATTTTGTTGCTTATGAATATCATTCTGCTCTTTATTGGTACATTTATGGATATTACACCTGCTGTACTTATTTTCACACCGATCTTCTTCCCGATTGTCAATTCCTTTGGAATGGATCCTGTACACTTTGGAATTATGATGTGTATGAATCTATGTATCGGGAGCATTACTCCTCCTGTTGGAAGTGCCTTGTTTGTAGGAGCAAGCGTCGGTAAGGTGAAAATTGAGCAGGTAACAAGGCCGCTTCTTCCTTTTTACGGAGCTATTCTTGTAGTCTTGCTCGCTGTCACTTATATACCGCAGATATCCTTGTTCCTGCCAAATCTGCTCGACTTATAAAGGAAATGCAGGTAGTTTAAAAGGCTGTCCGTATTGGACAGCCTTTTCATTATTAGAAATTTGCTTTGCACCTCTTCGGTCCTCAAACGATTCTATTTATTTTTTTATCATTACAGGCTACAATAAGGAAAGATTCTGACAAAGGAGCCAATACATATGACAAACTTTCAAACTGCGCTAGAGAAATATGCCGAACTTGCGGTTAAAGTCGGTGTCAATGTCCAAAAAGGACAGAAACTCGTCATTACGGCAACACTTGATGCCGCTGAATTTGTACGCATCGCTGTAAAAAAAGCTTATGAAACAGGTGCAAAAGAAGTAATTGTAAACTGGAACGATGACGGTGTTACTCGGACAAAGTATGAGCTTGCTCCACTGGATGCGTTTGAGGAATATCCAAAATGGAGAGCAGAAGAAATGAAGGAGCTTGCTGAAGGCGGTGCTGCCTTTATGTCTATCGTTTCTTCAAGTCCTGATCTTCTAAAAGGTGTTCAATCCGAAAAGATCAGCACATTCCAGAAGGCTTCCGGAAAAGCAATGGCGCCATTCCGCAAGTATATTCAATCCGATAAGGTCAGCTGGACTGTAATCGCTGTGCCATCGCAAAGCTGGGCAAACATGGTGTTCCCGGAGGCAGCTGAAGAAGAGCGTGTAAGTCTATTATGGGATGCCATCTTCAAAGCAACTCGCTCTGATTTAGACAATCCTGTTGAAGCATGGAAGCAGCATGATGAAACTCTGCATACAAAAGTAGACTATTTAAACGGCAAACGTTATAAAAAACTGCACTACACTGCTCCTGGAACTGACTTAACAATCGAATTGCCTGAAAAGCATATTTGGGCTGGAGCAGGCAGCATTAATGAAAGCGGCAATGAATTTATGGCCAATATGCCGACTGAAGAAGTCTTTACTGTTCCTTTTAAAACAGGTGTAAACGGCAAGGTTGCAAGCACAAAGCCATTAAGCTACGGCGGTAATATCATTGACAACTTCACTGTTTACTTTGAGAACGGAAGAATAACGAAAGTAGAAGCAGAGCAAGGAGAAGAAATCCTTAAACAGCTTGTTGATACAGATGAGGGCTCTCATTATCTTGGCGAGGTCGCGCTTGTTCCGCATAATTCACCGATTTCTCAATCAAACCTGCTTTTCTATAACACATTGTTCGATGAAAATGCATCAAACCATTTAGCCATTGGCAGTGCTTATGCTTTCTGTATTGAAGGCGGCAAGCAAATGTCTAGCGAAGAACTTGCAGAACATGGCTTAAACGAAAGCTTAACACATGTTGACTTTATGATTGGTTCTGCTGAGATGAATATCGATGGCATTACGGCTGACGGTCAGGAAGAACCGGTATTCCGTAACGGAGATTGGGCGTTTTAAGTTCTATTCATAAATAATCTTATACAGAAGGCTGGCCATATTGTTCATCATTGTGGCTGGTCTTTTTCATTCATTTCTCCCTTCTTATCCCAGTTATCCCAAAAGTGATAGATAATAGCACTCAATAAGGCAAAAGCTAAAAACATGAAAAACGTATTTACATTAAAATATTGATTATTTACATGATAAGATAAAAACCCCGTCATACTTTCAACATAGTGAAGATCTGCTATTCCATCCCTCTCAAGCAGCACACCCTTAATAACCTCCCGATATTCATTTAACTCCTTCCTCTGATATAAAAACCCTAAAATAAAATGAAGGATTAAAATAATCATGGTGAAATACAAATATTTATTCTTTATAGAGTATGAGCGAATAAGAATGACTGAAAAAAGGACGAGACAAATAAGAATTGGGATTAGTATAAAAAACAGAATTAGCGCGGGGTTTCCGTTCCCAGATATTGTTCCAGGGGGTGGAGTCATTGAATTTCCCACTAAAAAAAGGATCAAGCTAATAAAACTTAAAACAGCAAACATAACACATGAAAATCTCACTCTCTACACTCCCCACTGAATCAAGATAAGCCTCAATCTATTCTAGCCGTATACTGCTATTCTGATGATACAGCATTGAGAATCTCATACTGCTATCCCGCTCATTATTTTGTATGACAAATAGCCCGGGCAAATTCAATACCCGAGCCATTTTTTACCATCCGCTATCTTCTTTTTAATCGCAGCAACTTCACCTTATCATCATGATCGGCCACTGCTTCAATTTGATACTTTTCCGTATTTAAATAGATGGATGTACCTGTGTCGTTTTTAAATGTTTCTCCGAATTGCTTAAATATCTTTTCTGCCTCAGTTAGGGTTGTTCTTAGACGTTCTCCAGGAATTTCAGCTGCTGTCACCTTACTGTCTTCAGCATTATAATAATAGGTGATTTCAGGATACATGACATACGGGCCTTCCTCTTTCACGCCTTCCCGCATGTAATATGGTTCAGACTTTTTTATTTCTTGTATATTGGTGCCTAGCGGGTATGGGCTTCCAACTGGAATGCCTTGCTTTGCTTTTGCCAAGAGATCTGTATTTAGCTCCAAATCTTTAAATGGATAATAGAATGCATTTTTTTCATTTAAACTATCTAGCCAGAAGTCTACTTTCTCTTTATCTGTAATCGTTTCTTGGTCCTGTTCAACTAGCTTTAGGGTCTCTTCATTTAATCCCCATGTTGTAAAGTATATGGTATCTGAAGAACTGTCTCGCTTTATTGTCTGAAGATATTTTTGGTTTATGTTTCTGATTGTAATATCATTTAAAGATTCGATTTCTCCATTGCTTATTAGCTTTAATTCTCCATTGTCAATTCCCGCAAACAGATATTGGCTATGCACCTGATCTATTTGTTCAGCCACAGCAAATATCGTTTTCTTTCCAATTTTCAAAGGGTAAATTTGCTCATCATTCCCTGTTTTAAAAGTGAGTATTTCTTCATCGTTTAAAACATTTTGTTTATAAGCTACCGTTGAATCTTTTTCAGCTAGGTAAAATGCATAATGGCCAGAATAGAAAACATCCTTTTTTTCTGCATTTTTAGCGTATACAAACACGTTATAATCATAACTGCCATCTTTAACTTCAAATTTGAAAAGAGATTCCTCTTTAAGAGTAACCGTATCCATCTTTTCTTTACCTTCTGCAATTACAGCTGGTTCTGTTTTTTCCTCTTTTGCTGCATCTTTTGCCTCTTCCGTTTCAGAAAGTGTCTCCGATTTAATTGACGCGATCGTGTCATACGAACAAGCCGTCAACAATAATAAACAAACTGTTATATAAAATTTTTTCATGATAATCTCCTAATAAAGCATCCATTCATATTTTAGTAATCTCATAATTAAACATTCACAGAGATTTAACCAATTATCAGTGTAACAAATGGACAATCAATTCACAAACCCATTTATTACAAAGATTACAAAAGAATTATAAATTTGTAGTATTTATAGGTAAATTGAATGTACTTTATCCTAAATAACAAAACCGTCTCAAAGAGAAGACATACCTTTACACAAAAATGAAGCACTTAAGCAATTAAAAAACCAAACAAATTTAACAGTTAAAAATGATCTGCTAAAATGTTTGGTTTGATTATTGGTTAAAATATGGACCTTCAGCCTCTATTAAGATTAACGATTATCAATGGTCTCTGGATATAGATCATGGTTCATCAATCTGAACTCAGCCATTTTTTCGTATTTTGTGCCTGGTTTTCCATAGTTCGTGTAAGGATCAATGGAAATGCCGCCTCTAGGCGTGAACTTGCCCCACACCTCGATGTAACGCGGATCCATTAGCTCAATTAAGTCATTCATAATGATATTCATGCAGTCTTCATGAAAATCTCCGTGATTGCGGAAGCTGAACAAATACAGTTTAAGCGATTTGCTTTCCACCATTTTCTGATCTGGTATATAACTGATATAAATTGTCGCGAAGTCTGGCTGTCCTGTTTTAGGGCATAAACTCGTAAACTCTGGACAATTAAATTTTACAAAATAATCACGGTTTGGATGCTTATTATCGAAGCTTTCTAAGATTTCTGGGGAATATTCAAATAAATATTGTGTCCCTTGATTCCCCAGCAGGGTTACCCCTTCTAATTCTTCATCTTTTCTTCCTGTCATGCTAGTGCCTCCTTGGATTGCATTTCATGCTGGAATGAGGGAATTGAATATAAAAAAACCATGCCCTCCATGGACATGGCTGAATGCAATTCATCCGTTCCATAGTTTTTTATAGAGGGTAAGTGCTATGAACCTCTCTCATTTTGCGTGAAACGCATATTTTAAAATACCAATATAACTATAAAAAACTTTCGATAGTGTGTCAATTACTTCAAAATATCTAATAATAACGTTATGATTGACTAATCTATTCGAAAGGTGGTATTTTCATGAATTTTCTGCTTGAAAGAACAGATTCTGAAGAAAAACTCTCTCTAGAAGCATTGATTCAAGGAAAACCAAGTGTTGTGGTGTTTGTACGCCATCTTGGCTGACCTGTCTGCAGGCAGTATCTCACGCAGTTGCGTGAGCATTATGATGAATTTTCAAAGCGCGGTTATCAGCTGATTGTTATTGCACCTTCTAAAGGCAGCTTTATCAACATGTTCTTAAAAGAGTTTGGTCCTTATCCATTTCCGATTTTAGGCGATCCTGCAAGAGTTGCCTATAAAGGAATGGGACATAAGACAATGCCAAAATGGAAGCTGCTCTCCAAAGCTGCCTTTGGTTTTGTTACCGGAAAAGTAAAAGGATTTGTCCCAGAAGACGAAAAGCAAAAAAAGTTCGTTATGGAGTCAATGAAGACACAAGATGTTTATATTCAAGGGGGAACTTGGGTTTATTCTAGTTCAGGAAAAGTCCTTTGGAACCACATTGACGAATCACCTGAAAATCATGCACCCCTTGCAAAAATAATGGAGATTATGGACAAACATAAATAATTTTGTCGAGAAATGTTTTAACTCTTCTCATGGTGGTAAACAAATAATGCAAGGCCATTACGACTTGCAGAAGGGACTGGTTCACCTTGAAGAACATAACAGCGACTTCAGATTCTTGTCTTGGCATTGCTTTGGATCAAGGAGGGTTTGCAGAGCGCTCGATAGGCACTCTCGTCTTTAACCGATATACTTAAAATCGGACGGCCTCAGTAAACGTACCTTGAATGTCCGTTATACGGACCAAAAAGGTGCATTCCCATAAGCGGAATGCACCTTTTTATTTGCACTTTTTAGCTATTGAAAAATTTCTACAAGCTTGCTTTTATTTTTATAAAGTGGTCAATAAACTCTGAAGGATTTTGTTTCACATAAAAAGCATTTACACCGCTCCTGGTATGTAAATAAAGCAGCCCCGTGCCTGCGCTGGTACTTTTATAGGAAACATCCCATACGTCTCTTATATAATGAACATGAAATTGTGTTTCAATGCGATCTTCATATAGTATAAGCGAAAGTTCTTCTTCAATGATTTTCTGCTCAGTCCATTTGATCTGCCTGCTGACTTTTATATAAGGATGCTGTGCAATAAACCGCAACAAATCACTCCTCTGTGTCTCTATCATTTCCTATTCTGAATTAGGTCCCATATTTCTTTTAATACCAGCATCTCTTCTTCTGTAACAAGGTCCCATTGAATTCCTTTTGGCTTAAACTGCTCTCCCCATTCTCCCCTTCCCTTTAACATCCTATAATACGTTATATCCATTCTCATTCCAAAAGAAAACCTCAATTTAGGAGAGTTAATGTTCTTTTAAGCAGTTGTTTTTCAAAGTGCAGTATATCCAGAAGAATAATATGCCGAAAAAAATAAGTTCAGAGCGCAAAACTCTAAACTTATTTTTTTTCACTTCCTATTTTATTTTTTCATATTTTCCTCAATTCAATTGTTCATTATCAGTTCCCTTTTCTTGCATTCCCTTATTCAATCGTGACTGCCAGCTCCTTAATCAGCAGTGACGGCGAACCAAATGCAAGCGAAAATTCGAGATCTGAACCAACTTCTTCAATTTGCTGAAGCAAGTCAAAAAAGTTCCCTGCAACCGTCATTTGTTTTAGTGCTGTTTTGATTTCTCCATTTTCGATAAGAAAACCGCCTGCTGCAATCGAGAAATCACCGGAAACAGTATTGGTTCCTGAATGCAGTCCCGAAAAAGAAGTTACCAAGATACCATCACCCACTTGAGCTACCAGATCAGGCAAATCTTTTTCAGCAGGGATAATATAAAAATTAGAAGGTGCGACTGTTATAGTTCCTTTATATGATGCTTTATAAGCATTTCCCGTAGATTCCACATTATCCTTTTTCGCTGTTATGCTATTATGCAAAAATGTAAGGAGGTTTCCGTCTTTAATGACATCTTTTTTCCTTGTTGCATATCCTTCACTGTCAAAATTTCCGCTTCTAACTCCATCCCCGTAAAATGGATCATCAACAATATGCACATGCTCTGCCGCTACTTTTTGCCCTAATCTCCCCTTTAGAAGTGATTGGCCCTTCTGAATCTGTTCAGCAGAAAAAATCGGTGAAAATGT
The DNA here is from genome assembly GCF_018582665.1 of Cytobacillus gottheilii. Lineage (NCBI taxonomy): Bacteria > Bacillati > Bacillota > Bacilli > Caryophanales > Bacillaceae > Cytobacillus > Cytobacillus gottheilii. The sequence continues at coordinate 843,708 of NZ_CP071709.1, read as the reverse complement.
TTGAAGTAAAGCTGCGGCAGCTTTATTGCGCAGGATGACAGAATAATTTTTGCTATCTGCACTTTCAGCATTCAACTTAGACAACGCCTCTTTTACAGCATGCTCCGCAACGTTCTTTGCTGCTAGTGAATGGTAGTTTCGAGTGACGCGTGAAAACACTCCATTTTTCACTTCTTTTCCTTGTTTTACAATAACGGATACGGAGAGGCCAATATGATTTGTTCGATCTTTAAGCTCCAGTCCGTTGGAGTTCACTAATCTTTTTTCCTTTTCTGAGCTGCTTAAAGATAGAGTATTTGTACCTGTTACGCGCTCATCAAAAGCATAAACCTCTTTTTCTATCTCTTTTAAAAACTCAATTTTCTCCTCAATAGATACATCGTTTAATTCCTCAGAATAAAAGGTATGGTCGCCATATTGTTCTGATCCTTTAAAAATCTCTTCCTGAACATCCTCTTCAATTAAAAGAGAATTCGCTTTTGCTTCGTTAACCAAATATTGAACAGAATCTTCATCTGTATTTTCTGTATAAGCATAGCCCATCTTTCCGTCCATTTTTCCCCGAAAAGAAACGCCTAATGTTTCAGATGTTTGATATGAATCGATTTCTCCTTTGTAAAGCTTACAGCCTAAACTCTCTACTTTTTCCGAATAGATTTCCATATCTGTGAAACCAAGCTGTTTTCCAAGTTGGAATACTCTCTCCTGAAAATCTTCTATTCTCATCTTATTCTTCCCCCTTTCTTCCGCCAACGGTCATCTCGCTTACACGAATCATCGGCTGCCCAACATTTACAGGGAGACTGCCGCTTAACGACCCGCACATGCCCGCTCCATGGGCAAGATTGTTTCCGACCATATCAACAAGCTTCAATGTTTCAGGACCATTTCCAATTAAAGTTGCCCCCCTTAACGGTTTGCCTATTTTTCCGTCTTTTACTGCATAAGCCTCCATGACCGCAAAGTTGTAATCACCTGTCGTTGTATTCACTTGTCCGCCGCCCATGTATTTCGCATAGATTCCATGCTCGGTATTGGCAATGATCTCCACTGGTGTCGACTTTCCATTGGCGATATATGTATTCGTCATTCTTGAAGTTGGAGCGAAACGATAAGACTGTCGTCTGCCTGAGCCTGTCGAGGGCATTCCCATTCTTCGTCCGTTCAGCTTATCAATTAAATATCCTTTTAGAATTCCATTTTCAATCAGGACATTCTTTCTCGCGGCTTCTCCTTCATCATCAATCGCTAAAGAACCCCACTCATTTGCAAGCGTTCCGTCATCTATATAGGTAACAACATCAGATGCTACTTTTTCTCCAATCTGATCAGCAAACACAGAATTGCCTTTTGCCACACTTGTTGCTTCAAGACCATGCCCGCATGCTTCATGGAAAATAACGCCGCCAAATTCATTATCAATAATAACGGGAAACTTTCCGCTTGGACATGGATCGGCACCTAGCATCGTTACCGCAATTCGCGATGCTTCTGAAGCGTAATGATTTAAATCCAGACTCTCCATAAATTCAAAGCCCTGATGTGCACCTGGTCCATAATAGCCTGACTGCATCCCTTTGCCGTCTGAAGCAATCGATTGAATTGACAGCCTGCTTCGCACACGCTTATCTTCTACAAACTTCCCTTCAGAATTCGCAATAAGTACATGTTGTTCTTCGTCTAAATAACGAATACCAACCTGCTGAATGCTGGAATGATAATTCTTTGCTATTTCATAAGCTTTTCTCATTACATCGGCTTTACGCTGTTTTTCAACCTCTCTTGGAAAAGCAGCAATTGAATGAGCTGATACGATTTTTTCTTGTACTAAAGGGCTGGCTGTGACATTCCTCTCCCCTTTAATTCCTGCTGCAGCCTGATAGGCAGCCTTTAGCAAGCCTTCTTTTGAACCATCCGTTGTATAGGCATAAGCACTTTGAAAACCTTTAAATACTCGAATGCCAATGCCAAAATCGCGGCCAGATAGACTGCCCTCTACTTTGTTCTCTCTTAGTGACAGCGTGTTGGCAAATCGATCCTCTGCGAATACCTCAGCAAAATCTCCCCCCGTTTGGAGTGCTGCTGTTAATACATCTTCAATTACGGATTTTGCAAGCATAATTCCCCTCCTAAATAGAAAAGCGCAATACCTCATTGACCGGTGAAAAATTCACTCCTTATAAAAGGCAAAAATTGCGCTAAACATTAATTATTTTTATACAATTCTAACTATTCAAATCATACCTTATTTCGTCAGACGAAACAATTATTTTCAAAAAAGAACGATTAGAGAGGTTCCTGCAGATTCCTGCAAATTCCTCTAAATCGTTCGGTTTATCTTTAAAACAATATTTATGTTTATAAAACTCCAGAAAATAATCTTGCGAATGACTCCTTCGTTCTCTCCACAAAACCGCGTTTGTAATACTGGACGGGACTGATTTTCTCACTTTCGCGCATGTCTTCCTCAAAATGAGCCACAAGTTCACGAATACTGCTTGTCTCCAGCAGAAATACATTCACTTCAAAATTCAAGTGAAAGCTGCGCATATCAAGATTGGCTGTCCCAATGGTTGCCAAATTGCCGTCTATGATAATAAGCTTCTGGTGCAAAAATCCCTTTTTATACGAATAGATCTCCACACCATATCGAAGCAGCTCAGAGAAATAAGATCGGCTCGCATATTGGGTCAGGAACCCATCGTTAATTTCTGGAACGAGGATGCGCACTTCAACCCCTTTTGCAGCAGCTACCCGAAGAGCTGTCCGGATTGATTCATCTGGCACAAAATAGGGAGTGGCAATCCAGATCGAATGCTGAGCTGAAGCGATCATGGCAAAATATAAATCGCCCATGATTCCAGGCTGAGTATCTGGTCCGCTTGCTACAACTTGAATAGCTCCATCAACAACATCTTCATTGACAGGGTGCTTTTTTTCTTCACGGTACAACTCCAGCACATCTTCTCCGCTCACATACTCCCAATCCAGCAAGAAAATTGTGTGCAGTGTGTATACCGCTTCCCCCTGAAGCATCATATGCGTGTCGCGCCAGAAGCCTATTCGTTCGTCCTCACCTAAATACTCTACACCGACATTTAATCCGCCGACAAACCCAACCTTCCCATCGATGACCACAATTTTCCGGTGATTACGGAAATTAAATTTCTGATTGAAAAAGCCGTATTTAAGAGGGGAAAAAATCTTCACCTGAATACCTGCTTCCTCCATACGGCGCACATGTTTTGGGGACATTGTCATACTTCCTGCTGCATCATATGTAAAAAGAACTTCAACGCCCTCTTTCGCTTTCATCATTAGAATATCTATAATTTCTTTTCCAAGCCGATCCGAACGAAAAATATAATATTCCATATGAATATATCTTTCGGCACGAAGCAATTCCTCTTTAATAGCTTGAAACGTTTGTTGTCCATTTTTTAAAATTGTCGCTTTTGATGCTGTTGTCATTGGGGTTAAAGCGGACTCGTTCACATACCAGGCAAAGTTTCTCTGATTATCATTTAAAAATGAGATATCAGGCGTTTCCTCTCCTTTTATCATCCTTTTCCATTCTTCACGATCTCGCCGTCTTTTGCTTTTAAATAAATAGCCCTTTAAATACAGCTGACCTGAAAATAAATAAAATAAGTAGCCTGCCACTGGGAAAAATAACAGTACATACATCCAAAGGAGTGTATGCTGGGGAGAACGGTTTTCAAGCATGAGAGAATAAATGGTTATGAAGATAATACTTCCATATAAAATCAATGCTCCAATCTTATACGGCTGGCCAATGTCTGTAAACAAAACGATATAGGCAATCAAAATAATAATTATTACAAAAGCAATTTCTATTCTGCGTCGTTTTCTCATCCTTTTTCCTTCTCTCATTCAAGATCATACATTTTGTATACCCTGATGAGGGCATCGGAGAAACAATTGTCTTCTAGTATTTCCAAATGACTGTGCCTTTAACGTTAATCTGCTTTATGGTATATACTAATGGAATGAATGAAAGGAGGATATTTTAAATGGCTTCAGCTGCGATCAGCATACGTCCCCTGCTTAAACAAGACGGGGAACTTTATAAAGTACATAGACTTGAGGCCTTACAGCAGCACCCTGAGGCATTTGCAGCAAGTTATGAGGAAGAAAAATCTCAATCTGTACAATCGTTTGAGGAACGCCTTTCTTCTAGTAATGCTATTACCTTTGGCGCCTTTGCAGGAGATGTATTAACAGGAAGTGTTACCCTGTTTCAGGATAGCAAGGTAAAGATGCAGCATAAAGCTTATCTATTCGCTATGTATGTATCGGAAGCACACCGCGGAAAGGGTATCGCTAAGACTCTGATAAGTGAAGCAATTAAAAAGGCAAGAGAGTGTGCTGATATTGAACAGCTCTATTTAACTGTCATGTCTGAAAATCATTCAGCGAAAAGGCTTTATGAATCTTATGGTTTCAAAACCTATGGGGTTGAAAAAAATGCTTTAAAGGTAGATGGAGCTTATTATGACGAAGATCATATGATGTTAATATTGAGGCACTAATTCCAGACTATCTGTTTTATCTGACCCATTCACAAAACGAATAAAAGGTGAATTTCGGTCACCATGGCAGTGGCCGTACTCACCTTTTCCTCTTTCACTGATACTTCTTTACGATTTCCTGCAGCTTCAAAGCCAGCCCCATTTTCCCCTCAACTTTAAGTCCTCCAGTCATAAACGCGACTGTTGTGTTGAGATTATCCTTTAATAGTTTCGAAAAGTTTTCTTCATTCAAATGAAGTATGACTTCGGTGTTTTCTGCTTCACCTTCTTCAATTAAAACTCTTCCATCTTGAATAATAATCTGCAATGGCCCATACTCTGCTAAATTCACTTGAAAAATCCGATTTTTTTCATCTTGAATAAACTTTGGATGTTCATTCATTTTAGAGACAAGTTCATTTAATTCAGCTATAACAGACATTTCTAATTTCCCCGCCTTTTCTGTCCTATTATGATTGAAAACACATAATCTTTTCGTTAATTTCTCCAGATTATGAACCTTCTTTCTACATTAATTACGACAAAGAAAGCGGAAAAACCTTCATGAAATGAATATGAATTCATTTTTTTTATTTTACTGCCATGGATATTTTGATCCATACTTTTTGGCTCTTTCTTCACTGTCTTTTCTTCTGTTTTTACGGTTCTCTGCACGATCCTTTGCTGTAGCGTAAAGGCTTTTTTCTTCATCCGATTCCGGTATGACTTGCGGCACTTCAGCTGGACGGCCATCTTCATCAATCGCCACCATTGTTAGAAACGAAATCGCACAGACATTTCGTTCCCCGCTTAAAAGATTTTCCGCAATCACCTTCACAAAAATTTCCATTGAGGTTCTGCCTGTATACGTGCAATATGCCTCTAAACAAACTGAATTTCCTTCGTAAATGGGGTGAAGAAAATCCACCGAATCAGTTGATGCTGTTACAACAGCCTTCCGTGCGTGGCGCATCGCTGCTATTGCGGCAGTATCATCAATATACGCCATCAATTTCCCGCCAAATAACGTTCCATAATTATTTGTATCTGGCGGCTGTACAATACTCGTTTTCACCACAAATGATTCTTTGCATCTCTTTTCTTTAATCATCCCATACCCCTCCAAAATTACACTCACTTAAAGAAGGAATCCCTCTTCCTTCCTTTTAAAATATCTCCCATCCAGCCTTTCTTTATGAGTAGAATATAAAGCGCAGCAGTTGATCCAATGATGATCAATAATGAGAGCGGATATCCCAGTTTCCAATCAAGCTCAGGCATAAGCTTAAAATTCATGCCCCACAAAGCTCCCCAAGCACTTACAGGAGTAAAAAGAGTCGTAATAACAGTTAGCGTTTTCATAATCTCGTTCCCTCTATGTGTGGAAACCATTTCTTCAAAATTAACTAATGTATTAATCTCATCTTGATACTCTTGAATTAGCATTGAGCCCCGTTTAATTCTATTACATACTCGTTTATATTCAGGCAAATTTGACTCCTCACTTCCAAAAGCTTCATTAAGGCCGATCTCAAGCTCTTTAATAGGAATCATTAAATTTTTCCATACCAAAAGTTCATGTCGTAATTTATAGATTTCTTCCAATCTTTTTATGCTATTTTTTTTCTTCACTTTCCATAACAAATCATTTAGCCTTATTTCAAATTGGTCAATTTTTTTTATGCTGTACGACAATATTTCTCCAAGAAGAACAAAAAAACCTTCAATTCCATTGTGAGCATGCTCCATCTTTTTCATTAATGTATCCTCTTCTATTACATCTATGGCTTCTAAATCGAAACCTACTGTATATAATGAGTTCTCTGTTATGAAATAATGGAAAATTCGATTCTCACGCTGCTCATCAATTGTTTGCTGATAAATCAATGAACCTCTTACCGATTCTGCATTTCGCTTTGTTGAATCTATGGTTAAAACATTAGTTTCACTGTCCTGCAAAGAATCAATCCATATCTTAAATACTTCTTGAAAAGGCGGAGCGATCTTCATATCCAGTTCTTCCTCATGATTATAGTGAAGCCATTTCCAATTCGAATATTTAAATGCCTGCCCCATTATCAATTCCTCCGTTTTTTATGATACTTTCTCATTTTTTTAAGGATTATTACAAAATATTTCCCTTTTCTTCTCTTCTATAAAACCCATTATTCTAAAAACCTATTCTTCTGTTGTTTGCCTTTTTCTTATTTTTGGATGTTTCCTATCATTCTTGGCGGGGTATTCATTAAACATGCTAGAAAAATCTAAACAATAGGAGGAGTTTTGACTATGAATTCTCGTCCACTTAACTCATATTTATTGGCAGGAGTAGGAATCACAAGTGTTTTATTACTTGCAAGCAAAGCTAACAGAAACAAGGTGCAAACCGTAACGGTTAAATTTAAAAACATGATTAGAGACAGATTTGCCAACGAAGATCTTCCGCTCAAAAAAGCTGGCCATCCGGATCCTCAAGATATTGAAGATAACAAAATGGTTAGTGAAGGGGCAATGTATTCAGTCGCCTACTATAATGAAAATGAACAGCAGAAATAACCTAAGGGCCTCTTGCCCTTAGGTGTTTTTTGAATTTGTTACTCTATGACGAATAAATACAGTATGGAATATCATTTTGGTTAGGGGGATACTATGGGCTTTTTATTCATTGGTGCTTATTTGGCTGTTGTATTAATCGTTATTGAGATAAGTGCGATGTTATTTGAGTATACCGGATTGGATAAGCAAATATCCCGTTTTCAGGCAACTTCTATGCTGACAGGCACGGGATTTACTACTGGAGAGTCTGAATTAATCATTGATCATCCGATTAGAAGAAAAATTTGCGGTTTTTTAATTTTTTTTGGAGCGTTTTCTCTTGCCGTCATTATTTCGGCTATTTCGAATATATTGGCAGACGATTTTTATACATCAAAAATCGCAATTATCGCTGGTGTCCTTTTCATCCTGCTGCTTATTTTGAAAATACCTAAAATCAGAAAATTGTTATCAAAAGAGATGACACATGAACTTGAGGAAAAGTTTGATCTGCAGGATATGCCAATGAAGGATGTCTTCTTAATGGATGAAGACGATGCATTAGTTAATTATACGATTGAAGATTCTTCTAAATATAATGGTAAACTTGCAAAAGAGCTTATTCAAGAGTTTGATCTGACAGTACTTTTCATTAAAAGAGGTGAGAAAATTATCCGAAATGACATCTTACACACTAGCCTGCACGAGGGTGATATATTATATCTATTTGGAAACCAAAAGGAAATCGAGGATGCATTTGGCTCATAGGCTATTGCATCCCCGCTACTAATGGTTTTAAACGTTCCTTGCCTCTTCTAATTCTTGTTTTCACTGTCGACAAGGGAATGTTCGAACTGCGGCTAATTTCAACAAGAGTTTGATTATGATAATAAAATAGAAGCAGTGGTTCCTTATAAATTTCAGGTAAATCCTCTAACGTCTCTTTAACTTCCTTATTGGTATCTTTTTGGATGATCTCATCTTCTAAAATTGTATTTACTAAGGAGTAATCATCATTCATATACGCCTTCTCCTCCCAATACCGCTGCTGTGCCTTTTGTTTTCTCCAATGATCACGGCATTTATTAATACCTATTTTAAATAGCCAGTTTTTCATCTTTGTCTGTTCCTGAAAGGACGGCAAGGCAATAAAAGCTGCCATCAGCACATCCTGATATAAATCCTCAGCCAGCTGCTTATGTTTTACGAGTGAATAGATATAATGGAACAGCGCGTTACCATGCTCTTCTATACATTCTTCAAATTGCTGCTGCTTCGTATTTTGATTCAATTGGAGGTCCATCATGATAACGGGCCTGCCTCCTTTCTATTTATCTTTCACTCTAATAAACGAAATCTGACTTACCTTTCCCTACACTTTTTTCTAATTTTTATGATTTAAAGTCAATGCGCTTAACAGGCATTAAGTTTAAGTTGACACCGATGACTTTGCATATGGTCACATAGTGCATCAGCATTAATAAGACTGCTCCAGCATTGATCCCCATAATGATTCCATCCATTTGAAAAGAAGGCATTGAGCCTAAAAAGTACATAACAGCATAGGAGACGATCGTAGACCACACCGAATGAAAGAATGCATCTTTCATTAAGCCGAGACCAATGAGAAATGCCTGCATCGGAATAATAAAGAAATGGAGCAGGAAAAACGGCCATAGCAGCTGCAAGTAGACAGAGGCGTCTGGCGAATGAAAAAACTCCGTTGTTAATTTTTCTGCAAAGATATAGAAAAAGAGAACAGCAGGAATTCCGTATATGAAGGTGATTAAAAATACTTGCTGAAGCAAATGCTGCAGTCTTGGCAGGTTTCTCTCAGCATATTCTTTTGACACAGTAGGGATCAGCATAATCATAAAGGAATGGGCAATAAATGCCGGGAAAAATCCAATTGTCATCGCTATTCCTGCTACCATACCGAAATGCTCTGTTGCTACCTCTGCCCCTACACCTGCTTTGATAAGTGCTGCTTTTATGAGGAATGGCTGAATCGCATGTGTAATGGCATGAAATACACGCAAACCAGTCGTTGGGATTGAAACAGAGAGTAAATCATTTCGAACACTTTTTCCTGCTAAGGCTTCTTTTGGAGATCTTTTCATCTGCTGGTAATGGATCACAAACATATGAATTAAATAGATAAACACAATGGCTTCACTGCCGATCAGTGTACAGAAGGCAACAAATACAGCCATTTCAATGCTAAATTCAAACATTTGGTATAGACTGGCCAGTAAAATCAGCTGCATTAGCTTTCTTAATAGATTTGCAGCCGCAATTTTTCCCATTAGATTTTTCCCCATAAAATAGCCTCTGGCAATAGAAGAAAAGGATACAAATGGAATAAAAGCAATGACGATCCATTTTAAAGCTGGATGGAATTCGTTGAATACACTGATATGAGGGATAATAAATGTAACGATTGGAAGCACGATAATGGTAAAAATCACGGTCCATTTCAATACATAATTCAGCATACTATAATGCTGGTTCTTGTCCTTTTCAGCGACAAACTTTGAAATGGATACAGGCAGTTCAAAGCTTGCCAGCAATATGATCAGAAACACTGTCGGGAGAATAGACATATACATACCGAGCCCCTGCTCACCAAGTTCCCTCGCCAGCACCATGTTTACAACAAACTCAATACACTCTCCAGCAAATGCGGCAACTGCCAGCAAAATTGTCCCTTTAAAAAATGTTTTCATCTAAACTCTCCCCCATATTCACATTCTCTATAGCATATGAGACAAGTCCCTGTGAACATGACAAGAATATGATGAGGTTTTTTCTATTTGGATAAAACTTAATGTAAAGCTATATTTGTAAACTTTACTGTTCAAGGATAAGAGAAATTAGATTTACACTCCAGGGTACTCTCTTTCCGGCGGGGCGGGGGCTGAGCCTCCTCGTCCTGCAGGAGTCTCACACCCTCCGTTCCAATCAACTAGCATATTGCTAAAATATTCCTTTAAAGAAACAATAACCTTTTAGATAGAAGCTGAATTAAAAGATCAAGTTTTTATTTTCTTTGGAACGTTTTAGCATTTGTATCGTATATACAGACAAGAAATGTATTGGCATATTGATGATTGGAGGCAGCACAATGAAGAAATATAGTGAATACAAATTAAGATTAACGCCTTTTGAGGCGGCAACAAGATTAACTGAGGCTGCAGATTTAAAAGATCTACTTGTTTTTCAGGACTATAAGCTGGCAGAAAACCAAAACAAACAAATGAGCATTCTTGTATTAGAGAAATTCTATTTTAGGACTTCAAGCTCTGCCTCTTTAACTGTCATTCTTGAAAATTTCGACGGCGAAACGATCATGAAGTGTATTTCCGCCGGAAATGGTGAAGGTCTTTTCAATATAGGATGGGGGTCAGGCAAAAACTTTATTAACTCCGTTCGCTATCCTCTTGAAGGATACATTTTAGAAGTTATTCATGAAGACTAACATGAATGATAATTGATAAAATGTATGAACAACATATTTTTCTGCTGATTTGTGATAATGATCACGTAATTAGGGTTAGATACAAAGAATTGTGGAATATACTCCAAAGAAGGAGGTTTTCTGCATGTTATGGATTAGTACTCTATCCTATATAGTGATGATTGTTATTAATGCGCTCTCCAATATACTGCCGATTGGCGGCAGAACAACTGGGGAGATTTCAAATGCCCTTGAGGTCCTTTTTACACCGGCAGGTTATGTATTTTCTATTTGGAGTCTTATTTATCTTCTCCTTGCTGTTTGGCTCATTCGGGAATGGATTCAATATAGGAAAGATGGACATATCAACTCACGCCTGCATACTCTATTTATCTTCAGCTCTATTTTGAACGCAAGCTGGATTCTCGTATGGCATAACGGGTTATTTCTCCTATCAGTAGCCGTTATGGTTCTCTTGCTTATCACGCTAATCATGATTTACAAAATAACCATCCAGCATTCTTCTAAAATCACTAGATTTCCTTTTTCCCTTTATCTAGGATGGATTTCAGTTGCTTTCTTGGCTAATATCAGCTATTATGCCGTCTTCACAGATGTTGAATTAATTGTTGAAACACAGATATATTGGACAATCGGTTTACTATTAGTTTCTGGATTAGTTCCGGTCTTTATGAGAAAAAATTGGAATGATTGGGTATATCCGCTTGTGTTTGTCTGGGCATTTGTTGGCATTACAGTCAGAAACATAGAAGATGCTCCATATGTAGGCAGTGTTGCCTTAGGACTGGCAATCGCCATCCTAGCCAGCATATTCCTAGTTCACTCAAAGTCCAACACAAATTCAGGTTACGAGTGAATGTTTAAAAGCATAAATGACAGCTTGCGTGCGATCTTGAACTTGAAGCTTGCTTAATATATTGCTTACATGCGTTTTAACGGTTTTTAAGGCAATAAAAAGCTCGTCAGCGATTTCTTGATTCGTTTTTCCTTCAGTCATTAAGAGGAGTATCTCCATTTCCCTGCTCGTTAGTTCTTCATGGGGCAGGTACTCCTTTTTTTGGCGCATTTTGACCATCATTTTTCCAGTGACTTCAGGCTCGAGCACTGATTGGCCAGAATAGGTTTGGCGAACGGCTTCTGCAATTTCGCTTGCCTTTGAAGTTTTTAGCATATAACTAGTAGCACCTGCTTCAAGGGCAGGGTAAACTTTCTCATCATCCAGAAAGCTCGTGACAATAATGATCTTAGCTTCCGGCCAGCGCTCAATGATATTTCTAGTCGCCTCAATTCCGTCCATTTCCTCCATAACAAGATCCATCAGAATAATATCCGGGCGCAATTCCAGTGCCATATCAATCGCTGTACGGCCATTATCTGCCTCGCCAACTACTTCAATATCAGGCTGTGCTGTTAAATAAGAAGAAACCCCTATTCTAACCATTTCATGATCATCAACAAATAGCACTTTAATCATACTGTCCATCCTTCCTAAATACTCATTTCTGGCTGATCAGATTAATGGCACCTTCACTTCAAGTCTTGTTCCTTTATCTTTTAAACTAATGATCTTGAGTGTTCCGCCTACCTCCACAGCACGTTCATACATATTTTGAAGGCCATAAGACCCTGCTTTTGCTTCCTCTACATCAAATCCTACTCCGTCATCTACAACCCTCAGAATCGCATAACCATCTCTTTCAATCAGCAAAACTTCAAGCATTTCCGATTTTGCATGACGAAGAGTGTTCGAGACAGATTCCTGCAAAATACGGAATAAGTGATCCTCTACTCCTTTATCGAGAGGAAACTCTTCAAGCTTCCAATTAATATTCATCGTTACCTTTTGCAGAAGCTCAACCAGCAGTTCTTCAACCCCTTCTTTTAGGGATTTTCCTTTTAAAGCGGCTGGTCTCAAATGCAGAAGTAAAGCACGCATTTCCAGCTGTGACTGGTGAATCATTGCTTCTACCATTTTAAGCTGTTTTGTCTGTCTGTCTTCATCTTTTGTCTTTGTTTCTGTTAATGCGGACATAAGCATGGAAGCTGCAAAAAGCTGCTGACTGACTGAATCATGAAGCTCTCTTGCCAGACGGTTCCGCTCCTGTGAAACAATTTCCTGCATTCTGCTTTCAATATCCTCCGCCTTCTCTGTTGCTAGCTTTTGAGATAATTTTGCCTGTTCAACAATTTGTTTTTGAATCTTGCCTACACGCTCGGATACAGATTGCAGTTCTCCGGATACCGGCAGCTTGGTCAAATCAAGCTGGCGTCCTTCCTCAAGCTGATGCAGCCATTCATCAGCCATGTCAATCTGCTTTCTCCAATGAAAGCCTGAAAAAATGCCAAAAATAATGCCAATGGCTAAACAGATACTAGGCATAAAAATGATAAAAGGAATATCCATAATATCCAGTTCCCAAAGGTCTCGCCAATTATTTAGCGGGAAAACGGTAAAAAAGGCTAGGGAAAAAGCAGCGAGCAGGAATAATGACAATCCAGCTCCCCACATTACCTGGCGCTGAACTGCACTCATACTCTTTTCACCTCTATATTCCCGGCGAACATAGAACTCACAATTTTCACCTTTTGATGAGCATTTTCATAATCAGCTGTATGAAGCTGAAGGGATTGATTGAACATCTTTTCATCCTGTAAGTCTAATATACGGGCAGTGCCAGCAAAGGAGGTGTGGTTTACATATACCTCCATATCGTAAGGTACCAGCACTTCGATATTGCCTACTATATTGCGGATAAAAATAATCGTTTCTCCTTTTGGCAGAACGGTATAGCTTAAATCGATAACCGTATCGCCAAGGCCAGCCTGAATATTGATATCATTCCATTCATATACAGCCTGAGGAGTCTTCTGCTTCCCGAAAAAGACATTTGTAATCAGCGGTTTTTTCTTAACAAGATTTTCATCTTTTACAGGGTTTTTTGACAAATCAATCACTGGTTTAATTTGAATAGGATTTTTTTTCGTTTGAGAATATTGAATTAGAAAATGTATTAAAATGGCCAGCAGCAAAAAGCGGAATGTCAGCATGCTTAAAACAGAGATGACGAGAAAGACAATTCCTCCCCAAAAAAGCAGTTTGCCAAGCTTTTTTGACATCCGTTTGCTTCCAATATAAATCATGCCCACTTGAACTAATAAAGAAAAAATGAGTCCCGAATTAAAAAAGGTAAATTCTAAAAAGAGCATAACAATCCCTATGATGATCAGCCAGCTCGTATAATCACTCTTTATTTTTTCTTTCATCGGGCTTCCCTCCTTTATATCAGTGGTACATTCTTATTTCTTAATGATGATGAAAATTTATATTCGTATCGAAAAGACGCAGCATATCTGCGCCTTTAAGATGGGGCTAGCTCCAACGTTACCGCTATTCTCTCTGTCTAGCTCCAACGCCTAGCCCCTCGAGATCTTAAGTCAATCTGTCCAGAAGGTTAAAGAACAACCTTCTTGCCATCTCGCCTTAAGCATTTCGGGGCTGCAAGGCGTTTCCGCTTTTCTTTCTGTCCAGCTCCAACGCCTAGCCCCTCGAGGTCTTAAGTCAATCTGTCCAGAAGGTAAAGACCGACCTGGCGTTTCCGCTTTTCTTTTTATACTACCATTTTTTTATTCTGTTTTGAGTGTTATTCTGCTTTTTTCATATCTTTTTCAAGCTGAGCGATTTTCGCATCAATGGTGCTGCGGTAATAGGATGTATTGACTTCGTGTTCTAGTCTGTCAATGTATGTTTCTATTTCATTAAAGCGTGAATATGGCTGATCTGAATATTCTTCGTTATGAAGCACCTTGCTCATCTGATGATTGGCTCGGGTAATATTCTCTCTGCCCATTAATTCCATACGGCGCAAGTGCATATCTTTTAATTTATGCTTCATATCCTCATAATTTCTTTCTAATTCAAGAAGCTGAGTATTAGCCTGTTTCAGCATTTCCTGCAGGCGGCTTGCACGCTGCTCATAATGTTCGTATTCCTGCTGAGCAAATGCCTGCAGTTCCTGCTCGCCGGCAGCAGCCGCAATTTCAGCTTGCTTCTTTCTTTTTTGTGCAAGGTCTGCAGCTTCGTTATACTCACGTGTGAATTCTTCTTTTAGTTGGTATTGGCGTTCTAATAGCTTGCGGACTTTTTCAGCTTCTTGTTCACTTTCTCTTAAATACTGATTTAATAACGCGATTGGATTTTTCTTTTCTTTATGATCCAAAGCCTCGTTTAAGTCCGCTACAATTGTATTTTTTATGCGTGTGAATAGATTTGACATTTTATATGCTCTCCTTTAGGTTATTTTTTATTGATTTCAGCCCATTGCTTTTCAAAGTTTGCGAATGGATCATTATGATTTTCTTTTGGAAACGACTGTTTTGTTTTATTCCAGTTCTTATATACGAGATATAGCACATATGCTGCAGCAATACCGATAATTGCCGGAATGTTAGATGCCGATGCAAGGAGCGCCGCTAAACCGATAATCCCCCATCCTGCTTTCTCCCAATTTGAGTTTGCTTTAATAAACTGTTTATAGACGAAATATAGGATGGTGATGCTGATTGCCAGCGCGAGCATTGGTCCAATGTTTCCAATCAAGATCAGCGCCGCTATGCCTCCTGCCATTAGTAAACCGAATTTTTTCATTTCGTTTCCTCCTTTCTTGATATCATCTTACCGTGATTTCAAAACTTCTATAACGAGCCACAAGCGTATTTTCATATAAGACTTGAGGCGTATAAGCCTTTAAGACTGTAACTCATGGAACATTCATCCATGTCCTTTTTATTGGTTATGAACAATTTAGGGAGGGGTAGTAAAAGGATAATCGCACTGTAAGGAGGAGGAAAAAAGATGTTTGGAATCGAAGACTTTTATCATTTCATTCAAGCATTTTTCGTCGTATTTCCGATTGTAACGATCTTGCATTTAATCGGTCATCTAACCTTCGCCTATTTTTTTGGCTGTAAGAAAATGAAGGTAGTAATTGGAGTAGGAAAAAAATTATTTTCAGTGCGGAACATTGAAGTCAGATTATATTATTTTTGGCATGGCAGCTGCAGCCTTGGACCTTTGAAATACACTAATAAATACTCTCAATGTCTGATCTTGATTGGAGGTTCTCTATTTAATCTGCTTGGTATTCTGATTGTAAATATATTGATTCATGAGAGTATCATTAATCCTTCTATGCTCACGTATCAGTTTATTTATTTCTCCATCTATTATGTTTTCTTCGCTTTATTGCCGATGGACTTTCCGGATGGAACGGCAAGTGATGGAAAAATGATCTATTCGACTTTGAAGGGAAAAGAGTGCAAACAAACCTCTCAAGATTGTCAAAGTTTTACCAATTAACAAATCACATGAAAATCCGCACCTCCGCAAATAATAAAATTCGGAGGTGCGGATTTTCATGCTAAAAGCCACTTTATGCGCTTTGCTTTTAAGTGCACATTCACTTCATCCAAATGAAGGACTTATCATTCATCATCAGAATAAAAAGATCGCTGAAATTCAAAAAGAAGAATATGAAATTCCATTATCAAGTATCCCGCTTCTAAATATAGAGCAATACAATACATTACTCAGTACTCTTGAAAAGCAAATCTGCCTGCCACCTGCGGACGCTTATATAGGTGAATATGGGCAAGTTATTGAAGAGAAGGTTGGCGTAAAATTACACAGGGAGAAATTTGCCCATTTATTTTCTCACTATTTCTATAATAACAATCTAAAGAAAATGGAAATCCCTACTCTGCCCATTCATCCAAGAGTAGATCGTGACCTGCTGCTGCAGATAAATGTAAAGATGATCGGCCAATATGCTACTTATTTTAATAGCCGCAATGTCAGCCGCACGAATAATATTATCTTAGCTGCTAAAGAAATTGATAATACAGTTGTTTTTCCCGGTGAATTGTTTTCCTTTAATCAAAGTGTCGGGCAGCGAACAACCAACCGTGGCTTTCAGCGTGCTCCTGTTATTGTAAGGGGAGAATTATCAGAGGACATTGGCGGAGGAATCTGCCAAGTCTCTTCTACTTTATTTAATGCTGTTGACCAAGCAGGCCTTTCCATCGTCGAGCGCTATTCACACAGCAAGCGTGTCCATTATGTTCCGCCTGGCCGAGATGCAACGGTCAGCTGGTATGGACCAGATTTCGTTTTCCAAAACCTGTACACTCATCCAATCTTGCTTCGTGCAAAAGTTTACGGCGGTCAAATGGTTGTAAAAGTTCTTTCTTCAGATGAAATTGACTTAGAACCCCGCAAAGTTCCTAAAACTGATGAATTAGAAGAAGATCAACAGCAGTTAATACAGTGGATGAATGAAAGATAAGCGGATGCTGCTGCAGCCGCTTATTGTATTTCTGTGCTATTTTTGACACCCTGGACAAAAAAATGTCTTTCTGGAGGATATTTCTGTTTTAACAATTTTACTATGACATCTGTTACACTCCATGCCTTCACGATCATAAACAAGACAGTGGTCATTATAACCGCCAGTGAGCTGATCACCTTGAAATAAGGGATTTTCCATATAACCTCCAAGCTGAGTTGCATTTGTTAAAACGGATACCATCGCAGAATACAACTTGTCTTTCTCCTCTTCACTCAGCATATCCATTCCTCGATCTGGAAGCAGATAGGCTTCATAGCAAATTTCATCGCTATAGCAATTTCCTATTCCAGCAGTCACATGCTGGTTTACAAGTGTTGTTTTCAGCATGCCCCTTCTTCCTTCTAATAGCTGCTGAAATGCCTCACGATTAAAATTATCCTGCAGCGGCTCCGGTCCTAAATCTGCAAGTTCATCCTCAAGCGTCTGTTTGTTATGTAAGTGCAAATAACCTAGCCGCAATCCAATAAAATAAAGTCTAATGCTGTCAAAAGTAAGAGTGATCTGCTTTGTTCTGTTTGGTGCATCTTGATCGTTCCCCACATACATCCAGCCTCCAAGCATTAGATGAAGCAACAGAAATTTCCCTGTGCTTAAGTGGAAAATTAAATGCTTCGCTCTTCTCTCAATTTTAACAATTACCGCTCCATTGAGTTCTTGTTTAAACAAGTCAGCAGTCACATTTATTGATTTTTCACGCTGAATTTCTGTCTGGATAATTCTTTTTCCTGCGAGGATGGCATGAAGCTGCTGCTTATAGGTTTCCATTTCCGGCAGTTCCGGCATATTCTTTCGCTCCCCTTTAGCACTTTTTTGTATAGTATGTTGATTGACTCCGAGAAATTATGCACGAAGGATGGATTGACTGGAGAATGAAAGTAGGATTCCCTATGCCGGAAGAAAAATTTGCTTAACTGCCGCAGAACAAAAAAATACACTTCTGCTGTTAGATATCCCTAACAGCAGAAGTGTTCATATCATCTTAATATTGTTTACGTTCTAGACCTGCTTCACCAGGATTTTGTTTTTGCTGCCGCAATAGTGGCGACTGGCTATCAACAAAGACAAGTGTTTTCCCTTCTTCAACCTGCTGCTGATAATTGTCATCTTCTGTATTAATCTGCTCTAAGCTTGCATACTGCTCACCAATGACAGCAATTTCTTCTGGTTTAAAGCCTTGATCCTGCAGTTGTTTGACTGCGGCGACTGCATCTTCTTCCACTTGATACGCGCCAGCAAGCCTATAATGCTGCTGATTCATATAAACTCCTCCTTTATTAAGGAATTTATACTCTAATACCCCATTATCTGCATGTAGAAACTTAGCCTTTAAATAGATTTCGAAATAGCTTGATTGAATACTGCAATGATATCTTCTGCATTTTCAATTCCAATTGAAATTCTCACTACTTGATCTGTAATGCCAAGTGCAGCGCATGCTTCTGGCGGCAATGCCCGATGAGAGGTTCTTAATGGATGTGAAACCGATGTTTCCACACCAGCAAGGGTTGGAACAATTTTGATCCACTCCAAATTTTTAAAGAAGGAGCTAATGTTAACTGTTTCCGCTAACTTGATTGTTACCATGGCGCCAAATCCTTGTTCACCATGCTCTAAAGGGTAGTAAACCGTCTCAACATGTTCATTTTCTTTTAAGGATAAAGCCACAGCGCGAGCGTTTGCAGATTGTGCCTTCATTCTTAATGCTAAGGTTTTCGCGCCGCGACATGTCAGCCATGCTTCAAATGGAGTGGAATTGGCACCAAGATTCACAATTTTGGTTCTAGCTCTTTCCACAAGTTCCTGATCGCCAACTACGACACCTGCTGTCACATCACTATGTCCGCCAATGTATTTCGTTGCACTATGAACAACTATGTTAACTCCTAATCGGTATGGCTGGCAATGCAATGGTGTCGCAAATGTATTATCAACAATCGTTTTCAGCTCGTGCTTTTGCGCTAATTGAACAAGCTGAGTCAGATCTTCTACTCTTAAGAGTGGATTAGTAATTGATTCTGTATATAAAAGAACTGTATTTGTTTGGATGGCTGCTTCCACTTCAGCCGGATTTGCAAATGAAACAAACGTGACACTAATTCCTAATGAGGAAAGCTCCTCTTTTAGCATATGAAAAGTGCCTCCATATACATCATCTGCTGCCACAATGTGATCGCCGTTTTGTGCTATTGATAAAATAGCTGCCAGAATAGCAGATAAGCCTGATGAAGCTGCTGCTCCTTCTGGTGTGCCCTCAAGACGGGCAACTAGCTGGCCCAATTCATCTGTATTTGGGTTGCCAACTCTCGAATAAAGATAATTGCCGTTCCCCTGGTAGAAGCCTTCTAATTCTTCTAAATTGGAAAAGGCAAAAGCAGACGTTTGGTAGATTGGTGTTACCTTGCTTTTAATGATCCGTTCCTTTTTATTTTGATTATGTAACACCGATGTTTCGAAATTCATTTGCTTGATCTCCCTTTGAGCAAAAGACTTTAGCTCGTTAAAATATTTGTAAATTCTGATAAGGATTATAGCAACGAATCTTTATAACGTCAATGTGTGAAAGCTTCCAGCTTCGGGTACTTATCGTATACAAAGTCTTAATATAGGAAAACATACAATCAGATAATGTAAGAGGAGGATATTTATGACGAATCAAATGCCAAGATTTCCAGAATCATATTGGACAGATATTGATCTGCCCTCTTTTCAGCCCTTAAAGGAAGATACTTCTGCAGATGTGGTGATTGTAGGCGGAGGAATTACAGGAATCACATCGGCATATTTGCTGGCTAAAGAAGGACTTAAAGTTACGCTCTTAGAAGCTGGGAAAATCTTAAATGGCACAACCGCACATACAACGGCGAAAATAACTGCACAGCATGGAGTTATTTACGATGAATTCATTCAGCATTTTGGACTTGAAAAGACTAAACTCTATTATGAGGCTTCCAAAGGAGCTCAGGAATTCATCTCAAAAGTAAAGAACGAATTAAATATTGATTGTGATTACAGCGAGCAAGATGCCATTATTTATGCAGAATCAGATGAGTATAGAGAAAAGCTTGAAAAAGAGATGGGTGCATATGAAAAGCTTGGCATTTCTGGCCATCTTGGCAATGATTTTCCTTTTCCTATCGAAACTAAGGCTGTTTTAACCATGAATAATCAAGCTCAATTTCATCCTCTGAAATATTTGCTTCAGCTTGTTCAGGCATTTACAGATATGGGCGGCACTATATACGAGAATACAACAGCTGTTGATCTTGAAAAAGGGGAACGTCCAGATGTTGTAACAAGAGAAGGACATCGGGTAAAGAGTAAATATGTGATAGCAGCCTCTCATTTTCCCTTTGCAGATATGAAGGGATTCTATTTTGCCCGCCTGCTGCCAGAAAGATCATATATAATCGCTATTAAGGCAGAGAAGGAATATCCGGAAGGAATGTATTACAGTGCAGATCAGCCTACTAGATCATTGCGCTATACTCCTTTTAATGGTGAAAAACTCTTATTAATAAGCGGAGAAGGACATAAAACTGGTAAAGGGCCAGATACCTTGAAGCATTATGAAGCACTAGAAAAATTTGCTTCAGGCATCTTTGGCATTAAAGAGTACCCTTATCGATGGTCAGCTCAGGATCTCACCTCACTTGATAAGATGCCATATATCGGACCGATCACTGCTGACCAGCCTCATATTTTTGTCGCAACAGGCTACCGAAAATGGGGCATGACGAATGGTACTGCAGCAGCTTTGCTTTTAAGAGATCAAATACTTGAAAAAGAAAATCCGTACAGTGAGTTATTTTCTCCTTCCCGTTTTGTGGCGGACCCTAGCATTAAAAAGGTCATTTCCTATAACACCGATACCGCTGGACAACTGTTAAAAGGCAAGTTCGAATATGTTCCAAAAGAAATCAGCGATCTCTCGAATGATGAAGGTGCTGTTGTCATTGTGGATGGAAAAAGGTCTGGTGCTTATAAGGATATGGATGGGAAATTGCATGTTGTCGACACTACCTGTACACATATGGGCTGTGAAACCCAATGGAATCACGGAGAAAGAACTTGGGACTGCCCTTGCCATGGATCCCGCTTCTCTTATGATGGAGAGGTTGTAGAAGGGCCAGCAGACAAGCCGTTAAAAAAATTAAATGATATTACTGGTTAATATACCCAATAAAGCAACCAGCTCTCCTAATATTAGAAGAGCTGGTTCTTTATAACCTTTATGCATTATTTGCCGCATCATTTAACCTTTCTGCTGAAGATGCAACAGTTGTGGAGGCAGTTCCTATTTCATTAATGCTATAAATAAGTTCATTTACTTGGTTTCCTACCGAACTAAGATAGTTAGCGTTTGAAGATATGGATGCTGCAATCGCATCAAAGGCTTCATTGGTCTGCAGAGATGTTTCCATTCCTTCTGTAACAGAAGATGCTACATTTAATAGAGAGTCGCTAACTGCTTTTGTAAGCATGGAAGATGTTTGAATTAACTCCTGGATTTCTCCAATTGATAATTTGGTCTGCTCAGCCAGCTTCTTTACTTCCTGTGAAACTACTGCAAATCCCTTGCCATGTTCTCCAGCTCTGGCAGCTTCGATCGCTGAGTTCAAGGCCAGCAGGTTTGTCTGATCGGCAATACTTTGAACAAAAGCAATAACAGAATTTACTTTTTCAGATGCTCCGTTTAGATGCTCAACGGTTGTTGTCATAATCGCAGTCTCAGACTGAATTTGCTCTATTTTATTGGAAAGGTCGGAAAGCTTTTCTTTCCCTATTCCACCTTGATACTGAATGGTTTCTGAATGAGCTCCGCTATCCTTAATAAGACTATTAAACTCATGACTTCTTGCAATTAGATTCTCCACTGATGCACTCGTTTCCTCAGCTAAAGCCACGAGATCCTCACTGACATCGAGGATTTTATCCTTTAAATCATTTTTTCCCTGCTGAAACGTATCCTTAATCATCCTCATATTTTCTTCTTCATAAGTCTCAAGGACAAGCTGCTGCTCCAGACTTAAAAGCTTATTTACGGAGGCAATGATTTCTTTTAATTCAAAAATTGATTGTGTACTTTCACAAATGACTTCCAGAATAGCATTTTGAAGGTTTTGAAACGAACCCATATACCATGCAGGTTTTAAGCCAATTTTATAGTGTATAAATGCAATTCTTAATCTCTTCTCAATAAAATCCTCTGTGATTTCCCCATTGAATAACTCAATGATATGCTGTCTTAAAGTTCCCCGCAATTTTGAAACGGAACTATGTTTGTTTACTATATCCTGCAGCTCCTCCACTTGAAGAATAGTTCCATAAAACTCTTCTGTTAACCTATCAACCTGTTTCTCTATTAAAGGCTGCACCAGCTTAATATGCTGCAAATCTTTTTCTGATATTTTAAGCATTTGCAGTTTATCTAGTATGTTTTGATTATTTTTAATGTCAATTTTCACTTGAATTTCTTTTACAGCTATTTGCCAGTTCTCTCTCTTTGGTTGTTTCTTAAACTTTAACATGTTTTCCCCGCCCCTAAAGGTGATAGCACCTCAGTTTATCAAATCTCCATATACTATAAAATAACATAATGCAACATGAAAATATGTGAATTTTTAGTGCCAAATACCTATACCAATCGTGTGATTGGTATAGGCGCAAAATTAATCTTGAACATTTTTATTTTTTGGCTCTCTGCTGCCTGTTGTAAATTCAACTAATTCTTCACTTGTACGGTCTGGATGTTTTTTATTATTATTTCGCTGCGCATTTTGATTTGCTTTTTTAGTACGTCCCAAGACACTCACTCCTTTCGTTTAATCAAAAGTAGTATGAGTCAAGGAAAGAATGGTTATGCAGGTTAATCCAACCTTACCATTCATAATATTCAGAATACTGACAGTGTTCTACATGTTTCGACACTGTTTGTAGAAAATATACCAGCGATTCAACTTAATTTCTATAGGTTTATATTAAAATTTACAAAAAAATAATTGAAAGCCTTTACTTTCTCCCTGGCAAAAAAATAGAGCATTCTATTTCACTCATTTTAAAAAATTTATTTTAAATATAAATAAAAAACCCGAATGATTAGTAAAGCTTTTTCTAATCATTCGGGAATCGATCCGATTTTATTATTTTGTCATTAACAACTTATTTACGCTGATCACGCGTACTGTATTCCGTAATATCTCCGCCTCTGATCATCATTTTTTGTACAGGGATGTTCAGCTGATTTCCAAACTTTTTTAGTTCTCTTTCTTCGCGCTCATTGATAATGGAAAGAACCGTTCCGCTCGCGCCAAATCGGCCTGTTCTGCCAGATCTATGAACATATTGCTCCATATCCTTAGGAAAATCATAATGAACTACATGGGTAATCCCCTTAATATCTAAGCCTCTTGCAGCCACATCAGTTGCGAGCAGCAGATTCGTTCTGCCTTCTTTAAAATCTTTAAGCGCTTTTTGACGTTCTGTTTTATCCAGGTCGCTATGCAGAGTACTTGCTTTAATGTTTTTGAAGTCCAGCTTTTCAGAAAGCACCGTTAAATTGCCGATATCTCTTACAAAAACCAATCCTTTTATCCCATTAAGCCTGGAGATCTTTTCAAGCATTTTCATTTTATCTCTTTGCTCTGCGATAAAGTAAAAGTGTGAAACTTCTTCTGCTACTATGGTTTCGTCTTTATTAATTTTAAGCATACTTGGCGACTTGGCCATTTCTGTCGCAATTTTTTCAATGTGAGATGGTAATGTTGCTGAGAACATAACCATTTGCCGGTCACTTAGAGTGGATTTCACGATATTTGTTACAGTGGATGTATGCTCGGGTACAAGCAGCTGGTCACACTCATCTAAAATAATGGTTTTTACTTCATGCATTTTCAGCTTCTTCTGCTTAATAAGCTCAAGCATTCTTCCTGGTGTTCCTAAAGCAATATGAGGATGTTTTTTTAATTTTTCAAGCTGTCTCTTCACATTGGCTCCGCCGATAAAGGACGCTGCTCGAATTCCGCTGCCAGTTGCCCATTTCCCTATTTCCTCTAAAATTTGCATAATTAATTCTTGCGAGGAGGCTATAATAACTGCCTGTACAGCTTTTTTCTCAACATCGATTTTTTCCAGAAGCGGCAATAGGTATGCTAATGTCTTCCCGGTACCGGTTGGAGATTGAGCAATAACATCTTTACCATCAATAATAAGTGGAATAGCCTGCTGCTGAATAGTCGTAGGCTGCTGAAAGCCGCTTTTAGTCCATGCTTCTTGAATAAATGGCTTCATATCTTTTATAAGTGTATCCAATTTCTGTCACCTTCAGTTTTCTGTATTAATCAGTGTATTAAATAGGATTTGTTCGAAGTTAATCATACCTAAAAATACCACTGTTATGTTCGGTTAAACGCTAAACGTCATATATTTGATTGTGCAGTTTCTGCATTTTCATTGTCATACTCACTTTTTATTTACAACATAAAGCTTTTTTATTCTAACAAACTAAAAGATGCCCAGCAATAGCGCTGGACACCTCTGGTGGTTTTATTTATGAAACCTTATCCTTCTCTTCTTCAAGATTATATCCATCTGCCCAATACTCAGCATTCTTAATGCCAAGTTTCGTTGAGTTGAATACAGGATCCAATCCTTGTTTCTTTTGTGCTTCATAATCTCTCAAGGCAATAAGAGCTGGCTTTGTTAAAATGAGGATGGCGATTAAATTCAGCCATACCATCAATCCGAGACCAACGTCTCCAAGCGCCCAGGCAAGCCCTGCTGTTTTAACAGCTCCATAAAATGTTGCACCTAGGAGGACTAATTTCAATATAAACATTGCCGGCTTAATATTCTTGCCTTTTACTAAATAGGCAACATTCGTCTCTGCGATATAGTAATAAGCCATAATTGTTGTAAATGCAAAGAAAAATAATGATACAGCAACAAAACCTGCTCCAAATCCAGGAAGCACGGATTCAACAGCTTCTTGAGTGAATCCTGCACCCGCTTCAACACCTGGAAGATTTTCTACAAGGAAGCTTCCATCAGGGCCAACTGTATTATACATATTCGTAAATAAAATCATAAATGCTGTTGCTGAACACACTAATAACGTATCAATATATACAGAGAAAGCCTGAACAAGTCCTTGTTTAGCAGGGTGTGATACCTCTGCTGCTGCCGCCGCATGAGGACCAGTACCCTGACCAGCTTCGTTAGAGTAAATACCCCGCTTTACTCCCCATGCAATCGCACTGCCCACAATACCGCCAAACATCGAATCAGCTGCAAAGGCACTGCGGAATATTAGTGAAAACACTTCCGGAACTGCACTAATGTTCATTCCGATAATAATAAGAGCAACAATCATATACCCGACTGCCATAAAAGGCACAGCATACTGAGCAACAGTTGCTATTCTTTTAACACCGCCGAAGATGATTAAAGCTAATAAAATGACAATAGCTCCACCCGTTATATACTTACTGACACCAAATGCGTTTTCAATCCCGACAGAAATTGAATTGGATTGAACACCAGGCATGAGGATTGCCATTGCTAGTAAAGCTGCAAGTGCAAATAGTACGGCATACCATTTCACCCCAATGCCTTTTTCAATATAATATGCTGGTCCGCCTCGGTATACACCGTCTTTCTTAACCTTATAAATTTGGGCAAGCGTTGATTCAACAAACGCACTTCCTGCACCAATGAATGCAATAGTCCACATCCAGAATACAGCACCTGGACCACCCATTGCGATCGCTGTTGCAGTACCAGCAATATTCCCTGTCCCTACACGGCCGGATAATGCTAGTGATAAAGCCTGAAACGAAGAAACACCTGCTTCTGAGCTTTTCCCCTTAAACATGAGCAAGAACATATCTTTAATATGCCTTACTTGAAGAAATCTTGTCATGATTGTAAAAAATAGTCCTATTGCCAAACAAATATAAATGACGGGGTTGCTCCATAAAACATTATTAAGACTGCCTACGAATTCTTCCAAGCAAAAACCTCCTCTTTATTCTGAATTTTTACCATATTAAGAATTATAGGACATATGTAAATTCAATACAATCATTTTTTTTGACATTTTCACTAGAAAAGAATTTGGACTAGTTATTGTCTTGTTAGGTCATACTTAAATCACTTTCATTTTTCTGAAATTTCCGTTATGCTTATATTTAGGAAAACGAAATATCTTCAAGAAAGAAGTGTTTTTATTGAATCAGCAATCAAAGAGAAATCTCTTCATCATGTGGTTTGCCAATTTCTTCATAGCCGGAAGCATGACAATGGTATTGCCGTTTATCTCCTTGTACATTGAGACATTCGGAGACTTCTCCTCCGCTTATGTTCAGCATTGGTCAGGTTGGACATTCGCCATTACATTTGTGACTGCTTTTATCTTCTCACCTATATGGGGAAGAATTGGGGATTTATATGGCCGCAAAAAAATATTGATTATTTCCGGTCTGGGCATGGGGGTATCCATCTTTTTAATGGGCTATGTCACTTCTGTCGGACAGCTTTTTACATTAAGACTATTCATGGGTATATTCACAGGATTTATCAGTGTCTCGCAGGCTTATATCTCCACACAAACTCCTAAAGAAATTGCTGGACGTGTTCTCGGCACGCTTCAGACAGGAAGCATTACCGGCTCCTTAATGGGACCGCTGCTAGGCGGTATCCTCGCAGATACTTATGGCTACGCAAGTACATTCCAGGGAACTTCCTTTGCCATTATTCTCTCCGCGATCCTCGTGATGTTTACAAAAGAATATGTAATCGAACGCACGAAGGGAACCAAACAAAAGTATTCAAGCAAAGAAGTTATTTTACACATCATCCGCCATCCGGTTTTATTAACCGTTATGCTCATTTCCTCCTTAGTTCAAATTGCGCATTTTAGTATTCAGCCTATCTTATCTCTATACGTCAGCGAGCTTCATGGCCCAGAAAATCTCGCTTTCTTCGCTGGAGTTGCCTTTTCTGCAGCAGGAGCAGGAAATTTATTAATGGCACGTAAATGGGGGAAAATTGGAGATCAGCATGGCTATATTAAGGTGCTTATAATCCTATTATTATTGGCTGGTATTTTCTATATTCCAGGCGGATTTGTCACCAATATGTGGCAGCTTGTGCTTGTTCGTTTTCTGCTCGGAGTAACCATCGGCGGCATTATACCAGTGCGTGTCGCATATATTCGCCAAGAGGCACCGCTCACCATGCAAGGCGAGGTGCTCGGCTACAATACAAGCCTGCGATTCCTAGGCAATGTTATTGGACCTGCAATGGGCGGAATCATATCTGCTTATTTTGGTTTTACAGCCGTCTTCCTGCTTACAAGTTCACTTCTGATTATAAGCGGTCTTATTTTACTTGCATCAACACATCGGCACCCAGAGCTATCGAAGGATTCGGTGACTTGAATTTGAAAAAGAAAGCCTGATTTTGAAGGCGGAATTTGAACAGACCTTGTATTTCCAATGTCCATTTATACTTGATATGAAAACAGCTTGGAGTAAGATCTCTCCAGGCTGTTTTCAATTTTGTTCACACTAGAATGATAATTGGTTTAGAAATAGACGGAGAAATTACGTTTATTTAGAGAAATACCTACATTTCCCCCCAAATAGGCGGAGTATTTCCGACTATATGCACATATTCAATGAATTTTGCTCTAAATAGAGGAGTTAACCGGAATTCCTCCCTTTATTTTTGCTTATTTTGCCCTGATATAACGAATAGCCGGAATTCCTCCCTTTATTTTTGCTTATTTTGCCCTGTTATACCAAATAGCCGGAATTTCTCCCCTATAATGAGTCCTATGATTTTATGAATATGCAAAAATAGAAGAGCAGTCCAATTCAACTAGGAATTGGACTGCTTCTTTCTTTTTTGAATTATCTTACACGCGGAAAGCCAAATCCTGAAGCATAATCATCTCCAGCTGCAGCACCAGTTCCGCCTTTAATATCGTATTGAATGGCACGGTTTCTTAATTCTGTGCGAAGCTGTGTGTGTGACCAAGATGGATTAGAAGACCAGATTTTAGCTGCTAATCCTGCAACATGCGGAGTCGCCATTGATGTTCCGCTAATTGTATTATAGCCGCCGCCTATCCATGTTGATTCAATGTTCGCACCAGGTGCAGAAACCTCAACATCTCTCTCCTGAATGACATAGTCACCATCTGTATTTGGATTTCCTCTTGAAGAGAAGTTTGCAACCCGATAAGTTCCGTTTTGCTGTACATTTTCAAGAGCAGCAACAGCAACTGCGTTTGGCAAGGCGCCAGGATATCCAATTGTATTGCTAGAAGGACCGCTATTACCTGATGCAGCAACAACTAATACACCTTTGCTGTATGCATAGTTAACCGCATTTGTGATCAATGTGTCCTTACCAGCTGAACCTAAAGACATATTAATAACTACTTTAGAGCCTGTTCTTGATGCTTCATCTGCTACATGGCGGATGGCTCCAGCAATATCATCCGAGTAACCTCGGCCATTGTCACCAAGCACTTTATATGCCCAGAGCTTCGATTGAGGAGCAACACCGTAAATACCCAATCCATCATGGCCTCCATGCGCTAATACACTGCCAGCTACGTGTGTTCCATGCCCTTGTCTGTCCGTACAAGAACCGTTTACGAGCGGATTCGATTGTGTGAAGTCTTTACATTGCTCAGCTGATCCTGCCAGGTCAATATGCGATGTATATACGCCTGTATCAAGAACAGCTACTTTAATGCCGCTTCCCCCTGATGTGGCTCTAATGCCGCTATCATTATAAATTGCCTGAATGCCCCATGGTGTCTGGTCACTAGGAACTGCGTTTATGTCATTTGACAGGCTATTTTGTTTGCGCTTTGTCGAAGCCGTTTCTAACTTTACCTCTTGAACAATTTCTACTTTAATATTTTTATTGTTCTGCAGTGCTTGATATTGCTTTGCATTTACTGTTGTAGTGAATCCATCATTGCCAAAATTCCAGCGGGGTTCATGCTGCGACTGCAGACTTGCTTTTGCTGAAGAAGATCCTTGAATTAACACACGATAGGTTTCTTTCGCCTCTGCTGCAGAATCCTCCTTTGCAAATGCATTTCCTGTGAAAAGAGATACGCCCAAAGTCAAACTAAGTAGCACGGCACCAAGCTTTCTTTTTTTCATCCTATTTCTCCTCTCCATTTATTTATTTGTGTTTCATGGATGTGACCTCAGTATAGTGAAAATTTCCAAATTAAAACATATGTCAATCTATGCAACATTTAAACTGTGAAAATTAAGTGAAGTTTCATAGATATAAAAAAGTAACAGGAAAAATGGATTAATTCATATTGATTTAGTGGGATATCAGCTTAAAAACGCTAACTAATCTGCTGTGAAGCTGCAAAGAAAGCAACTAAAAATGAGGGCATTTTGTTGGATAAATAGTGTGGATTTACACGGCATTAAGTTCAGTCCAATATATTCCAGTTAGTAGAGTGTAACTTTTTCAGAAATCTTTAATATGGTGGATCCTGCACTAGGAATTGACCGTTAAATGCAGAGAAATGATTGAACGTCTGCCTGGAATGATCGAAAATATCTTCGAATTGACCCGAAAAAAATCGGGAAAGGGATTGATACTCTTTAGGAAATAATCGAAATAAAAAAAGATAGACTAGCTCGCAGCTAATCTATCTTTCTACCTGTCCTAATTCGTTATTCACCGATTCGAAAAGCAATTTTTCCAAGTTGTTTCGCCTCTTCAAGTCTAGTAAAGGCTGCTTCATATTGATCTAAAGTGTAGACTTCATCAAGAACAGGTTTGATGCCGTGTTTCTCAATAAATGAGAGCATTTCTAAGTATTCCTCTGCACTTCCCATTGTTGATCCAAGCAAATTAAACTGGCCGTAGAAAAATTCCCTTAAATTAAATTGAAATGTATCACCTGTAGATGATCCAAATGTTACGATGGTTCCACCTTTTCGCAATAAAGACATAGACTGATTAAAGGTGGCAGCACCTACAGATTCAATAATTAAATCCATTCCTATGCCCCCAAGTGCCTCTTGCCAGTCTTCATTGCTGTCAACTGCTTGTTTTGCTCCTAACTTCAGCGCAGCGTCACATTTCTCTTTGGAACGGGAGCTAACATATACTTCAGCTCCTGCAGCAACTGCAAACTGGAGCAGGAATGTGGCTACTCCGCCTCCAATCCCTGGAATGAATACTTTCATCCCCTCTTTCAGCTTTCCTCGAGTAAATAAGGCGCGGTATGCTGTTATTCCGGCAAGGGATGTAACGCCCGCTTCCTCCCATGTTAAGAAACCTGGCTTAGCAGCAGCATTTTCTGCCGGAATGGTAATATACTCAGCAAATGTGCCGTGATAAGGCAATCCCACAATCTCGAACCCAGCTGGCGGTGCATCGCTGTTCTCCTTCCAGCCGAGACCAGGATTAATCATGACTTCTTTGCCAATCAGAGATGGTTCCACCCCTTCTCCAACAGCATCAATGATCCCTGCACCATCAGATCCGATTACTAGGGCAGGATCAGCAGAATGATGGCGGTGAAGAACAAATAAATCACGATGATTTAGTCCTGCTGTCAGAAGCTTTACCAATACTTCTCCTTGAGCAGGTTCCGGTTTATCTAATGTCCTATACGAGAGGCCTTCCATTCCATTTGTGCCTTCATGTGCTAACGCTCTCATTTATACCACTCCTTATTCAAATTCTTAGTTCCATACTACAAGGAAAAGTACTTTAGGATCAACAATCTGACTTTTTATTTTTTGATTAGTGGCAATTCACAAAACCTTTTAGAGAAAAAAAGAGGCATACCCCTCATGCAGGCATGCCTCATTCTTACTTATAAAGTCAAAATAATAGGCTGATCTTTAGTAATGACCACCGTGTGTTCACATTGAGCAACAAAGCTTTTATTTGGTGTTACAAATGTCCAGCCATCACTAAGCTCGATGACTTGATCGTCTCCAGATGAAACGAATGGTTCGAAAGCGACAACCATTCCTTCTTTTAAAAGCTGGTTATCCCAAGGTTCGAAATAGTTAAGGATATGATCAGGAGCTTCATGAAGCGAGCGTCCTATTCCATGACCGGTTAAATTCATAATAACGGTATAGCCATTGTTTTTCGCTGTATTATGAACGACTTTCCCAACCTGACTAAGCTTTGAGCCTGCTTTCAATTTCTTTAGACCTTCATCAAACGCTTTTTGAGCGGTCTCGCATAAATGCGTTAATTTTTCATTTTGGCCGCCAACAACAAATGAACGTCCCGTATCAGCAAAATAGCCATTCTTCGAACCAGAAACGTCTATGTTCACTAAATCTCCATCTTGGATTACGCGGCTGCCGGGAATTCCGTGAGCGACTTCCTCGTTAACACTAATACAAGTAAAGCCAGGAAAATCATATTCGCCTTTCGGACCTGAAATAGCTCCGTTCTTTTCAAAAAGTTCTCCTGCGTAATCATCAAGTTCTTTAGTGGTTACGCCAGGCTTTGTCATTTCAATCATTTTATCTCGGATTTCCGCTACAATGCGGCCAATTTCTTTTAGAGCTGCTAAGTCTTCTTCCGTTTTAATAATCATTTTACATCCTACCTTTTTAAAAGTTGTATCATTATTATAGTCTATTTTGCTGGAGAGTAGTAATGAATGAACTTAGATTCCGAGCAGACACCCATGTCATTATGCAGCAGAGCAGCTAAATGACGGCTCCGTAATTCAATTGGGAAATGACCAGTTCTCTGCCCCTGAGAAGTTCCCTTTTCTTTAATCATGTTAAAATGTAATATAATGTATGAGATTTAAGCTGATTTATTATGTTTAGAAATATACTTTTAGAGGAGGCTTGACATGTTTGAGCTCCTAATTACCATGGTTGAGCGTCTTGGAATTATTGTTACGATCGCATTTGTTTTAACACGTTTTAGCTTCTTTCGTGACATGATTCATCAAGAACGGTTAGATACACAGCAGCAATATAAAGCGATCATTTTTTTCGGTTTCTTTGGCATCATCGGTACATACTCTGGAATGGCGTTAGATACTGGCACACAGCAATTTGACCGCTGGGTGGCAGAACTTACTTCAGATGAAGCGATTGCCAATTCACGTGTGGTTGGCGTCGTACTAGCGGGCCTGCTGGGCGGATATAAGGTCGGAATTGGAGCAGGAATCATTGCTGGCATTCACCGTTTTACATTAGGCGGATTTACAGCACTTGCCTGTGGCTTGGCTGCGATGTTAGCCGGGATTATTGCGGGATTTTTTCATAAGAAAGATCGCCATGTAAAGCTCCCTGCTGCTTTTTTCATTGGCGCATTAGCCGAGTCTGTACAAATGCTGATCATTCTCTTAATGGCCAAACCGTTCGATAAGGCTCTAACACTTGTTGAAATTATTGGCCTGCCCATGATATTAGCCAACGGACTTGGCTCTGCTCTCTTCTTATTAATTATTAAAAATGTGATCAATGAAGAAGAAAAAGCCGGGGCAGCACAGGCACAAAGAGCACTGCGGATTGCAGACCAGACACTTGCATACTTGCGAAAAGGCATGAATGCCGAATCTGCAAATGCTGTTTGTCATATTTTACATAAAGAAATACAATCAAGTGCTGTCGCCATTACAAACACTACTGAGATTCTTGCTCATTTGGGGCTTGGTGATGACCATCATAAAGCGAACAGCACAATCCAAACACAAATCACACGGGATGTAATCCAAAATGGCGAGCTTGTGATTGCAAAGGATGACACAATCCATTGCCGAAATAAAGATTGTCCGCTTGGAGCAGCTGTTATTGCACCTTTAAAGCAGCGCGGGGAAACGATTGGCACACTTAAATTCTACTTCAGCTCGGAAAAAGAAATTACCAATCTATCCATCGAACTTATTACAGGTTTAAGCCTGCTCTTAAGCAATCAGCTTGAAATTGCACAAGCCGAAAAAGCGTATCAGCTGGCACAAGAGGCAGAAATTAAGGCATTGCAAGCGCAAATCAGTCCTCATTTCTTATTTAATACGTTAAACACCATTATCTCTTTAACAAGAATTGATCCTGATAAAGCACGCAGCCTGCTCGTATCACTTTCTCACTTTCTCAGAAAAAACTTAACGGCCACCACAGTGACAATGACCACACTAGAACAGGAATTAAAGCACACAAAAGCATATCTGGCTATTGAGGAAACACGTTTTTTCCATAAGCTTACTGTAGAATATGATATTGATGAAGAAACGCTCCTCGAAAAGATTCCTCCGCTGACACTGCAGCCGATTGTGGAGAATGCAATTAAGCATGGAATTATGGATAAAGAGGAAAATTGTATTATTTCCGTCTCCATTAAAAAATATTATGAAGCAGTAAAAGTAACGGTTACAGACAACGGAAATGGCATAACAAAAGAAAGGATCAAGGACCTTGGCGTTAAAGAAGTTCATTCACAAACAGGCTCTGGTCTTGCCTTGTATAATGTAAATCGCCGTCTCACGATGATGTTCGGCAAACAGTCTGCTTTAAAAATACACTCAAAAATAAATGAAGGTACAAGCATTCATTTTTTATTAAATACGATGGAGGAAACTTAATTGGAAAAGCAAATTTCCGTGTTGATTACCGATGATGAACACTATAGCCGTGAAGAGCTGAAGCATCTTCTCTCTTCCTTTCCGAACATCAATGTAATTGGAGAAGCGGAATCAGGAGAAAGTGCTGTGATGAAAACAGTTCAGCTGCAGCCTAATGTTGTCTTCCTTGATGTCGAAATGCCAAAGATGAACGGAATGGAAGCTGCAAAGATATTAATGGAATTGAAAAAGAAGCCTATTATTATTTTTGCAACCGCTTATCCGCAGTTTGCCGCAGAGGCATTTCGCTACGAAGCAACAGACTATTTACTTAAACCTTATGACGAAGAACAGCTTGCTGACACAATTGGGAGAATCTCTAAACTGCTGACGGTAAATGAGAGCACACAGCTTCGGCCAGCAGGAAAACTCGCCGTCGAAGAGGATGGAGAGATCTTATATGTCGATCCCATTGAGATTTTGTATGTTTCCCGAGATGATAAAGTCACAAAAATCATTTCAAAACAAGGATCCTTTGAAACAAAGCTTCCGCTCAAGGATTTAGAGAATCGCCTTTCTTCCTATCGTTTTTTCAGAATTCATAAAAGCTATATTGTTAATCTGGATTATGTCAGCAAGCTCAGCCCATGGTTTAACGGGGCATATCAGCTTGAACTTGAAGGAAACAGTGAAAAATTGTCTGTCAGCCGAAATTATGTTAAGGCTCTGCGTGCTAAATTAGAAATCTAACTTACTGCACAGATTTATGAGGTGAGTTGCCGTCTATATTCTGGACGGCAGCTCGCCTTTTTCTTTTTTTACTCATACACAATCCTTCCATACAACCGTATTTATCCGTTATTTTGCATCTTAGAAAGCCTTTTCAACATATTAACCTCTTAATCTTACATCTTAGTCACAAAATGTTCATATTTCTTTTTTGATCTTTTATACTTAATGTAAACGCATACAAGGGGGAATTATTTATGATTACTTTTCTTGCCTCTATCGCACTTTTAATTATCGGATATTTTACTTACGGCAAGTATGTAGAAAAAGTATTCGGCGTTAAAACGGCGAGAGCAACTCCAGCATATACCCATTCTGACGGAGTCGATTATCTGCCAATGAGCACACCGAAAAACTCATTGATCCAGCTTTTGAATATTGCAGGTACAGGGCCGATTTTTGGTCCAATCATGGGAGCACTTTACGGACCAGTCGCTTTCATTTGGATTGTTATTGGCTGTATTTTTGCAGGTGCTGTTCATGATTATTTAACAGGGATGATCTCCATCCGCAACCGCGGTGCCCATTTACCAGAGCTTGCGAGCAAGTTTCTTGGTAAAGTAATGAAACACGTTGTTAACGCGTTTGCAGTACTTCTTCTGTTACTAGTCGGAACTGTTTTCGTTTCTACACCAGCAGATCTTTTATATGTACTTTCAGATGGAAGCGTTGCTTTATGGATTATCATTGCAGCCATTTTCTTATACTATGTTTTGGCTACTTTACTGCCAGTTGATAAAATTATCGGCCGCTTATACCCTTACTTCGGGGCACTTCTGATTATTAGTGCACTAGGAGTAGGAATTGGTCTAATTGTAACAGGTGCAAAAATTCCTGAGATTTCATTATCAAATTTCCATCCTGACAATTTACCAATCTTCCCGCTGATTTTCTTTACGATTACTTGCGGTGCATTATCTGGATTCCATGCAACACAAACACCTATTATCTCTAGAACAACTCAAAAAGAACAGCAAGGCCGTAAAATTTTCTACGGAATGATGATTGCTGAAGGTATTATTGCTATGATCTGGGCAGCTGCTGCGATGAGTATGTTTGATGGTTACAACGGTTTAAGTGACATGCTTGCAAATGGTGGTCCTGGTGCTGTTGTTTCAGAAGTTTCAACAACACTTCTTGGCGCTATCGGCGGTACACTTGCCATCTTAGGGGTTGTCGTTTTACCAATCACTTCTGGAGACACAGCTTTTAGAAGTGCTCGTATGATTATTGCTGAGTATATCAACATGGCGCAAAAGAAACTTTCTTCTCGCCTTTGGATTGCACTTCCACTATTCGCAATTTCTGTTGTTCTTACGCAAATTGACTTTAACATCCTGTGGAGATATTTCAGCTGGGCTAACCAAGCAACGGCCGTTATTGCATTGTTTGTAGGAGCAATGTATCTATATATTGCGAAAAAGAATTATTGGATCTCTTTAATACCAGGAACATTTATGCTCGTCATGGTATGGACCTATATTTTAAATGCACAGATTGGATTTAATCTTCCGATGAATATTTCATGGATCGTATCTGCTGTAGCGTCCACAGTATTAGTTGTCCTTTTCTTTAGAGCAGCGAAAAAAGCGCGGGCCAATAATCTTCCGCTTGAGATTGACATCTCTGATTATAATAAAAATATCGCATCATAAAAATTGCTTTAGAAGAAGGGCACGTGCAGAAAGCATGTGCTCTTTTACCTTATAAGGAGGAATTGAAATTGAGGATTTTAGTTGTTGGTGCAGGAGCGATCGGCGGTTATTTTGGCGGCAGACTTGCTGAAAAGGGTGAAGATGTAACGTTCTTAGTAAGGGAGAAAAGAAAGGAATACCTTGATCAGCATGGGCTTTCGATTGAAAGTGTGAATGGCAGCATGCAGCTTGCTCCTAAAATGATTTTAAGCGGAGAAAAAGCTGATCCATTTGATATTATTTTGCTTTCTGTGAAATCCTATCACCTCGATCAAGCCGTCGTGAGTATGAGGCCTTATGTTGGAGAACATACATATATTCTTCCCCTCCTAAATGGGATCGCTCATCTTGATTTATTGCAGGATGCTTTTGGAAAAGAGAAAGTCCTAGGCGGTTTATGCTTTATTGAAAGCACGATCGGCGAATCTGGAAATATTGTTCAAATGAGTCCACTTCATGAGCTTGTGTTTGGACCGCTGCCTTCAACAGAACGTGCAAACCTGCCTCAATTAAAAGAGGTATTGTCAGGCACGAAGGCAGAGATCCGCTACTCTGATTCGATTGAACAGGAGATGTGGCACAAATATGTGTTTATTTCTGCCTTATCTGGTGTGACTTCTCTCTTTCGCTCGCCTATTGGTCCGATCCGAGACGATCAGAATGGGCAAAGCGTTATTCAATCTGTCGTAGGGGAGGTTACTGAGATTGCAAAAGCGATAAACGCTCCCTTGGCAGATAATCTGCAGGAGATCGTTTTAACTAAACTGCAAATACTTGGTTTTCAAATGAAATCGTCTCTTCAGCGTGATATGGAAAAAAACCTTCCAACTGAAGCTGATCACTTCTTTGGATATTTGCTGCAACAAAAGAATTCATATACCTCTTCACCTGTCCTTTCAGCAATTTATTCAAATATCACCATTTACGAAAAGTCACTTTAAAGCTAAAAAGCAGCAGGATCACACTGCTGCTTTTTACTTTTTTCACCTTTTTTATTTGTTCTCATGTAAAATATGACATGTCAGTCAATTTTTATAATCGCTATAAAGTACGTTTATCAAGATAAATCAAGATAGGAGGACAATTTTGATTGGATTAATCGTAACTTTAATTATTATGGTCATAATATTTGGTTTACTTGGATGGGCAATTCGATATAAAGAGGCTTACTTTCTATTATCAGGGTTTGCCACTATGACCGAGGCTGAACAAAAAGAGTTTCTGGAGAATAGATATCCTCAAAAGGTCGGCAGCATGCTGATCATTACAGCAGTTGGAACACTGCTGCTTCTGCCTTTACTCTTTACTTCATTCCCGTATGCAGCTGAGATTATTTTTGGCTACACTTTGCTCTTTATATTTGGAGGTTTTATTTATCTGTCAAAATATGAACTAAAGCATAAACGGAAAAAAAGCTATATTATTAGTATTTCCTTATTTGTTCTAGTCGTTGGAGGGGTGAGCGCATTAATGATTTTTACTTACCAGGATTATGAAGTAACCTTGGATAATGATCAGCTTGAAATTACCGGAATGTATGGACAGCAGTTGCCAATTGATGACCTGAAATCAGTGGAGCTTCTGGATGAAATGCCTGAAATCGAATTTAAAACAAACGGTGTTGGAGTTGGAACATTGGCTAAAGGGCATTTCAATGTAAAAGGTTATGGAAATAGTTTGCTCTATATTCATAGTGATAGCTTGCCAATTATCTTAATCCAAACAAATGAAAACCCCATCTTTCTAAACAATCAATCTCCATCTGTCACAAAGGATTGGTTTAACAAGCTTCGTAAGTACTTGCAATAAAAACCCCGTGTTTTCACGAATATTTTTTTGGGAATGATATAGTTATGAATAGATCAAGTAAAATTGGGAGGATAACCATACATGTCATACATACTGTTAATTGCAGGCTTTGCTCTGTTAATTTTTGGAGCCAACTTCTTTGTAGATGGTGCTTCTAAAATTGCAGGCTTTCTTAGAATTTCCCCTCTTTT
Organism: Cytobacillus gottheilii; assembly: GCF_018582665.1. Lineage (NCBI taxonomy): Bacteria > Bacillati > Bacillota > Bacilli > Caryophanales > Bacillaceae > Cytobacillus > Cytobacillus gottheilii. Next base: position 805,679 of record NZ_CP071709.1, on the reverse strand, counting down.
AATCGGTTTAACCATCGTTGCTTTTGGAACGAGTTCTCCGGAGGCTACAGTTAGTATTTTAGCAGCATTAGATAATAGTGCAGATGTCGCGATTGGAAACGTTGTTGGAAGCAATATTTTTAATATTACCCTCGTTGTTGGACTAACAGCCGTTATTTTTCCTTTACAAGTTGAGAGTACAACAATAAGAAAAGAAATCCCATTCACTCTGCTGGCAAGTGCTGCTTTATTTATTTTTATCAGTGATGTTCTTCTTGACGGCGGCTCTGCCAATGTTATCACCAGAAGCGACGGATTCATTCTATTGCTCTTTTTTGCCGTTTTTCTCTACTATTTGTTTGAAGTGGCCAGAAAAAACAGAACAGAAGCACCAGCTGATCACGTTAAACCAACTTCTGCAGTCTGGCTAAAACAGATTGTTTTCACCCTGCTCGGCCTTGCGGCAATTATATTTGGCGGCGATCTTGTTGTCAGCAGCAGTACTGAAATTGCTTATTCCTTAGGGATGAGCCAAACATTAGTCGGATTAACCATTGTTGCAATTGGTACCTCTCTTCCTGAGCTTGTTACTTCAATTGCTGCAGCGATAAAGAAAGAAAGCGAAATTGCGCTAGGAAATATTGTTGGAAGTAATATCTTTAATATTTTGTTTGTGCTTGGTGCTTCGGCTTCCATCGCACCACTGCCTGCAGACCCGAAAATTTTCATTGATATTACCATTATGATACTGTTAACCGTTGTACTTCTTATTTTCTCTCGTTCTCATTATAAAATTGGCAAATTCGAAGGAATTATATTAGCAGCAGCATATATCATTTATCTCGTTTATATTATCATGAGAAATTAGATGAAAAGCCGGTTCAGCTGAACCGGCTTTTTAAATACAGCTTTATAACTCAGCAGTTACTGCTGGATCTGGTTTAGCATCCAATTCCCTTAAATGAATGATCAGCGTCCGTTTCCATAATTGATAACAAAGCAGAAGGAAAATACTCAATCCGCATACTGCAAATAATAACCAGACAGGCACACTCTCAAGCAATGCACCAAAGATAATAAAACCAAGCGGTGTCATTGCACTTGCACCCATCTCCATAATGGACATAACTCTGCCTCTATAGGAGTCTGGTGTGCTCTTTTGCAGTAAAACCATTACAGGCATATTGATCAGCATAACAAAGGTCGATAGCAGGAGCACCAAAATGATTAAGTAAATAAACACAAAGTTATTCGAAATGGCACTTAATCCGGGCATACTCGGAATTCCCAGCAATATTAAAACAAGAGATAATGCAATCATTCCGCCGATAATGGCATTCTCTTTCTTTTTCATCTCAGGGCGTGAAGATAAGAATATAGCCATAATAAGCATTCCTACAGACAAAGAGCCTTCAATAATCCCTAATTGAAAAGGTTCCATCCCCTTAACCGTCAGAACTAAATATGGCATTGCCACTGGGAATACAGCAAACCAGAAGTTAATCCAAATACAAACAAGAATGAGATTAAAAATAAACGGCTGATTTTTCACATAAACAAATCCGGTTTTCATATCTTCAAAGAAATTATTGTGTTCATTTTCCTCTTTTTTCTCGGCAAACAAATGATAGTTAATGAGAATACTGGCAATCCCAGATACGGTAAAGGCGATGATGTTAATCATCATAAAAAAAGGCAGCGTCATAAAGCCGAATAATACTCCGCCTAATACTGGACCTAAAATCGTCGATAATGATGCTGCGGCTTGATTGAGTGACATAGCTTTTTGTAAATGATCTGGACCAATCATATTGTAGATGGATGAGGTCACTGCTGTAGAATAGAAGGTGTTGAGGGTACTTAAAACTGCTGTCGCCGTATAGAGGAGCCAAATTTCAGGAAATACAAAGTGAAACAGCAGCAAAATAATCGTTAACCAAATGGCACAAGCAAAGTCTGAAATGATGATGATTTTTTTGCGGTCAAGCCTGTCACTAAGCGCTCCAGCCACCGGGGCCAGAAGAATACGCGGGAGAACACTCAGCATTAATGTAATCGCAAAATTTAAGCTTGATCCTGTTTCAGCAAGAATATATAAACCAATCGCAAACCCATAAAGAGAAGATCCTAAAACTGCAATCATCTTTCCAGAGACAAAAAGGATTAGATTCTTTTTGACAGCAGCATTCATTCTTTTTCCTCCTCAGTCATTTCCTCAACCCTAAAATCAAAAACATACGGTTTTCTGCCTTCACGCTCTTTAACCGTCATTTTAATGTACTTCATAATTAGTGCATCAATGTCAGCATCAAACGCTTGCTTCTCCTCCTCAGTTAAGGACAAATTCGTTCTGCTTGTTCCTTTTTTTACATCTGCTAACTCCTCCCCTTTTAAAACAAAATGGGTTGCTTTAGAGCGATAATACTTTTCCATGATTCCCCTGTTTTCTTTCGTTTCAGTGATTTCTAAAATGCCGCCATTGTACAGCTGCTGAATATGGTAATGAATACTTCCTGGCGTTTTCCCCATTTCATCTGCCACTTGTTTAGCTGTCATCTGTTCTTCAGCCAGCAGATAAATAATTTTCACTCGCAGCGTGCTGGAAATGAGCTTTTGCTGTTCTAGATTGATTTCCATTGATTTCTTTTCAAATTTCATTTTTTTCACATCCGCTTTTCTTCTTTTATGTTGAGTATTAAAGCTCTGATCCTTAGTAAACTAATAAAGATAATTAGTCTGAGTTAATCGTATATTTCAAAATTATTATATGTTCTAACTTTTTAGAATGCAATAATAACTTAGAACGAAAATTCGACAGATGTAACTCACTCATTAAAAAATGGTTCTTTTTTGAGTGAGTATGGTTCTTCATCTGAATGAACCAGTGGAATAAGCGGAGATTTTACCCTTATTGATAGAATTGAGCTATTTTGGGGCGAAATAAGAGGAGAAATTCCGGTTATATAGAATAAAATCGCTTTTTTTCTTGATTTTTGGTTAGTTAGACGGAATTCTTCCGTTTATTTAAGCCTATTTTAAGTGATTTTACGATTTAAGCGGAATTCTTCCGCCTATCTATGAAAATTTAAATTTTTGATTTTGGCAAGAAAACTTGGAACGAAAGAGTGCAAGACTCCTGCTTAGACTCAGCACATCAGCCCAGCCGGAAAGCGAATTTTAAAGTGGCATTACTTACATATTTCATTAATAAACTCAGAAACAGCAAAAAAACCAAACCATTAGACAGATGAATTCTACTAATGGTTCGGTTTTTCAATAGCTGCAATATTATAGCCTATACTTTTCTATTCCAGAAACGATGCTGGCCAATAGCCTGAATAAAGGCTTTATTAAACATAGTCAGTTCTTCTGCGTTTGTGATGCAAACAACGCCCTCTTGCTCACATACCTTTCTAGGTTCAAGTTCAAGGTCGTTTAACCCAGCAGATTGTGCAAGCTCCGCACCCTCGTTTACAAATCCAATCGGCTTAAAGTGCTTATGTGCTTGTCGAAGAAAATCTATTGCTTCTCTTTCTGTCTTTAGCTGATCGATGCTTCCTTGACCTCCGGGTACAAAAACAGCGTCATAATGAACAGAGTCCGCTGTAAGGAATGTTTGGTGCGCTTCTACTTGTTCGTTTGTTTCACTCTTCAGCATTCCTTGATGTGTACTGACAATTTCAGCTAGAACACCCTCAGTTTTAAAGGCCTTCATCACTTCCATTACTTCCTCAGCACGTACACCGTCGGCAGCAAGTATAGCCACTTTTCTAGTCTGTGGCATTTTTGCTGTATTCTCCTGACTCAATGCAGGAGAGGATGCGGTCACTTTTGATTCTTCAGCATTCTCAAGCATTGAAACGCCAACACCTTTAGCGATTTGCTCTGCCAAATACGTATCAACATGACTGAACATATTTACAACCTGCTGCCGTACGTCTTTACTTTTCACCCTGCCGACTTCAAATTGAAAGGCTCCGATTATATGCATCTTTTCAGGCTCTGTCATACTATTCCAAAAGAGTTTTGCCTGGCTGAAATGATCTTTAAAGCTGTCGCTCCGTGCACGAATTTTTCGGCCCTCTACTTTTTCCTGATAATGTACATACCCGCCTTCTTCCTCTGTGGCAGGACGAGGATCATTATTTTGCAGGGAATTCTTATGATAAGCGACTTGTCCCTTATTAATTGTCATCCGATTGTAGCCGTCGTATTGATTGTTATGGAATGGACAAACCGGGCGATTGATTGGCAATTCATGAAAATTTGGACCGCCAAGACGGATCAATTGTGTATCGGTATAAGAAAACAGTCTGCCCTGCAGCAGTGGATCATTGGAAAAATCGATTCCCGGCACCACATTGCCTGGGTGAAAAGCAACCTGCTCTGTTTCTGCGAACACATTGTCTTGATTGCGATTAAGTGTCATTTTACCAATCTTCTTAACAGGAACAACTTCCTCAGGCCAAATTTTCGTCGGATCTAAGATGTCAAAGTCAAAATTGAATTCCTCTTCCTCATCTATCATTTGAACACCCAGTTCAAATTCTGGAAAATCGCCTCTTTCAATTGCTTCCCATAAGTCTTTTCGGTGATAGTCCGGATCTTTTCCAGCTAGAGTAAGGGCTTCTTCAAAAACAAGCGAATGAACGCCAAGCACTGGCTTCCAGTGAAATTTCACAAAGCGTGCTCTGCCCTGTTCGTTAACAAATCTGAAGGTGTGCACACCAAAGCCTTCCATCATTCGTAAACTTCTCGGTACTGCACGGTCAGACATTGTCCACATGATCATATGTGCTGACTCTTGGTTATTGGCGGCAAAATCCCAAAAAGTATCATGTGCAGTAGAAGCCTGCGGCATTTCATTATGAGGCTCTGGCTTAAATGAATGAACAAGGTCAGGAAACTTGATGGCATCCTGTATGAAAAACACAGGAATATTATTGCCGACAAGATCATAGTTTCCTTCTTCTGTATAAAACTTCACCGCAAAACCTCTGGCATCTCGGACAGAATCTGCTGAACCTTTTGAGCCTGCCACTGTTGAAAACCGGACAAAAACAGGTGTTTTCACATTGGGATCTTGGAGGAAGCCTGCGCGCGTATATTCTGCCATTGATTCATATGGCTGAAAGAATCCATGTGCTCCAAACCCGCGAGCATGAACAACCCGCTCAGGAATACGCTCATGATCGAAATGAGTCATTTTCTCTCTAAAATGAAAGTCCTCCATTAACGTTGGTCCTCTGCTGCCTGCTTTTAGAGAGTGCTCGTCCTCTGAAACCTTAACACCCTGATTGGTTGTCATATATTGGCCTTTGTTATCACTGCGGAACTGCTCTAATTGTTCGTCTTTGCGATTTTCATTGCTCAATTGAACTGTACCTCCTACTATTAGCCGCCAAATATGCTGCTATGTATATTTATTTGTCCCTTACCCGTCCAATTCTTCTAATAAACAAAAAATGCAGTTTCTGATAATAGTCTCCTAAATTACTAGGTAAATTGCGTCATTTTTCTCTCATTTTGCTATAAATCGACAAATTATTTTACTATTTGAGGAATAGGGTGTTGTTAAATATTGAAAAACAATATAAAATTTTCTTAATACTTCAATAGGACGTGAAAAAATGGAAATAACAACTCATTTTTTCTTTAACCTTTCATTGCTCATTATCGTGCTCTTTTTTTCTTTGGTTGTTGCCAGAAAGCTTAATTACACTACTGTACCTAAGTTTGGAGCTTTATGCTGCGTAATGTTTATGCTTTTTATTTGTATACAATTGTCCTATAAACCTCATCCTGAATTTCATTATGATTTACGGATTATTCCAATAGCGATCGCTGGTTTATATATTGGAATTGGTCCTATTGTGGCTGTATTGGCGATTATCCTGCGAGGGTTTTATGGATTGGATGAAGGATTTCTGCTTCATACAATACTATTTACTATTTTCGGTCTCATTACTTGGTTCCATTATTCTAGTTTTTGGAAACTTCCTGCTTCAAAGAGGATCAATTATTCTATTCTAAGCACCATTATGTTCTCACTTATAAGCTTACTTGTTATCGAGCTAACCATTATAGTAGAGAATCGTTTTGATTTATGGTTTGCGTATTTGGTTTTACCAGCCTTAGGTGTTGGCATGATCGCTTATACCATTGAATTTGTTCTGCATAATGCAGATATTCAAAAAAAAGTGATTCTTACAGAGAAAATGGAAGCGGTTGAGCAAATGGGAGCTGCAATTTCACATGAAATCCGCAATCCACTTACAGCAGCAATGGGATTTGTCCATTTAATGAAGGAGCCAGCGATATCACCAAAAAAACGGATGGAATATTTATCTATCGTAAAAGAAGAACTCGAATCAGCAGAACGTGTTATTCAAAACTATTTAACGTTTTCTAAGCCATCACTTGGTTATATAGAAGAAATTCCAGTTAAAACAGAGCTTTTGAAGGTCATAAATATCTTAAAGCCTTCAGCTAATCAAAACTCAGTAGAAATTACGACGAACTTTGCCATTTTGGGCTCCATTGAAGGCGATCGGCAAAAATTTCATCAGTGTTTCTTAAATGTTATTAAAAACTCAATTGAATCCATGCCTCGAGGCGGACATATCTATATTTATACACATTATACAAAAACACATATCATTATTGAGATCGAAGACACTGGAGTCGGGATGAGCCAAGAGCAAATTCAGCGTCTCGGCGAACCCTATTATTCTACGAAGGGGTCTAAAGGAACTGGATTAGGAATGATGGTTGTGTTCAGCATTGTAAAAGCAATGAAAGGTACGATAAAGGTTGAAAGCGAAATAAATCAAGGCACCATATTTACGTTTACTTTTCCTACATACAATCACTCAAGTAAGAATGAAAGGTTTTAATGTTTCCCACAAAGGCACCTGCATATTTTAATACATACTAAAAAGGATCCGGGTGAAGTCTTGGATCCTTTTTCTTGTTTTATCCAGTTCTTCAAGCTGCTAACTTTCAAATATATTTAGCTGGCTTTCCTCAATGATTGGTAAACTTCTTTTCTCCCAAGCAAACTCAAGTATCTGCTCCTTAATATCAGGATATAGGATAATATTCTTTAAATGTGCTAAAGATATCCATTTAATATCTGTTTGATTGGAATCTGGGTATTCTGGCATCTGAGCTGTTTCTCCATCTGGGATTGTACATTCGAACATAAGGCAGATGCTATGCTGCGGACCATATTTTGAATGATTTTCAACTGGTTCATATTCGTAAACAAGAACAAGATCACCGACTTCCACTCTAGCCGAAACTTCCTCCATAGCCTCACGCCTGACTGCTTCAATAATTGTTTCTCCAGGCTCTGCACCCCCGCCTGGTATATTATAATGAACTCCATTTTCATCTTCATATTCCACTAATAAAATCTCGTTATTTTTATTAATGATCATTGCAGCAGCTCTCACTCTTATATGACTGTTCACAGCAGGCCCCCATTTCAGCTGTATTCTTGGATTCTTGTCAACTAAAATCAAGAGTTCCCTCTAATCACTTATTCGTTTTCTCTGCTAAATATTCCTTCGTCCACTCTAATGTTTTGCGGAGCCCATCTTTGTAGGGGGTTCTTGGAACTGGTCCCACTTCAGCTTCATACTTTTCCCCATTGAGAATGACAGGCTTTTCTGTTAGATACATCATCTCCTTCATTTCCCGCATGAACGGATTGAAGATTCCCAGTAAGGCAATCATCCCTGCAGATACGGACATGATCTTTTTCCTGTATTGTTCCCCCCGTAAAAGGGATTCAATTTCAATTCCTGAGATAGGATGGGCAGAAGGGATATTCCAGTTTTGATTGTAGGCTTTATCCTTAAGCGCAAGCTCAATGATCGCTTTTGCTCCATCGATTGTATATAGAAACTCTCTTCGTTTTTGTTTATTCCCTACATAAATAGCATTCTTATTCTGTGCAGCTCCTTTAATCGTTTCAAAAAGGATTGTATTAACCGCCAATGGTCCATATAAATCCGGCATATGAGCAATAATCACATCTATATCGCTGCTTAATAGCCTTTTCTCCATTTCAAGTCTAATCTTCCCCTTTTTCGTTTGCGGATTTTTTGCACTGCTCTCTTTAACATGTTGATCCTGAAAGCCATATGCATAAATATTATCGGCAAGCACTATTTTTGCTGAATGCGCCTGTGCTGCAGCCAACATATTTTCAATACATAGCGGATGCTGTGCCAACCAGTTTTGATACGGAAAGCTGACCGCATGAAAAAGAATTTCAGCTCCCTCTGCCGCTTCCATCATGTCTTCCTTTACTAGAGCATCTCCTGGAAAAATGGTTACCAAATGATTGTCATTAAGTAACGCTGTAAGTTTTTGTTCCCCTCGTGCAAAGGCAATTACCTCAATTCCTCTAGCAGTCAATTCATTTACCAGAGCATACCCTATTCCTCCAGTTGCTCCTGCTACCAATACCTTTTTCATCTTTTCATCCCCCTTTATTAACCAATGGTCAATTAATAGTAAAAAGATAGAACTGAACAATATGTCCGGTTCTATTTGAGTCTAATATACGTGGGCTAATTATTTTTTCAAGCATCTAACAAGATCCTTCATTCCCTAATCCTCTCAGCACAAATGTAACGTGATTTTCTGCTGCCGCTTCTGCTTCTGAATAGGATTGGGCATAGCCTAAGAAATGTGAAACAAATCCATGTAAAGAAAGAAAAGCAGACCATATTAAATAGATGGCTGGAGGGCGGTCCATTAACTTAAAAACCGCTTGTGCGAATTTTTCATAGCTTTCATTTGCAGGAGACTGCATTAACCCATCCACTCCTTCACCCTTCATCAAGAACATAAACTCATATTGATTTTGATTATTTAATCCGTATTCGATAAATCTCAGGAAGAGTGTCCGAAGTTTCTGTGCCCTATGTTCTTCACTAGCCATAACCGTATCAATGATCTGATTAAGTTGTGCGAAATCTTCTTCAATCATGCCATAAAAAAGCTGTTCTTTATTTTTAAAATGATAATATAGAGCTCCATGACTGCAGCCTAATTCAGCAGCAATACTGCGCATTGATACGGCACGATATCCTTTTTCTTCAAATAGAAAACGAGCTTTACTAATGATTTTATCCCGTGACAGCTCATCTGCATTTACTCTTCTTGCTGACATCCTAATTCCCCTTTATTAACCAGTGGTTAATTATTAATATACACATTCGATAAAATAAAGGCAATATTTTCTTTTTTATTTCATAACTCTTAGTTATTAAAAATATCTATACAGTGTACAACCCCAAGCTCAGTACTTGCTCTTGACTGTTACTGGCCCTCATTCACAAGTGAATAATAAATCTCTGAAATAACAGCTCACAGAGAAATTTTGCATTGATGATTCCCATGTTCCTTAGCAGTTCATCCTATAAGTGATGTTAAACTTTGAAACTTTTTCCCCAGCTTTACGTAATACTTATTAGTCAATTGAAAGAAGGGATCTTATGAGTCAATTTTTATTATTTTCAATCATAGCAGGCCTTGCTGCTGCTTTAATTCTTGTGCCTTTTTCTCCCAAGGCTAAATCAGACGATAAGAAGAAAACGTTTAATATCAAGCTTTTAGGTGCTGCGGTGATTTTATTTACTGCCGGGGTATTTGCAGTATATTATCTTACAAATCTAGATCGGAATTTTACTTCCCTATGGGGACTTCTGATTGTTGTTTCTGCTCTGGGTGCCCTGTTTTCCACCGGCGCAGAGCGGATGGTAAAAACAGTCCTGTTTATCGCCAGCCTCCTATTCGGAGTTTACTTGCTGAGTGCTTTTGTTTTTAATGCTGATGAAAAGTATGAAATAGCTAACATGGATGAGCAAACTGAAATTGAAGCTTTTGATGAAACAGAAACACCTGCCAGCGTTCCGCCGCAGTTTGCCCGAAATAAAATGAAAAAGGCTTTCGGCCAGGTTCCGAATACAAGCTACTATGAACTAGGCAATCTGCAAATTCAAAAGGTAAACGGTGAATATGTATATATTGCTCCAGTAGAATTCTCTGGTCTTTTTAAATGGCTAAATGGAGATACCACACCTGGTTATTTTACGGTTAGTGCCACTGATTCAACAGCAAATCCGAAGTTTATGAAGACAGAAATGGAATATACTCCATCATCCTATTTCCATAAAAATATCGAGAGACATATCCGAATGAAGCACCCTGAATACATCTTTTATGGTGATCCTCAGCTCGAAATCAATGATGATGGCAAACCTTTTTATATTCGTTCTTATGGTGAATTTGTTTCAGCGCGAAATGGTTTTGATGTGAAAGGGATTGTGATGGTTGACCCTTCAAACGGTAATACAGAAACATATAAACTTGCAGATGTGCCAGCCTTTATCGATGGTGCTGTTTCCCCTGAAGCGGTTAGCCTGACAAATAGCTATTATGGAAACTATATTCATGGCTTCTGGAACAGCAAGTTTGGCAAATCAGATGTTAAGCTTCCATCCGATGAAGGAACAGAAGCAAATGTCAGTCCAATCTTTGACGAAAACGGTGATATGTATTACTTTACTGACTTTACCAGTCCAAAAGAAGGCGTAGATTCTATGCTCGGCTACTCCTTAACAAACTCCCGTACTGGTGAGGCGGTTTACTACACCGGCAACCTGGAAGAATCATATATGGATTCACAAGGGGCTCTGCAAATTATCGAGAAGAGATTTATTGAAAAGAAATGGGAAGGCAAGATGCCGATTCTATACAACTTTTACGGAGAAGCAAGCTGGCTGACACCTGTCCTTGATGCCAATGGCTTTTTGCAGAATTACTTTATCGTATCAGCAGCAAATCCTGAGATTTCTGCATATGGCACGACACCTAATGAAGCATTACGATTATATAAAACAGCCTTGCAGCGCGGCGGCGGTTCAGTTGATGGCAGTTCAGATGCAGAAGAAAAAACAATTAGCGGTTCGGTTGTACGAGTTTACAAGGAAAAGGTAGGAGATTATACAACGATTTCCTTCCTGCTCGATAATAACAATAACTTCCTAATTTCTTCCGAAAGCAGTCCGCTTGCCATCTACTTGCAAGAAGGTGACAGTGTAGAAGTAACTTACTTGGATACAGGAGAAACCTTCCTGCCTGTAAAATCCATGACGATTGAAGGGCTGGAATAATATGAAGGGCAATTGATCTTCAACTGAAGATCAATTGCCCTTTTTTGAAAATATTTTTAAAGTAATTTGAAACCTTTTACCTTCTTGATTCGTAACATAATATGATTTCGATTGGAGATAAGTAGATTTGAAACATCAGCGAATGGACAGAATCTCCTCCTCTCGTATATTGTAAAAGTATGATCTTTTAAAAAATATAAAAGGGTGAAGACATGGGGAAACGTATTTTTTACTTTTTACTGACAAATATTTTAGTTCTTGTAACTATAAGCATTATCTTCTCGTTAATTGGCGGGGGGAATTATATTAACGGAGCAGGCAATATTGATTTTACATCGTTATTAATTTTCAGTGCTGTCATTGGTTTTTCTGGCTCCTTCATCTCATTGGCAATGTCGCGCTGGATGGCAAAACGCATGATGAATGTCAAAGTGTTAAACCCGCAGGATGCACTATCTTCTTATGAAAAAGACATTGTTGAGAAAGTACATCGCTTATCAAGAGCAGCGGGTCTGACACATATGCCTGAAGTTGGGATTTATGATTCTCCTGAAGTAAACGCATTTGCAACTGGACCGTCTAAAAAAAGGTCGTTAGTAGCGGTATCCACCGGGCTGCTGCGAGAAATGGACGAGGATGCTGTTGAAGGCGTTATTGCTCACGAAGTTGCACATATTGCAAACGGTGATATGGTTACAATGACGTTACTGCAAGGTGTGGTCAATACATTCGTTGTCTTTCTTTCACGTATTGCGGCGTGGATTGTATCGCGTTTTGTTAAAGAAGAGCTAGCGCCAATTGTCCATTTTATTGCTGTTCTCGTTTTCCAGATCGCCTTTTCGATTTTAGGAAGCATAGTGGTCTACGCATATTCAAGACATCGTGAATATCATGCTGACCGAGGCGGAGCTGACTTAGCGGGCAGAGATAAAATGACACACGCACTGCAAATGTTAAAAGCCTATTCAAACCGTATGAAGGGTGAAGAACAAACAGCCATTTCCACTTTAAAAATAAACAACAAAGGCAAATCCATGCTGTTTTCAACACACCCTGACATAGATGAACGAATTAAACGCTTGAACAGCAGATAATAAAAAAAAGCAAAGCCAATAGCTTTGCTTTTTTTTATTATCGTTTCTGGTGACATTCTCAATTAATCCTGCAAATAATTAGTAATCTCGTATTCTTCATATTTCTTATCAAGCCAAGCTGGATATTCTGTCTGCATCTTAGTATCAAGCAATGCCGTCTTAATTTCATCCTTCACGTCTTCAAATACTGCTTCCTTCGCTTCTTTTTTTCCTGTTGTTTTAATAATGTGATAGCCAAATTCAGTCTTTACAGGTTCACTAATAGTCTCTGCTTCTTGGGAAAAGGCTACATCCTCAAAAGCCTCTGCCATTTCCCCTCTCCCGAAGTATCCTAATTCTCCGCCTGACTCTGCTGTCGCTTCATCTGTTGAATATTCGCTCGCCAGTTCAGCAAAATCACCGCCATCAGTTAATTTTTGCACCACTTCATTTGCCGTTTCTTCATCTTCAACTAAAATGTGACTTGCTTCCACTTGCTCTTCTTGACCATAGCTATCCTTATTTTCATCAAAGTATTCTTTCATTTCTTCATCTGTAATCTCGATAGCAGGTTCAATCAATTTTTTGGTAGCCAGATACATTTCAATATCCTTCTCAATGGCTGATTGTTCAATGCCATTCGTCGCTAGGATTTCATTAAAAGCATCTTCTCCGCCATATGAATCCATATAAACAGTCATCTCTTCATCTATTTCCTCTTGGGTGATCTTTATATTTTCTTTTTTCATTTCCTGCTCAATGATGTTATTTGTAATCAGCGCATCCAAAGCAGTTGTTCCGTATTGAGAGACAAGCTGCTCTTGCAGCTCATTCATGCTAATCTCTTCTCCATCTACCTTGGCAGCCAAATTCTTGGGAGTAAAGAATATAGCGGCCCCAATCCCGATTACTAACACTGCACCAATAACAACGTATATCCACTTTTTATTCTTCATAAAATCTCCTTTATATTCCTTATTCTGTTTCAAGCTGTTTGCTGGCAAGCGTTACTTTCACTTCTTTTAGTTCACCTTGTCTGTAATACTCAACTGTTACGTTATCGCCAATTTTAAAATCGGTATATAGTGCTTTCCGTAAATCATCTGGACCCGTAACCTTTGTTCCGCCAATGGACACAATAATATCCTCTGCCTGAAGTCCTGCTTTCGCTGCAGCAGATGATTCATCAACATTGGTAATAATAGCACCTGCTGTTACATTCTCTGGTACATCTCTTAAGTAGAATTGCGGAATCTCCTCTAATGCTGCAAGCCCAACACCTAAGTAAGGACGTTCGACCTGTCCGTCTTCAATCAATTGATTGATTAATGCCTCTACATCATTACTTGGAATTGCAAATCCAAGCCCTTCCACACCGCTTTCAGAAATCTTTAAGCTGTTAATGCCAACCAGTTCACCGGCAGAATTTATAAGGGCACCGCCGCTATTTCCCGGATTGATGGCTGCATCTGTTTGAATAACATCCAAGTCCCATTCTCCAGCTGATGTAGATACAGCAATAGAACGATCTACCGCACTAACAATCCCTTGTGTAACCGTTCTTGATAAATCAAGTCCAAGCGGATTTCCGATTGCTAACACTTGATCCCCAGCTCGAAGCTTTGATGAATCGCCAAATGGCAGAACTTCTGCTGAAATATCTCCTTTTATTTTAATAACAGCTATATCTGTTAATGGATCTGTGCCTACTAATTCTGCAGATAGCTTTTCTCCATCATGAAGGGTGACCTCCACTTTGCTGGCATTTTCAATGACATGATTATTCGTAACAATATATGCTTCATCATCTGTCATTTTAAAAATTACTCCAGAACCGGAACCGCTCTCTGCTTCTTCACCAGATACCGCTCTTCCAAAAGGATCAACCTGCTGCTGATCCTGATAGTTTACGATTCCCACTATAGCCTTGGATGCTTGTTCGATGGTGTCTGCTAAATTCCCAGTCGCAGCCGAATTTACTTTTTGAACATTAACATCCGATACTGCAGTTTCAGTTTGACTAACTGCTGCAGGTGTATCATCCTGCGCTGATTCTACAAAAGGCAGGGCAGTTAAAGTTAGTGCTGAGCCAACAACTCCGGCAGCAATGGTTTTCATAAATCCTCCCCACTTGCCGGATTTTTTTGTTTCTTTTACAGTAGCGCGGCTTCCCTCACTGCTTGCTGCTTGAAAAGGCTTTTCATGTACAGTCTCACTTTGAGCATTTTCCTCTCTGTCATTTTCCTGTTGAACGTTAAATGATGTGTCATATTTATTTTCGTTTTGACTCTCAGTTGTATTGTTTTGATCTGAAAATGGATTGTTTTTATTTTCGTTTTGGTGTTCCATAATCTATTCATCCTTCCATATCTAAATGGTTTTTGTTATATAAGCTGTTCCTTACATTTCATACTTTACACACGTTATGTGTCAGGAATATGTCAGGGGAAAATAAATCTGTGAAAATGAAAAAACCTTTCATCTATTATGCTGATGAAAGGTTTACCGATAGATATTATCAATTTGGGTGCAGGTTGTTTTGCATAAGTTCTTGTACTTTTACAACTTGTTCCTGTGCAGCAAGTTCTGTTTCATACCAGCCTTTTTGCTCTAAGTAACTGAAGATTTTATATTGATTTGTACTGGCATGTTCAAAGCATTGGTTATAAATATCACGAAGTTCATCATGAGCTGATTCTAATAAACTGCGTCCGCTTCCAGTGCATCTCGCTTTTTCAAGCTCCAGACAAAGCTGAAGAATCTCTCGCTCTGTCAAACTTCTCTCATCCATATTGTTAGGCATTTGGGATTTGCAGCTCCTATCTTTTAATGACTTTTAGATAATCAATTTCAATTACTGCATCATTTTTGTTCTGTTAAAATATTGAGAAAGATTTGCGACATTAAGCTGATGACTTTCTGCGATCGTCTCCAGCATTTGCTGCACTTGCGGATCTTCACACTGGGTGGCACACCAGTTAAGTGTTTTTGCTGTTATCGCTTCTGCTCTGATTTCATCTTCTATTAAAGCAAGCTCCTTCATCGTTAGCTGATGCATGGCTTTCACCTCATATGTATTTAATATCCTTATTAGTATGGATGAGGGAATTTACTTTATACCAACATCTGCTTTCATTTTCCTTCTAAAAGATAAGGCTGGGACAAAAAAACAAATACATATTTTTAAAATACGAATATTCATTATCTTGGTTTTGGTTTTTAAACAAGTCCGTTCCACCTGCGCTGCGGACCCTCGCTTTCCGAGGGGAGGAAGCTGAGCCTCCTCGGCAAGCCTGCGGGGTCTCACCTTTTCCTCTATTTCCCTCCGGAGTCGAGGATCCTCCGCTCCATTTCACTCATATTTAGAAAGATAAATTCTAAAATAAATAAAAATCCGGATGATTAGAAATAGTCACTTCCTAATCACCCGGTTCTATGATCATGGTAAATTTATATGTCCCAGCCACCACTATTATTGACCTTCATTTAAATCAGTAAATTTGGGCAAACTAACTGTAAAGGTTGTACCGGCAGCTGAGCTTTCTGTTAACTCCAAGTCTCCTCCAAGTGCATTGGCAATCATTTTGCTGAAGGGTAGGCCAAGTCCCAACCCCCGCACTTTGTATTTCTTTCCTTCGCCTCTGTAAAATCGTTCAAAAATCAGTTTCTGTTCTTCTGGGGGTATTCCAGAACCTGTATCTTGTATATTAATATGCACATTGTTTTGTTCTTCTTTAATAGAAACACGAATTAGGCCGTGATCCTCAATGGCCTGACGCGCATTATTGAGCAAATTTGTTAATACTTGCTGCAATCGGATTTTATCAACACTCACCACTGCATCCTCTGATAGATACTCCCTTGTTAAGGTCACTCTCTGATCTTCTTGAACAATTTCCCAGTCATGCGTAAATTCCCGGATTAATTCATTTATATGGTATTCTTCTTTGGCTACAGGAATCGAATTTGCCGCAAAGGTATTAAATGCAAGCAAATCCTCCACCATCTTTTTCATTTTAGCTGTTTCTTTTAATGATAATGTTAAAAATTCCTTTGCATCTTCACCGGTAACGACATCATCCTTCATTGCCTGAAGGAGGCCGCTTATAGATGTAACAGGTGTTTTAAGTTCATGTGTCACTCCAGCAAGCAGTTCTGTTCTGAGAGATTCGAGCTTTTGCAGCCTTGCGGACATTTCCTGGAAAGAATGCACAAGCTCATAAACTTCCTGCTCATTGATATTGCTTGGGAGATGAATATTGTAATCACCCTCTTTTACCTGCTTTGCGGCAAAAGCAACATCCTTGATCGGATTAGAAAGCCGCCGCGATAAAAAGTAGATAGCCGCCCAGCCAAGGAGCGCTAAACTGATAATCATCACCCCAAGCAGTGTATATTCCTGATCTACCTCGGTCAGATTCTCTTCCAGCTCAATAAACACAACCCATCCGTAAGAAATCGCTTCTGACTGAATCGGCGTTTTGACAATGTAAAAATCTTCACCGCTGTCAGTTAACTGCAGTTTCTGCACCTGTTCTTCATTCGTTAAAATGGCACCCGGAAACCTTGCAAATATACGGTCATTAGAGCGATTGCTCGTTAGTATCCTTCCATTGACATCCACAATGTACATATATGGGTCTTTTTCGAGATCCATGTATCTTCCTCGTTCAGACAGCAGGCCAGGAACATCTCCATTTTGCATTGGCCGACCTTCACTAATATCTATAAATCGGTCCGCTACTTCTTCAGACATAAGTGTCATAATTTTTAAGCGGTTTTCCAATGTGGTATGCCGAATCCAAACGGCTGAGATGATCGCTATCACAATAAGACCGATGCATAAAGTAATTAAATATCTTGTAGTCCAGTACCGGAGCAGCGAAACCCTTTTATGATTTTTTGTAAACACTGAGCTGATACCCCAATCCGCGTAATGTTTTAATCTCCCCTTCATCCTCTGGCCAGAATTGCAGCCCCTTGCGGAGACGTTTAATTGCCAAATCTACTGCACGATCGCTCCCATCATATTCCCATCCCCAGACATGCTCAATCAGCTGATCTCTTGTGAACGTTTGGTTAGGATGTTCTGCAAGAAAAAGCAGCAAAGACAAATCTCGGGGAGTCAGTTCCACGATTTGATCCTTCACCTTTACTTGATGAGCTTTCATATCGATCTGCAGACAGCCGAATTGCTTAATGTCCGTATCGTCTGTCTGCGCTCGTCTTAATACAGCATTGATCCTGGCAATTACTTCATCTGCTATAAATGGCTTTGCAATATAGTCATCAGCACCGCCATTCAGTCCATCCAATTTATAATTCACATCTCCAAGTGCTGTCAGCATAATGACAGGACAGCTGCTGATTTTGCGGATTTCTTTTAAAATGGTCCAGCCATCTTTTCCAGGAAGCATTACATCTAAAAGGACTAATGAAGGGTTATGTTCTTCAAATTTCCTAATGGCTTCATTGCCTTCAAAAGCTTGTACAGCTGTATAGCCTGCTTTCTGTACATATACTTTCAGTACTTGGCTTATCGCTAATTCATCTTCTACAATTAGTATCGTTTTCACTGCTCATCCCCCGCAAAACATTGTACTAGTTTGTGTATATGATACCCCTTCTTTTTTACCTTCGTCTACCTGAGTTTACCCTTTGATCATGTCAGCAGGATGTCAGGCATGATAGTTTCATTTCTTTCCATCTTTTGATAGCATAAAATTATCCAGAAAATGAAGGAGAGTGGAAGGTTTGACGAATAAAGTTCAGATTGGCAAAACTGGTTTATATGTAAATCCAATTGGCCTTGGTACAAATGCTGTTGGCGGCCATAATCTGTATCCAAATTTAAATGAAGATACTGGGAAAGAATTAGTCCGTACTGCTTTGAAAAATGAAATTAATTTCTTGGATACTGCTTATATCTATGGACCAGAGCGTTCTGAAGAATTGATTGGGGAAGTTTTAAAAGAAACTGGACTTCGTTCCGAAACCATTATTGCTACAAAAGGCGCACATAAATTTGTAGGAGAAAACACGGTTTTTGATAACTCTCCAGCTTTTTTAAAGCAGTCTGTAGAAGATAGTTTGAAACGCCTGCAAACAGATTATATTGACCTCTACTATATTCATTTTCCTGATGAAAGCACGCCAAAGGATGAAGCTGTCGGCATGCTGAAGGACTTGAAAGATCAAGGCAAGATTAAAGCCATTGGGGTTTCTAACTTTTCTATGGAGCAATTAAAGGAAGCAAATAAAGACGGTTATGTTGATGTGTATCAAGGTGAGTATAGCTTATTGGCTCGAGATGCAGAG
This sequence comes from Cytobacillus gottheilii, assembly GCF_018582665.1. Classification (NCBI taxonomy): domain Bacteria; kingdom Bacillati; phylum Bacillota; class Bacilli; order Caryophanales; family Bacillaceae; genus Cytobacillus; species Cytobacillus gottheilii. The sequence goes on along the minus strand of NZ_CP071709.1, from coordinate 787,117 downwards.
AAAGAGCTGCTTCCATATGCATTAGAGCATAATATTTCATTTGTTCCTTACTTCCCGCTAGCTTCAGGCTTGCTCGCAGGTAAATATACAAAGGATACAGCCTTTAACGACTTGCGTGCAAACTCTCCACATTTCCAGCCAGGAGTTTTTGAGCGTAATTTAGATAAAGTTGAAGAATTAAAGAAAATCGCAGCCGGGAAAGATGTGGAAGTGGCACATCTTGTTCTGGCATGGTATCTCGCACAGCCGGCAATTGATGTTCTTATTCCTGGAGCTAAGAGAGCTGAACAGGCAATAGACAATTTAAAAACATTAGAAGTCTCTTTAACAGCAGAAGAAATCAAGAACATCAGCAGCATTTTTAACTAAATAAAAATCTCCATGAAAAATGCCTGAAACCCTCTAAGTATGGGTTTTAGGCATTTTTTGAGTGATTCCCTCGACTTAGTCTCCAAGCGGATTTCGGGACGTACTTTCCCTTTGTAATTCCTGAAACTTTGTCTCCTAGCGGATTTCGGGACGTACTTTCCCTTTGTAATTCCCGAAACTTTGTCTCCTAGCGGATTTCGGGAATCACTTTCCCTTTGTAATTCCCGAAACTTTGTCTCCTAGCGGATTTCGGGAATCACTTTCCCTTTGTAATTCCTGAAACTTTGTCTCCTAGCGGATTTCGGGAATCACTTTCCCTTTGTAATTCCCGAAACTTTGTCTCCTAGCGGATTTCGAGAATCACTTTCCCTTTGCATTTCCCGAAACTTTGTCTCCTAGCGGATTTCGGGAATCACTTTCCCTTTGCATTTCCCGAAACTACTTCGGCATCCCGATTTCAGACATCAGTTTCCTTCTTTCTTACACATTATATAGATTGCTTCACATAAATAGCTTGTGTCTTTTTAACAGTTTTACAGTCTTGCAAATCTTCGTTTGTTAAAAGTCCCAGCTCAATCGCTGATTTTATTTTAGCTTCGTCCGGGCTTTTTACAATGAGATTATTCAAATTAAGTCCTTCTAACTTTTCTACGGTCGATTCCTGCTCATATTTTTCAGCCGTTCTTATTTGCCGCTGCAGTTTGAAATCATGTACAACAAGCTCACCCTTTTGTCCTTCCCCGACTGTATGATCAAAATAACTGTTAAAGGAAGTCTTCAAATCAGCCAGCTCTTCATCCAGCTCTTTTTTCCTCTTGATGAGTTCTGTATAACGGACTAGCATTTCTCTCGTGATCATTGTTCTCCTCCATTTCAAAAAAGAATACTACATTGTATTTTTGAAATGGAGACTATATTCATCATGTTATGAACATAGCAAAAGTATAAATTTCTACAATAAAAAACGACCGGGATTTCACCGGTCGCTAACTCATCTCTACTGCTGTTTTGCTGTATAAGTCAATATTGCATCACGCAGGAAAACCGCGGTTCCCTTCTTCTGTTTATCATAATAGGCTGTAAACCTTTCATCATCCACATACATTTGCGCAAGATTAGCATGGGCATCTTTATTGTATTCCTTCCAATGAAAGCATAGCCACTTCTTATGAAGGTCTGCTGCCTGCTGAGCTATTTCTGAAGAAGGATCTCCTGTTTCAATTGCCTCAGCCAGCAGTGTAAACATTTTTTGTTCCAGCGCCTGTAATTGTTCATAATCCTTTTCAGACATGTTCATTAACTTGCGATTGGACTCATCAATCGCAGCATCTCCATATTTCTCACGAATTTCCGCACCATATTTTTTCTCATTATCATCGACTAGTTTCTTCTTAAACCCTTCAAATTTCTCTTGATCAGACATGGTCATTCTCCCTTCTGCAGACAGAATTGTCGCATTCACATTTTTTATTAATTGATCAAGCTGTCTTTGTTTTTCCAGGAGCTTTTCACGGTGTTCCTTTAGTGCAGCAACTGAATCAAAGTCTGGACTAGATACAATCTCTTTGATTTCCTCAAGACTGACATCAAGCTCACGATAAAAAAGAATCTGCTGAAGTGCATCTACCTCTTTTTCACCATAAATCCGGTATCCAGATGAATTGATTCTAGCCGGCTTTAGAAGTCCAATTTCATCGTAATACCTTAAGGTTCTTGTACTTACTCCAGCTAATGCTCCCAGTTTTTGCACTGTATATTCCATGTAATCACTCCTATACAAAGTTCAGCTTAGAAGGCGCCTCTGAAACCCTGCCTTCTATCAAAAATGTTACACGTTTCCGCTGCGTAAAGGTCAACCGTATTTTTCACATTTTTATATTCTATTATAAAAAACTCCCTAAACCAAAGCGGTCTAAGGAGGAATTTCTTATTTTCTTTGATCCCGATGATCAAGGAAAAACAGTGTATAGGATATAAGCCCAGACAACAATGAAGCACCAATGGCGATCAAAAATCGAATGCCAAGTTCAATATCCGAAAAATCCTTATCGAGCATCCACAAGGCGGCAATTGCTACAAGGATCATGATGGCAATCACAGCCGGCAGCTTTTTTTTCAAGATAAATAACTTCCTTTCAAGGCAATGGTGAGATTAAAAGTTTTGAAAGAATAAACGTATAACATCAGCTCCGCCAATGAATGTGCCTAATGAACTTCCCAGATTCGCCAGCACGACAATAAGCAAAATGCGTGTCACTTTATTTCTCCAAAAGCCTTTAAACGTAAATACATCTTCTGTCAATTTCTCAAAATCACTTACATTTGGTTTAACTAAAAATGCTTGTGCTATACCTGCAAACCAGCCTGCTGCAAGCAGCGGATTTAACGAAGTAATAGGTGCTGCAATGAATGCCGTTAATATAGTTAGCGGATGGCCCAGAGCTAAAGCAGCTCCCAGTGCAGATAAACCGCCATTCCATAATACCCAGCTAAGTGTTTGCTGAAGTCCTGCATCTGGATTAGCAATAAACGTATAAGCTATAATCGCCAGGATAAGGATTGGAATACTCCAGCCAATTATTTTTGGTGCCTTTGATTTTGGCGGCAGTGCCGTCAATTTTTTCAAATCATGTTTTTTATGTATTTCTTTTGTTATTCCTGGTACATGGGCAGCCCCAAGTACAGCTACAATTTTTTCACCTGGTGCATTTCTGATTTTTTCAGCGAGATACTGATCACGTTCATCAATAAGCGGCACCTTTAATTGCGGGAAGGAGTCTGTAAATTCATCTAAAATCGCATTAATGGTATCCTGCTTTTTCATTTTTTCAAGCTCTTCTTCTGTAATACTTTCATCACTGAAAATACTGGCGATCACTTGAGATAAGAGGAGCGACTTTCCTTTTAACCCTAATCCTCCCCAGATACGCGAGAAAGTAATCTGGATATTCCGGTCCGCCAATACTAGCTTTGCGTCTACATCCTTCGCTGATTCAATTCCTTGAATCATTTCTTGACCAGGTTTTATATCAAACTGCTTGGCCATACGGTTTTGGAAAGAGGAAATAGCTAAATTCATCAGCAGCAAGGTTGCTTTTTTTTCTTTAATGACCTTGAAAATATCCATCTCTTTCCACTTATTACCTTCCATAACAGACTGATAACGGCCCGCATCCAGTTCAACACAGACTGAGTCTGGTCTTTCTTGTTCAATGACCTCTTTTACCTGTTCAGCACTATTTTTTGAAATATGAGCGGTGCCAATTAGTATGTATTCTTTTCCATCTAGATGCAGCCTCGTAATATTCTCCTCAGACATAAATACCTTCCTTTTTAACCTATCACAGTTACTTATAGGTTTATTCACAAGACGTTTATAGTTTTTCTTAACTTTTCTTTTAAACTGTTAAAAAATCCATACTATAAGAGTACAAAATGTGCGTGATATAAACAACTACTTTATTTCCACGTAAAGTCATTTTACTTCATTTTAAAGAGAAGCACTTGAAATCGGTATATTTCCGAAAAGAATGACTGGCTAACAGTGGTATTAAAAAGAACCGGCAGCATATTGCTAAACCGGTTCTCAGCAGAGAAATATTTATTCCTTTGTAAATGTCTGTGTGCTTCTGACTGTATCAATTGGACGTACCAGCTTTTCAATTTCTTCCCGCTTATGCTCTAAAAATGGCGGTAATGATAATTTCTCACCAAGTGTTTCATAAGGTTCATCTCCCATGAAACCAGGTCCATCTGTAGCAAATTCAAAAAGAATCTGAGGTGCCAGCCTTGAATATAGTGATTCAAAGAAAAAGCGATCAACGTGGCCTGAAGTACCAAAACCAAATTGTCGAAGTCTTTCATCCCAATAGTCGATAGCACTGCGATCCTCAACACGGAAAGCGGCATGGTGTACCGTGCCATACCCTTGGCGTCCCTGCGGCAATACTGAGTTATGTTCAGCAATGACTCTAGCACCATTTCCGCCTTCTCCAGCTTCAAACAAGTACAGATCTCCTTCGCGGGCAACCTCTTTGAACTGAAGGACTTTGTTCATCATCTCTTTAAAATAGTCAATATTGGCAATGCGAACAGTAATGGGGCCTAAGCCTGTGATCGCAAACTGTGTTGGAATTGGTCCGCTTTCCCAAGGTGATCCCGGGGCAACCCCAGTAAGATTTTCATCTGAAACAAGTGCGTATTGCTGATCATCAAAGTCTGCAAAAGAGAGTGTTTTAACGCCAAATTCTTCTGTTATTCCACTATGTGCCACATTCAAACGATCAAAACGTTTTACCCAATAGTCAAGAGCAGCATCGCTCGGAACACGGAAGGCTGTTTTATAAATTTCATTTGTTCCATGAGTACCCTTCGGAATACCCTGAAAATCAAAAAATGTCATATCTGTGCCTGGACTGCCCAGATCGTCTGCAAAAAAGAGATGATATGTTTGGATATCATCCTGGTTCACCGTTTTCTTAACAAGACGCATTCCTAATGTATAAGTGAAAAATTGATAATTTTTTTCAGCGCTGCTGGTAATAGCTGTTACGTGATGGATGCCTTTTAAAGGATGCATGTTTATATACCTCCATTTTAAATATCTTTAATTAATTTATTTTTAATTCGAGATAAATATAACATTTCCTACTTTTACTGTCAAATTAGTAATGGATCAAATTTTGTTAATTCCTTTTCAAATTTTTACATACTTTTCCTTTCTTTATGTAAAACTAGATAAAAGCTTAACAAAATAATAAATGGAGTTGTGTTTATGATCACGCGTGCCTCCTTGTTGTTTTTCTTTCTGACTCTTTTTCTAATCACAGCAATAGACTTTTTTCTCAAAAATTTTAATTTAAAGTGGGTTCTCACTGACTTATTTAACTTTAAAGAGAACCCTGGAAACTCCTTCTTTTTTCTAATTATTTTCCTTACTTATTCTTACAGTATAGCTGCAGATATTCGCATTAAAAAAAAACGCAATTCAGATTCTGAGGTTGAAAAGAAAAAATAGATCTCACATATTGATTCAAACTCTGAAGCTGTGAAAAGAGGATTTTATGTATAACACAATAGAAAAGATTTCTATTTATGAATTTATGCTTCTTATTATTTTATACGAAGTCGGCACTGCCATTGTGGTCATAATTGGTGCAGAAGCAAAACAAGATGCATGGCTTGCTGTCATTATAGCTACTGCTTTAGGACTAATTTTATTTTATATTTATTATCGCTCTTATTTAATGAAGAATGGAAGTTTTTACGAACTTCTTCTGCACTGTCTAGGAAAAAAAATAGGCACTGTCACTATTGCAGCTTATACCGTTTACTTTATTTATTTAACCAGCAGGGTTTTACGAGATTTTAATGAGGTTCTTTTAACGGTTGTGCTCCCTAATACTCCTATTGAGTTTTCCTCCATTTTATTTATGGGGGTTGTAAGTTATGTTTTATATTTGGGGTTTGAGGTTTTTTCGAGAACAACTGTTATTTTTGCGCCTTATCTTTTTCTATTTTTATTCGCCTTTGCTATTTTTCTAATTATTAATAGCAGTGTTGACTTGTCCAATCTTCAGCCAGTGCTGTCAGAAGGATTTAAACCTGTTTTAAAATCTATATTTCCAAGCTTATTAACTTTTCCATTTGGCGAACTCATTGTGTTTACTATTATATTTCCTCAAGTTGTTGATGCTGATAAGAGTTTTAAACCTATGGCTTTAGCTATCCTTACAGCAGGAATTCTTATTACATGCACCGTTATTATTAATATTAGTGTATTAAGGGAGTCAGGTTATTTACGGACCAACTTCCCTTTGCTGACAACTGCCCGGGAGATCTCTATAGCTGATTTTATTGAACGTCTGGATCCTTTTGTTGTGTTCATTGTCATGCTTGGCGTGTTTGTTAAAGTGTCCGTTTATTTATATTGTGCATTAAAGGGCATGGAAGCAATTTATAAAAAGCCTTATCGGTATTTTTCTTTTCCAATCGCTATGATAGCAGCAACTTCGTCTGTGGTGATTGCCTTTAGCCTAAATGAACATTTAAAAGAAGGGTTAGAGATTGTCCCTCTTTATTTACATGTTCCGATGCAAATTTTAATTCCCATGCTCATTTTTGTGATACTTCTCATGAAATCAAGGAAGAAGGGAGATGCAGAAAATGACAAAAACCATAAAAACGTTCAAAAAAATCGGGGTCAAGGAAAAGAAACTTCCACATGATCTTAATGTTCCAGAAAAAAAGTCAACTGTTAACCCCATTGAAGATCAAGTTGAACTATTAAAAAAACAAATGCATAACACAAGTGATCTGACATTAGAAGATATGTATGTTGGCAGCATAAAGTCAAAATTATGTTTTATTGATTCTATTTGTGACTCTACCTTCATTTATGAAAAAATTCAGCAGCCTTTAAGTTTAAATGGAGCAATTAATGAAGAAAAACTGCAATTAAATAGTCAACAGGAATTAACTCAGCTATTCTCAAGCGCAAAGCTCTATTTCTCTAAGGATTTAAAGGACATGGGCAAGAAGCTTATTGAAGGCTATGCATTGCTGCTTATAAGTGAGTTAGACATATTATGCTTTATAGAAGTAAAAGGCTCAGAAAAAAGAACAATCTCAGAACCAACCACCCAGACAATAATTAGAGGTCCAAAAGATGGCTTTGTTGAGGATATTCAAACCAATATAAGCTTGATCCGAAGCAGAATAAAAAATCAAAATCTTTGTTTCCGCAAGTATACAATCGGAGATGATACAGGTACTTCAGTCATTGTTGCTTATTTAGGAAATATTGTGAACGACAAGATATTAAAAGAGATTACACAGCGTATTGAAGATATTAAGACATTTGCTATTTTTGAATCAGCTAATATTGAAGAAATGATAGCAGATAAAACGTTTACACCTTTTCCTCTCGTCTATAACTCGGAAAGACCCGATTCTGTTACTGCTCATATTTTATCAGGAAAGGTTGCGATATTAGTTGATGGCACCCCCTTTGCAATTACTGCACCAGCAACCTTTAATGACTTTTTCAGCATCTCGGAGGACTATTATCAGCCCTTCTTTATGGCGACATTTTTACGGATCATTCGCTATTTCTCTTTTGTTATATCCCTTTTACTTCCATCCTTATATGTGGCTATCATTACATTTCATCATGAAATGATTCCGACAGCACTTATTACTAAAATATTTTCACAGCGTGAAGGAATCCCCTTTCCAGCTGTTATTGAAGCGCTGGTTATGGAATTAACCTTTGAAATACTGCGTGAAGCAGGAATCCGCATGCCGCGGGCCGTTGGACAAACCGTTTCAATTGTAGGCGGATTAGTCATTGGCCAATCAGCCGTAGAAGCCGGGATTGTTTCTAATTTCATGGTAATCATTGTAGCCTTGACCGCAATCGCCAGCTTTGTTTCACCAGTATACAATTTGGCCATCTCTACACGCCTTCTGCGTTTTATATTTATTATTTTAGGAGGAACCATTGGATTCTATGGCATTATATTAGGTTTAATATTCATGGTCGCACATATGAATAGTCTGAGATCTTTTGGGGTGTCATATTTGACTCCTGTAACACCTTTTTATCCGGAAGATCAGCAAGATACATTTGTTCGAGTACCATTCTTCTTCATGTTATCAAGACCAAAATTTTTAAAAACAAAGAAACCTGCACAACAGTATAAGGATAATTCTCCTACACCACCGCCAATCAAAGAAGAGGGGCAGAAAGAATGAAAAGAATATGGCTACTGCTTTTGCTAATCTTATCAACACTCCTTCTTTCCGGATGCTGGGATATAAAAGAGGTTAATGAAGTTTCTGTCGTGTCTGGATTAGCATTTGATAAAGGGGAAGAAAAACAATTTAGAATTACAATCGAACTGTTAAACCCAAATGAACTCTCTGCACAAACTAGTTCTGGTAATACAGCTAGCATCGTTCTGGGAGTTGAAGGTGATTCCATCCGAGATATTTCCCATAGACTAAATGAGGCCGTATCAAGAAAACCGATTTTTTCCCATATGAAAACGATGTTTATTAGCGAAGAGATTGCAGAAGAAGGCATTAAAGTTTTATTCGATGCCTTAGATCGAGACCGGGAAATCCGAAATGATTTTAATATCATTGTTGTAGAAAAACCTCATACTGCTGCTGATGGTTTGCGAATAACTTATCCGCTTCAGAAGGTATCTACATTAAAATTAAACACTCAAGCTGAAAATTTATATGAAGAATGGGGTGGCGACCCCAATGTACGACTTAAAGACGTAATTGATTCATTGGTATCTAACGGTAAAGAGCCTGTAGTCGCAATGGTAAAAATCATTGGAGATGACCAAAAGGCCTCTAATGCCCAAAACCTTCAAAACACTACTCCTTCAGGATATTTAAAAATTAATGGATTAGCGCTATTTAAAGACGGGAAGCTTATTGGAAAGCTCCCTATTTCAGGAACAAGGAATTATCTAATAACTCAAAACCAATTAAAAAGAACTTCCTATTTTATTACCTGTGAAAAGGAGAAAACCATTGATTTTTTCTTGAAAGATATTAGGGTAAAATCAAGTGTCCAGATGGAAGATAATAAACCTTCTTTTAAATTCACCATCATAGCAGAAGGAGATTTGCAGGGTACACAATGTCCCCAAAGACTTAGTTCATTTGTAACAACCCAAGAATATGAAGAAAGACTGAGCAAAAAAATTGAGGAAGATTTTCTCCAAACCATTAAGTTGGTTCAGGAGGAGTATAAAAGCGATGTCTTTGGTCTTGGAGAAATATTCTATAAGTCTTATCCAATGCAGTTTAAAAAAGTTCAGCATGTTTGGAATGAAGAATTTGCTTCTGTAGAAGTAGATGTTAAAGCCTCCGTACAAATAAGAAGAAATGGTTTTAAAAACGATTCATATATTTCTGAGATTGAAAACAAGGAAGTCGAGAAATAAAAACAGCTTAATTGCAGGATTGCCGATTGATTAGGTTGATAGTATACTCAACTTTATTATCCCTATAAAGAAAGTAGAATTGATTAAACATATGAAATTGAGTATGAAGTTTCTGATTTTAACATTGCTCAGCTTTACAATGATTGGCACCTTCGTTGGAAGTATAGCATCTAGCATTATCAGCAGCAGCAATCACTTAAAAGAGCATTACTCAGCTGAAAATCAATATTATGCTGAAAAATTGGCTGCTACAGCCAATCTGCTGTTTAAAGATATGTTTAAAAGCCTTGAAGTCGCAGCCAATAATACTTCCTTTAAAACCGCTAATGCTAGTGAAGCAAGTTTGGATTTAAATAACCTCTTGCAATCAACTTCTTACTTTAATTCAACATGGCTTGTTGATGCTAATGGCAAAATTGTGGCCACAGCGCCAGATATTAATTTTGAAGGCAGGAAACTGAGCAGTCCAGGTGCTATAGAAGCTTTAGAGAAAAAGATGCCATTAGTCAGTGAACCCTATATAGGAGCTACTGGCAGGTTCATGATTCTGGTTTCTGTGCCAGTTATAGATCAATCAGGTTTATATGCCGGCTATCTTGGAGGGACGATTTATCTTGAGGAATATAATAGCTTAAAAACGGTTCTTGGCCAGCATCCTCTCACTGGAAATAAATCTTATGTATATGTCGTTGATTCAAATGGGACGATTATTTATCATCCCAATAAACATTTTGTGAATAGGAATGTCCAGTCAAACGTTTATGTTCAGGAAGTCATGAAGGGAAAAACGGGAAGTCTTCAAGGGGAAAATTCAGAAGGTATTGATATGCTGGCTGGATATGCTCCTACAGCTGCTTCAATTGGCTGGGGGATTATCTCGCAAACGCCAGTCAATACATTAATGGAACCTACAATCGAGCTGGTTAAAAAGTCTATACTCAACATGATTCCATTTATGATTTTCATTCTAGTTTTTTCAATGATTTTTCTGACTAGAATCGTGCACCCTATTCGTGACTTAGCTCTTTATGCCCATAATATAAGCCGCAATAAACCTGAGCAAATAAAAAAAATACCAGCATGGTATTTTGAAGCCCGCGAACTCAAAAGAGCCATATTAGTAACTGTTGAACATTATCAAGCGCGACTAATTGAAGCTGAAAGCGAGTCAAAACGGGATCAGCTCACTGGGTTATACAATAGGCGGGCATTAGATAAAATGATTGAAGACATCAATCAATATTCTCTCATTTTATTTGATATCGATTATTTTAAAAGTGTGAATGACCAGTATGGCCATTTAATGGGGGATCAAGTTCTTCGTTATACGGCAGAAACCATTATGGCAGAAACGAAAAATACTGATTTTTGCTTCCGCTGGGGCGGCGAGGAGTTCCTTATTCTCCTCCCTGAAACAAAACAGGAAGAAGCCTATTTTATATCAGAACGAATTAGAGAAACATTCGCTCGCACTTTAAGCCCGATAGATAAGCCAATCACCATTTCGGCAGGTGTCGGAACACTGTATGAAACGTCTGATTACTTCTCCGAGCTGCTGCATCTGACGGATCAGGCATTATATGAGGCAAAGCATTCTGGCCGCAATACAACAATAAAAGCAAAAAATATACCTAAACTTAAATAAGTGAACAGCCGTGGCAATCACTAAGTTCTGTTCTCCGTACGCCCGCCGCTTGGCGGGCAATTTTTATAATCATGTAAGTTTCCGTTCATCCTGGCAATTGTTTTTTCAAACTGGCTTTTACCTCATCTTCAAGACCTTTCATTTTCAGCTCAAGCCGGTGAATACCTTCATCAATGGCATTATCTTTCTTGGCTGTCCCGCTAAATATCAGCGGTTCTCCGAAAGTAATAATCGCTTTCCTGCCTTTTAGAAGCTGTGAAAAGTTGGTTGGCCCTTCATAGTGTGCTGGCAAGATCGGGGCTTTTGCTTTTACTGCAATGGTTACCGCACCTCTTTTCAAGGGTACATCCTCACTTGTTCTGGTGCCGCTTGGAAAAATTCCTACACGTTGCTGTGCTCTCAGCAGCTTTAAAGGAGTCTTTATCGTACTGGGACCAGGGTTTTCTCGATTAACAGGAAAGGCATGGATGGAACGCAGGAACTTATTCTTCCATCTACCCTCAAATAACTCTTTTTTTGCCATAAAATGTACTGGTGTGGGATATAAAGCTATGGCCAATATAATCACGTCTACCCAGCCTATATGTGTGCATGTAACGATAAAGCCGGTGTTCTTTGGAATATGATGGTTCCCTTTTACTCTAACAACCTTAAAGATTCTTAAAAAGATATAAATAATAGTGCTGATAAATTTATACATCTCCCCCACCTCTTATCACTAGATTATAGTACCTAGTCATAATTATATAATGGATGAGTTTGTCTCGGCAATTTTTTTATTTCCTAGACTAAGATGGAATGTATTTCTTTAGGGAGTTGATTATAATTCTGAAAATCAGGAGAACAGTTCCCTGCTCTCCTCCTGATCTTCAGCATCTATTTGAGGTTGAATAGTTCCAAGGGCGGTTGTTGATCATTTTTGCAGGTAAAGAAGTGTGGATTGTTTTCATCGTCGAAGACAAGGATATGCGATGATTGTTCATCTGGAATAATGATGATGAGTTCATCGATATAACCATTCAGCCATTGGTTATTGACAGAAACACTTGGTTGTAATGGGATTTTCACCATATAGCCTGTTTTCGGCAACGGATCAAGCTTTTTGTAAACACCTGTGATTTGCTTAATCATCTTTTCAGCCTGGTTTTGAATCTTTGCATTTGGTGTAATAGTACTTGTGACTTCCCTTTTATCAACATTATAAATTTCTACATTCTTAGCTGGTGATGCAGCATTCGTATTTATAGGTATTGCTATCGCGAATAAAATGCAAAGCAGAACTGCCACTGTTTGTTTCTTCATATTATCACCTCATTCTTACGATGCCCTATTATAGTGATGATATGAATGGTCCAATTATAATAAAAATCTTAGCCCTCTGCTTAATGCTGCTGGAACATTAGACATATGATTTTCGCCTGCTCCTGCAAAAAACTCTGTCTCGAGATTAATCTTGGGGTTGAGGCTTTGTCTTTCGTACATCGCTTTTGAATCTTCAAAAATATCCCCTGCCATTTCCTCAGTGCCTGCAGTGATAAATAATTTTGTTGGGCTTTTAAGTTCACTATTGGTGGTAAATGCTGTTTCTAAGTTCAAGATGCTTTTCTGATCCCACCAAATGGATGGGCTGCTGACAAAATAGTTCTGAAAGCTGTTTGGCTTTTGGAACATTGTATATAACGCAAATAAGCCCCCGAGTGAATGACCATAAAGTGTTTGTTTTCGTACATCAATTGGATATTTTCGCTGAATTTCCTTATGTATTTTTTCAGTAAGAAGTGATAAAAACTGTGCTGCTTTTCCGCTCTCTGGCCATGGGTTTCCATCTGGTCTAGATGGAATGTTCTTTTCATCAACAGGTGTTGTCAGATCAGCAAACCTTCTTGGATGAAATCGCTCCTCCCCAGGGTATCCGATGCCTACAAGGATTAGAGGCGATATACCCGTTTTTTCAGGCTGGAACAATTGCAGTTGGGCTATTTCTGTGAACATTGTAAAAAATGCATTGGCATCAAGAATATACATAACCGGAAAACCTTCTGCTGGAACTGGTGTATTTGGTATTGAGACCATGATCTGATAATCTTGTTCCTCTGCTGCCCATTCCCACTTTTCTATTTTGTTTGAACTCATATGTATAACACTCCCCCATTAATAATGATTGCAAAAACAAAAGATAATGATAATCATTATCAGTTAAAATATACCTTATTTTACTACTTATAACAACCGGAATTTAATAATAGGTACACTTAAATTTAAATGTTGCCTGACACTTCTATATTAATGAGATAAAAACAGGCAGACCCAATTGGGTCTGCCTGCGGGAATGATTAGTCTTCTAAATCCACATTATGATAAACACGCTGCACATCCTCTAAATCTTCGAGGGCATCGATTAATTTTTCGAACTGAGCTTTTGCCTCTTCATCAAGTTCAACATCTGTTTGCGCCAGCATCGTTTGCTCTGCAACAGTAAATTCAGTAATGCCAGTATTTTTTAAAGCTTGCTGTACGGAATGGAATTGATCTGGTTCAGCATAAATAATAACGGAATCATCTTCTTCGATGATGTCACGCACATCCAAGTCTTCTTCCATTAAAATCTCTAAAATGTCATCAGCCGTTTTGCCTTCTAATCCAATTACGGCTGTAGCATCAAACATATAGGAAACAGATCCGCTCACACCCATATTTCCGCCGTTTTTGCCAAAGGCAGCGCGAACATTGGATGCTGTTCTATTCACGTTATTTGTCAAAGCATCCACTATGATCATAGAACCGTTAGGACCAAATCCTTCATAACGCAATTCATCATAGCTCTCATCTGAGCTTCCCTTAGCCTTTTCAATCGCACGATCAATAATATTTCGAGGCACATTGTATGTTTTAGCACGCTCAAGTACGAACTTCAATGCTTGGTTTGACTCAGGATCAGGCTCCCCTTGTCTTGCCACAACATAGATTTCAAGTGCAAATTTCGAATAAACCCGGCTCGTATTTGCATCCTTTGAAGCCTTTTTTTCCTTAATATTGTTCCATTTACGGCCCATATTTCCCACTCTCTTTCAGCTTTTAACTCTATAATAAATGAATGTATATGCTTGCATATACCGAATATGAACTATTCAAACCATATTATAGCGCAAACCTTTAGGCAAAAAAAGCATATGGCACTTAATTACATTTATACTGTATTTATATTTGGAATGGATCAGGAGAGTTTTTTCGATTTCTTATCAAGTTGTGGCTAATTCCTTTCGAATTTTTTGCTTTACTATCAAAATTTACCGTTTTCCTATCAAATTTCTTCGTTTTCCTATCAAAATTTGAGCTTTTCTAATCAAAACTTTTCAATTTCCCATCAAACTCAAGCTCTTTCCTATTAATTCCCATTGCCAGCGTTGCAATAGTACCAGAGCCTCGCCATCTTCCATTCACATTCTATAACCAATCACCACACTAAAGGGGTTCCGAATTTATTTTATTTTGATATACTGTTTTTTATAAACTTCAATTATGGGGATGAACATGTTTTGAATTTACTTATGATTATGCTGCCAGTTTTGCTGATTTTTGCTACTGGCTTTTTAGCACAGAAAAAATTCGGCTTTGATATAAAGTCTATTTCAAGAATGGCTCTTTATATTATGTCACCGGCTCTCGCTTTCCGAACGTTTTATGCAAATGAAATTACGATTGATTATTATTATATTTTACTGTTTAGTTTTGGGCTCAACATCATTCTCGCGCTGATCGTGGGAGCTGTCAGTTATTTTACCAAGGCAACCCGGCAGCAAATGTCCGCCATGATGCTTGGCGGTATTTTTATGAATCAGGGGAACTATGGTGCACCAATTGTTCTTTTTGCCTTTGGAGCTGCAGGCTTTGATTATGCGGTCATCATGATGGTCTTTCAATCTTTCTTAATGAATACAGTTGGATTATTTTTCGCTTCTCTTGGCGGAGAAGAAGGTGCCAGTATTAAAGAATCTTTACGAAGAATGGTAAGAATGCCAGTATTGCACGGTGCCATTTTAGGTGTAGTTCTCCAACTGACCGGAGTGAGTATTCCTGTTAATTTCATGGATGCAATCAGTTTAGTTGCAGACGCCTCCATTCCTACTGTCATGCTGATATTGGGAATGCAGCTTGCCGTTATTTCAAGAAAAAGAGTGGCATATCGTTTCGTTTCGATTGTTACGGTTATTCGCATGGTAATTTCACCTGTTATCGCCATTATTGCAGTCCATTTTATGCCGATTCCAGATTTACTGAAGCATGTTTTCATTATACAGGCTGCCATGCCATCTGCTGCAAATACAACCATGCTGGCAGTACAGTTTAACACAGAACCTGATCTTGTATCTTTTACGACCTTTATAACGACTATTTTGAGCATTATATCCATTCCGCTTATTCTAATTTACATTGGGGTATAGACCTTTAAACCGCTTTAGAAATTTTGAAAGGTTGTTACCCTCATGAAAATACTCAGCCATTCTTATCGAAAAAGAGGCGGAATTGAATTTGTTTTTGCAGAGTTTCCAAATTCCAAGGCCCTTCTTGTGCCAATTAAAAAATATTATTTCGTTAAATCTGTGCGCTGGAGTGCTGAGGATCCTCCAGTTACCAGACAAGACTTAGAAAAGATGGAGTTAGCCGTTAACGATTTGATGGGGACAATTGATTCTTATAAGCAAAGGATACATCCTCATTCCTATTTGAAGAAATACTAAAGCTACTTGCCAAATGGCAAGCCTGAAAGACAAAAACTTAATCGGACTAATACTTTTTGAAGCAGCTAAAAGGACAGAGGCGATTTGTGAATCGTTCGCTCTGTCTTTTTTTTATACATTTATCCTCCTTAACTGTCTTCCATTTTTATTCATAAGTTTTTATTAGTAGCAAATACTACTTATGCAATGAATATAAGGAGGTAAGCATATGGAAGACACTTCAAAGCTGACCGCTAGCGAGCTCTCAGTTCTAACCGGTACATTTATGGCAGAATCGTTATCGGTTTGTGTATTAACGTATTTTTTACAGCATGTACAGAATCCTGTCATAAAACCTTATATCCAGACAGGCCTTGAAATATCTCAATCAAATTACGATGTTATACGGAATTTAATGGTTTCAGAAGAAATTCCCGTTCCTGATGGTTTCACAGAAAACGACGTAAATATTCATGCAGAACGCTTGTATACCGATGAATTCATCCTTCATTATGCGATGAATATTGGACTGATGGGGGTTAATGCCTTTAGTTCAGCTCTT
Organism: Cytobacillus gottheilii; assembly: GCF_018582665.1. NCBI lineage: Bacteria > Bacillati > Bacillota > Bacilli > Caryophanales > Bacillaceae > Cytobacillus > Cytobacillus gottheilii. Next base: position 770,857 of record NZ_CP071709.1, on the reverse strand, counting down.
CCCAATGCTGCTCGAAAAGATATCCGTAATTTTTATGCTTCATGCCTTCAGTCAAGTACAAACTATTTTAATCAGGGAATTGATATCGCACAGGAGATGGGCAATTATATTTGGGCACCATATATCCCATATCCAACTGAGGTTGAATACATTCATTCCAAGAAGTTTTTAGGAGGATGGTTTGGAGAACAAAGACCACTGACATCAGTTGAAATTTCCCATTTATTTATAAACTTATACCGGAATATGCTTGGTTCTGTTTTGCTTATGGGATTCTCTCAAACCGCCAAAATTCCTGAAGTAAAGAAGTTCTTAAAAAGAGGCACTGAATTAGCGAAGCATCATTGTGATGTGTTCTCCGAATTCCTAAAGGAGAGCGATCTGTTTCCGCCAGCAAATTCAACTATACATGCTACCGCTTCAACAGACCCTGTCTTTTCGGACAAGCTCGTTATGTTTCATACAAAAGCACTGTACTCTGCTGGCATCGGCTTTTATGGAGCAAGTATTGGAACAAGCGCAAGAAGAGATCTAATCACAGCGTATACACGACTCATTACTGAGGTCGGTGATTATTCAAAGGATGGTGTGAATATCTCCATTGAAAAAAACTGGATTGAAAAGCCTCCATCTGCTCCAGATCGTAAAAAACTTTAAAATGAAACTACGACCAAGCGGGAATCGTTTATTCCCGCTGGCTGTTAGTTGTCTAAAATTTACACATGCTAACAGGTCTGGAAATGAGACATTCACAGCTTGCTAGGGATTTCTACCTTCTGTAATTGGAGAATCAATATAATACTGTGATTTTCCTCACAACATAATGTATTCGTATTCATTATTCTTATAAACTTCTTTCTCTGTAAATAGTTGAAATGACTCCCAATTTCCTAGCCTATAATTATTATATTTGTATATCTTATAAACTTTTGTTCAATATTTAGTCAAAACTTTATTACAAGATTGTGAATTTCATCACAATATTAGTGAGGAAAATCTGCTTCCATGTTATATTTTAAGTGTAATCAATAACATAATTCTTATCAATGAAAGGAAGATGTAAGATGATTAACAATTGGCTAAGAGAAAATAACATTGCTGCTGCTCTATTAACAGTTATTCGTGTATACTGGGGTTATTTATGGCTCACTGCAGGCTGGGGGAAAATTACCGGAGGATTCGATTCAACCGGATTCTTAACAAATGCCGCTGCAAACCCCGTTACAGGACCAGATGGCGGACCCGTTTTTGGATGGTACAGCAGCTTCCTTGAAAGCTTTGCCTTACCAAATGCAGAACTATTTAACTTTATCATTCCTTGGGGAGAGTTTTTAGTAGGACTTGGATTAATTCTTGGCTGCTTGACTACTGCAGCTGCATTCTTCGGAATGGTGATGAACTTCTCTTTCTTACTCGCTGGAACAGTATCTCACAATCCAACAGATATCTTAATGGGTGTCTTTATAGCAGCTGCTGGATATAATGCAGGTAAATTTGGACTTGACCGTTATGTATTACCTTTCCTTCGCAAGCAATTTAACAGAGCAAAAGATAGCAGCACAAGCACTAGCCGGGCTTAACACTTCCTTGATATAAATAAAAGAGCCATCAATCATTAGATTGATGGCTCTTTTTGTATGTAGAGGTCATTCAGTATACATATAAAAAAGGGGTTTTTTTAAACTTTGCTATTTTATATAAATGTATAATGATTCTCTCTTTCCGACTAAGCGGGTACTGAGCTTAAGCAGGAGTCTGGCACTCTATCGTTTCAGCATTGCCTTTAAAGTTTTCAAGAAACGCGAGAATTACAAATGCATAAATAGGCGGAAGAATTCCGCTTAAATCGTCAAATCACTTAAAATGCGCTTAAATAGACGGAGAAATTCCGACTAACGGACCAAAAAACGTGAAAATGGACGATTTTTTTCAATATAACCGGAAAATCTCCGTTTATTTCGCCCGAAAGTAGCTCAATTCTGGAAATAAGGGTAAATTCTCCGCTTATTTCACTGGCTTCTTCACAAAAAAAGTCAGATATGCGCGCGCGGTACACATCTTTGTAATTACTAAGAACAGCAATCACTTAGATAAAAAAAAGACAATGCACTAAACCTCTTGCATCGCCCTACACATTTTCTTATTTTATTAATTCTTTTACTAACTCCCGGTTCCGCTCTTTAAATGCATCATTATGAGAAGAAACCATGCCATACTTTAAAGCATCTGGCTGGATGAATTGTTTTGCTTTGTTTACAGCATTTGCTGCATCCTGAAAGGCTCCTGCTATTAAATGGAGCTTGCCGTCATGCTTAAGGATATCTCCTGCCGCATATAGACCCGGCACGGAAGACTCACTGTTTGCTGAACCTTTGACATAGAAGTCTTCTTCCATTTCAATTTTCAGCTCGCTATTTTGAAGAAGGGCACTATCGCGTTCATATCCATGATTAATGATGACTTCATCAATCTCCAGATATGTAACCTCTCCTGTTTCGCTATTGGTTAATTCCACTTGTTGAATCAACTCATGATTTTCACCGGCAATCAGTTTCGTAATCGTTGAATTGAAATAGCAATCACATGAACTTTCCATTAGCTGTGTGATCTGCGCTTCATGCCCATTTAGTGAATCTTTTCTATATGTTAAATATACTTTTTTTGCAATGGATTCCAGCTCGTTTGCCCAGTCAATCGCTGAATTTCCTCCGCCTGAGATGACGACTGTTTTATTTTTAAAATGCTGTAATGATTTCACAGTATAATTTAGATTTGCAATTTCAAAACGCTCTGCACCTTCAATATCAAGCTTTTGAGGTGTTAGAATTCCGCCTCCAACTGCAACAATCACTGTTCTGGAGTAATGAACCACACCAGAAGCTGTTTTTAATAAGAATATTCCATCTTGATCTCTGCTGACAGAAACGATTTTTTCATTGAGTACAACCTCTGGATCAAACGTTAATCCCTGCTGCACTAATTGTTCAATCAGCTTTGCACCAGGAATCGGCGATAAACCGCCTACATCCCAGATCATTTTTTCTGGATATACATGTATTTTTCCGCCAAGCTGAGGCTGAAATTCAATTATTTTTGTTTTCATTTCTCTTAGTCCACTATAAAATGCTGAATAAAGACCAGCCGGGCCACCGCCAATAATCGTGACATCAAACAATTCATCTATGTTCATGCTATCTCCACTCCTCAGCTTGCACTAAAATTGATAATCATTCTCACTATACTATACATGGTTTGAAAATATTTTTCAACTAGGTTTGTGAACGTTTTTCAACATCCGTTGACTTCTTTTATTGTTAGGTTTATAGTTAAGTAGAAAGTTGAAATGAGAATCGTTATCACTATTTATATATATTCTAAATTAGACATGGAGGGCTATTATGGTTCGCCTATATACAAAGGACTTAAATATTGGATACGGTGAACGTCTAATCGTAAAAGACCTCACTGCATACATCCCTGATAAACAAATTACAACTATTATTGGTGCAAATGGCTGCGGCAAATCAACCTTGTTAAAAGCTATAACAAGAATTATTTCTCACCAATCAGGAACTGTCATTCTTGATGGTGAAAATATTGCCAAAGAAAATACGAAATTGTTAGCCAAAAAAATGGCCATTCTGCCGCAGACGCCTGAAAGTGCGAGCGGCTTAACTGTTGGAGAGCTCGTTTCTTATGGGAGATTCCCCCATCAGACTGGCTTTGGGCGTTTGACGAAGAAAGACTATGAAGTGATTGACTGGGCATTAGAAGTCACAGGAACAGCTGAATTTAAATCCCGCTCTGTTGATGCTCTTTCTGGCGGTCAAAGACAGCGTGTGTGGATTGCGATGGCCCTTGCTCAGGAAACAGAGATTATTTTCTTGGATGAGCCTACTACGTATTTAGATATGGCACACCAGCTGGAAGTGCTGGAGCTACTTCAAAAGCTTAATCGTGAACAGGAACGCACGATCGTTATGGTGCTTCATGATCTAAATCAGGCTGCACGTTTTGCCGATTACTTAATTGCTTTAAAGAATGGCGAGATTGTTAAAGCAGGAACATGTGAAGAAGTGATTACACAAGAGGTTTTACGAGATGTATTCCATATTGACGCATTGATTGGACGTGATCCACGTACAAACAAACCGATGTGTGTGACATATGATCTTGTAAGAAATGCAGAACAAGAGATTCGGCAGCCGCTTTTATCAGCTGCAGGAGCACTTTAATTGATACATCAGAGGAATTCCGAAAATGGATTCCTCTTTTTTATTGATTTGCATAAATCTTAACTATATAGGAAATAACTAAATTCTCCATTTGATCCTGGAAGCTGCTAAATGGGGTAAATACCTCTACATCACTTTAAGAATGACATATAGATGCTAATAAATAGACAAATATATCTATATATCGTATCTTAAACTCAAAATCTATGCAGCGAATTGGGGTTTATTTATGAAACGTATTTTAGGCTTTGCTGTTTTTATTCTAATATACACAGCCATCGCTTTTTATATTAGCTGGAATGGCTGGGTTTGGCTTGAAACCGTGTTTGGATTTCAAAACCAATGGCTGTTCGCCTTTCTGGCAGGAATTTTATTTTATTCCTACCTCATTGGACAAAGCTCTAAGCGACTTTCCTTTTTTCGGATGATCGGTTCCTATTGGTTCGCCGTTCTTCAATACGCTCTTCTATTACTGCCAATAGCCAATCTTACCGTCTGGTTATTGAATATAATGGGAATTCCACAAGATGAGGGTATTACCTGGGTTGGATTAATCGTCGTCATTATTTTTATCTCCCTTTTCCTTTATGGTTCCTATAATGCGTATTCACCTGTGATACGCACCTATAAAGTTCACATAAATGAACATAGCAGGATCGATTCCTTTTCAATTGCCATGGCGTCTGATATGCACTTTGGCCATTTATCAGGATTAGCGCATGCACGGCGTTTAGTAAAAGAGATTGATCAGCTTCAGCCAGATCTTATTCTGCTTCCAGGGGACATTATCGATGACGATCCTGGAGCATTTATCCGTAAAAATATGGGTGAAGTTTTGAGTGGATTATCTGCGCCGCTTGGAGTATATGGTGTACTTGGCAACCATGAATATTATGGAGGAGCAATTCCCCAATTCTTAAAAGAAATGGACCGAATAGGCATCCGTATTCTGCAAGATGAAGTCCTCTCTATTAAAGACTCCTTTCACCTTGTCGGCAGGAAGGATAAAACGGATAAACAGCGAAAATCAATCGCAGAACTAACCAGTGATTTGAACAAAGACATACCAATTATTATGATGGACCATCAGCCTGCAGAAATTAGGCAAGCAGAAGAGCATGATGTTGATCTTCTGTTAAGCGGACATACGCACAGGGGACAAATGGCACCAAACCACCTTATTACAAGAAGAATCTTTGATTTGGACTGGGGCTACCGTCAATTTGGCAAATTGCATGCGATTGTATCTTCAGGTTATGGATTTTGGGGTCCGCCTATTCGAATCGGCAGCCGTTCGGAAATTATTAAAATTGAAGTAAGTATTGCAAATAAATGAGCAGAAAAAGGCCATCTCCTATTGATTGAGATGGCCTACTTTTTTATTCTGATTTTCACCTTATTGCGGCCGCTGGCTTTTGCTTCGTATAAAGCTTTATCAGCATCTCCGATTAACTGAAAAATATCATCTGGATATTGAGCTTTGCCGGCTGTCACACCTATGCTTAAGGTGATATGATTAGCAGCACTTGAGTATTCATGAGGAATCATAAGACGTTCAATCGCTTGTCTCACCTTTTCTGCTTTAGCAAACGCCTCATCGAGATCTACATCAAATAGAACCGCCACAAATTCTTCACCGCCAAAGCGGGCCAGAATGCTCGATTCTTCATTCAAATGTGTTCTAAAGACTCCAGCGACAGTAGCAATCACTTGATCTCCCTCAAGATGACCATAATGATCATTATAATTCTTAAATGAGTCAATATCACCCATCAGCACAGCAAATGGTCTCTTTACTTGGATGTTTTCAAATTCATTCTGAACATATTGACGAAACCCGCGCCTATTAAGTATGAGCGTTAGTTCATCCATCACAGAGAGCTGCTTTAACTGATTATTTGCACTCGCAAGTTCCTTATAAATCTTTTCATTCTCTTCCACTTTTAACCCTAAGTTTTCATTCATCTCCGTTAAAAGTAGCCTCTGGTAAAAGTTTGAGGAATAGCTTGTATAAAGCATACGGGAAGCTAGCCAGCAAAAAAACAAGAATACAGATAGATTGATATAATGACCTGAGACAATCTCTCCGGATGACTGTGCATATGGAAGACCAATATATAACACTGCAACAGGAAGACTGTATAAATTAAGAATCGTTTTATTTGATGCATGAAATAAAACCGAAACACACATAAAATTAACAGCAAATGCCATAACATGACCATAGTTTCTCTGATCAACAAGAGTCACTAATGCTCCCCATGTTAAAAAGAAAATCACAAATAGCCACAGTCCATTCTGAAACAGCTTTGTCTTTCGCTCACTATGATTGCTGCTTCTTTCATAAATGGTAATATATATAACCATCAGGATACTAAAACTCCATAATAGCAAATATAAAATGATATATGCATCAATCACAAACACGGTGCCACTATTCGTATAGGAAGAATACATATGCATAAGAATCAGAATGGTTTCAAAGAGAATCACTATTTTAGCAAAAAGCTTACAGCGCTTAATATTATCCATTAATAAATGCTTTTTAAGCAGCCGTTTTTTATCCTCGGAAACCTCCTGAACAGGGAAGGGAAAAATCTTTTTCATCGCTAGCCTCTCAAATCATATATGCTTCATTATTTTGTAAATCCTGATTCATCAAAAGGATAAAAACGGAACTTCACTTCACCTACGACAGCTTCTTCTGATATAAAACCAAACTCTCTGCTGTCATAGCTTCTTAAACGATTATCTCCCATCACAAAATAGGAGTTTTCCGGAACGATGTTCTGTCCCAAAAGCTCTTGTAATGTAAAATCAGCTGTCACTTTTTCCATGACTAGATCTCGGTTCACATAAGGCTCCTTATAGGCTTTGCCATTTACATATAAAACATCATCTTTCATTTCCACTGTGTCGCCAGGCATGCCTATTATTCTTTTCACATAGTCTTGATCTTCCACAGGAGAATGGAAAACAATCATATCAAATCTTTCAATCTCACTCGTTTTGCTCACTATTAGTTTCTGTTCATTCGAAAAAGTAGGCACCATGGACTCTCCACGGACTGTGACAGGTTCAAATATAAAATGCCGGCAGATAAGAGCTAAAATAAATGCTAATGCTAATGATTTAATCCATGAAACGATTTCGTTTTTCGTTCTGGTTTCCATACAGTCCCTCCTGCTTCTTTTTTACCATTTTAACATAAAGTTTAAAGGTGTTTATCACCTAACTTTTTAAGTTAAAAATAAACTAACAGAGCTACAATGGTTGATGGTTAGCCATAATAGCTGCTATTTATATGCAGGACTGAGTTCGCTCCAAACATCAAATAAGTTCCCATCACGATCAGAAAACACAAAATTCCTGCCTGCATGGCCTCTATCCTCTATTTCTCCTATTGCCACTCCTTTTTCCTTCAGCTCTTTATGAAGTGCTTGGAGATTTTCTAATCCATTAACCTCAAATGTCATTGAAAAACGCTTCTCCCCATAATAATCTATGAAATTAGCACTTTCTCCATCTTTTCCTTTCACAAGAAAAAAGCTTTGATTTGCAAAATTAACAATGGCCTTATCTCTATCACAATAGCTAATATCTGCTGCAAGGATCTCTTTATACCAGTTTGCAGCCTGTTCTGGATTTTCAACAGGTATATATTGAGTGCCTACACGGACTAATTTCTGCTGATTCATTTGATCCCTCTACTTTCTTTTTTTTGGTTATCTTTGTTAACATCATTTCAAAAAAACATATTGTTTTGTTATGGTTTTAACTCCCGGATACTCGCTTTCCGGCGGGGCGGGTCTGAGCATCCCGGCATACAAAGAGCCTGAAGTATTATAACAACAGGCTTGCCGATTGAATGGGAGATTTTTTTTGATTTGTTTTACACCTTTAATTCAAACCGCTCATTTACTTCTTCTACTAAGTCTTTAAGTGCTTTCTTGCTTAAGACAATTTTTCCATCGGCGAGAGCCACGTTGTCATCCAGTATTTCCCCTGTAACTAGACATGCTTGTCTGCTTTCGTATTTACGCAGTATAATCTTTTCATCTTCTACGAAAATCTCAATTGGGTCTTTAATTTGGATGTTTAATGTTTTCCGAAGTTCTTTTGGGATTACAATTCTACCCAATTCATCAACTTTGCGCACAATCCCAGTACTTTTCATACATTCCCTCCTGCGACCTAAATTTTCTGATTATTCTTATATATCAAGCTATATAAATTTTATATTAAATTACTATTTTTTACAATCAGAAATATTGACACATTTATTTAAAGAACCTAGCTTAGCGCTTAGATTAAATGAGCAGAGAAAGTTTTACTAAAAAGACTAGCACTTTAAACTTGCTCGTTCCATTGCGCTGCGGTCCTGCCGGGAAGGAAGACAAACGATTTAAATGAACATAAAAAAACATCTTCTAATCATTCGGATTGATACTATTAATTAAATTCTTATGATCCAGCCACTTTGCTTGATTATCTCGTTTTCATAAGCAAATAGATAAAATATGGCGCTCCGAGAATGGAGACAACCAGGCCTACTGGTAATTCTGCCGGTGCCAGAACAACCCTTCCTATTGTATCTGCAGTCAGGAGTAAAAATGCTCCAAGCAAAACGGTTACAGGCAGCATTCTTGCGTGCTTTGCTCCTACAATTCTCTTGGCTAAATGAGGTGCTACTAATCCGAGGAAGGTGATGCCTCCTCCTACTGAAACACATGCACCTGCAAGAGCAACCGCTATAATAAGAAGAATCCTTCTTTCCCGTTCCACATGACTGCCCAGTCCAATGGCCATCGGGTCCCCTAAATTTAATACATCAAGAACTCTTGCTTTATAAAAAGCGATTGGTGTAAAGATGAGAAGCCACGGAAGCAGTGCCAGCACAAATGTCCAATTGGTTCCCCAAATGGTTCCTGATAACCAGACAAGCGCCTTCGTAAAATCATTCGGTTCCATCATCAATTGAAAAACAAGCATAGCTGCAGCAAACGCAGAATTAATGCCGATTCCGACAAGAATTAACCGAACAGGTGTTACGCCGCCCTTCCAGGCAATTACATAAATAAGAAGTGCTGCAACAAAAGCTCCTAATAAAGCTGTAAATGGAAGGGAGAAAATCGATAAGGCACCAATGGCGAATCCTGTTCCCTGTGAAAAAAACATAAAGAGCACAACAGCAAATCCTGCCCCAGCATTAATGCCTAATATCCCAGGATCTGCAAGGGCATTTTGTGAGACTCCCTGTAAAATAGCTCCTGCCAGAGAAATCCCTGCTCCCACCAATAATGCCAGAACCATACGCGGCAGTCGAAAATCAAATAATACCATTTTTGTACCTTCGTCTCCTGATCCGAAGATTGTTTTTACCACTTCAAGAGGCGGGATTTTCGTTAACCCGGTGTTTAAACTAACGAAAAACATAACAATTATCGCGACAGAAAGGATACTGAGTACAGATATTGTTTTTTTCCATTGCTGACCAAATGAATCCATTTAAAAATTTCTCCCTTCATTCCGTGCGAGATAGAGAAAGAACGGCACACCGATTAAAGCCGTTACAGCACCAACTGGTGTTTCAAAAGGTGCATTAATCATTCTTCCTGCAATATCAGCCACAACAAGGAGAATACCGCCTAAAACAGCTGAACACGGAACAATCCATCTGTAATCCAGCCCTACTAAAAATCGGGTAATATGCGGAATAACCAAACCAACAAAACCAATCATTCCTGCTATTGATACCGCCGCACCTGTTAAAAGTAAAACAGCAATCGTTCCCAGTAGCTTAATTCTTCCGGTATTTTGCCCAAGACCTTTTGCAACATCTTCTCCCAGACTCAATACGGTTAAAGACCTGGAAAGAAAAATGGCAAGAAGAATTCCAATTGCAACTGGCAATAATAAATATAGAACACTTGTGCTTTGAACACCTGCCACACCGCCGGCATACCAGAAGCTTATGTCCTTGGCAACATCAAAGCGAATTCCAATTGCTGTAGAAAGCGAGCTCAGCAGTGTCGTAATCGCCGTACCTGCCAATGCAAGCTTTACAGGTGACATGCCGCCTTTAGAAGCAGCTGTGATTCCAAAAACAAGTGCTGCGCCTAAACCTGCGCCAGCAAATGAAAAAATCATCAATCCTGAATAATGCAAGCCAGGAAGTACAGCATAAGCTATAGCCATTAAAAAAGAAGCTCCTGCCGTCACCCCCATGATAGATGGCGATGCAAGCGGGTTCCTCGTCATTGCCTGCATAATGGTTCCAGATACGGCTAAGGCAGCACCAATTAAAGCAGCCGCCAAGGCTCGCGGTAAGCGAAGCTCACGAATAATCTGATGTGCAGGGTTACTGCTGTCAAACTGAAAGACTCCTTGCCAAACCGTACTTAATTGAATATCCGCGGCACCAAATGCAATAGATGAAGCAATAATGAGAAACAATCCTATTGTTCCTATAGTTAAAATAAACGAAGCGGCAAATGGCTTTGTTTCTACTTTATATTTTGCATCGTGCTTTTCCGTGTCATGCTTTGCTTTTCCTTTTTCATGAATGCTCATATGTATATCATCCTTCAATTTGGCGAACTGAAAATCATTTTCATTATAGGGGAATGCTGTTAAAATCTCAATGTGTTACTCCATAAAGCAGCTGATTCTATTGATTATTTGAAGATTTTTTGAACACTATATAATATATTTTTTGATCTGCATAATAATAGATTGTAATTGCAAATGAAAATTGTTATCATTTAGCAAGAAGCTTTATTTAAACTATAGGGGGAACAATCATGAATTCAACCAAAAAGAAACTATATAAATTGGCAGCAATTTGCACAATGGCACTTGCATTAGCTGCATGCGGAAACGATGAGCAGCCAGCGGAAGATCATGCTTCAAATGACACTGCATCTGAAGAAACCGTTGAAAAAGACCGGGTATTAACGGACGCATTAGGAAATGAAGTAACGATTCCAGCAAAGCCAGAACGGGTTTTAGCATCTTATCTTGAAGATAATTTAGTCGCATTAGGCATTACGCCAGTTGCACAATGGTCTGTAAGAGAAGGCGAAACACAGGGCTATTTACAAAAAGAATTAGAATCAGTTCCTACAATTCCACATGACCTTCCCTTTGAAGCAGTAACGAGCCATAATCCTGATTTAATTATTATGGACTCTCCTGGTATGGTAGAAGGCGGCAAGTATGATCAATATAACAAAATTGCTCCTACTTACGTAATCGGAACGGAAGAAAATAATGACTGGAGACAAGAGCTCCTGACAATTGGTGAAATCTTTGGCCGTGAAGATGATGCCCAAAAAGCACTTGATGATTATCAGGCAAAAGCTGATGAAGCTAAGAAAGAGTTAACAGATGCAATTGGCACACAATCTGCAGCTGCAGTATGGCTAGTGAACAACAGCTTCTTTATCGTAAGTGATAATCTTTCAAGCGGCGCTGTTATGTATGGTGACCTTGGGTTAACCGTACCAAGTGTTGTAGAGGAAATCTCAGCTAGTGCTACTGGAAACTGGAGTGCTATTTCACTAGAAAAATTAGTAGAACTAGATGCAGATCATCTATTCTTGATTAACAGTGATACGAATATTGAAGATTCCGCTATTAAAGAAGAATTATGGCAGAACATTCCAGCTGTTAAGAATGGTAATGTCTATGAGTTCGGTCCTGACACAGCTTGGTTATATACAGGTGCTGTAGCAAATGGACAAATTATCGATCACATTATGGAAAGTTTAGTACAATAACGAAAGAGCCCCCTTGGGATACGACCAAGGGGGTTCTTTTTATCATTTCAGATAGTAAAAACCGCAGCAGAGAAAATCCAAAAGTGGAATTAAGCCTCTGTCTCCAGCCCATAACCTCCCCAATTGGCAAGGTTTCTTTATTTAGCTTGTGCAGAAATTTGCCATGAGATTCCGAACTGATCTGTTACTTGTCCATATGCAGGACTCCAGAATGTTTCTTGTATCTCCATGCCAATTTTGCCGCCAGCAGAAAGCTTTTCAAAAATAGCTCTTGCCTCTTCCGCTCCTTCTGGAATGATAGCAACGGTCACCTGGGAGCCTAGTTCGTAAGGCTGCCCTGGAAAGGTATCTGATAACATCAGTTCAACCTTGCCAATCTTCAACTGAGCGTTCATGATACGATTTTTTGCCTCTTCCGGAATTTGAAAATCCGGATCAGCATGTGAATCTCCAAAGGTTGTCACGCTTTCTGTAACTGCCCCTAGAGCCTCTTCATAAAACTTAATTGCTTCTTTCCCATTACCATTAAGCACTATATACGGATACATATTCACAATCATGACCAGCACCTCATCCTTTATTATTTTTAGGAACATATGTTCTTACTATGAATTTAGCACGTTAGCGCAAAGTATGCAAGAATATTCCATACTTATTGTTTCCCATTCACAGCAGATATATATGATATGTAAACTCAGAGCCAGTCCATCCGGCAACACAGGGCTTGTATATGAGCAAAATGGTGCTCTCCATGCCATGCATACCTTCCAATATTCTCTTCAAGCGTAACTTCCCCAGACTCTGGATGAATAAATATAATTTTTAGATTATCTTCATCTAAATTCTCCAATAAATATGTCCAGCGTTCATGCAGAGCTGAAATAAGTGAAATAGAAACACCTATTGGCAGGTTTGAATCCGGGAGCTCAGCCCACTTAGCCTCGTGATAGGCTTTAATGACTGGCTGATCCTCGGTAAGCGCCCATTTAAAGCGGATATAAGCATTCATATGGCTATCAGCAATATGATGTACCACTTGCCTGACTGACCAGCCTCCATCTCGATAAGCCATATCTAATTGTTCTTCGCTTAACGTTCCAACAAGCTGCTGCAATCTATTTGGCAGGTTCTTTATATCATTAATCCAACCGTTTACATGCTCTGCTGTAATCTTGCCTGGATGCTGAAATTCCCCTATCGGATATTGCAGATTCATTGTGAGTCCTCCCTTTTTCAACTTCTTTAGCAAAACCGAAATTTTTTTAATTATAGATCTCTTCGCAAGTATTTATATACTGAAGTATTATCTAATTCTTGTATTCCATAAGTGTCGCCAGGAATCCTTCTTCTGCAAATAAGTGCCACAAAAAAACCGCATCCCATCGGATGCGGTTTCTATCTTATTTAATCCACTTTTCGAGCAGTGGGCCTTCTTCTCCAAAGACTGGGTCCTGATTTGGTACAGAGACATTTTTAATCTCAGAAATGGCTTGCGTACGGTCCGCTGGATCCTGTTTCCTTGTATTGTAACTGGCTCCATCCGGATAAGCTCCAACCACTTCAAAATCGTGACTGCTTTCCAGCTTTTTGTGGCCTGTGCCTGCCGGGAGCACAATCGCATCACCTTTTTTCAGCTGCAGTCTCTCCCCTTCATCGCCTCCAACAAGTATGGTGGCTTCCCCTTCTTTTACTGCTAAGACTTCATGGGTATTGCTGTGATAGTGGTGAAAGTCAAATACATCTCCAGTCCATGACCCTTTCCAATTGTGCTGCTGAAATGTTTCCTCTATTGGAAGACCGTCATCAAATGCACCTTTATAAACAACCACAGGCAAATCACTGTTATTAGGGATTTGACCATCATCTTTAAGGTAAAAGGACGTTACATCCATATTCATGATCTCTTCAGCTCCTTACTCATTTTGCTATACTTCTTCTATACCCTGGACTCTATGGATCAAACGAATAGATTGAAAGATCAATACACAAAAATGTCTCTTTCTCTTTACCTATCTTTTGCTAAATATGAATGTATCCTTTCATTTGCCAATCCTCCCACTTTGCTTGAAGGCAGTCTTTAAGTGAAAGTATATGAAGTTCTGAATCTGCTCCCACTCCACATATTAATTGCAGGTTAGCAGAATTGTATACAACTGTATGAAGGGTTCCAAAATATTGTTTGTATTGATGATAAAAGTATGGAGAGTTGCCCTGGTTAAAATAACGAAAAAGTTCTTGCGGAGATAACTCTAACCCTTCCAATTCAGAAAGCATTTCCTTACGCTTGCATGAATCTGAGATATTAGGACGATTTTTAGACTGCAAAGATGGAGAATGGAAGTGGTTTACTGCCCTCATAACAGATGCATTCGAAACAATTTGCTCTTCTGGTGCTGCTTCAATTAATAGACTATTCCCCTCTTTATCTATGATTGAATAATTATAGCAATATCCATGAGGTACCTTCTTAATTAACGCGGCTGCTTCTTTTGCGTTTGCACATTGATCCAGTACCATCCTTACAATAGCTGTCGCAATAAACCCTTTACTGAATAATTGATCATTGACAAAGTGCAAACCAATGACCAAGCCTTTTTCGTTCATTCCATCCAGCCTTCCGCATATTTGCTGGCTGAAACCAATTGAGGCGTAGCCTTTATTCGGCTGGAGGCAAACGAGTCTAGCATCATAGAGATCGGGGCTAAAATCATAATTTCTTACATAAAGACCATCTTGTGAATAGGATGTGCAGCCCATTTGCGGGAAGGTAATATCGTAACCGCTAAACAGACTAACCGCCAAGGATTCGTCCATCTTTAAAGCATCTGCCATTCCTTTAATCTCTTCAGCAAAAGAAGGAAAATAAGTGAATATCATTTCTTTTGCTTCCATGGTGTTCGAATGGGTAGTCATTTTTTTGTATTCATCAACAAGCATACCTCCTTTTTCCAGCAAATATTGCCCTTGTTTATATCCGATTTCATAGTAGCTTCCCTCTATTTTTACTGCATCAGTCACTAGCACTTTCTTCATCTACAAATCCCCCTTAATAATTGGCATTATTAAATCCAGGTCTTCCAGATTCTCTCCACGATACCATTCTAAAATGGCGCCAGCAGGGAGCCAGTTATGCTGCTGTGCGTAGTCAAATAATTGTCTATATCCACTTTTTATAGATGAAATTTCAAGACGAAAAGGCATGCCAATACAGACCATAGCTGGCATTGCTTCGCATCTCCCAGCATGAATCAATTTTTCTCTTTCACCTTCACTATTTATGCGGAAACCAACTCGGGCTTTAATACGGTCTTCACCTGACATATATTGCAAATAAGCTTCATCAACTTGGATTTCCAGCATTCTCAGCATGCTAAGCTTTTCTTGAAAAACAGTGCTAAACTTTCCAGGCTGCGCCTCTGCTTCAAACCAAATAACTTCACATGCCGATTTATCAAAAAAATAAATCTCAGAACTGCTTTGATAACTTTCTAAATAATGGAGACTAGCACCCATTACCTGATGCATCTTTTTAAGTTCCGATATCCATAATGACATTTTATCTTCTCTTTCTTGGCTGCCGAGTGTTAAATACGCTTGAATTTCCTTTATTGGAATCTGTGCTAAACGCAGGCTAGAGATCAGCTTTGCGAGCTGAATTTGCTCTCTATGATAAAAACGATAGCCATTTTGATCACGGAAGGCAGGAATAAGCAAGTTTTTCGTTTCATAAAAGCGAAGCGCACTTTTCGGAATTCCCGTTCTGGCTGAAAATGATTGAATCGATAACATATCCTTCACTAATCGAACACCTCCATAATCATAACTTACACCTTAAAGTAACTTTAAGGTCAAGAGGTTTAACTAATTTCTTTCACTTAACTGCTGCTCCTGGTTTAATAGGGCAATAATCCAGGTGTTTGCTTTACTTCTTTATAACCAAAAATGCTACACTTGTTTTACCATCATATATACGTTAATGTTTTTCGCTTAAACCCTAAGAAGGGAGCATTTGTAATGGATGTAAATGCAAAGATACATTTTTTGCTTAACGTCATGCCTGCGTTGTCTATCGAGAGTATAGAGGAAATTAGCAGAGGCTGGGATCATGATATCATCATTATTAATCAATCCTATGTCTTTCGGTTCCCTAAAAAGAAAGAAGGGTTACATAGGCTGGAAACAGAGGCTTATCTGCTGTCTAAATTACATGAACATAATCTCTCGATCCAAGTGCCTCATTATGAATTATTTTATAAAGAAGAACGGCTTGTTTGTTCCATGCATAAGAAAATTGATGGAGAGCCTCTTGAAAAGCTTGAACAACTCAATTCAGCAGAAGCAGCAGTGCAGCTGGGGACATTTTTAACGACCTTACATACCTTAAATACTGAAAAACTGCTACAACAAGGATTGAAAACCATACATACTCAGCGTTATTGGGAAAACTTTTATGCTGAGATCACTTCCAAGATTAGTCCCTTTCTCCGTTCTTCTGAGCAAAAGGAAGTCAGAATGATCTTTAATCGTTTTCTATCCAATAGAGAAAAACATATGTATCCAACAGCTCCTATACATGGCGATTTAACAGGTGGCAATATCTTATATAATTCTGCCAGTAAAAACATCAGCGGCATTATTGACTTCACTGATGCGCAAATTAGCGATCCTGCATTTGATTTTGCAGGCTTTTATTGGGAACATGGTCCACAATTTACAAGAGAAGTATTGGAACATTATCAGGTTTCGCTTCCTAAAGAAGAGTTGTTTCATCGAGTTTCTGCTTTTTATGGACTTCAGCCTGTTTTCCATGAATGGCTGCATACTGCAAATGAAAAATCCGACCCAAACTTCGAAATAGGATTGGATAAATTGCGCAGACTGCAATCTTTACAATAAAACAGTTTTTACTTGCTCCTTTTCGGCACTCTATTAATTTTCATAAGTTTCAAAGATAAAAAAATAGGAAAAGATAGAAAACAGTAAATTGTTTTGCCGAAAGGAGCCTGTTATGACTGAAGTAAAACACTTTCCAAAAGAAGAGGGTCTCGATCACAGCCTTGATTTATTAAAAGAAGGCTATTTGTTTATTACAAATCGCAGTACTGCATTTCAATCAGATATTTTTGAAACACGCCTGCTGGGAGAGCGGGTTATTTGTCTGCGCGGCAGAGAGGCTGCTGCTCTCTTTTATGATCCCCAAAAGTTTAAACGTGAAGGGGCATCTCCAAATCGAATTCAAAAAACATTGTTAGGTAAAAAAGGTGTGCAGACACTTGATGACGAAGCTCATCACCATCGAAAAGCAATGTTTATGTCCTTAATGACACCTGTTTCTCTGCAAAGAATGCGTGCTCTTATTAAAAAAGAGTGGGACATTGCGGCCAAGAAGTTTTCCCAAGAAAAAGAAATTATCCTTTACGACGAAGCCAAAAAGGTATTGTGCAGGGCAGCTTGTGACTGGGCTGGTGTTCCTCTTAAAGAGAACGATGTTGAAGAAACGGCCAATTTACTTGGATTACTATTTGAAACACCTGCAGCACTCGGCCCTAAGCATTGGCAAGGCAGACACGCACGAACAAAATTGGAAAAATGGCTTAAGGAATTAGTTATAGAAGTTCGAAACGGCAATTTCATCCCTCCTGAAGATAAATCCTTATTCATTATTTCAAATCACCGCCAGTTGGACGGTGAGCTGCTTGATGCAGACATCGCCGCTGTTGAACTATTAAATATTCTGCGTCCTATTGTTGCCGTAGCCGTGTATATTTGTTTTACGGCACTTGCTGTCTTCCAGCATCCAAAAGAAGCAGGCAAACTGCGCTCGAATGATGAAAATCTTCTTCAGAACTTTGTACAAGAGGTCAGGAGATTTTATCCGTTTTTTCCTTTTGCACCGGCAAGGGTAAAAGCGGACTTCACATGGAATGGATATTCTTTTGAGGAAAACACATTAACACTCCTGGATTTATACGGAACAAACCATCACCCCAAATTGTGGGATAACCCTGAACTTTTTCAGCCAAATCGTTTTTCAAACTGGAAGGACAGTCCATTCAGCTTTATTCCTCAGGGCGGAGGTGACTATGATTTTGGCCACCGATGTGCTGGTGAATGGGTGACGATTGAAATTATGAAAGAAACGCTGAATTTTCTTGTGAATAAAATAAGCTTCGCCATTCCAGACCAGGATTTAAGCTATAGCTTTAATGACATTCCAGCTCTTCCTCACAGTAAAATCATTATGAAAGAAATCCATTTAAAATAAGTTATATGATTACAAAAAACCGCTGGAGACGTTTAAGTCAAAGTTCCCAGCGGTTTAGTATTATATTTTTTAAGGCAGCTTATTTCCAGCAGCTTTATAAAGCTCGTACCATTCCTGCCTCGTCAGCTTCAGGTCGGATCCTTTACATGCGTCCCTCATTCTCCCAGTATTCGTCGTTCCTAAAACAACTTGAATATTGGCTGGATGTCTTGTGATCCAGGCAACGGCGACTGCAGTGTTTGTTACATTATACTTATCTGCAATCCGGTTAAGGACTTCATTTAATTCAGGATATTTCTCCAAGTCGCCAATGAATGGGCCATCGAAAAATCCAGATTGAAATGGAGACCATGCCTGCAGAGTCATTTCATTTATACGGCTATACTCCAGCACACTGCTGTCACGGTTCACTGCTTGATCGATTTTCATATTAACCGCAACACCGGAGTCAATCATTGGTGTGTGGACAATGCTGAACTGCATCTGATTTACAACGAGTTTTTGCTGAACATGCTTTTGCAGCAGTTCAATTTGTTCGGGATTGTGATTGGAAACTCCGAAATAGCGAACCTTTCCACTGCTTTGAAGCTCGTCAAATGCCTCTGCCACTTCTTCAGGCTCCATCAGTGGATCAGGACGATGCAACAGCAGCAGATCAAGATAATCAGTGTTTAATCTTTTTAATATCCCGTTTGCTGCTTCTATTATATATTCTTTTGAAAAATCATAAATGCCTAAGTCTGGACGAATGCCGCACTTACTCTGTATGACCATTTTTTCACGAACAGCGGGGTTCATTTGAACTGCCTTTGCAAACAGCTCCTCACATTCCCCTTTGCCATAAATATCAGCATGATCAAAGAAATTAATGCCTTCCTCTTGCGCCGTATTTATTAATACTTCCGCTTCTGCTACTGAAAGCTGCTTTAATCTCATATTTCCCATGATCATATTCGATACATGTAAATCAGTATGTGCTATGTTCGTATATTTCATCTTAGCTCCACCTTCTTCTGTCATATCTATCTCATCTTGATTATGCCATAAGTATTGATTACATCCAAAATTTCATAATTCAATTATATGTTCTATTATAACGCGCTTCAGTTTTTTATTTCTATCTACTAGACTTTTTAGAAAATTGAATATAAAATTTGTTCTAAGTAAATTTGCAGGAAAGAACATGATTGACGAAGTATGATAAGCATAGGCTTAACCGTATGCGAGTTAACTGCCTGATGACTAACTTTTACTTTAAAAGTACATCATTCCTCTGTTTTGAAATTTGCACTTAAAGGTGGATCAGCATGGAGCATTCTAAACGATTAAAAAATTTGCCGCCGCAATTTTTTGCTTCGCTTGTAAAAAAAGTGGCAAAGGCAGTAAATGAAGGCCGAGATATTATTAACCTGGGACAAGGCAACCCAGACCAGCCAACTCCTCCTCATATTGTCAATGCGCTGCAGGAAGCGGCTGTAGACCCTATTACACACAAATATTCTCCATTTCGCGGAATAGATGAGCTGAAGGAAGCAGCTGCCGATTTCTATATGAAGGAATATGGTGTAACAATTGATCCTGCAACAGAAGTTGCGATCCTTTTTGGAACTAAAACAGGTCTAGTTGAGCTGCCTATGTGTTTGATGAACGAGGGAGATTTAATGCTATTGCCTGATCCAGGATATCCAGATTACCTATCTGGAGCAGTATTGGCAGATGTTGAATATAAAACCTTCCCATTACTGGAGGAAAATCAATTTCTTCCAAATTACAATGATCTTTCAGATGAAGTAAAGGATCATGCAAAGCTTCTATATCTGAATTACCCTAATAACCCTACTGGTGCAGTTGCAGATCATAGCTTCTTTGAACAAACAGTCGAAATGGCTAAGAAGCATAATATCGCCATTTTACATGACTTTGCCTATGGAGCGATCGGTTTTGATCATCAGAAACCAGTAAGTTTTCTTGAAATTGAAGGTGCAAAAGATGTTGGTATAGAGATGTATACCTTATCTAAAACATATAATATGGCTGGCTGGCGCGTTGGGTTTGCTGTCGGAAATCCCGTCATTATTGAAGCTTTAAATTTAATTCAAGATCACCTGTACGTCAGTCTTTTTCCTGCTGTTCAAAAAGCTGCAGCTGCAGCTCTTTCTGGCGATCAGCAATGTGTACGAGACCTTGTTGCACGCTATGAAAGACGCCGCAATACACTTATTTCCTCATGTCAAAAAATTGGCTGGGACGTTTCAGCACCATCAGGTTCATTTTTCGCATGGCTCCCCGTCCCAGATGGATATTCAAGTGAAGAATTTTCCGATTATCTGCTTGAACATGCTGATGTTGCTGTAGCACCTGGTAATGGATTTGGAACATATGGAGAAGGCTATATCCGTGTCGGACTGCTTGTAGATGAGGAACGGATTCAGGAAGCAGTAGATCGCATAGGAAAACTAGGCCTTTTTCCCACCAGAGATAAACTGTCCTTAAAAGAATGACTAAATAAACAAAAGCAGGCAGGAACTGTATAAACAATGTTCCGCCTGCTTTACTGAAAATCTCATGATAACGAATGCTCATAAAAATATTGCCAAAGAATCTTTTTTAAAGATGAAGCTGTCAGTACATAATCCTGTATTCCATTCCTGCTCAATGCCTCAGCAGCATTAGGTTTTACACCGATTAATCTGGCTTTTTCCCCTGTGATAATCTCAATCGTTTTTAGGAAATCGATCAGCCTCCGCACCCCAGTTTCTTCTATCGATCCAGATGCTGTTAAGTCTACTAAAATCGTTTCAAAATCACCTTCAGATATATTTTGAAGACTACTTTCCGAGATCACCCGCAACTTCTCTTCAGCGATATCCCCAAAGATCGGAATATAGCCTATTTTTTCGCTCAATGGAATAAATGGTCCTGACAGGACATCTAATCTTCTTAAGGCACGCTCCAGTTGTTCCTTTTTTTCAAGTAATTCAAAGTCAGTATCATTTAATCTCGTTTGCAGACTGAGCAGTCTCTCCATTAATATGCTGGTGTCATTATCTTTGCACCGGAACAGCAGATTCGCATGTTCATTCTCATCTATAGATATAAACACCTCGTATAAAGATAAATCTGATCTTGAGGACTTAACATGTATTTCTACACCTGTGGCTGACTCTTCTGTATGAATCGCTCTTTGGAGCTTAGCCATACTTTCTCCATCTACAAGTGAATAGAGATTTCCCTTTAATAAATTGAATTCCTTATAGGCTGTCTTGGAAAAAGAAAGGATGGTACCGTCTTGTTTAATTTTCACAAAAGGAAGCGGCAGATTTTCATCAATTGCTTGCATATGTGGAATCCTCCGTCCTTGTGCTCCAATCCTTTAGCCAGTCTGTTACTGAATTTAAATCTTTTAAAACAATCGACTGAGATGAGGTAAAATGATTAAGATCATACATGGATGCGAGTCTGCCGCCTACTAAAATAGCAGGTTTCTGTGGAAGCCCTTCAAATGCTTTCGTATATTCTTTAAGTTTAGGCAGGTTTGTAGCTAGTGAAACGGATAGGCAGATCACTTTTGCCTGCCATTTCAAACTATCCTGCAGAGCAACATCCAGGGGCAGGTTTGGTCCATAATACTTCGTTTCCCACCCATGTTCCTGGAAAAGACTGTCTACCATTTTTAACCCAAGATAATGCTGTTCGCCTTCTATGCAAAAGAACATAGCTCTTTTTGTTTTGTTTTCTTCACGTTTGTTTTTATACATAAGTTTTGAAAGAACAAAGTCACATGTGGCTGTTGCCAGATGCTCTTCAGCGACTGTAATTTTATTTTGTTCCCAGAGCACTCCAATATATCGCATCGCGGGTGTCATAACTTCATTATAAATAGAGAAGTGATCTTGCTTCTTCTCTTTTTGAATGTATTCTATTGCTTTATCGGTGTCTCCCAAAAGAAGGATGGAAGCAAATTCAACTTCTTTACTCACTTGATCACACCCTTTGCTGCTGTTTAAGAATAGTGTAACATACAATCATTTCTGTATGAGGTGAACTGCTTATTCTCTTGATCCTGCAGTCTATCCATCTTACCGTGCAACGATTTTATATTGCGTTACTTTCGGAACAATAGCAGCAAGCTCTCGATCAGGATATTTTTTCTCCAGATCATGTATCTTTTTAAAATCTTCGCTTCTTACCCAATTTAAATAATTTTCCTTTGAATCAAAAATAAGCTGTACCGTCAGCTCTCCCTTGCGTTTATCGTTTTGGAGCAGCATAAAGTCAATAAATCCCGGCGCGGTATCAACCATTTTAGATCGATTTCTATAGATTGAAACGACTTCATCAGCCTTATGTTCTGGTACGTCAAATGTTGAAAAAACAGTGTACATCGATGTATATCTCCTTTTAAAAGGTCATTGATTTTGAACTCCCATCTTACTCCTTTCGACAAATCTTTCCCATTTCCTTTGGTAAACACAAAGAAAAAAGAGACCACACCCATGCAGTTTCTTCCACATAGGATGATCTCTACCTTATTATTAATAAGCGCCCGTTTCTTTAATGGCAGCTCCAATCAGCCATTTCTTCTGTATCTCTTGACTTACTTGCAAATATTAAGAGAATATTGCTCATTTTACACCTCGATTGATTAAATATGGTGCTGTTTCATTTATGATCCTTTAACCCTGCAAGAGTTGAGAGGCAGTTCATTTAAATAGCTTAATGCATGATCTTCAAATAAACTACCTTCCCCGCAGCACGGACAGGCATCATAATACACTTTTCCATTTTCAAAGTAGCCGCAGTCAAAACAATTTAATATGTACATAATTTCTTGCTCTTTTAATGTCATTTTTACGCACCTCTCTTTGAGAATGATTATCATTTACTTTATTTTAATTGATAATGATTATCAAAATCAATAGTTAATTATTATTCTTTTTTGAAACTTAAAGCAAAATCATTCCGTCTAATAAGGAGATACCACACGGGAACCCCTTCCTTTCTAGTGGAAAGTACTAAGAAGTTAATAAAATGATTGATTGGAGAAATGATATCTTGAATATACAAGGCATTAACCATTTACTATTTTCTGTATCCAACTTAGAAACATCAATTCAGTTTTACAAATCTGTATTCAATGCTAAGCTGCTTGTAAAAGGACGTTCAACCGCCTATTTTGATTTAAACGGACTTTGGCTGGCGCTGAATGAAGAAAAGGATATTCCTAGAAGTGAGATAAACATGTCGTACACGCATATTGCTTTCTCTATTAATGAAGAAGATTTTGATGCTGCTTTAAAAAAACTGCAGGAACTTCACGTTCATATTCTGCCTGGTCGCCCCAGAGATGAATTAGACAGGAAATCCATCTATTTCACTGATCCGGATGGTCATAAGTTTGAGTTCCATACAGGGACACTTGAGGATCGAATGTACTACTATAAAGCTAAAAAAGAACATATGAACTTTTATTAAGAATTTAGAGTATAAAAAAACCTCGCCAATTTCGGCGAGGAAGTCTGTAATTCGTATTTCACTTTATTTGGCAAGTCCTCTTTTCAGAAGCTCCATTTCTATTTTATAATGCTCAAGAGCTTCCTCATTCGGAAGCTCCCGTGCAAATTTTTCAATGAAACTCCTAATCGTTACTGCTATAATAATCTGCCCCATACATGCCAGTTCTTGTTCATTCGTAATATTTAATTTCTTTTGATCCACAAGACCGGCAAACATATTATAGTCGCTGTTTCGATCCTGATTATCATGAAAACTTCTTGCATAGGTACTTTCTATTTGATGAGTCATATTCAGAAAAATATTTTTTAAAAAATGCAGGTTTTCCTCTTCCTCACTTATAATCGACTCATAAAAATCCAGCATAGCCGAAAATAAGTCACCATTATGTTTGATTAAGATAGAAGCAAAACGCTGTTTGTTTTCTTTTACATGCTCATTCAGCAAGAAGAAAAAGGCATCTTCTTTATCCTCGAAATACTGGTAAAAGCTTCCTCTTGGAATTCCAGCAGCTTTTATAATATTTGTAATAGATGCCTGTGATAGGGGCACCCTTGAAAACTCTTCTCTTGCCGCTTTAATTAATATTGTTTTTTTATCTTCAGGCAAATTAAAAAATGTGATTTTCGGCAATGGTCTCACTCCTGATTCTCTATCAGACTAGCTATATAATCTGTCGCGTTTTTCCTCTTTTAAGAACTCGATAAAATGCTGTATCAGTAAAAAAGGCTGTCCTTTAACAAGCATGATGTATTTATTTTTTAAACTCTCACTTGCATCCTCACTCTTATTGATACGTTCAATAATATATTCTGCTGTTCTTTTCAGGATATCTTTTCTTAGTAATTTCCCTTCTTTTGAAAGAGCCATCCCAACCGCCCCGATCACAGCGTATATCATAATGGTTAAAGCCGCATTCTCAGTAGTTGTCATGCCAAACAGCACGAGAAACAGATTCATAATGGAGATAAAGATAAGCGGATATGAAAAGAGTACATATTTGGATGCCTTTTTCATAACTGGCTGTATCTTTTCTTCTAATTTCTCTAGCTCCTTCTTTATAAATGCTGGCATTTCTGCTGTTCTTTGAAACATACTTCTTCCTCCTTAGTTCTGTTGATTCCCTGTTAACAGATCATATGGAAAACGGAAGTGGCGATTGTTGAATATCAATCCCTCTAGGTTTTCCTCTTTATTCAGCTCTTTTATTTGTTTCATTTCTTTATGGATTTTCTCCATTTTCCTATCAAGCTCAGCAGCTGATTCAGCCGCTTCTTTAAGCTCCTCATTTATATTGCTGGGTACTTCCTTATTGTATTTGTAATAAATTTTATGTTCGAGGCTCGCCCAGAAATCCATCGCAATTGTACGAATTTGAATTTCAACATTAACGAGATCCTCACGGTCGGACATAAATACAGGGATCTGCAGAATTAAATGCAGGCTCTGATAGCCATTTCCCTTAGGATTTTTAATATAATCCTTACATTCGATCACTTTAATATCCTTTTGCTTTTGGAGCATATTGCTTATTTCATAAATATCAGAAATGAATGAACAGGTAATCCGAATACCTGCAATGTCATGTATATTCTCTTTAATTGCTGGTAAAGAAAGGTCATAGCCTTTTCTCTGCATCTTCTGCAGGATACTTTCAGGTGATTTCAAACGCGATTTCACGTGTTCAATTGGATTATAGTCATGTATATATTGAAATTCCTGCTTTAAAATATCAATCTTTGTATTCATTTCATCTAAAGCAAATTTGTATGTCATCATAAATCGTACAAGATCTGTCTTAAGTGTTTTCATTTTATCCAAGTCAAAAATCGTTTTCATGGAAGTCTCCTCTTAATTCTTTACTAGTACTGGACGTTTACATAATACTGCGTTAATTCCTTGTAATTGCAGTTTTTTAACGAGTGCTGCTACTTTACTATTTTTCATCATTACACCTCAATGTGACATGTTGTCATGATCATATTACTATCTTATATGACACCGTGTCATCTGTCAATCGATTTATGACACGGTGTCATATATAAAAAGACACAGGCAAAAAAACAACAAAAATGTATTACTATCAAAAACAGCAAAAAACCGAACCATTAGACAGATAAAAATATCTGCTGCGTTCGGGTACAGCATTTGACTGAGTCATTTATACCTTACACTTCAATTTATTGCAGGAAAAAAATATTGTATCATTCCCGCAATATCATTCTCTATAATAACTTTTAGTTGCGTAAATGGAGCAAGAAATTTATAATGCTTCTTATAACTATAACGTTACAGTTCGGAGGGATTGCATTGGGAACGAGAAATTAAAAATTGGTGAGCTTGCTGAGAGAGCTCAAGTGACAAAAAGAACAATTGATCATTATACAAACTTGGGCCTTCTGCATGCCGAGCGTTCACCATCAAATTATCGCTATTACGATATATCGGCTGTTTCACGTCTTGAATTTATTGAAAATCATAAGAAGAATGGCATGCCGCTTTCAGAAATCAAACAGCTGCTGCATAAAAAGGATTTAGAAGAAGCAGAAGAAATTGATGTTCTTGAGCTGCGGCTAAAAATTAAAGGATTACAAGAAGAAGTATCAGATGTACTGGCTCAGCTTGATAAAAAGGATGAAAATAATCATGAATATGTAAAGAAGCAAGTTTCAAGCGAGAGCATGTCACTTATTCAAGCTTTGTTATTATTACTTAATTAATGTAAATTAAAATTTTTCACAGGAGGTGTAAGTCTTACATAGTATTGTAAGACTGCCATTGACAACCCTTAATTTAACTTTATTTGCTATATTAATCGCTTTAACCGCTTTTTTTGTGGCAACTGAATTTGCAATTGTAAAAATACGCTCCTCAAAAATAGATCAACTCATTGCGGAAGGTCGAGCTGGCTCACTTGCAGCCAAAAAAGTCATCACACATTTAGATGAATACTTATCTGCCTGTCAGCTTGGGATCACGGTCACAGCTTTAGGAATAGGATTTGTTGGGGAATCTACATTTGAAGTCCTTCTTCATCCCCTGTTTGAATACTTTCAAGTAAATGACTCAATGTCTCATATTCTAACGATTGGAATTGCTTTTGCTATTGCTACATTTTTGCATGTAGTGGTTGGTGAGTTAGCACCTAAAACCATCGCTATTCAAAAGGCAGAAGCAGTTACACTTGCTTTTGCGCGACCAATTATTTGGTTCTATCGCATTTTATTCCCATTTATCTGGTTCTTAAATGGATCAGCTCGGCTTCTTGTTGGACTTTTCGGTTTAAAGCCTGCATCCGAGCATGAATTAGCTCACTCTGAGGAAGAATTACGCATCCTTTTATCTGAAAGTTATAAAAGCGGTGAAATTAATAAAAATGAACTAAAATATATGAACAACATTTTTGAGTTTGATGAAAGAATTGCAAAAGAGATCATGGTACCGCGGACAGAAATGGTTGCATTCTCCGCTGATGACTCCTTTACGGATGTCATGAACACTATTAAAACAGAACGATATACACGTTACCCCGTTGTGGATGGAGATAAAGATAACATCCTTGGATTTATTAATGTAAAAGAATTTTTAACTGCTAATCTGCAGCGTGAAGATACAAAGGATTTAACACTAGAACGATTCATCAACCCAGTGATTCGCGTAATTGAGACCGTTCCAATCAACGACCTTTTAATCAAAATGCAGAAAGAACGCACACATATTGCTATTTTAATGGACGAATATGGCGGTACTTCTGGACTGGTTACTGTAGAAGATATCATCGAAGAAATTGTTGGAGAAATCCGTGATGAATTTGACGAAGACGAATTGCCTGAAATTCGCAAGATAAAAGAAAATCATTATCTTCTAGATGCAAAGCTTCTTATTGATGATGTCAATAATCTTCTAGAAATTGAACTGGATGATGAAGACGTCGATACATTAGGCGGCTGGTTTCTTACTCAAAACTTTGACGCTGAAGTAGGCAGTAAAGTGGAATATGAAGGCTTTGTCTTTACGGTTACTGAAATAGAAGGTCATCAGATTCATTATATTGAAGTGACAATTAACAAAGAGATAACTTTATAATGTTTTCTAAAGAAAGCTGCCGTGTTATTTGGCAGCTTTGTTTCTTTGAATAAAAATAAAAAAGCTTGGAATTTATGCCAAACTTTTCTACATGCACTATTATAAAATTTCTTTTTTGTTTTTTATTTCATCCAGTTTTAGTTGTATCTCGAGCTCTTGCCTCATTTTTTCCGTTTCCAGCATGAAGTTTTCATGTTTAAGCTTTTCCAGTTCCAATTGGTCTTTTACGACTTTATGCTTTAGCTTTGTTTGTTTTTGGAAGTGGTCTGCCAAAATCGCAATAATCGGAATTGAAAACACCATTATGACAGCAATGGTACCTGTCGTCATCATTTTCTCCACCTCATTTTTTATCCTTCTTTACCATATGATAACAAAAATAAAGGAAGAAGTGCGTTATTAAGTAGAATTTCTTCAAAATAAAAAAACAGCTATTCTTTTCATTCAGTTCTATATTACATGCTGAAAAATACGAACATACCTATTAATCAAACATTTGATTAGTCTTTTACTCTGCAAATAATAGGTCATTTTGGTGAAATCTTTTTATTTACTAACATAAAAAATATTGTTATGATAAGAACACTTTTTAGAGAGGGAGGATTAAAGATGAATCAACATAAAAAAATCATATCCATCGGTTTACTGTTCATCTTTTTGTCTTATCTTCTCATTGGTTTTCCAAACAATATGGCACAGTCCTTCATCGGAGCTGACGATGTCCTGACAGCTGGATCCATTGGAATACATGACCATGCTGGCGAAAAGGATGAAGTAAAAAAGGTCCCGTCGCTTTTATTTGATTCTGCGGCCATCATTGTACTTATGACAACTGCAGCAGCAGCTATATGTCTGCATTTCTCAAAGAATACGAGAATAAAGATTTTTATGACACCATATTTTTATCAGGCAAATTCAATTTCTGTTTCTCCTTGTTTTTATTAAAGCATTTAATAAAAATTCGAGGAGGAATTATGATGTTATTTCGTTTTCTAATGATTGGATTATTTTCACTTACAGCAGGAAGTATTTTTGCGTACCAAGGCTATGAAGTGGTCCATGTGTTATTTGACTATATGAAACGGCACTAATCGATACACCGCAGACATATGCCTGCGGTTTTTTAATTTGGATCATTTCCCTTTTCCATGGTTACATTACCTGGTCTCTCCTAAAATTGAAATCTTTTCTTATTGACTTGCCTATATTCATAGACTATTATTTGAAAGTATGTCTGACGTGGTTCGAGAACCTCCCACGATAAAAAACTAAGGAGAGAGAAATAAAATGAATAGTAAAAACCTTGTCCTTAACGGCATTATTGCTGCCCTTTATATTGCTGTTACCATGCTTATTCAGCCATTCGGGTTCACAGCTGTTCAGTTCCGTGTATCGGAATTGTTTAACCACCTGATTGTCTTTAATAAAAAATACCTTTACGGCATCGTATTAGGCGTATTTTTAACCAATTTATTGTTTTCTCCAATGAAAGGCTATGACCTCATTTTCGGTACCGGTCATTCCTTATTATCTTTGCTGATTACGATATTTATTTGTAAATATGTTAAAAATATTTGGGCACGATTAGCAATAAACACGATTGTCTTTACGCTGATGATGTGGCTGATTGCATTAGAACTGAAACTGGCGTTTGGATTGCCATTTTTAGAAACGTACTACACAACAGCTGTTGGGGAATTTATTGTTTTATTGGCAGGAATTCCAGTTATGTATGCTTTAAATAAGCGAATTAATTTGGCTAAAGCATTATAATCACACACTAAAAAAGAAGCTTGCACCCATGTGTTGGGAGGCAAGCTTCTTTTTGTGGTCAAATACGAATTAATGTTTCACTTCACCACTTGCCACAGCTTTTTCTTTTGAAAGGAACCAGCCGCCTGCTGCGATAAGAACTAACACGATATAGAAAATTGATTTCCATTCAGTGGACTTTGCAAACGCTTCTGGAAGGAATGCCAATGCTGGATGTGACATTGTATAAACAAGCAGCTTAACCCCAACCCAGCCGACAATCATAAAGGCTGCAATTTCAAGCCCTGGTCTTCTTTCAAGAAGTCCGACAAAGAAGTTGGCTGCAAAACGCATTATAACAAGGCCAATTAGTCCTCCAGCAAATATAACTAAGAACTTTCCTCCATCAAGGCCGCCGATATTCGGCAGTCCTGAATCTGGGAGTGCTACTGCTAATGCTACTGCTGCTAAGATGGAGTCAACTGCAAATGCGATATCTGCCAGTTCTACTTTAAATACAGTCATCCAAAAACCAGATTTTTTCTTGGGACGCTCTGTCCCCGAAGACTCTGCTTTTTTTACAACAAGCTTACGGTATATGTGATTAAGCGCGATGAATAATAAATAGATCGCACCGATTGCCTGAACCTGCCATACATCTACCAGGAATGAAATGGCAAATAAGGAACCAAATCGGAAAACAAATGCTCCCGCCAATCCGTAAAATAAGGCTCTTCTTCTCTCTTCTTCTGGTAAATGCTTTACCATGATCGCAAGTACGAGCGCATTATCAGCTGCCAGCAGTCCTTCTAGTGCAATCAGAACTAATAACACCCATCCATACTCCAATAATAATGATAACTCCATTCTTTTTCCTCCTTTAATCGTTTTGTTTATATGTTCGGCCGTCCTATATGTAAAATGGCAATAAAAAGACCTTTACCATTTTGGTAAAGGTCAACAAAAATAATAAAGACCTCTACCGTGAATAGGTAAAGGTCTTGCTAACAGTGTTCACACTGCCAACAAAGCCGAGAGCTAAAAGCTCCGAAATGACGACTTTGCTGTTAAAGCTACTCCCCTTTAGGGATATCCGAACATATTTAATTATATTCTTATCATATTAAGGATCGTACTTTTTGTCAACCTAATTTTTCTCAGCTAGATAGTCAGCGAGTTTTTGCATATGAACCAGACTTTCATCAGCAGCTGTAATCTCTGCTTCCCAATCACGAATGATTCTAGCTGAAATATAATTTTCCATATGCTCTAAATGAATGTGCAGCATATTTTGAAGAGTCTTTTCCTGCCAGCTTGGATTGGCTTCACTTAGAACTGCTGCCAATTCGTTCGCATTTTCATACCATTTTTTCTGTTCTTGAGCAATCGTTTCCTTCTCACCATTTTTTGCTGCTTTTATCATTTTTCCAGCCAGCAAAATATGATCCTTTAAGAGAGCGGTTACTTGTGCCGTTCCTTTTTCACCCAGGTAAGGTGAAAGTGATACACCAATATCCTCCTGGTTTTTAAGCAATCTATTTAGAACGGCATCACGATCATCCAAGTCCTCCATCTCGCTTACAATATAGCTTTGGGACCATACGAAATGTTCTGTCCATAGCTTTTTATAATCCTCTTGGGTACTGCTGCCTTTTCTTGAAGCGGCAGCATGCACCGTTGAAAGACACAACGTCATAACCATAAACAAAACAACGTATCTAACAGCTTTTTTCAATTTAATCTCTCCTTTATCATCCTCTCTTTTATATTGGATTTATTTTCTATATTTATTCTCTTTTAATAGCCTCCGAACTTTCTTTCACTATTAATATTAGAAAGATTTCCAAGCTATATAGGAAAGTACTGTGTCTCCACGCCGCTTCACTCCAGCATGGGACTTCACCTTAGTCAACATTCTTTGTTCAAACAGGATAATCAAAAAACCGACTGCACATAATGGCAATCGGCAGATATTATTTAAGCAGCATCCGTTTTTTTCTTAGCTGGATTCCACGATTTCTTTTTAAATAAAGGCACAGTCATAACAAGTACTGCGACAATCATCAAGGTTAACCCAATTGGGCGTTCAACAAAGATTGATAAACTGCCATCTGAAATGGTCAGCGTTTGTCTTAGAGCCTGCTCCATCATGCCACCTAAGATAAACGCTAAAATAAATGGAGCTGCTGGAAATGAAAAGATTCTCATTAAGAATCCAACTATACCAAAAATCAACAGCAGGTAAAGGTCAAATGTACTGAAGCTCAACGCATATACACCGACCATACTAAACGTGATCACAAGAGAAATGAGCATTGGTCTTGGAATCGTTAACACTTTTGATATATAAGGAATGAGGGGCAGGTTTAAGATTAGCAAAAATACATTCCCTATATACATACTGGCGATAATTCCCCAGAATACTTCTGGATTATCTTGAACAAGAAGCGGGCCAGGCTGAATGCCCAAAACTAGAAAGGCACCGAGCATTACGGCAGTTGTTCCTGAACCAGGGATTCCTAAACTTAGCAGCGGAACAAAGGCACCGCTCGTTGCAGCATTATTTGCCGCCTCTGGAGCTGCCAGTCCTTTAACTGATCCTTTTCCAAATTCTTCAGGCTTTTTTGCAATTTTTTTCTCTGTTATATACGCAATGAAAGAGGCGATAGTGGCTCCCGCTCCCGGCAGAACACCAATGATAAAGCCTAAAAATGACTGTCTTGTAATTGGTCCTTTAATTTCCTTTACATCTTCTTTTGTCAGTTTCAAACTGCCAATCTTTTCATTTTTTTCTTTATCTGCAGCTTCATTCCGGTTAAAGATCAGTGTGCAAACTTCTGCTAGAGCAAATAAACCTAAAGCAATGATTAAAAAGTCAATCCCTTCAAGCAGATAGGCATTCTCAAATGTGAAACGAGCTGTTCCCGTTTGCCCGTCAATTCCAATTGTAACGACTATAATTCCTAATGTGGCAGAAATAAATGCTTTTAATGTTGATCCATCCGACAAACTGGCAATGGCGGTCAAGCCCAGCAGCATTAAGGCAAAATATTCTACCGGTCCAAAAGAAACAGCAATCGAGGATAGCAATGGTGAAAATAACATCAATAACACAACACTGACTGTTCCGCC
Source organism: Cytobacillus gottheilii (assembly GCF_018582665.1). NCBI lineage: Bacteria > Bacillati > Bacillota > Bacilli > Caryophanales > Bacillaceae > Cytobacillus > Cytobacillus gottheilii. The sequence goes on along the minus strand of NZ_CP071709.1, from coordinate 738,092 downwards.
TATAAATGAGGCAATGGCGGCAATAGCGAGTGCTTTACCAGCTTTTCCTTGCTGAGCCATCGGATATCCGTCAAATGCAGTTGCAACTGTTCCCGCAACTCCTGGTGCATTCAAAAGTATGGATGAAGATGAGCCGCCAAAAACTGCTCCATAATAGACCCCGGCCATCATCATTAGTGCTATCGCAGGATCCATGCTGTACGTAATTGGAATCATAATTGCAATAGCCGAGATCGGTCCAAGTCCTGGCATCATACCAATGAAAGTACCAACAAATACACCAATAAAAACAAACAATATCCCCTGTAAACTAAGTGCGACCTGAAAACCTGACATCAATCCTTCTATTGAGCCCATATAGATCCCCCCTTAAAACGGCAAAATTCCTGCCGGCAAATTAATCTGCAGCATATAATTGAATAACAAGTAAATGAATAATGAAAAAGACAGCGATACAATTCCATTTACAACATGTCTTTTGTAGCCTAAATACCAGGAGCAAATAAATATAAACAATGCTGTCATTATAAAAAAGCCGATCATTTCAAATAGAAATATATAAACAAGCATAAACGCGCATACAACAAGTAATGTTACAATATCTGCTTTAGGTATATTGCGCTTCTTTCTCTCTTCCTCTGTTTCCTTTTGCTTTGATAAAAACAGCAGTACAGATAAGAACAGGAGCAGAAACCCTAATATTTTCGGTACAAAGTCTGCATCAATGATGGCATAAGGATATTCAGGCAGCTGATAACTCATCAAAAGGTATAAAAATGAAAAGACAATCAGCACTAATGCGATTTTACGATGAATCATTTTAAGCATTTTCTGCACTCCTTCCTCTACTTATCTCAGTAGCTTTAATTCTTCTAATATGGCATACATTTCTTCATTTTGTTCATCTAAGAATTGTTCATATTCCTCGCCATCCATATATAATTCATTCCAGCCATATTTTTCACGGATTTTTTTCCATTCAGGTGAATCATTTAGCTGCTTAAACTTTTCTTGGTAATACTGAATCTGCTGTTCGTCCATCCCAGCCGGTCCAAAGAAACCTCGCCAATTAACGAATGTTTCATCAATCCCTTGCTCTACAGCTGTTGGGAAGTCTTCCAGCGTCTCACCTTCTAGCCTTTCAGGTGCTGTAATTCCAAGCACTTTAATCTTGCCTGCCCTCACCTGTTCAACAGTTTCTGAAGTGCCTGCCGAATAAACATCAACGCTTCCATTTAAAAGCTGTGTTAATGCTCCTCCATCCTGGTCAGAAACATACTTTATTTTCGTCACATCTACTCCTGCCGCTCTGGCAATCTTAATAAATTGGATATGATCCATACTGCCTGGCGATGATACTCCAACAATTGAAACACTGCTTGGATCCTTCTTCATATCATCAAAAAGATCATTTAAAGTATCCCATTTTGCATCAGCACTCACAGCAAAAGCACCATAATCCGCAATCACATTTGCAAGCGGGGTAAAATCCTCATATCCATATTTGGACTGTCCATTCAGCGGAACTAACAGAATAGGCGGTGAGGTGACAAAAATATTATGGGGATTGCCTTCTTTTCTCGTCATATAAGCCCAGCCAACTGCTCCGCCGCCGCCTGGCTTATTGATCACCGGCATGCGTTCTTTGATAATTCCTTCCTTCTCAAACGTTTGAGTCGCCAATCTTGCAGTAGTATCCCATCCGCCGCCAGCACCTGCTGCGGCAACTACTTCAATTGGGTTATTCGGACTCCAGCCATTCTCTCCATATACACCAGCAACATCTTTACCTGAACAAGCAGACAAAATAACAACAGCACAAGCGATCATATATAAACAAAAGCGCTTATTCATTTGTGACTCCTCCTCCTCATTTGCTTGTAAACGTTTTCTTTTTGTTAGTATAGAAAAAATCAGAATAGTCTGTAACTATTAAACAAGTAAACGACATTAAAAACGTTGTATATATTTTGTTCATTATGTTCACGGAATTTAAATATGGGGATATTCTTTAAACATCTGTTAAGAAAGAGGTATATTTTTTAGCATTTAGATCAGTATTTTTGGGGAAAATCCTTCAGCTTGTTCAGTTTCCAAGTAAAATAGCCGATTCCCCAGCTAAAATAGGGAATTTTTGATTGAAGTATGTCTCTTATTAAAACTGAGATGATTTGTGATGAATCTGAGACTTTTTTTATTAGATTTAGGCGGGTTTCTATTGAATTAATCGCTTTTTCCATCAAACTTAGGCGGGTTCCTATCAAATTAATCGCTTTTCCCATCAAACTAGGCGGGTTCCTATCAAATTAATCGTTTTTCCCATCAAACTAGGCGGGTTCCTATCAAATTAATCGCTTTTCCCATCAAACTTAGGCGGGTTCCTATCAAACTAATCGCTTTTCCTATCAAAATTAGGCGGGTTCCTATCAAACTAATCGTTTTTCCTATCAAACAAAACTTGATCTGCTAAACACGTCTTTTCGCATTCTCATTCAGCAAAAAAGAGACTGCAAAGGTCAGCAGCCCCTTTCCTCTACCCCATATAATATTTCCGTTCCGGTCTTCCGACAATTCCGTATTCAAGTTCTGCACTTGCTTCTCCAGTTGATACCAGATATTCGAGGTACCGTCTGGCTGTTGTTCTTGATGCTCCCATTTGACTGCCTATTTCTACAGCATTCATGCCAGCCTTTTTTTCTTGAAGGATGTCTTTTACTTTAGACAATGTTAAAGGGTCAATTCCTTTAGGAAACTTATGATCCATTGATGTTTGTGCAGTTCTTCTAAAAAAGTGATCAATTAGGTCTTGGTCCAGCTCATTCTTTTGATTTAGTAAGCTCTTTTTCTTCTGATATTCCTTTATGGCCATATCAAAACGTTCAAAGCTTACTGGTTTAATAATGTAATCTATCACACCGTTGCGCAATGATTGTTCAACCTGTTCTTTTTCATTTGAAGCAGAGATCATTATAACGTCAACGTGAGGATACTTTTTTCGGATCTCAGGCAGAAGACTGCTGCCAAGGCGGTCTGGCATATAAATATCCATGATTAGCAGATCTACATTTCTTTCTTCCAGCAGTTCCAGTGTTGCTTGTGCATTTAGTGCTTTCCCTGTTACTTCTGCACCAGCAATTTTTTCAATAAATTCTTCATGAATACGGGCAACCCGATAATCATCCTCAGCAATAACAACCTTAATCATTCTTTGACCTCCTTTGGAAGAAATACTGTAAAAACAGAACCTCCATCATCCTTCTGATACACTTCAAGATGTCCAGATAATTGGTGTATAGTTTGTGAAACTAGACTCAGTCCATAGCCTCTGCCTTGCTCTGCTTTCGTTGAAAAACCTTTCTCAAATATTTTCTCCATGTCGCTATCTGAAATGCCATAGCCATTGTCACTTACCTCAAAAACAATATCTTTTCCAATATCAGTTGTAAAAAAGCTCACATTCCGCTCACTTTTCCCTTCTGTCGCTTCAAATGCATTGTCGATGATATTCCCGATCATCGTAATCAAATGAGAGATTGTAATATGAGCAGGGAATGATTCTGTCCTTGAGTCAGCATCAATCGTAAAATTGATCTTTTTCTCAGAAGCTTTAGCCATTTTGCCGAGCAGGATTGCCTGCAGATTACTATCTGCCAATTGTTCAAACACAATTTTTTGCATATGTTCATGATTCCCTGATTCGTTCTGGATCATCTTCACTGCCTCATCATATTTGCCCAGCTGCATGAGACCCGATAAGACATAAAGTTTGTTTGTAAATTCATGAGTTTGTGCTCTCAATTCCTCGGAGTACTGCTTTACTTCCGATAAGGTATTGACCATTTCATCAATTTCCGTTTTATCTCTAAAGCTTGCAACCACGCCGGTTACTTGACCGTTTTCGATGATAGGAGTGCGATTCACAATCACTCTTCTCTCACCTAACATGACATCGAGATTTTTTTCTGCTTCACCAGTTTCTAGGACTCTATAAATATCTGTATCTGGAATAACGCTTTCAATTTTTTTATTTAAACCATCTTTTTCAATATTGAGTATATTTCGGGCTGCAGGATTCAGCATTGTGATTAGCCCGTTTTCATCAATGGCGATAATTCCTTCTTTGACAGAGGATAAAATTGCATTTCTTTCGTGATATAGTGAGGCGATCTCATACGGCTCTAACCCTAGGATATCTTTACGTATATTCTTGGCTAATAAAACGCCACAGCTGATCCCGAATAATATAGCACCTGCACTCACAATTAGAACGGTTTTCATATTATTGAAAGCGGCTTCTTTTAAATCATCGACTAAAAAACCAACAGAAACTACACCCATAATGTCGCCATTCAAATCAAAAATGGGTGATTTGCCTCGTAAAGATGGTCCTAAAGAGCCCGTTGCTTCAGATATATAGGATTCCCCATGAAGGATAGCGCGATCATTATCTTCGCCTATCATTTTTTTGCCGATTTTCTTTTCATCTGGATGTGCGTATCTGATACTGTCTGTATTCCCAATCACAATAAATTCAGCGCCGACATCTTTCCTTACTTTTTCAATGAGCGGCTGAATCACTGCTGAAGGATCATCCTCTTTAAAAGCATCCCTTAATGACGGCATTAATGAAACCGTATTGGCAACCTGTAGTGCTAGGGTCCCCATATTGTTCTGAGTCTGCTCATATTCCATCTTTGCGAATAATCCTGTAAGCACCAATATAATCGTCATAATAATTGCCACAATAAGAACGATGATCTTTGTTTGCAATGATACCCCTTTTCTCTTTTTCATTTGCAGCTTCTCCCTGTTTATTCCTTTTCTATAACTATATACAAATTTATGGATAGTGTCATTTACTTGTCTTAATTTTTTGGATAGCTTCCCAAAAGCTAAACGCCCCTCAAGTAAGAGGAGCGTTGATACAATCACGCGCTATACAGGAACAGGAGCAAAAAACTCTCTATAAAGTGCCTCAACTGCTCTTTTTTCATCTATTTCTTTAACTCCAAACATCATGCTTACCTCTGAAGAGCCTTGATTAATCATTTCGATGTTTACCCTTGCTTCGGCAAGAGCTTTAGATGCTCGAGACATGGTCCCAACATTGTGTCTCATTCCTTCACCAACAACCATGATTAAGGATAAATGATGCTGTATGACTACCTCGTCTGCTGTTAATTCTATCTTTATGCGTTCAATAATTTTAGATTCTGCTGAAGGTGTTAATTGGTCCTCACGTAAAATTATGGAGATATCATCAATGCCTGATGGCGAATGCTCATAGCTTAATCCAAACTCTTCTAATATAGTAAGCAACTTGCGACCAAATCCAATTTCACGATTCATTAAATATTTGCTCACATATATGCTGCAAAAGCCATGATCACTGGCTATGCCCACAACTGGACCGATTTCCTCTTCGCGTCTGCTGACAATTTTTGTACCTGGGGCAGAAGAATTATTTGTATTTCGAATATGAACTGGAATCTTTTCTGAGAAAGCAGGTATTAAAGCCTCATCATGCAATACTGTGAAGCCTCCATAAGAAAGTTCCCTCATTTCCCGATAGGTAAGTTCTCGAATCTCCTTTGGATTCGACACAATTGCAGGATTTACAGAATAGACTGCATTGACGTCTGTAAAGTTTTCATAAACGTCTGCCTGTACTGCTTTTGCAAGGATAGCACCTGTGACATCTGAACCGCTCCGGGAGAAGGTCATGATTTCACCCTCTTGGCTATAGCCAAAAAACCCTGGAAACACCGTAATCCCGCTCTTTTCTTTTAAATTTGATAGTTTTTTATAGGATACAGGCAATACCTGGGCATTCCCAGGTTCTCTTGATACAATAAGTCCAGCTTCTTTCGGATTAACATATGCAGCCTGCAGCCCTTGTACTTGAAAAAAGTGGGCAACCAGCTGCGCCATATAGTCTTCTCCACAGGCTTTCACGCGGTCGTAGAAGCTGAATTTATCTTTATAGCCAGCCATTAACCGTTCGGCAAAATCCTCTTTTATACTTTCTAAAATCGACATGGGCAGTTCAAGTTCGATACAAATCGTTTCATAGCGGTAGAAAATCGCCTTTATGATCTCCGCACAATTTTCTCCTCGAAAATGTTTTTCTGCACATTGTATTAATAGATCTGTAACCTTCTGATCTTCATTGCTGCGTTTTCCAGGTGCCGAAACAACAACGATTTTCCGAGTCGGATCCTCACAAACAATTTGAAATACCTTTTTTATTTGCTCACCTGCAGCTAAAGAGGACCCACCGAACTTGATGACCTTCATAAAACACCTCTCCCAATCCTTCAAAAATTTAATCTTAATTTTACAGTACCTAATAAAATAATCAAGGATTTTTTCTTTCCACAGAGTACAAATGTTCATGCTGAGAGAACAAAAGGTTTTACTCAAATAATTTTCTCAAAAGGAATATGAAACACTTTTCTAGAAAGTATTAATAATAAAAAATATAATTATGATGTTTAAAACAAAATGAATTGGGTATAGAAAAAGGATATTTAATATGTTTATACAACCGAAGGGAAGTTAACGATGAGAATACTAGTGGTTGATGACAATGAGGCAAATTTATATGTCATCCAAAATATCTTAAAACGCGCAGGGTATCTTGATCTATTAACATTTACTTCAGCAGATGCAATGTTTCATTATTTTCAAGAAAGCTCACATGTAATTGGCGAAAGCTTGGCTGATGTTATTTTAATGGATATTATGATGCCTGAAATGGATGGAATTGAAGCATGCAGGCTGATTCAGGGGTCCGAAACATTAAAGGATATACCAGTCATCTTTGTAACCGCTCTCGAAGATTCCAATAAAGTGGCTGAAGCGTTAGATGCTGGTGGGATGGACTATGTGATGAAGCCAATTAATAAAGTTGAACTTCTTGCCAGAATACGCGTTGCTCTTCGCTTAAAAGAAGAAAAGGATTGGCACAAGGATCAGGAGGAAAAAATTAAGACAGAATTAGATTTGGCCACACAAGTACAGATGAGTGTGCTCAGTGAACCGCTGTATCTCGACCACCTTCTTATTAAAGCTTCTTATTTGCCGGCCAATAAGCTAGCAGGTGATCTTTATTACTGGCGAAAAATCGAAGAGAATCGTTATGCCATCATTCAGCTTGATATGATGGGGCATGGAATATCAGCTTCTCTTGTTTGTATGTTTATCTCTTCTGTACTGCGTGATTTAATGAGAACAGATCCTGATCCGGATTATGTTATGCAAGAGTTAAATAAATGGATGAACGGACTCAATAAACATAACGGGCAAATACCCTATTATTTTACAGCCATTTATCTTGTCATTGATACAGAGGAAAAAACGGTCGAATATGTAAATGCGGGTCACCCTCCCGGCATTGCTCTTATCGACGAAAAGGAAGTAATAGACCTTCCCAACAATACATATGCAATTGGATTTTTTGAAGATATTAAAATTAAGAAATCTACCTTTACATATACTGAATCCCTGCAATTGCTGCTTGTAACCGATGGTATTGTTGAGACTATAGAGGATTCTGGTGTCTTACCTTGTGAATACTTAAAAGAAACATCATCATTCCGCTGGAACTCTGCAGCTAAAATTGAACCAATTAATATGATTCTTTCAAAAGAACAGCAATTATTAGCAGATGATGATATGTGTGCGGTTTTAATTCAAGTTAACTAATGTACGTATTTTAGCACACTGCATTTAATCGTATTATAATTATAAAGAGTATGCTTTCTTGAATGCATCACTTATTGTGTCCAGGTTCAGACAGGATACGAGAGATTAAAATTACTACTTACATAAATCCGTCACCATAAAAATAAAAATCCGTATGAGTCAAATTCTAATAGTCGAATTTACTCGTACGGATTTTTTATAACTACTAATTTAACTGAATATTGTTTAACATTATTTTTTAATATAAAATTTCTCTTTAAAATTAAACGGCTCAAACATCTCTGTTTCAGTACGAATTGATTCCTTGCTGCCCAGACCTAAAAATCCTTTTTTCGTTAAACTTGCGTTAAACAGGTTTAGTACATGTCCTTGTAATTCCAGATTAAAGTAAATGAGTACATTGCGGCAGATGATAACATGGAACTCATTAAACGATCGATCTGTAACTAGATTGTGCTGAGCAAAAATAATCCGATCCAAGAGATGCTTATTCAAATAAGCAGCTTCGCTATCAGCCGTATAATATTCCGAAAACGACTTTTTTCCGCCAGCCAGCATATAGTTTTTCGTGTACGCTTGCATTTTATGGAGTGGAATAATGCCGCTCTCTGCTTTCTTTAAAACTTTTTCATTCATGTCAGTAGCATAGATGCTTGTAATAGCTCCAAGACCTTCCTCCTCCATAAGAATAGCCATTGAGTATGGCTCTTCACCGGTAGAACAGCCCGCATGCCATATTCTTATTTCAGGAAGCCCAGCAAGAAGCGGAACTACTTCTTTGCGAAATGTTTGAAAGAAGCCCGGATCTCTGAACATTTCTGTTACATTTATCGAGAAGTCGCTTAATATTTTTGTCAGCATGTGTTCATCATGAATAATTCTTTCTGTTAAGAGGGTCATATTGGCAATCCGCTCAAGCCGAAGTCTATTCTCAACTCTTCGTTTAATGGATGCACGCATATATTTTCGAAAGTCATAACCTGATAATTTATAAACTGCATGCAGCAGTAAGTCTAATTCCAATTCTTCTTTATCCATGAATATTTTCATTCCTCATCTTTCTCAATCATTCTTCTAAACACGCATTTCCATTGCGTCCGAATATAAAGCAATCCTTAAATACCCAGATTTATAGATGAGTAAACCTATTGTAACGTTTTACCTATAAAAGATGGCGGCTTGTGTAATAAGCCGCCATCTTCCTGTAACATGTTTTTTGCACCTAATCAGGCGTTAAAGCCTGCATCCTCCTGGCGCATTACTTTGCAATCCACACACGCATCACTGATAGGAGCTGGTCTAGCTTGAGTGGTTTGCTGATGTAGTCTGATGCTCCTGCTTCGATACATTTTTCGCGATCGCCTTTCATAGCCTTTGCTGTTAAAGCGATGATTGGAACGTCGTGGTGCTGTTCTAGGCCGCGGATTCTTTTCATTGTTTCATAGCCATCCATTACCGGCATCATAATATCCATTAGGACAATATCTACTTGGTCTTGGGACATTAAGGTATCAAGACATTGAAGACCATTCGATGCTGTAATGACATTCATTCCTTCTTTTTCTAAGGCATTTTTTAAAGCAAAGATATTACGATTATCATCATCTACAACGATAACTGTTTTATCCTTTAGGTCCTTTGTTAGTTCAGCCTTTTCAATAGGTTCTTCTATATCGATTGTTTCTTGTACATGCTCATTTGATAGACTGTTCTCTATAGCCAAAGCAGATGCTGCTTCCTCTTCTGCTTTTAATTCCTCCATTGTGGCAGGCATTCCTCCTGGCAAGCTAGGGATGATAAGAGCAAAGCTGCTGCCTTCTCCTTCAACACTGCGTTCTACCTTGCATGTACCGCCAAGAAGGGTAGCAAATTCTCTCGTAATGGATAAACCGAGACCCGTTCCGCCATATTTGCGCATGGTTGCACCGTCAGCTTGCTGGAATGCTTCAAAGATCATTTTTTGTTTATCAGGTGCAATCCCGATCCCTGTATCAGAAACAATTATTTTCAGCCAATTCGATGAATGCTCCGCCATAGGCAGTAGAGCATACTCCTCTTGTTTCGCTTTTTCAAGCAATACAGTTACCGAGCCTTCTTCTGTAAATTTGAATGCATTTGATAGCAGGTTTTTGACAACTTGCTGCAGACGCATTTCATCTGTATGCATAAGCATTGGTATATCATCATTTGAATTCACAGAAAAGTCCAGACCTTTATGCTTTGCCATTTGTGCAAAATGAAGCTTAATGCGATCAGCAAAGTCTACGATGTTTACTTCTTCAAACTTAATTTCAAGCTTCCCGACTTCTACCTTTGAAAGATCGAGAATATCATTGATTAAGTTCAGAAGATCCTGGCCTGATGTATGAATTACACGTGAGAATTCCTTCTGTTCGTCTGTTAGTACCTGATCTGGATCCTCTTCAAGCATTTCCGATAATAATAGAATGCTGTTTAAAGGTGTTCTCAGCTCATGTGACATATTGGCAAGGAACTCAGATTTATATTTTGAACTTAATGTTAATTCCTTCGCTTTTTCTTCCAGCTCTTCTTTTGCAGCAAGAAGTTCTTCAGACTTCAGTTCTGCATCCTTTGTACGTTCCTCAAGCTGTTCATTGATAATCCGCAATTCTTCTGCTTGGGTCTGCATCTCTTCAGATTGTGCCTGCAGTTCTTCTGATTGCGTCTGCAATTCTTCTGATTGGGTCTGCAGTTCTTCTGTCTGCGCTTGCGATTCCTGAAGCAAACGGACAATTTCCATTCGTCCGGCAATATTTGTAATGGCTATTCCAAGCGTTTCTGTTACTTCTTCAATCAATTTAACTTGTGCATTCGTAAAATACTGCAGCCCCGCAAGCTCAATCACCGCGACAACTTCATCATTCATCAGGATTGGCGCCATAACAATACTTCTTGGCTGGAATTCCCCAAGGCCAGTTGTCATCATGCGGTAATTATCTGGAATATCGCGAACTTGTGTTATTTTCTTATCCAGAACAGTTTGGCCGATTAATCCTTCACCTGGTGCGAAGGCATTTCTTCCTGCACTATTTCTTTCTCCAGCAACTGCAGCAACTTGTTTATAAAGAATGTCATCTCCATTTTCATGTTTGAGATAAAAAATACCAAGGTCAGCACCAGCAATTGGTGTCAGTTTCTTTATAAAATAAGATGCCAGTTCATCTACTGTTATAAATCTGCTATACGCTCCGATAATGTCTGCGGAAGTCGATTGTATCCAGTTTTGTTCAGTGATTTCGGCCGTATATCTTTTTTCTTTTTTATTGTAATCCTCTAAAGAGTCGGCCATATAGTTAAATGCCTTCGCAATCTCGCCGATCTCATCTTGTGTTTCTACTTCCAAACGAGGAATTTTAGATAGCTCGTTATAATCAATGTCATTGATTCCTTTAGTAATGCTATTTATGCTTCTGCTTGTACTCCGAATGACCCAGATCGTCACTCCGATAATTAGGATAATCGCAATAGAAACAGCCGAAATAATGAAAATAAGAAGCTGATTATATGTGTTTGTAGCACTTTCAAGGGAATCATTCATTAGTGTTTCTTGATGATCCTTAAAATCTGCCAATTGCTGCAGCAGCATATCTCGATTTTCCAGTTCATTTGAATATAAAGCTGCTACACCCGCTTCATTTCCCTCATTCATTAACTGGATAATTTCCTGTTCCATTTCCAGATAGGAGTCATAACTTGCTCTTAATTGAGTAAAGATGCCCCTGCCGCTTTCTGTATTAATGCTGCGTTCAAGGTCAATCAAATTGCTTTCAATCGTTTGGTGACTTTCCTGCAATGAACTAGCCAATATTTGAGCATCCAGTTCTTCACCATATGAGATAACATTTAGAAGCATACGGTCGGCTTCGTAAAATTCCTGTCTAATTTCTGTCGCTTCATTTACTTTGCTATATCGGTCCTGAACGATCTCCAGCATATTTTCTCTCATAACGTTTACCATCATTAGAATGACAAACATGAGCAAAAATAAAAAAAGAGTGGTCAGTCCTAACCCGATGAACTGCTTTCTCTTAAAGCTCAAAAATGCCCCCCCTATCTCTAACTTTATTCCTAATACAAATATAGCAATAAAAACAGTATGTTACGAGTTTTTAAGTTAAAAACTTCTAAAATAAATATATTCCAATTTTTTCATTGGTAAATAGCGGGAATACCGATTTTATTAGTCATAATATTCAATTACTTATTATGTTTTTTGCCATTTTAATCTGAAAAAGAGAGCGAATGATTCGCTCTCTAAATTCATGTCCCTTTTACTGATATGGGATTTTTTCTTGGTTAGAAGAAATCATCCATTCATATTGTCTTAATCTCAAATCAAAAAGAGTCAATGGATCACGATAGCGCTCTGGCTGCTTTCTCATTTGTTCTAAACCATGACTGGCACCTTCTATAGCGTCCTTTGTTTCGGTTACTGCTTCCTCTAATACATCAAACGGCTGCCTGAAAAATATGTTTATATCTCTTTCTAATCCTTGTTCGAAAAGATCAAACGGCTGAATAAACCGCTCTGAAATCTGATTTGTAACTTCATTATAATCTTCATGCTCTATAAACTGTTTATATCTGTTATGAAGCATCGTTTTATTTTGCAGTCCGCCAAAGAGTTTTCCTGCGCTTTTCAATATAAATTGTGAAGGTGAAAACTTTAACAGAATATTCACATGCTCAAAACGCACAGTTCCTCTTGTCATTCTGTCAGCATCTCTCGCCCAGTCTTCAAGCACTTTAAAGTCACATAGCAGCCGCAGCTTTTCTTCATTATACATATCATTAAAGCCTTCGCCGATATCATCAAGAAAGCGCTGGCTCTCCGCTAATTCAGCTTCACTGCTGACGATCCATTCAGTAAAACGATTATGAAACTCCGGCAAGACCTCCAGTTCGATAAATTGGTAGGCTTTCCGGTTCATCTCTTCATTTAATTCCACATGTATATTTCCAAAATTGCTGCTTTCCGTAATCAGCTCTGAACATTGTCTAAATAGTTCAGGGAGCTTAGATGTTATTTTATCCTTCATTTCATTCTTCAGCTGGTTAAAATCAGCTGTTATAGATTGCACTTTCCCCTCTTCAGTGTCCTCAAGCTGATGAATAGCGCCTTTTAATTTTGCCTGCATTTCTTCATTCCAGCTGATCTGTTCGACCAATGTATTTTCCTTTTCACTTCTTTTTTCAAGCAGGTAATTGATTGATTTCCTTATATAGTAGAGCACTTTTTTTGTCCGTTCTGCTTCAAGGCTTCTTCCGCTAATCATCTGGCGGATAAAGGCTCCCAGCTCTTCCATTTGATCCTGTCCTTGATAATGCAATGAATACGAAAAGATAGATGCACTAGGAAAACTAGTGTATATTCTTTGAGCAACTTCCTCTGCCGCATTTTGGACTCCAAATTCCTCCTGCAGTAAGAGGAAATGTACTGGCAAATTGGGAGCTTTATTCTGTATTTTTTCAACAGCCTCAATCTCTTCCTCAGTAATTGAATGACGAACATCAATTACAAGAAGCAGCTGATCCGCAAAATGCAAGTATTGCTGCAGATTTTTAGCCATGATATGCTGCTGATCTTTTGCATGAATAATAGCCGTGTGATGCTGCTGAAGAAACGGAACTGGCATTTCTGCATCAACAATCATCTGCTGCAGGCCGCCTCTATATTCTCGCGTCTCTTCAATTGAATTCAGCGGAATCATCTTGTCATCCATGATAGCTGTTAGTTTATTTTCTTCTGAGTCCTTGATTATCACTGCACTGCTTTCAAGTTCACCAGCAAATGGAAAGGATGTTATAGCTTCTAGAAATTCAGCTGCTGAACTTTTTCCTGCTCCGGAAACAAGCAAATGCTGTTCATCCAAATTTAGCAGCTCCTGCACCATCCATTTAAACCGTTCTCCCATAAAGACACCATTTTCAGATGCCCAGGACATAAGGCTTTCAAACAAGGCGAAACCTGACTGCAGTCCATCTTGTGTACGTAAAGTATAGCTTAATGTTTTCTCAGCTTGATATATTGTCTCTTCATCTACATCTGATGGAAATAATTCTTGCCATGCCAGCACAGCGGAACCTGCCAATAAAGCGTGTGCTGAGGATGCAATGCTTAACCAAACTTTTAACGTATTCGGCATTAGATGAGCTATTTCACGCACTAAATATTTACCAGAGATCAGCTCTTTATAGGCATCCAAATAATGTTCTGAGAGTCTATTCCATGTATAGTCATCAGCATCATTTACATGAAGCAACATGTGATTTATTTCTTTTAAAAATGCAAACCGAAGCTCTTCTTTTTGCTGATAATGAAGAAATAAAGCAGATGCCAGCTGTTCAAACCTATTTTGATCAACTTCATATAGTGACAGCATTGCTTCGTTATAATAACTAGGTTCAGTTTGCTTCGTTTTTCCAGCTTCAATATACCTTTGCAGAACATCAAACCAGCTGACAGCCCTGGTGCGAATTGATTCATCTGCAGCAAGCTGCAATGCATTGCTCCAATCCTGATGTTTTTCAAAAAACATACGGGCAATTTCCGTGACGTCTGGATAATCCGGGTCTAAGGCAACAGCTTCCTTAATGGTATCAACTGCTAATTCAAGCTTTCCACATTGTATGTATAAGGAAAATAGCTGCAGCAGCACTTCCATTTTCAAAATCGTGGAATCTGTTTCAATCGTTTTGTATATATCCTCGGCCATTGACAGTAAATCAAGCTCAAAATAGGCATCTGCCATGTTTTTTTTCGCCCAAGGCTCCAGCTCATTATTGATATTCTCCCACTTAAAAATGGCTGCCTCATAATCCTTGTGCAAAAAGTAGAGTTCACCTTGTGCAAACCGAATTTGCGCTAAATCTGGAACCTCACTGCTCTGCTCTTCCATATAAATATCACCAAGGACTTTAAGAGGGTGTACTCCGTCACGACCATCCATAAATGTTTCATAATATACTTTTTTTATTAATTGCTTTTCCAAGTGTTCATCAACCTCCGCTATGCATCTTTTTACGCACAGACTCATTTATCATATATATCTTGTATTCTAACAAAGAAGATACGAAGATAAATGTCATTTCCCTATCAATTCAAAGACAATCATATTAAGAAAAGCGGAAGCGCCTTGTTCAGCCCCGACAAGCTTAAGACAAGATGGCAAGAAGGTTGTTCTTTAACCTTCTGGACGGATTGGCTTAAGACCTCGAGGGGCTAGGCGCTGCAGCTAGACATGAAGAAAAGCGGAAGCGCCTTGTTCAGCCCCGACACCTCGAGGGGCTAGGCGCCTGCAGCTAGACACTTTCCCAAACTATAAACCTATACTTGCCTTTTAAAGATAGCAGTCCTTCTAGAAAGACAGGTTCTAGGAATATACCATTATCATATGATGAAAAGTAAGAAAAAGTATTCTATTCATTTAAAATTCCCAACTATTGCCCTGCAAGTTATGTAAAAAATGCTTTAATATAAAAGAACGCATAGTATTTTCCTTTACCACTGTCTATACTCATTAAAACGTTTGAAAGGAGCAAAGAAGCGGTATAAATCATATATATCATACCCACTTTGGTTCTGAATTACGACAGTTCGGATGATTTTACGTACCTTTTTCCCAACAATATATGTGATAAATGAAACTTTTATCATACAAAGACGTCTATATGATATAGCTCAAAATTATGAATAAGGAGTTTACTAACATGACAAATTTTAAAAAATGGCTGGCTGCAGCTGCAGCCCTATCTCTTGCTTTTAGTATAAATGGAACAGCTTTTGCTGCAAACGGAAATGAAGAAGAAAGTATTAATGAAAAATTTGGCCTGCCGATCGCCGTTTATGGCGAAGCCTTAACAGCAGCTCAAAAAGAAGAAACACGCAGCCTGCTAAATATAAATGATCCTGAAATGGTGGAAGAAATAACGGTAACAAGTGAGGACATCGTTTATTATATTAAAGGAGATCCTCACTCTAATATGTATTCTTCAGCTAAAATCACACGCAAGGAAACGGGCGAAGGTGTCGTTATTAATCAGGTGACTCCAGAAAATATTACTGAAGTTTCCGATGAAATGTATGCAAATGCTCTTTTAACCGCCGGCATTGAAGATGCAGTTGTAGACATCGCCTCTCCTGTTAAAGTAAGCGGACATTCTGCATTAGTTGGAATTTACAAAGCTTACGATCAAGGTGATGGCACTGCCCTTAATCAGGATCGTACTGAGGTAGCAAATGAAGAGCTTAGTTTGGCGACAAAACTGGCTGGACAAGAAGGACTTGATCAAGATAAAGTATCTGAGCTTCTGACTGAAATAAAAACCGCTATCGCTGAACAAAACCCGGCGACAAAAGAAGATATTCAGCAAATCATCGACGAACAGCTAAAGACACTTGAAGTATCATTAAGCGAAGAAGATCGCCAGCTTCTGGTCGATTTGTTTGAAAGAATGCGTGAACTGAACATTAATTTTGATAATGTTAAAAGCCAGCTCGAGGACTTAGCTAATGATGTAAAATCAAAAATTGAAGAAGCAGTTGGAGATAAAGGATTCCTTCAAGCTGTGTCTGACTTCTTTAAGAACCTTATTGATTCAATCAAAAGCATTTTTTCATAAAGCACGGATAAACATTGCCTGGGGACTTTTTTCTCCAGGCTTCTTTGTCTATAATAAGGAAAGTAAAAGGTCCTATGGAATTCGGACGGCGAAACCGCTGATTCGATATAATATTGTACAGAGAAAAAGACAACTTGGAATGACAGCTGAAAATAAAAATGGCTGAATGCTTTATTTCTTGCGATATAATCATTAAAATATGGATAACTACTTAAATAGAAAGGCTGATCCGAGTTTGGAACATAATTCAAATTTTATTCGAACCATTATAAAAGGAGACCTTGAATCCGGGAAACACAATAAAGTCATTACCCGATTCCCTCCTGAGCCTAATGGCTACTTGCATATCGGTCATGCAAAATCAATTATTATTAATTTTGGATTGGCAGATGACTTTAACGGAAGAACAAATTTGCGCTTTGATGATACTAATCCGCTGAAAGAAGATCAGGAATATGTCGACGCTATTCAAGAAGATGTCAAATGGCTTGGCTATGAGTGGGACGACCTCCGCTATGCATCTGACTACTTTGAGGAAATGTATCAGCGCGCCGTTTTATTAATTAATAAAGGCAAAGCGTATGTAGACGACTTAAACCAAGAGCAAATTCGCGAATACCGCGGAACTTTGACAGAGCCTGGAAAAGAAAGCCCATATCGAAATCGTTCGGCTGAAGAAAACTTATCATTATTTGAGCGCATGAAAAACGGAGAGTTTCAAAATGGAGATAAAGTGCTTCGCGCGAAAATTGATATGACTTCACCTAACTTAAACATGCGAGATCCTGTCATTTATCGGATTTCACATGCTACCCATCATAACACAGGCGATCAATGGTGCATCTATCCGATGTATGCTTTTGCACATCCGCTCGAGGATGCCATTGAAGATGTCACACACTCGCTTTGTACAACAGAATTTGAGGATCAGCGTCCATTGTATAATTGGGTGGTACAAGAATGTGAAATGGAAAGCCAGCCGCAGCAAATTGAATTTGGCCGTTTAAACTTAACCAACACGGTCATGAGTAAACGGAAGTTAAAGCTTCTTGTAGATGAAGGCATCACAGATGGCTGGGATGATCCCCGTATGCCAACGATCTCCGGCTTAAGAAGAAAGGGCTTTACTCCTGAAGCTATTCGAGAGTTTGTAAAAGAAACAGGCGTATCTAAAGGCAGCGGAGCAGTTGATGAGGCTATGCTAGAGCATTATGTGCGTGAGGATTTAAAATTAAAATCTCCTCGTACGATGGGAGTCCTTCGTCCATTGAAGGTTGTGATTACAAACTACCCTGAAGGCGAAAGTGAAATGCTTGAAGCTGAAATCAATCCTGAAAATCCGGAAATGGGCATGCGCCAAGTTCCATTTTCACGAGAAATATACATCGAACAGGATGACTTTATGGAGGATCCTCCGAAAAAGTACTTCCGTCTCTTCCCTGGCAATGAAGTGCGCTTAAAGCACGCATATTTTATTAAATGCCATGATGTCATTAAAGATGACGAGGGAAATGTCGTTGAAATCCATTGCACATACGATCCTGAAACAAAAAGCGGAACTGGCTTTACTGGCCGTAAAGTAAAAGGAACAATTCACTGGGTCGATGCAAACAGTGCAATCCCTGCAGAATTTCGTTTGTACGAGCCGCTTGTTCTCGACGAAGTGATGAAAGCAGCTGAAGAAGAAGGCGAAGATAAAACGTTCCTTGATTATATTAATCCAAATTCAATCGAAATTATTAAAGGATATATTGAACCGAATATGGAAAATGTTCAGCCACAGGACAAATTCCAATTCTTCCGCCATGGCTATTTCAATGTTGATCCAAAACACACTGCACCAGGAAACATTGTGTTTAACAGAATTGTTTCACTGAAGAGTTCTTTTAAGTTAAAATAATTGCGCTGCATTTAAAAAGAAGGTAACACTCTGCTACTGCCGAGGGATTACCTTCTTTTTTATGCTCTCAAAAGCAGTGTGGAGAAAATTCAATGCAGCTGCTAATAGATGAAGTTTTCTTATGACCAGCCATAATTCCTGTTATCCCATTCCTTTTTCGGCAGTCCTGAGACAAAAGGGTTGCCTTTTACATAATATCGAAGCAGCGCCGAAGTCCATATTCCCTTATTTGGAATACCAATACGAGGAGACTCAGCGATTTCTAATGGTGTTTTTTTATCTGTCTCATGAATATATAATTCGCAATTGCCTATGTACTGACCATCTAATGCTTTTGTGATCTCCATTGCTTTTGTTAGTTTCCCAGGGCCATTGCTGACTTGTACTCCGGTATGATTTCTATTTCTCTCCATGTGTTCTATTCCTTCTGCTGGTTCAATGGCTCTTATTAAAACAGCCTGGGGATCTTCTTCTTCCTTTGTCACAATGTTTAACATATGATGAGTATGCATGGTGTATATGTAGATACTACCGCCTATTTGGTACATAGAGGTTACTTTCGGCGTACGCCTTCCCCCGAAGGTGTGGCATGCCTCATCAGCAACACCCACATAGGCTTCGGTTTCTGTAATATAACCGCTATAAACCTTTGTTCCAATTCTATGAATTAGTTTTTTGCCAAGCAGCTGCTTGGCCACTTCTTCTGTGGAACTATTTACAAAATCAATCATAGAATCCACCTTTCGTAACCCTTTTTAACTTAGTATTCCTTTTTTGTTCTTCATTTAAGCTATTTGGGTTCGCCCATTGGTATAAAAGAGGTGCAGAATCTTCTTTTACATTCAGTTTTGACAGTTCCTATCAAAATTTATGAGTTTCCTATCAAACTTCTTCAGTTTCCTATCAAACTCTTTCAATTTCCTATCAAAGTTTCCAGTTTTCCTATCAAATTTCCTCCTTTTCCTATCAAATGCCTTATATTGACCACGTAACACTTGCGTCGCCAAGATGCCTTTATGTATTAATTAAATTAAAAAACGGATGCGATCTACTCGCACCCGTCTACATTAATTATTCATAAAACGTTCTGGAAAATCACTCATTATGACTTCAACGCCAGCTTCAAGAAGCGGATTTTGTTCGTGCGGATCATTAACTGTATATACCCGCAATGGAAAACCTTTTTCTATTGCCTCCTGACCAAATGAAGAGAGTGCAAACTCTGGCTGACAATGGATTGCGTTCGCTCCAATCTTTTTGGCCGTCTCAACCGCATTCTCTGGAATGCCTATAATTAAGTAACCTATTTCAATCGTTTTCTGAAGTGAGCGAACCTTCTTTAAGCTTTCTGGATTAAAAGAAGAAATGATGATCCGCTCTTCCAATTTATACTGCTCTATTAAATCAAGAACCTTCTCTTCCATGCCTTCATAGGGAAGCTGATCATTTTTCAGCTCAATATTGATGGTTAAATCATTCCCTGGCATAACAGCCCAGTCAAAGACGTTTTTTAAGGTTGGAATGGATGAGCCTTCAAATTTTGATGAAAACCAGCTTCCTGCATCAAACCTTTTTAACTGATCGTATGAGAATTCTTTAATATAACCGATTCCATCAGTTGTTCGATCAATCTGCTCATCATGTATAACGGCAAGCTCACCATCTTTTGTGAGCTGGACATCCAATTCGATCCCTGCAACCCCTGATCGCAACGCAGCTTCAAAAGCCTCCATTGTATTTTCAGGATAATCACCACTTACACCACGATGGGCAAAAACAGAAGCTTGCTTAGTCACATGAATTTCCTCCCTGTCATCGGCCTGATTGTATTTCTTTATTGCATCTGTATTTATGTTATTAGCTAAAGCCTTATTAATTCCCGCTTTTTTTGGCAGCAGCCTCCAAAGCCTGATTGGTTTCTTCCACAGCACGGTCAAGTGCTTCCTTAGGATCCACCCCTTGATATAAACTCTCCATTGCACTTACAACCTTTTGACGAGCTTCTGGGAATACTGATATTAAAGCACCTTGTGTAGCTGTAGATGGTTTCGTATCTTTCAGCTGATCAACAGTTACTTTTAATTGCGGATACTTTTCCCACTCTTCTTGAACGATGTCCTCTTCATATGCCGCAGGGTTAATGGCAAAGTAACCTGACTGCAAATGCCACTCAGCCTGTACTTCTGGAGTTGTTACATATTTCATAAACTCCCATGCAGCCTGCTGTTTTTCCTCTTCAATATCGCTTGTCATCCAAAGAGATGCACCGCCAATAATAACCCCTTGACGGTTAGCTTCGTCTGGTACAGGCAAGTAAGAAGCACCAACTTCAAATGGAGAGTTATCGACCATTGCTCTAATTCCCGCTGAAGAATCAATATACATGGCAATTTTTCCAGATTGGAAAGCAGCACGCATATCGTCCCAAACTTGTCCTGTATTGTAGAAAGTACCCTCATTATACATGTCACTGATTAATTCAAAAACCTTTAAGCCTTCTTCACTGTTAAATACCGCTTCTGTTGCATTTCCAGCACGTCCGTTATCTTCATTTACAAACAAACCGCCTTGCGCAGCCAGAAGCTCTTCAAAGAACCAGCCATAATTCAAGATAGAGAAACCGACCTGATCGCCATTCGTTAATTTCTTTGCTGCATCCTTTAACTCATCGTATGTAGCAGGAGCCTTTTCCGGGTCAAGTCCAGCTTCCTCAAAAGCATCTTTGTTATAAACCAACACTGGTGTTGATGAGTTAAACGGCATCGAATATTGTACGCCATCTACTGCATAATAGTTTGTAATATTTTCTTCCCATTGAGAGGTATCGTAGCCTTCTTCATCGATGAACTTTTGTACTGGCTGTATTTTACCAGAGTCTATCATATATTTTGTTCCAACTTCAAAAGTCTGCATAATAGTTGGTGCATCCTCTGTACCCGCAACAGTATTAAACTTTGTGATTGCTTCTTCGTATGTGCCTTGGAAAACAGGTTTTACTTCAATCTCTTCTTGTGAGGCATTAAAATCGTCTGCTATTTTCTGAACAGCTCCTTCAAGCTCACCGCTCATAGCATGCCAGAATACAACCTCTGTTTTCTCTTCAGATCCAGCTTCCGTTTCCGTATCACTCTCTGCTTCTGCCTCATTCCCTGCAGATTCACCAGAACATGCAGAAATCACCATAGAAATTGCCAATAAAAGCATAAATAACCATCTTTTTTTCATGTTAAAAACTCCTATCTTATTAGTTTTATATAAAAAAACTGATCACTTTAAAGCTCCCTTTGTTAACCCTTCCTGCAATCTTTTTTGTCCTAGGAATAAAAGCAATAATGTCGGTAAAATTACCATTACTACACCAGCCATCACCACCCCCCATTCTGTTGAAATTTCTTGAGATTGCATTTGCTTCAGGCCAATCTGCACGGTGCGCACTTGCTCGTCGTTTGTTACGAGCAATGGCCACAAATACATATTCCATGCAGTTAGGAAGCAATACATCCCAAGCGTCACCAAGCTTGTCTTAGAGACAGGCATTACAACTGAACGAAAGAAGCGGAAATTGCTGATCCCCGCAACCTGCGAGGCTTCATATAGCTCTTTTGGAATCGTTTTAAACTGCTGTCTCAGCAGAAATGTTCCAAATGCCATTGCAAAGAATGGAACCGTCAGGCCTGTGTAGCTATTGAGCCAGCCGAGCATCTGAACAGTCTGGAAGTTAGGTACCATCGTTGCTTCCCAAGGAATCATCATGGTTGAAATAAAGATAAAAAATAAAACGTTTCTCCCTTTAAAGGGAATGAACACGAAGGCAAAGGCTGCTAAACTAGAAAAAATCACCTGACCAAGCATAATAAGAAATGAAACAATCAGGCTATTAAACAAGTAAGTTAACAGCGGCACTTTCTCAAATGCATTAATATAATTGGCTAATGTAAATTCTTCTGGCCATAGATTCCCTTGCAGCACTTCTCCGCCTTGCATAAAGCTGATTAAAAAGGCATAGATAATCGGGAAAAACATAATGGCCGCAGCGATCAGAAGCAAAGCATAGGTGAAAAGCTTTTGGCCCCAGCTCATTGGTAATGCACCTTCCTCTCACCTAGCTTAAATTGGATTAGAGTGACAATCAGAATACCGAAAAAGAGCAAAACTGCCTGGGCACTTGCTGAACCAACATTGTAATTTATAAAAGCATCCTTATAAATCGCATACACAATAACATTGGTCGTTTCCATCGGTCCGCCCTTCGTTAAAATATCAATCTGTCCAAACGTTTGAAAGGCGTTAATCATTGATACTGTAATGACGAAAAACAATGTGGGTGAAAGCATTGGCAACGTTATTTTTCTCAATGAATAAAACCGGCTGACACCTGCTATTTTCGCACTTTCATAAAGCTGGCTATCAATATTCTGCAATCCGCCCAGCAGAATCATAAAGGTGAAGCCGGTATTCATCCAGATTGTTGCAATGGAAACGGAAATTAACGCCCAACCAGGATCAAGCAGCCATTGAATTTCTGACAAGCCAGCCCAGGTAAGAAAACGGTTTGCGATCCCAATCGCTGGATTATACATAAACATCCAAATAACAGAAGATGCGGCAACACTCATTCCCATTGTCGATGAAAAAATAGTCCTGAAAAACCCAATGCCGCGCAGCTTTTCATTTGCTAACAAAGCCAAAGCTAACGCTAATATAATTCCTGGCGGCACAGTATAGAGAACAAACAATAAAGTAGCTTTCATACTTGTCATAAAGCTTGATGAGGAAAACAATTGTACAAAATGATCAAAACCAGCAAATGAAAGTGGCACACCCTGAGCATCTGAGTAAAAAAAGCTTAAGTACAAAGTCTTCATTAGTGAATAAAATAAAAACACCGTAAATAACAAAATGGAAGGCAATAAATAGAGAAGCCCTTCTAAAAGGGAAGCAAATCTCCTCGAATTTCCCAGCCATCTCTGCTTCACAAATGACTGTGTTTCCTGCTGTGCCTGCGGAAGACTCATAATACAACCTCCAGCACTTTTTTGGAGTGAGTTTCCTCCAAACGTTCTCCTGTAACCGCATCAAATAATTCGATTTTGTTATGATCAATCGAAACCTGGAGGATTTCCCCTATTTCAGCGCTCCATTGACCGGGCCACTTAGCAATCCATTGTTTGTTTCCTTCTAATTCAAAAGATACTAGTGTCTCCGTTCCAAGGACTTCAACATTGGCCACTTTAACATCTGCAGCAGGAAGCCCATCATTAGCAGGCAGTATGGCTTCTGGCCTTACACCTATAATGACTTCTCCATCTTGATAACCATCGACCTTTATGTTCCACTTGTTTGCGATCTGCAGCTTGCCTTTATTCACATGTGCAGCGGTTAAGTTCATTGGCGGAGAGCCAATAAAAGACGCAACAAATGTATTTTGCGGGTTATTATAAATATCGAGGGGCTTTCCAACTTGCTGTACCTCGCCATGGTTTAAGATCATCATCCGATCAGCCATTGTCATAGCCTCTGTCTGATCATGGGTAACATAAATCATGGTAATGCCTAGCTTCCGCTGAATTTGCCGTATTTCTGAACGCATTCTCGCACGGAGCTTTGCATCTAAGTTCGAAAGCGGCTCGTCCATCAAACAAATAGGTGCATGTGTTACAATGGCTCTTGCCAAGGCAACACGCTGCCTTTGTCCGCCTGATAATTCCTTCGGTTTGCGCTTTAAATAGTCAGATATCCCAAGCATCTCTGCTGCTTCCTTACAGCGTTTGATCTGCTCTGATTTGGCTATTTTCTTTACATGTAAGCCAAACATAATATTTTGCTCTACTGTCAAATGCGGAAATAGAGCATAGTTTTGAAAGACCATGGATAAATCTCTTTCATTTGGACGCAGTCTATTCGCTGTTTCCGAACCAATGATCAACTCTCCTTCCGACACCTCTTCAAGACCGGCAATGATACGCAGCATTGTACTTTTCCCACAGCCCGAAGGTCCAACTAATACAAAAAATTCTCCAGGCTCGATTGCTGCATTGATTCCTTTCAGCACTTCAGGATTTTGACCATAGGACTTTCGAATATCCTTTAGCTGCACTGCTTTCATGAAAGCACCACCTTTTCCTCCGATTTATAAACCCTCCATAACTGCTGTTTCCCTGTAGAGGCTGCCATCGCCCCGCTTTCTATTGCATCTTGGATTTGGCTTCTATAATGTATAAGCCCGCCTGTAATAAGAGGGATATCTGTTTCTTCCTTTATACTTTTCACAATCCCAGGAAGAAGCCCGGGCATAAGTTCCAATGCATCTGGCTTGATCTCTCTACTTACTTTTAAACCGTTTTCAACTGCTTCCGAATCAATGAGGAACAATCTTTGAATGGCAACCAAACCTTCTTGTTTGGCTATTTTAATCAGTGATGGTTTGGTTGCTACAATCCCAGTCGGTTGAATGAATTTTGAAATAAAGCGCAGGCCTTCCTTATCCTGACTAATGCCCGGTATCTTTTCTAAATGGAGAAAAACGAGTCTGTTGTGATATTTAAGCAAGTCAACATACCTTTTAATAACACTGATGTTTCCCATTAACAAAAATGCAGTATGGATATCACGAGTTAAGAAGTAATCCAATGATTTTGGATCCTTAATAGCCGCGATCACCCGCTCTTCTTTCATGTTTTTCAGAAATTGCTGTTGCTGATCCGTCATATTAATCCTCCCAGCCATTTAGTTTCGGTAGGATAGACCATACACTTTTAAAAAAAGCCATAAAAACAGATGGAGGGATCGGGATCATCTCCATGTTTTTATGGCTTCTCATTTTCATAACCGGTCTATTCACTTGTCATTCACAAGGCTCATTCTATCCTGTTATTGTGAAGAGCGTGTTAAAAAAATAGTATATTTTTGTAAATTCAAAATCATTACCCTTGTGATTTCCATCATTTATAAAATTGCCTTATAATAATAGTAAGATTATATGAATCTCAGAATGTCAGAATGTTCAAAACTTACATATGAAGACAAAGGGGAGAATGATGAATGGGTGTTCGTCTAAGGAAAGGGCAAAAAGTAGATCTTACGAAATCAAATCCAGGCTTACAAGTGGTTGTCGCAGGCCTGGGCTGGGATGTAAGCGGCGGTCCTGCAAACTATGACCTGGATGCTTCCGCCTTCCTGACCAATGGTGCCGGTAAAGTACATAGTGATCTCGATTTTGTCTTTTATAATAATCCTAATGGAGGCAATGGTTCTGTTATATACACTGGTGATAATAGGACTGGTGCCGGCCATCAGGATGATGAGCAAATTAAAATTGATTTGAATCAAGTCCCGGCATCAATTGAAAAAATTTCATTTTCGATTACGATTCATGACGCCCAAATGAAGGGGCAAAATTTTGGACAAATTCAAAACGCATATGTACGCATTTTTAATGCTTTTACAAATGAAGAATTGCTCCGCTTTGATCTTGGCCGGGAATTCACTGTGGAAACAGCAATCGTAGCGGCGGAGTTATACCGTCATAATGGAGAATGGAAGTTTAATGCAACTGGAGCAGGCTTCCAAGGAGGACTTGCTGCCCTGTGCCGCAATTTCGGCATTGATGTAGACGACGAGCCTGCACCTGCACAGCCACAAGGAGGTAATTTTCAGCCTTCATTCCAGGCTCCGCCAGCACAGCCATCTTATCAGCAGCCGTCCTATCAGCAAAACACATATAGCCAGCAGCCATCCTACCAGAATCAAAGTCAGCCAGCTTTCGGTCAGCCTAACTATAACAGCAGCACTTCGTACAATCAGCCGTCCTACTCACAGCCTGGATACGAATCAGCAACACAGCCGACACACCACCTTCAGCCTTCATCCAATTATGGTGATAATGTCAGCTGTACACGCTGCGGCTCCACAAATGTAAGAACTGGTGAAAAAGGGTTCGGCCTTGGAAAGGCAGCGATTGGCGGACTTATATTAGGACCAATTGGTCTGCTTGGCGGTTTTATCGGGAAAAACCAGCTGAAATTCTCCTGTAATCAGTGCGGAAATAATTGGTCTCCAAATCAAACGGATTATGCACAATGGGCGAACGATCAAAAGAATAAAGCACAAGCTTTATTTGCACGTTATAAAAGTCAGGATGTCCTTGATGCGGTTGTTGCTTCCTGTGCCCTTGTCGGCATGGCTGATGGCCGCTTAGATCCTAGTGAGCGTCAAAAGATGATGGAATTTATTCACCAGAGCCAAGAGCTGAGAGTTTTTGAAACGAATAAGGTCGTTCAGCAATTCAATATGTTCGTGCAAAAAATTGAAATGGATCCGATTATCGGCCGTGCAGAGGCATTTAAAGCGGTTGGCCGTGTCCGTTCAAAACCGGAAATAGCCCGTTTAGTTGCCCGCTACTGTATTGCGATCGGCTATGCAGACGGCCACTTTGATCCAAATGAAAAACAGGCAGTCACTGAAATTTGCATGGAGCTTGGCTTAAATCCGCATGAATTTCTTTCATAAGAACCATGTAAGGTTAATTTCGATAAATTAATAGTATGACTCAGCTATAAAAAAACTTGACTTATCTTATCTGAGGCTCTGCATTTTGCAGAGCCTTTTTTGCTTCTACTCTTTCTTATGAATAGTTCTTCTGCATTGAGGGTAAACTCTCTTAAATGATATGTGGCAAAGGAGCTGAGTTAAATGCATGAAAATTCTTCAACTGAACGATATATGCCTGTCACCTCTTCAACAAGCGGAATGATACAAAATGCTGCAGATGGTGTATATGCTTTTACCGTTCAGATCGTCAATGTATGTTTTGTTGCGACAAATACAGCTGCAGGGGAATGGGTATTAGTAGATGCCGGCATGCCTAAATCAGAAGAAAAAATTATTGAAGCTGCAGAGGAGCTCTTTGGAAAAGGAGCAAAACCAAAGGCGATTATTCTAACACATGGACATTTTGATCATGTAGGAGCCATTATAGACCTTGTAGAGAAATGGAATGTGCCTGTATTTGCACACGAATTGGAAATCCCCTACTTAACAGGACAGAAAGATTATCCTGAACCAGATCCATCAGTAGAAGGCGGTTTAATTGCAAAAATTTCTCCATTATTTCCTCATGAAGGCATAGATCTTGGCGCACATGTTCAATCACTGCCAGCTGATGGTACTGTTCCTTCAATGCCAGAATGGAAATGGATTCATACACCAGGACATACACCAGGACATATTTCCCTCTTTAGAGAAAATGATAATACCTTAATCGCTGGAGATGCATTTGTAACAGTTAAACAAGAATCACTTTACAAAGTATTGACACAGGAACAGGAGATAAGCGGTCCGCCAAAATACTTAACAACAGACTGGGACGCTGCTCGCTCGTCGGTACAAACACTGCAGAAACTGGATCCCTATGTTGCCATTACAGGTCATGGCATTCCAATGGCGGCAGCTGAACTGGAAGAAAACCTGCACAAACTCGTTCAAGACTTCGACTCTATCGCCATTCCGGAGCATGGGAAATATGTAGATGAATAATAAATTTGATGTTGGATCATAAGTATTCAACACACCATAGAACAGAATGATTAGAAAGTGACTTTTTTAATCATCCTGTTTTTTTATTTTTTTATAAACTTGAGTGAAATGGAGCGGAGGACCCTCGACTCCTGTGGGCAATAGAGGAAAGGGTGAGGCCCCGCAGGAGCCTGCAACGAGGAGACCCAGCTTGTGATCCCACGAAAAAACAGGGTCCGCAGCGCAATGCAACGGGCTTGTTTAAACAGCCAACACTATGACATTTGTATATTTGAAATCTTATTATAGTTTGTCCAGCCATTTTTTAATAACGAAAAAGTTTATCTTTATTCAAAAAAGGAACAGTAATACAAACATCATTGTTAGGAGAGGTTCCTTTATGTTTTTAGATGGATTTATTAACCAAAAGGTCCAAGTGAAATTTAAAAACTTGCCTGACTATTTAACAGGACCTGTCACAGGCATTTATGAACCAGATGAATGGTACTTGGTCAAACTCGTGAAAACAGAGAGCATGGGGATTTGGGTTGAAAATCCTTGTTACAAACGTACAAAGATCAAGGAAGAAGATGGAACAGATATACCAAAAGAAAAGCAAAAAGAAGAGGAATGCACAACAAACCTATTAATCCGCTGGGAATATGTTAGTTCAGTCATTACCTTTCCGAATGATGCTTCCTTAGGAGCAGATAAGCAGGCAAGATTAATAGGATTTGAAATAAAGTAAGTGCACGTTCAAACGGAAATTATTTTTCCGTTTTTTCTTTTGCTCTTCTCTTCTAAACCTATTGCCTTAAAACTTTGAATTTTTGTTCATCTCGAAAGTTTGCTATGATTATAAGAAAAAGCACAGGAGGTTTTTTCAATGACGAAAAGAAAAATGATCATTACACATTCTATACATGAATCATATATCCAAGACATACAGGAAGCTGTACCTGACTGGGAATTAATCGTTGGAAAAGAACCTCAAATTTGGCAGGACCATTTACAGGACGCCGAAATAATTGCAGGCTGGAAAAAGGGGATTGCAGAATTACTGGAGGGTGACAATCTTAAGCTCAAGTGGATCCAATCATGGAGCGCTGGCGTTAATTATATGCCTCTCTCTGTCCTTTCTTCCCATAATATTAAACTGACAAGTGCTGCTGGCGTGCACGCTTATCCTATTTCTGAAACCATTTTTGCCCTTATGCTTGCTCTCACTCGAAAAATTGATCAGTATGTAAAAAATCAGCAGCAAAAAAAATGGCATCATGCTGATATTAACCTTGAAATCCATGGCAAAACGATTGGTATTTTTGGATTTGGAGCAATCGGAAAGGAAACAGCCAAAATTGCGAAAGCATTCGGCATGCATGTCATTGGTGTCCGTTTCTCCGGCAAATCAGATCCGTATGCAGATGAAATGTATACTGCTCAAGAAATAGATGAAATTCTGCCCAAATGTGACTACATAGCCGTTACTTTGCCTCTTACCGACGAGACAAAGCACCTTTTTGGTGCTAAGCAATTCTCGCTGATGAAACCTTCATCCTTCTTTATTAATATCGGTCGTGGAGAAATCGCTGACGAACAGGCCCTCATTGAAGCACTAAGGGATAAGAAAATTGCTGGAGCTGGCCTGGATGTATTTGAAAAGGAACCTTTAGACGAAAACAGCCCCTTATGGGAGCTGGATAATGTCATTATTACACCACATACAGCCGGCTCAACGGAACATTATGATCAGCGCCTAATCAGGGATATTTTTCTGCCAAATTTAAAGCAATACCTTGCTGGCGAGGATCCGTCTATTAACTTAGTTGACTATAAAAAAGGGTATTAAACCATTTTATCTTGATAATAAAAAACGAGATTCCCATATAAGGTATCTCGTTTTTTGGCTTCTACATCGTTTGTGTCTTATGCTTTCGCTTAGAAAGAATCTGTTCTAAAGCCCCTGATCCAAAGAGCACACCGCTGACAATTAAAACTAGGCCCAGGAGATGAGATATTGTAATCACCTCACCTAAAAATAAAGCAGATCCTGCAAGCGCAAAGAAAGTATTTAAGTTTAAGAAAATGGATGCTTCCGCTGGTCCAACCCTGCTGATCGCCGAGTTATAAACCATATGACCAACACCGGTAGCAAGAATGGCAGAAATAAAGAATAATAGCCAAACATATCCTGGAGCAGAGGAAATTTCAGAAAGTCCTCTTGGCTCGACAATAAGACTGATGACAAATAAAATAATGGCTCCCCACACAAGCATATAACCTGTCAAAAGACGGGCATCCATGGTCTTTGATGCCTTGCTTATTAATATAAAACTGAATGCCTGTGCCAAAATAGACAGAAACACATAGAAGTCACCGATTGATAAACTGGAGATTCCTTCACCGCCTGACAGAACAATAAATGTTACGCCAGTGCCTCCAAGCAAAAATCCGCACACTTGGATAAAGGTGGGACGATTTTTTAATATGACCGTTGAAAATATAGCCGTCAATAATGGACCTGCTCCTAAAATAAGACCTCCATTAGTAGCAGAAGTTTCTGTTAAACCGATCGATAAAAAAGCATGATGGGCAACAACATTTAACAGGCCAGCAAACAGTATGTAGACCAATTCTTTTCCACTTGGGCCTCTCAGTTTTTTTAACAGAAACAAAATCAAAAACACAGTAATGCCTGCTGTTAAAATCCTTAATGACGTAATTGTAATTGGCGAAAAGCTGCCCACCAATACTTTTATAATGGAAACGTTAAATCCCCATATCGCCATCACACCTGTTAGCAACAAAAACGTTGACAAGTTCTTCAACTATAATCCTTCTCTCCTATAAATTTACTTCTTATCTTAACATAGTGCAGAACCAGTTGAGCAATCTAATTTTCAATCGAAACCCGTTGCCGTACAGAACAGATAGAGGTATTGTAAAAGAAATACTAGAAACGGAGTTTTAACATGATACAGTTACAGTTTCAGTTATCAAATTATTGTGTTAAAAAGGAAAATCAGCACATACACTTGCTGCGCAAGGAATTTTATTTATTACAATTTTTATATGACCATGCCAATCAGCCTTTTACAAGAGAACAGCTGCTCGATGCTGTATGGCCGATGGAAATGCCTTCTGACAGGACGGTGGATGATCATATCTATCGCCTGCGAAAAAAAATAAAGCCTTGGGAAAATGATCTGAAAATCGAAACGATAAAAGGCTTTGGCTACCAGCTCAATTGTAAAAAAGCTGAAAAAACCTTTGCTCTAAGCAATGATGAGGATTTTCAAATGTTATCTCAGCGGCTGCTAAGTATATATCACTTATACGGACATGGAGAAGCAATTGAAAAAATCATTCAGCAATCAGAACTGGGAATTGCCATCCCATCACATTTTCATAAAATTATTGCTTTTATGAAGGGCGACATTTGGAGCCTTATTGATGATCATTCAAACATAGACGATAACCTTTATTTTCTTATCAATATATTTCAAACATTATCCCATGATTACCAAAGAACACTGCATTATAATAAAACTGCTATTCAAAAAAATATGTTCTCAGGCAGCACCATGCTTGAAGCGAAAACTCTTGGCCTGCTCACTGCTTATATCATGAGCAAAGACTTTACAGCAGCCAAACTTCATATAGAAAAAATTCCTGGGATTGAACCAAAGATTATGGATCCAGAGCATGGGTATTTTCCTTTTCTCATGACCATGCAATTAACGATCGCTATTTGTGAAGATAACAAACAAGATATTAAGAGATTGATTTCTATCCTGAAGCGTTTTTTTGAGGATCGGCCGTATAAAAGAGAAATGGGCATTTTCAACATTCTGGAGGGCAGCTATCTAATTAAATCTGGACATATAGAGAAGGGCCGTTTAAAAGTCGAAAATGGATTTGACATTATTAAGCAGAGTCATTTCACCTCACATCTTTACTATGCAACAGATATTTCGCTATTCCTTCTTAATAATTTCGTGGATGATCCGATGCTCTATATACAAATTTTGACTATGCGTTCTATGCTTATTCCAGAGCAGCAGGCAGAAGAAGCTGTTGCAGTCTTAAAAGAAATTCTTGATAAGAAAATCGGAGATCGATGATACTCCTCTGACATACCGCCTCTATAGTTGAGATAGAAATCTCAATGAGAAAAGGTGATAAGATGTCAGAGAAAAACAAAACAAATAACAGTATATGGCGCAATTCGATTTTCATGAGAATTTTCGCTTCTTATTCCGTATCCATTATGGGCAACTACTTTGATTCGGTAGCACTTATGATCATGTTTGGCTACCTTTGGCAGGCAGAACCAATCGTAATCGCATTTATTCCTGTCGCGGTTGCCTTGCCTCAAGCTATATTAAGCCAATTTACAGGTGTCCTTGCGGATAAAATGAACAAAGTGAAACTCATGCTTGTTTCTGATTTATTAACAGCATTGCTGACCCTTTTATTGTTATGGGCTGCAAGTCCATGGATTGCCTTACTTTTAATCAGCCTGCGCTCTACGGTTAACGTCGTTCACTTTCCAGCACAGCAAAGCCTGATAAAGCATGTTGTCCCAGAACAGCAGCTGATTAAAGCTGTATCTTTAAACGGGATGGTTATGCAGCTTTCTAAGATCATCGCTCCACTTCTGGGCGGAATATTGGCTGGTGCTACCTCCCCGCAGGTTTGTATTCTTTTAAACGCAATTGCCTTTTTTATCTCCAGCGTCATATTAATGACACTTGTAAAAAACAAGAAAATTACTCATACATCTGCAGACCATAATGAAACAGATGATGCTTCCGCACTTCCGGCTTCCTTCTGGCAGTCTTGGAAGGAAGGATGGGGTTTTATTTTTAGAAGCCGCATTCTCAAAGTCAGCTTTTTACTATCGTTTATCGGACTAAGCTTTATCCAAATGATTGATGTCCAGTTTACAACCTGGCTCCGGGTTTACGCACCGGAACGGCCAGAGCTTATCGGCTGGATCTTCGCTTCTTCCGGTTTTGGCGCATTGATGATGATGTTGTTTTTAAATCGGTTCGAGCATTTCCGTTCCTATGGAACCCTTCTTGGAGGCAGTATCTTATTTATCGGAGCTGGATTTGGCGGATTTGGTTTCTTAACAGAAGGTTTTGCTATGTGGCTGCCTGTATTATTAGGAATTTTCATCGGTCTCGGTGTAGGTCTCTACTCCATCGGGTTTCAGTACATTATTCAAAAACATACGACGGAAAAGAGCATTGGCCGGGTATCTGGCATCAGCAACTCCATATCAAGCATGACCGTGGTGATTGCACCGTTAATTGGCGGCATGCTCGTGCAGAAATGGGGACCTGGCACGATCTTTTTAATCATTGGAGTAATTTGTACTTTTGTGGGATTAGCTGCTCTTCTTTTACAAAAAGTATTGTGGAAGGAGTCCAAAGAGATTTACAGCACACAAGAGCAAAGCATATAGCTTGATTTTCACACAAAAAACAGCTGGAGGCTGCGCTTAAAATGCTCAGCTCTCCAGCTGCTTTTCCTAAATATCTTATCCCTTCAATACATCATGATCTACATAGCGTTCACCATTTAGTTCGCTGATTACGTTAATTGCCACTTTTGCTCCATCCCCTGCAGTCACAATGGTATGTACACTGACACCAGCAACTGTTCCGGCAGCCCAAATGCCTCTAACATTTGTTTTCCCAGCTTCATCTGTATTAATGATGGTTTTTACGCGCGGCTCTGTACCTTCCTTTGTTGTGATGCCTGCTTCCTCTGCTAAATCGGCCATAAAGCCTGTTGCAAGGATGATATGTTTTGCCTCATATAAAGCTTGATCTGTTTTAACTACGAATCCAGAGTCTCCGCCATTAATAGACTCAACAGTTCCCTGAACAAACTCCGCACCAAACTTTTCTGCCTGCTTCTTCCCCTGCTGTACAAGATCTGGTCCGGAGATTTCAGATACACCGTAATGATTTTCAACCCAGGCACGCTTTGTAACACCTTTGTCATCGTCAATCACAAGTACCTTTTTTCCTGCCTTCGCTGCAAAAATTGCAGCACTTGCACCAGATGGGCCAGCACCAACAATTAAAATTTCATACATTGTATCTCCTCCTTATCTTCTATATTTAAAGAATATTAAAAATAATTTCCTTTGTAAAATTGAAAGACTTAACCAGAAGCTTTATTTTGGACATTCAAAGAAATTTGTTCACAGAAAAATCAAGATTACCCGCTGTCTCGAAATACTGCCCTTTATAACACAAAGAAGGCGAGCTTCACTTTTCAATGAAGCTCGCCTCCTTTTTAATTCTCATCTCGTTTTATTGTGTTAATCAGTTTTTCAAGCCAATGGATGCTGGACTCATTTTGAGATGAAATATAGTTGCTCATAAAATCAACGAACCATTCATTCTCTTTGCTGACCTGCAGCTGTGCTTCAATTCCTTTAATTTCTTCCCAATGCCCTTTAACCTTTTCTAATCTTTTTTTGAGAATGTTTACGACTTCATCTCGCTCAACATATTTTAAGTTGACTAAGCCTACCGTCATGCCTTTAATATCATCAGCGTTTTTAAATAGACTGTAAATTAATTTAGGCAGCTCTTCACGGCCTTTAGCTGTAATGGAAAATACATGCTTATCAGGACGATTTTCTTCTTTGATGATCTCAACAGTCTCAATTAAACCTTTTTTGGCTAAAGAATCAAAATGGTAATATAGCTTACTCTCTGTTAGTCCGCCAAGCTGATCCAGGGGAATTGGTTCCGAGAGCTGTTTTTTTAATTTATATGGATAGGTGTTTTCTTTCATTAGCTTGCTCAAAATAAAAATTTGAACGGACATGATTTTTGCTCCTTCAAGAAAAATGATCTCTTTATTATAGCAAAAACTAAGCAGTGACTTCAGTTGTATTCTGTAATCCTTCTGATTCAAGGGCATCTTCTGTGTTTTCAACAGGCTCTGTTTTATGAACGAATGCAACTATTAGAATGTTCAGCAGCAATGCAGCTGCGCCAATAGCAGCCATTGACCAAATAAATGGTGCAGGGCTGATGCTTCCATAAAGGCTCGCAAAGTATGCCTGAACAGAATAATACATTGGAGAAATGTGGCTCATCCATTCATATGGCAGATACATCATATCACGAGTAACCGTAACACCATTTGCTAATGTTTGAATTAATAAAATCGGTAAATTTAATACCATTCCGGCTTCACCAACTAAAAAGACGAAAACAGCTGTAAAGTTAAAACAAACGATATAATTTAAGACCTGGTGTCCAAATAATTCTAAGAATAGGTCTCCACTAGGTTTATTAATGAGGTACGTAATGCCTAACGCAAATAAAGATGATACAACTGCAACCAATAAAGCCGTTAATTGCACATAAGTGAATAACCGTTTCTTACTTGCTTTCCCCCGGCTTGCTCTATAGGCACTTACTAATTGCATGGCACCAATCATGGCACCGGTATAACCCGCCATTGTTAAAAACATCGGAAGCATATTATGATGCATCCCATCTGGAACTTCATTGATTGTGACGACATTGCCAACATAAGCTGTTTCAATTATATTCGCTAACTGTTCCGCTTGCTCTTCGGGCACATTAAAATTCATGATTACTCCCTTGGCCGTTTGCTCTGAGAACTGTGCACTCAGCTGGCTGTTTATCTGTGTAACCACTGAATTCATTGTAGAAGAGACTGTTGTTGCACCTGCTTCATTGATTGTGAAATCAATACTGGATGAAACTTCTCCTTTTTGGAGATCATCAGAAAAGTTCTTCGGAATATGCACAACTAATGCTAAATCATTATGTTCTAAATCATTTAATGCTTGTTTATTCGTTAAGTCCGTTTCAATTTTCTTAAAAGGCAGATTCTCTTTCAGCTGATCTGCGATCGTGGCCCCATAATCCCCAGCATCCTCATTTATGATCGCAATTGGCAATTGATCAATATTCCCCGGAATCGATGAGTAACCCGGTAAAAATATTCCCAGCATAGCAACAGCATAGAATACACCCATAAAGATGGTTGCAATTGCCCCTTTTGTTTTTAGAAACTGAGTAAATTTCATTTTTCTATCTCCTTTATATACAAAATCTAATTAATAGCTTTTCTCAAAGTGCTTTTTTCAAACTACTTTAAACAAAGTACTTATGAAGTTTACTCCAATCACTTTATGAAGTCAATATTCGAATTGTCGTTTTTGCAATAAAAAAAGCTAAGCAAACGAAATCATTGTCTGCTTAGCCGAAGTCTTGTTTGAATCTGTTATTATTAGGAAAACGTAAGATTAAGGCTTGCTCTTAAACTAGCAAGTTTAGTCTTCATCCTTAACATCTATATCTTCTGGAATTGGTTCATTTAAAATCTCTTCAATGAATTGCTTATACTTTTCAACTTGCTTGAAGTGTGATTGAAATTGATCTTCATTAATTAAATACTCCTGTCCATCATAGAGAGCACGAATCTTATTGCCTAGGATTAGCTTTTTCACTTGAGATTCTGAACA
This sequence comes from Cytobacillus gottheilii, assembly GCF_018582665.1. Taxonomy (NCBI): domain Bacteria; kingdom Bacillati; phylum Bacillota; class Bacilli; order Caryophanales; family Bacillaceae; genus Cytobacillus; species Cytobacillus gottheilii. The sequence goes on along the minus strand of NZ_CP071709.1, from coordinate 701,796 downwards.
TGTCAAAAGTTCTGCTGTTTCCTTAACGGTTAAATACATGATTTACATCCATCCTTCATTCATCGTTTCCATTTCCTGCGACTAGCTAAAAATAGGTACTTCATTTAAAATGAACTAGGTACAAAGATTCATCTTTTGAATACTAACTCATATTATACTAAAAATAAGACAATAAAGCGGTTGGACTTAAACATTTTTCTAATATAACTTTAATCTGAATGTTACTGAAAGGAACATGTTATAAAGATTCATTCATATTTCGGAACGTACGCAAAAAGGAGCAAAGCTAAAAGCATGAATAAAAAAAAGATAATCGGTTTGTATTGCATAGCGGGCCTGATCTGGATATTTGGCACGAATTATTTACTGGAGCAATTTGAGCCTTCTCCTTTATTGCAGTTTATTACCAGCAGTAAAGAGGTTTTATATATTGTTCTGACAGGATTACTGTTTTATTATTTTATCAAAAAAACAGAAGAGCTCAATAAATCACGTGAAGAGGAACAGCGGCTTTCTACGCTAATTAATTCCATGGTTGATTTCGTCAACTTTAAAGATGGACAAGGCAGATGGATTGAAGCAAATGAATTTGGCTTGAAGCTCTTTGACTTAGAACATGTCGATTATAAAGGAAAAAAGGATTCTGAACTTGCACAGTACACGGAGTTTTATCGTGAAGCCTTAATCTATTGTGAAGTGTCAGATGAGGCTGCCTGGCAGCATGGCACCATCAGCCGCGTGGAAGAAGTCATTCCAATGAGGGATGGCAGCTCAAAAACCTTTGACACCATTAAAGTTCCTCTATTCAATAAAAACGGGAGCCGTCAGGGGCTTGTCATTATCGGGCGTGATATTACTGATCGAATTGCTGTGGAGCAGTTATTAGAGGAAACGAAACAGCAATATAAATCGCTTTTTGAATATAATACAGGCATTATTATGATGACAGATCTAAAAGGTCTAATTACTCAAGTTAACCCGCAGTTTATAGAGTCTACTCAGTTTACTGAAAATGAAGTACATGGAAAATCCCTCTCGAGTTTTATTGAAGGAGAGCAGCATTCCGCTATTCTTGAGAAAATCAATGAAATGGATGCTGATCCCCTGCCAAAGATAAGTGAACTTGAATTAACGACAAAAAACGGCGAAAAGATCATGCTGGAATGTAACATCCTTCCGATTGTTATTAATGGGAAAACGGCAGGAATGATTGTACAAGGAAAAGATATAACAAAATTGCGGATGACAGAAGAGAAGCTTCGCTTATCCGAGAAGCTTTCAGCCGTTGGTGAACTATCTGCCAGTATCGCTCATGAAATCAGGAATCCACTTACTTCACTTAAAGGCTTTGTGCAGCTGCTGGAACGCGAAAATGAAAAGCATCATTTTTATTACCGCATTATGCAGGAAGAATTGGACCGAATTAATTACATTGTGAGCGAGCTTCTTTTACTGGCAAAACCGCAGGAAGTAAGATTTGTGAAGGCTGATATTCAAACCATCCTATTTAATGTGACGTCTCTTTTGAAAACAGAAGCTACTTTGTTTAATGTCTCTATTGATTTAAAAAGAGCAAAGTTCCCTGCCGAAATCGAGTGTGAACCGAATCAGCTGAAGCAGTTGTTTATTAATATTATAAAGAACGCGGTTGAAGCCTCAATCAGCGGCGGAAAAGTTACTGTTTCATTTCATATCGAGCAAAACGAAGCAGTTGTGTCAATAAAAGATTCTGGCATCGGCATATCTGAAGAAGCATTAAAGAAGCTTGGCCAGCCATTTTATTCATCAAAAGAAACGGGAACAGGCTTAGGTTTAACCGTCAGTTATCGAATTGTACAGCTGCATAAAGGAGCAATGTCCTTTAACAGCAAAGTAAATGAAGGGACAGAGGTTTTGATTCGACTCCCTCTGACCCGCTCAGCCCAGTAAGTGCTCGTAAATGGAGCTAATAGGTGAGTTAGTTTCCTAACGTATAAAGCAGGACTAGCTTTAAAAAAAGATCGGCAGGCTCCCCAGATGAAGAGCTTCCATCCAGAAAAAACTGAATCTCACGCTCATACGTGAAAAATATCTCATCAAAAAGCCGTTGACTCATTCCGAGGCAACGGCTTTTCTTTTTATTATTCACCTTTGATTTCAAGAAGCTTTACGCGAAGATCATTTTCCATATTAGCAAGGTCCTGCTCGGCTTGTCTGCGTTTTGTTCTGCCTTCCTCTTGAATCCTTAATGTCTCTTCTAGTGTAGAAATTAAATTTTCCTGTGTTTTCTTAAGCGTTTCAATATCTACTAAGCCACGCTCATTTTCTTTTGCTGTTTCAATCGTATTCGTTTTCAGCATTTCAGCATTTTTTAAGAGCAAGTCATTTGTTGTTTTCGAAACTTGTTTTTGCGCTTCAACAGCTGACCGCTGGCGAATAAGTGTCAATGCAATCGCCACTTGATTTTTCCACAATGGAATAGCTGTCATGATGGACGATTGAATTTTTTCAACAAGCGCCTGGTTCGTATTTTGAATAAGGCGGATTTGCGGAGCACTTTGAATCGTTATTTCTCTGCTTAGTTTTAAATCATATAACCGCTTATCTAAACGATCTGCAAATTGAATCATATCATTTACTTCTTGGAACTTCATTTGATCATTAGATTTTTCGGCTTCCTGCTTTAAGGCAGGAATTGTTTTCTCATGAAGTTCCTCCAGCTTTAACTCTCCAGCAGCGATATAAACGTTTAAGGCATGAAAATACTCTTTATTGCTTTCATAAAGCTTTTCCAGCATAACAATATCTGTTAATAAAAGATTTTTGCTGCGATCAAGCTTTACACTGATCCGGTCAATTTGAGCCCCTGTTTTCTGATATTTGGACAATACTTCTTGAATAGATCCCGACAGTCTTCCAAACATCCTTGAAAAGAAGCCTGCTTTTTCCGGCTTTAACTCATCAGGATTTACTTCATTAAACTTTTTCATTAAATCGCCAATAATCTCGCCTATTTCACCAACGTCCTTTTTCTGTACATGTTCAAGCATGGTATGTGAAAAGGAAAGCAGCTTTGATTGCGCTGGTGTTCCATACGAAATCATCGCCTGGTGATTTTTCGGATCTATTTGTTCGGCAAGCTGGTATGCTTTTGCCCTATTTTCCTCTGGAATGACATCAATGAGTCGAGGCTGTTTCTTTGCCCCAGTGTCCTCATAGGCTGGCATTTGGGGACTTTCTTCTCCAAATGGATTTGCCAGCAAGTCATCGAGCAGATTGGCATCGTTTGTCTTTTTTAACAGAGGGGAATTTTGTTCATTCATTTTATACGCCTGCTTTCATCTGCATTTTTACGGGATTCCTGCAATGTTTTAATGGAATGTTTTGCAACATCTATTTCAAAGTGCAGCTGATCAATATCTTCTGCAATCACGTCATATAAGTCCTTCTCCACAAAAGCAGTTAATTCCTGCAACGTTTTTCTTGTATCTCTTAAAGAATGTTCAAGCTCCATGGTCATTTTTGGCTGAGAGGATAAAAAGACATACTTCTCCGCTAATTCCACAGCTGAGTCAAGATGTGAAAAATAAAACCGTTCAGCAAGATAAAATCGCTTTGGTTCTTTTTTCGTCAGGCGGTAAATTTTTCGAGTAACCCGGATAAACTGCACCCGTTCTTTTAAGGACGGCATATGCCGAATCGACATTAATGCTTTATGAAGCCTTGCCAGCTTTCCTTTTGCTTCATCCAGATTTTTTTCAATATACGCATATTCCTTTCTGGAAAGACCATGACGCTTTAAAAATCTGGATTTCATTACTGCACCTGATAGCCAAAATGTGATAATGCCGGCACTGACCCCTATTACACCAGAAAGCGGGAATGTTTGATCAAAAGCAAAAAATGCAACGAGCCAGACTGAAACAGCTGTTGGAGCTGCAATTAAAGATCTTAATATAAACGCTAAAAACGAATTCATCATTGATCGCTCCTATCCTAACCCTTTATTTATATACGAAATATGAACATTGAAGGTTTCAACAGACAAACACCAAATTTTTCATGTGAGGCAGTTTTCTTACCTTCTACGATACACGAAAATTCAACAAGTCTCCATAGACCACAATCCGATTATATTCTAAGACTTAAGGCTTAGGGCTTGTGCGTTTGTCAATTTGCGCAGATTATTCTATCTCATAAAAAGAATTCCCTCTTATTAGATCATTGAATCCGATCGAGATATGGCAGGTGCTGATCTGAGATATTTTAATTAGTTTGATAGCGTTTGATATTTAAAACCTTTTGCAGCAAAGGAAAAAAACACGGTGTAATTTGCGAGCATGCCTTTATTGCTGTGTAGATTTTGGCAATTGAACTGTAACGATTGTTCCATGACCTGGTGTGCTGTCAATTTGCATGGTTCCATTATGTTCTTGAATAATCTTATTGCTGACAGTAAGACCAAGACCTATACCCTTATCTTTTGTCGTATAAAAAGGAGTGCCCAAATAATGCAGGATTTCCGGCTCAATTCCCATACCCGAATCAGAAATCTGAACTTCAACCATGTCTTCCTCTGCCTCACTGATACAGCAATGGATAAGACCTCCTTCCGACATGGCTTCTATGGCGTTCTTAAAGAAATTCATAAAAGCCTGCTGCAATTGATCTGGATTGCACTTAAGAAAGTATTGGTCTTCCTTGATAGAGTGAATGATTTTCACATTATGTATGTAAGTATCAGAACGAAGCATTTTTATCGAACTATTGATAATGGAGAATAGACTGCTGCTTTTTAATTCTACGGCCTGGGGTTTTGCTAAGGCTAAGAATTCGTTTACACTTTTATCAATATTTTTTAATTCATCCATAATGATTGTTAAATATTCTGCTTGCCGTTCCTTTTCGTCACTATATTGAAGCAGTTTCGAGAACCCTTTAAGAGCTGTAAGCGGGTTTTTTATTTCATGTGCAACACTTGCGGCCATCTGTCCTATAATTGATAAGCGGTCCAAATTCCGCAGTACTTCATCATTTTTAATGCGGTCATCTATATTTCTGCTGATTTTTAAAAAGAGGTCTATCTCATTCGCTTCGTTATATATAGGTGAGATATTTGATTCGATATGCATAAATTCATTTTGCTTGGTTCTGGTTTTTGCTTGGATGATTTCAGATTTTCCATTCTTCGCGATTCTCTGCAGCAGTTCATCTACCGGTTCATCATTTATTGGCTGAATTAGCGTTTCCAGCTTCTGCCCTTTCAGTGTTTCAGGAGAAACGCCCAGCTCAGTATGGTGTGAAGGGGACGCATACAATACTTCATAATCCTTTGTATAGATTTTAATCATATCGGTAGTATTTTCAGTAATTAAGTTGTACAGCTTTTTGATCTGGATTAATTCTCTTTCCATTTCTTTTAGTTCCGTGATATCCCGTAAAACCGCGATAATCCCCATTACTTTTCCATTTGAATCGCGAAAAGGTGAATAAGAGACAGCAATATCCAATAGCCTGCCATCTTTATGATAACGGATCGTGTTTAAATTGCTGTAAACCTTCCCTGTTTTTACTTCTCTAATGATATCAATAACGGATACAGGGTTCGGCATTTCTGCAATATTTCTTCCAAGCACTTCCTCTTCTGTATATCCAAAAATACATGTAAACGTCGGATTAATCCTTCTAAAACAATCCTGCATATCAAAGATCGCTATTCCATCTGCGCTGCTCGCAAGAAACAAATCAAGCACTTCATTACAGCTAACACCTTCCGTAAAATCTAATTCCGGATCACCCTTCAGCATAAAAACCTCTCCAGCCCTCTTTTTTATATTATTTTACAGAATGTTGGGATAAATAAGAATACCCTTTTTTATTGTTGTGTCACTGTGACGCCCCGGGTTTTGTCGATTGATGTCACTATGTAGGAATAAATAAAAAAAGCAAGAGTCATTGATTTAACAACGCTCTTGCTTTGCTGTGCTTATTATTTTTTGAATATCCCAAATGCTTTTCCTACCGGCAAAACAACTCTGCCAAAATGCGTGTTTAAGACCACAGCTGCTGAACCGTAAAACGATAATAAGGCAATTCCCATTTCAGCTAGTGCTGCCAGCATATGTGTAGCTTCTTCCATGATTCCGAAGCTGCTTAATGATAGACCAATAAATAAAAAATCTATAAGAACAAAAATAAAGAATAATACTTTATGTGTTTCCATTGCACCGACAGTCATGAACAGGCTAAAAATCAGATAACCAACAAATGCCATGCCAAGCTGATGCGGATCTGCTGCTGCAGCTAATTGTTCACCGAAAGCTCCAAGCTGAATCAGCCAGGTCATTCCAACACCAAACCAGAACAAACCAAATGCGCCAAACGCTGTCATTCCAAAAATATTATTATGCTTTGCATCTAGCACTGCCGCAAATAACTGTGCTAATCCGCCAAGAAAAAATGCCCATGGCAAAATGAGAGAAAGCCCCTCTGTTAACTCAAGCTTCTGCGATGAGGCTACAAAAGTGACCATCGCTAAACCGAACAGACCTAATGCTGACGGATCTGCTGTTGTAATCTTTACTTCTGTTTGATTCTGAATCCCCATAAAATCCTCCTATATATTCACACATATACATGTTCAATAAATAACAATCTCATCAAACATACTTATGTAATGTATAAGAATTGAGGGGGACATGTCAATAGAATTTTTTGGCTGTCACTGTGACGCCCCGGAATTCCTCGAATTTTGTCGAGAATTACTCGCCTTAAAATTATATGCTGCTGCATTTTGATAGTGTAATGATTCGCGGATTCACCCCTTTTATTCAGCAGCAAAACTAGGTGAGACAAGCTCTGTGATGGATCATACATATTTTTTACATGATCTTTACACTTCCTCAAGAAATTTTTCAAAGTGGTCTAATACAATAATAGTAGAACTTAATGGCTGGAGGGATGAGGTTGAGGATTACTGTGGTAGGAACAGGTTATGTCGGATTAATAACGAGTATTTGTTTGTGTGAAATGGGCCATGCTGTCACGAATATTGATATTGATGACAAAAGAATCGCTCAGCTGAAGAACGGCCGCTCTGTTATTTACGAACCCGGATTACAGCAGCTGCTGGAGAACAATCTAAAAGAACGCAGACTCTTTTTCACCATTGATCCAAGGATTGCCTATGCACAAACAGACCTCATTTTTATTGCAGTTGGAACTCCGGAAAATCCCGATGGCACAGCAAATTTAGAATATCTTCAGGAAGCAGTTTATGCGATTGCTTCACATATTGAAAAAGATGTCATCATCTGTACAAAAAGCACTGTTCCCGTTGGTACAAATGAAAAAATAGCCGAAATGATTAAAGATATGACACCAACTCATTTGAATGTCAGCATCGTTTCTAATCCTGAATTTCTGCGTGAAGGATCTGCTATTAATGACTTTTTCCTTGGAGACCGAATCGTTATCGGAACAGAGGACGAGAAAGCAGCTGCAGTCCTGCAGGAGCTTTATGCTCCGCTTAACACGGAAATCATGGTGACAGATACCCGCAGTGCAGAAATGATTAAATATGCATCAAATGCTTTTCTGGCAACCAAAATCAGCTTCATTAATGAAATTGCTGCTATTTGTGAAAAGGTTGGAGCTGATATCAGTCAGGTCGCAGATGGAATCGGCAAGGATAAACGAATTGGTTCATCGTTTTTAAAAGCTGGTATTGGCTATGGAGGATCCTGCTTTCCAAAAGACACAAAAGCACTTGTCCAGCTCGCTGGTCATGTTGATCATCCATTTGAATTACTTGAAGCAGTCATCGGCGTCAACAATCGCCAGCATACATTAGCTGTCGCAAAAGCCAAAGAAGCAGCCGGCGAACTCGCAGGCAAAAGAATTGCACTGCTGGGGCTGGCGTTCAAGCCGAATACCGATGATATTAGGGAAGCACCTTCTCTAACAATCTTAAAAATGCTAATTGAGGAAAATGCTGATGTGATTGCATATGACCCTGCAGCTGTCTTAAATATACAAAGCATATTCGGAAATGAAATTCAGTATACCGAAAACATAAATGAAGCCTTAAAAGATGCCGATCTCGCCATTATTGCCACAGAATGGGATCAAATTATCCAATTTCCGCTTGTTCAATATGAGGAATTAATGAAAACACCTCTAATCATTGATGGGCGCAACTGTTACTCTCTCAGTGATATAGAACGTCATTCAATCACTTATATTTCAGTCGGTAGATCGCCATATGCACAATCTGCCATAGCAAAGGTGTAAAGATATCCAGAAAGGACTTATAGATATGAAAATTTTACATGCTTTATATGGAATAGATTGCAGAGTTTTTCAGACGGTAAACCGCCATTTTGAAAACAAAATATTAAACCCATTTTTCCGCATCATTACACACCTAGGCGGAGCACGTTTCACAATCGCTATTACACTCTTGCTCATGCTTGCTGCACCTTTAAGAATAGCCGCTTTTTCAAGTGCATTATCCTTGCTGATCAGCCATTTGCCGGTGCATATTGCCAAAAGATTTTATCCGCGCAAAAGACCATATCTGACGCTGGCCGATTCATTCAGTCCCGATAATCCATTGAAGGATCACTCTTTTCCATCTGGTCATACGACAGCTATTTTTGCTATCATTATTCCTTTTACTCTCTTAATTCCGTATATCGGTATTATTCTAATTCCGTTGGCTTGTATAGTTGGAATCTCGAGAATCTATTTAGGTCTGCATTACCCTACAGATGTCCTTGCAGGTTCGCTGCTTGGCACGATCACTGGTATAGCTTGCTTTTTTGCTTTTCATTCTTAAGAAGAGAGGGAGATTCAGGTGAAAATTGCTTTTTTTACAGATACCTTTTACCCTGATATCAATGGTGTTGCCCGTACGTTAAAACGTTTCACTGATTATCTATCCTCACAAAACATTGAAGTGAAGGTATTTGCACCGGATGGGGAAAATACGGATGAATATATTTCAGCCAATATCCATCGATTTAAAAGTCTCTCCTTTTTTTTATATCCCGAATGCAGACTTGCGCTTCCTAATCTATTTAATATGAAAAGAGAATTGACTGAATTCCAGCCAGACCTTATTCATGTGGCTACACCCTTTAATCTGGGTTTGTGTGGAGTCTTTTTTGCAAAGAAGTTAAATATTCCACTAGTAGGCTCTTATCATACGAATTTTGATCATTATTTAGAGTATTATGACCTGCAATTCTTTTCTAAAATGGTTTGGAAATATATGAACTGGTTTCATCGCCCTTTTCGTAAATTATTTGTGCCTTCGCTTGATACAGAAGAACAATTAACTGTACAGGGATTTCACAATTTGGAAATCTGGTCAAGAGGTGTAGATTGCGAACTGTATCATCCTTATTATGATAAATATGCTGTTCGGCAAAAATATAATATCCGCAGCAAGTACCTGCTCGTTTACGTCGGCAGATTGGCACCAGAAAAAAACGTCGACACCCTGCTCGAGATTGCAGATGACCTGCCGCCTCATTTAAAAGAGAATAGTCATTGGCTTATTGTAGGGGATGGACCATCGAGAAGTGAAATGGAAAAAGCTGCACCTTCTAATATGACATTTACAGGTTTTTTGAAAGGAAAAGAGCTTGCAAATATTTATACAGCAGGCGATTTATTCGTTTTTCCTTCTACTACAGAAACCTTCGGAAACGTAGTACTCGAATCGCTGGCAAGCGGTACTCCTGTTATTGCTGCAAACGCAGGCGGTGTGAAAAATATTATCAAACACGGCTCCACAGGCACTCTATGTACACCAGGTTCTGCTGTAGAATTTACAGATTCCATCATTTCCTTACTCTATGATGATAAATATCGCTATCAAATGGGCACAAATGCCAGGAATTATGCCCTCACCCAAAAATGGGACACCATTTTCAATACACTTCTTGATCATTATTCAGATGTAATAAAAGAGCGGGCTGCCGAAAAATATGCCTGAGACTGCTTGCTGCAAAGCTTTTTCTCACCGTAATTCCATAATGAAAAATGGTTCCAGCTATAAAGCTGGAACCCAATAAATTTGCACTTTTAATTATTTGACGCCAGTACAAACACCATTAACGACTTGTCTTCTTTAAAATTCCAATCAATCAAAATATCCTTTACATGGGAATTAAAAATAGATTCAAATTTACCGCTTCGATGGAAGTAACTTTTTTCAAGTTCATCCTTTGTATATTTAAGCTCTTTTTGAAATCCTTGTGAGATGAGTGCTTTTTCAATCGGAATCAAAATTCCATTTCTTTCTATTACATAAATACTTTTCGAAAGCGGATATGTGTTGATTTGGTCAGGCACCTTTTGCACAATTTCACTTATCCTTCCAACCTCATTCTCAAGACTTTTAATGTCTAAATCGGTTTGAAAGTTTTCTTCTTTACGTTCCTCAAGTACAAAGATAAGAACGCCAGAGTTGTTTGGAAAGTTCCAATCATGATAGCATTCTTCCACCTCAACATTTAGCGTTACCTTCACCAGTCCTTTAATTTCGTCCAATAAATGATTAATAATAGAGGTTCTGGCATCGTCCACATATTTTCCTTGACCTTGCTGGATTAGGATCTCTTCCATGGGATTAATAAATCCTGTAATGTAGGTTACTAAATGTTTTTCTCCGACTGTGGTCCGACATGATTGTGGCCCTCTGCCAAAGTTTTTCCTTAACAATTTGCTTATATAGCTGCTTATGTACTCCGCTTTCATATGATCCATGCGATTGGAACTCCCCTTCCTCCACGCCTATTAAATTATGTTTGTTATTCAGACCTTTATTATGTATGAAATTTAGAAGAAGAAAGGGAGATATCCCGTAACGGTAAATTCACATCTCTTTTCGAAATGTAAAGACAAGGAAACTTTTATCATTTTGGTAATCCCACATGATGAAAATATCTTCGATTATACGGTTAAAGACATCTTCTAAAGACAGCTTATGCTCAAAATATCCTTTCTTGGCACTCTCTGAATATCGATTAAGGAGGTTCATATTCCCCATTTGATAGACAAGGTTTTCAAGTGGAGCCATAATTCCATCTGCTTCGATTATACAAATACTGGGCGCATATTTAAGGATCGTTAAGTTTTCCGGTCTCTTATGAAAATGCGATCCAATTTTATCAATCATAGCGAGAATTCCATTTTTGGTTCCTAACGGCAATCTTTCTTCAACATTAGCTTTTCCGTTAACGAGCAGGATCATTCCAGTGTTTTTCTCATAATTCCAGTCATGATAAAAGTTTGTATATGACTGATCTAATGTTTTGCTAATTTCAAAAGAAAATTCTTTAATAACAGCTTCAATGATCGCAGTACGAAAATGAATAGCAATTTCCCATTGTTTATTCCCCAGTAAAACTTCTTCCGCCGGGGTAATAAAGTTTCGCATAAAAATATATATTTTTTCTTCATCTCCATTAACATAGCAAGTTTCAGGACCTTTACCGAATCTCCGTTTCAGCAACTTGCTAAGCGTACTGCTCAGATGAAGCATATGATCTTGAGTAGCCTTAATAATAACCTCTCCTTTCCCTGAATGTGGAAGCTGGTCACTCAGCCCGAAAAAGCAAAAGATAGACTGAAATAAAGGTTGCTTTAACCTTATGGGGAGTGTATCTTTTAACCTTAAAGGGCTAGCCGCTGCTGAAGCTAGTCCCATCGAAAGCCCTAAAAGTTGTCTAAGCTGCCCTATTTTCTTACCACAATGTGATGCAACCTGACCGGCAGCAACCCAGATGACTACCTCTAAAAATAGATGCTGTTTCGATAAGGATCATAATAACAATGGTTCGCTATCGTTCTCTTTTCCTTCTATGCTGTACTACATTTCAGCCAACATCTTGCAGATACTATTCTCTTTCAATATGTGATGGTCATTCTCATATATAGCTGGTGAATAAAAGGCACCAATTTTAACTGCTTTTGAATTAGTCGAACTGGACAATCTTCCCAATAAAATATATATGTCTTTTTCCCCAACTATCTATCTTTACAAACCATAAAAGTGTCTATTTCATAAAAAATGGTGGAAGCAGAGGAATAAGCATAAAATATGACTGCTCATCATTTTGAAGACAAAAAAGGCCTAACTCCAATAAGAAGTTAGGCCACGGATAAGACGACTAATTACAGTTTCTTCCATTTACCATAAAGAAATATGAATAGATATGTATTTGCTCATAGAATGCGTTACTCCAAACCTAATGACAGCAAGACATTAGACTTTATTATTCTATCATTATAAAAGTGCTACTGCAAACATTACGATTCACGTGGTAAGACCACTTCAACAGATGTCCCTGTTGAGCTGCTGCTGATTAACATATCTCCCTTATGCTCTTTAATAATCTGATAACTGACCGGCATGCCCAGACCAGTTCCTTGCTCTTTTGTTGTAAAAAACGGCTCGCTAATCCGTTCTAATATTTCAGCAGGAATTCCCGGTCCTTGGTCAACTATGCGGATAATGACTTGATTTTCTGAGAGAAACTCTCCTTCAATTAGTATTTTACCGCCATCTGTCATAGCCTCGATTGCATTTTTTATATAATTTATAAAAACCTGCTTTAACTGATTTTCATCTCCAAATATAGAAGTATCCTTAAAGCAATATGCAGCTTCAATCTCTATGTCATTTAGAAGTGCCTGCGATCGCATTAATGTGAGAATTTGCTCAAGCAGCGAATCCAAATTTACATTTTTATAGGAAATCTTATTTGGCTTGGCCAGGACCATTAGTTCTCTTAAAATTAATTCGATCCTCTCAATTTCCGATTTAATAATCTCAAAGTAGCTCGCCTTTTTCCCTTTATAATCTCTCATCATTAACTGCAGAAATCCTTTTATGGCTGTCATTGGATTTCGAATTTCATGTGCAATTCCTGCCGCCAGCTGGCCTGCCACAGCTTGTTTTTCCGACATGAATTTTTGCTCTTTATGATGTGTCATCTCTCTTATAACAGCATAGCTGCCTATTATTGCTTTATGCAGGATGATTGGAAAGGCGGTGAGCTGAACATGAATCAATTCTCCTGATTTTGCTCTAATATGTATGTCAGAGTGACAAAGTGAATCTCGACTTAGCTCTTTAAAATAAGAATTTTCCTTGTTTAAAGATGATGGCTGAAAAATATCAGAGATCCTCATATCTTCGATTTCATCGAATGAATAACCAATAAAGTGCTGACACGCTTCACTTATATAGGCCAATTGCCCATTCTTTTTAAGAATTAAAAAAGAATCTGCTGTGTCAGATAGGATCGAAAAATCATTCATCCTATATATATACCTCTCTAGATGGAGATTTCCCCATTCTTTTTCGCATATGGCCATAGAACTACCTCCTTTCTAGAATCTATATCCTAAAAAATAGAAAAAGCCAAAATAAGCGTAGCTACTCTACACTTATTTTGGCTTAAAACCCAGCATATCTCTGGAGGATCTTTCCTTATATTATATAAAAATTTTCATTATTAATAGTAGTAAGGTAAAGCTTTAAACTCCAACCTCATGTTTAATTTTATACTTATTTCTCCAATCTTTCAATATGTTATCAAATTTTTCAGTTTTATTTTTAATTTCATTCAATTATTATCTACTATATACATCTTCCTGAGTATGAAATCCATCAAAAATAATAGTTTCATCGAGGTTGTTAGCATCAACGGCGATTGGAGGCAACAGTAAGTAAGGGACATGTGATTTTCCATTATTCACCGTTTCCTGTCCCTCTATATCCTCTCCTTCTGCCAACTTCACAGCGAGCTTTGCAACCTCCTCGGCAAGTTTTCTAATCGGTTTATACACGGTCATCGTTTGCGTACCATCTACAATACGCTGTGCTGCTGCCAGATCTGCATCTTGTCCTGCAACTGGAACTTTCCCTGCAAGCCCCGCTTCCTCCAGTGCCTGTATGGCTCCGCCAGCTGTGGCATCATTTGCAGCAATGACAGCATCAATTTCACCAGCGTTTGCCTCTAACGCTTGTTTCATATGTTTGTAGGCATTTTCCGGATCCCAGTTTTTTGTCCATGCATCATAAATAATCGTGATATCACCTCGATCAATAGAAGACTGCAGTACATTGAATACGCCTTTTTTAAATAGGTGGGCATTATTATCTGTTTCTGCTCCTCCAATGTAAACATATTTGCCTTTTGGAACCATCGAGCTGATTGCTTTAGCCTGCAGTTCGCCAACTTGCTCATTATCAAAAGAGACATAAAAATCAATATCAGCATTACGGATCAGCCGGTCATAGGAGATTACTTTAATTCCTGCCAAATGAGCCTTATGAACAATAGCTGCCGTCGCTTCTGCATTGTGAGGCACCACTACAAGAAGATCAACTCCTTGATCAATAAGCGTTTCTGCCTGTAAAACCTGCAGTGCGTCATTGCCGTTTGCAGCCATGACTCTGACGTTTGCTCCTAAATTCTCCGCAGCCTGTTTAAAAAGGTCTCTATCCTTATACCAGCGCTCTTCTTCTAGCGTATCCATTGAAAAACCGATTTCAATAGGATCCTTCGAAGCAGCAGGAGTTTGGATTTTTACTGGGGGAATAGGCTGCTGTTCCTTCGCAGTTTCATTATTTTCACAAGAAGTTAAACAGCCTGCTGCCGCCAAGATCATAAGAAGAAATAATTGCCGCAATGATTTTTCCTCCATTCTTATTTTCGGAGCACTGATTTACGATATTCCATCGGTGTGATGCCGCACATTTTTTTAAACACCTTGCTAAAATAGTTGGGGTCATGATAACCCGTTTCAAAGGTGATTTCTTTTATACTTTTCTTTGAATCTCCTAATAAAGCTTTTGCCTTCTCCATACGGCATTGTGTTAAAAAATCAATATAATTTATTCCTAGCTTTTCCTTAAACATTTTACTAATATAGATGGGACTTAATTCAACGAGCTGCCCTAAAGATTCGAGAGAGATATCTTCATGTGAATGTTCGAAAATATATTGTTTCAGTTTGTGGAACGTGTCTGCTTCAAGCCGATTATAATGGATCACATATAATTGTTTCATTCCTTCAAACATATGGTCCGTAGCTCTCTTAAGCTCATTGACATTTTTCAACTCATACGAATAAACAGGTGTTTCAACTTCCATACCAAGCTCACTCATCACACGGGCAGCCACCCAAAGCACTTCGAGTACTCGCTGCTGTGTGTAGTGGATGGAGGTTCCTTTCTTTTCGTAATAAGTAATCATCTCATTTACATACCGTTTGATATATTCCCACTCACCGAATCTTATTTGATCTGAAAATTCTTTGCGCTGATGAATCCGCGGCTTTCCATCACTCTTATTTCCTATCTTAGGCACATCCTCATAAAATCGATATTTCACAGGAAGAGATGTATCCATTGATGCGATTAATGCATGCTGATATGACTGTCGGATTTCTTTCAGACTCTTACATACACTGCCAATACCGATAAACCATCCATCTGTTTTAGCTTTTGATAGAGATATTAGTTCACGTGCAAGGTTCATCGCCTGTGACCGATATGTTTTTTCATGATCACAGCATATTATGATGGGAAGCTGATTTCCATATATGGCCCCGATCCAACCCGTTTTTCTGCTTCGAATTTTTTCCTTTACCAAAGGATAAATATGTTCTTCACCTGCCGGCACTAATAGCAGCATCACATACATATCCGTCGTATATGGGATTTCAAGCATCTCTACAAGCAAATCAACATGGACATCGTGAACATGATCAAATAAAAGCTGTGTAATGATGTCTGTTTCAGCCAGTGCAAGGGTTTTTTGCTGCTGAATCCGCCGTTTTTCCAAAGAAAGGTGCTCTGCTTCAATCTTTTCCAAAACCTTCCCAACCACGGAGACAATATCACTGGCACGGCTTGGTTTCAGTAAATAATCCTTTACCCCCAGCTTGATCGCCTGATGTAAATATTCAACGGTATCATAAGCTGTCACCATAATAAACTGAATGTCAGGAAATTCCTCTTTAATCATTTTCACAGCTTCCAGTCCGTTAATCCCCGGCATTTTTATATCCATTAAGATCAGATCAGGCTGAAAGGTTCTGGCCATTTCAGCTGCCTCCTGCCCATTCCTGGCCTGTTCAATTAGAAGAGTTGAGAAGCTTTTCTCTAGTATCGCCTGCATTCCTTCTCTTTCAATTTGCTCATCATCCACCAACAGGAGTTTCATCATGACATTCAACTCCTTGCATATTTATTTTCAAGACCACTTTCGTCCCGCTTCCTTTCTCACTTATGATCTCAATGACATCTTCGCATCCATAAAATAGCCGCAGTCTTTTTACAACATTCGGAAATCCAATTCCAGTTGAATGACCTTCTGTCTGGACTGGCCGCTCTTCAAGAATTTGCTGAATTTTTTCTTCTGGCATCCCATTTCCGTTATCCTCTATTTCTACGAGGACGAAGCCACCTTCCTCTTTTATGCGGAAATAGATAACCCCGCCTTCAATATTCGGTTCAACGGCATGGATCACAGCATTCTCAATAATTGGCTGCAGCGTTAATGCTGGAATTGGCACATTCAGACATGCAGAATCAACGTCGATATGCAGCTGAAGACGATCTGTAAAGCGCGCCTTTTGAATATCCATATACTGCTGCAGTACCAGTACTTCTTCTTGCAATGAAACAGAGCGGTCCAGCTGTTTTAAGTTATAGCGAAGAATCCCTGCCACACTTACGAGAAGATTACTTGTCTCCTCTGAACCTTCGAGATACGCTTTTTTCGAAAGGGTATTTAGTGTATTGAATAAAAAATGCGGATTAATTTGACTCTGCAAGCCTCTAAATTGACTTTCCTGCAGAAGAATCTTACTTTGCTGCAGCTCCCGTTCAAGCTGAGCTTTATGTTTCATTTCGGAAATGAACCCATTAATATTGATTCGCATCCGATCAAAGGTTTTCGCTAAAAAAGCAATTTCTCCCTTTGTTTTTATTTCAATCGGCAAATCGAACCTTCCCTTAGATAGCTCATTTGCTGCTTTCGTCAGCTGCAATACTGGTTTTGTAATGCT
Source organism: Cytobacillus gottheilii (assembly GCF_018582665.1). Taxonomy (NCBI): domain Bacteria; kingdom Bacillati; phylum Bacillota; class Bacilli; order Caryophanales; family Bacillaceae; genus Cytobacillus; species Cytobacillus gottheilii. Next base: position 684,720 of record NZ_CP071709.1, on the reverse strand, counting down.
TAACGAAAACCAATAGGTCGCCACAAGCAGCAAAAGTGTAATCAGGAGCAAAATCCATAATCCCAGTTTCAGCACTTCCTCCGATTGTGCAATAATGCCGCGGTAAAACCGATCATACGTTTTAAGCTCTTGATCTAGTAATGTTAACGTCATTTCTGAGATATAAGTTGAAATCCTTGTCGCCTCTGAAAATTCCTTCGTGTATGCTTCATTGTCTCTTTCTCCGAAAAACAGAAGCAGCCGATCAGTGGTCTCTGTAAAACTATCAATCATATGCATATAATTGGTTAACGTAAATTGATTTTCTGCATTGCTTAAAGTGGATACTTCATCTTTCGTTTCTTCTATATGTGCCATGCTGCCATTCAATTGAGCAAGCTTGACCTCCGTAGGATCGAGCAGATAGTTGTTCAAGTCTGTGATCACTTGCTGGGTAGCATTCGTCATTTCATTCATGATTAAATATCGCTGCAGGATATCATTATATTGATTATGCGTTTTATAATTGTAGTATGTAAGCGTTATCCAAATTGTCGACATAAAAACCATAACAATCGTTGTTAACATTAATATGTTTCTCTGAATACTGCTCATTGCACTTTTCCTGCTTTCACAATGTGAATATCGGTATAGTACCCATTGATATTCAGTGGAACAGTTTCCCCATCTAACCACTCAAGCAGTCTTTGGACACCAATTTCCCCCATCATTTCCGGATCTTGTTTCACGATGCCATCTAGTTTCTCCTCTTCAAGCAGCGGCTGAAGTTCTGGACCATCATCAAAGGTGTAAAGAAACATTGGTTTTATCTGAAAACGTTTACTAATTTCTTGAATCATCGGTCCTGCCATCTTCCCATTTAATGCAATAAATGCTTTTGCATCAGGATACGTGTTTAATACACCCTGTGTAGCAGCAATAACGGGTTCTCGTGTATGTGCTGTTTCCGTTAAAACAAGCTTAATATCCGGATATTGGCTAAATTCATCCTGTATACCGCGCAGCCTTTCCTCCTGATAAAATTCAGAATGGCTATCATACAGCAGGACGACACTGCCAGACTGTCCCATATCCTGAATTAAACTTGATGCCAGCATTTTTCCGGCCTTGAATTGATCCGATCCTACATAAGTCTTGCGAAGACTTTCCGTCATTGGCACATCATTAGCGATCGTTATAACCGGAATGCCGTAAAAGGAAGCTTTCACCTTTGTCATTTCTTTAAACTCCTCCGTATCTAAACCTTGGAGAATTAAACCATCAACCTTTGATTGAATAGCAATATCTATTTTTTTCAGAAATTCCTGTTCATTATTATTATAACTGCCCCAAACCTCGAGGCTAACAAGCTCCTTATCAGCCTGCCGTGCTGCGCCATCGGCAACTCCATCCCAAAAGGGCGTATCTAAATCTTGAGTAATTAATACGAGCCTTCGCTGTTCCTCTCCTTTTATCGAGCTGATTTTCTGTGAATCTGAGCGAATAATTTTCTTCGCAGAATCTACTGTTAAAAAACACAGTGTAATCAATACACTGATCAGCAAAATAAGAGCCGCTTTTTTTCGCAATCGAAATGACCCCTTCCCCCTATGCGAATCTAAGATCATTTTATCATGACCATAAAAAACTTGGATATTAGTATTTTTGGATAAAATAGGCCGGACAGGTGCAAAATTCGAGGATTCACAGATTTGGGGTCTAGCTTTTACCTGGATGAAATAATAAAGGGGACTTATTTTCTATAGCCCCCCTTGCAATCTATCTTTTTTTCCTTGTCATAACATCAAAAATGACTGCTCCAGCAAGCACTCCGCCGCGGATCATATATTGATATGAAATCCCGACACCAAGCAAGTTCATCCCATTTGTCAGTGAAGCCATAACAATTGCACCAATGATGGCACCTGTTACCTTTCCAACACCGCCAGCAGAAGAAACCCCGCCTACATATGCAGCAGCAATTGCATCCAGTTCAAATAAAGTTCCTGCCGTTGTCGTCGCAGACTGCAGCCGTGCCGTAAACAAAATACCTGAAAGAGCTGCCAGCATCCCCATCGAACCAAATACAATATAAGTAATCTTTTTGACATTCATACCGCTCAGATGGGCTGCTTCTGGATTGCTTCCTACCGCATAAATATGACGTCCGAGCACTGTCTTCGTTGTAAGAAAGTGATAAAGGATTACGACAAGCAGCATAATGATCACTGTCCATGAAAAACCATTATATCCTGCTAAAATCCACGTAATATAGGCGATAATCGCCGAAACAAAGACTAATTTTAAGGCAAAGATCCCTTTTGAAACAACTTCAAATTCATACTTAATTTTATTTTTTCTGTTGGAAAACTCACTATAAATATAGAATAAAATACCGGCAATCCCGACTAAAATAGAGAGCAGATGCAGCCCGCTGACTTGGAGCAGAGATGGGATATAGCCATTTCCAATTGCATTAAACGTATCATCCTGAATAATAATGGTTCCAGTTTTTTCAGTTACCTGCAACAACGCTCCGCGGAAAATGAGCATCCCTGCCAATGTGGCTACAAAAGAAGGAATCCCAATTTTGGCAACAAGAACCCCATTTAACAGTCCCACCATTACCCCAAGAACTAGAATGATTGGAATGGTCAAAAATACGGACACACCGGCCTGTGTTAATAAAATTGCGGCAATGGCACCGAGAAATCCAGCTGCATATCCAACTGAAAGATCAATATGCCGGATGACAATCACAAGTGTCATCCCGACAGCAAGCACGGCAATATAACCTGCTGAATCTAATAGATTACTAATGTTTCGTGAAGACATGAACAGGCCATCCGTCATAATTGAAAACGTCAAAATAATGACGAATAAAGCAATATACATGCCATAATCACGAATATTTTCACTAACGAGCGTTTTTGCTTCGTTAAAAAAGTTCATCTGCTTAACCTCCTATTGCGTTGCGAGTTCCATAATTTTTTCTTGATCAGCCTCTTCAATTGAAAGCTCACCTTTGATCTCGCCCTGTGCCATTACATACACCCGATCACTCATTCCCAGAACCTCACCAAGCTCTGAAGAAATCATAATAATACTTAGGCCGTTTGCAATCAGTTCATTCATGACTGAATAGATCTCAAACTTTGCTCCAACATCAATTCCTCTTGTTGGTTCATCTAAGATCAGCAGTTTCGGCCCTACAAACAGCCATTTTGCAAGTGAAACCTTTTGCTGGTTTCCTCCGCTTAACTTTCCGACATTCTGTTCAATAGAAGAAGCTTTTATATATAGTGACTTTTTATAGCTCTCAGCCACTTTGATTTCCTCGTTATCATTAATCACTCCGCCCGAAGCGATATGATGAAGATTCGCTGCAGAAATATTATTTTTAATATCCTGAAGCAGGAAAAGTCCGTCTCCCTTTCGGTCCTCTGTCACATATGCTAATCCAGCTTGAATCGCATCACTTGTATGCTTAAATTCTTTTAACTCTCCATTGACCATCAAGTCCCCTTGAAGCTTATACGACTTGGCATTTCCAAACACACTAAGCGCCAGCTCCGTTCGTCCTGATCCCATCAGGCCGGCGATTCCGATAATCTCCCCACGTTTCACATGAAGATTTACATTTTTAACGACATTTCGTCCTAATTGCGGATCATAAGCAGACCAATCATGCAATTCAAGGATTTTCTCTCCTGTAGACTTTTTTGGTCTCTTTGGATATATATCATCGATCTCACGTCCCACCATATTCTTGATAATGACGCTTTCAGAGATTTCACCTTTCATTGCATCAAGTGTGCAGACTGTTTCCCCGTCTCTCAGCACCGTTGCTTTATCTGCAATTGAGATAACTTCTTTGAGTTTATGAGAAATCATAATGCTTGTAATTCCCTGGTCCTTTAACTCTGATAAGAGATTTAGGAGGTTTTCACTGTCATCTTCATTAAGAGCAGCTGTTGGTTCATCTAAAATTAGCAGCTTAACATCTTTCGTCAGTGCCTTAGCGATTTCTACAAGCTGCTGTTTCCCAACGCCTAAATCTTTCACAAGCGTTTCTGGATTCACCTGCAGATTCACCTTTTTCAGCATCTTCTTTGCTTCGACAATTGTCTGATTCCAGTCAATTACACCGCCATTTTTCACTTCATTACCGGCAAAAATATTTTCATAGACAGTTAAATCCGGGAACAAGGCCAGCTCTTGATAGATAATGGCAATTCCCTCTTTTACGCTATCGCTTATTTTATGAAACTGCTGTACTTTTCCTTCAAAAACGATATCGCCTTCATATGTTCCATAAGGATACACACCGCTGAGCACCTTCATTAATGTTGATTTTCCAGCGCCATTTTCACCTATTAAACAATGAATTTCTCCTTTTTCTACCTTAAAGCTAACATTGCTTAAAGCTTTGACACCGGTAAAGCTTTTTGAAATTGAGTTCATTTCTAGAATATTTTGAGCCATACTTTCACTCCTATCACCTAAGCGGATGGGTACACCACTTCACCCGTTCACATTCTTCACCAGCAAGGGGCTTAGAATGGCGAAATAGTGATAGATTGCTCTATCACTACCTGCCACCAGCAATCTTACAGTCCTGTAAATTCGCTTGCCTCGTAATACTCTGAATCAATTAATTCCTTCTGCACATTTTCCTGGTCCACGACAATGACGTCTGTCTGCTTTGCTTTAACTTCAACTGCGCCATTATCATAAGAACCTGTAGTTTCAGGTGAATCACCGTCTAGAATAGAAATCGCCATTCCCATTGCATCTGTTACAAGGGTACGTACATCTTTAAAAACTGTCATAGATTGTTTGCCATCAATAACATATTGAATGGAAGCTTTTTCTGCATCCTGCCCTGTCACTGTGTAAGAAGAAATATCACCATCAGATGCAAACACATCTGCAATTGAACGAGCTGTTCCATCATTAGGTGCAAGGATTGAAATATCGCCCTTCATATCAGCTCCAACAGCCGTTAAGTTCGTTTGCGCTTTATTTTTTGCTTCATTTGGATCCCAGTTTGTTGTTACCTGGCCAAGAATTTTACTCATTTCATCGCGTGTAAGCTCTGCCTTGTCTTTTAGCGCTTCTGCTTCACTTGAATTGGCAATTTTAAAGGTACCGTCAGCGATTTTAGGCTGAAGAGTGCTCCATGCTCCTTCAAAGAATAAGAATGCATTATTATCTGTTGCTGCTCCTGCATACAAGTAAAGCGGTACATCTGTGCCTGATGCTTGATCGATTAAATATTGACCTTGTGCCGCACCAACAGCAACGCTATCAAATGTTACATAATAATCTACTGCGTCTGTATTTGTAATGAGACGGTCATATGCAATAACCGTAATGCCTTCTTTCTTAGCAGCTTCTACAGCTGATGCCGCTGCATCACCATCTTGCGGACAGATAATGAGTACATCAATGCCTTTGCTGATCAATGTTTCCACATTTTCTTTTTCTTTTGCTGAAGAGCCTTGGCTGAATAGTATTTCAGTTGTGTAGTCAGAATCATCTAAAGCAGCTTTGAAACGTTCTTCATCCTGAACCCATCTTGGTTCATCCTTTGTCGGCAGGACAATCCCAACATCTACTCCGCTACTGCTTCCGCCGGCACCGCTGCTGCAAGCTGCAAGCATCGCTGCAAAAAGTGTAAAAACAAGCAATAAGGACAATCTCTTTAATCGTTTTCTCATTCTGAAACCCCTTTCAAAATTGTTTGTCTGTTTACACTTTTCATTATATTTCGGCAGGGATTTAGTTCGTAAGCGTTATCAATAGTAATCTTTTAGCATTAACTGGATTTTTTTATTGTTTGAGGTTTATAGGTTAGAGGAGGGTTTTAATAATGAGGAATTAGAGAAGATAATTAAAAACACTTATGATTTTCCAGTTGTAAGGTATAAATAAGATAAATCGAATCACTGCGCTGGTTGATTTCCGCTCCAGGGCACTCGCTTTCCGCGGGTGAGAGGTGAGCCTCCTCGGCGCCTTCCGCACCTGTGGGGTCTCACCTTTCTCACTTCTCCCGCAGGAGTCTCGCACCCTTGCGCTCCAATCAACCAATCATAAGAGCGGTCTGTGTTTTGAATGACAAATGTAAATAATTAACACTTTAATTTTAAAAATCTTTACTCTGTTTCCTAAACATTACTTTCCAAACGATAAAGTTAGCAATCAATAAAATGACTAAGTACAGATACGAACCATAGCTCAGCTGATTAATGGCTAAATAATGCCCGCCGGCTAAAAGTCCCACTGGAATGAATAAGATAAGCGATTTCCACCCTTGAGAATTGCCCACTTCTTCAAAGGGCTTCGAAAAAGGAATCCTACTCCCAAAACTAACATAACAAATCACTGTATATAGGAAGCTTGCCACGAGAACAGCTGCTAAGTCCGGAATAATTCTTGTTCCATAAATGATGCAGAAAATAATGCCTAAAACAATATATAGCGGAATATAAAGCGAAATCAAAAAGGCTTTTAAACTGCTTTTACGTAAATTGGTATAATCCTCAATCGGAAAAATTTTATACACCCAGGAAGCCTTATACTTACTCGAATAGCCTAACATGAGCACTGTCGTTGGGATAATCAGCATACTGAAATAAATATTCAGATAGCTGACACTTTCTGTGAAATCAGCTTCCCCGCCAGCTGCAACGTTAAATATGAAGATAAATGGAATCACCAATGAAAAACCTAATGATGGATAGACCTTCAGCTTAAACTCCCGCTCCTGCTTCATCATTAAGGACGTAAAGCGATAGAATGCTCTTTCATCGTTCGTTCTGCAAATGATTTTTAAAAGCAGTTCTTTGAGATGATTTTTTCTTTCTTTTTTTGATTTGCTTGAACTTAAGAGTTTTTGCAGATTTCGTTCAAACGTCGGAATAAGCTTCAAATAAATCCAGATCGATAGGATAGGTACTACAATGGCTAAGATGCTAAAAATAATCGTCATAATGGAAGTATTTCCATTCAGCAATAATTCGTAGGGGGCCGCAAACCACATGGGAATAAGGAAAATGCTCCACCAATGATAATCTGCCACCATATTTAAATCGACAAATTCAAAAGACCTGGCAAGAAATTGATACCCCACCATCAGCACTAGAGATAAGCCAATTTGAACATAATTGATCATATCCTTTAGCTTTTCTCCATCAAAAAACTTCAAAATGGCAATATATAAGATTGCTGTGATGACAACAATAAATATATTAATAAGGATCAATTCTATAATGGTTATAAGGAAAAAGAGGATTCCTTGTCTAAATAGGCTGACCACAAGCGGAATGGCTGTCAAAGCTACCGTTAAATAAGATAAATAAATAAAGATATGCATAAACTTGGCCGCATTGACTGTTTTGGCAGAAATCGGCTTTGTTAATAAAATGCTTCGATCTCTAACATCAAGTAAGACATTGGAAAAATCAGCAATCATCGACGTCATAATCATAAAAATAATAATGGCATAAGCAATACTAAGCTGAAACAGATAACTGTCTCCAAAACCCATAAAAGGAATTAGAACAAGACCAATAAGAACATAAATCCATAGTGATTTTATGTATCCATACTTTTTGTCCTCTTGCCCTTTTTTGTTGGCATCTTGATTAAAAAAAGTCGGTACTCTGCGCTCATCCATGGTCAGTTTGATCTGGAGAATTTTTCTCATGGCAGTATAATCAACACCGATTTTCACAAACAAAACCTGAATTTTATCAAGCAGCTGTAAGGTTTTAAAATCGTCCATTACTGCACCTCTTGAACAACGGAAACAAATCTTTCGCCAATTTCCTTATGATTATTAAAGCCTGTCAATTGATTAAAAATACCTTCAAGTGAGCCGCCCATATGACCTGCTTGCAGCTGTTCAAACGTGCCATCTGCTGCAATTCTTCCATCATTCAGCAGGATAATGCGGCTGCTGATTTTCTCAACGACATCCATAATATGTGATGAGTAGAAGATTGTTTTGCCCTCTGCAGCAAGCTGGGCAAGAATCTCTTTAAAAATCATCACACTATTTGCATCGAGACCATTAATCGGTTCATCTAAAAATAATAAATCCGGATTATGTATGACACTCGCAATTATTAGTAACTTTTGCCTCATTCCTTTTGAATAAGAAGAAATCCTGGAGTGATACACTTCTCCAATTCCAAACAGCTCCATTAGGGACTTTGCCTTTTCTGCAGCCACATCCAGCTCCATGCCGTACATCTGTCCAATAAAAGTCAAATACTCGTAACCTGTTAAGTTATCATAAATATCTGCTACTTCAGGAACGTAGCCGATTCTTCTTTTGTATTCTATTCCGCTTTTTTGAATATCCTCGCCAAACAGCTCTATGTTTCCTCCGTATTCTCCTTCAATCCCTAGAATCATTTTAACCGTCGTACTTTTTCCGGCACCATTAGGTCCGATATAGCCAATAATTTCTCCTCTTGAGACTCGCAAGTCTATTCCTTTTAATATTTGCTTGCTTCCAAAGCTTTTCGTCAAGTTTGTTATCGTTAACACTTCCTGCTGCTCCATTACCTATTCCTCCCATCCATTTTCCAGTTACTATAACATACGGATGAAAGTTAAAACAGTTTCTAAAATTTAGATTTGTTTAGGCGATTTCGCACAAAATGATGATTTTTATACTCTATGGTACTTGCTTTCTGCCGGGGAAGATGCTGAAACTCTGCACCGCTACCTTCCTGTGGGTTCTGAAGCTCCCCGTTTATAGCCTTTAAGAAAAGCTTAAATTTTTTTATAATTTGAATTTATCGCTTGAACCTCTAGTTCCTAGAGGTTTTATAATAAACACATACTTTTAAGAAAGAGGGATGATCATGGATAAAGGAAATTCGTTTTCTATTGGGCAATTCTCTGAAAAAACAGGGATGTCTATTCGAACTTTACATTATTACGATGAAATTGGCCTCTTAGTACCTGAAAAGCACCCCAGTTCTGGCCACCGTATTTACAATCATGATGATATCCTGACATTGCAGAAAATTATTAGCCTTAAATTCCTTGGATATAGTCTTGATAAAATAACAAACTTATTAAAAGAAAGCAGTTTTACTGTAGATTTAAATGAAACGTTAACACTTCACTTGGATGCATTAGAAAAAGAAAAAGAACGAATTCAGCAATCAATTACAGCTATAAAAAGGGTAATAAAGGTCCTGCAAGCGGAAGAAGAAATAGACAGCACAATACTATTCACCCTAATCCATAGCGTGCAAACAGAACAAATACAGGCAGATTGGATGGAACGTCATATGCCGACAGATATTAAAGAAAGCTTATTGCTGAAGACAGAGGATGATAAAGCCAAACTAGATCAAACGTATATTCAATTATCAAAGGAATTAAAGGAGCTATATGGTAAGCCTATTGACGATCCAAAAGTCCAAGATATGATCAGTGCCTATATTGAATCCTCTTTTGAATTTCTCGGAGACGATCTGATAGAAAAACTCGCTAATACGAATATAGAAGAAATGGATATCAAAGAACTCGAAGAAATGACTCAGAATCCATTTACTGAGGAAGAACAAGAATGGCTTAATTTGGCGATGGAATATCATATGAAAAAAGCTGGGTTAGAATAGCTCTTTTATCTGATGGCGGGCACTTATTCTCGTGCTTTGTGCCCGTCGGCTTCCTTTTTTATCGTTGACGAGCACTTTCTCACGCGCTTTGTGCCCTTCAGCTTCCTTTTTTATGGCTGACGGGCACTTATTCTCGTGCTTTGTGCCCGTCGGCTTCTTTTTTTATGGATGACGGGCACTTTCTCACTCCCTTTGTGCCCTTCAGCTTCTTTTTTTATGGATGACGGGCACTTATTCTCGTGCTTTGTGCCCGCCGGCTTCATTTTTTAGTCAAGTCCTTATTATTGTGTAAATTCCTTTTCACAATGTTACCACCTATTAATAGCTGTTAGTTGATTTTGCTTAGGAGAAGGGGGTACCCCCTTCTCCTAAGCAAAATTTCGCTCCGCGGTAAGGTATACTTTCTTATTTAATTCTAAATTTTCATTCTCCATTAACAATGCACCAATTAATCGAAATGCAGACTGATTATTAGGAAAGATACGGATCACACTCACTCGTTTTCTAATTTCTTGGTTGAGCCTTTCCAATGAGTTATTGCTTAAAATGTGTATTTGATACTTTTCTGGTTCATTTAGAAATTGGATCGTGTCTTCGTAACCTTCTTCGAGAATTTCGATTGCCTTTCTTACTTTCTTATTTTCTGCATATAGTTCAATAAATTTGTCCCTATATTTTCTTGACTCTTCAACTGATACTACTTGGTATATTTTTCTCAGATCAGAAATGATTTGTCGTGATCCTGTTTTTGGAAGTGCGTTAACAATATTTCGTTTGAAATGAACAGTGCACCTTTGCCATGCCGTACCTATAAATACTCTTTCTATTGCTTTCTTTAATCCAGCATGTGCATCTGAAATCACTAATTTTGGTGATTGTAACCCTCGAGATTTTAAATCTTGAAAGAACTCTTGCCATGCTTGAAAGCTCTCGACGTGATCTATTTTAAAGCCAAGTACTTTACGCTTTTTGTCCTCACCCATACCAGTAATTAAATAAGCTGCTTTTGAAATGACCTTGTTATTCTCTCGAACTTTTATATAGGTGGCATCAGCGTAGAGATACGGATAATATTCGACATTAAGTGGGCGATTAGCCCAGGCTTTTACTACAGGATCCAGTTTCTCTGTTAGGGAGGAAACAAAAGATTTTGATACACTCTGGCCACATAATTGTTTTACGATATTCTTTACTTTTCTAGTGGAAACTCCATTGATGACCATTTCTAACATAGATAATATAAGTGTCTGATCAACACGCGAAAATTTCTCAAAGATAGAAGGCGAAAATTCACCTCCTCTTGTTCGGGGAACTTTTATTCTTAACTTTCCGATACTCATGATGAGTTCACGTTCATAATATCCATTTCGATAATCACGACGATCTAAAGAACGTTCATAGGCAGCTGCATTTAAATAGTCATCTCGTTCTTTTTCCATGTATTCGTTCAAGACTAATACTAAGGTAGATTTCACAATAAGCTCAAGATTAGAATTCATAATCGATTCTTTTAAAACGTCCATATCTAGGTTAAACTGTAACTGAGTCATTTTTATCCCTCTTTCCAATGTTTTCTTGGTCGTTAACATTGTGGACAAATAGGAATAAAATGACTCTTTCTTTTTACACAATTATATGGACTTAATCCATTTTTTATCGCTGACGGGCACTAATTCACCCTCTTTGTGCCCGTCAGCTCCTTTTTTCACAACTGGCGGGCACTTGTTCCCGCGCTTTGTGCCCTTCGGCTTCCTTTTTCTCTGCTAGCGAGCACTTTCTCCCGCCCTTTATGCCCCCCACCTCCTTTTCCCACACCTAACGAGCACTTTCTCCCGCCCTTAAACCAACTTAGACCACCACCCTGTCATCCTTTCTTCCTTAAAAAACAAAAACCCGAACTATTTTAACCATAGTTCGGGTTTACCTTTATACCTCAGAATCTCATCAAACTTACTTATATAGCAGAAACTGCTTTCTTACTTTTAAAAACGAACGTAATTCATCTTCCCATTTATTCTTCATTTCTTCCACAGACTTGCCTGATTGAATGTCTTCGCGTACCCAGCTATTCCCCATTAGCTGGTCGAAGAATGAAATACCGCTGCTGTTTTCGGCTCTGAATTCGAATTGATCAGGATATAAATCATGGATCGCTTTAACAATATGCAAGCCTGCTTCAACTGGTTTAAATTCGTCACGGTCTGTAATATGAATCTCAATACCATGTGAAAGACTGCCTGCATGCTTAGAGAATGTCGGTGTGAAAGAGGCAGCTCTGAATGTTACTCCAGGCAGCTTCTTTTCATTTAAAACTTTAGCAAGTTTATCGCCATTGATAAAAGGTGCCCCAATTAGTTCGAATGGCTTCGTAGTGCCGCGCCCTTCAGATATATTGGTTCCCTCGATTAAAGCACCGCCAGGATAAGCTAAAGCTGTATCCAAGGTTGGCATATTCGGTGACGGCATGACAAACTCTAATGGTGTATCCTCATAATACATACTCCGCTTCCAGCCTTTCATTTCGACCACCTGCAAATCTGCACCAATTTCAAATTCTTCGTTAAAGAGCTTTGCCAGTTCCCCAACTGTCATCCCGTGACGGAGCGGAATAGCATAATTGCCTATAAAAGAAGAATATTTCATATCCAGTACAGGGCCCTCTACCTTTAAGCCCCCGAGAGGATTGGGTCTATCCAGAACAACAAAGGGAATATTGTTTTCTTTTGCTGCTTCCATCGCATAGGCCATTGTGTATATATACGTGTAGAAGCGGGTTCCTACATCCTGGATATCAAATAGCAGAACATCTACTCCTTCAAGCATTTCTGGTGTCGGTTTTCTCGTTGCGCCATATAAGCTGTAAACAGGCAAGCCTGTTTTTTCATCAATATAATATTCAACATATTCTCCTGCCTGTGCACTTCCCCTTACTCCATGCTCAGGTCCGTATAATGCAACAAGATCTGTTTCTGGATCCTCGTGCAATACATCAACAATGCTGTTTAATGATTGATCAACACCTGTTGGATTCGTAATTAAACCGACTTTTTTTCCTTTGATTAAATCCTTTTCTTTATCTAATAACACCTCAACGCCTAATTGAAAGCTTTTCCCCTTCTTTTTCTTGTCATTCTTCGCTGAAACGCCTGCTAAGCCGGAAAGTACTAATGTCATGGTTATTAAGAAAATGATCCATTTCTTCATTCAAGCATCTCCCCTCAATTGTTTCCCAGAAACAGCAGATCCCTCTTACGAACCCGCTGTTTCTAAAGAACTTTTTAATAGTTTAAGCCATGCCCAAATTCATATAATGTATTTCCGTCAAGATCAGGTATGGTAACAGGCAATTGGCCGCTTGGATTAATTTCACCGAAAATAGCTGCTGCAGAAGCCTGGAAGCTGGCCGTTCTAAATCCGTATTGCGCGATGTAAGCATCCACTTCATTGAAAGACATGATGTCATATGGATTGCGGATTCCAACTGCAATAACTGGCGCCTCTGTCTGGGCTGAAATATCACGGATCATTTTCATCTGCGGATGGTCATAAGCGCGGCCCGCTACATTGGATGTATGTGAACCGATAATGACAGCATCGGCCTTTGCAATCGTTTCTTTCTGTTCATCTGTAAGTACAAAGTTTGATGCTGCTGTAATAACCTCTGTGTTCTGATGATGCTTCTTAATCGCATCACCAAGCTCTCCAATATAGCTGCTGCCTACTACAGCAATTTTTTGATTTTCATAAGCATGAAGCGGAAGAGCATTGTTATCATTTTTAACTAATGTAATGGATTGCTGTGCCGCTTCCTTCTCAATTTGTTTATGTTCTTCAGAGCCCACTACTTGCACCGCATTTGCAATTTTATCTTCAATGGAATGCGGATTCTCCTGCTTGATTACACCACGGTCAAGCTTTAACTTTAAGATTCGCTGTACAGATGCTTCAATTCGATTTTCAGAAATCTCACCTGTTTTCACTGCCTCTACAAGACCTTCGGCAACCTCCTGCAAACCAACAGGCATAAGAACAATATCTGTTCCCGCTTTCACCGCTCTGATTGCCGCATCAACAGGTCCAAAATGATCTGCGATGGCTTTCATATTCATGGCATCAGTTGTTATGACTCCTTCATATCCCATCTCATCTCTCATTAGCTCTGTCAGCACTTTATGCGATAATGTCGCAGGAAGTGAAATTTCTTCTCCCGTTTTTTGTGAAATCACTTTTGTATCATCAATGTTCGGGAATGTGACATGTGCCGTCATGATTGCATCAATTTCTGCCTCCATCGCTTTTTGAAATGGATACAGTTCTACTTCTTTTAATCTTTCTAGGTCATGCGGAACCTCAGGCAGACCTAAGTGTGAATCGACTGCCGTATCTCCATGTCCCGGAAAGTGCTTGGCCGTTGCTGCCACACCTGATGCTTGCATGCCTTTTGTATACGCAACACCCATTTCGGCAACAAGCTCTGGATCTTCTCCAAACGAACGTACGCCAATCACCGGGTTATCAGGATTATTGTTTACATCTAATACTGGTGCAAAGTTCATATTAAAACCAAGGGCGTTCAATTCCTCACCAATTGCATGCCCAACTTTTTCGGCCACTTCAGCAGAGCGTGTCGCTCCTAATGCCATATTGCCCGGCATGTCGGTGCCTGATTGAAGACGGGTGACGATACCGCCCTCCTGATCAATCGTCATCAGAAGTCCATATTTTTCAGAAGCTTCTTCATAGGCAGAAACCAGTCTGGCTGTTTGCTCTGTTGTCACAACATTTTCTCTGAAAAGAATCACTCCGCCCAGATGGTAATCCTTAACGAGCTGTTCGATTTCAGGAAGCATTTCAGTCACATTTTCTCCATCCCAGGTTCGGAAATCCGGCATAAGCATTTGTCCGACCTTTTCTTCAATGGTCATAGAGTTAATAGACTTTGCAATTACATCATACTGCTTGCCTTTTTCTTTCTTAAAAAATGGTTCTTTGGATTTGTGATTTCCTTTGAATTGAATGGCAATTCGATCACGATCCTTGCCGGCTGATACTGTAATAAACGTATTTCCTTTTTTGCCGGTAAATGTAATCTCACCATCGCTGCTAACAGTTGCAACATTTTTATTAGAAGACTTCCATTTTAATGTTTCGTTATTGACTGTTTTGAACTGGCCATCGTTATAGACATTCAGGACAGTCAGTTTATAACCATCAGCCGGCTGCCGATCTAAGTCAGGCACATTTTCCAATAAAATAAGATCTTTTGTTTTGCTCTTGGCTGCCTGTACCCCAGCTGGCAATGCCATAGAAGCAAGCAGCAATATTGTCAGGATACCTACAAGTCCATTCTTTAAGAAGTTTTTCATGAAGAGAGCCTCCTCTATTTAATATCTTCTTTTTTCCCAGCCATCGGTTGATAGTTTCAATTTCATATCCTTTCCATTTGGCTGCTTAATCATTGCGTCATGGATATACCAGCCCCGTCCGTTTACAGTTGCATCTGTATCGTACCGGAAGCGGATATAGTTGCTTCCTTTCGGGATGAGAACTGTGCTCTTCTTCCAATCAATACTGGTTCCTGTGTAAGGAGCTCCAATAGCCGTCCAATTCTCACCATCTTTTGAAACCTCAATGTATCCATAATCGCTCTCATTCTCAATTCTGTACCAAGTATCAAAAGTTAATACTGCACCTTTTTCCGCCTCAACTTCGGCAGTCAAGGTGCGATTAAGCTCATCACCATAGCCAGAAAACCAAGCTTTCTTTTTAGAAGGCATTGCCACAGGAATGGCGTCTGCTGTTAATCTGGCAACCTGTCTTCTGGCAGGGTTTGTAGAAACCGTCTCACGGGTTGGATGAACCCGGTTTGTCAGCAGAATGCTGATGGTAGCGTTATTTTTGTTCACTACAATGGAAGTTCCAGTATATCCTGTATGACCTAAAGTACTGCCTTCTGATAAGGCATCCATATACCAGCCTTGGCCCAGCTCCCAGCCGAGACCATGGTCATCTCCAGGAAAAGCTTCATTCTGGTTTTCCTCCAGCAGTTTCACGGTTTCAGCCTTCAAAATCTGCTTGCCGGCATATTCGCCCTCATTTATAAACATATGAGCCAGTTTGCCTAAATCCTCTGCTGTTGAAAACACACCAGCATGGCCAGCTACTCCCTCAAGCGACCATGCATTTTCATCATGCACCTCACCCCAGACAAGACCTCTGCCAATTGAGGACTGATCTTCTGTCGCAGCAATCCTGTGCTTCAGTGATTCAGGCGGATTGTACATGGTATCCTTCATTCCTAATGGTTCGGTAATATACTTTTTAACAAACACATCGAGACGATCACCTGAAAGCCGTTCCACTAATGCACCAAGTGTAATCATATTTAAATCACTATACGTATACTGAGTGCCAGGTTCTGCTTCTAATTCATGCGAAAATACAAGCTGTAATCTTTCATCACGGTTATTCGCTTGAGAATACAGTGGAATTCCAGGTTCAAATCCAGAAGTATGCGTCATAAGCTGTCTGATCGTAACTGCTTCTTTTCCATTCTGCTCAAACTCGGGAATATAGAGAGAAACAGGATCATCTAATTGAAATTCCCCTTTTTCATATAGCTTCATTGCGGCTACAGTTGTAAAAATTTTGCTGATGGAAGCCACGTCAAAAATTGTATCCTCTTTCATTGGTATAGGATTGTCTGCTTCAGTAAACTCTCCATCGGTATACTGATAGGCGTTCCCATAAGCCTCATGCTTTACAATATGACCTCTCCTTGCCACAAAGGCGACTGCACCAGGCATCGCTCCTTCTTCAATCAGCGCTTCGATTGCAGGATCCATTTCCTTTAGCGGCTGTTTCATCATTCCAGCACTGCGCGGTGAACCTTTATGCAAAACAGGCGAAATGGGTCCTGGACGATCCCAGGAAAATAGCGGATGCATCCTTTGACTTGATTTTTTCTTTTTTTCCATGAATTCCATCCCCGGAGGTTCATTTAATGGATGTTGAGCCATAACGGGATCTGCTCCTGACATTAAAACGGATGTAGTGAATAAAATAGCTGCAACAGTCATTGCTTTTCTTTTCATTGGCACACCTCCATTTATTTATGACAGCACTTACATTTGTGCTTCCCTTTTAGGGTATCGAAATAATAGTATAGTTGTCTATACCAAAATAGTCTTAAAATTCAGATGGTTCTAATTATCTAGAGAGTGAAATAACTTCTAAAAATCATAAACGTATTTATACTTTCCATATTATTTTCCAAACATACTGCCTCTCGAAAGGATAAAAAAAGAACCTGCCTCTCATTAAGAAAGAACAGGTTCAAACTTTTTATGGATAAGTAATCGGTGAATCAGTTCCTATTGGGATACCAGTCAGCATCCAAATTAACAGCATCGCTACCCAAGCGATTGTAAATGCGATGGAGTATGGAAGCATAGTAGAAATCAGGGTACCAATACCAACCTTTTTATCGTACTTCTGCGCGAACGCGATGACGATCGCAAAATAAGGCATTAATGGTGAAATAACATTCGTTGTTGAATCGGCAATACGGTAAACGAGCTGAGTAAACTCAGGTGAATAACCTGATAGCATCATCATTGGAATAAATACCGGCGCCATAATTGCCCATTTAGCTGAGGCACTTCCGATAAATAAATTGATGAAGCCTGAGATCACAATAAATGTCAAAATCAGCGGAATGCCCGTAAAGCCTGTTGCATCAATTAGGTCAGCACCCTTAACGGCAAGGACCGTTCCAAGATTTGATTCAGTAAAATACGCAACGAATTGAGAGGCAACAAATGCCAATACAATGTAAGAGCCCATCGTTGCCATGGTATCTGACAGCTGGCTAGCTACATCTTTATCATTTTTGATTGATTTGGTAATTCGTCCGTACACCAAACCAGGAATGAAAAACATAATAAGGATTACAGGCACAAGTACACCTAAAAATGGAGTATCAACAAAGTTTTCTTGTCCTGCACGTAATGGTCCCCAAGATGGGATAACCAATAGTGCAATAGCAATACCCGTTACAATTAAAGATAATAATGCTCCCC
The DNA here is from genome assembly GCF_018582665.1 of Cytobacillus gottheilii. Classification (NCBI taxonomy): domain Bacteria; kingdom Bacillati; phylum Bacillota; class Bacilli; order Caryophanales; family Bacillaceae; genus Cytobacillus; species Cytobacillus gottheilii. Next base: position 667,013 of record NZ_CP071709.1, on the reverse strand, counting down.
ATAAACCTTTTTTCTCTTCTGGCTTTAGATAGGAAACATCTTCAGTGACATTTCCTTTATATGTGCCCAGACGAGGCTCAACAATCTTATCAGTAATAATCGTACCAACTATGGTAATAAGGAAAACAGAGGCAATCATGAAATAGTAGTTCATGGCATAATTCATGCCTGCTGCATACTCCGGATCAATGATTGCTGCTGAATCCATTGTTAAGCCGCCTAATAGCGGGTCCAATGAAGTCAACAGTAAGTTGGCGCTGAATCCCCCGGAAACCCCTGCAAAAGCTGCCGCAAGTCCAGCCAATGGATGTCGTCCAAGACCTGCAAATAATACCGCTCCAAGAGGAGTTAAAACAACATAACCAGCATCAGCAGCCATACTTGACATAACACCGCCAAATACTAAAGCAGCTGTCATAAGTACGCGCGGTACAGATGTTACAAGGCCGCGAAGAGCCGCACTAATAAGTCCTGAACGTTCTGCAATTCCAATCCCCAGCATTGTTACAAGAACTGTGCCGAGTGGAGTAAATCCAGTGAAGTTAGAGACTGCGCTTTCAAAAAGGTATAAGATCCCTTCTGAGTTTAATAGGTTTTTGACTTCTATCATTTCTCCTGCGTTCAGCGGGTCTTCTACTTTAAGGCCAGCAGAAGCAAAGATAGCAGACAAAACAACTACTGCTACAGCAAAAAAGAAAAACAATGTAACCGGATCTGGCAGTTTGTTGCCGACACGCTCAATTACATTTAGAAAACGCATAACGAAACCGTTCTTTTGAGCTTTTTCCAAGATTAAACCTACCCTTCAATTTAATAAAAAAGATAATTTTTATACATAAGTTAGTATAGACAATAGTTTCATAGAATGGAATAGATATGGAAGTATTCAAAATAGTAATATAGTTATAAATATTATAAAAATGTTTAGAGTTAATTTCTCTTTAGCGATTAAAGTCCGTACTATTTTAGGTTAGATTCATATTTTTCTACATATCCAGTAGATTTTTTAAGCGTACTGCTTAATCTCTTAGTTAAAGCTCTCCAGTGAATATACTATTTAATCTTATATAAAAGTAATGAATGTCTAATTATATGAAAAGTATTTCTATACACGAAATATACAAAATTTATTCATATTGTTCACAGTGACTGAGACTGAGCCAATAATTATTCTATAAAAAGGATTTGCTGTTCGTTCTTCCATTGTGCTGCGGCCAATCACTTCTTGTGGTGATGTAGAGTTGCAATAAAATTCCAGTAAAAAAACACAATTAACTCCTTGTTTAAATACTTTGAAAAAAACCATTTTGAAAAAAGATTTTATCAAGACCTAATTTATAAAAAGCTGTATAAAATTTAGGCTGAGACAAAATGAAATTAATATTTCTAAAACACGAATATTCAATATTTTAATTTCGGTATTTAATCAAGACCGTTCCATTGCGCTGCGGACCCTCGCTTTCCGCGGGGAGCAAGCTGAGCCTCCTCGTCACTCCGTTCCTGCGGGGTCTCACCCTTTGCTCTGCAGCCCGCAGGAGTCGAGGGTCCTCCGCTCCATTTCACTCATGTAAATAAAATATATTTTATAATTATAAATAAAAAACCGAATGATTAGAAAGATGACCTTCCTTACCATTCGGTTCAATAGGTGTGTTAGTTACTTATGTCCCAGCCTCTTACTTCTTTTTTCAATAAGCGCGCCATATTGTTGAAGACCGTTATTGAACTAAAGCACCCTTTAGTTTAAGTACAAATCTTCACAAAGTTTACTTATGGCGACTTTACATACTTGCTCTGTTGCCCTTCAAGAAATCAGGGATATTCAACAATACTTATAACCATAATGATTTTCGGTAATTAAGAAATCATTGATCCAACAAAAAAGACGATGGATGATCACCGCCTTAATTGATTATTTTATTTTTCTGTTAATTTATTTTTGAAATAAAGGTAATCAACCTTATGTTTTGTGGCCATAAGTTGTGATGCAAGTATTGCGGTATAGATAGTTGTTAATAGTATGCCAAAAACTGCTATCCCCATTATTGAGTCCTTGTTATTCAAAATAACCACCTCCATTTCTAAAAAGAATATATAAGAATTCATCTTGGATTTATTCAATTTAAGGTTTCAGAATGACTTTTATACAATTATCGGTCCTAGTGTCAAAGACTTCGTATCCATGCTTTGCCTGGTCTAATGGAAGAACATGTGTAATTACATCACCAATATCAACCTTTCCTTCAGATATAAGATTGTAAAGAAAAGGCATATACGGTATAACTGGTGCCTGCCCCGTTTTTATGTCAACATTTCTTTGGAAAATATCTCCTAACGGGAACCCATTATAACGTCCCCCATAAACACCAGTAATTTGGATGGTCCCAGCTTTGCGTACAGCCTGTGACGCAATGACAAGCCCACCCATTGCACCGCCATGAAGCTTCATTCCCGATGCAAGATATTCAAGAGGCGTCATTTTGCCGCTCATACCTGAACAATCAATAACTATATCTGCTCCACCTTGTGTGATCTCTCTTAAATATTCGCCAACGTTTTCATGTTCTTCAAAATTTACAGTCTCTACTTTATTGGTCCGTTTCGCATGCTCAAGCCGGTATTTGAGGTAATCGACCGCAATAACACGCTTAGCACCTTTAAACCAGGCAAATTTTTGAGCAAGGAGACCTACAGGACCACATCCTAAAACGATGACAGTATCACCGCCTTTGACACCAGCGTGATCTACACTCCAATAAGCTGTAGAGGCTGCATCTGCAAGTAACACTAACTTTTCATCTTCTACTTCGCAATTCTCCGGTATTTTAAAGGGAGTAAAGTTTCCATATGGAACTCGCATATATTCTGCTTGTCCGCCAGCAAATCCACCGGTTGTTTCTGAATATCCAAAGAAACCGCCCATTTCACCATGAGGGTTTGAGTTATCACATTGGCTGGTTAAGTCATGGTTACAGTACCAGCAATGCCCGCAGCTTACATTAAAAGGAATAATTACCCGATCCCCTTTTTTCAATTTTGTTACTTCCGGTCCTACTTCTTCGACTACCCCCATCGGTTCATGGCCTATTACGTAATCAGTTGGCATATTGGGAATCATTTGATGAATCAAGTGCAAATCGGATCCGCATATAGCAGAAGATGTTACTTTTACAATGATATCATCGCCATTTTTAATTTTTGGGTCTTTTACTTCTTTAACTTGGACATTTTTACTCCCCTGGTACGTGACAGCTTTCATTTTTCTCTAACCTCCCTTATTTATTAGGCGTTGCGAACATTCCAAGTCTATCCGTATCATTCGGGAATAAGTTCATACCGGCAATCATTAAAGCATTGTCGGCAGATTTAAGATCCAGCTCAACTTGCTTGCCAATATCTTTCGGATATAACCAGCCCTTGCTTATCATCAATTCAGATATCTCGGTGTGTAAATCAATAGATAGTTCCATTTGCCTGTATAATGCCTCTCTTAACTCCAGGCTCGATGTTTCAGTTAACGCAATGGCATATGTATGAATGCCCGTTTTAACCGAAAGAAGAAACTCCAAGGCAATTCCCGAATCTGCCATTTCTGGCATATGTTCAGCCCCTTGGGGATCCAAATAATCCATTTCCATTTTTTTCACCTCATTCTATATAATTGGTTCTTGCACCTTTATAAAATTCTTTAAGTTCATTTATCGCTGCAATTGACTGTTGAACATTTTTTTCCATCAGTACTTTTAAATCATTATCGAAACAAAGGCCCTGCATAAGCTTTGATTTCAATAAGCATACAGTTTTCAGATTTAAAACCTCATGTGTTTCCATTGTTTCATGATAAGCCAAGATTTCCTTCTCCATGACTTCACCTCCTGGATTTAAAATTCCTTTAAAATGTGAATATTATTCAATGGTAAATTACCGGTTATGGACTATTTTGGGTGGAATATGAGTCTCCTGTTTGAAGAAAGATAAGTGAAGTTTTTAAAGATTGGAGAGATATTCTTGACTAAATATTTAGGACTTCATGAAACACTGGAGACACTCGAGTTAATTGCATTTAAAACTGTTTGTGTAACAAAAGCTGTAACTATGAGCAAATTGCTTCCTGATGGAGATCTCAAGACGATTCTTTCTGGTGATTTAGAATCAGGAAGTCAAGGTCTGCAGCAACTTCAGAGATTTATTACAAACCGGGAGGTGACTCAAAATGACTAATCTCCTGCAAAATATTTCTGGAATGGGAGGATTAACCGAACGTGCAATCGCCTCGGATTTCCTGATTACATCTAAATCTGCCGTCAGAAATCTTGCATTTGCTATTACGGAAACAGCTACACCTGAACTGAAATCAGCTCTTCGCGATCAATTAAGAATTGCAGTGGATACACATGCCAAGATAACAGATTTTATGACTGCCAATGGATATTATCACCCTAATCGTTTAGGTGACCAACTAAATGTGAGACTGCAGGATGCACATACCGCTTTAAACCTTAAAGATCAATAGGGGCAGTATCATTTGTTTTATGCAATAAAAAATCAGCTGCTATTAAACAGCTGACAGATTGTAGACAAAAGGGGTTCGGAATGGTCTCATTCCGAACCCCTTTTGAAGTTTTTTTCTATTTTTATTCATTTAGAGGACAGAATGCAGCTGTCCTATCCTCAGATTTATACTGTTTTTGGGTCCTGCCACGTCCAGTTGGCTATTTTCTTTAAATTCATGGACGCGAAAGTAAGCATCGCTTGCATCGACAATTTTTTAAGTCCCCTTAACGTTGTCCAACGCATTCCATGCTTTTCTTTTGCATCAGCGAAAACACGCTCAATCGTTTCCTTTCGCTTTGCGTATATTGGTTTTACATCTTTGTGATGGCGAAGATGTTCCACTTCCTCCACATATTCCTGCCAAATATGTCGGGTCACCACTTTTTGGCGATTCTTACTCTGTGTACATTGGGGCAATAATGAACAAGTGGCACAAGTCTGTTTCGATGATTTGTATTCACGATAGCCTTCCTTTGTGGTAGTTGAGTAGTTCAAAATCTTGCCCGCTGGGCAAATATAACAATCAAAATGTTCATCATAAACATATTCGTGCTTTCGAAAAAATCCATCCTTTGTACGTGGTCTTGTATAAGGGAGAGCAGGTGTTATTTCTTGTTCAAGTAAGAACTTTGTGATGGCAGGTGTTTTATAAGCTGCGTCTGCGGCAACGGCTTCAGGTTTCCCAACTTTTTCAATCACTTGTTCAACTAAAGGCTCAAGGATTCCACTATCATGAATGTTTCCTGGTGTAACTATATTTCCTAAGATAAATCCGTTGCGATCAGAGGCGGCATGAAACGAATAAGCAAACTGTTTAGTGCGTTCGTCTTTGACGTAGTAGCCACTTTCTGGGTCTGTGGTACTTTCTTTGATCTCTTTTGTTTCCTCTTTTTCAAATTTATCAGGTGGAAATGGCTTCTTCCCATGATCTTCACGGTCATCGTTGATTTCTGTCTGAAGCTGTTCTTGATATGCGCGTGTTTCCTTCCGCACAACTTTCTTCGCAAATTTATGTTTATTCGCGCTTGCTTTTACGTGTGTCGAGTCAATAAAAACATGTTCAGCGCTAATTAATTTCTTTTCCGTGGCCGTTTTTAAGATTCGATAGAAGATCTGTTCAAATAGATCAGTATCTTTAAAACGACGCTCATAGTTTTTACCGAAGGTAGAGAAGTGAGGAACTTTATCATAAAATCCATATCCTAAAAACCAGCGATAAGCCATGTTTGTTTTTAGTTCCTCAATGGTTTGGCGCATGGACCGAATGCCGAAAGTATATTGAATAAAAGTAAGCTTTATTAAAATTACCGGGTCAATACTGGGACGGCCTACTTCTGAATATGTATCTTTCACTAAATCATAAATGAAGGAGAAATCAATAGCAGCCTCCATTTTTCGTACTAAATGGTTTTCAGGCACCAGTTGATCTAACGTAACCATTTCAAGCTGATCACGTTGAATCGAATTATGTTTGGAAAGCATTTTCATCACCTCTAACCTTATTCTTCTTTTATTTTAAAACAAAAAAGACTGTAGGCAAACTCGATTTTCATCGAGTTTGTCTACAGTCTGTCAGCTGCTATTAAACAGCTGATTTTTTCCTTCAATATTTTACACAGGTAGATCTTCAATCTGCCCGTCAATTAAAGAAGAAAAGCAGACAATAACTGTTACCTTTCACACCCTAATCATTGTAAAAAAATAAAATTACCTTAGCCTTATTTCACAAACCTGCCACGTTTGTTACATAAGAAAAGCCGCCTGAATTGGCAGCTGAACTTGAATATTAACAACCGTTCGTAATATAAGGTTAGCCAGATTTATCTGGTTGACCTTTTTATATATGGTCATATGATTACGGTTTGGGGTAGAACTTGGCACACGTGGGACTCAATCCCGCCAACTAAACATGTTCATCCCCTACTTGTATAAACATGTTTCAGGCTGGTTGGGACAAGGTTCCCGTTTAACAAACGAACCCAGGACATTACAAGAAGCCTTTGGGATACCGACAATCCTGTCTTTCAATTTCTAGAGGAGCAAAATTATGTTATATTGTTGTCAATCCTCTTTTCTCACATAGAGCCAAAAGTTCAAGTTTACGGAAGGTAAAAACTGATGCAGTTGATGCCTATCACCTTTGCGAGCTATTTTACAGGTTGCTTTGGTAGTCCACAAAAAAGTACCCCTAAAAAGGACTAAAGCTCTCCTAATTCTGTATGAACATTATTCATAAATAAATCTATAGTTTGTATGAATGTATCTAAATTCGGTTCAAAAATATTATGATCCGATTCATCAAATACGACTAAGTTTGCTTGGGGCATTTTCTCTAAATATTGTTTTCCAGCTTCTAATGATAACGCAGCTCCATTTTTTCCAGCACGAATAATAAGGACGGGGCATTCAATTGATGATAAATCATCCCAAAATATAACTTGAGCTGACTCTTTTTGTATACCATGCAATGCTGTATTGCTCATTCTTTGGGATAGAGGTATCCCCCTCCAAGGCGGTAATGATGAAAAAAACTCAACCCACCCTTGAGGGAGTTGGGTATGAATAGCAGGATAGTCACCAATGATTAATCCTTTAACTAAGTTTTTGTTTTTTAGCGAGTATTTAAGTACGTATGAAACGCTTCTAGAGTAGCCGAATAAAATGAAGTCTTTTAACTCCAGTTGTTTAACAACCGCCTCTATATCACTGATATGATCATCTAAACTATATCCAGTCTCTGGAGTGTCACTTTTGCCACGCCCCCTAAGTGTGATAATGATACAGTGTCTAGGGGCAAGATTTTCAATTACATCAATATAATCTTCGGCCGATTCCGAAAGACCAGGAATAATTACCAAAGAAGTCTCATTTTTAAGATTAGCATTTTCCTCCAAAAAGTGTATGTTAATACCATTATTATTAACCCAACTATCGTTATAATTCATTGGTTATCCCAACCTTTTTAAAGGATTATTTGCTTTAGTTTAAGCATACAATATGTTTATGATTTGAATATTCTATTTTCCTAATGCGTGAAAAGGAAGAAATGCATGAACACCTTTGCAAACATTAACTATTTGAGTTATTCGTAGGTCAACGACCATCGTAGCGTAGGCATACGCCTCAGTTCGTGAGATTTTATATAAAGATGCCATTAAATCTAGCATCTCACTTAAAGCTTTCAAAATAGCTTCTTCAAGATTTTCATGAAATCCCATTGTTAACCAACCAGTATTTGTTTTTGCTATTGGCATTTTAATCTGAATATCATCTCTTACTGTAAAGGTTATATTTACTTTGTCCATAGGACATTCTAATGCGGGCCCACTAACTTCTCCATCTCCCTGCACAGCATGCCCATCCCCTGTAGAAAATAATCCGCCCTCTACCTCAATCGGTAAATATAATGTACTTCCTGCCTGTAACTCTTTACAGTCAATATTCCCTCCCGTAGCCCTAGGTGTAATAGTTGTATGTTGTCCTGGTATACAGGGTGGCATTCCCATAATTCCCATGAAGGGATTTAGCTTTACAGTGAAATCAAAATTTCCAAATTGACTTTTTCCAATCATTTGGTTGATATCTAATTCAAAATCAAGCATCACTTCTTTTTCTTCAATCATTTCCAATTTCTTATTCCAGTAGCTAGGAAATCCCCCCGCTGAAGTCCATCCCCATGAGCCAGGAACAATTTCATTAATCTTAATCTCTAAAGTTTGACCTGGATTTGCATTCCTAATATAGACAGGACCGACTAATGAATGGCCAAATTGTTTTGGCATTCGGGAAGGTTGAACATTACGGTATTTCTTTCTAGGTTCCCCTAATGCTTTCCGCTTCTCGATACCCCACGCACTGTCTAGTGTTTGAAAATGAACTGTATCCCCTGAATCTATTTCTAAAGCAGGTACTAAATCTTTACTAAAGAAACCGTGGAGTGACTTTGAACTCGGATTTAATCGATGAATTTTTGACATATGTGAAGACCTACTTTCAAATCCTAGGATTGTAATTTCCCAATAAATTCTAATTCCGATACATTTTTAGAATCAACTGCACCATTCATAATGTCTTTCACATCTTTCAAAGTATCTTGAAGACCAACAGCTTGACCTGGTTTCTTTGTATAGGACTCGGCAATATAAAAAGGCTGAGTTAAATAGGCTTCAAGTCTCTCGCCTCTTCGATATGTTTGTAGCTCAGAAGTCGGAATCCGTTCTATCCCGCTAACATTTACTAAAGAACGGAGTTCCCGATAACGACGAAGAATTTTAAGGGCTTTTTGTTGAATTGCAAAATGTTCCTGATCTAAATGAGCCCCTTCGAGAACGGATGATGTTGAACTTAAAGGATTAATGGCTGGATAGCGATGTCTTGCAACTAGGTCAGCATCGAATTGCCATAATGTTTCAAGCGGTCCATAAGGTAAATCTTCATCAACAACTTCGCCTGTCAAATCAACGAGGAAAGTTGTTATAGAATGAATTCCAATCCCTTGAAGGTTTTCCTGCAGTTGTTGAATCTCTCCTGTAATAACATGGGTTCTGTCTGCAACAAATATAATATCTTGGTCTCCACCGACATTCGCAATATTGTCATATGTTTCTTCAATTGTATTGGTAACAATTTCTGCATTTTTAGTGACATCATTTAACCCTCGGTGTTCACCTTCAGGAATTAAAAAGATTGTTTTATACGCTTCATTCTTAAACCGATAGAGTAATTCTGCTAATACAACGAGCTGCCCCATTCCTGGGCGAGCAACTAAACCTACAGTACCTCCTTTTGCTAATGGAGCAAATAAATCTAAAGTTTTAATTTGGGTTTCTATGATTTCGGTTTTCTCCGCTCTGATAATCAGATCATCTAAACTGCAAGCAGCTAATGATGCCAATGCAACTAAAGTTCGAACCTCTGCTCTACCAATTGGTATTTTTCCAGTGCATAGATTAGAAACTGTAGCTGGTCGCAAGCCGACTAGCCTGGCTGCACTTGTTAAATTCGGTACTTTCCTGCGTAATAAGCTTACATTTAATTTTAAGTCATTAACTTTTTCCATAACTTACCTCCCTTGCTTATATAGTAAATTAATTACCATTATAAATCAATATAAAATTACTCTAAAAATTAACTTCAAATACTCTGTGAAGTAATAAAGTTCCTAACCTTTCTTAAGAAAGATTGCGTTATCAAAACAAAGAGGTAAGAATTTTATCTTTGAAATTATTATTCCAAAATCTTGCCCGGTTGTTGGAACAAGTTATTCATTGATCTTAAACTAAACTGCCCCTTTTGTTTAAAAAGAAAAAAGCTGCCTGATTAGCAGCTGAATTAATTATTCTCAATTAACTTTTTTATTGCACAGACTACCACTTCCGGTTCGTCATTTTGTATATAGTGAGCACTATTTTCAGCAATTACTAATTCTCCATGAGAGGATATTTCAAGAATCTCTCTCTGCATTTCATTCCATAACTTTTGTGATTCGATAGAATAGTGAGCTTTCTTACCCGCAGAAAGAACAATTAATGGTACATTTAATTTTTGCCTAGTGTCTTTTAACTGCTTTAGGCTTTCCATAAATTCTCCATAATTTCCTTCGTAAACGAATTGCTTGTTATATGCTTGTTGAAAATCTTGTGACATTGTAGGCAGAAATCGTTCTCTGTAATCTTCGGGAGTAGAGTCAATCAAGACTAGTCCACAAACTTCATTTGGATATTCTGTAGCAAACATCCTCATATTTACTCCACCAAATGAATGACCTACTAATATGTAGGGAGGCTTGATCTTGGCTTCACCAAGCAGTTCCTTTAATTCTTTTACCATTTCACGGCTGGTTCTGGGACTAGAATTTGATTCACTTTTCCCAAGTCCTGCTCTATCATAAATTAGTACACTAGAGAGCATTGAAATCTCCCTTAATACTAAATTCCAGGCTTTAGAAAAGTCTCCATATCCGGCATCCATTATGACTGTTGGCTTTCCATTATTCTCTCCCACCAATTTAGCATATAGTTTACATTTACTTATATGTATAAACATTTCCTTATCCATTGATTCATTCCCTCTCATTTGCCAACTATCTTTAGCTAAAATTTAACATTATTAAAACCCTTATTCAATAAACCTGCCCCTTTTGTTACATAAGAAAAGCCGCCTGAATTGGCAGCTGATCTGGAATATAAGCACTTCTTACAACCCTTCACAATTTCATAAATCTTTGAAGAAGAAAAATTAAACTGATAATTTTCAGTATGCAAAACAATGCCTAATTAGCTTCAGGACCTTTGAGTTTTTCCCACTCACTTAAGTACATATCTGGTGTGTTCTCAGTTTCTGAAGAGAGTTTACAGATAAACTCTAATGAATTTCCATCTGGATCATGAAAATACACCATAGCATGGGCTTAATCTGGCATTACAATGGGTTCAATAGGTTTGAAACCGAACTCTTCACGTAAATCAATACCCCTTTGATTTAACCATTGCTTTGCATTTTTTAAATCCTCAAAATCTACCTTAAATGCTATATGTCTTAAGGATGGATGATAATGTGTATTAACACTTTGATCACTTTCCCATAACCCAATCCAGCTATTATTCTCTACTATCCAAAAGAAAGCTGTTTTTTCATACCTAATCGCTAGCTTTAAGCCTAAACCTTTATAGAATTCAATTGACTTATTTAAATTACTTACTGGTAAATGCGCTTCATATAGTCCTCTAATCATTTGTATAACCCCCTTTCATTAAATTTTATATTCAAATGAAATTATTACCTCCAGGAAAAGGTTGAAATCCTCTACAACTTAAGTTGTAGAATTATAGGAAGAAAAATCGAAGAAGACACTCATTGATAGCAGGCTCTTCAGTATAAGCACTGGTATGTAAAATAAGATTATTAATCTTTTGTAATTTTCTTAACAATGATAATATTAAGGTGTAATTATTTTACAAATAAAAAGGAGAGGTTTTTTTTGAAAAACACCACAAATGATAAAAATATTATAAAAGAAGTAACAATTAATGCACCAATAGATCTAGTGTGGTTTGCCTGGACAATTTCTGAAAGGGTTTCTGAATGGTTTGCGCCTGAGACAGTTGTAGAAGCTATAGAAGGTGGTGCATATGAACTTTACTTTATACCTGGAAATACTGAGGGTATGAATACAAAGGGGTGTAAAATCACAAAACTTATTAATGAGAAAGAGCTTCATTTTACTTGGAAAGGGCCAGACCAATTTGAGACATTAATGAACAATGAAAATGAATTAACAAATGTTAATGTAAGTTTCAAATCGATCAATGAAGACTCTACCAAAGTCATTATTGAACATAATGGATTTAAAGATAATGAGGACTGGACTGATGCAATCAATTGGCACCAAATGGCTTGGTCGGGAGTTCTTGATAGTCTAAAATCTGCTCTCGAAAAGGGCGAAGGAAATTTATGTTGCCAACCTTAAAAAGGATATTTACATACATCATCTAAATTTTTATTTATGTAGATGGTGTATTTTTTTTCTAAAAAGCATGTAGAACCTATCCTATGATGTAACAATAGTTGTTGAACTAAACTGCCCCTTTAGCTTCATAAGAAAATGGCTTCCCTTTTATTTAAGGAAAGCCCCGTAATTGAAGCACAATAATTTACACTTACTTCTTGCTAAAAGTATTATCTGAGTTAGCCTGTAGATTATAAATGATAACTCATTATAATAAGCTCACCTTTTTTCCCTATTTTCCGAACACCTTCATCAACATACCCGCACTTTTGGTAAAGTTTCTGTGCTACTACGTTATTTACATTAACAGCTAATACAATTTCATTAATTCCATTAAAATTCTCTTTAACAAACTCAGGTAAAAGCATTAATGACTTCTTCGCATATCCCCTGCCTTGGTAGAGGAAACCGGTTGAAAATGCTCTTAATAAAATTGAATTATTATTATTAGAATATGGCTTTACCCCTTCATTTCTATGTAAAACGAAAAAAGTTACAAGTTTGTCCTCTTCCAATGCTAAGATTGAATAGCGATTAGAATCTTCTTCTGATAATTTTATACAATCTTTGGGATGTCCAGTATAGCAAAGTTGTTCCTCAGTCAATTCATAATTTTCGATAGCATTTTTAAATCTTTCATCGTATAAATAAAGTTGCATTTCAGCCTCTCCCTAACAGAATGTTTGTTCCTATATTTTAACAGTTATATTTTGGGGGTTCAATATATTATTAATTAAGCGTTCTTCAACAAAACTGCCTCGTTTATGAAAAAGAAGAGCTGCTTGGCTTGGCAGCTCTGAAACATAAGTACCCGTTAGCTGAATAACATATCATCTAATTTTTTTGTTTGTTGATTAAGAATCATGTCTGTACATTAAATAAATTTGTTCAGATATATAATCCGAACTATAGTGAAGCCCTTTTCTTATCCACCACATAATGATGCCCACCAATGAAGCTGTCCTTATCTCCATTGAAACATATTCGGCAGGGATGTCTCTCTCCGTGTTCTCTCTTCTCATTTTTATCAGCTGCTCCAAGAGCAAGTACAATTGTTCCTCAAATCGACTGATACTTAGTAATGTAAGCAAGTACCCTCGATGGATATATAAGTAATCAAGCAGTTGTGTTAGCTGCTGTTTCTCTGACAGCTCAGTTGCATGTAATAATCCTTCAATCTTATTTGAGATCTCGTTTACGATATCCTTCGTGATATGTGTGAGTAAGTCCTGTATATCCTGATAATGCAAATAAAAGGTTGTTCGATTCAAACCAGCTTGGGCAGCAACTTTTTGAACACTTAAAGTAGAAATGGATGCCCCCTCGCTTAAAAGAGAGAGAACGGCATTTCTAAGCATCTCTTTTGTACGGATAGTCCGAGGATCTTCTTTTTTTGATATAGACATATATAAACCCCTTTGTAGATTTTTTTAAGCTTTATCAACAATCAATAACCTTAATGTTGACTAGTGGACATTCGAAAATAAACTGTTCATGGTCATCAAAATATATTTTTGTTACCATTAATTTTATCGACAATTTGTTGATAAAGCAATCTGAATCGAGGGGTTAGGAATGGATAAGCAAATAACAGAGACAAATAGGAAGGTTTTATTAGTTGTACTGATTGCTGGGTGCTTCTTATCAACATTGAACCAGACTCTACTAAATGTGGCAATGAGTGATTTCATGGACGTTTTTGCTGTGAAAGCTGCAACAGTACAATGGCTGTCAACAGGGTTTATGCTTGTAAATGGGATTTTGGTGCCAATAACCGCCTTCTTAATGAAACGCTTTTCAACAAGGCAGCTGTTTATCAGTTCCATGTTTTTTTTGCTGGCCGGATCTGCACTTTGTGCTTGTGCAATGAACTTCGGCATGCTGCTGACGGGGAGAATGATACAGGCAATCGGTGCAGGCATTATTATTCCTTTACTAATGACTGTGATTTTATATTTGTATCCGATTGAAAAGCGCGGAAGTGTTATGGGGACGATTGGCTTTGCGATGATATTTGCACCTGCCATAGCTCCAACATTATCAGGGTTCATCGTAGAATACTATTCCTGGAGATGGCTTTTCATTGGGCTGATCCCCTTAGTATTAATCGTTATTATCCTAGCATTCAAATATTTAATGAATGTTGGAGAAACAGCAAGAACAAAGCTGGATATCTTAAGCGTCTTTTTGTCAACAATTGGTTTTGGATCTATTCTGTTTGGTTTCAGCAGTGCAGGAAGCAAGGGATGGGATAGTCCCATCGTCCTTACAGCCATTATCATTGGACTTATCGTTACGACTTTATTCTGCTTGCGACAGGTTAAATCAGATGAACCGTTGCTGAACCTGTCCGTTTTTAAGTATAAAGTGTTCACCCTGACATCATTGATCAATGTACTCGTTACCATGATTATGTATGCAGATTTAATTCTCCTGCCAATCTATTTACAGGATGGAAGAAGTTTCACAGCCTTTGAGGCTGGCCTGCTTTTATTGCCAGGAGCAGTGATCAATGCCTTCTTATCTCCTGTTACAGGCCGGATGTATGATAAGTACGGTGCAAGGCCACTCTTTATCACCGGGCTGCTGTTTATCATTATCTCCATGTGGGGTGTAACTGATTTAACTGAGTCAACCACCTATCTGTATTTGATGATAAGGACAGTTATTTTAAGAATTGGTTTGAGCTTCATTACGATGCCTCTGAATACAGCCGGATTGAATGCACTCCCAAGAGAGTTGGGCTCACACGGTTCAGCAGTGAATAATACTGTTCGACAATTAGCAGGTGCTGTAGGCACAGCCGTTGTCATGACCGTGTATTCCATCCAAACAGCTTCGCATGCAGCTGAGCTAGCTAAGGAAGCGGGAAGAATCTCCTCTGGTCAGCTGGCAAAATCAGCTTCCATATTTGGTTCAAGTGACTCCTATTTATTTATGCTGGTCCTGTCTGCTGCAGCATTGGCACTTTCCTTTGCTATGCCAAAAAAGAAAGTGGTGTCAAAGCAGAACCAATCATAAAGATTTTAGCTGCCAACACTTCAATGAAGCATATCTAACTCTTGGATATGCTTCATTTTTCATAGGTGTTTATCCACTTTAGTTATTAAAGGAGGTTTATTCGTGTCAGAATTTCTTGTAATTGTTGAATCCCCGGCAAAAGCAAAAACAATTGAACGATATCTTGGAAGTAAATATAAAGTTAGGGCATCGATGGGGCATGTTCGGGATCTGCCTCGAAGTCAAATGGGAGTGGATGTAGAAAACAACTTTTCTTTAAAATATATTACCATTCGAGGAAAAGGCCCTGTATTAAAGGAATTAAAGGCTGCTGCCAAAAAGGCCAAGAAAGTTTTTCTTGCTTCCGATCCTGATCGGGAAGGTGAAGCAATCGCAAGGCACTTAGCACATAGTCTGGAAGTTGATATCAAGTCTGATTGTCGTGTGGTATTTAATGAAATCACGAAAGAAGCAGTACTTGAATCCTTCAACCGCCCGCGCCCCATCAATATGGATACTGTAGAAGCCCAGCAGGCACGCAGGGTACTAGATCGGCTTGTTGGTTATAACATCAGCCCTCTTCTTTGGAAAAAAGTAAAAAAAGGGTTGAGTGCGGGAAGAGTTCAATCGGTTGCAGTACGGTTAATCATTGACCGGGAAAATGAAATTAAAGCTTTCATTCCAGAAGAATACTGGACGATCGAGGGTGAATTTCTAAAGCACAAAGAATCGTTCAGTGCCTCTTTTCATTCATTGGTTAATGAAAGCAGAACCGAACTAAACTCCGATCAAGATGTTCAAGCAGTATTAACCCAAATGAGGGATCATAAGTTTAAAGTCATCTCTGTTGCCAAGAAGGTGCGAAAAAGAAACCCTTCTCCTCCATTTATTACCTCTACCCTCCAACAGGAGGCGGCAAGAAAATTAAACTTCCGGGCAAAGAAAACGATGATGCTTGCACAACATTTATACGAAGGGATTGAACTTGACAAGGAAGGTACCGTTGGTCTTATTACTTATATG
Organism: Cytobacillus gottheilii; assembly: GCF_018582665.1. Taxonomy (NCBI): domain Bacteria; kingdom Bacillati; phylum Bacillota; class Bacilli; order Caryophanales; family Bacillaceae; genus Cytobacillus; species Cytobacillus gottheilii. The sequence continues at coordinate 650,929 of NZ_CP071709.1, read as the reverse complement.
AGGACCGATTCTATCCGTATCTCTGACACGGCACAAGCTGAGACATCTGCCTATATTGAAACTAATTTTGGGAAGGAATATTTACGGGAAGGGGCTCAGCCACGAGAAAAGCAAGCGGCCAATGCCCAGGACGCCCATGAAGCAATACGCCCGACTAGTATAGCAAGAGATCCAGACAGTATAAAAGGCCATCTGACGCGTGATCAATTCCGTTTATACAAGTTAATATGGGAACGATTTATGGCAAGTCAAATGGCACAGGCCCTTATGGATACAATGAGTGTCGATCTGCAAAATGGCAGTGTCATTTTTAGAGCGACAGGGTCAAAAATTAAATTTCCTGGTTTTATGAAGATTTATGCTGAAAGTACTGATGACCAGAATGATGAAAAAGAGAACAATCTCCCCGCCCTGAAAGAAGGAGATGAACTCTTCAAGAAGACGATTGAACCTAAGCAGCACTTTACTCAGCCGCCGCCTCGCTATACCGAGGCGCGGCTCGTCAGGACACTCGAAGAACTTGGCATAGGCCGGCCTTCAACATATGCCCCTACATTGGACACGATTCAAAAACGTGGATATGTCTCCATTGATAATAAACGCTTCCTGCCAACTGAGTTAGGTGAAATTGTCCATGAGGTAATGGTGGAATATTTTCCGGAAATCGTGAATGTCAAATTTACGGCTAGGATGGAAAAGGGACTGGACAATATAGAAGAGGGGCGGGAGACCTGGCTAGATCTGATTGATTCTTTTTACAAAGATTTTGAGAAATATTTAAGAGCAGCAGAGGAGCAAATGAAGGAAATCGAAATAAAAGATGAACCTGCTGGCGAGGATTGTGAAAAATGCGGCAGTGCAATGGTATTCAAGATGGGACGCTATGGGAAATTCATTGCTTGCAATAACTTTCCGGAATGCAGAAACACCAAAGCAATTATTAAGGAGATAGGCGTAACCTGCCCAACTTGTAATGAGGATAAAATTGTCGAGAGAAAAAGTAAGAAGAATAGAATTTTTTATGGATGCAGGAGTTTTCCAGCATGCAAATTTATTTCGTGGGATAAGCCTTTACCCAGAAATTGTCCCAAGTGCAAAAGGTTGCTTGTTGAGAAGAAACTAAAAAAAGGTGTACAAGTGCAATGCCTTGAATGTGATTATGAGGAAAATCACCAGGATTAATTCTTATCAATCCAGAGGTAGATTGACTACTTAATAATCTTTTTTTATCACAACTAGCAAAAGCATATCTTTTCTACAGACTGATTCAGGGATTGGGACTAATGTATGTCAATAATTAGTTAGGATTGCTTATTCCTACATGTGAACCTTAACCTCCTCCATACTAATCTTGCTAGATTAATTAAAACCACATGTGCTCTTTCTAGCAATTTTTGTGTTGGCACTTCCTTCTAAATAACTCTTGTAGGAACAGCAATCCAACTAATCACACTCTTTTGAAAACAGGTACTTGATCCGTACCTGTTTTTTTTAATGTCTGTAGGATGGTTAAAGGTTATAAATAGGATCGCCTTCGCTAAACTACATGAGTCTATTCCGCCATACCAGTTTTTTCTTATTCCACAAACCTGCCCCTTTAGCGACATAAGAAAAAGGCTTCCCTTTTACTTAAGGAAAGCACCCGTTTGTTGAATAAAAACAAAGTGAAATTCTCTTTTAGTCTTTTCACTCAAAAGCTATGGAATGCTTCATTAACATTGCCAATCTTTATTTTTCTCTATTTTTCATAATTTCGGCTAATGCCTTTGCGTTTATATCTTTCTCATTATGCAGTTCCTCAATTATGTTTTGGTAGTCCTTTTCATTACGATTCTGACTCAGTTTATAGGCAGCATGAATTTCCTCTACTTTAATTTTGAAACCAACAATACCTTTTAACTCTTTTTCCAACAATACAGGAGAAAGCTTTTCCCATAGTATGGGGTTTTCACGATGGTTTTCGTATTTATGCAGTAACCTTTGCAGGTCCTGTTCCAACTCTTTATCGGACAAAATACTGGCCTTTCCGTATATATGGACTGCTTGATAATTCCATGTCGGGACATTTTCGTATTCATACCACGAGGAAGAAACGTAGGCGTGAGGCCCCTGAAACATTACCAATACTTCTTCAGCGGTTTCAAATGTGCGCCACTGGGGATTCCCATAAGCCATATGCCCCGTTATATATAATGCTTCCTTTTGTACCAGTTGCATCGGCAAATGAGTCGCAATTGGTCTCCCTTTTTTTGTTGTAACAAGCGTCCCAAACGAATTTAGCTGAATGAATTCCCGGATTTCGTCTTCATTGGTGACCTTAAAATATTTTGGAATATACATGATGATCCACCTTTCACTAAAAACTAATAGAGTATTTTGGTCATAATCAAGTCTACTTGCTCATCATCACCCATATAAAAAGAGTGAGCACCCGTTTGGAAAAATCCTTTTTTCTTATAGAATTCTATGGCATTCTCATTTTCTTCCCATACCCCAAGCCAAATTTTCTCTTTCTTCTGTTCTTTCGCTACTTCCACTGCTTTATTCATCAGGTTCTTTCCTAAACCATGCTTTTGGAATTTCTTCTTCACATAAATTCGCTCGACTTCAAGTGAATCATCGCCCATCACTTCTGATTGGGCATCACCGGTATTGATTTTCAGATATCCAGCTACTTCCTGATAAATATAAACAAAAAAGAATTGCGAAGATGGATTGGCTAACTCTTGTTCTAGTTTGTTCAGGTTGTATGCCTTTTCCAAATAGGCATTTAGGTGTTCTGCTGAATTATGGTGTTTAAAAGTCTCAGTAAATGTTTCCACACTGATTGACTGAAGTTCACGTAAATCTTCAATGGTACATTCCTTTATTGTCATCGTCATTAAAGCAGCTCCTTTAGGTGGTGTTAGTAATTTCTCCTGTTTCCCTTTTTAACAAAATCCCAGTCTTTTTCAATATTTTTTCTAATCCGCTGCAGATAATCAAACGTATTTTCTGCTTCATTTTTAGTAAATCCTGCTAATGCAACTAAATTCGAATATTCATTTTCTCTTTTAATGAAAGGGTAGACCGAAATTCCTTTCTCAGTTGGATAAATTTTTTTTATTTTTTTGTTGTGTTGATCATCTTTCTTCTCTATAAACCCATTCAATACTAGTTTTTGGATAGCACGAGTTGCAGTGGATCTGTCCACTTTAATCAAATCGACTAACTGTTCCTGGATAATTCCCGGGTTTTCACATATTCGCACCAGATACAAATACTGGCCTTTTGTTAGTTCAAGCTCCTTGAATTCTATATTACTTATCGAATCCAATGCCCTTGCGATCATGCCGATTTCACGCAAAATTTCTTTCACAATTAACACCTCAGTAGTTTTTTGTTGCCAACGTAATAATAAAGATCTAAATTTAATTTAAATTATTTTTATTGCATTTGCAACAAAAAAAAAAAAAAACAATTAGTAGGTTGATTAGGAAGAAATATTTTTTTATGTAATAGGAATTGTTCTGTTAACCTTTGGCTTTTCATTAAAAATACAATCCGATATAAGAACATTTCCCTTTGATGCCTTCTAGTGAGATTTTCCTTAGATGCATGGCTTACGATTGAATGTTGGGAGGTAGTAACAGCTTTAATATGATAAGTCAGTTAGCACCCTTACTATCAAAAGTTAGTCGCGACACTTTCTTCAACAAACCTGCCCCTTTTGTTACATAAGAAAAGCCGCCATATTTGGCAGCTGATCTTGAATATAAGCAACCGTTCGATATGAGTTCCTTTTTCTACTTTTCATACCATGCTATTTTTGGCCTTGAAGTTGGATAACCGTTTTGTTGTCTATATAATTTTCTTTCTGCTGTAAAGTCAAACCACTGTTTTTCACTTTCGGGAAAATTTGCATGATGAATAATACAAATAATTTGGTCTTCAACACAAGAATCAGTCCAGCATCCAAGTTTCAACTCTAAGTTATGGAATATCTCCGTCCAATTACCTGCTTTTATTTGTTCCATGCTAAAGTAACCCAAATAATTTACTACCTTAAAGGCTAATTCATAACCAATAGAAGGTACTTGCTGAAATGTTGCTAACCCTTTTAACGTTCTTGCCCGTTCATTTGATACACTAAACATATCCTTAATTTCTTCTAACTCCAACTTGTGCAAGGAACTTAATTTTACTTTCATTTTCCTTAAGATTTGTTTTTCCTCTTCTGTTAATGGTAACTTTGGCCTTTTTTCTCTCAAGCATTACCCCTCCAATTAAGAAAGTGGTTTTGACATATCCATCATATTTTTAAATCCAAGATTTTCATAAACACTTCTTCCAGTTGAACTTGACCACAGTCTTGCTCTTTTTGCCCCTTTTTGTTTAAGCCATAAGCAAATTTCCTCTACTAATTTATTGGCTAATCCATTATTCCGATGTTCTTTAAAAGTATATACCGCTAATACCCAACCGAATAGGCTTTGTTCCTCGGCAAGTGGGTAGGGGTACTCTGTCCTGATTAAACCTCCTGCACAAGCAACAATATTTTCATCACTATCTACGGCAACCCTGAACTTTAAATTACCTGTATTAAATTCTTTTACAAATAAGTTTTTAACTTTTTCGACTCTATGTAATTCTGGCTTTGGAATGCCATCAATTTCTCCCATTTCACATGCCATTCTGTACCAATAGTCTGCCATAATAGTAATTTCTTCATTAGTAGTCCATCTTGTTTCATACATTCTATAACCTCCTAACTTTTAGTATATATGTTTTTGTTTATTAAACTAAACTAACTGCCCCTATAGTACCATAAGAAAAAGGCTCCCTTTTATTTAAGGAAAACACCCTTTACTATAAGTATATCTCTTCATAATCTTCTCTTTTGAAAAGTATCAGCAACTAAATTACTAAATTCTCTTAGGTAGTAAAGATAATTTTCGCCACCATAGTTATATCGCTTGTTATACATTTTCGCTACTACAACATTGTATTCTGGAATCACCAAAAGAGTGGGACCTGTTATTCCTAAAATTTGATAAGAACCTTTTGGAACCCTTTCTCCAATCTCACTGTAAACAGTAGGAGTACCTTGTACATACCAAAACAAACTATTTTGTGGAAGCTTATTATCTTTGTAAATAGGGCTCTGAATTCGAGTTGCAATCTCAATCACTTCGCTTGGAACAATTTGTTTTCCATTTACAAACCCTTTGTTTAGATGAAGATTTCCCCATTCTGCAAATTCCCGTGCAGATGTATGTAAATTTGATTCCGTTCCATCAGCGTAACTCCCCAACTTGAATGACCCTTTTGCTTCTGGGTCAATAATTTCTTTAACTAATAATTCGTTCTCTTTCGTTTGCCAGGCTGTTTCCTTAAAACCTAATGGTGAAAACACCCTTTCTTCTAAAAGAGCTGGAAAACTCATATTAAAGAGACGATTCACTAGCCTGGTCATCATTAACACATTTACCCCTCTATAAGCCCAGCCTTGTCCTGGTTCAAACTCTCGAAATATAGCCCCGTTCTCTTTTTCGTGTAAACCGTGTGAATGAGTTACTAAATGGCGTATTGTTGTTTTACCAAGTAGTTGCTCATCTATATCTTCAAAATAATTAATTGCATAGTCATCAAGGCTTTTGATTTTTCCTTCATAAAGAGCGTAAGCCACCGCTAAACCAAGATAACTTTTTCTTGCGGAAGCTATGTTGAATTGAGAAGATGATGTGATCGGAACTGCATCAGTGGAATTAGAATGATAACCATTATAGTGTTCTAGTATTACTTCATTATCTCTTAGAATATATAATGATGAAGCACTACTCTGATTTTTTTCTTTTATTTCTTCCAACCAAGTAATTAAATCGCTAAGTTTATCCAATATGTTTTCTCCTTTGTCCATGACTTCTTAAGAAGAATTCTTTACAAATTTCAGTAATCCTTCTTCAACAATACTGCCCCTATAGCACCTAAGAAAAAGCTTCCCTTTTTATCTAAGGAAAGCACCCGTTACTATAAGTACGACTTAGCACAAAGTCGTAGTTTGCTTTAAACAGAACATATTATTTTATCATCAAATAAAAAATATCCCACAACGATAATAGATTACAATAAATTGCTGGCAGAAAACCGTCTCAACTACATCAAATACCTTTACAAGCCCATGCATCAATTTCCACTTTAAACGGAGGTGCTGCTAGTGCTACTACATGCATCACTGTAGTACAAGGAAGATGTTCTCCGAGAAAATCTCCAATTATTCTTCTTCGTAGTTCAGGTTCAAAATCTCCAACTAAGTAAAATATCATTTTTGTTAAGTCTTTAATCTCCATTTCCGCTGCGTCAAGATTCTTCTTTATATTTTCTAAAGCTAATTGCAGCTGCTCTAATGGATTTTCTGGTACAGTTCCATCTAAAGTCATCCCTAATTGTCCAGATAAATTTAACCATCTATTCGGACCTGTGACCTCTATTTGGTGCACATAAGGAGCCACTGGATTGTGTATTGTATCTGGATTTCTTGAAGTTTTCACTTTTGATCATTCCTTTATATATTATTTTTATTTTTTACCATACATTTCATCTCTTCTTCGACAAACCTCCCTCAATAAACAAACACTTATCTCTTAATTACGCAGTTTTTCACCGTATTGCTATCTAACTTATTTAACTTTACAGATTTGATTAGAGAGAAAGAACACAATCAAGCTGTTTACGAAGAAAATGAGCGCAAGAAACTAGCCAACCTTCGGTTAATTTCTAAAAGTTGGATAAATAGGTATGTACGCACCAATGGATGTCCACATCTCTTATGGGGGTCTACCCTCCCAAGTCTCACAGAGTCTACGCTCCTACATTCCTTCGTTCAACCTTTCCATAAGGTGGATGTCGGTCATGCTGCCCCACAGGATCTAAGTCCTTACGTTAGTTGCTTTGCCAACTAATCCCATGCTGATTTTGTCTGTTCATCTTTTCATATCTATTGATTAATCGTTCGTTTAATAGTGATTAAGCTGCTATTGGTTCTTGGATAAATGCATGCATATGGGGGATGTCCTTCAACATCTTCTCTTCTTGAAACACAAACTGTTTCTTACCAATAGAGAAAAGTATACGGATGACCTTATTACATAAAGCAATTAAAGACTGCATCTTTTTCAACGGATTTTCAGGTCTCGTTGTGTAGTAATGATGGAGGGCTTTAAAGGCTTTGTTCTTGGCTACTAGAATCATAGAGGCCCGGAATAACAATGCTCGTAATTTCTTTCGACCACGTTTGGTTATCCTGGTTCTCCCTTTATGCTTACCTGATGTATTTTCTTTTAAGCTAAGTCCAGCCAGTTTAGTTATCTGGCGAGGATGATTGTATTCACTCAAATCGCCTACTTCAGCGAAGAAACCCGCCACTGTATCGCGGCCAATTCCTGTTATTTCTAACATTTGATCAACGCCTGGAATATCTTGAAGTAGTGTATCCAGAGTTTGGTCAAGCTCTTCGAACTTTTTTTGAATGAGTTCATACTTTTGGATTAACGTTCTTAACTCCATTTTAGCCATCATGGCACCCTGACGGATGCCAATTGAGCGATTGGCTGCTTCTTTTAAGGCACGAATCTTCTTAATCCCTATACTGCGTTTCACTGCTTGCCTAAGGTATTCTAGTAATTCTTCTTCTGTATATCTCACCAGTTCTTCCGGTAATGCTTCAAGCTTTAATAAATGAAGAGCTGCCTTCCCTTCCCAACTTTTAAAGACAGTAAAGAACTCTGGAAAATATCGATCAATCCAGTTGTGTACCTGTCCTTGCACTATTTGTAAGTCTACATTTAATAGATCACGTAATTTCTTAGCCACACGCAGTTCTGCAAAAACTCCTTGTGGTATCGTTGGTTCGGAGTATCTACCATCTTTGACTAGTTGTGCAATGACTTTTGCGTCTTTAACATCATTCTTAGTTGGAGAATTATCGTCTAGTTCCTTACTGTGCTTGACGTGTAAGGGGTTGACCGTGACAAACTTAATCTGTTCCTCCTTTAGAATATGAGCTAAATTAAGCCAATAATGGCTGTTGGCTCCATTCCAGTAATGACAAACTCCATTTCGTATGAATCTTTTATTTGATTAATCCAATTAATAAATGTCCTAACTCCCTCTTGAGTATTATCAAAAAAGCAAGTAGAACCTAATTCTATTCCACGATAATCCTGTGCTCTAGCTACATGATGATGTTTGGCAATATCAATACCAATGATTAAGGTTTTTGGTGTAATTTGAGCTATTTTATGATTTTGGTTATAATTCATTTGGAGACCTCCGAGTAGATATTTTGTCCCTTTTAGCTAGCCGGCTTAGGACACATTTATCTTATCAAGAGGTCTTTTTTCTATCAAATCTCATTTTCACTTATTACAGGAATGCTGCCCCGTTTATCAAATAAGAAAAGCTGCCTGGTGTAGCAGCTGATCTGGAACATAAGCACCCTATTCTTTAAGTGTAATTCATCACAAATGATACTATCCTTATTATTATATTACTAAATAAAACAATAGTTACTATATTCCTACCCGCACTTTTCTTTTTAGATGTGATTGGATTCTTCATTTTTAAACTGTCCCCAAATATACAGTTAACTTTGCTGGAAAACCATACGAGGAAAATGGTGTATTTTTATCATTGTTTTGCTAGATTTACTTAAAAATTGTGATTAGTAATTTGCTTAATCTTCATATAAATCAACGTATAATTCTCCGGAAGAATCAAGTTGAGCAAAAAAAACATCTTCAAACTTACTTGCACCCTGCCTCTGAACTTCTTCTAGTAGCCATTCATCAGTATATCCTAGTTTTATTAAACTTTTTTCCATGATTTTACCGTCCAAAATTAATATATGTGGACCATGCTCTTTTTTAATCGGGATGTTTAACATTTTTGCATTGATAGATTGTTTATCTGATTTCAATAAAACACTTAGTTCTCCATTTGTTTCTAAAACAGCCATTTCTACGTCAGATACATTAAAAGCACTTTTCTCCCTTAATAGAAGCATTAATTCACTTAGATTCAATAGGTTTTTCTTCATGTTTTCCTCAATAATCTCTCCATTTTGAATCAAGATGGTTGGTTTGCCATCTGTTAAATTAGCAAATGCATTAGATTTCATACCGAAATATGCCATTAGAATGGGGAATAGCCCCCAAATAAATAAAGACAACATTCCATTTAGAGCTTTTACATTCTGATCAACTGACATCGTTGCTGCAATGGAACCAATGGTTATACCTACACAATAATCAAAAAAAGTAAGCTGGGAAATTTGCTTCTTTCCCATTATTCTAGTCATAAAAAATAGTATCAAGAAAGCTGCTATAGACCGCAATAATATCAACACCAATTCAGGCATAAAAATTTCCTCCTTTTCCCATAATCATTCACATAATTTATGGAGATTATAAGCCTAAATACTTTATTATAAAATATTTAAAGGAGAGACATTGATTGAACAAAATTTTAGTGTATATTAGTCTTTTACTACTATTAACGAGTTGTGAGAACAATACGGGCGGGGATGTATTTTTTAAACAAATTAATGACATTGAAAATGGATTAGAGGAACCAAACTGGAATGAAATTATGCTTAAAACGAAAGAATTGAAGAAGATATACAAAAAGAATAGATGGAAAATTCAACTACTTGGAGACGAAGAAGAGTATGAGGAGTTGTATAAAAGTATTAACAAATTAATTGCAGCTACTAAGGAAAAGGATCCTATTAACGTAAGAATCGAATTAGCTACTACACATACACTTATTGAAGATATATATTCATTATAATTAAGTAACGCTCAACTTATTAAATCAATAGAGAGGAGTTATGCACATATCTACTAAACAAAACATGGTCACAGAGTTTAGAACACAGTTAGTATTGATTAAAAATCACCTTTCAATTGGTTACACACAATTCTGAAAAGTCTTCGTTTTTTTTTCATAGCTATTAGGTCAACTAAATTTAATCATAACCTTGAAAGAGAACAAAAAGATAAGAAAGTAAGTGATAGACACAAACTTTTACTTATCTTTCTGAATCCCTACTTTTATTATTATTGCATAGTCTTACTTTGTTGCAGAAGTGTGGATCCTCCTGTACATTCCCATTCTTCTACTGTTAAATATGCATTTTCAGGAGAATAACCCTTTCCTACAAGAACACCCATTAGAATAAATTCTTGAAGAATGTGTAAAGCGTTTATTCCATTTTTAACATCCTCTAACCCTTCCTTTACCAAATATTCAGTGTGTCTTACCCATTCATCCGGAGTCTTGCCAAAAACAACTATATTTCCATGGCCCTGATCTTCTTCTGAAGACATTGCATCTGCTTTTGTTTTATGAATAGTACCAAATGGATGGTTAGGAGGAGCATATATTGAATAAAGTTTTAAAGGAATATTGCCTTTATTAATTAGATTGTGCCATGTTCCTGCGGGTATGAATATAGCAGAATCATCATGTACATACCTTGTAAGGGTCAAATTATTTTTTGATAAACCCATTTGTACTATTCCTTGACCTTGTTCAATACGCAAGAATTGGTCTACGTCTGAGTGCATTTCCAATCCAATATCTTCGCCTACATTTATGCTCATTAGAGTAGTCTGGAGATGGGTACCTGTCCATATAGCATAACGGTAATTTTTATTTTGCTTAGCTGCTTCATTTATATTAATAACAAATGGCATTGACCCATAATCAGGTATCACACTACTCCCAGCAAGATTGGAAGAGCGAAAATTAAATCCATTGGCATGTATTTGTTTTTGATAAGGCCAAATAACAGTTTGTCTCTGGTGGTTATACATTGGCACAATTACATTATAAGGATATTGGCTCAAATAAGGGTTATTATACATTTATCTCATCCCTTCAAGTTCTTTAAAATATCTTATGCACCAGCAAAGGTAACGTACCTAAAATCAAGGTTCCTAAGCTTAATGGGAATATTTTATGTAAGTTGAAAGGTTCCTTACTGAATTGGCGCTTGATGGCTAACTGGTTAATCCTTTGAGGTGCTCTTGAAAAATAATTTACAAAAGTAGAACTATTAATCTTTTTCTTTTCATTTATTTTTTCCAAATTAATACATATTTAATTTAAATTTGCAAAAATAAGCGCACCTTTCCGGTACGAACGAAATAAGGCCATCTATCCTGAATTTTTTCGGATAGATGACCATTTTGCACATGTTACCTGGATGTTTTTTGACCAAGGTATGGATTTATTTAAAAGTTTCTGGCTGATGAATTGGTAAATTCGGCAGCTCTGTCATTAGCTTCACTAAATAGTAACAGAAATCAATGCCGTTCGCTTTTGCTGTTTATGCCAAACTTAAGCAGGTCGCATTTTCTTTAACGCTAAATTCACTTACAGAAAAGAGCCAGTTTTTTCGGCCGATTCCATTTGGTCGAATCATGTTTTCGGCTGGATTGTTATAAATCTCAATCCGAACATCGAACAGAAAAGCCTTTAACCCCTTTAATGCGATTTAATGGATACTCGGTAGCTTTAGACAAGGGTTTTCTTCCGAAGAAAGGTGAATGCGCTACCCATTTTAGAAACTTTTCAAAAATCGCTCTGACTGTTTTAGGTAAAGGGGTGTTTCAATACAGTTTCATCCAAAGGAATCAGACGTCCAATTAATTCAGCGATAGTCCAATTCCCTACAACAGATCAATGACTCAGGCGCTCTCCCCCTTTTTTAAAAATGAATGAGCTGCTTCTTCTTAACTTGCCTACAAATTGCTAATCCATTTATAGTATCTAAGCAAAATAAGGAGAAGTATCGGATCAATAACTGCTGTATGCCATATCGTCCACCAACCATAATGAAAAAACCCCCATGGCTGAGGTAATAATGTGATAGCCTCGTAAACCAGTATGCTTATAACCCATATAAAGATGTACGAAAACTGTTTAATAAATTTCTCTTTAAAAGGATACCAATTGAGAAACATCATATTGACTGGAGGAACAAGTATTGTATGTGGAAGTAGTCCTACCCAATCAATTCTCTTATCAAAATACCAATAACCATGGTATTTAAATTCAACTATGATGTCAAAAGATTGTTGAAATGCTATAGTAAATGCCCAAATATGGACAATTTGATTAGGCGTTAACCTCTTATTTGTTTTAAAAGCTATGAAGTTAAATAAGATAATAGCAACTATAAGTCCAATCATAATAACAACCTTTTTTTTCTTAGGATACCCCACCTTCAATTAGTGTTATTCATTATTTTTTCTTATTCAACTAAACTGCCCCGTTACTTGTATAAGAAACTAAGCAGTGGTAGTCAAATAATACATTCCTAAAAGGATAACCATTATCACCAATATACCTAAAAAAACACGTTTCATTTTTCTTCCCCCTTTAATATATCTTACTACCTTAGTCACTTATAGCTGTAAATTCCCCATTCTAAACTTATTATCCTTCCTCAACAAACCTGCATCTATTCTTAAATAACAAAAAGCCCCCCCCTTTAAGAGCTGCCCCTGTTACAACTTATAATTCCAATTATTAGTAAACCATTTCTAGTACTTTTTTTAGATGGTCTTCATTTTCATTGATATTTACTAGTTTACTGAGTAATTTATTCAGTCTTAGAATCTCGGGGACCATACTAACCAGCGTTTTCATAATTTCATTAGTATTACGACAACAATCCCAACTTTCCAAAAGACTTAATTGCCCCTGATCTAACTTACTTCTTTTCCCCTCAATTTTTGACCAAACACCGTAAGGACTATCTAAATGTTGTTTCATTTCCATATACCATCCAGAAACGACTAACCAACGTACTCTATCTAAATTAGATAATGCATAATATTTTTCATCCCTCATAACAGCACGATAGGTTTCGTGTATAAACGAAAGAATTTTTCCTCTCCAAAACTCAACTTCATCAGAAGATGGTTTATAAACTACATTTGATGAGTCCTTTATGATCTCGCTAATAATGTTTTTGGGATCGTAAAGAACTTTATATCCTCTTAACCAAATAGAAGGTACAACATCTTCAGGGGAATGATACCAGCTATCTACTTTTATAAATGATTCGTAATGAGTAACTATAACAGGAGACATAGCACTAAGGTCTTCGTAAAATAATACATCTCCCCATTTTCTCGCTCTATTATGCTTGTCTTTAATAAAATCTGGCTTCCTTTCAGGTGTAACAACAATGTGCAAATCAATATCAGAGTAATTATCAAAGTTTCCTTTAGCCAACGATCCTGCTTGATAAATAGCCAAAACATTAGAATCCGATTTTAGATCATTTAATGCATTTTCTAAGAGAATGTCTCGATGTTTTGGTAAAAGTAAATCTCTATCTAAATGTTTACTTACAAATCCCACACACAATTACCATCTCCTTGTTATTAAGCGATTTTTATAATTAATATTCTCTAATACCGAATTGGAATCCTTCTAGAACAAAACTGCCCCTTTAGCAACATAGTAAAAGGCTTTCCTTTTACTTAAGGAAAGCACCCGTTAGTGAAAAATATTACTGATATTTTTTGGTAACTAAAAACTCAATAAAAGGTAAAGTTATCATTGATAGTCCTAATAATAGCAGTAGAAAGATATTAATTGTCTCGTTTATAAACTTGTCAGCAACTACTGCTCCAAAGATAAAAAATGTCAGAAGAAAATAACTAACTTTCGAACTTTTCTCTGTAATCCTTTGTCCGAGTTCTTCCTCCTGCAAGATTCCATCTTTTTCTTCCTTTGTTCCCCAAGTGATGGCAGAAAAAAACATCATCAACAAAGCACCAATAGTAATAACTTCGTTAAAACCAACATCTTTTCCAACAATAATTTTATAAATTGTAAAGCCTACCACTATTAGCGTAGCTATAGCAATTATTACTGAACCAATTTTCCGAGTTTTCATCCTTCTTCCTCCCTTTCATTTAAAAACAATATATCAACCCTAACTTTTAAATTTTTGGCAATATCAAAAGCTAATTGCAAACTTGGGTCATATTTATTGTTTTCTATGGCATTAATCGTCTGCCTACTCACATTACATAAGTCTGCTAATTTCCCTTGCGAGATGCCTTTTTTTTCGCGATACTCCTTGATTTGATTTTTCATTAAATTTCCACCTTCAAAATAAGATAGGTGTAAAAAAGTTTTTACATACAAAGTGTAAAATAAGGCGGTTAATTTGTCAAATACCTTTTACACTTAAACCACCTGCTAAAACTATATCTTCCTTCACTAAACTGCCCGTTTCTATCATACGCAAGGTTTCACTTATTACAGGAATGCTGCTCCGTTTGTTCAATAGGTTCACTAACTTAAAAGTCCAATCTTTTCAAATAAAACATTCATAATACTATTAATAAAATCTTCCATCTCCTCTGTTAAGATATCATGGTCATAACCAAAATTATTATCAGAATTTAAGAGACTCTTATCTATTCGATTTAATAACACTCTTTTTAAAAAACTTCTATCCATATTTTCAGGCAAGGAAAAAGCTAGTAATTTTAGATGTTCATTATGTTCATAACCACTTAACAAATTTTCTGATATGTGCTTTTCTGTACGTGCAATTGGGTGTAACCAAGTGGAGCCAAGGTGTAATATTTTTTGATTTTTTCGGTCGATAATAAAGTAAATCCAAGATTCATTATTGTGTAATTGAAGATTAGTTATATTAACCTGCCTCTATTGTTACATAAGCACCGTTAGTTCAAGAAGAATTTATAATAGTGGAAGAATATCAGACAAATCGATAAATTCTAGTTCAACTTCTGCTTCTGCTTTTGAACGATAAACGGTAATTTTATCATAGGGTTTCATGTTGTCTTCCCATGTTCCAATATTACTTAGAAAATCTTCTGCGTTTTCAGAAATTATAAAGCACTCTAAATCCCAATTGATATAACAAATTGGTGCTTGGCTTTCCGAATCACACTTTTGATAAACAGTTCCGATAAATCCTCCTTTACTATCTTTTGCCATAATATCTACATGTGGAACCGTAAAAAGCTCTAAATGCGGAATATCATCGTCAAAGATAAATTGAATATCATAATCGTTAGCGTATCTTTGATACTCCTCATTTCTACCATGAACACCCATCGAATAAATGGTTGTTCCTGCTGATATAATCTCAGTATCTTCTACATTAACACCTATGGCTTCAGAGAATGCTGTTCTATCTAGATAGATTTTCCGCATATAAACCCCCATTTAATCTTATTTTAAAGTAAAATGCTCATTACTTTTGTGATTTCATATTCAACTAAACTCCCTCAATAAACATAGTGAAATTAAAGAAGCAACCTTAATAGCAGCTCTTACACTTCAATATTACATCTGTTATTCTTAGTTATTAACCAATTTAACAAACTTAGGTAACTATGTTATAAAATGAACTCCCAACAGTTTGAATTCCCCTTTCCTATCTATGGATATTTAAGCTATACCATCTAAGCCATAATTACCATACACTACATTCGTTTAGTTACTGCTATCATTGGATCCAATTTATCAGGAAAACCAAATTCGGGATATTTGTAACGGGTTAATGATTGATTTTATTCTACCATCAGAATGATATAACTTTATAGAATCCAATTTTTTAAAATCATATGCTACTTCTTCTAAGTTCTTCATTAAATTAATTGTTTCACTTTTGTCTAGTTTAAATGAGAGAGATTGACCTGCCATTAGAATTTCTGCCTGAACACTATCTTTAGAATCAAACTTTTTATTAAACATTTGGTTTCCTCCTTATCGATACTTCTCTGGAAATAACACTTGATATAAGTACAAAATTAAACATATGGTTTATTAGTAACCTTTATATTCTTTTAAAATTTACGAAATAAACTGCAAACGTTCCATTGTTATTAAACAAAACTCCCTCAATAAACAAACACTTATCTCTTAATTACGCAGTTTTTCACCGTATTGCTATCTAACTTGTTTTACTTTACAGATTTGATTAGAGTGAAAAGTACACAATCAAGCTGTTTACGAAGAAAATGAGCGCAGGAAACTAGCCAACCTTCGGTTGATTCCCAAAAGTTGGATAAATAGGTATGTACGCACCAATGGATGTACACATTTCTTATGGGGGTCTACCCTCCCAAGTCTCACAGAGTCTACGCTCCTACATTCCTTCGTTCAACCTTTCCATAAGGTGGATGTCGGTCATGCTGCCCCACAGGATCTAAGTCCTTACGTTAGTTGCGTTGCCAACTAATCCCATGCTGATTTTGTCTGTTCATCTTTTCAAATCTATTGGTTAAGAGTTAGTTTAATAGTGATTAAGCTGCTATTGGTTCTTGGATAAATGCATGCATATGGGGGATATCCTTCAACATCTTCTCCTCTTGAAACACAAACTGTTTCTTACCAATAGAGAAGAGTATACGGATGAGCTTATTACACAAAGCAATTAAAGACTGCATCTTTTTCAACGGATTGTCAGGTCTCGTTGTGTAGTAATGATGGAGGACTTTAAAGGCTTTGTTCTTGGCTACTAGAATCATAGATGCCCGGAACAATAATGCTCGTAATTTCTTTCGACCACGTTTGGTTATCCTGGTTCTCCCTTTATGCTTACCTGATGTATTTTCCTTTAAGCTAAGTCCAGCCAGTTTAGTTATCTGGCGAGGATGATTGTATTCACTCAAATCGCCTACTTCAGCGAAGAAACCCGCCACTGTATCGCGGCCAATTCCTGTTATTTCTAACATTTGATCAACGCCTGGAATATCTTGAAGTAGTGTATCCAGAGTTTGGTCAAGCTCTTCGAACTTTTTTTGAATGAGTTCATACTTTTGGATTAACGTTCTTAACTCCATTTTAGCCATCATGGCACCCTGACGGATGCCAATTGAGCGATTGGCTGCTTCTTTTAAGGCACGAATCTTCTTAATCCCTATACTGCGTTTCACTGCTTGCCTAAGGTATTCTAGTAATTCTTCTTCTGTATATCTCACCAGTTCTTCCGGTAATGCTTCAAGCTTTAATAAATGAAGAGCTGCCTTCCCTTCCCAACTTTTAAAGACAGTAAAGAACTCTGGAAAATATCGATCAATCCAGTTGTGTACCTGTCCTTGCACTATTTGTAAGTCTACATTTAATAGATCACGTAATTTCTTAGCCACACGCAGTTCTGCGAAAACTCCTTGTGGTATCGTTGGTTCGGAGTATCTACCATCTTTGACTAATTGTGCAATGACTTTTGCGTCTTTAACATCATTTTTAGTTGGAGAATTATCGTCTAGTTCCTTACTGTGCTTGACGTGTAAGGGGTTGACCGTGACGAACTTAATCTGTTCATCCTTTAAAATATGAGCTAAATTAAGCCAATAATGGCCTGTTGGCTCCATTCCAGTAATGACAGACTCCATTTCGTATGAATCTTTTATTTGATTAATTCAATTAATAAAGGTCCTAATTCCTTCTTGAGTATTATCAAAAAAGCAAGTAGAACCTAGCTCTATTCCACGATAATCCTGTGCTCTAGCTACATGATGATGTTTGGCAATATCAATACCAATGATTAAGGTTTTTGGTGTAATTTGAGCTATTTTATGATTTTGGTTATAATTCATTTGGAGACCTCCGAGTAGATATTTTGTCCCTTTTAGCTAGCCGGCTTAGGACACATTTATCTTATCAAGAGGTCTTTTTTCTATCAAATCTCATTTTCACTTATTACAGGAATGCTGCCCCGTTTATGGAATAAAAAAAGCCGCCGGTTTTGGGCAGCTGGTACTGAATATAAGCACTATAGTTAATCTTTATCTTACTACTTCAAAAATACTGTCTGATTTTTACTCATTATAGTAATACTGACCAAATAATATAAACACCTTATTTGCAGATATCTGAGATATTAACAAAATTTAACTGAAAGTTGGAAGACTCTGAACAAGCGCGATAGTAATAATTAATGTTGATAAGCTACCGAAAGAAGTTAAAGTAATGATTTTTCGTATACTCTGCTTCTTTGAAGGTTTTATTATTTCATAAATTGCTCCAATCCATAATAAGGTAGATGCTATTGCAATTATACTCATAGCCATATATATTATTCCTCATTCCTTTTGTTTTATTTTAATAGCGTATTAGTAAAACACATACTTAATA
This sequence comes from Cytobacillus gottheilii, assembly GCF_018582665.1. NCBI lineage: Bacteria > Bacillati > Bacillota > Bacilli > Caryophanales > Bacillaceae > Cytobacillus > Cytobacillus gottheilii. The sequence continues at coordinate 632,746 of NZ_CP071709.1, read as the reverse complement.
TTTTGCTGTTATGCTTAATTGGCAAGTTACTGATTGTGTGCCCGTTTAGTTGTTGAATAATCAAGCTAGCTTTCTTAAACTCAATAAGATAATTGAATGAATAATATTAGTACCAGTCAATAGAAACATCATAGCTATTTTATAGCCCTCTAATGAAAAGGGAAATACATATATATCTGTTAAAGTAATAATCAACCAACCCAAAATTATTATTGGATAAGAAAAAGCATATGATGTATCTAATATCCCTTTACCTCGCTCATCTCTACTTTCCTTTCGAAAATGAAAATTCAGACTATAAAACATAGAAACCATAAAAATCAAGAAATATATTACAATACCTACGTTCATTAAGACAGACATTATAAATTCTCCTTCGTTTTTTCATATTGGAAAACTACATCAACTCTTACGTTAAATACATCTGCAATGTCAAAGGCTAATATTAAAGATGGTGTGTAATTTCCCTTTTCTGTGGAAATAATAGTTTGCCTACTAACACCAACCTTCTCGGCTAATTCCTTTTGTGTCATTTTTTTTTCAGCCCTTAAAACCCGTATTCGATTTGATAAAACCTTTGTTCCACTCACTTTTCCTCCTCCTTAGTTAACTATGTTTAACTTATTGTAAATTTAGGTTTACTATTTGTCAAGTATACTTTACTTTTTAAGATGTATAATAAGCCACCAAATACTATGGTGACTCTATTTTACCTCAAGAAACTGACAAAAAATCTTATGACCTTTATTAAATTAACCTGCCCGTTTATTACAAAAAAAAGCTGCCTGAATTGACAGCTAATCTTGAACATAAGACAGGGTAAACCCTTGAACTCTAGTTGATTAGATTATTAAATAAGTAACTAAAAATCCATATAATGGATATTATGATTGAGTTTCACCTAAATGAATCATGAATTGGACAGAATAAGTCCTCCTCAGTATTTCTGACAACTGAAAAGTGTTCCACGTTGTAATGTCCGTGAAGAGTTGTATTATGATGCCTTATGATTTGTTCTTCAGTTAATTCATTATTGCCTAAAGTTGAATGCCCATCAGCAACTAAGGTTACATCAAAACCACTTATAGTTGCTGTCCTGACAGCACTATCTATACAGTGCTGAGTTTCACAACCCATTATTACTATATGTTCGATTTTTTTTGATTTTAAATAATCTAGAAGACCTGTCCCATAAAAAGAATTAGTTGCCGATTTATCAAAAAATGCAGAGTCACTGGGTATCTTAATTTCATGATGAACTTGAAACCCTTCACCATTTCCTTCTGCAACATCCAGATCCCTTATGAATACAACCGAGGTATTTGCGGCTAAAGCCTTTTCTATTACTGTATTAATATTCCTGATAAGTAATTCTTTGTTAAAAATAGGACCTGCTTCTTGATTGCCCTCCATTAATTCTAGTTGCGCATCAATAATTAATAAAATTTGATTCAAACGATTTTCCCCTTTCAATTTAGAAGATCTGCTATTCCGGCTTGAACATTTTTTGAAAACCATCAAAATATGTCCCTCACTATTACGTATTAATAGGACAACTTAATGAATTTTCACTTCTCGGTCTTTTCACAAGTTCCCCATTACAGTTAGGGCATACATAATTCATGTTCTCCGTACATTCATTGCAAAATGTACATTCATATGTGCATATATATGCTAAAGAATTATTATTAAGTCTACTGTTGCATTTCTCGCAACTGCTCCTCATTTCTAAAGTCATATTTGAACCTCCACTTTTTTATAATTATGGAAACTTTCTAGTTAAATTCTAATAAATCTGTTGCTTATTTTACATATTAATTTTATTGTAATTTTATCAATTATCTTTCTTTTATACTGAAAAATAGCAGTTTAACTAAAAATTTTAATGAGGAGGCAAAAATATGGATGAAATTGATCAAGACATATTAATACACTTACAGGAAAATGCCCGAATATCATTCACTGAATTAGGAAAGAGAGTAGGATTATCTACTCCTGCAGTTAATGAAAGAGTTAAGAAGCTTGAAGAAAAAGGGATAATAGTTGGTTATAGAGCATTAATTAATCCAGACAAAATAGATAAACCTATAATGGCTTTTATACTATATGACAATACAAAGTGTGAACAGTTTGTAGAGTTCTGCAAAAATCATTCTAGTGTTATTGAATGTCATCGACTGGCAGGATCATATAATTATTTAATTAAGGTTTTAACTAATTCTGTTCAATCTCTGGAAAGTTTTATTGATGCTTCCATGTCGTTAGGACAGCCTTCGACATTGATTAGGCTATCGTCACCTGTTGATAGTAGATTAATACAATAACACCTTGTTAATCAGCATAAAGCTATATTATTCATCATCTTTTCCAATAAATTTTTTCTGTTAGATCTTGCTACTTTTTCCCTCAGAATTATTATTGATACATAATTGACGTCACTTTTGAGCCATCAATTCAATTGGTTCAGCACAAGGTCATATAATTTTGACAGCAAGAATAAAAATGTTAAAAATGTAAGAAATCTCTTAATAAAAACAGTAAGACCTTTTAAAAGGTCTTACTGTTTTTATTATTTCTTATTCAACTAAACTGCCCGTTTGTTACATAAGAACGGTACAACTTTCTTTAAAACGGTGCGTCATTTTTTCAAACAGTACAACTTTCTTTTAAATCTACAGGCGAGGAAGCTGGATGCTCTCCTGAATATAAACCTTCCTCTATGGCCTTTTGGAGTCGGGTGTCATTCGCTCCCATTTCACTCAAGAAAAGATCGTATTTTAAAAAGCAACAAAAAAACCCGAATGATTAGAAAACTTTTATGTTCTAATCATTCGGATATATCACTAGACCTAATCCTTATGTTTCAGCCTGTTTATGATTTAAAGCTTTTTAATTCCAGTCAATTCTCCGCACATGTTCTTATCTAAACAAATCCAGCAGTAGGTCCCAAAAGCCTTTTTCTTCTTCAGGCTCTGCCGTTTTTGTTTCTTCTTCCTTCTTCTCAATGCTGCTTGTTTTAATGACAAATTGAACAGAGTGTACGTCCTCATTTTTCGATGAAGTAAAAGATACGGGTGTGAAATCGGATTTATCGAATTCACCAATCATTTCATTGATTTGCGCTTGCATTTCTGCTGGCATATCTTTTGTTTCTTCATATAGTTGAGCTGTTCCATCTTGAAGAGCAACTGTTCCTTCATTTAATTCACTCGTTCCATTTGCAATACCTGTTATACCTGTATGCAATTGGCTATAAGAAGAAGCAAGCTGGTTAACGCCGCCAGTATAACCTACCAAACCAGAATGAAATTCACTGTAATTAGCGGATAATGCCGCCAATCCTTTTTGCAGCTCTCCCAATCCGCTCATATCCATACCTTGTAGAGAACCAGTAAGATTCTCAGAGATTGAAGATAATGTCCCGCTCATCGTCTTCATGTTTCCATTCAACTCATCTAATGAAGGCTGTACTGCAGCAAATGCCGCTTTGACAGCAGAATATGTTGCTTTCACTTTTTGCGCGGCTTTATATGTCGCGATTAACTTATCCAGCACTTTTGCATCCGCACCGCTGGCATACAAACCTGCAATCTCCTGCTCTGTCAGCTGCCCTGCTGGAATTTCTGCAATTGCAGCATCTAATGCCTGATAGCTTTTTGCATACTGATCGCTTAAAGTATTTAACCCGCTAGCAGCTTGGGTCAAACCAGCAGCAAGCTCTGAAAGACCTTTTGGCAATTCAGTTAGACTGCTTAGGTCCATATTCGATGATGAACCCGATAAGGCACTGTTCATCTTACTTAATGCTCCGCCAATCTCTTTAGATGCATTAATGATCTCATATGAAGAACCGTCTAGCTGATTTATGCCATTAAGATATTCACTGGAGCCACTTCTCATAGAAGATGCTCCGTTATTTAATTGAGACACTCCAGTCCTTAAATCAGCAACTCCGTTATTAAGTTCAGAAATCGCATCTGTTAAAGCACCCATATCATCTGTTAGATTATTAATTTCTGATGTATCAATCGGCAGAGTGGATGGTGCAGCAGCGATATCAATTCCTTGAAATTCAAAATCATGAACATCACCCTGCACGCTAAGCGTATCTTCCTGCCCTGGCATTACGGTAAATGTCACTTGCTTATTCTCACCAGCATTAGCAATCATTCCGCCTGAGGCTTCAATATTTTCATATAGGTTTGAAAGCTGAAGAGAAACCTGAAGCAAATAATTATCATAAAAAACAGTGTCTACATTGTCATTTGCACTAACATCTATTGAAATTTCCAGTTGTCCTGACTGTCCGGCAAGATCTGCAGCATCGATTTCATTTCCATCTAAGGAATAAGTGACATTTATATTCCATGGTAAATCGGTATCCTCCTGCATATTGCCTTGATAATAAAATTTCCCCTCAGGAGCCTGAATTGAAATCGATTCATTTTCTTGCTGTATCTCTGATAAATCTGTTAAATTTTTGACACTATCATACATTCCAAAATCCTGAATTTCACCGGCTTTTGCAACATCAATCGTATTGACGACATAGATGTCTTCTAATGTTCCGCCTGCTTCCAAAGTTGCATATATAACCTCATCCTTCGAAGTAAGCTGACCTTTTGATGTTTCTGCATAAGCATTGTCATGTGAAAATCCATTGTTAAGAAATACTGGAAAGATGATTACAAGAGCAAGCATACTTCGATACATCTGTTTTTTTCTCATCATCATTCTCCCTCATAAAAATTTGATTTCATTGTTGTCTTCTTAATCACCTTATCAAAGACAACAAGCATCGCTGGCAGCAGCAGCACAACCATGATAAATGCCAGTAATGCTCCTCTTCCTAATAATAATCCAATTGACGATACGATTGGATTTGAAGAGGTTGCCCATAAGATTAATCCTACACTTGATAAAATAGCCGCTGATATTGATATCGAGAATGTTTTTTCATCTAATGTTTTCTTAATCGCCTTCATCGCAGGCATCTCTTTGCGATGTTCATTATAGGCTTCTGTTAATAGGATCGCATAATCAACCGTTGCAGCCAGTTGAACAGTACTAATAATCAAATAGCCTACAAATACTAACGACGAATTTGAAAAGTATGGTATAGAAAGATTGATCCATACGGCCGATTGAATCGTCAGAAGCAAAACAACCGGTATAGAAATAGATTTAAACGTTACGAGAAGTACAATAGCAATGGAAACGACCGTTAAAATATTGACAACAATGTTATCTGTTGCAACCGTATTTTTTATATCATACAAGGTCACACTCTCACCTAAGCTAAATGCTTCATCTCCATAATAGTTATCCGCTATTTCTTCTACATTACTGACAATTGAAAATGGAATATCTCCTTCAGTTGCCTGATTTGTATTAATAATAATGCGGCTGTAATTCTCAGAATAAAATTCACTTGTGATGGTTTCTCCCAAGTATTCAGGCGGAATCACAGCTCCTACATTATTAACATAGGCAATCACACTTGTGACATAATCAAGTTGCTCCAGATCTTCAACAAGCTCTGCTTCCTTAGCGGTATCCCCTTTTGGCACAAGAAGCACAATTGGTGTCGCTTCACCAAACGCCTCTTTTATAACAATAAAGTCACTGCCGGCACGTGTTGTTTCTGGCTGCTCACCTAAACCATAAGTAAAAGTAGTATTACTTTGGGCTAAAAAGGCAGGAACAATAATAATCAGGACAAGCAATAGGCTCGGAAATCTTAACTTCATCATGAGTTTTCCGGTACCAGCAAAGCTTGGCACAAAGCTTTTATGCTGTGTTTTATCCATCCACTTATAAAAATAAAGCGTTAGTGCCGGCAAGAACACCATAACACTAATGAAACTCAATATAATTCCCTTAACTAAGTTCAAACCGAGATCAGAACCGATTTGAAACTCCATAAAGGTTAATGCAATAAAGCCGAAAAAGGTAGTCGCAGCACTAGCTGTAATGGCCGGGAATGATTTTTTCATGGCAAGCTGCATCGCTTCTTCAGGGCTATTCGTTTTCTTTCGATAATCCGAAAAGCTATGCAGTAAAAAGACCGCATAATCTAGAGAAACTGCCAGCTGCAGAATTGGTGCTACAGATTGTGTGACAAAAGAAACTTCTCCAATAAAAATATTCGTCCCTAAATTAATCAAGACTGATACCCCTATAGCGGTTAAGAAAAACAATGGTTCAATCCACGAAGTTGTCGAAACGACAAGAATAAAAATAATAAGGGGAACCAATAGGATCGCCGCATACATGGACTCTGTTCCTGCCATTTTTTGAGACGAAGCTGTATTGATCGCTTCTCCCGCAATAGCACCTTCCTCACCGATCAATTCATAGATCTCATCTGTAATGGCTACTTCTTCACCTGTTGTGACAGCGATTGAAAACAATGCATTTCGATCTTTATAATAAGACTCAACTGTATCACGATCAGCCATCTCTAATGGCGTCTTTAAATCGACAACGTCATCTAGCCATATTACCTCTGAGACTCCATCAATAGCTGCTAATTCATCTTTAAAGCTAAGCGCCTCCTGCACAGTTACATCAGAAATCATTACTCTTGTATTGGGGACAGTCGCAGTGAACTCTTCCTCCATAATCTCCATTGCTTTGGTTGACCCCGCATCGTCCGGCAAGTAGTCCACCATATTATAATTGACGGACACAAAGAACTGTGCCACCGTAGAAAGGACCGTAACTAAAGCAAATATTAGCAAGACGGCTTTTTTATGTTTAATAATATGTTCTGCAATACGAATCTTGTTTCACCTCTCTTGAGTCATTTGTCATTACACTTTATCATTATATAAACACGGTGTTGGCTATTCAACAAACAGTTACCTTCATTATGTACGTTGCCCAACACATATAACTGAAGTGTTGGCTAACTAATCAATCATGGATAAAAGAAGAAAGGAATGTTTATTTTGAGTACGAAATTAGATAGACGCAAGCAATATACACGCATGGTATTAATGGATAGTCTGGTTGCGTTATTGCAGGAAAAACAAATATCCACTATCACCATCAAGGAAATATGTGAGCTTGCCGATATTAACCGGTCTACATTCTACTCCCACTATTCCAATCAATATGACTTATTACATTCTATCGAAGAAAAGTTCATACAGGACATGATGTCTGCATTAGAACAATACAACTTCTCTAAAGAAGAAGAAGCTTTCTTAATCATTGAGAAAATTCTGGAGTTCATAGCGAAAAATAAGGTCATTTGCCAAGTCCTCCTTAATCAGAGCACCGAACGCCATTTTCAAAAACAAGGAACGCTTATTATTAAAAAATTTATTTTTAATCAGTGGATGGCAAAAAATAAAATTGATCGGCATCAGTTTGAATACATAAGCATCTTTGTGGTAGGAGGCAGCGTGTTTGTCATTAAAAACTGGCTGGAAACTGGCATGAAGGAAAGTTATCAAGAAATGGCAGAGATTATTAACAATCTTATTAATAAAGGCTTATCAACGATGCGCTAAGAAAGGATAATATTTTAACAATAAAAAACCCGGAAACGAGTTCGTTGTCCGGGGCATCATCTAAAAAGGAAAATCATCATCCCTATTAGCTTTTTTTATATAGAAGAAAGATGAACTTCATCTCCAACTTGGATACTGCCTGTTTTCAAAACCGATGCATAGACACCAAAATGATTATTTCTTTCTTTAATCACCGTTTTATGTATACTCGGATCCCGTTCACCGCTTACGGGATCAACCGTAATGATCATACATCTTTTGCAGTACCTGACTAATTCTATTTCAACTTCATTTCCAATCTGAATTCGTCTGCCAAACCATTCCTCTTCTACGAATGGAGCTTTGTCGGTTAAATTAAGTATTAAGTTGGGGCGGAATCTTCTAGAATCCACCTCATTCCCCCATATATCTTCCAGCTTTTTCAGGGAAGCATCCGTAACAATCAGAAGATGTTCTTCTTCAATTGGACCGATGGGAACAAGGGAAGGAGAATACACAACCGTGGATACTGCACGCTTTGATTTTTTCTCCATTTCATGAAGTAAATGCTGATCGTCCCAATCAAAGATTTCGCCTTCCGGTGTCTCTACAACTACTCTTGGGTAATGATCAGATTCCTCTTCACCCTGAAAACGCGCACTATATTGTACCATTTCTGGTAATTGTGTAATCGTTAAAAAATTCCCTTTTTTCGTTTCATCAAGATAAGCATGGCTGCGGTCTCCATACAGGCCATAACTCATTACTTTGGATGTTTGAACACTTTCTCCGCGTAATGATTTAACTGGATGACGGACAATCTGTTCAATGTGACCGATTAACAATACATTCACCTCAGTTCTGATTCCGATGATTTATGAAAATAAAATGCACCAGTTCTAACAGATGAAAGGGCATTTTTTTACAGGTGGCAGAAAAGTCCCGTAAGAGACCTGCCCGCCACCCGCATATGCTTCACTTTATTTTTGTTCTGTTATTTGTGTAAAACTCCTGTTTTTGCTTAATGAATTTTACTCTTCTTTTAAATCCTCAATTGAATCAATGTCCATGTATGCAGGAACGACTAGCCCTAATTTTGTTCCATGCAGATTTGAACCTAGGTCTTCAAAATTGCCTTCATATTCAGCATAGTAATCAGCATGTGTTGTTGGCAGCCATGCACCCACAATCGCATCTCCGCTTCCATCTGCTACACCTGCCCACATTGGACCTGCATCAACCTGAACTAAATCCACTTCATACCCTACACTCTCAAGTGCACTGGCAACGACATTTGTACTGGCGATTACATCATCCCATGCTACATACAAGAGGGTAATTTCTTCACCGCTAGCCTCGTTAACGCCTTCAGTCCATTCACTTACTATATCTTCATTCTCACTTACCCATTGTGAAGCAGCTTCATCAGGTGCCGCTCCCTCTTGGATTAAGTTCATTACGTTTTCAATATGCTCAGGTTCCCAATTAAACTGATCGAGCAGCAAGTGAGCATCTGGATGATCCTCTTTTAAGCCTAACCGAGCAATAGTATGAACGTCCTCTGCTTCACCGTATAAACCTTCTGGATCCTCCAGGTATTTCAGATCAAAGGAATTAAATTTCCAATGTGGACTCCATCCCGTTATAATGATAGGATCCTCACTATCATAGGCTTTTTTAAGAGCAGCTGTCATCGCAGCACCTGAACCTTCCACTACTTCCCAATCATCTAATCCGTATCCAGGCAATACATCATTAATCGTTAAGTTCATGATTCCTGCACCTGGATCAATTCCAATGATTTCATAATCAAGCTGTTCTCCAACTGACCCTGAAGAAGCCTCCTCTCCTCCACACGCAGCTAAACCTAATGTTAATGTTACTGCTGAAGCCATACCTAAAACTTTCTTAATCATTTACAGTTCCCCCTTCATTTTTTTACAAATTAAGTATGGAAATGCAAATCAGGATGCATCTGGCAGCTGATTTACGCCATACTCATTAATAGAGGAATCTGATTTACTAGTATTAGCATAACCGTAATAACCCTTTATCACATAAAGAAAGACAGCGCATCAAAATAGAACCAACACAGCAGTTTTGGCTATAAAATGAAATTCGATATGCATCTAATAACAAAAGATGTATCGAGCAGCATATAAGAACGCAGCTAAAAGATGAAATATTACATGCCGAAATCTTACGTTCTGGAAACTCATCCTGCCTATCTTTTTTCAAGTAATGGATCGTGTAAACTTAAAGAGTTACCCATTAAAAGAATATCAGGATCATTTCCCAGTGCCTTTTGTCGGTTCAACAGGCTTTCGCACTCTTCCTTGTATGATTGAGGTGCTTAATAGAATACTAATATGTAAAAAACATCTTCCCCTGTGAATCATCTCAAATTTCTGCAATTTTCAAAATGATCTACTTCTATTATAGAATAATACTTTGGAACCTTACAAATAGCATATCAGCTAAGTAATGGTTAAAAACTCCTATGTCATATAACTGAGTGAAATAGATCGTCTAATGCTTACATATCCTCCTTTTTTCTTATGATTCCTTACTATTTGACTCTGCTGCTATAAAAAAAGAAGACTTACTTATTATTGTATACTTACCCTGCTAAGTTTATGAGTCTTAATTTCTATTTAAATTAACTCATCCCATCAAAAATAATATAATAACTTTTTATTTATACCCTCTACTTTTCATATGAAACCTATTTTATAAAGAAACTTTAAAATAAAAAACAAAAAAAACCGAATGATTAGTAAGATTCACTTACTAACTATTCGGTTCTATTGTAGTGTTAAATTCTTATGTCTTGCCTCATTTTCAGTGACATAAGGTTTATGTAACAAATCGAGATGATAAATAAATTAATATGGATTCGTAGCCAGCATGCTAGCTGTTTTAACATAAATGCGCTGATGTAATTTTAGTTGGGAAACAATTACTTCAGCAATGTCTTCTGGCTGCATGTATTTCTCATCATTATTTTCAGCAATCAGATTGGTTTTAACAGCCATGTCTGTTGCAACAGTACTAGGTGTTAAAGCTGTAACACGGATATTGTTTCTGCGGACTTCTTGTGCTAATGATTCCGTTAAACCGATCACACCAAACTTAGATGCGCTATATGCACTGGATGTAGCCGCTCCATTTAATCCGTTTGTGGATGAAATATTGATGATATCCCCTCTATTTTTTTCAATAAGCTGAGGAAGTACTGCATGTGTCATATAGTAGACACCCATTAAGTTAACATCAATGATGTTTTTCCAATCTTGCGGATCCATCTCCAGCAATGTCCCAAATTGACCAACACCAGCATTATTAATAAGAATATCTGCTGAACCAACTTCGCCTGTCAATTTTTCAACTGCTTGCTTAACGTCTTCCTGTGATGATACGTCCACAGAAACATAAGCTGCTTTTACACCTAATGCTTCCACTTCTTTTGCAACGTCCTTGAGTGCCTCCTCAGTTCTTGCAAGCAGGCCAAGGTTCACACCCTCTTTTGCTAATGCAATCGCTGCAGCCTTACCGATTCCTCTCCCAGCTCCAGTGACAAACGCCACTTTTCCTTTTAACGATTGTGCCATGTTCGACAACTCCTTTCTTGTTCTATTATATAATTGTGGATAAAAATTTCTAAGAATATGCTTTTTAATTTTCATATTATTTTTATTAAGGAAGCTCAGGGTATGAATCCAAACCTCTAACATTTTAGATCAAATAAAAAACCCGGATTTCCTCTAAAATCCGGGTTTCTCTTCATGTGGCATATGCATTATAATAAAATTCATTCAAAAAATTATTTATTAACTGGCTTACGCGGCTTTGGTTTGAAATATAAACCAAGCTCTTTCTTTTCTTTCGTTAACGACCTGTACAGGGAAATCATCATTAATATGACAATAATCGAGAATGGAAAGGCAGCCCCGATTAAAATATTTTGAAGAGCCTGCAGCCCGCCACTGTATAAAAGAGTCAGCGCAATTGTAGATTGTGCAATCCCCCAAGTTAATTTGATCGAATTTGGCGGTGTTAGAGAACCATTTGTTGTTTGCATTCCAAGTACAAAGGTTGCTGAATCGGCCGACGTAATAAAGAATGTACAAATCAGCACGAGTGCTACAATGGAAAGAATCATTGACATTGGGAACTCGTTGAAGACCGCAAATAGAACTTCCTCTGTAGCAAATTGTGTTAAATCAATAGCCCCTGAATTTTGAACATCAATTGCTGATGTACCGAATACAGCGAACCAGAAGAAGCTCACAATACTAGGAAGCAATAAAACCCCTATTAAAAATTCGCGAATCGTTCTTCCTCTTGAAACACGGGCAATAAAAATACCGACAAACGGTGACCATGATAGCCACCATGCCCAATAAAATATGGTCCAGCCATTAATCCAAGAACGGTGATCCTCATTAAGAGGAGCAATTCGAAAACTCATTTGCACGATGTTTTGAATATAACCTCCTAATGAATCAGTAAACAGATTTAATATAAGAATGGTTGGTCCTGCAATAAACATCAAAATCAGTAAAGCAACGGCTAAAAACATATTAGCATTACTTAAAATCTTAATTCCTTTACTAAGTCCAGACCATGCAGACATTAAGAAAAGTACTGTAACGATTGCAATAATTATAAATTGAACCATGAAGTTATTGGGAATTCCAAATAAATAAGATAACCCGCCATTGATCTGTGCCGCACCAAATCCTAAAGTAGTCGCTACTCCAATCACTGTAGCAAATACCGCAAGGACGTCAATCAATGTACCGAGTGGTCCTTCCATGCGTTTTGCACCTAAGACAGGCTTTAACGTAGCTGAAATAAGTCCCGATTCGCCTTTACGGAATTGGAAGTAAGCAAGTGCTAATGCCACTATGGCATAGATTCCCCAAGCATGAATCCCCCAATGGAAAAACGTATATCTCATTGCCTCTTTGTTTGCAGAAGGTGTTCCACCCTCAGCAAGCGGAGGATCAATAAAGTGGGAAAGCGGTTCGGCTGCTCCCCAGAAAACTAAACCAATACCCATTCCTGCACTAAAAAGCATCGCAAACCATGATGATTTTGTGTACTCAGGTTTTTCGTCTGGCTTTCCTAATTTAATCGTACCAACCGGACTAAAAATAAGAAATATACAAAAAAGTACAATGATGGTTACCAGAATCAAATAATACCATCCAAAGGCAGTTGAGAAAAATGCCTGTATATTGCCTGTCGCCTCTTCAAATGTTTCTGGCGCAGCAATACCAAATATGACAGCTGCAAGGACTATCGCAACCGAAATCCAAAAAACGTTTGATATTTTACTCATAGAAAATTCCTCTCTCTGTAAAATACTGTTCCTTATAAATACAAATAACATCCTTTTATAACTTTTCCCAAAATCTCCACTTTAAGTTCAAAGATTGTATATTTTTTATTATGAATTGTTTATTTATGTTGAATAAACGGGGTTATTAGAGGTGATCCCCAGGTGGAATTGCCTATTTTGCAGGAAATAAAAGAGTACAATATTAAATAACTTCCAAAAAGTATCCTATGCCATAAAAGGATGTACTTGGCTATAAGGTATTATGCCAACTGCTTTATCTTAACACACCTCCACACCGTAAAAAAAGCGAGAAGCAACTTTCATGGTCATTTGAACCTTCAAATCCCGTCCAAATTCTAGAAAAAAACCTCCCATAATTTTTAGTTTTTTTTTCGCATATTTTTCTTTTCAAAAGTATGAATCAAAGTTGGTATAACAACCTTTATTAACAGTAAATTTTTTCAGGAATACTTCTCCTATTTCCTTTTTGAAAGCGTTAATCAATTTTCCATCAAATTTTTTTTGTTTTTTTTGAGAAAATTTCAGTGAATTAACCGATAAATTAAACATATTTCGGAGATTTTCTATGAATATCATTTATAAATTTAACGTTAAACTGATGTTATTTGACAATTGGCTGAAAATTGTTAAAATACATATAATCTAAATATTTTAGGCCTGTGGCTGTCCATGCAGGCAAGACCTAAATTAGCACTTTGATCTATATTGCTGAATTTAGGTCTTTTTTAATTATCAGGTAAAGGAGTTAAAAAAGCATGAAACCAGAGGATATCGTAAGAAGCGGTCCAAATCAGTATGTTTGCAAGGAAGGTGTTCTAAAAGATATTTCTTTCTTCTTAAAGAACTTTCAATCTCCTGTGGTAGTTACAGGACACAAATCATTCGAAGCGTTTACTCATTATACAAGCTTGCCTTCACATGTTAAAGTTCTTCAGCATAGTGGATATAGCTCAGATTCAGCTATTAACTCTCTAGCAGATCGTGCTCGTCAAGCAGATGTCATTATCGGCATTGGTGGAGGAATTATTCTTGACACCGCTAAATCTGTTGCTGACTTATTAAACATTGAAGTGATCACGATTCCAAGCGTGATTGGCACTTGTGCAGCAACCACTCCTTTAAGTGTCATTTATGATGACACAGGCTCTTTTATTAGAGTGGATTATCACAAACGCTCCAGCTATTACACTTTAATTGATCCGGTCATGCTGCTTAATTCTCCTGTCGAATACTTTAAAGGCGGAATTGGTGATACATTGGCAAAATGGTATGAGGCAGAGGCAATCATTCGAAACACTATGAAAGATGATAACTTCTCCATTATGATTCATTCCGGCTTACAGCACGCTGCATTTATAAAGGAAATCTTATTAAAAGAAAGTCTGACGGCAATCAAAAGTTTAGAAACAAATACGGTTTCCCATGCCTTCACAAAGGTTGTGGAATCAGTCATCACCTTAGCCGGGACGGTAGGCGGGTATGCCGGCCGCTACGGAAGAATGGCTGGTGCCCATGCTATTCACAATGGACTAAGCTTTGTGAATGAAACACACAGTATTCTTCACGGTCAGAAAGTGGCTTATGGCATTTTGGTGCAATTAGTATTAGAAAATCGACATGCAGAAGTAGAAGAACTGATTCCTTTTTATAAGGCACTCAGCTTCCCTATTAACTTCAAAGATTTAAATGTCACGGAAAACCTGAGCCAAGCCATGGCACTAGTTGCTGCCCATGCAGCCAAACCTGAAGAATCCCTTCAGCTAATGGGCACATATACAGAAGCAGACGTCATCACTGCTATGGAACAACTTGAGAGTATATTGGTTGGGAATTGATTGGGTTCAAGTTCGGGTGGTCACAGTGACCACCCGAATTTTCTTGTTTCACGGAATGTTTCACAATTCATAAGGACGCCTAAAAGCCTCCGCAAAGCGAAGGCTAAGTCATGGATTTTATTGGACTTCTTCACATCACATAAACCCTTAATTAAGACTCACATGTGGGATCTCAACCTTATTTTTAATTAGATGGTCAATCGTAATTTTTAACATTTCAGGATAATATTTAGAGAGGACAACTCCAGGGGGAATTACTTTATGATTTTGGCAAAACTTCATGAGTTTTGACATTAACGGGGCTTTGAGATGTTCAGGAATAATTAAGAAATCAACGACAGTAAAATAGCCGCCTCCTGCCAGGGGAAGTATTAGACCCGTAAAAGCGTCCTTGCTTGAAGGCTGTGTATACAGTTTTGAGGTTAATACAACGGGTTTATATTTGAAGTAATCAAAAACGTCAACTAAGCAAAATATCCTTTCTGTTGCCATTTCCTCTATAAAAAAGAAGCTCGGGAAAACAAATTTCCATGATGATAGTACTCTTTCAAGATTATGTTTCTTCTTAAATTTCCAGCTATTATCCTGCAAATAGAGTTCATAAACCGTTTTCTTTTCAGCAGCCAAACTGCGGGAACAGAATACGGCCCACCAATAATAGTATGGAAAATAATATTCCTTTTCTTTCTCACTAATAGGAAATTGATCAAGATACTCTTCTGTTTTTGGAATAAGGATATCACCATATTGATCTAGAGAAAAACAGGTAAAATCCTCAATGACCTCTAACAGCTGATCATTTGTTTTTTCTGATATAGATACGACGTTTTTAAAAGATCTCTGCAAATAAATCTTCCTTTCAATGATTGATTTCAATAAAATAGAAATGTTTTCGATATTGCGGGGTGACTGTCTGGGTCAGTTCTGAAGGATATTAACCAGGGTTTGGTTGAGGGCAATTATAGAACCTTAAAGCTGTTTCATTCATCCTCCCTTCCATATTTTTGAACGATTAGTATGCTATTGCTTCTATAGCTGCTAATTACTTTTATTCGTTAAAAATCCTCAATCCCCTCCTAAATTTTAAAATTGTTCAAATAAAAAGTGTACCCAGGATCGAGTACACTTTCTTAGCCGTTAATCTATCGGAATCTCAATATCCCGCTTTTGCAGCATTCTAATATGTTCTAATTCAATCCCGCCACTAGATCCGCTTCCGCCAAAAGAAAGTTCAGGATCAGCTTCTTCACGATCTTCATCATAGGCGATCCAGCCAAAATACATATACATCTCAGAATAGAAGCTGCTCATTATCGTAGGCTGTTTTGCCATTTCAACTTCAATAAAAGCATCCATAAAAGCTGTCCATTCGTGTGGAATCTTTACTATTCCATAAGATTCATCTCCAAGTGATACAGTTTCTCCCATCTGAACCTTTGGATCGTAAAATTGCTTATCATCAATGCCCTGATACCCTCTGTCTCTAATTAAAAAGAAATCAATGAATCCTAGTTGATCATCAGGATGAATATTCCATACAAAACGATAGCTTGATGGATCATTAGGGTCAATTTTCCAAAGCACCGGATTTCCTTTTGTATTGACAGAATTAATCATCCATTTTTTGTTATGCCAAGTCCAGAAAGAAAGGCCGTAATTCTCCTTATTAGAAATAAACGGGACTAGCACATTTCGCTCGTCAACAAAAATCGTGTCCTGGATGACTTCCGCATCAGCCTGCAGGTGAAAGCTATTAATCTCTTTTACTAGTTGTTCGTCTGCTGGCAAAGTGGAAGGTTCCGTAAAGAAATACCAATATGTCATTGCTGCTAAAAGGATCACTAGTAACCCTAGTCCTATAATATATTTTTTCTTCTTCACCATTTACTCCACCACCTCAAGCACAGATGACTCTGAACGGACATATAACTGCTTTTGTGGCGTTTTTATTAAAAGACCCTTTCCGTCCTCTTCAATGTAAGTAATAGCAGAGATACCGCTTCCCCACAAGGGTGAAACCTCAATTAGCTGATATGGAAACCGTTCATTGACTAAGTCATCATCTTCATACGCAATTGAATCTTTATACCACTCAGCACCCATAATGGCTGCTTCTTTCATTGTTTTGAGTTCATTTAATAGCCTTTCTTTGTTTACTATTTGCTCCTTAGCTGACGGGTGAATATTAATTACAGAAGCATTCTCAATGTTAGAGATATACGTAGATGGATTGTCATCAGGATAAACGAGCTGCTGAAGAGGTATTGCTAACAAGGTTAATGCTAGAAAAATAAAATTCCCCATAAACGCTAGCCATGCAAATTTTCGATATGTCTCCCAGCGTCCTTCTTTTTGTTTAAGAATAAAGTACAGTACCCAGACACCAAGAGGAAGAAGCGGTATTCTTAAAAGTGTGCCAAAAAGCATCCAATGAAATGAGAAAGTAAATAAACCAGCAATAATAACAATTATAATTTTCCATATTTTCGGCTTATAAGTTTGTTTTCTATAAATTACATAAGCAATATATACAATAATCCCCCATCCTACAACTGTAGTCAGTACCGTTATAAGATTGAAGACAGAGTAATTAAGTTCTATTTTAGGCACCTCCTTTTTTTGCTGTCACAGTGACGCCCCGGTTTTTCTTGTTTCACAGATTGTTCCACAGAACGCCCCTGGGAAAGTTAGCGCTCTCAATTAGCTGAAGAATCACCAGATGTTTTTTGCGTGAGCTAAGTTTTCTAGGGATATGAGGTTTTTTTGCATAGGAGGTGGACATATTTTGTTATGCTTCATGATTTTTTCATTTATTACTTTTATATCTTCTTCGGATTGGCATTGGTGGATAGATTCAGAAATTTGCTTTTGCAGCTTCAGCCATTCAGGCAAGTATCCGGCGTCTTTTGCGATCTTCTGAAAGTTTTGGTAAACATCTCTTTCCAAATAATCCTTTGGCAGAGGCTTTCCTTTTCCCTTTACCTGATCCTTCTCACCAGTGTTTTTTAAAATATCCCCTATTAAATCATTGTACTCTCTCTCCATCGTATTCCCCCTTTATTTTCATTTTCATTTTCTAATTTAATTTTAGATTCGATTCCTTATTTTGTAAATAGCAGTCACAGTGACGCCCCGGTTTTTCTTGTTTCACAGATTGTTCCACAGAGTATTGCATTTTTTATTCCAGTAAAAAGAGGCATAGCGGATAAATTCTTTTGCAGGATGGCTCAGATAGCTGCCTTTTTTATATGAAGCGTATATATTCCATGTGGGTTTTTGTCTGATCGAAAAGTATTTCACATTGTGATGGTCTTTTGCATAAATAGCTGGAATGACCGAACAGCAAATTCCTTCAGCAACCATTGTAAACAGATTGTGACAGCTTTTCGTTTCAAGCAAGATATTTAGCTCATCTTCACTGATAAGCTGATCGAAAAGGTCTCGTAAAGTAGAGCCTTTTTGCATAATAGCAAAGGAATCTGCATGAAAGTGCTGTAAATCAATTTCGGGGAGAGTATCACCGACCGCTGCGCCTAAATGAGCTAGAGGGTGAGACCCTGGCACAGCCAAAATAATTTCTTCCTTACAAATAGGGATATACTCATCCTTTGTTTTCTGGTGATCTTGTAAAGTCAGAAAACCAAGATCAAGATTTCCGGCCATGATTTCGTGCTGCTGCTGTCTGACCGTCAGCTCGTACGGTTCAATTTTTATATGAGGGAACTTTTTATAAAAAATCGGATAGACAGAAGCAAACATTTCATAACCCCGCTCATGGGTTAATCCTATAGTGATCTTTCCTTTTTGCTTCTCCAGCAGGTCATTTATTTGATTATACGTATCTTTTTTGATACGCATTATGCTCTTGGCATTTTCAATATAAATCTCCCCTGCCCTTGTCAGCTGCCAATTCGCTCTTGATCGCAGAAATAGCTGTGCACCGAGTTCTTTTTCTAATTTAAGAAGCTGCTGATTCAAGGCTGATTGGGTGATAAACAGTTTTTCCGCGGCTCTCGTAATATTCTTTTCCTCAGCTATTTTTATGATATATTCCAGCTGCTTTAAATCCATTCACGAAACACCCCTAACTCTTAATTTTATTAAGAGCAATCTAAAATGATTAACGTTTTCTTCTATTTTCTCTAAGCGTACAATGAAGGCAAAGAAAGAACAAGACTGCAGGAGGGGAAAAATGTGGGGATAACTTACATTAAAGTGAACGAAAGTGATAACGTTGCCATTACTGTTAATGCCATTGCCTCTGGAACGGAAATAATGGATGGCGTCAAAGTCAATCAAGATATTCCACAAGGTCATAAGATTGCACTTTGCAATATAGCTGAAGGTGAAGCCATCATTCGATATGGCGTGACTCTAGGCTACGCACTTACAGATATTCAAAAAGGAGATTGGATTAATGAGCA
This sequence comes from Cytobacillus gottheilii, assembly GCF_018582665.1. Lineage (NCBI taxonomy): Bacteria > Bacillati > Bacillota > Bacilli > Caryophanales > Bacillaceae > Cytobacillus > Cytobacillus gottheilii. The sequence goes on along the minus strand of NZ_CP071709.1, from coordinate 613,620 downwards.
TATGCTGCAGCTTCCCATCCCGCCTTCGCTGGATGATATGAGCTATGCCGTCAACTTAATGAGTGATTTACCAGAGCCTCCTGTCAGAACATTTATGGGTTTTCCTAATGAAGACGGATTTGCAGGGACAAGAAACATTTTAGGCATTGTGACAACCGTTCAGTGTGTCACTGGGATTTTAAACAATGCTGTGAAAAAGATGAAAGAAACCCTTCTGCCGCAATACCCTAATGTAGATGATATTGTAGCGATTAATCACGCATATGGATGCGGGGTCGCGATCTCTGCTCCTGACGCGGTTATTCCCATTCGCATGCTGAGAAATATGGTGAAACACCCGAACTTCGGCGGTGAAACGATGATCATTTCTCTAGGATGTGAGAAGTTAACATTAGAAATGCTAATGGATGAAGACTATAACACACCTGAAAATGTGCTGACATTACAAGAAGTAAACGGGCATGATGCCATTATCTCGGAAATGATGAAAATGGCACAACATAAGCTGAAAAAACTAAACAAAAGACAGCGGGTTGAACTGCCTCTCTCACAATTATGTATTGGGCTGCAATGCGGTGGAAGTGATGCGTTTTCAGGTGTTACTGCCAATCCGGCAGCAGGATATAGCGCTGATTTGCTCGTAAATGCCGGTGCAACTGTGATGTTTTCTGAAGTAACAGAGGTTCGCGATGGAGTTCATCTTATTGCTGAACGCTGTGTGAATGAAGAGGTAGCAAACAAATTAGCAGCAGAGATGAAATGGTATGATCAGTACTTAGAAAATTCTCATGTGGACCGTTCCGCAAATCCTACACCTGGGAACAAAAAAGGCGGACTATCCAATATCGTGGAAAAAGCGATGGGCTCCATTGCGAAGTCTGGTTCCTCACCAATCGTAGAGGTGCTCTCTCCTGGAGAAAGACCTGCAGAAAAAGGAATGATTTTTGCGGCAACCCCTGCCAGTGACTTTGTATGCGGCTCCTGCCAGCTATCCAGCGGCATGACCCTTCAGGTTTTTATGACAGGAAGAGGAACGCCATATGGACTGGCCGCGGCTCCAGTGATTAAAGTAGGAACTAGAAACGATCTAAAAAACATGTGGCATGACCTCATTGATGTGAACGCTGGACCAATTGCAACAGGAGAAGCCACCATCCAAGAAATCGGGACACACTTATTTAACGAAATCATCGATGTCGCCAGCGGACGGCAAACCTGTGCAGAGAAATATGAAATCTATAATGATTTTACTCCGTTTAATCCGGCTCCGATTACTTAAGCGGTCACAGTGACGCCCCGGTTTTTCTTGTTTCACAGCAATTGTTTCACAACCGTAAAGAGCCTAATCCTGTTATAGGATTAGGCTCTTTTGCCTGTTCAGCAGAGAATAGTTTATTCCGTAATCAACCCATAAGCAGATATCTTCTTAATTCTTCGCGATACAAGCATGGAGACTACATAAGCTAAAACAAAGATCGCTGTACAGATTAATAGAATGGTTGGTAAATGAATGGTGAAATCCAACCGCTTAACTCCTGCATTTGAGAGTAATAGGGACAGCATTGGATTCGTAAAAAAATAACCAAGTATCCCACCCATCACTACACCAGCTGTGACAACTGGAAGAAAACTGATGGATATTTGATTCATGAGCTGAAGGGTTGTATACCCTATTGCTTTCATGACCCCAAACTCTTTTTTACGCTTAATAATGACCGTTTTGATTACTAGATATAGAATTAATACTACAACGAGGACGGTTATGGTCAAAACGATCAGCATCACAGCGAATACCGCAGCTGTATACATCCCCGTTTGGGTTTCAATATTATCGTCAATATCTAATGTTTCAGCAATCTGATCACCGTACTGTTGCACAACTTTATTCATAAAGTCTTTATTCGATATACCATCCAAATAGACATATAGAGAAGTCCCTTTGTATGTTGATTCTAATTGCTGGATCCCTTCCATTGTCAGTGCCGCTACCTGTCCTAGATTTCCAACAGATTGACTGAGGCCAGTTACCAGAAATCGCTTCTTTTCACTGCCATATACTACCTCAACGGTATCGCCAATCCCTTTATTGATTTGGCTGGATACAATCCATGAGAGGGATATTTCATTTTCATGAATTGGCTGCCGGCCATCATAAACAATATTATTTTCTAATTTGCTGTAATCGTGTGTAACGTTTGTATAAACAGTTTGATCATCAATTTTTACTGTAATTAAGTCGAATAAATTTACATTTCTCACATGATCCATTTTCTTAATATCATTCAGCATGTCTCCTGTATCAGTATCAGGTTTCATATTAACCATTACATTTGCAGGTTCAGTACCGAATAAATGAATAAATGCCGTTTTGTCTGAAGCTACATTATAGTACAGAACTGCAGAAAAAATAGCAGCTAAAGTTAATGCACTAATTATAATGAATATCATTATATTTTGTTTTGCATTTATAAGCGTTGATTTAATCGCAAGCAGGAAATGAAGATTCCCTCGCTCTTTCTCCAATGGAAAGTAATTTTTTCTAAAACTATGTGTTTGAATGCCGCCGCGCAGTGCCTCGACAGGTAAAATCCTTCTGACCCGAAAGGCTGATAGCAGGGTAACCATCACAACTAAAAAAATGACAAGCATGATACTTACAAAATTTATTAAAACATCAAATTTTTGAATCCAAACTAAGCCAGATAAGGATGAAATAGCACCACCAAAGAAAGGCATTAAAACATATGACAAAACAATTCCAGCCACACCTGCACAAAAAACGATGACGATAAACTGCAGGATAATGGATGAAAGAATTTGCCTGCTGGTATAGCCAATTGCCTTTAATACACCTATATTCCCCATTCCATCTTCAATGCTATTAGATACTCGGAATGTAATAACAATTAGTGATATAAGCACAATAATGGCTGCAAAAGCTACCAGTATTGTCGCGATAATATTAATGGTTAACGTACTTACATTTTTCACTATTTCAATATCCAATCCTAATACATAGGAAGAAGTCTCTCCTGCAATTGTTTGGGGAAATTTCTTAGTGAAATCATTTAAAAGCTTCGGAGATTCCGTTTTTTCTTCCATCAGTGCAGATAGAATGATTCCATTTGATGAATCATCTACATGATCTGCCAGTGTTTGAAAGGATCTCTCCGGCAGCATGAATTTCATAACTCCGATGTTGGTTGTACCCATAATGGTCGTTTCTAAGAATCCTGCTATGTGATATTCATAGACTGCACCAAGATATGTGATGGTAAAGCTATCTCCTAATTTATATCCCCCATTCGTTTTAAAACTATAAGGAACAAAAATATCGTTGGCATTTGAAGTATCTAGTTTTTCAATCAGTTTTAATGGTCCAATACTTCGGCTATTATCTGCATTAAAGATGGCAACACTGCTGGTTAACTCACTGCTTCCATAATTAAATTTAGCAAGGTTCATCATGACAATATCTTCTTTTTCAGTTTTTGTTACCCCAGAGTAGTTTGTTAAAAATTCGTCATATCCTGAATGATAACTAGCTTGATCCATCATAATGGCTACATGGGGATCTATTAATTCTTCAACTTTCTCATCAAAAAAAGGATTCATTTGGGTGATGACCATTAGGCCAATATTAAGAAGCATTGCAGCAACCGTTATAAAGATAAATAAAGAGACAGCAGCAGACTTACTTTTTCTAATATTAGCCAAGGCTAGTTTCATTATCTTCACATCACCACCCCATTTCTGCAAGGAAGTGTTTGAGCTTTTCAAGACGCTCAAGGTTCTCATTCTCACTAAATGCCCCTAGCTGCAAATCACCGCAAATGACACCGTCTTTTAGATAAATCACGCGATTTCCCCGCAATGCTGTTTTTAGATCATGTGTAACTAAGACAATACTTTGTCCTTTCGTATTTATATCTGTAAAAACATCCAAAACACGATCACTTGAAGCGGAATTCAAGGCACCTGTCGGTTCGTCTGCAAATAATACTTTCGGTTTGTTGATGATAGCTCTTACAATTCCAACCCGCTGTGCTTCACCGCCGGAAAGCTGTGCTGGAAACTTAGCCCATGAGTTTTCCTCTATCCCTACTTGTTTTAATAATTCTTTGGCTTTTTGAACGAGTTCTCTCTTATTTTTACTAACTAAGAGGCCGCTTGTCAGCACGTTATCCAGCACACTCATATTATCAAGCAGATAAATTTGCTGAAAGACAAACCCGCAATGCTTTCTCCTAAAAACAGCCAGCTGATCGTTGCTGAACTTCGCCAACCTTTTACCAGCAAAATCGATTTCCCCTAAAGTTGGTTGATCCATACCGCTAATCGCATAAAGCAAAGTAGATTTCCCTGAGCCTGAACTGCCCATTATGATCGTAAAATCTCCTTCCAGTAAACTGATATCTAAGTTTTTCAAGACATGCTGCTGCGTTCCGCCACTTGAGAAGGTCTTACAAAGCTTTTCCGTTCTAATAATGGTTTTTGTCATACATTTGGCAACTCCCTTACTATTTAACAGAATAAAAAAAGACTGTAAAAACGAGTACAGTCTTATCATACAAAATGAGTTCTTATTAAATCTTTGTGCAATTCTTAACTGATTCTTAATTATTACGGGAGCTTGATTTTAAGGGAGACGGTGAAACCATCTTCTCGGCTGTGACAGCTAATTTGGCCGTCCATGCTTTCCATAAAGTACTTTGATATGTATAAACCCAGACCTGAACCGGTTTTCCCTTCCACATTTCTCCCCCGATAATATTTATTAAAAAGGAGAGGCACTTCATCTTCACTAATTCCCATGCCGAAATCCATTATGTGGAGTTCAAGGAAACCTTGATTAATTTGAGAGCTGATCTTGATCTGTGTACCTGCGTATTTATAGGAATTACTAATAATATTGTCTATGACCTGCTGCATTCTTACAGGATCGATTAAAATAATACACTGCGGCAGCGAACCATAAACAATTTGCTGATCATAATTGACGTTTTCAATCATGGTAAGAAGTTCTTCACTTGATACTTCAGTAACGGTTAACTTTAATTGCTGCAGTTCTTCTAAAGTGGCGTGGAACATATCCGTTATGAGCAAGTCAATTTGTTCTGCTTTCGAATAAATCGTGTTCACACGCTTTCTCACTTTCTCATCATTTGCCTGCACGAGCATTAATTCACTAACCGCTTTAATTGAAGCAACAGGTGTTTTTATATCATGACTCAATGTTGCCACTAGCTCCTTCTTGCTCTGATTAGATTCATATTCTCTTTGTTTGGCTGCATCAAGTTCTTCACGCAACAAATCAAAGCTTTCTGTGAAAGCACCAAAATAATTATCCTTCTTTATAGGTAAAGGAATATCCAGATGACCTCTTGCTATATTCGCTGCAAAGTGCTGAAGCTGCTGAAATGGTTTTAATAGTGTTCTATGAATATAAACAATATAAAGAATACTAACTAGCATCAATATTCCAAATATAAAACTTACAAAAGTGATTAATTCCGTCTTCATCTGCTGCAAAAGCTCTTGCTCATTATTGCGGATAATGACCTTTCCAACCGTTTCGTCATAATTCTGTATGTCTACAATGGTATCCCTATTTCTTATGGCTTCGTATAAATCGGTAAAATGATTGCCGGGTGTTTGATAGATCACGTTTGATTGATCATCTATGATAGCAAAAGATTGTTTGATGTCGCTGTTGTTGAATGAATTTTCGCTGAAATTTCCCCAATTTGCTTCAGCTGTTTTCACCACATCATTAATGGCAGCCAGATCGGCGACTGGCAGATTTTTATTTTTTATAATGAGGATAGAGAAAATTAATCCTGCACTAAATACAGCAAGTATAATCATGATTAACAACTTAACTTTCATTAGCTGATATCCTCTAAAACATAACCTGTTCCCCAGACTGTTTTGATGTATTGCGGTTCCTTAGGATCCTTTTCAATTTTCTCACGCAAATGACGAATATGGACATTTAAGGTTCCGTCCCCTACAAAGACGTCTCCCCAAACATTCTGAAACAATTCATCTTTTGTGATGATTCGATTCTTATTATTCGCCAAGTAGGACAGAAGCTTATATTCCATTGTTTTGAGGCCAATAGCAACTCCATTTACCCTTACACGATGCAGCTTTGTATCAATTTGGATATTGCCGAACTCTATAGTTTCCAGGCAGCCTCTTTGACTGCTGCCATATCTTTTAAGTACAGCCTTTACTTTTGCCAATAAGATGCTTAATGTATATGGCTTTTGGATATAGTCATCTCCCCCAATGTTTAGGGCAATTAATACATCGTCATCACTAGAACGCGCACTGATAAACAAAATCGGAATCTGTGTAGTCTGGCGCAATTTTTTGCACAAGTCAAATCCAGATGAATCTCCCAAATTAATATCAAGAAGAATCAGCGACGGCTGATTTTTCTCAAGGAATCGCTCGCATTCCTCCGCCCCCGTCACAAACTCAGACTTCACATCAAACATATTAAAATACTCACAAGTCGACTCAGCCAAAGCAACCTCATCATCGACAATTAAACAATCCAGGAACATCCGCTGAACTCCTTTCGGTTAGCTTTGTTTTTATTGTACAAGAATTTTGCGTCACTGTGACGCCCCGAAAAATATTGTTTCACAAGTTGTTCCACGGTTCGAATTAGTACTATCAGCAATAATTGTATATAAACCAAAAGCACCTGCAAACATATGCAGGTGCTTTTAAAAACGATAATATTCAGCGAAGAATATATTATTCCCCCTGAAAAGTCCAATAATTATTTAATAAAAAATTGACCAGTGGAATCACGAGAACAGTTACCAGCTCTCCAATGAAGTAATGAAAAGAAAGAATATGAACAATAAAAAATATAAGAATGACATTCAACAAAAATCCGACCAGCGAAACTAATAAAAACCGAACTAATTTACGCTGAGTAAACCGGCTGTTAAATGTATAACGAATGTTTATTAAAAACGAAACAATCGTCATGATGATAAAAGCAGCTGCAGATCCAATCACCGGATCCCATTGATATTTTTCAATAAAAATAAAAACAGATAGAAAATACACACCCACACTGATGCAGCCGACCAGGCTATATTTAAGAAACCGTATAATTAAATCTCTCTGCAAAAGCATATATTTCCCCTCACTACCATCACATTAGCGGACGCTAAAAATCTAGTTTTCTAAAAACCTTTTTTATAAACATATCATTGCTGTTGATGATCGCTTTTTCTTGTAGTTGTCTCTTTCGGTTAATCAAAACAATTAATTGAAGAAAAATCACAGGCAAAAAGGATTTTTTGTATGCTAAATATTTCGGCTCCCAATCTGTTGCAAATTTACTTTTATATTCTCTTAACCCTTTAAAATTATATTTTTTATTTCCATAGCGATAAACCAGACGTATCATCTTTTCAGCCATAAAAGAATCCTGACCATCTCCAACATTGGAAAGAGGCGCCATTCCTAAACTGCATTCTTGAAATTGATTATTTTTAGCCCATTCAAAAATGCTTAAAAATAGCATATCCATTGCACCAGGAGGACTGCTCTCGGTCTTTCTCATCAGATCAATGCTCAGTGTCTGTTTATAATCATCGGCTAATGTAGCAAACGCCGTAATTTTTCCCGCATCGTCACGCAAAATGGCAATCGGAAAATGAGAAACATAATTTTGACAAAAAGAAACAACCGAAAAGCCTTTTTCCTTCTGACTTCCTAACCAAGAATTAGAGACTTCTTGAATTTCTGCAATCAGCATTTGTGAATGCGGAGGCTCTGCCACACTAAATGAAAAGCCGCTTCTGGAAAACTTACTCATCGTATTTCGGAATTTTCCCGCTTTTTTTCCTTCAAGTGTAAATTGATTTAACTTAATGACAGCTTCCTCACCCAATTTTACAAATCGATAACCGCCATCATGATAATGCTGCATGTACTGAGGAGTCACTTGGTAAAAAACAGGCTTTGCCTTTTTCCATTTACAGTATTCATTAAATTCTTTAATGGCTCTGCCGAAATGTGCTTCGTCTCCGATTGGATCGCCAAGAACAACAAATTTATTAAAAATCTGCTTATACATAATTAAAACACTTTGGTCACCTGACCAGAATTGTTGTTTATCTTGTAAAAAAATTAAATGCGATACATGATTGCCGCCTTTTTCTTTTAAAAAAGCTGACAGCTTATCAGAATGAACTTGCAGCTGATTTTCAGATAAATCCCTATTCACTTGTTGTTTTTGAAAGAAAAAATTGAGATTTCTCATAAAAATCATAGGCCCTTCCTCCTGATAAATAGATAAATTTCACAGATTTGATCATACCATAAACGGGACCTTGTTCATATAAACAAATTATGGTCACTGTGACGCCCCGAAAAATCTTGTTTCACGGATTGTTCCACGGTTCAAAGGGTAGCTATTTAAAAGTCACAAAAACATCTACAGATTGTGTAGATACATTACAATAATTATCCCGGTAAAACTTATTCCTCTTTTTAAATAAAAAGAATGTACACCATACACGGCGTACATTCGCAAATATCTATATTATTTTTTCAGACCAATTCCTTGACCCTTTCGTCCTCAACCATTTGCTTAATCATTTTATCAATTCTTTCAATTTCAACACTTGAATTTCTCCACCAGTTGCGGCTCCATATTCGTGTAACTATCCAGCCTTTAGATTCTAAGAATCTTTGTCGATATACATCTCGCTCTTTTGCAGAAGGTGAACTATGATACATGGCACCATCGCATTCTATACCTAAGATATATTTTTCTGGGAGTTCAGGGTGGACAACAGCCAGATCAATTCGATAACCAGACATTCCTACTTGCGTATCCAATCTATATCCTAATTTGGTTAGTTCTCTATAGACTTCTTCTTCAAATGGAGAATCAAACGATAAGGTTGTTGCCTGTTTTTTTGTATTCTTAGCTTCATTTAATTGGACTAAAACAGCTTCAACTTCATCCTTTCTCAACGATGAAACAGCTTTAGCATATTCTAAATAGTTCTTAAGCAGTCTTGGCCCATCATTTTTAGCATTTGTTACATTTAAATCACTAGGTTCAATACTTGAGACTACATAAATCTGTTCTTTTGCTCGTGTAATCGCAACATTTAATCGGTTTTCTCCCCCTTGTTGCCCTAATGTTCCAAATCGATTGTACACTCGGCCTTCTTCATTTCTGGCATAAGCTATAGAGAAAACAATAATATCTCGTTCATCGCCTTGAACATTTTCAATATTTTTCACAAAGAGCCGTTCGTCTAGTTCCTTACTCATCACCTGCTGGTAAATCACTCCGAATTCAGGATCTTTATCAACTTCGCTTTCAATGCTATCCAGAATTTTCTCCTGCTGTTTCGCGTTAAATGTAATAACACCAACTGATTTTGTTGGGTTCATAACCATAATATCCTTAATTAAGGCTACCACTGCCTCTGCCTCAATCCGGTTACATTGATCAATCCACTTTCCATCTACTCTTCTCCATTGAATGGCCGCCGGTGATTTCAGAGGCTGCACATTTGGTGCCACTTGGATGTTGCCATTATAAAAAGCATGATTGGAAAAATTAATTAATTCCTCTGATCTTGAACGGTAGTGCCATTGCAGCATTCTTTCAGGCAAAATTCGTTTAGACAAGTTGAGAAGACTTTCAGATTCTTGCAGCTCCATCTGTTCTTCATCATCTTCATCTCCTTGAATTCCGCCTTTAAATAAACTTGATGGCGGAAGCTGTTTTTCGTCACCTGCTACAACAAGTGTTGAACCCCGATATGCTGAAGGAAGCCCATTTTCAACCGTACATTGTGATGCTTCATCGAATATAACTACATCAAACAGATCTTTCTGCAAAGGAAAAATGGCAGATGCCGTTTCAGGAGATGTCAGCCATATTGGCATTGCATCTAGTAATCCATTGCTTGAAAACTGCCTAACGAGCTTTCGCACTGGCCAAACCATACGTTTCTTTCCAACCTGGTGCTTTAGTTCTTTCATTGCTTTGCTGTTATACTCTTTCGCATTCTGCAGCTTCTTTAGAAGACGATTGATTAATACCTTTACTGATAAATCTCTTTTTTGAACTAGCAACTTTTTAAAATTTTCGCGCACTTCCTGTATCTCTTCTGTACCAATCTTTGTTAATACAGGGTGCTTCTGTTCAATTTGGTCAATCCAATGAATATAGGCTGATTGTTTTACTATATCCAGCCATTCTTCCGCAAGCTGATTATGAACATGATCGCCAGTCTTTTCCTTCAGGAGATCAATGGTATTACGTATATAAGGTAGACTCTCTTCGTAATGTCGATCCATGTTCCTTAGTTCCTCAAAATCTTGGATCATAAATTCTTGCTGCTGCTGGAAATCACTTAAAGGAATATCACCTTTCGTTATTCTATTATTCAATTGATCAATGGCATCTTTTGAGAAATAAGTTTTTAATGTGCCCACTTCTTTTGACATTTTCTCGGAGACCTGAGAAAGCTCATAAAGAAATCTTAGGCTTTCTCTTAGTCTTGGCCACTCTTTAGAAGAAAGACCTTTGAATTTGTCTTCATTCAATAATTCTTCTATAATTGTCTTTCCTGTAAATGAAGTCCACCACCAAAGCCGCAATTTCTGTAAGGTTCTTTTTTCCTCAAGACTTAAATCGTCATAAATCTTTTCTAATTTGTCGCTAATATTCCAACTGTATTCTGGTGTGATAAATTCCTGCTCAAATTTCTCCAGATATTCAATACTCTTACGGGCTTTTTCTTGTACATTTTTTAGAATTTCAACTACTTTTAAAGAATCCTTCATTTCTAGATTTGTAAAAGGATATCTATCTTTTAAAGGATAAGTTGGACTGCCAAATCTGCTATAGTATTTTCCGTAAGAGAAAATTTTAACTAAAGTTTCTTCCAGGTTATTTTTATTTAAAGATAAGATAATATCTTCCATGTTCAAAATAGTTTCAATGCTCGTTACGGGTTTACTTTGCCCATATAACTCATAAGCTTTATATCCATGATGCTGAACTTCATAAAGACCTTTTGCTATTGCATTTAATTGATATTCATATTGTTCAATCTTTGATGATAATTGGTTGAGTTCATTCTCATGGTTAACCTCTGCACCATGAATCTCAAGTAAACTATGCATTTTTCTGTATAATGACTTGCGATCATTTTTTTCATCGTGCAGCAAAGCTACCTGAGAGGATAAATCAATCGAATCTAAACGCTGATAAACAACATCTAAAGCAGCTCTTTTTTGACAAACCAGTAGAACCCTCTTGTTTTGAGAGATGGCATTTGCGATTAAATTGACAATGACCTGCGACTTTCCCGTACCAGGTGGTCCATGAATAACAATACCTTTCTGTTTATCCACTTCTTTTATAATTTCTTCTTGTGAGGCATCAGTATCTAACACAAAGAATTTTTCTTTCTCTCTCGTTTCTATTGGTTCTCTGTCTTCCATTTCCTCATAATCCTGCCCTGCATCATATTCAACTCCAGCTTGAAGCAGCTGTCCAACTACTCCAAGATCCGTATGGGCATTATCATCTTCAACTATTTCAATTAGGTCATCGTAATCCTTTAGTAAAGCGGAATTTCCTTGTGGAAAGTTCCCCAGGATAGCCAAGTTTTCCAACTCAAATTGTCCTAATTTAAAATCTGGCACTTCATCTTGTCGATAGTTTTTAAGCGCCTGTAACTCATGATTATTTGACCAAAGAATATTTAAAGAGTATTTTTTAAGCCATGATAACCACTTTAGGAAATTCCCAGAACTAGCTTGTTCCTCAGCTTCCTCAAAGATTTGTTCAGGCACAGAAATTCCGCTGAATTTTTTAAAAGCAAGAAATAACGTTCGGTTTAGTTGAATTTCTCCATCATTAAAATCCAGCTGCCACTGTGTTCCGCTCGCCTTTTCTTTTTCAAGTCTAACAGGATATAAAAATAATGGAGCTCTAATAAAAGTACCATCCAGCATCGTTCCTGTAATATAAGGGTATCCCACAAACAGATCATAAAGCCCTGTTTCCTCTTCAATTCCTTTGATATTCCTGTACAAAGAGTTAATTTTATTAGAAAGAACTAAAGTATCATCGTTATTAAGGTCCTGTTTAAGGAGCAATGCTTTTCCCTTTTGTTTCATCATTTTCTCAATAATCGTTTCTGTATCTGCTTGCTTTAGCTTACTTATTGAATGGATATCAAATGCCCATTTATCATAGAGTTTCAACATTCGAATCGACCGGTTCCTTTTGCTTAAATCGTTTAACCTGTCTTTCAAATGAACCAACTTTTGCTTCATCTCATCACCTATTTCAAAATGATCTATACATACTTTATGTGAATTTATATACATATTAGTACATTTATTATAACCCCTATTTTTTTACAATAAAAGACAAAACATGACTTTATACTTATGTAAATAATAGTAATTAGTATAGATATTTAATAGATATTTTTTAATCCTAGATAGATTATAAAATTAAAAATAGCGGAATTACTTTCCCAAAACATTAAGGTCAAAACTCTTCCTTTGGTTAAGTAAAAAAAGATTCAGTAAAATAATGCAAAAAAGCCCAGTACCGTTAGTTCTGAGCTTTTTGGTGCTATTTCCAGTTAATTAGAGGTCAACAAAAAACATCTACAAATTACGTAGATGCTGTTTTTTTCCGCAGCATTATAATACCGCCTAGCCTCTATACTTAATCGCTAGCCCTTTTAAAAAGTTCCTCGCGAAATGGTCCATACAAACTTTATAGTTTTTATGACCTTCTTTTCTTAAAAACGCACCAATTTCACCTTTTGATACATTTAAGCCGGCATATTTGAATATTTCAATCATGTCTTCTGTTGTGAGAGACAAGGCGATTTTAACCTTCTTTAAAAGGATGTTATTCACGCTTGAGTTATTTTTGATAGGCGGTTCTGGAGTAGTTTCTTGGCCTGGTTTTGGCTCCTGCTTTCCTCTTTTATAAATAATGAAGCCATTTAAGAATGAATTCAGCATGCTGTTTGTTAGCTTAATTCGGTCTGTCTCTTCTTCTTCGTCTTCTTTCTTGAGAATTCTCACTACCTCTGGAACTGTAACCTCATGGCCGCCCAGTTTAAAAATCTCTGCCATTTGAATATTTTTAATTTCTAACGCATATCTTAAACGGATTAATAGATCATTATTATCGATCATTCTACTTCCTCCTATAACTTGTACGGTTCTGCTTAAAAACACATGGATTACTTCTAAAAGGCATTACTCATTTTAACATAAAATCATTTGATCTTCGTTCTATTCATGAAGTTTCCTTTAAACCTCTTTTCAGGGTTTCCGAATATTTTTATCATAACCAATTATCTCTCCAAAAATGAAAGAGCCCTCCATATGGAGAGGCTCTTTTCCTCTTTAAGGCAGCAAAGCAAAAGAACGAACTGGAAAACCTGTAGCCTTTTCGGGCTTTGCACAAATATTGAAGATAACAGCACCTTTTGCCGGCAATTTATTGAGATTGGTTAATAATTCAACCTGATAAGTATCCTGTTCCAGTACATAGTATTCTCCAATTAGAGATCCATTTTTACGAACATCAATCGCTGCATCCGTATCAAATGTTTCATGTCCAACAGCCTTGATATTTCTTTCTTCGAATAAGAATTTTAAAGCCTCAATCCCCCAGCCTGGAGTGTGGCTATTTCCCTCTGTATCCTTATTTTCAAAAGCAGTCTTGTTCGGCCAGCGAAGACTCCAATCCGTACGCAATGCAACAAAGGAGCCTGCTTCGATGGTTCCATGCTCCTCTTCAAATTTTAGAATATCTTTAACACCTAGAATAAAATCATTATTTTCTTCAGCTTCCTTTGATTGATCAATGACAACTAAAGGCAGAACCAATTCCTTCAGGCCAAGTTCCTCTAAGTAACGCTTATTCCGAACAAAATGAATAGGAGCGTCAATATGGGTACCATACTGTCCAGGAAAATTAAAACGCTGTGCAAAAAAGCCATCATCATGTGTAAAAAGTGTTTGGATTTCAGCATCTTCAAATGCAGCGAAATGAGGAGAATCTGGTCCAAATGTATGTGTGAGATCGACCCATTCCTTCCCTTTCAGTACCTCAATAGCCTGCAATAAATCATTCGCATTTTTTACAGTTGACATTACCAGCACCTCACCAATCTTTTTAAAATAAAAATCCCTCTTCAAAAATAAGAAGAGGGATAAATAAACATAAACTGCTGCCGCTCTTCTTATCTTCTAGCACACGCTACTGGAATTGGCACAAACTCAAAAGTTCGCTGCCGAGGCTTTACAGGGCCAGTCCCTCCACCTCTCTGGATAAGAAAAATTTTCTAAATATTAAGTTATTGTATTTACCATATAGTTTTTATAGTCACCTTGTCAATATAAAAGTATTTTATCGTTCATTTGACAAGTGAAGCGGCAGAAACTCAGCCAGCTGCTGTTCATGCTTATCTAGTATGATCTGTTCAGCCTTAATGCCTTGCTCAAGGAGTACTTTAATATTCTGCAGGAGGAATTCATCACTTCCGACAACATAGTAGAGACCATCTTTGTCATCAGTCAGATTTTTCACTTCTTCGTAGTATTCTTCACGGTTATCAACGAACTGTGCTGTAACCTTCTTATCAGGTGAAGAAGCGAAAACATCTGTGAATAAGAACTTCTTTGATGAATCAATATTTAAGGAATGAATATGATTCACATTGTCAGCCCGGTTTAAGAAATCAAGTAAAAGCGGTCTGAACGTTGCCAGGCCAACACCTGATGACAGCAGATAAACATTTTTCCCTTCTCTTTTCAGCGGAACATTTGAGTGGGTTTTAAAGATGGCAACTTCATCGCCAACTGTAAGATTTTTTAATATCGTTTTGAATTCAGAGCATTGCTCTCTAATGCGTGTTGTGATTCCAATCGCATTTTCATGAGGTAAAGTGGAGATGGACATATGGCGAATCAAACTGCGGTTGGGTTTATCTCCTGCATTAAAACCCTCCAATGCGAAGTGGGTGTGAGAACCTTCTTCCCATGTAAAATTTTGCGGACAGGCAAGCAGGTACGTTCTCACCTCAGGTGTTTCTTCAATAATCTTGTTTATTTTTGTCCAATATATTTGCATGGTGATCCTCCTCAATGTGTGTTCCATTTTCATCTAATAATTTAATAATCTAGTAAACAGCTATCGGCCCATAAGGACCTTCAATAATTTCAATTTTCGTTTCAAAAATATCTGTTAAAAGTTTTGGATCCATAACCTCTTCTACGGTGCCAAAAGCCGCAATTTGTCCTTCTTTCATCGCACAAATTCGATCAGAATATTTAGCAGCAAAATTGATATCATGCATAACAGTCAAAATGGTTCTTCCAAATTCATTCGCAACATGCCGCAAATATTCCATCATTTGAACAGATCGGGCAACATCAAGATTGTTTAAAGGCTCATCCAAAAGCACATATTCAGTTTCCTGGCAAAGCACCATCGCAACATATGCCCTTTGTCTTTGTCCGCCTGAAAGCTCATCTAAATATCTGTCTTCCAGATCCGTTAAATCTAAGAAATCGATATATTTAGAGATAATCTCTTCATCTTCTCTCGTTAATCTACCCTTTGAATAAGGAAAGCGTCCAAATCCAGCCAGCTGTCTAACCGTAAGCCTCGTTACAAAATGATTTTCCTGCCGCAAAATGGTAACAATTTTCGCTAAGTCATTTGATTTCGAAGAAGTAACATCCATATTCGCTACCATGATCTGACCTTCATCCAAATCCAGAAGCCTTCCAATCATTAATAGTGTCGTAGACTTTCCAGCACCATTGGGTCCAATTAAAGAAGTGAACCCAGCCTTTGGTATTTCAATATTCAAAGGTCCAATTTTTACTTCTTCCGTATATAGCTTTCTAGCATTTTCAATCTTTATCATAGCGACCTCTTCCTTAAAATGACGATTAGAAATACGATTCCGCCAAACAGTTCAATAAAAACGGAAACAGCTTGAGAATTAAATACATGGTACATTAAAAAGTATGCACTCGTTAAAACAAAGAACCCGATAGCAAGAGCCATTGGAAAAATATATTTGTGATCATAAGTTGGCGCAGCCTGATAACTCAAAATGGCAACTAAAAAGCCAAAGAACGTAAGCGGCCCAACTAAAGCGGTTGATATCGACATTAAAACAGCAACAAGTACCAGCGTGTAAATGACATTTGATTGGTATTTAACGCCAAAAGTAGTAGAGACATCTTTTCCAAGTGACAATATATTTAACTTCCTGGAAAAAACATAAAGCAATAATGCGACAATGATGACCATTGGAATGACAATCGGAAAATATGCTGGATCGGCATTATTAACAGAACCAATTAATCTTGTCTGCAGAAGATCAAATTCTGATGGCGCAAGGAGTTTCCTCATAAAAGCGGATATCGTATTCAGCCCAGTTCCAATAATAATTCCGATCAGAAGGACAAGCTGTAAATTCCCATATTTCCCCGAAAGCAGCCAGCCATACAGGATCAAACTCATTAAGACCATAAGACAAACTTGAAGAAAAAATGGTCCTATGCCGCTAAAACTTACCATTGCGCTAGCACCAAAAATAAACATTGTACTTGTATGAATGGTTGAGTACAGTGATTCAAAGCCTAATAAAGAAGGCGTTATAATTCGATTATTTGTAATGGATTGGAAGGCAACAGTCGACAAACTGTGGCAAATGGCCGCAATCAGCATGGCCACAACAGCGACGATCCTTCTTTCAACAACTGGAATAAATGAAGGTGAATCAACTGGAACCGGATTGTTATAAACCAAAAGGCCGAATGCAAAGAGAAGACCCAAAGCAATCAATGTTATGAGCAGAATCCAATACCGTTTTTCATCCTTCTTTGTGCGAAAAGCACTAGCAGATCTGCTTTTATGATGGAGGCTAAAATCAATTTTCTTCATATTTTCTTTCTTTTTATATTCTAAAGCGTTCATCTTAGCCTCCTTGATTTTCTTTGTCTCAATAAGATCGAAATAAACACGACTGAACCGACAGATCCAAGTATTAATGAGACAGGTACTTCAAAAGGCATAATAATGGTTCTAGAAATGATGTCACATAGAGTAATCGTCCCCATACCGATCAAACATACCCAAGGCAGATTACTTCTAAGATCATCTCCTCTAATCATGGAAATGATATTTGGGACGATTAAACCTAAAAAAGGCAAGTTCCCAATTACTGCTGCAACAATACCAACTGCAACAGCAATAAGACCATTAGCCAAAAGAATGAGCGTATTATAATTGACTCCAAGACTTGTTGCGACATCTTCTCCAAGGCCAGCTAAAGTCAATCTGTTTGCATAAATAAAAATAAGAACTGTAACAATGACAATGATCCATAAATACTCATACCTTCCAGCCTGAACAGACGCAAAAGAACCGACAAACCAGCCCTCAATCACTTGCGACATTTGGAAAAAGAGTCCTAAAAAGGTGGAAACAGCTGAAATAACTGCACCCAGCATCAGACCAATAATCGGAACAATTAAAGAGGAACGAAGTCTGACCCGTCTTAAAAATAAAAAGAAAATCATTGTTCCCACAAATGAAAAAATGATTGCACCCGTCATTCTAAGAACCAAAGATGGTCCTGGAACAAATAAATAAACAACTAGAAGCCCCAAGCCTGCCCACTCAATCGTACCTGTTGTGGTAGGTTCAACTAAACGGTTCTGTGTAATAAGCTGCATAACAAGCCCTGCCATTGCCATCGCAGCTCCGGTAAGCATGAGTGCAACTGTTCTTGGCACACGAGTGATAAAAAACATTTCCATCCCGTCTTCTTGCCCGCTTATATCATAGACTCCAGTAAAAAGCGAGACAACTCCTAGACCCAAAACAACGATAATCGCCAGTATAAAAGGTTTTGTCCATATTTTATTTTGGTTATACAACCGGGATTGAGAATTTTTCTCAATCCCGGCTATGATATTTTTCTGCACTATGTTAAACCCCTTTACACTACTCTGCTAGAGCAGCAGCAATGCTTTCAAACAGCTCTATGAAAGTTTGCACTGATTCATTTAAGTACGTATCCATTGGTGCATAAACGATCTGTCCTTCAGAAACAGCTGTTGTATTTTGAAGAGCAGGTGAATTATCAATTACATCTTGTGCTGGTACTTTATCTGCTTCACCAGATATTGGAGCATCACGGTCTAGCACGAACAACCAATCTGGATTGCTTTGTGCAATCGCCTCAACTGAGATTTCATCGCCTTGGTGATCTGTAGTCGTTTCATCAACCTCTAAAGCTGGAGTCCATTCAAAGATATCATATAACGGCCCCCAAACACGTCCAGTATGTGGAGCTGAGAAATTAATAGCACCGCCAGAAACGATCACACTCATCACTTTATCACTGCCATTATAAGCAGACTTCGCTTTTTCAATTGCTGCATCAAGATCTGCTGCTAATTGCTCAGCTTCTTCATTTTTATCAAAAATCTTCCCTAAAGTAAGAGTTGTTTCTTTAAAACCATTTACCAAATTCTCACCAGGTGCTTCAGCTTCCTCAGAAACGTCAACATTTAAATCGATAACCGCAGCATTAGGCACTAACTTTTTAATATCTTCATAGAATCCTGAAAATCTTTGACCCACAATAACAAGCTCAGGATCTGCAGCTGCTAATATTTCAAGGTTTGGTTCACGGTGATTTCCAATATCCTGTACATTCTCATCCGCTACATATGGGGAATCTTCTAACATTACTGCTTTGGGTACAGCAGCTAACTCAATATCCCAAGCTTCTAATGTTTCAAACGTTCTATTATCCAAAGCAACTACATTCTTAGGATTGACAGGAACTGTAACCGTTCCATGAGCATCAGTGATTTCAACTGTTTCAGGCTCAGCAGACTCAGCGTCCTCACTTGTATCAGGTTCACTTGCCTCAGGCTCACTATTTGCAGTATCTGAACTTGAACAAGCCGCCAGCATCAAGACAAAAATTGCCATAATGATCGTTAATTTAATTTTCCCCATTTCTCAAACCTTCTTCCCTATGTATTATAAATTGTTATAAAACTAACAGATTATTGAAATGATAAAACGACTACCTATGTTTTATTTTTGCTGAATGAAATAGATGTTTAACATAGTGCTCAGCTAGTTGATAAAACGTTGATAATGATTATCATTTGCAATGTTCTATCAAAGTATATAACAAGAGTATTAGAAAAATCAACCCTAAATTTGGCTTATTTTCTCAATTATTGTGCTTATTTTTTCAATTAGGGGTTGATGAAGGTTTTTTTGTCCTGGGAGTTAGAAGGGATTGAGTAGGGTTTGAAAGGAAAAAGAGGGAGGAAAGGGTGAACTGAGAATGCAAAAAATCCCGGATTTCTGTTGAGAGAATCCGGGATTTTTGTGGCAATAATATTTACCTTAATTCTATTAATGCTACGCACTCAACATGGCTTGGATGGTGATGGCAGATAAATATAGATGTAGTAGTGTTTACCTTATACTTATTAATTAATAACCATATTATCATGTAAAATGCAATATTACATCATGCCGCCCGTAGGTTGCTAGAGTGTAATATTGTTAACATTGAGTGCAAAAAGTGCGGTAAATCAACGTTTTGATGTTCTTGGCTGTAACATCTTTAACAGGGATTTACCGTTTTTTATGGGAAGGCGTTAGCAAAATGTTAGCATCTATCCACTCTTGTGTATGTAACAACATATGTGGTACGGGTAGTTTAAATACCACATTTCATCCTGCCAATTTGCTGCTTAATAAGCTCTAACTTTTTGGCGATTATATCATTCTACCGTCCATCTTCAAGCAACATTGTATTCAAAGCTACCAGAGCAAGTACAAGTATTAGCATAAAGTGAAATATATGAATGAGCGCGCTGTCTGGTTAGCTTTCTTTGAACATCACTAAATAGCGCGATCTTCATCATAAAATTTTCCGAAGTTAACAATTTCAGCTTTCGTTAAGTACCGAGATATAATATTAAATGTCGGAAATCCAAGAAAGTCTCGGACTTGTCTGAAAAGATCATAGTTCTCAATATTCTCTTCTACCCTCAAATCATCGAAGGTGACCTGATTGTTTTGAAAATCAAGATCACTCCTCGCATTCAATGAATGAGTCTCGAAGGAGAGTAGAGAGTACAATTTATTAAGGTCGTTTCCAAATCTGTCTACATAATCAATTAGAGCGCTAAGGCTAAAAATCTCTTCATTATTCTTTTGATATAAAGAATACCAATGAACACTCACTTTTCGATTCATATTGCGTAAAGTCTTAATAAGTTCAAAGCGTAATTCGGATACCTCTTTATACGGAGATTGTTTATATATTAAGTTCTTGATTGAATCCTTCATTTTTTGTAGTTCCACCACAGAATAACTTGCTGATATTCTATCTGCAACTTTCGGATCGTTGAGATGTTTCAATTCCTCTAACTTATAGAAAGTGTAGTAACTTGTAGCTCGTTTTTCAACAAAGTCTTCACCGTCTTCAAAAATAAACATTAACGATGCATAAGTTTCAAGAGCTGACCTTGCTGTTATTACGGCTGCATTAAGTGATCCATGGTCTAAAAGGATAAAGATCCCATCGAATTGCGTTAATAACTTACGATATAACGAAAGTATCGTGACGTCCACTTGTTCAAAGGGAGTTTTCCATCCCGTTTCTAAAACTTTTTCAAATATATGTAAGGAATATTGAAGATTTTTACTAAGGGAATTAAGAAAAGGACGTCTAACGGCATCTTCTATGTCTACTGGAATGAAGGTAGGGTTCAAAAGCAAAAACTCCTTTACTAAAAATTTAAAAATACGTATATCACATGTAACCCTCACATAAATGTTAAAGCTCTCATGCCCGTTGGCTTAACGTAAATATTAATAGAAATATTGTAACAGTTTTCCTATGTTCAGGTTTGTTAAAGCGCTAGTGGGTTTCTGCGGATCCTAAGCGGGAACATATATATAAAACGTCCCTTCGAATCGCTTCGTGCCGTTGTCGACCACTATCACTCTCGCTGATTATTGCAGTTGAAATGAGCCACTTATGCGGAGTTTTGAGCCAGTCATTGCGGAGGAAAGAGCCACCCTTTGCGGAACGCAGGGCCACTATTAATAGAATAAAGAAAAGCCTCCTGTATAATAACCTTGCATGCCAGCAAGCATGACATTGTTATACAGGAGGCTTTTTTATGGTTAATTACCGTAAGATTTTGGAACTTCACTTTGAAAAAGTCAGTCAAAGAACGATTAGTTCAAGCACTGGGCATTCAAGGAATACAGTTTCAGATGTCATTCAACGTGCCAAAAAACTTGGCGTGGAAAACTTGAATGACACTATGACCAACCCATGGCTAGAAGCGTTTCTCTTCCCAGAGAAACAGGCTGTTGAGAAAGGGTACTTCCCAATTGATTGGGAAAGAGTGCATAAGGAACTACAAAAGAAGAATGTTACCCTTTCCCTATTGCATCATGAGTATTCGACAGAGGCACGTAATGTTGGAAAGATCCCCTATGCCTATCGTACTTTTTGTGAGAACTATGGGAAATATGCGAAAAGTATAAATTGACAATGCCTATTCGAAGAAAACCAGGTGAAATCATGGAAGTAGATTGGGCTGGGACTACACTGAAGATTAATGATCGTTCAACAGGAGAAACGCTTCCGGCGTATGTTTTTATTGCGACCTTACCTTATAGTCAGTTCAGTTATGTTGAAGCCTTTCTAGATATGAAATCAGCTAATTGGCTTATCGCTCATATTCATGCAATGGAGTACTTTGATGGAGTTCCTGAAACAATGGTTCCCGATAATTTGAAAACAGGGGTTACGAAAGCACATCGTGAAGAGCCTCTTCTAAATGAAGCCTATCGTGAAATGGCAGATTACTACCGTACTGTCATTGTTCCAAGCCGTGTTCGAAGGCCAAAAGATAAAGCAAGTGTCGAAGGCACTGTTGGATATATTTCCAGGCAGATTATCGCTCCACTAAGAAACTATCAGTGTTTTCATCTTCAAGATTTAAATCAGAAAATCCTTGAAAAGTTAGAAGAAATCAACACCACTGAATTTCAAAAGCGACCAGGTTCGCGTAAAAAGGTGTTTGAGGAAGAAGAGAAATCCTACCTTCAACAGCTTCCTCAAACAAGGTATAAACTTGCGGAATGGAAAACAGCAAAAGTTCAACTGAACTACCACATCCAAGTTGATCGAATGTACTATTCCGTTCCATATGATTATGTCCGTGAGAATGTCGATGTTCGACTGACCACGGATTTAATTGAAGTTTACTTCAAAGAAGTCCGGATTGCATCCCATAAACGACAACATGGTGAAATTGGCCAATTAGAGACCAACCCAGACCATATGCCTGACAATCACCGATTATATTTAGATCATAATCCAGAAAATAACCGGAAGTGGGCAGAAACAATTGGACCATCTATGACTCAATTTGTCGCTCATATCTTAGATATGAATGCAGAGAAAAAAGCATTAAATAGCCTTAGTACACTGAGGAATATAGCTAAGAAATACCCAAATGAAGAAATAGAGAAAGCAACAGAAACCTTACTTGAAATTTCAACAAACCCAACGGTTTCTGTCTTTAAAAGTGTAGTAGAAAGAAATAAGAAGAAAAAACAAACTAAAAAAACGGATATTAACAGACCTTGCACTACATCTGATGACTATGGATTTGTCCGTGGAGCTAAATACTTTGGGAGGGATACAAAATAATGAACCAAGAAACTTTACGTAAACTAGTAGAAATGAAAATGGGTGCGATGGCGGAATTATATCAGCAGCAAAAGCAGAATAATGATTATAGGGACATGGATTTTGATGATAGGTTCAATCTTCTGGTAGATTATGAATATGATAGACGTAAATCGAATCGACTTGAACGACTAATTAAACAGGCTACACTCAGCGAACCAACAGCAGCTATTGAAGATATCGAATATCATCCGGATCGTAATTTAGATAAGAATCAAATACTAGAGTTAGCAACAGGAAATTACCTTCAAAATCAACATAACATCATTTTAATGGGCGCATCTGGGAACGGAAAGACGTGGATATCCAATGCCTTTGGGGTACATGCATGTCGCCAATTTTATAAAGTTAAATATATAAGGTTACCAGAATTACTTGATGAATTAGCTGTAGCAAAGTATGAAGCAGATGGCAGCTTCCGTAAGTTAATTCAGAAGTACAAAAAGATTGATTTATTAATCCTAGATGAGTGGCTACTAACAGAGCTGTCAGAGGAAAATGTACTTCATGTGTTGGAGATTATTGAAGCAAGGCTCAAAAGAGCCTCTACTATATTCTGTTCTCAATTTTCACCGGAGGGATGGCATTCCAAACTGGGACAGGCACAAATAGCAGATGCGATTCTTGACAGAATCGTTCATGATTCATATAAGATTCTAGTTGATGGTGATGTTTCGATGAGGGAACGTCATGGATTGCGGGTATTTAAATGATTCCGCCAGCTGTCGAAAACCGTATAGCTAGATATTTTCTGCATATGTACTTACCTGATAAGGTACAGCAGGCTGTAGGGGAAAAACTATTACCCTCCTGCATTTGGAACGATGAAGAGAATATAGATCAGGATGAATTAGTTCGTTGAGCTATTGAGATTATTGATCAGGAATTGAAAGATAAGAGATTCAAATAATAATATAAACAACCATTGGAGCGAGTGAAGTTCCAGTGGTTGTTTATATTATTAGCTACATTAATAAGAATGGCTCTCACCCCTGCATTTAATGGCTCAGTTGACCGCAAATAGTGGCTCAATCTGTCCGCAATACTCACTCGCCGCTGTCTCTATACAATCCTTATAAAATCGTTAGAAACAGTATATCTTTGAGATAGTATATAGATATAAAAATTCAGATGACGAAGATGTATTTGATAAATTTATTGATAGAACTATAGAAACGGTAATTCAAAAAGTTCCTATTTATCCTTAGTTCTAACTCACTCTAGTGAATTAGTAAGGAATAATCCTCCTACTTTTTCACTAAAAGAAGCAGGACCTCAGTATGGGTTCCTGCTTCTTTTAGTGAAGTAAGTATTTCATTTATTTAATCATGTTTAGATTCTTTAAAGTTGAACTAGTATTTTTCTTTAGTTATATAAGTATGAAAGAAAGATCATTGCCATATAATTATCAAGTTCCAAATAACTTAAAGTATTAATAAATCAAGAATTTTCTCAATTTCGTTAATCTTATATAACAACTTTCTGTTACTTTTAGATAAATGCTCCGGCAATACTCCAACACTATCAAACGGAAGTAATCCAAGTAAAAAAGAACGATATCCTGCTAAATAATTATGAAGCCATAAAAGATTGATTTCTGTGCTATCAGTCAATTTAAAATGTTCCTTAATTTCTTTAATGAAATTATCAACGTTTTTTTTATTAGTTTGTTGATAACAATATATAATAGCTGATATAAAAGCTGTCTTTTTTCTGGATAATCGTATTTCTTTTCCAATCACAAATCCATTTAATGATATTTCATTTTTAGTTTTAATAATCTTATTTGTATTCAGATAAAGATCATAAGATTTCAATATTTTTTTTATTCCATTTACAAAAACTTTTTTATGTAAATAAAAACTGGCGGAAGAAAGAAGTATATCATCAACATATCGGGTATAAGTAATTCCGAATTTTTTACAGTATCTTGAGATTCGAATGTCCAAATGTCTAAATAATATATTTGATAAAACCGGTGAAGTAACAGCACCTTGCGGAAGTTTACCATCTACAGTAACAACTTTTACTATAAAATCAATTAATGTAAAATTATCACTAACATTAATATCATCCACATAGTATCCTAATACTTCTCTGAGTTTATTTTCTTTAATACTGCCAAAAAAGTCCTTTATATCCAGCTTCAAAAATATATCATTACCAACATGCGGTTCTAAATAGTTATAATATGACTTACCTTTTACATATCCATAAGCATGACTGGAAAGTGGAATATAGTCGAAAAAGTTTCTTTTAAGGTTACCTTGTAATTTATATAGTATATGTTCATTGTTAATACAATGTAGAGTTCTTTTCATTCCGTTTTTCTTACTAATTGTTTTTGTATAATATGCTTTAGATATTTTTTCTACTTTTAATATCTCTACGCAAGTTTTGGTACTTTCTCTAAGGATTTTCGTCTCAAATGTATTCAAATCTTCAATATGCATACTAATTCTCCCACAAAAAGTAAGGGGTAAGTACATCCCAGAACCTCGAATTTAGATCGGCCAATTTGATAAAATTTCCGATAACATTTTAGTAGGCTTATTACCATGGATTTTTCCCTATAACCGCAAATGAGACGTTACAAGAGATTTTTAGTTTCTTGATGAAGGGAATAAACGTAACTTTCTTCATGGCATCTATAGTCAAAAAACTAAACTATTTCAGATTTTACTACTTACCCATACCTTTACAGATATATTATACCATTTTTTCTATTTGTACAATTACCTTACCTAACTCTGGAAACCTAGATAGAAAAATATTCCTATTAAAATATAAGTCTTTATTCTCTAAATCTATCTCTTTTTCAAAGAACCAATTCATAAATGATGTAACCCATCCGCTTGTTTTCCCTTCTAAATTAAGATTAGATTTTTTTAGTTCATTACGAATGTTCTTTATATCCTCAAACAAAGATACAAATTGCCTAACTTTATTTGCTTTATCCTTTTTACTTTCCTTTTCACCACTCAGCCAATCTGCTTTTCCAAAAAAAATTACTCTAAGGAAACTAGTTTTTTGATTTTCAGTTGCTAATCCTCCATAAATACTTTGGAAGTAAGTATCATCCCAATCCTGTTCTTGAAGCCAATCATAAAACAATTGATGATTGTTAATGTTTATAATAGCTCCCTCAATAGTTGTTTCTAGTGGAAAAAAATTATACTCGGAGTAATATTGTTGCATTAATTCTATTAATTCTAACCTTGCTCTGGTTTCCTTTATACATAATCCACTAGAATCAACTTCAAATTTATAATTATTTGTGCGCCTTTGGATTTCAATTCTAGTTCTAAAAGTATTATTTAACTTTTGTTTATAATGATAATGTTCTCGATTTATTATGTTTTTATCTTTTAGTACATTTAAATATGCATTGCCTGTAATACTATACTTTTTCTTTTTTGGTACATAACTCAGTAATTTGTCCATATCAAGTAAAACTAAAAATTTTATCTTTGATTTTCTGTCATTTGGGTTAACCAATTGCAACTTATCGTTCTTTCCTTCAAACGGATAAATATCAATTTTAGATAATACAGGAAACAAAATCCTTATATTCCCATTTCTAAATACTTCTAATTCAGTATCACCTTCAACAAATAAGCAAGCTTCGGAAAAGAATAAATTTGCTTCATTATCCGATAAAAACTTATATTTACGTTGTTTAAAACCATTTATTTTGTTAACTGAAGTCCTGTTATAAAGTGAATTATTTGTAATGTGAAATATATCATAATTTTCATTTTCGAGTATAATGTTTTTTGTAAATGCAGGGGAATGGGTCGCAAAAATCCATTTTGTTGTATAATAGCTTTTGTTTTCCTTTATTTCTCTTACAAATTCTTCTATCTTTTTAACATGCAGATGCAATTCAGGTTCATCTACCATAATCAATGGCGTTGCAAGATGTTTGTATTCATATAACCTTAATATTAATTGTATATATAATTTAATAAATGTGTAAGAATTTAAACCATTAGACCCCAGTTGAAGAGAATGGGAATCATAATTGAAACCTTTTCCTCCCAATTGAAGTTGAATAATTTGACTTATCTTCTCATAAACGTTTGTTTTCTTTATTTTTATTTCATTTCTTTCAAGGATATCAACAATAATATCAATTACCTCTTGATAGTTATCTTGTTCTTGATCGTTTGCCTCAAATATACCACTTATATTTTCACTAATATTCAACTTTTGTCTAAAAGGTGCAATTGATCCTATAACTTCCCAGATTGAATCCCAATTATAAAGATTAATATTTCTTGATTCTAAAAAAAAGATTGGAAATCTAATTGCCATAAAGGCTCTAAAATCGTAATCTTTAATATTCCAATTTATAGTTCCGTTTTTATTGTATTTTAAAGATAATATTACCCTATTATTCACGGAATATTTTTTTGTGTAGTAATCAATTTTTTCAAAAATTTCATTTGTTGGATTTATCAAACCATTAAACGTATGAGCCTTCATTTTTTTTATTAATTCGAGGAAATCATATTCTATAGCAATTTCTACTTCATCATTATATGGATTACTTTTGCTAAACATTGATTCATCATATACTTCTTCTGTTAGATTTAAATGAAAGAAATTTAAAGCCTTCATTATATTTGACTTTCCAACATTATTTGTTCCAATAAAGCAATTTATATTTTCTTTTAAGTTTAGTTCTAGAGATTCTATTGATTTACAATTTTTAATTGTTACTCCCACTATAGACAAACTAATCATCATCCTTAATTTTTCTTTCTAATATTAAAAGGGTGGTTCTCTCTCCTAATCTTCGCAGCGTAATCTACTTTAAAAAATTTGTAATATCTATTTTATTATACTATTTTCATACTGAACAAATAGAATTATTTTCACCTATAAGATAGGTGAAAACTTCACAGTCAAATGGAGAGCAGCGGTCTCAATGAACAGTAGTACGATGGATCAAACCATTGCTGTATTACAGGAATTCTTGCTGACCCCAGAGGCTTCTGAAGAACCCCCCCCTGAACAAACCCAAATTGATATTAAAAAGCTTGAAGAAAGGATTAATTATTACAATTGGCTCAACGGAATTATAGTCAACTTTGAGTCTAAGGAATTTCTAAACTATTACCAATCGAAATAAAGATGATTACGGCCAATGAAATGTACCACTAATGACATTCTATTTACCACCTAGTGACAAGAAATGTACCAGCAAATGACAAGCTGTTTACCACTACATTGCCTTCTGTATAATTATTGAGCACACCTATTGGTGTGTCATTATTATTCAGGAGGTTTTTTGTATGATTCATTATCGAAAGATATTGGAATTACAGGATGAGGGTATTAGCCTTAGAGGTATTGCCTCAAGTACTGGCCATTCTCGTCAAAAAGTAACAGAGATCATCACCCTTGCCGAAAAGAAGGGCCTAGTCTGTCCGTTAGAGGAGGAAATGACGGATAAATGGATTGAAGAATTTCTTTTTCCTCAGAAAACATTGGAGGCTTCAGGTCGGCATCCCTTGAATTTTGACTATATTCATGAGGAGTTGGCAAAGCCCAATGTAACACTTTCACTTCTCCACCATGAATATGAAGCTGAATGTAGAGCGAATCAAAAGATCCCATACTCTTATCGAAGTTTCTTACGTCATTACAGTAATTATGCAGATAAATACAAAGCTACTTTGCGCATTCGCAGAAAACCAGGTGAAATCATGGAAGTCGATTGGGCGGGCTCCACAGCATTCATCATTGATAGAGATACTGGAGAAAAGGTAAAAGCCTATGTGTTCGTTGCGACCTTGCCGTGCAGCCAGTTATCATACGCAGAAGCAAGCCTGTCTATGGACTCTCATTCATGGATCACACTTCACAATAATGCCTATAGGTATTTCGGTGGTACGACTCAAATTGTCGTTCCAGACAACCTAAGAACAAGCGTTACTAAGCATACAACCCGCGAATTGATCTTAAATCCTGCTTATAAAGAGATGGCGGACTACTACAATACTGTTGTCATGCCAGCGAGGGTTCGTACCCCTAAAGATAAAGCCAGTGTAGAAGGTTCGGTTGGAGTGATTTCTACTTGGATAATCGCAGCATTAAGAAACATGCATTGCTTTACTATTGATGAATTGAACGAAGAGGTTAGGAAGAAATTAGACGAATTTAATAAAAGACCCTTTACTCGAAAAAAAGGGTCTCGTTTGTCTGCATTTGAAGAAGAAGAGAAATTTGCCCTTTCTCCCCTTCCGATAGAACTTTATAAAATGTCTGAATGGAAAAAGACAACTGTAGCACCTGACTATCACGTTTCCTTCGATAGCATGTTTTATTCCGTACCATACGAATATATCAATCGAGAAGTCGAAGTGAGAGTGTCTGATAAACTCTTAGAAGTATTTTTTAACCATATGAGAATAGCCTCTCATAAACGATTATATGGTAAATTTGGTCAAACTACCACTGTTCACGATCATATGCCAGATAATCACAAGTTATTCGTTGATCAAACCCCAGAAGCTGCGATTGAATGGGCAGAAAATATTGGAGAATCAACGTTAAGTGTAATTCAATATCTTCTAGATACTTCACAAACAGAGAAGCTAGCCCTACAATCTATATTTTCTTTGAAGAAGTTTGAGCGTCGATACACGAAATATGAGATTGAACGTGCTTGTAAGATGGTAATCTCAATGACTAAAAGACCAACGGTCAAAAGTATTCAAACGCTACTGAAGACTAACAAGAAGAATGACGCAGAGCAAGAATTAAAACGGAAAACAGAAATCAACACAAATAATTTTGGCTTTACACGTGGAGCTTCTTACTATGGGGGAACGGATAAATGATGAATGAACAAACATTAACCAAATTAATCGAGATGAAATTAAGTGGAATGGCAGAAGCCTATAAGGAACAAGCAGCTAATAAAGAATTTCAAAAAATGACTTTTGAAGATCGATTTAGTTTACTTGTCGATTTAGAACATGCCCGCCGAAAGAGTAATAAGCTTCAACGGTTAATCAAAATGGCGACTTTTCTTAATTCCAATGCATGTATTGAAGACCTTGAATATCATGAAGATCGAAGGCTAAACAAAGAACTGATTTTGAAGTTGGCTAGTTGTAATTATATACTTGATAGTCACAACATTATATTAAAAGGACCTACTGGTTCAGGAAAGTCATTCTTAGCTACTGCCTTCGGAGTATCTGCCTGTCGCCAGTTTTTCAACGTTAAATATATTCGATTACCAGAATTACTGGATGAGCTGTCACTCGCTAAATTAGCAGCCGACGGAAGTTATCGGAAGAGCATAAAAAAATATACGAAAGTAGACCTCCTTATTCTAGATGAATGGCTATTAACAGATTTAACAACGGATGAAGCAGCAATCCTCTTGGAAATTACAGAGGCGCGTCATAAGGTGGGTTCCACTATATTCTGTTCACAGATTGATCCTAGTGGATGGCATTTAAAGCTAGGAAATGAAACGATTGCGGAAGCAATCTTAGATCGCATTATTCATGACTCCTATCAAATTCTACTAGATGGAGAAGTTTCTATGCGTGAGCGTCACGGGTTAGGAAGGTAACCTTGATTTGGCCACATTAACCCCTAAAGAGATTCAGAAGATTGAAGAATACTATTATTGGGTGGGTTACAAAACCTGGATTCCTTTCCCAAAGGAACTAAATGAAAAGATTTTAAAGGTATACGGTGAGGAACCTGTTCCTTATAGCTGGACTGAGCAAGATATATTTGAAGGGACTAGAAAGTTAATCTTCAATTACTTCATTAACCACTCTAAATAGTTAATTTAAAATAAAGCCCTACAGGATTACTAGAATGTTAATCTGTAGGGCTTATTGCGTACTGGTAAATACGTTGGCGTAGCCTGGTAAATTCCTTGGCGAAGAGTGGTAAAAAAGATGGCAAGGGTGGTAAAAACCCTTGGCTGTAATCAAAAGAGGGATAATGGGAATAAAATAAGAGATTGGGATGTCTGCGTCCTAATCTAGCAACCATGTAAAAAAAAGTTAAGAAACTAAAAGATGATTCACAATTGAAAGGGGTAATTTTTCTAAACTCATTTCCACATTGACATTTCATAAAAATTTTTCCATCCTCAAGTTTAGCGGCTTCGTCATAATAATGATCAAATTACGAAATATGTGTATATCTCCACGTAGAAATGAAAAAAGAAGCTTCCCAAAAGTTAAATCAACTAATGAGAAGCCTCTTTATGTTTATCTTATGTTGGCAATTTGTTAGCAAATCACCTCAAAACCTTTATATATCAATGATTTGAGCGATCATCACATCATGCCGCCCGTAGGTTGCTAGAGTGTAATATTGTTAACATCGAGTGCAAAAAGTGCGGTAAATCAACGTTTTGGATGTTTCATACTGTAACCTCTTTAACGAGGGTTTACCGCTTTATATGGGAGTGCGTTGGGAAGGCGTTAGCAAAATGTTAGCAAATAAGAACAGGTTCTGTTACCGATGTTCACTCACTCAGTATAGCTTTAATGGTGATAGCAGATAGGTGTAGATATAGTAGTGTTCACACTAATTTCTACCATTAATTCAATTCATATCTTTCTATTTTAAAATTCGGAGGATTATCAGTGATATACATACTCAGGTGTGCAGGATTATAAACTTTTCCAGTTTTATTTTTATAAACAATGCTACAGACATTCTCACTACTTATTCCGGAATTTCTAATTATTTCTTTTAATTCCATTCTTCTCTCGTCATATACTTCATCTATTCCCCAAGATATTATTAATGTATCAGAACTTTTACATTCGTTAGAGATTATTTTATCGTTTTCGGAATGATTAGCTATGTTCAATTGTTTATTTAGACTTTCCTTATTTTTTGTAATTAAGGAAAACATATTTAGGATTACAACCTCATTATAACTATTCCTTACTCCAAGATTTGAAGCGATTCGATTTGTTTTATCAAATAATAACTCGTCAGCATAAGAAGGGTTAATTAGAATAAAACATAATTTTTTATTTTCAAGTTTTTTTCGGGAAGTTGTGTACTTTCTTTTTAGCAAAAATCTATGATTTTCATTTTCTGAAAATATACTTTCAATGGCGATGTTACCGATAAATTTTTTAAAATTGCTCACAGCACTCTTTCATTCCTCTCTCCACTTTAATAAGCTTGTTTCGATTTAATGAAGAAAATAGATACAAAGAAAACGAGAAGAGTAGGTCTGGTACTTACTCTTCAACTTTCAGGAAATACAATCAACTTATTATTGTTCTTTTAATAAATGAAATTTATGATTAATACCTTTAACGCTTCAAGTCTGTCTTTTAAATAGATTTCTATAAATATCCTTTTTTAGATAACCGAATTATCTATACCGACTAACTATATCTTTAGTTAATTTTGACAAAGGAAACTTATTCAAATCCGGCTCTAAAAAATAGTTTCCAAAAATCACTCTTTCAAAGTCCTCTTTTGATATATGACTTTCGAACTGACTATCGGTTCTCTCATCCCATT
The DNA here is from genome assembly GCF_018582665.1 of Cytobacillus gottheilii. Lineage (NCBI taxonomy): Bacteria > Bacillati > Bacillota > Bacilli > Caryophanales > Bacillaceae > Cytobacillus > Cytobacillus gottheilii. The sequence goes on along the minus strand of NZ_CP071709.1, from coordinate 581,203 downwards.
TATTAAAATAATGGGTTAAATCTTTTCTATATAAAGCATTGTATAGTCTTAACCTATGTAAAAGATCTTCTACATAGTTATTATGTATTTTGTAGAGTTCCTCTAGCCCTAGTACTGTCCAATTCTTTTCATAATCCCGACTCATATAAATAGTGTCAACTTTATATTCACTAATAGAATTATTGAATGAATAATCAAAGATTATGTGTTCATCTGTATTCTTAATTTCATATGGATTGACTCCGACTGTTTGTTCTAGTTTTATCACATTACATGTTCCACAGACAGGAATTAGATTATAAAATGACATTGCAAGATAAGGATACTTTCCTTCAGGATAGAAGTGATCTAGTTGAGCTGTCCTTTTAACATAGGGATTATTTGATGATTTATCTATAAGTTTTGTGTTATTAATAAAATTCCTATTACAATAAGGACATACATTTATATCCAGTTCATTAACAAGTTGTAAGGCATTATACCTAACAAAATGGTTATCCCCTCTAGTAGAAAATTTTTTATATAGAGTAAGAAAATATTGTGCCTTCTCATAGTCATTATTTTTATCCTTCGTCGGAGGCTCCGTTTGAAAATCTATACCAACCTCCTCAACTTTATCAATGATAGATTTTAGTTGTTTTGGCTTTGCTTTAATTACTTTTTCCAAATTATAAGTATTGTCAGTTATCCCTAAAATCCAATTGTCTAATACCGAGTATTTGTATTTAAGGCCTTTTGAATTACATAAATGATTTTTAATCTCTTCGAAATGTCTTTCAATAATTTTCTTGTCACTAATTTTAATCCCTATCATTCAAATTTTCCTCATCTTTAAGAATAAGAGAAATAAGATCTTTCTTTACATCTGAAGGTAAGTCGTGTTTCTCTAGTATTTCCTTTAGTAAGTCTCTTTTATTATTGGGGTTAAACATCTCTTCAAATTTCTTTTTTAAAATTGGTTCCCCAATCTCTTTGATATAAAAACTAATTTCCTCTACAGAGTACATGTCACTATCCTGTTTATTGTAGTCTTCATAATCCCTTTTTTCGTTTGTTCCTTCTCTATCTACTCTGCCATTTATCTCTTGGTTATTATTGATTAATTTATCGGTCGTTTTTTTATTTTTTAACTGACTATAAATTCCAGAAAGTACTCCTTCTGCATATGAACCAATTAATCCATCCTCAATATAAAATGATTCTTTATATAAATTATATATATTTTGAGCAAAAGTATAAGGTTTCTTATTGTTATCAATGCTCCTAATAGAATGACCTTCTATATCTTTTTTAAGGAAAAGGACATGATTTTTTGTTAAGTCACTTGTAATAATTGGTGAATGTGAGGTTAATATTACATGAAATGTAGTGCTATTATATTGATTTAAAAAACTATTTAAATCCTTTATAAATTCCTTTTGCATTTCAGGATGAAAAGCATTGTCTGGTTCGTCTAGTAAAATAATAAAAGAATTTTCCTCTTCTTCACTGTACTTTTCAATGTAATCGACAGATAAATCTATATAAGTAAATAGTCTAAGTAATTGTTCCTCTCCAGAACTAAAATAGAAGTTACTTTCTCCATATAAATAGATAATGTCATCAGGCATACAAACTGAAACTTGATTAAATGTATCTGTGTAATTCCTTAATACCAGATAGTTTCTAAAAAAAGTCGCAGCCTCTAATAAAGGTAAGTTCAACCTTGTAGAAGCTCTATAACTATGTTCATTTTTTAATGATATAATATTTTGATATGAAGTAATTAGCTGTTTTACTTTATCTATTAAGTCTGTTTCCTCGCTATCTTCGCTGGAATAATAAGTAGTAATCTTAGTTTTATTAATTAAAGAAATATACTTTTTATAAAGTTCTCTTACTGTTAAATTTCCAAGGGAGAATTCCGTTAAAATACTTTTTACACCATCCTTATACTCCTTTAGACAATTTGACCACTCTTCTTCGATAATTGAGTTATTTACATCCTTATTAGGATATAACATCTTTCTAGCCTTTTCTTCATCAAATATATATCTTGAAATGTCCAATAAATTAAACAATGCAAGAGTAAGATGGATATCAAAGATGTATCTTAAAGAATTTTTATTCCCTCTTTGTAATAGATTTAATAATAACTGGTCTAATTCATTTCTCTTTTTATTTTCCTTAGCATTATATCTTTTTTCAATACGAGAAAGAAAACCATTAAAATGAAATTGAATATATTCAGGAACCTTAAAATTAAATCTAAATTTATTACGTGTTAAAAATTCAATTTGGTGTATCTTACTTATTAGTCTAAAGTTAGATATAGTCTTTTGTAGATTATTATTGGTTTGATTTATAAAATTCAAAAAATAATCAGGAGAATTAAGTAATACCATTGGAGAATAATTAAATGCATGATTATTTTCATACTTGTGAGTTGATGAATTAATACTAAGATCTGTAAATTCAGATATATAAATTAAATTCTTAATTTCTGGTTCCAATAATGATTTTAAACTATTATGAGGTTCTAAATAAAAACCTTCTCTTTTTAATTTAAAACAATATTCTCCAAATACATTGTCTAATTCTTCAATACTAATCTTAACCGTATTGTTATTAAAATAAATGTAAACAATTTTCTCTTTTCTTATTGCTACAATTTTATCCTTTTGTACCGAACCATGTAATAATTCATAGATTTCGTTTAATATTGTTGTCTTGCCTACACCATTTTTTCCAACGATGATATTTAAATTAGTAATAGCATTATTAAACATTCCCTTAGATTCTAGTTTTTCTGTTATCAATTGTTTTTCATCAGTTAATTTAAATGCAATTTCTTGCGAAAAATTCAATTCTAATCCTTGTAAAAATGGATGTTCTAGAAAATTAATATAGAGTAATTCTACCTGTTCCATTGTCTATCCCCTAAATGGCTAATTCGTTACAATACAGTATTATATATCTGTTATTGCTATATCTATATATTACTACCCCTGTGTAAATCAATCGAGTTGTTAGAAGCAGCTGTATCCTTCTTTTTGGATACCGGCATGTCCAAGAATACATATTCTTAACCACCCTTTAAAAACCACTAGGAATATTATACCATCAATAAACACACAATATATTAAAATACACGGAAGTATTTGTCTAATTTTACCTCAATTTGGCAATTATATAATTGTTAGCGCAATCTGTATGTCAAAAAAAACAGAAGGAGATATAAATACTCCTTCTGTTTTTTTGTATTATTCACCGTAATTACAAATCAGATATAACTCTTTACCTTTTCAAAAAGTTCTTTTCTCTCATTTTGTGAAAAGTTTCGAACCAAATTTACTATTGCCTCGATCGTTAACCATTTACTTTCCTTTAGAAATAAATATTCAAGTTTGTTTCTAAATTGATTATCTAGTTGCTCCAGCTCAACACTCGCCTCAATAAACAACTCTATAACCTCATCAATCACTTTGTCATCAATTTTTTCTCTCTGCTGTTCAATTTCTTCTTCAATGCTTGATAGGTATGAAGTTAAAAAATCCTCCCATTTGTCGTCTTCTAGAAAAAAGAAATCCAAGTATGAGCTTTTATCCATGTCAATAAATTTCTTTTCGAACACTTCTCGCCTACCATAGTTATCATGTTGCTGCGAGTATATGCTCTGCAAGTTGCTTACTAATTGGTTAAACCTTACGTCCTGTTGATACTCCCATATCTGTTGCAGCAATGCCAAAATTCTTCTGATTCTGCTTGGATCTCTCATTTAGAATCATATCCCTTATTTAAATTGTTATTATCTTCTACAAAGTCCGATAATCTTACTTCTATTTTACCAATAATTGTCGCAAAGCAAATTTAATTTCAGCTATTAAAATTTGCAGGCTCACAAGAAAATATTATGTTTCAAGAATTCGTCAGTACATTCATTGGAACTAAATAATTTTCCTCAGTGAATTAAAGTTTGAACCATCGGAAATGATGCACACTTTTCTAAAATTTGGCCAGTGGTTATGGCTCCTACTATGAAAGAAGAAATAAAAAAGCACCCGAATCAAGCAGGACGTTGTAAATGTCTTCTTCATTCCCTTTTGGATCTTCATTTAAATCATACAATTCTTCATCTTTTGTTGTATTTATCTTTTTAGGGTTGAAAAATATTTTTTGTGCATCCGCTTTTTCAATGATAATGAAATTTGAAGGAATTTGTAGGTGGTTGTCGAATTATCTAAAATAAATAAATTTATGGTAAAGGGAACAACATTATGAAATTAAAAAGTATTAAAATTAAAAACTTCAGAGGATTTAGCGATGAAACAACTATTAACTTTGAGAATCTAACCGCCTTTATTGGTAAAAATGATGCAGGTAAGTCTACCGTATTAGAAGCTCTTGAAATATTCTTTAATAATAGTATCGTAACTTGTGAAAGGGAAGACCTAAGTATAAATTCTGTTGGAGATACCATTGAAATTACTTGTATTTTTAATAATCTACCAGACATTATAACTCTCGATAGTACTTCTCCAACTAATTTAGCAAATGAATTTCTTCTTAATCCACAAGATGATTTGGAAATCAAGAAATGTTTTAAAGCCACTTCTTCTAAGCCTAAACCAACTACTTTTATAGTATGTAACCACCCAAGTGTACAAGGGTACCATAACTTATTAGATTTAAAAAACGCAGATTTAAAAGCATTAGCCCGTAGGCTTAATTTGCCAGCTGATATTTATCAAGCAAACTCAAATCCAAGTATTCGCGCTGCTATCTGGCATAGTATTGATAATCTCCAGCTAGAGCTGACTGAGCTTCAAGTTGATAAGGAGAACGCAAAGAAAATATACGATTCACTAGAGAAATACCTCCCGATATATGCTTTATTTCAATCAGACCGACCTAGTAAGGATGATGACAAGGAAGTTACTGACCCAATGAAACTAGCCGTACAACAAGCATTACTTGAATTGAACGCTGAATTAGAAAGAATAAAAGAAGAAGTAAAGCAAAAGGCAATAAGTACTGCTGAAAGAACTCTAGAAAAACTTAAAGAGATGGACAGCGAACTTGCTTCCTCATTAATACCTGAATTCAAAACCGAACCAAAATTCGATTCACTTTTTAAGTTATCTATTAACTCCGATGATAATATTCCTATAAACAAGCGTGGGAGCGGTGTTCGTAGACTGATTTTACTCAACTTCTTTAGAGCTGAGGTTGAGCGTAAGTTAGGCGAAAGTGGTTCACAAAGTGTTATTTATGCATTTGAGGAACCGGAGACATCACAACATCCTAAACATCAAGAAATTCTAATGCAGGCATTTATGGATTTAGCCTATAACACCAATTCTCAAGTTATTTTAACAACCCATACTCCTGCTCTTGGTAGTCTACTTCCTCTAGAGAGTTTAAGATTTATTACCAAGGATAATGGAAATAGAGTTGTAAAATGTGGAGAGGAAAGTGTGTTTAAGGAAATAGTTGACACTTTAGGGATCTTACCTGATCCTATTACTTTAAACACTAAAGTATTATTACTGCTTGAAGGACAAGGAGATGTAGTCTTTATAAGACACCTATGTGAAAAGCTTAAAGAAGGTGGAGTCATACCATGCACTTTACAAGAAGCAGGATTTGCATTAGTACCAACAGGAGGCTGTGGTAACTTAAAAGCATGGTCAACCTTAAAATTAGCTGAACAATTTGAAATTCCTTGGTGTGTTCTATTGGACTCTGATTTAGGAACTCCAGAAGCAATTAAGAATACTGAGACAAAAGAGGAATTAGAACGACAAGGTATAAAGATATACTTAACACGTAAACGAGAGCCAGAGAATTACCTACACAATGATTGCTTCTCAAGCTATGGGCTAAGTATCAACTTCTCTGACACAGAGGATGCAAAAGTAACAATAAACCAACACACTCGAATAAGTAAAACAAAAGCATTAGAGCATTTTTGGCCAATGATGACTTTTGAAAACATTAGACAATCTGAAAGCTATCTTACGGAAAGTGGAGAAGAGAAATTTGAATTTACAGACATGATTCTAGACTTCCTAACACTAGTTAATGAAAGATCTGTTGTTACATCACATTAATTTCTTTCTGTAAGTATTTAGGCAGTTTAAGAAAACATAAGATTACAATCTTTACTAGTAGATAATTGAAAACTATTCGAGCAATACAAAGCTAGCGTTTTATAAATCGAGTACCTTTATAAAGATAAAGCAGATGGATAGCCCATCCGCTTTATCTTTTTTAGATCAGCCCTTTTATTAAGCTTTGTTAAACAGATTTACTATATTTTTTATAAAAAAATGGTTAATACATAGAAATAAACAACCAATATATTTGGTACTTCACAATTTTAATTATTATAATATGTTCAGTTTTATTTCCTCGATAACATCTTCGTGTATTACATAAACATATGTCTTGTCGATAATATTATTCAAGTCCTCTAGGTAGTACCCGGTGCCTGGCACGACCCAGAATTGCGTTGGGCTTTTTGGCATTGGTAGTCGTGTTGACGGAGATTGGTAAGTTACTTGGCGAAGTGCTAAATAAGATGGCGAGGGTGGTAAAATCTCTTGGCTATAATCATATTAAGCTTTTTTTGCCCTGAAGTTAGAGTGGGAGTAAAATAATGACACATATATGAAAATGATTTGAGTCCATTTAGAAAAGTGATAATAGACTCACAGGCTGCTATTGAATTTGAACTGAAACAAAAAATCCCGAATTCCTGTTAAGGAACCCGGGATTTTTGAGCCAATTTAAATACTACCTTAATTCTATTAACGCCACGCATTCCACATGCGTCGTCTGCGGAAACATATCCACCGGCTGTACTTCTAAAGTTTTATAACCACCATCCTCAAGAATTCTGAGATCTCTTGCGAGGGTGGCTGGATTGCAGCTGACGTAGACGACTTTTTTGGGTTTCATTTCAATGATGGTCTGAAGCAAGGCTTCATCGCAGCCTTTACGTGGCGGGTCGACGACTAGAACATCCGCTTTAATTCCTTGCTCGTACCATTTCGGGATCACTTCTTCAGCCTTTCCAACAGCAAATTCCGCATTGGTAATGTCATTTAGCTCAGCATTTCGCTTTGCATCTTCAATGGCTTCATGAACAATTTCGACTCCATAGACCTTCTTCGCTTTTTGTGCCAAGAATAACGAAATCGTTCCGATGCCGCAATATGCATCAATGACCGTTTCATCTCCAGCAAGACCAGCATACTCTAAGGTTTTATCATAGAGAACCTTAGTCTGGTCGGGATTAACCTGATAAAAGCTCAAAGCAGAAATGGCAAATTTCACATCACCGATATAATCGTAAATCACTTCGCTTCCCCAAAGGACCTTCACTTTATCCCCTAAAATCACATTTGTCCGTTTGGAGTTGATATTATGAACAATGGATTTCACCTTTGGTAAACGCTTGACTATTCCAGCGACAATTTTATCTTTATTCGGGAAATCAGGGGTTCTTGTGATCATGACAACCATCAATTCACCCGTTTCCTTCCCGTAACGAGCCATAATATGACGCAGATCTCCCTTATGTGTTTCTTCATTGTAAGCCTTCACGCCAAGCTCACTGCAGATCTCTTTCACCGTCTGGATTGCTTGATCTACTTCTGGAAGTTGGATTAAGCTTTCATCCGTTTCGATAATTTCATGGCTTCGGGGTTTAAAGAAGCCCGAGATCAGTTTCCCATCTTTCTCCCCAACAGGAACCTGTGCTTTATTTCGGTAATGCCATGGATGCTCCATTCCCAGAACCGGATGAACCTTCACATCTTCAAGCTTCCCAATTCGTGTCAGTACTTGACGTACTTGATTCTCCTTGAATGTAAGCTGACCTTCATAGCTGATATGCTGAAGCTGACAGCCGCCATACTTATGGCTATCCTCCTTAGCTATATCGACTCGAAAATGGCTTCGTTCTAAAAGTTCAGCCAGCCGGCCGATTCCATAGCCTTTGTTGACTTTAATTACTTTAATATTTGCCTTTTCCCCTGGCAGTGCGCCTTGAACAAAGATTGGATAACCATCTACCTTAGCCACACCTGCACCGTCATGGGTCAAATCCTCGAATTCTACCTGTATATAATCATTCTTTTGAACTGGAATTGTTTTGCTCATATATGTCTTCCTTTACTCTCTTAATACGTGCTGATTGCTAGCAAAATTGTACCATATAATCAGCCTGAATACGAAACGGATCACAGCTTTTACTATTATACCCTAGATGACTTACCTATTAACTGCTTAGAAAAACCGCCCGCTCTATTTTTGACTCTACACCCTAATTCCATTTAAACATTGAATGCCAACTTATCAGCTGTAAAATAAGCGGAGAGATTCCGCTTATTTGCAGGCAGACCCTTATTTAGAGGGAATTTAAACGGAGATTTTCCGACTATTTATAGAAAAAACTCACTTTTTTCCGTTTTTCGGGCCAATAGTCGGAATTTCTCCCGCTATTTTAGCTATTTTCGGTGACTTTTACTGATTAAGCGGAATTTCTCCGTCTATTTATGAACACGGGTATTGAACAAGATCCTCCCGCCTGTATAAGCGGACTTCTAGAAGCGGAATCAGCTTCTTCTTCTCATCAAATTACTAATAAAAATCCCCCATGAAGATCCATATCATAATGTCCTCTTCCTTAAACTGCTCCACTGTTCTTCCTACAAAAAAAAGAGCTATCCGCAGTACTGGAAGCTCTTCTTTCATCTTATTCTTTTCCTTCTTCCAATTCAACTGGCCGGTCTTCTTCGCGAATTTGATCAATTGGAACCAGCACTTCTAAATGCCTGTACAAATTAACAAATTCCGCAGGCAGAAGTCCGCCGAATTCGCCATCGAGATTCAGCTGCACTTTTTCAGTTGAATGGACTTTAATGCGATTCGCCTGTGTATAGATCACATGAGGATCGTTCACATGCTCACCTCTTAATGCAAGGGTCGCAATTCGAATAAAGTCTGCCAGGTTCGTTTTTTTCAAAATGAGAAGTGAAAACAAACCGTCATTGATGGAAGCGTTTGGTGCCAGCTTTTCGAAGCCTCCTACTGAATTAGTAAGGCCAACAAGGAATAGCATAGCTTCTCCTTCAAACATTTTTCCATCATACTCAATGCTCACTTCTGTTGAGCGGATTGAAGGGATCATTTCGATTCCTTTTAGGTAATATGCAAGCTGGCCGATCATCGTTTTGAGCTTGCTTGGGACCTCATAGGTCAGCTCGGTAATTCTTCCGCCGCCGGCAATATTAATGAAATATTTTTCATTAATTCTGCCGATATCTACAGGGATGCTATCTCCTTTGGCGATGATGTCAGCAGCTGCTTCAATATCGCGTGGAATATGCAATGCACGTGCAAAATCGTTCGTAGTCCCTGTTGGCAGAATACCTAGTTTTGGAATAAATTCCTGTTCAGCTATACCGTTAACAACCTCGTTGATGGTTCCATCGCCGCCTGCAGCGACAATCAGATCAAAGCGGCGCTCAACTGCCAGGCGAGCTGCTTTTGTTGCATCACCTTCACCAGTCGTTGCATGACATGAGGTTTCATATCCTGCATTCTCCAGCTTTTGTAGTACTTCTGCTAAATGTTTTTTAAAAATCTCCCGGCCGGAAGTTGGATTGTAAATAATTCTTGCTCTTTTCATGCCCATCATCCTAAAATAATGATTTATTTATCTTGCGTATTCCATCATTTTACATCATAACGAAACTGCTTCTATATAGCAATGTATTTGGAATCAGCATCATTTATTCTATTCATTTTGCTTATATAAAACAAGCTTTCACGTTTAGTCTTTAAGAAAACTTACTGATTGGCGAGCTTTTAAAGTAATCTGCCAATCCCGAATGGACTCTAAATTTATTGTTCACATAAATATGATCCAAGTTTCGAAAAAACTTGCCAGCCGGGCGCTCTTATTCTATACGGCATGTCCATTAGAAAGGTTTCAATCTATTTCATCGTGTGCAGGCTTACTCGATACCCGTTCACGATTTGCAGAGTATGGCTTCCTTCTCCTGTTTTGAAGGAAGCATCGAAAGCCGGTTCAGAGTATGAATCCGCTTTTTCTTTATTACTGATTGTCCACTCTTGCTCATTGCCGCCAAGATCCTGCACTCCATCTGCTAATAGACTGACATCACTTGCTTCTTCCAGCATAACGTTTAAATCTGAGCTCCCATCCACGGTCCAATCGCTTTTTAACAAGCGGGGCTTGACTGTAACAGAGCTGCCTTCAGCTTCAACTTCCAGCTTTAGATCTACAGGTACAAGAAGCGTTGCATCCATGCTTGTATGATGATTAAATGGTCCATTCGTATATTCAGGCATTCTCTTTATATTAATATATAGTGTATCTCCTTTTTCATTCATCGAAACATAATCCATCTTTGACATTTCACTATTTGCTAATGTGCTATGCACAGTGCCAAACATTGAAACTTCATTTATATCTGTTCCTTCAATAGAAATTGGATTGCCGCCTGTACTGACAACTACCCTTTTCACGTCTTTTCCTATAGCCTGCTCCATATTTTTTATATCATAGGTGTGTTCTTCACTGTTCATGTACGCGCTGACACTTTGTAAAACACCGCTTGAACTCAGCAGCGCAAAGCCAATACCGCTCATTCCCAAGACACCCACAAAGAAAATACTAATAAAATCATATTTTAAAAATGGTTTTTCTTTACGTGAGAATAGTAAAAACAGCAAAATCTCAAGACCTAGAATCACTAAGATGATCGGCCACCATGAAATCATAATGTGTTCTATATTAAAGCCCATCAGCTGGGAAAATAATAAATAAATGCCAAGCAGGAGCAAAGCAGCTCCCATTGAAAAGGTTCCTACTCTCCAAGTCCTCATTCTATTTCCCCCTTTCTATTTAACTGGATCTTCATTTTTCTTCTTTTCTAAGTTGCCGGAAAGCAATTTAATGCCGCCTGCAATTAATACGATGCAGACAACAGCTGTTTGGAAGTATTGGTTGAACACATACCAAATGTTAAAGTCATAAATCATTGGTGCCACGATCGGCAGCAGAATATTGGTAGTCATGTAATAGAGCCCGACAACAACTAGCCCAATGCCAATCCACCTCTGATGATTGATAAAGTAGGAAATAATCGGTACATCTTCAAGTTCCTCTTCTCCGTATCGAGAGGCTTTTTGCAGGCCATCAAAGAAACTGTAAAACCAAATGATCGGGATGAGAAAAAGGAATATGCCAAGTCGGAGCACATCCAGGATATAGACAGAAAACAGAAACGCCGCCATCAGCTGAACGCCTCTTTTTTGCAGACCTAAATATAGATGGCCGGCACCAGGAAAGATGGATAAAAAGGTAGCAATTGACTTACTTTTCTTCCCCTCTTCACGGCGCACTTCAAAGTCTTCTAAAATCGTACGGTCAATCAGTTCGATTCCCTGCTGTTTTTTATTCAGCTGCCCGATTGCGTCAAAAAAGCCATAGACCCAAATGACCGGGAACAAAAGCAGGAAAATTAAAAACTCACTTCTGCCTGTCAAAAAGGATACAAATAAAACCATAATACCAAGCCCCAGAAAGGCAGCAAGTAGTGTTAGCCCCCGGTTCATCAATCCAAGATGAAAATGCCCGACACCAGGGATAAAAGATAACAGGATAGTCCTAAAACGCTCATATTCCATTTCAGATGACTTCTGCTCCTGCTGCTGAAATGATGATTTATTCTGCAGCAGATTAGAAGCAGTAATGGCCGTATCGACCAAGCTGACAATATATAAAAAGACACCAGCTATTACGATAAAGATGGCAATATTGACTCCGCCGCTTGCAGCCAGAATAAATGTGATTGCAATCAGAATAAACTCAGTAAACATATAACCTAATCCCCGCAGTACCTTTCCTAAATACAGCAAGCCTCCGCCAGGGAAAAATCCTAACAAAAACGCAATAATGGGATTTTTCATTATTTGCCTTCCTCCTTATTATTACTCTCAAGAGAATCCATCCAAGCGAAGGTTTTATCCACCAGTCCTTCTGTAACAGAATTCTTTTTCTCTTGGAAATTTGTGCTTTTTACACCTTCTGCATATTGGGTAAGCGACTGAAACACACCTGTTGTCATTAATAAAAGCGTCATCGCCGCCGCCACAGCATAATGAAAAATCGCCGTTTTGTGCACCGTTTTTTTCTTTTCCAGCTTCTTTTGCTCTGGAAATGGAATAATGATTGCTTGGGATTGGTTTTGAACCTTAGACATGACCATATCTGTAAAATTCAGTTCATCCCCCATAACAGGCAAATCATCCTCTGCTTCCTCGACCGCAAGAAGATAAAGATCGAGACATTGGTCGCAGCTGTATAGATGATCCTCAAACATTTCGCGTGTGTCATCATCTACTTCATTTTTCACATATTTCATCCATTCATCTAAAGAATAGTGCTTCATGAAAAATCGTCCTCCTTCCAATGCTTTTTCATCCAGATGCGGGCTCGGTAAAGCTTTGTTTCAATCGTTTTCACCTGCACATTTTGCTCCTTGGCCATTTGCTGATATGTTTTTTCCCGAATATAAAAATCATATATAACATGACGGTAATTGTCAGGAAGCTCTTCAAGCCTTTGCAATACTAGCTTTTGCCGGGCTCGATTGATCACTTCTGTTTCCACTTGCTCCCTTTGACCTCCGTATAAATCGTAGCCTGCAGATTCAATTGAATCCTCCTGCCTTTTGTCCTTCTTTCTTTTTACATCAATTGCATGGTTGACTGCAATTCTTTTTACCCATGTTTTAAAGCCTTGATCCTCATATTGGGAGAGAGAGGTATAAATCTTCATAAATACTTCTTGTGCGGCATCCTCCGCCTCTTTCTCATCTCTTAATACCGCATAGATGGTCCGGAACACGTCTAAGCGATATTTTTCAACAAGAAGGCGGAACGCATGATCATTGCCGCTTTTTACTTTTTGGATAAGAACTTGGTCGCTAATCTCTCTCTCCCCCCTTCTGTCAGCTTCCACATTAATAGACGAAGCTACACACACGTATCCCTACAAAAAAATGAAAACTTTTTTAACATTTAATCGTAATACTATGATAAAATGATTCATCCATTTTTATCCAAGGGGGTTTTTATGTCTAAAAGGCTTATATTATTAGGATTTATTCTTCTTTTTATCAGCAGCTGTTCACCGCCGGAGATAGACACATATGAAGAGAAAGCTCCACAGGTTGTCTTTAAAATTGAAAACGAAGCTGGTTTACCAGACAGTGATGTAAAGACTGTTGAGACTCGTTTACAAAACGCATATAAAAAGATTACTTCTTCTATTAAAATTGACTATAAATATCCAAGTGAGATTCATGTCATTTTAAAAGAAGGCAATCTTGTTTCTTCTGGTTTTAAAAACACGATTAAATTATATGGAAATACGGATACCTACCCAATTGTACATGAACTAAGCCATATACTGCTTGGATATGGGGAAAATTTTGATAGTAGTTCTGGGTTTCTTACACAAGAGGGGATTGCTGAATATTTTGAGCAAAAATACGGCACAAATAACGCCATTCCTCACCATTCCCATATGAGATTTTTAAAGCAATATAATAAAATCTATTCTCTCCCCCTGCTGGCAAGCACGGAGAATAGCACTGAACTCTTTCGGCCAAATATGTCGTCGGAAGACGGATATAAAATTCAGCATATTGCCTATGTACAAGCAGGTTCCTTTATCAGTTATTTAATTGAAACATATGGAATGGAAAAATTCGAGAGTATCTACAACGAACAGAATTTAACTGATACAATAGAAACGATCTATGGTAAAAGTTTACTGAAATTGGAAGATGAATGGCTGATGTTTCTGGAAAACCAAATGACGCTGCCGGAGCAGGCACAACATTATTTACAGCAAATGTATGGATCCTTTTTGGATAAAGATGATCTGATTGTTTTTCAGAACAACTAGGCTATAAAATGGGACAACTAGGAATATAATGATATACAGAATTCTAGAAGGAGGCATATATGAGTTTACTATTTACATTAGCAGCTTACTTAATTGGCTCCATTCCAACCGCTTTACTCGTAGGAAAGTATTTTTTCCAGATTGATATACGGGAGCATGGCAGTAATAACCCTGGTGCAACCAATTCCATCAGAGTGCTCGGTAAAAAAGCGGGCATCGCTGTGCTGCTGATTGATATCGGAAAAGGAGCACTAGCGGCAGCTTTGCCGATTCTTTTTAATGCTGATATTGAACCGCTTTACACCGGCCTTATTGCTGTTGTTGGACATTGTTTTCCTGTTTTTGCAGGTTTCCGGGGAGGCAAAGCGATTGCCACCACTGCCGGCACCTTGCTTGTAGCAGATATTCAAATGTTCTTCATTGCCTATATTTCATTTATTGCAGTCATTTATTTTACTAAATATGTTTACTATGGCTCTCTTTCGGTTGGACTTTCACTATTAATCTATTCTTTTTTCACCCCTGACACGGAACATGTTTTTGTCTTTTCTATATTCTTTTTGCTCCTTATCTATCTGCATCGCTCTAATATTCGAAATCACCTCAACAAACAGGAGCCAAAAATCAATGACAAAAGCTTAAAGAACGATCGAATCCCGCCTAGAAAAATTTAGGCGGGTTTTTACAAAGATATAAAGGAGAGCTTCATATGGCCATTATTTACGAAAACCCTAGAGATTTGCATGAACTTGCCTCTTTTTTAGTACAGTTGAATAATATGCCTTCCAATCATATCGGCTTCTGCGGCCAAGAAAAAGAAGAAATCTACGATACACTTCACGAGCTGAATGCAGAGTCAGCGTTCGTCTGTGCGTATAAAGAACAAAAACTGATTGGTGCCATCGGTTTGGATATTTATGATTCAAACGAAGAAGCAGAGGTATGGGGACCTTTTATCCACATAGAAGAAGATAGCAGCTGGGAGCACATAGCAGAGGCATTATTTGCAAAACTAACTGCAATTCACAAACTGCATTTTTTTATAAATATAAAAAACATGAGAGCCATCCGCTGGCTAAATACTAAGCGAGCAGTAGGCAAAGGAACCTATGCCATCTTAAAAATGTCCCGTGATCAAGCAAGATTCGATGATCTCGCTATCGTTCAGCCTTTTACGCCTATTGATGAAGATGCCTTCTCACAACTGCATACCTTCATATTTCCAAATACATATTATTCTGCAGCGGACATTATTAAAAATATAAATCATCACCGGCAGCTGCTGCTGATCAAGAATTCTTCGTCACTTATTGGTTATGTATATTTTGAAGCAGATCCAAAACATGGTGAAGGCAGTATTGAATACATCGCCATCTCTCCTGCTCACCAGAAAAAAGGTTACGGCACGATGCTGATTCAAACGGCACTTCTACGTCTATTCAGTTTTCCTTCCATTACTGAGATCACCTTATGCGTTAATGAGGATAACCGTGCCGCTATTAAACTTTATGTTGCTGCAGGATTTAAATTAGATCATATACTAGAGAGTTATCAATTGATAGAGGAAGAATCCAGCTAAAATACGAGGCTGGGATATAAGTATTTAACACTCCTAGAACCGAATGGTTAGGAAATCATCTTTCTAATCATTCGGTTTTTTATGATTATAAAATATATTTTATTAGCAAGAGTGTAATGGAGCGGAGGACACTCGACTCCGGTGGGCAATAGAGGAAAAGGTGAGACCCCGCAGGAGCTTGCTCCGAGGAGGCTCAGCTTCCTCCCCACGGAAAGCGAGGGTCTGCAGCGCAATGGAACGGACTTGTTTAAATAACTAAATCAAGTTATTGAATATTCGTGTTTTAAAAAGATTAATTTCGTTTTGTCCCAGCCTCATTCTGTATAAAGATTTAACTATCCTGTGCTGATCTATTTCTCTCAAAGCCTAAATATCTTGTGCCCTGGAAGTCTAACACGCCACTATCTCCTTCAGACAACAATCCATATTCTTTACCGGAAAGGTGGAGTTCAGAACGATCTCCGCTCTCAAACTCAAATGTCACATAATATCTAGTCGATGAGCTGACATGGTGGTGATGATCATGATGATTTGCATGTCTGGATACATCAGTACGTTTTGATTTCACAACTGCCGGCACACTAAGCCTTGGTGACTGTTCATTTTTTCGCCACTGCCCTATCCCGTTAAATATGTTAAATAATATACCGCCAATAACAATAACAAAAATAATCCCAATAATGATAGGAACAATTTGAAAAATAAGATCTCCTCCATAGAATGGGTCCATCAAATGATCACTCCTTTACATTCGTATTCATTTATATACGATTAATAATTCAGAATGTTTCAAACAACAAAAAGATGTTATCTTTAATCAAGACAACACCTTTTGCCTGTATCTTTAATCAGTGACTTCAAAGCTAGCCAGTTATGACATAATAAGCAATGAATCCTGCTATTCCTCCAATACTGAGACCAAATATTCCGCCGATGATCGCCCATGTAACCTTTGCCATCGGTTGATTTTTATTCAATAGAATCCCCACCCGCTTAAGAATGTGTTACCGCTTAATACGCCAAAAAGATCTAAAATAATCCACCTTATTAATCAGAGAACCTCTTGAAATAGTACAAAAAGCAGAATAACAGCAAAGTCTTATTTGATTATTTTACACAAGAAAACAGCAAAAACAGCGGAATCCTCATTCGTCTTTCATATTCAGCTTCTTCAACAAAATTCTCTTTAAGCGGACGGGCTTCACTTAATGCGGTGATCTTAAACCCAGCTTGCTGAAGAATAGAAAAATAGTCTTCTATTGTCCGATGATATTTGACGACATGTGCACCGATCCAAGGTTCAACTCTTTTCCCTGTGTGATAGTAATCATCAACAATCCAATCAGAGCGCCGGCCACCGCCTTGCACACTTTTAGATGAGCTCGTCAGGAGCGGATGCTGTACACTAAAGATAAAGCGGCCGCCCTGCTTTAAGCATGAAAAAATCCGGTTAACTGCACTTTGCAAATCTTCAACATAGTGAAGAGCAAGCTGTGATACAACAAGATCATAGACTTCAGTATCAAAATCAAAGTCTTCTATGGACGAATGCAAAATGGTGCAGCCAGGATGATCTCCAAGTAACTCTTTTGCTTTCTGGCACATGCTTTCAGATCCATCCACGCCTGTATATGTATTCCCTTTATTTTGAAGAAGCATTTCGCCAAGCGAGGCATCCCCGCAGCCTACATCTAAAATTTTTTGATTTTCAATGTTCCCCATCATGCTTAGAAGAGCAGGCAGTTCAATCACTATATTCGGACTCTCTTTGCGATGGCGGCGTTTCATATAATTCTCAAAAAAATCTTTATGTTCATATACAGATGATCCTTTGTATTCCATATTGCTTCCCCCTTACTCTGATTTTGGTCTCCCTCGATATCTGCATTCACGCAATTCAAGTTCGTACGCCTCTAACCCTGGCAGTCCCATCTCTTTTGCAATCAGCAATTCCTTTTCAATATCATATGGCAGCCTGACAAGCTCAATCGAAAAAGGTGCAGCTTCTTTGGATTGATAGACACCATGCAGGATACAATAGGTTGCCCCTCTCATATCAAGTGAGTTTCCAACACTTCCTGCATTGAAAAGCATTCGCTGCGGATAGATCGGCTGTATAAGTGCAGCATGAATATCTCCATAGCCGACAACATCAGGAGCTGCACCGTCTTCCAGTGGAACAATCCATTCTGTATTAGCAAACATATCCTGCAGTTCCTCGATTGATGCTCCCATTGGAAATACCCGATGGTAGACGCTCTTAGCGGAAGCGTGAAATAATCTTACATATTTACCGCTCATATAAAAATCATAATGGTACGGCAAACTCCCTAAATACGCCATATCCCCTTCATCAAGCTGGTTCTGCTGCCAGACAATCTCCGAGGAGTCAATCGGCTTTCGAATAAAATCATCCCAGTTGCCAAGCACCACAACCTCACATTTTTCACGAATCAGCTCCAATACTTTTTTCGAATTCGGCCCTTTTCCAATTAGATCACCTAAGCATAGGATCGTATGAATATCTCTTATTTCTATATCGTCTAAAACCGCCTCAAGCGCCGTAAGATTACCGTGGATATCTGATATTACTGCAATTTTATCCATCGTGATCCCCCCTTTTATCCATTTCATTCTCTATACAGGAAAGCTTTTCCTTTAATTTTAGCATGCTGATTTTGATTATAAAAAATATATGTTAAAATAACGGGTAGGGCAAGTGATGCCTGATTCTTTAAATATTAAGGAGAAGAGTTATGTCAAAAGTTCTTGTATTCGGACACAAAAACCCTGACACAGACACAATTTGTTCAGCGCTTGTATATGCAGAATTAAAAAACAAACTAGGCATGAATGCCGAAGCAATCCGTTTAGGCGAAGTAAACGCAGAAACACAGTATGTTTTAAACTACTTCAACGTAGATGCACCTCGTCTAGTAACAGCTGTAGCATCTGAGGCAGAGGAAGTCATCCTTGTTGACCATAATGAGTTTCAGCAAAGTGCCAACGATATTAAAGATGTGAAAATCCTTGAGGTTATTGATCATCACCGTATCGCAAACTTTGAGACAAGCGATCCTCTATATTATCGTGCTGAGCCTGTTGGCT
This sequence comes from Cytobacillus gottheilii, assembly GCF_018582665.1. Lineage (NCBI taxonomy): Bacteria > Bacillati > Bacillota > Bacilli > Caryophanales > Bacillaceae > Cytobacillus > Cytobacillus gottheilii. Next base: position 562,523 of record NZ_CP071709.1, on the reverse strand, counting down.
GTACTGCAACGATTTTGAAGAAAATCTACAAAGAAAACAGCATTGAAATTACAAAGGAAATGGCCGGTTTAATGCTATCGGCTATTATCTCAGACTCCCTGCTGTTTAAATCTCCAACATGCACTGATCAAGATGTGGCAGCAGCAAAAGAACTTGCTGAAATTGCTGGAGTTGATGCGGAAGCATATGGTCTTGAAATGTTAAAAGCTGGTGCAGACCTAAGCGATAAAACAATCGAAGACCTGCTGACAATTGATGCGAAAGAATTCCAAATGGGCAGCTATAAAACAGAAGTTGCACAAGTAAACGCTGTTGATGTAAACGACGTAATGAACCGTCAAGATGAGCTTGAAAGTGCTATTTCACTAATTGTTGAGTCTAAAAACTTAGACCTCTTCCTTTTAGTTGTAACAGACATCTTAAACAACGATTCTGTTGCACTTGCAATCGGAAACCAAAGCCCTTCCGTTGCAGAAGCATTTGGCGTAAGTCTTGAAAACAATAAAGCTGTGTTAAAAGGTGTAGTTTCCCGTAAGAAGCAGATTGTTCCACCTTTGACGAATGTATTGGCAGCGAAATAATAGTAGAAAACATCCCGTTAAATATTATGGGATGTTTTTTATGAACATATATCCATTTTCCTCACTAGAACTGTAGTTATCTTCACATTCCATCTAGCTCATTTACTAGCCTTCCCATTAATTCACTCACCGTCTGCCTCTTGGCCATTCCATAGTTACTTCCGGCCCATAGCGACATAAACTGGGCATTCCCCTGCGCAGCTGCCTTTTTTCTTACCCCTCCGGTGAGTGTGTTCTGATAAGGAAACGGTAAGGTCGGTTTTCCATTCATTTCAGCGATAAATTGATTATGAATGCCCCGTGCCAGCTTGCCTGAAAAAGCTCTCGTCAAAACAGTTTCTTCCTTTCCATTTATTAATATCTCTTTATAAGCAGATGCTGCTCCACTTTCCTCGCATGTTAAAAATGCTGTTCCGAGCTGGACTCCCTGAGCACCTGAGCCCAACACGGCCTGAATGGATTCCCCATTCATTATTCCTCCAGCTGCAATGATTGGAATACGAAGCTTCGGAACAATTTGTGCCACTAAATCATGTACAGGGATTAATTCATCTTGTTCTCCATGAAATGTTCCGCGGTGCCCTCCGGCTTCTTCTCCTTGAATAACGATTGCATCCATTCCACTAGCTTCTAGCCTTAATGCATCTTTTACAGTAGTTGCGGTCCCAATTAATACAGCAGCATTTTTCTTAAGCTCCCGAACGATCTCCTCCCCGGGAATCCCAAATGTAAAGCTAACGATCGGAACTTTTTCCTTAAGTACTACTTCAACTTGATTTTCAAACACCGACTTGCTGTTCACTTCCATCTTTCTTAATAACTGCTCCACATTTAGTTCCGACTCAATGGTTTCCAGTGCTTTCGCTGCCACTTCCATCTCTTCAAGGATAGGCATTGGGAAATTCTCCATTACAAATAAATTTACAGCAAACGGTTTGGCTGTCCGTTCTCTAACCCTATTAATCATTAGAGTGATCTCTTCCGGCTGCATATATCCTGCTCCGATTTGACCAAGACCGCCAAATTCAGAAACAGCGCCTACAAGGTGATCTGTCGTCACTCCTCCTGCCATTCCCGCCTGTAAAATGGGATAACGGATTTGGAGAAGTTCTGTCAATTGATTTCTATACCGGCTCATTGGTACAGCTCCTTATAAAGAATTATAAATTATTAACAAAACATTCAGTTAATTACAATAAGAGAAAAGACCGGGGGGGAAATCTCCCGCCAGTCTATACTAACTTTTCTATAATACTGTCAGCCACTGTGTGCCAGTGGTTCTCATCTTCTTGGTATGAAGCAGTTAAACGCTTATACATCGCCGTTTGCTCGTCCTTAAAGTGATCAGCCTCAGCATCCGGCAGCTTGCTTCTTTCAGATATAACAAGCTCTTGAAGTTTTGGAGCACGCGGTCCCCAAACAGCCACTTCTTCTCCTTCACTGTTAAGGAAAACGAAGATTGGAATGGCTCTTGATGTTCCGTTTGTTAAGTATTGATCCATTAATTCTAAGTTAGAATCTCGCAATATGAAGCGAACGTCCATGCCGATTTCCTCTGCAATCTTTAGAAGGACTGGATTATTGAGCATCGCATCTCCACACCAGTCCTCTGTTAGCACGATTGCTTTAAGCCCTTGATCTTTAACAGGCTGCAATTTTTCTTTTTCTTCTGAGGATAAAGTATATTTGCTGTAAATCCCCATCATTTCATCTTTATTCACGTTCATTCCAGCAAGATATTCTTCTGTTGTAAGTCCCTTATTAAACCACTCTTGTAAACTCATTCCCTATCGCCCCTTTGTTAATTTCATACCTATATTTTATAAGGGCGAGGGAAGAATTACAAATAGCGTGATTTTTCATTAATCCATCATTCGTTTTTTAAATGTAACGTAGGATAAGATAAATACCGCAGCAATCCATACACATATAACAGCAAGATAACTCCATATATCACCAAAGCCCGCACCAGTTTGAACTTCTTTCGCTAATTCAATCAATTGAGTATTCGGCATATATTCTGCCGCCTTCAACACCGGGAAGCGCTCTGCTAAAAGAGTTGCGTATGAGCCGAATGTGAAAAGGAAGAAAAATGGCATGATCACGACAGATGCTTCCATCACAGACTTTGTTACTAATCCTAAAATAGTTCCAAGGCCGATGTAGAAAAGAGTAGATAATGCGATCGCAACACCTACAATCACCATATTCTCTGGCTGATAATCAATGATCATAGCAGAAAATACGATAACAAGAATAGTTGTAACGAATGTCAGCAAGCTTTTACCAGCCAAGATTTCCAATGTACTAGCAGGTGAAAGCATAAGTCCGCGCAATGTATTTTTCTCTTTTTCTTCAGCAATTAAGGAACATTGAATATAGGCTCCAACAAGAGATAATGACATATTAATTACAGTGTAGACCATGTCAATGCCCATATCACCTTGCATGCCATAAAGAAAGGCCATTAATAGCGGAACAATAACGGTAAATGAAACATACATATTTTTACTAACATCTTTATAATCTTTTTGAAAAATAGCTAAAGTACGTTTTAATGAAAATGTCATGATAGCTTCCTCCCTGTAATTTCTACAAATATATCTCCAAGTGTTGGCTCGTTCGAGTTAACAGAAACAACTTTATTTTCAGACATCAATTGATACATGCGCTGTGCTCCTTTATCACCTTTCTCAAGCACCTCAATCTGCCCATTATCCAGTTCAACAGATATCGTATTATCTGCATATTGTTTGCGGAGCTGCTTAGGCGGCCCAATTAACTGGATTTTTCCTTTATTTAAAAAAGCAACGCGATCACAAAGCAATTCTGCTTCATTCATATCATGAGTTGTTAAGAAAATCGTTGTACCATTTTCTTTCAATTGATTAAGACCCCGGTAAATATGACGAGAATTGACTGGATCAAGAGCAGAAGTTGGCTCATCCAGAAAGAGCAAATCTGGTTTGTGCAAGAATGCTCTTGCCAATGTTACACGCTGTGTCATCCCTTTAGAGAGCTTCGAAACAACTTTCTTTCTCTCTTCCTTTAAATTAACCATCTCTAATACTTCGTCGATTCTGGAATGAGGTACATTGTATAATCCGCAGTATAATTTTAAATTATCGTAGATTGATAATCGTTCATATAATCCGCTGTTATCTGTCAGCACACCGATTCTTCCACGCTGAGCCGGATCCTTTAAAAGATGAGCAGGGCGACCAAACACATATGCTTCTCCATCTGTCTGCGCCATTTGAGCTGTTAAGATTTTAATAGTAGTTGTTTTACCTGAACCACTTGGACCAAGGAAACCAAATGTTTCACCTTTCTTAATTTGAAATGAAACATCCTCAAGTGCTGTTTGATTGGCAAATAATTTTGCTAACGATTGAACCTCAATGATATTTTCCATTGTCATCCTCCTGCATTTGTTTTGCTGACTCCATCATATGCCAGTCCACAGGTTCATGCAGTATATATTCAATGAAAAGAGCAATTTAGAGGTTGAATAGACCATATAAAGGGTGAATGGAGCATTATTTAAGCCCAAGCATCTCCTTTAATTCCGCCATTTTTGTTTTTGAAAGCGGAATGGATGACTGATCATGAAGGACAAGTGAATAGCTATTTCTTGTCCAGGTAATAACCTCCCGAACCTTTTGAAGGTTAACAATGTACGAACGATGGCAGCGATAAAATCCATAGGGAAGAAGTCTTTGTTCCAATTCATTTAACGTAAACATGCTTTGATACATGTCACCTTTTATGTATAGCTGTGAGCTTCCTTCACTGCTTTCAATATAATCAATCTCAGGCGGATCAAATAGAATGATCTTTTCATTCACTTTAGTTGGTATTTTTTCAAAACGGACCGGCTGTACAATTGGTTCCTCTTCGACTGCCGTATCCTCCGGTTCCATTTCCTGCTGCATAACGTCCAGCTTATGTAATCCATGTTCATCCAGCCGATAAATCGTGTTTGTAACAGCGAGAGCACTGTCCATATTACTGGTCAGCACAAAAACCGCCTTATTATTTTTTTGCAGTTCCTGCACTACCTTCATTAAAACTCGCTTTGTCTCCAGGTCAACATTTTGATCTGCTTCTTCCAATATATAAATATCTGGATTGCTTAGAAGCAACTGAGCATAATGGACTCTTCTTTTTTCTGAAAATGTCAGCTTGCTAATTCGGACATTTCTTTTTGCCTCAAGCTGGGTTAGTTGTAGAATTCCGTCTATCGGAAGTTTTGAATCGAATAATCTTTGATAAAATAAAAGGCTTTCCTTAACCGTTAGGCGCTCGTAAAGTCCATCATCAATAGACAGTATACCTACACGCTGATGATAACTCTTCCCCAACTGCTGAATACTTTTCCCATCGATAGCTATAGCCTGATCAGGAACGGGTATCTTTCTTCTTAACATTTCAAGAAGAACAGTTCTCACATTTATGCTCGTCATCAGACCAACAATTTCTCCAGATTCAATGGAAAGCTGAAAAGAGGGAAATACAATCGTATGGCCATCATGTTTTTCAATATTGTTAAATGATAAAATTGTCACGTTCCTACCGCCTTTTTCTGCTATATATCTAGTATCTTTGATCATTATACATGAATTTACCATGGGAAAACTTGTCTAATTTTGAGAATAATCATCTTTTCCTGGGAAATAAAAAGAAAACATGTCGAAATATATAGACATACTTGCGAAAAAAACACTGCTACAAAACTAAAATATTCATATTACAATATGAAAAATCCTAGCATGGAATATGGTAATAAAAAATAAGCCCGTTACATTGCGCTGCGGACCCTCGCTTTCCACGGGGAGGAAGCTGAGCCTCCTCGTCGCTGCCGCTCCTGCGGGGTCTCAGCCTTTCCTCTATTGCCCGCAGGAGTCGAGTGTCCTCCGCTCCATTTCACTCGAGTTTAGAAATATTAAATGTTTAAAAACAAACAAAAAACCGGATGATTAGAAAGATTCCTAATCATTCGGTTCTGTGGTTGTGTTAAATACTATGTCCCAGCCTCTTAAGTTAGAAGGCAAGCGCCCTCTGCTTTTCTAATTACCTTTTTTGTATTTCCTGCATTAGTAGCTTGTTTAAAAGCTGTGGGTTTGCTTGTCCTTTCGTGGCCTTCATCATTTGGCCAACAAGGAAGCCTACTGCTTTTTGTTTTCCATTTTTATAGTCCTCTATAGACTGAGGGTTATTGTCCAAAGTATCGGAAATAATCTTCAGCAGCGCAGATTCATCGGAAATTTGTACCAGACCTTTGTCTTTAACGATTTGCTGAGCCGTTCCGCCGTTCTCGACTAATTCTTTAAATACAGTTTTTGCCATTTTTGAAGAAATTGTTCCATCTTCGATCAGCTTGATCATTCCAGCAAGACCTTCTGGTGAAAGTTTTGTCTCATGAAGTTCTTTTTGTTCTGCGTTTAAGTATGCCGAAAGTTCGCCCATCACCCAGTTAGATGCTTGTTTTGCCTCTGCACCCGCTTCTACAGCACCCTCAAAGAAATCTGCCGTTTCCTTTGTAACCGTTAATACAGCAGCATCGTAAACCGGCAGGCCAAATTGCTCAATATAACGCTTTTGTCTGGCATCCGGAAGTTCTGGAATTTCAGCTTTAATTCTTTCCTTCCACTCATCATCAATATGAATGTCCAGAAGATCAGGCTCTGGGAAATAGCGATAATCATCAGATCCTTCTTTTACACGCATCAGCAATGTTGCACCTGTTGATTCATCGAACCTTCTTGTTTCCTGTTCAATTATACCGCCGCCACTTAAAACCTCTGCCTGGCGCTTTTCCTCAAACTCAAGTCCTCTGCGCACAAAGTTAAATGAGTTTAGGTTTTTCAGCTCTGTCTTCGTTCCAAACTCCTCTTGTCCAACAGGACGCAAGGATATATTAGCATCACAGCGGAGAGAGCCTTCTTCCATCTTACAATCAGACACTCCAGTGTATTGAACGATGGATTTTAATTTTTCTAAGTAGGCATATGCTTCATTTGGCGTACGGATATCCGGCTCCGATACGATTTCAATCAGCGGAGTTCCTTGACGGTTATAATCAACTAGGGAGTACCCTTTTCCATGTGTAAGCTTTCCTGCGTCCTCTTCTAAATGAATACGCGTAATCCCAATCTTCTTTTTATAGCCGTCCACTTCAATTTCGACCCAGCCATTCTCCCCAATTGGCTTATCAAACTGAGAGATTTGGTAAGCCTTCGGATTGTCTGGATAAAAATAATTCTTGCGGTCGAATTTCGTGACTGGTGCAATTTCACAGTTTAATGCCATTGCAGCCTTCATGCCATAATCGATTACTTTTTTATTCACAACAGGCAGCACACCTGGATAACCTAAGTCAATGACCGTTGTATTTGTATTTGGATCAGCACCAAAATGGTTTGGGCTTGATGAAAAAATCTTTGAGTCTGTTTTTAACTCAACGTGTACCTCTAGTCCTATGACCGTTTCAAAGTTCATGTCGTTCCCCCCTTACAATACCGGTTTTTGTTTATGATGATCTGTTTCCTGCTCAAACGCATGAGCAACACGATAAATTGTGCTTTCGTCAAAATGTTTCCCAATAATCTGCAGCCCCAGCGGCAGGCCATCATTTGATAATCCGCACGGAACTGAAATGCCTGGCACACCTGCAAGATTCACTGGAATGGTTAAAATATCATTTGCGTACATCGTTAACGGATCATCCACTTTTTCACCAAGCTTAAAGGCTGGTGTTGGTGTTGTTGGTCCAATAATGACATCATAGTTTTCAAACACTTGTTCAAAGTCTTGTTTAATTAATGTGCGCACCTTTTGTGCCTTTTTATAATAAGCATCATAATAGCCTGAGCTTAATGCAAATGTACCTAACATAATTCTGCGTTTTACTTCGTCTCCAAACCCTTCAGCTCGCGTCTTTTTGTATAGTTCTAACAGATTTTCAGGATTTTCCGTTCGATAGCCATACCGTACCCCATCAAAACGGGCTAGGTTGGCAGATGCTTCAGATGATGATAATAAATAATAGGCTGCTAATGCATATTTTGAATGAGGCAGTGAAACCTCTTCCCATGTTGCTCCTAATTTTTCAAGAACACTTAACGATTTTAAAACAGAAGCACGCACTTCTTCTGTTACACCTTCTCCTAAGTATTCCTTTGGCACAGCTATTCTCAGTCCCTTTACATCCCCAGTTAGAGCTTCCGAGAAGTTTGGCACTTCAATATTGGCTGAAGTGGAATCCATTGGATCAATTCCAGCTATCGCCTGCAGCAAGAAGGCATTGTCCTCAACATTTCTAGTAATAGGACCAATTTGATCAAGGGAAGATGCAAACGCAACAAGTCCAAAGCGAGAAACACGTCCATATGTAGGCTTTAAACCGACCACTCCACAAAAGGATGCCGGCTGTCTAATGGAACCGCCTGTGTCTGATCCCAATGAAAAAAGAACCTCTCCCGCAGCAACCGATGCAGCAGATCCACCTGAAGAACCACCGGGAACATGGTCAATATTCCATGGGTTGCGTACTGGTTTGAAGCCCGAGTTCTCGTTAGAAGAACCCATTGCAAATTCATCCATATTTAACTTTCCAACCGTCACCGTCTCAGCACTATGTAATTTATTCACAACCGTAGCATCGTAAATTGGATCAAAGTTGTCCAAAATTTTACTTGCGCAAGTTGTTCGCAAGCCTTGAGTGACAATGTTATCTTTCACACCAATTGGCATCCCAAACAGCATGCTTTTGGTTTCTCCAGCTGTTAGCTTGGCATCTAAGTCCTTTGCTTTTTGAAGCGCCTTTTCCTCATCTAATGTTAAAAAGGCCTGAACTTTTTCGTCTACCTCCGAAATTCTTTTAAAAGAATATGAAACGAGGTCAGAGACGGAAATTTCTTTTCTATGAAGCTTTTCATGCAATGCTTTTACTCCATCATCAAATAAGCTCATATGTTTCCCTCCAATTCTCTCTATCTTATATCAAGCATCGTGCAATCTCTTTTAATCTTCAGTCATAATAGGCGGTACTTTAATATAGCCATCCTGATGATCTGGGGCATTTTTCATAACCTCAGCCTGCGGCAAGCCTTGCTTTGCCACATCCTCCCGCATCACATTTTTCATATCAAGAACATGCGAAGTTGGTTCGACTCCGTCTGTATCAAGCTCATTAAGCTGCTCAGCAAAGGTAATCATCGCCTCAAGCTGATTGCGGAAAGACTCTGTTTCTTCTTCCGATAGCTGCAGTCTCGCCAAATTGGCTACATGTTTTACTTGATCTGATGAAATTCTTGTCATTTCGTGCACCTCCAAAACATTTTATTCGTATGTACATTACTATTGATCATATCAAACGTTCACGCGTTAAAGCAATATCCGCCCTTTTTGTACCTACATATTTTATCATGAAATTCCTTTTTGTTACGGACTTTTCCTGATTAATAAGGGTTGTCCAGTTAAGTGTCAGTTACACGCTCTCCTAATACCGTATAAAATCTAAAAAAAGCACATCAACCTCTCTAAAGTGATGTACTCAAGTTTCAATCCTATACAAGCATTAGACTTTTTTGATGTATTTGCATATGTGACTTCAGGAATTCAATATACCGATCAACCTCTACGACAGTTGAATAAGGAGAAGTTGTATAGAATTTATGAACATAGACAGGCAGCCGCTGTTCTGAATCCACTGCAGAAATGTAGCGCTGCTTTTTTGTGTTTCCGAAGAAAATAATATCTCGATCCAAGCCGATCAATTCTGCAAATTCTTCATTATAATTGTTCACTTCGCGGATCTCTTCGGCTTGACACTGACCCGCTAACTCCTTGCTCCAGTTCGGTGCTTCCGGATAAAACCTAAAAGTTGTGACAGGGGATACTTCATTTGTTACTGCGGCATTTGGAAATTCTGCAAGCAGCCTGTTACGGAAAGCAATGTTGACACTCAAGTAATTGGCAAGCAGCTGCTGATAGCCTTCTATGCCAAAAGCCAGAAGCGATGCATAAATGGCTATTGAACTCCCCATCCGTGAGCATTCTAATGTATAGCTTGTATGATAGCTTCCATATCCGCGATTTCCTACATAAGGGGTCTCCGCCGCATCTAAATCCACATATTCCAGCAGGCGTCTATCTTTAATTAAAAATAAACTAGTAATATAAGGGGTTTGTCCTAATTTATGAAAATCAAAGACCATACTATCCGCAAGATTCATATGTTTGAAACGCGTTTGATACTCAGACAGGACGTGGAGCACATCATCCTCAAAGCTCAGCGGATTTGCATTAAAGTTATAATCATTAAAGAACGTATACATTCCGCCCATTGCAGAATCTGCATGAACATAAATAGGCTCTAAATCGTATGCAGCTTCAATTTCTGTCAGCAGCTGCTTCATACCATATAAATCATCAATCCCAAATGTATCTGTTGTTCCCATTGTAGCTAATACATAAATGGGTATTCCACCCTTTTCAATAACCATTTCCATTTTCTCTTTTAAATCTTCCAGATTCATAGAATGATCCTCATTTACTTTCACCCGTATCATATGATCCACACCGATGCCAGTTGCTTCTGCCGACTTATACAAACTGAAGTGAGACAGTTCAGAGCAAAAACAATAAAGGTTATCAGGAATTCCAGTTTTATTTGAATGCGGGAATCTGCGTGCTATGCTTAAGCGCAGCGAGTTAAATACCGCTCCTTGTCCGCCCCAGGTTGTATAGCCTGCGCTTTCGTTTTGATCATAGCCAATCATTTTAGAAAGCATACTTGTGATCCGCACTTCAGCATTCGCAGCTGCCGATCCATCCACATCCCATAAATTATTTCCGTTTAAAAGAACCATTACAAGATTCCCTATGATACTTGCAATGTTAGGAAGCGGTGTTGCGTTTGCCACATAATTGCTATTCAAGAAACGGTGGCCTTCGACAAGCTCCATTAATTTATCAATGGTTTCATCCACTGAAACTCCATGTTCCGGCACAAATGAACCTTGAATGATTTTATTGTAATAATCCTCACTATAATCAGGCATCTCACCTAGGGTCAGCTTAGACGGATCCTTTAATTCATCCATTCTTGTCAGCACTTTACGAAAATACCCCACCAGTTCATCACGCTGCTGTTGATTGCCATCCGCACTCGGGAATAATTGCTGTAATTGTTCCATTACTGTCATGTTCTTTCATCCTCCGACTTTTCTTTTCATTTAATAGATTATAAAAAGCAAACACGTTTGTTCTAGAAGATCAAATCAAGCACGCCAAGCACATCTAAAAAAACAACCACGATCGCAGCTGGTGCAGCATATTTTAATAGGAAGTACCATGTATGAAAGAAAGGAAGCGAAACGTTTGCTCCTTGCCTCATCGCTCGAATTAAGTCACTTTTCTTTAATTTTAACGAGATAAATAAAGACGTAAAAAGTGCTCCAAGCGGCATTAAGACATTGCTCGCCGCATAATCGACTAAGTCAAACACCGTCTTATCAAAAAGCTTTACATCTGCCATAAGACCGTAAGAAAGTGCAGATGGAATTCCAATAACAAAAATGAGAAGCCCAAACATCCAAGTATATCTTTGTCTTTTTACAGGATCCTTTTTTGCCGTTACCGCCACAGCTATTTCAATCATAGAGAATGCTGAAGTTAAGGCAGCAAACAAGAAAAGGATCAGGAAGGCAATAAAAAAGAACAACCCAAATTCCATCTGTGCAAATACCGCAGGAAGAGCTATGAATACAAGCGGCGGTCCAGCACTTGGCTCAATACCAAACGTAAACACTCCGGGAAAGATAGCAAGCCCGGCGAGCAAGCACACAAATAAATTCATCATAATTATAGAAAATGCCGAGCGGGGCAGATTCTGTGTTTTCGGTAAATAGGATGCATATGTCACCATAACAGAAGAACCTAAAGTGATGGTAAAAAAGGCTTGCCCAAGAGCAAATAATATAGATTCAGAGGTTAATTGACCAAAATCCGGAATCAGCAGGAATTTCATTCCCTCTGCCGCACCTTCTAGTGTAAGTGAGCGAACCACAATCATAAGAAATAATACAAACAAAACAGGCATGAGGATTTTACTCACCTTTTCGATGCCCTGTTGCACACCTTTAGCAACCACCACTACTGTTAGAGCAATAAAGACAAACTGTCCAATCAGTGTTGCTGCAGGATCAGAAATAATCCGCTCAAACAATTGCACATATTGATCCATTGATAAGCCATTTAAACCGCCTGTCAAAGCTTCAAACAAGTATAAGATGATCCAGCCGCCAATAACGCTGTAAAAGGAAAGCACTAAAATGCCAATTAACACCCCAACTCGTCCTAATAAATGCCACATAGATCCAGGAGCCATCTTTTTATAAATAGAAATGGCATCATCCTGCCCTTTTCTGCCTACTATAAATTCTCCTACAAGTAATGGGTAGCCAATTAATAAGGCAAAAAGTAAAAACACAAGGAAAAACGCTCCGCCGCCTCCTGTTCCAGCAATATAAGGGAATTTCCAAATCGCCCCTAAACCAATTGCAGAACCAGCCGCAGCTAAAATAAAACCTATTTTCGAAGTCCACTGTTCATTCTGCGCCATTCTTTTCTTCCTTCCATTTCACGTAGTTTTACATATGTATAAGCTGTTTACTTCATTATTCACTGATATTCTTCTTCATCAGATGTTAGAAGTAAGTTTCCTTAATCATAGCATAGGATTTATGTATCAATTTTTAGAAATATTTATAACGTAATAGTTCCTTTCACCTATTTTTATTTACAAAAAATATATGAAAAAATCACCTTATGTTATGGTTTGTTCTGTCAATTTTTTATACTGTTTTCGTATACTTTCTTCTATTATAAGAAGGTGAGTGTGGGCATTCTCCTTCACATTGCCACTTTTGAAGTGACAGGCGCAGCACCTTCTTTTTTTATTCTCTCCACCAGTAGATCGAATATAAACAATGACATGCTTCCTGACCAACTTCTTAAACACACCACTTATTTAAAAAAATGGCCTAAAAAAAGAAGCGGTATATCCGCCCCTCTTTATTTGCCTCCAAATAACTTGGCAAAAAATCCGGTCTTCTGTTTTTTAATTTCTGGCTGTATGTGCGGTTTTTCATCATCCACAAAAATGTTCTCTTTATCAATAGCATAGTCATATGCAAGCACTAGACCAATATCAGAGTTATGCTCTTTATTGGTGACAATCGTATATTCAACCTTATACTTCGTAGCTGATTTGATATACTTTGATAAGTATTCATAATTCATATTTCCATTTAAGTAGAGATGTGCCTGTGAATTTTCCTTCATCGCTTTTTCTGCTTCATGGTTAATTCCGTTTTTTCGAACTTGAGGCTGAGTTAAAGCCAACACAATTCTTTCTCTTAACGTGCCTAAAAACTTCCTTCGCTCATCTGGCTTTGTCTGTTTTTCTCCGTACATGCCTTTTTGCAAATAGTCATCCACATGATCGGCCATATTGCACCTCCAGCTTGATTTTACCTGTCCCTTTTTTATTTAATCAAACGTTTGATTAATATGTATGTTCGTATATGTTATGAAAATTATAACATATGGTCAGTGTTTTTCATGTAAACAGCCTTCAGTCCCCTCTTTCTCCATGAGATGCTTCATAAAACCATTAATATGTATGATTTAACCCAAAAGAGTCAATTTTATTCAACCGTATTCATATTAAATTTAATTATGATTAAATGACGTCCATAATCATTCGGCATATCATGACATTTGCATGGGTGACAGACTTAATATTATTAATTTGATTGTATAGATATGTTTCTTCTTAAAGATTAGCAAGGAGATCATAACTATTAATGCATTTTTATACATTTCGACAAAGGAATTTGAATTTTCAAAAAGACAGAATTATACACCTATGTTATCATTGATAGTGCATTTTCTCAGGTGGAAACAAATTGGTATTCTATTATTTTTGTATAAACCTGAATAAATTATAAAAAAAGGAGGATCAACTATGGGGTTAACTACTGCTACTTGGTTTTGGCTGCTTGTGCCAATGCCTTTATTAGTCATCTTATCTGCGTTTACCTATTACTTTGAAAAGAGGAGAGAATAATACAATGGACATTAATATACCTACACTCGTTTCTATTATCATTTATTTAGTTGGTATGATCATTATCGGCTATCTGGCCGCAAGAAAAACGAAGGATTTAACCGATTATGTGCTCGGCGGAAGAGGACTGGGACCTGGAGTAGCTGCGTTAAGTGCAGGAGCCTCTGATATGAGCAGCTGGCTTATGCTGGGACTTCCCGGCGCAATGTATGTTGGAGGTATGAGTGAGATTTGGCTTCCAATTGGTTTGGCAATTGGTGCATATCTTAATTGGCAGTTTATCGCTAAGCCTTTGCGGGTGTATACGGAAGTTGCCAACAATTCAATTACATTACCTGATTTCTTTGAAAATCGCTTTAAAGATGATTCCAAAATTCTTCGTGTAATTTCAGCAATTGTTATTCTAGTATTTTTCACCTTTTATACTTCCTCAAGTTTGGTTGGAGGAGCTATTTTACTAGAGAATTCTTTTGGCATGGATTATATTGCTGCATTATGGATTGGTGCTTTGGTCATTGTATCTTATACATTTTTCGGAGGCTTTCTGGCAGCAAGCTGGACGGACTTTATCCAAGGAATTCTCATGTTTCTTGCTCTTATTATCATTCCCATTGTTGTCATTTTTGAGCTTGGGGGCTGGAGTGAAACGATTAATACAATTGGCAGTATAGATCCTTCTTATTTAAATGTGTATTCTGGGACAACGGTTATTGGAGTAGTCTCCTTGCTTGCATGGGGGTTAGGCTATTTTGGCCAGCCGCATATACTTGTGCGTTTTATGGGCATCCGAGCTAAAGAAGATATACCAAAAGCCAGATTCATTGGAATGGGATGGATGGTGTTATCCTTGTTTGGTGCTATTTTTATTGGATTTACCGGAATTGCTTATTTTGCAGATTCTCCGCTTGAAAACTCAGAAACGGTTTTTATTATGTTATCGCAGGTTTTATTTAACCCAGTTGTTGCCGGCTTTTTACTTGCAGCCATTCTCTCAGCAATCATGAGTACTGTTGATTCACAGTTGCTCGTTTCTTCAAGTGCACTTGCTAATGATTTTTACAAAGCCATTTTCAGAAGAAATGCTTCCCAAAAAGAAGAGATGATTGTTGGCAGAATCGCTGTTATCGGAATTGCAGTCATTGCTATATTGCTAGGTTATAATCCTGATAGCAAAGTTCTTGAGCTTGTTAGTTATGCATGGGCAGGTTTCGGTGCTGCATTTGGTCCAGTTATCGTACTAAGCCTCTTCTGGAAACGAATGACTCGCAATGGCGCCTTGGCAGGGATCATTACTGGATCTCTAACCGTTATTATTTGGTCGCAAATTGAAGGAGGCATCTTTGAACTCTATGAGCTTGCACCTGGATTCTTACTAGGTGTCATCGCTATTATTATTTTCAGTCTGATGGACAGAACCCCCAGTAAACAAATACAGGAGGAATATAGCACCTATAAAGGTAAGCTGTAGTTTGACTGCCGGGTCCTCTTGCTGGGATGCTTGATTTCTATATCCAAAAAGAAACTCCCTCTGCATAAGTTGCAGAGGGAGTTATTTGCCTGCTTATATTAGTACATTTCAGATGTAGTCTTAGCTTGCATATGAAGCTGAATATAGTCAGGACCGCCAGCTTTAGAGTCTGTACCTGACATGTTGAATCCGCCAAATGGCTGGTATCCAACGATTGCGCCAGTACATCCACGGTTGAAGTAAAGGTTACCAACGTGGAAATCTTCACGTGCTTTTTGGATGTGCTCACGGTTCTTCGTGATTACAGCTCCAGTTAAGCCGTATTCTGTGTTGTTTGCAATTTCAATAGCGTGATCGAAATCCTTCGCTTTTGTAAAACCAACAACCGGTCCAAAAATTTCTTCTTGCATTAGACGAGCATCAGCTGCAAGATCAGCAAAAATAGTTGGCTTAATGAAGAATCCTTTTGAACTGTCTCCTTCTCCGCCTGTCATCAGCTTGCCTTCTTGTTTTCCAATTTCAACATAGCTCATAATTTTATCAAATGCAGCCTGGTCGATCACTGGTCCCATAAAGTGAGTTTGATCTTCAGGGCTGCCTGCTGTTAATTCATTTGTTAATTCAACTGCACGATTTAACACTTGATCATAAACATCTTCTACAATAACTGCACGTGAACATGCAGAACATTTTTGACCTGAGAAGCCAAATGCAGATGCTACGATTGATTGAGCAGCTAATTCTAGATCAGCTTCTTTATCAACTACGATTGTATCTTTACCGCCCATTTCAGCGATTACGCGCTTAAGCCAGATTTGACCTTCATTTAGCTTAGAAGCACGCTCATTAATGCGTAAACCTACATCACGAGATCCAGTAAATGAAATAAAGCGAGTATCTTTATGGTCAACTAAGTAGTCGCCTACTTCAGCACCACTGCCTGGTACAAAGTTTAATACACCAGCAGGAAGACCTGCTTCTTCCATTACTTCAACAAATTTTGCAGCAACTACCGGAGTTGTAGATGCTGGCTTTAATAGTACTGTATTTCCAGCTACAATAGCCGCTACCGTTGTACCAGCCATAATCGCAAGCGGGAAGTTCCAAGGAGAAATGATGATTCCAACGCCTAATGGAATATAGTCATAACGGTTGTATTCATTTGGACGGCTGTTAACAGGTACGCCATCTTTAATACTTAAGATTTGACGAGCATAATACTCAAGGAAGTCAATTGCTTCTGCTGTATCAGCATCTGCTTCATTCCAAGGCTTTCCAGCCTCTTTTGTAAGCAATGCAGAAAACTCATGCTTGCGGCGGCGAATAATCGCAGCTGCTTTAAATAATACATCAGCACGTGTTTCAGGCTTTACTTTTCTCCACGTTTTAAATGCTTCTACAGCACCTTGCATTGCTTTTTCAGCAAGCTCCTGATTAGCTTTAGAAACGCGACCAATTACTTCCTCTTTATTAGACGGATTAATCGATACAATTTTATCTTCAGTTGATACACGTTCGCCAGCAATTAAAAGATCATAATCTTGACCTAAATAGCTTTCAACTGTTTTTAACCCTTGTAAATATGCTTCACGATTTTCTTCATTTTTAAAATCTGTGAAAGGCTCATGCTTGTAAGGTTGTACCATCGTTAACGCCTCCTATGTACTATTGCACTGTATAAGAATGGAAGGGATGATGCATGTAATATTTTACAGTTCATCCCTAATACAGCAGCTACTTTTATAGAATTTTCTCAATGTTTATTTTAACATGTTTAGTTAAAATTCATCAATCTTTGCCTTTAATCATAAATATGAACAAATGGTTCTGTATCATCTGGTTTTCTCACAATCAGCGCTTCAGGGCCATTCACGGACGTAATATTTACCTGAACAGAAATATACTCTGGAAAATGCTTCATGATTAAACTTGCCGTATACTGTGCAAATCCGATTGATTCTGCTTTTCCATAGAATTGAATTGGAATATCAATATTAAGGTCCTGCAGCTGATCTCCGGCATAAAACGCTTTGCCGATGACTCCGTTAAAGTTTGGAAAATACGCTTCTATATCCTGTTTAAAATTTTTGAAGGCTGTATTGTCATCACGATGATTCGTTTCAGCATCTGATGATGGAAATAGCACATATTTTTCAGCAACATTCTTCCATTCGCTTAACTTGCCGCTTCCTTTTCCAGCTTCCGCATAGGCAATAAAGTTTCCTGGTACAACGGAGGTTCTGCTGGCTTGTTCAAATAGGGCAATGGTAATTGGCACATCTTTAAGCTCATCCATGCCGCGAAGACGAGTAAGCACTTCGGCCGCCATCTTTTTACCTTCTGCTTCTAAAACACTTCGTTTAATATCTGTTTCGTAAGTTGCTCCGTACTGTTCCTTCTGATAGTAATGGACAGAGTTTAAAGCCAGACCAATCACTACCCCGCCAAGTGTAACCGTGTCTCCCTCACCCTTAATTCGATAATTATGCTCTAAAATATGAGCGAGGTAGATCGGACTCTTTGTATTGCGTTCGTCAATATCCCCTTTTTCATCATCAAGAGGATTCAACCCTACATTATCCGCTTCCTCTAAATTACGTTCAGCAAGCTGTGCAGGTGTAAACTTGCGATTGAGCCACGAGCGGACAGTCGAACTATCTAAGAATTGACCTTCCTGAAAGAAGTAACTGTCGGTGTCAAAACTATTTTGCGCAACGCGCATTAAGCCCGTTTCAAATTCGGTCAAATCATATTTGGTGTTAATGTTATTAACCACAAGCCCCCTTGCTTCACTCGGCTCAAAAGGAAGCAGCGTTTTATAATAATCATCCGATATTTTATAGTTCGGAATAATCGCCGTTTCATTTGAGTTTTCATCATCCTGAATGACTTCCTCCTGCTTGCTGAAGTTAGGAGCACACCCCGTCAGCACGAGCAAAAGAGAAACAGCCATCATTATTGTTTTCTTCACGATTCTCCACCTCTTACTTGGTTAGTTCCTCAGCCAGTCTCTCCTCATTCCATACCGTGATGCCAAGTTCCTCTGCCTTCTTCAGCTTTGAACCTGCATCCTCACCAGCAATGACAATATCTGTTTTTTTACTAACGCTTCCTGATACATTTCCGCCTAGGGCTTCAATTTTTTCTTTTGCTTCACTTCTGGAGAACAGCTCTAATTTCCCTGTTAAAACAATTGTTTTACCTGCAAATACAGAATCGATATTTTCAGCTGAAACCCGCTTTGGACCTAAATATTCCATGTTGACGCCAGCTCTCTTCAGTTCTTGTATCAGTTCAAGAGCTTCTTCCTGCTCAAAATAAGATACAATTGCATCAGCCATTTTGTCGCCAATTTCATTAATTTCAATCAGCTGCTCGCGAGAAGCACTGCTTAACTGTTCCATTGAATGGAAAGTCATTGCTAGTGTTTTGGCTGCCTTCGCTCCGACATGCCGTATTCCCAGTCCGAATAAAAGCTTTTCCAGCGAGTTCTTTTTAGATGCTTCAATTGCACTTAATAGATTTTGAACTGATTTTTCACCCATTCTTTCCAGCTGAATAAGCTGCTCAAAGGTTAACTTATACAAGTCAGCAACATCTTCAATTAACTGCTCTGAAAATAATTGGCTGACCACCTTTTCACCTAATCCGTCAATGTTCATCGCATTTCTTGAAACAAAATGGATGAGTCCCTCACGGATTTGAGCTGGACATTTTGGGTTGATGCAGCGAAGAGCCACTTCTCCTTCAAGTCTGACAAGCTCGCTTCCGCATTCAGGACAGACGGAAGGCATTTGGAAGTCGACTTCATCTCCTGTCCTGCGCTCAGGCAGAACATTGACAACTTCCGGGATGATATCTCCTGCTTTTTTGACGACTACATGGTCCCCGATCTTAATATCTTTTTCACGGATCAGGTCTTCATTATGCAGGGAAGCACGCTGGACGGTTGTACCCGCTACCCGTACTGGTTCTAAAATAGCTGTTGGCGTTAAAACACCAGTTCTTCCAATGCTGAGTTCAATGTCTTTTAAGATCGTTACAACTTCTTCAGCTGGAAACTTATAAGCGATTGCCCATCTTGGACTTTTAGCCGTGGTTCCAAGCTGCTCCTGCTGCTCGTAACCATCCACCTTTATTACAATACCATCAATATCGTATGATAATTGAGGTCTCTTTTCTGTCCAATCTGTTACATACTCGATAACCTCTTCAATCGAAACACATTTTTTTCGTTCCTTATTTGTTTTAAATCCAAGTTTTTCGAGATAATCCAATCCCTCACTGTGAGCTGCTATTCCAAGTTCATCAGCGTTTGCAAGACCATAAACATAAATATCGAGATTTCTCGAGGCAGCTATTTTTGGATCAAGCTGTCTTAATGAACCCGCAGCTGCATTACGCGGGTTTGCAAATGCTTCTTCTCCTCTTTCCTCTTTTGCTTGGTTTAAGGCTTCAAATGACTTTCTCGGCATAAATGCCTCACCGCGAACCTCAATAGAAACCTCTTCCTTTAAGCGCAGTGGGATAGAGCGGATGGTGCGCAGGTTCGCTGTAATGTTTTCTCCAATAGTGCCATCGCCGCGTGTTGCACCGATTGAAAATAAGCCATTATCATAACGCAATGAAACAGCGAGCCCATCAATTTTCAGTTCACATACATAAGTCACATCTTCGCCGGCATTTTGACGGACACGGCGGTCAAAATCCCTTAAATCCTGTTCGTTAAACGCATTGCCCAAGCTCAGCATTGACGTTTCATGTTCAACTTTTTCAAACATATCAAGTATTTCTCCGCCGACACGCTGTGTTGGCGAATCTTCTGTTTTCAGCTGCGGAAACTGTTCTTCAAGAGCGGTCAACTCATTCATTAGTCTGTCATATTCTGAATCTGGGACAGATGGTGTATCCAGCACATGATATTCGTAGTTATATTGATTGAGGATATTTTGCAGGTCCTTAATTTTTCTTTCAGCTGATTGAATGTCCATTAACCCAGCCCTTTCATAGAAAAGCTCAGGGCGCCTTGCTCAGCCACAACAAGAAAACCTCGTGGGCAAGACGCCGGAGCTAGACACTGTTCTTATTATTACTTTTTATAATTCTTAAAGCACAAGCTCCTTATGCAGCCCCGATTCTTATTGGACTGGTCTGGGCTATACACTGATCATTTTCTGAGTCTGCCTTTCGGTTACCCTTTTTGGATAGGCGCGAATTTTGCAAGAAGCCTCTTAATGCCCACAGGGCTTGGAAAAGCGATGTCGAGCTCTGTGCCTTCACCAGATCCTTTTACGCTGACAACTGTTCCTGTTCCCCATTTGCCGTGGACGGCTTTATCGCCGACACTCCATGAAAGGCTGTCTCCACCTGTTGCAGCTGCTGCCGGACGCACAACCGCATTTCTGCGCATGGTCTGTCTTGGTGAATCCTGAAACGGTGATGCTCCTCGTTTTCCTTGCACAGGCGGCTGTATCCCATCCAGTAAATCCTCTGGTATTTCCTTAATAAAACGGGAAGGAGGATTCATATTTGTTCGGCCAAATAATGTTCGCATTTGAGCGTTTGTAATATAAAGCTCTTGCTCTGCCCGTGTAATTCCTACATACGCTAATCTTCGCTCTTCTTCCATTTCCGTTTCATCCATTAAGGAACGGCTATGCGGGAATACGCCTTCTTCCATTCCAATTAAAAAGACAACAGGAAATTCAAGCCCTTTAGCAGAGTGCAAGGTCATCAGCACTACTGCATCGCTTTTTTGGCCATCATCATCTAGCTTATCAATATCTGCCACAAGAGCCAAATCTGTCAGAAAAGCAATTAGGGATTTATCCTCTGATGCATCTTCAAAGTTTTTCGTAACAGAAAGGAATTCATCGATATTCTCAAGTCTGCTTTGAGACTCAATCGATTTTTCCGCCTTTAGCATCTCACGATAGCCTGATTTTTCAAGGACTTCTTCAACCAGCTCTGTTACAGATAAGTATTCTTGCATTTGATAATAATTTCTCACAAGATCCCTAAATTCTGCTGCCGCTTTTGTAATCTTCGGGCTTAGTCCAATCAATTCAATTGACTCTAATGCTTCAAACATAGACATATCGTGCATGGTAGCAAAATTAGCAATTTTATCGACTGATCCTGAACCAATGCCGCGTTTAGGCACATTGATGACACGCTGCAGGCTGATATCATCATCTAGATTGGCTATCAGGCGCAGATACGCAAGAATGTCCTTAATTTCTTTACGGTCATAGAACTTAATGCCGCCTACAATAGAGTATTCAATATTGGATTTAAGCAGTACTTCCTCCATTACACGAGACTGGGCATTGGTTCGATAGAGAATCGCAAAATCTGTGAGCTTGCGATTGCTGGAGTTCATTAACTCCTTCACTTTTCCAACTACAAATTGAGCTTCCCCTTGTTCACTGTCAGCACGGTAATGAAACAGCTTGTTTCCTTCGTCATTTTCTGTCCATAAGTTTTTCGGTTTGCGATTCATATTTTTCGCAATTACTTCGTTTGCCGCAGCAAGAATGCGCTTTGTCGAACGATAGTTTTGCTCAAGAAGGATGACACTGGCATTTGGATAGTCTTTTTCAAACGAGAGGATATTGGCGATATCTGCTCCTCTCCATCTATAAATAGATTGATCAGAATCCCCAACAACACACAGGTTTTTAAAGCGATTAGCCAAAAACTTTACAAGCATATATTGCGCACGGTTCGTATCCTGATATTCATCCACATGGATATATTGGAATTTGCGCTGATAGTATTCAAGCACTTCAGGCACACGCTGAAAAAGCTGAATGGTAATCATAATAAGATCATCAAAATCCAGTGCCTGGTTTCTGCGAAGGCGTTTTTGATAATCTGCATATACATCACTCGTTACCTGCTGAATATAATCACCGGCAGTTTTGGCATATTCCTCTGGCGTGATCAGTTCATTTTTGGCTGAGCTGATTGAACCTAGAATTGCTCTGGGATCGAATTTTTTTGGATCAATATTGCGTTCTTTTAAAATCGATTTAATAACCGATTGCTGATCTGTTGTGTCTAGAATAGTGAAATTGCGATTGTATCCGATCCGGTCAATATCTCTGCGCAATATTCTTACACACATAGAGTGGAAGGTCGAAATCCAGATATCATCCGCTGCTCCGCCCATCATTTTCTGGATCCGCTCACGCATCTCCCGTGCCGCTTTATTTGTAAATGTAATCGCAAGAATGTTATAAGGCGAAACACGTTTTTCAACCATTAGATAGGCAATTCGATGTGTTAATACTCTAGTTTTTCCGCTTCCTGCACCTGCCATTATCAGTAGAGGTCCATCCGTCGCCTTAACAGCATTTTGCTGTTCTGTATTTAATCCGTTTAACAGTTTATCAGTTAAATATTGCATTTCTATTCACCACCACAAACGTATGTTCTATTTTCTATATCGTACCTGTTTTTTTTCAGATAAACAAGCTTTTATCTCACTGCTTCAACTGTTTGTAAAGCAGCCTTTAAATCGCTATAAATGATATTGCCAACAACTATTACATCGGCATAGGCAGCCATCTCTTTTGCCTGCTGTGCTGATTGGATTCCGCCTCCATAAAAAAGTGCAGTTGTCTCAAGTGTTTCTTTTACTTCTTTAACGATTGCAGGATCACCATACTTGCCGCTATATTCAAGATAAAAAATAGGCAGATGAAGCATCTTTTCTGCCATCATCGCATAGGCTCTGACAGCATCAGCTGTCAAATCCGTATTTGCTGCTGTGACACTTGCCGCCTTACATTCGTCATTTAATATGCAGTAGCCCTGCACGAGAATTTCTTCCCAATTCATGATGTCACCATACTCTTTAACAGCCTCATGATGAAGTCCTGTTATCCATTTTACTTCCGTACTATTTAAAACGGAGGGGATAAAATATAAATCAAAACCTGGTGTGACCGATTCAATCGTTGAGATCTCTAAAATACACGGAACCGTATATCTTCGAACACGAGCCATTAGATCCAGTACATTTTCGAGGGTAATCCCATCAGTCCCTCCAATAATCAGGGCATCCGTTCCAGATTCACAGATTTTTTCTAAGTCTTCATCAGAAATATATTTATTAGGATCGAGTTTAAAGGCATGGCGCCACTCGTTAATATCATACATACATACTGCCTCCATTCTATCATTCCATCCAACATTATATCATTTGTGTATAAGATCAAAAAGTAAAGACCTGTTGATTGTTCAGACTTACTGCCATGGGATTTACCGTGCAAAACGAGGATTACGGTCAGTTATTACCAGCATTTTACTTGGGAATAAAATAAAAAAACTGCAGGTGTTGATCCCTGCAGTTTAGCCCCATTTTATTCTTGTGCTGTTGGACTATCTTCTTTAATCCGTTCAAGTGCCATTTCATAGGCATCATTTCCATAATTTAAGCAGCGCTTTACACGAGAGATAGTAGCTGTGCTTGCGCCAGTTTCTGTTTCAATTTTATGATACGTTTTTCCTTCGCGAAGCATGCGCGCAACTTCAAGCCTCTGTGCAAGAGACTGAATCTCATTTACAGTGCATAAATCATCAAAAAAACGATAGCATTCATCTAAATCTTTTAAAGATAAGACCGAGTTAAAAAGCTGATCGAGTTCTTTTCCTTTTAATTTATTTATTTGCATATATTCAAGCTCCTTTGTTATAAATACTTTCTATGAACCGTAGGATACGGAATCTTCTAAACCGACACTTGTGGGGATGACATTAATCCACGTTTTCCCGGGAATAAGCCCAACTTGCTCCCCATCTGCAACCGGCAGGATCTTACCGTCAATATTTTCCCAATTTACTTCACGAAGTGTTCCTTTTTGAAGCAGGTAAGCTCTTCCGCCTGACATTAAATCAATGTTCCGTCTCCCGGCATTATCGACGATTTGATGTTCTGTTTCAACAATGAATATGTTATCGAGCAGAACCGGTGAATCCGTTTCATAATCTGCTGTCAGCTCACCATTTGAATAACGCTTATACTTCTCTTGGACAGCATCATACTCGTAGACCGAATTAAATGTCTCCCTTGAAAAATAAGAAACTTCGATATTAGCAGCTTCGTCTCCGTCCAGCTGCTCTATTTCTTCCTCATTCAAGTACACTAAAGGAGATGGAGCATTGTTCATATCATACCCCTGCTCTTGTGCACCCTTTTCAATATTTTCAAAAGAGATATAGGAATTATGCGGCGCTTTTCTAAAGCTGACCCTATTAAATAGTGTGCCATCATAATAGAGGCCATTCAAACTGTCAATATAGCCGCTATCCATTAATTTTTTTGCGTCAGGACTGTTGCCGTGAGCAACATATAGACTGTCATATCCTTTGGCAAGTTCAATATAATAGTCGCGTGCACTCCGAATCGGTCCAATTTGTGCAGGCTTTTGACTTTGATAAATCGCCAAAAACCTTGTAACCTCTCCTTCGGCAAGCAATTCATACACAATATCCGCTTCATGCAAACCAGACTGCTGACGAGCCAGCGGGTGATTATTAATCATAACGGCCACTGCCCGTCCATTTACTTCTGCTTCTGCCGAGATACCTGTAAGCGGGTAAATAAATTCAGACTCATTTTGTTCTTGAGCCACTTCTTCTGGCTGCTGTTCATTATTCGAATGATCTGTCTCATCAATTTCTGTCTGATCCCCGCTGCATCCTGATAGTAAAAGAATACCTGCAGCAAAAACTGCCATCCATATTTTTGACATCATACACTCCTTACAAGAAAAGAACTGGCATCTCCGGCGCGATCAGCTAGCAGAAGGCAATCCCTGCCTGCTGCTATCCACCTAGACGTAACATCTCGGAGGACGGGGCTTTTGGAGCTAGCCACTGTTCATAAACTTAATGTTTATATCATACTCTCTTTTATATTTTAACGCATTATCGTTGGAAAGAGTACAGTTTTATTCATAACATCATATATGCCTCTTTGTGTAACTCTAATATAAGGAAGATGGGTAGATGAGAAAAATAACAGGGTATAAATTGGATCTGCAAATTGATATCCTTTATCTTTCAGATAAGCCAGGAGCTTCTTCTCATCCTCGATTAGATCTTCAACTTTCTTATGAGACATTAATCCTTTTAGCTTTAATTGAACTTCAAGCACAACTTCTCCTTGCTCAGAAATAACAATTCCTCCGCCAATTTCCTTCATTCTTAAAAATGCATTCAGCATATCTTCTTTATTTTTTCCGATCACAATAATATCGCCAGTATTTGAAAAAGAGCTTGCCAGCCCATCCAGCTTTGTTGCAAATCCTTTTAGGACTGTGTTAACGCGCCATTTGCCATTGCGGTCTACAAGCATAAAGAAACATTCATCATGTGAGTAATCAAGATCATTATTTGAAACATCGATGGCAACAGAATATGGTTTCGTAAGGACTGAATTCTCCATCTTAATGCCAAACGGCATAGAGAATTGCATATCATCCATTGATAACTCCCAATCGATTTCAAGAGGCTCTAACCCAAACTCATCCCAGGCAATCTCTTCATACATGTTCTGATCTTCGCCATCAAGCTTTACCCACTTCCCTTTGGCAAGGACAGATACAGGCGTTGGATCTTTTTCATCCTTGAGGAAGTTGATATTAGCCACACGTCCTGTTGCGATATTGCCATGCAGGTATTGAATATTATAATATTTGGCAATATTAATCGTGCCCATATTATAAGCATCTATAACAGGAACCCCTTTTTCGATAGCAATCCGGATCATTTCGTCAGTAATTCCGCTCTCTGAAAAGGTAGATGATGATCCATCGGTTGTAAAGAAAAATTGATCATAATGCTCTATCCCAAGCTCATGGATTTCATCGAGAAGCTTTGGCAAATCAGGACGAATAGACGAATATCTTAAAGAAACGGTATAGCCCTGCAATAACCGGTCATATACTTCTTTGCCGGTCATAGCTTCATGATCACAGTCCGCACCAAGAAGCATGAGCTTAGCCAATGTTTTTTCAGATGCCCCGGGGAAATGTCCCTCTATTTGTTTACGCATGCGTTTCGTTTCCTGCATCCAATGCAGCATCATATCGTCGCCATCAAGAAGCTTTGGCCATCCGGTTAATTCTCCGCCCTGCAGTACAGCATCATGCTCAAGCCATGCCTTCACATTGCTGTGAGAGAAAAGATATTCCTCATTTTGCAGCTCTGTTTGCGGATCAAAGCGGCACCACCAATACATTGTTGAAGGAATGTTACGCATTTCACGAAGTAATGAAAACGCTTCCTTTTTATTTAACTGCAATGCAAGCATCATGTTGTCATTGATCAATGTTGTCGTTCCGAATTGCGATGCATAACTTGCAAGTGAGTGGGGATTATATAATTGAAACGGATGAGCATGTGGTTCAATATATCCTGGAACAAGGACATATTCCGAGCAGTCAACCACTTGGCAGCCATCTGTTTTTTCAGGCAGTTTGTCGCCAACATAAACAATACGATCTCCATATATCCATATATTTGCATTCACCCATTTTCTCAAAATCTGATTTAAGTAACGGGCATTCTTAAGCAATATAGTTGGTGCAGTCTTTCCATCTAAAATGGAAACATGTTGTCGCAGATGCTTGTTTTTCCAGCGATATCTCTGTTCCAGCACGCTACTCCCTCCTTTTGTTTTGTATGAATTTTACAGACTATGTGAAATAGTGAATTTTTATAATGACAAGTAGTTTTTAATTTCAGAAAACCCTTACATCTTTAATTTATCATAACATATTTGCCTTTTTAACGCATTAAAGAATTAGGTTAAAAATGTAAAAATTTTATGAAGGAGCTGTTAACTTTGAAAATAACACCGAATATTGGCATTTTAAGTGCGTTGCTTCGGATCACTTGCGGACTTACAATTTTATCCTGGAGTACAGCTAAGCTTGTTAAGTTTCCTTGGCGTGATTCCTATTTAGTTGCATCCATACTTGGTGCTATGAAGGTTGCAGAAGGAATTGTCCGCTATTGCCCAATCGTCGCATTATATGACAAAGGTCAGGAAATGATGCATGAACGAAAAGAAAATACAGATGAAGATTCTATTCAGCAAATGCTTCCACATAATCCAATAAACGAATAATTGTCAAATTAATTATATAAAAAAATTGCCCCCTAATCAGGGGGCATCTATAAGGAGGGTACAAAATGTTCTGGGAGTATCTAACAGATATGTCTTTTGTACTGATTGCTATAATCGGCAGCATTGTTGCCCTGTTATTTGTTTTCATCAGAAATATTAGGAAAAAACGTGTTTAATCGCTTTGTATCCAATGTCATTTCTGTAAAAAATAGCTTCTGATTTTATTTTTTCTAATTGGCTATAAACCTTTTCTTGCGCTTCCTTTAAAGTCCCTGCTTTAGCCGCTGCAAGCAGGATGCGTCCGCCATTTGCCGTAAACTCTCCTTGTTCATTGCGTTCTGTTCCGGCATGAAACACAGTGACTGTATCATCTATTGCACCTAAACCAGTCAAAACTGCTCCCTTTTCATAGTGATCCGGATAGCCTTTAGCCGCTGCAACAACACCAAGCATCATATCATGATCCCATTCTATTGCAGGTTTTTTACCATTTATAACAGCAAGCATAACCTCAGCCAAATCTGATTTCATTCTTGGCAGAACAACCTGTGTTTCCGGATCGCCAAAGCGAGCATTAAATTCGATTACCTTTGGACCCTGTTCTGTTTTGATTAATCCTGCATATAAAATACCGCAGAAACTACGCCCTTCTTTAACAAGTGCAGCAGCTGCTGGCTTCAATATTGCTTCAACACCGACAGAAACAGTTTCGTCTCCTATATGCGGCACAGGTGAATATGCCCCCATACCGCCTGTATTTGGTCCTTGATCTCCATCAAAAGCACGTTTATGATCCTGAGCAATTTCAAGCGGAATGACATTCTCTCCATTTACGAATGCCATAAGTGAAAATTCTTCACCCTCCAGGAATTCTTCAATCACAACCGTAGAGGAAGCTTCTCCGAATTTGGCACCTACTAGCATATCCTCTATGGCTGCAAAGGCATCTTCCTTATTCATAGCAACAGTGACACCTTTGCCGGCAGCAAGTCCATCGGCTTTAATTACAATTGGAGCACCTTTTTTTTCAATGTATTCTTTTGCAGCTGAATAATCCGAAAACACTTCATATTCTGCCGTTGGGATATGATATTTTTTCATTAGCTCTTTCGCAAAGGATTTACTGCCTTCAATTTCTGCAGCTGCTTTTTCTGGTCCAAAAACAGCCAGACCTTCTTTATTGAAGAGATCAGCCAAACCTGCCAAAAGAGGCACCTCAGGTCCGATTACCGTTAATCCGATTTGGTTTTCCTGTGCAAATTGAAGAAGCTGCTCATGATCTTGCTCGTCTATATTGACGAGCTGTGCAACATCCTCCATGCCTTTATTGCCAGGTGCAGCAAAAACGGTTTTCACACTTTCACTTTCATTCATTTTATAGCAAATGGCATGTTCTCTTCCGCCTCTGCCAATGACTAAGACATTCATTTTCCCAATCCCTCCTTCACAGTGATTAATGTTTGAAATGTCTTACACCTGTGAATACCATTGCAATGCCGTATTCGTCTGCTTTTTTAATGGAATCAGCATCCTTGATTGAGCCGCCCGGCTGAATGATTGCTGTAATCCCAGCTTTCGCAGCTGCCTCAACGGTATCATCCATTGGGAAGAATGCGTCTGATGCAAGCGCAGCTCCTTCTGCTCGCTCACCTGCTTGTTCAAGTGCTATTTTTGCCGCTCCAACACGATTCATCTGGCCAGCTCCGACGCCAAGAGTCATTGCATCACTGCTTACAACAATGGCATTGGACTTGACGTGCTTAACGACTTTCCAGCCAAGTTTTAAAGCATTCCATTCTTCCTCTGTTGGTTCACGCTTTGTAGGAATGGAAATGTCCGCATGCTCCAGATTATAACCATCAAAATCCTGAACAAGCAGTCCGCCTTCAATAGACGTGTACTTTTGCTCGTTATTTCCATTCGTAAAAGGTATTGTCAATAAACGAATGTTTTTCTTTCCTTGTAAAATCGTTAGCGCTTCTTGTGAGAAAGCAGGAGCAATGACAATCTCTAAGAAAATTTCATGTAGCTTCTGCGCTGTATCACCATCTACCTCTCTATTAAGCGCAATGATTCCGCCGAAAATAGAAATCGGATCTGCTTCAAATGCTTTTGAAAAGGCAGCATTTACTGTATCGCCCGTACCAACTCCGCACGGATTCATATGCTTAACCGCCACTGCAGCAGGTTCAGCAAATTCCTTAATAATTTGAATAGCTGCTTCTGCATCATTGATATTGTTATACGAAAGCTCCTTGCCGTGTAATTGCTTTGCATTGGCAATAGAAAACTCAGAGCCAAGCGGCTTTCGATAAAATGCAGCCTTCTGATGCGGGTTTTCGCCATAACGGAGACCCTGATTCAATTCATACGTTACCGTTAGTTTTTCAGGTGCTGCTTCACCTGTTAAATCTGTCATATACTGTGCAATCATGCTATCATACGCAGCTGTATGGCGGAAAACTTTGGCTGCAAGTGTTCGTTTTGTTTCACTTGTGACCGAACCTTCTTGTTTTAGCTGTGTTAAAACTGTTTCATAATCAGAAGGATCCACAACTACTGTTACATACTCATGATTTTTTGCTGATGCCCGCAGCATCGCCGGTCCGCCAATATCAATATTTTCAATAGCATCCTCTACCGTTACATCCGGCTTAGCAATCGTCTGCTGAAAAGGATATAAATTCACACAAACAACTTCAATAGGGCTGATTCCATGCTCATCCAGCTGTGCTTTATGCGATGGCTCGCCAAATTTAGCTAATAGACCGCCATGTATCATTGGATTTAGTGTTTTTACACGTCCTTCCAGAATTTCCGGAAAACCAGTGACTTCACTGACACTAATGACAGGAATTCCTTGCTCCTCCAACGCCTTCTTTGTTCCGCCTGTTGATAAAATTTCAAAACCAAGTTCATGCAGGCTTTTCGCAAATTCCGCAATCCCGCTTTTATCTGATACACTAATAAGCGCTCGTTTGTTCATTCATCTTCCCCCTAAGTCTATTTGCCGTCTGTAGGACCGTTTCATTCGATTATTTCACTGACAGTTCATCTTTGCATAATGTTTGCAGTACTTTTGGATAAAGAATATGTTCCACTCGATGAATCTTTTCTTGAAGAGTTTCCATTGTGTCGGTTTTGTCGACGGGTACTTTTTTTTGCTGGATGATCGGTCCAGTATCCATTCCTTCGTCCACATAATGAACAGTCACACCAGTGAATTCCGCTCCTGCTCTCAATGCCTGGCCAATCGCATCTTTTCCCGGAAAAGCCGGCAGCAAGGAAGGATGAATATTAATAATTTTCCCTTCAAATTCACGGAGAAGGACGTTTCCAATCAATCTCATATACCCAGCTAATACAATAAGGTCAATGTTTTTCGCTTTCAATTCATGAAGAATTTCTGTTTCATATTCTTCCTTACTCTCATAGTTTTTTGCTTGAAAAACAAAGGCTGGAATTTCATTATGGGCCGCTCTCTCAATGCTGTATGCGTTTGGCTTGTCAGAGACAAACAAATTAATCTGAGCTTCCAGAGAACCTGTCTGAACGGCATCTATAATCGCTTGAAAGTTCGTTCCGCTGCCGGAAGCAAACACTGCAATATTTTTCATTTTTTTCCTCCACGGATTGTTCATTACGTGATGCTGATTCCTTCTTGCTCTGTGACAACACCAATGATAGCTGCCTTTTCTCCCATTTCATTGAAATACTGAACGATCTCCACTGCTATTTCTTTGTTAACAGCAGCAACCATTCCAATTCCCATATTAAAAATATTATACATTTCCTGCTGCTCAAGACCGCCAATCTTCTGCATAAGCTTAAAGACAGCCGGAAGTTCAATTGAATCTTTCATAATTTCAGCCCCTAAACCTGCCGGGAGCATCCGCGGAATGTTTTCAATAAAACCGCCTCCGGTAATATGCGAGAGACCTTTTAGTTCAAACTTTTTCATAGCAGCTAAAAGCGGTTTTACATAAATTTTTGTTGGGCGGAGCAGTTCTTCCCCTAAAGTACAGCCCAATTCTTCAACATAATCCTCGAGCTTCATATTGGCTTGTTCAAAAAACAGCTTTCTTACAAGAGAATAGCCGTTGCTGTGAATACCACTTGAAGCTAATCCTATTAATACATCGCCCGCCTGAATGTTCTGTCCTGTAATCAAGTTCGATTTTTCAGCAGCACCTACAGAAAATCCAGCAAGGTCATATTCTTCTTCACTGTACATTCCAGGCATTTCAGCTGTTTCTCCGCCAATAAGAGCACATCCTGCCTGTTCGCAGCCTTCAGCAATCCCTTTTACAATGTTTTCAATCTTCTCAGGCTCTGCCTTGCCGCATGCAATATAGTCTAAGAAATATAGCGGCTCGGCTCCCTGAACGACTATATCGTTCACACACATGGCCACAGCATCAATTCCGATTGTATCATGCTGATTCATCATAAAGGCAAGCATGAGCTTGGTTCCTACTCCATCCGTCCCAGAAACAAGCACAGGCTCTTTTAGATTCAATGAAGACAGATCAAACATACCGCCAAATCCGCCTAGCCCTCCCATTACACCTGGACGAACCGTTCTTTCCACATGCTTTTTCATGCGAGTGACTGCTTCATAGCCTGCTTCAATATTTACTCCAGCTTGCTTATAAGCATTTGCCATGCTTTTCACCTCGTCTATGATATTTCATTTCAATTTTTCGTAAAGTTTACTGTTATTTCCACTCCATGGTACTCGCTTTCCGGCGGGGCGGGTGGTGAGCCTCCTCGGCGCTGTCGCACCTGCGGGGTCTCACCTTCCCACTCGTCCCGCAGGAGTCTCGCACCATTCCGTTCCAATTAACAAGCGTATTGCTAAAATGACCACTTTAAAAAAGGTTAAACAAAATACATTCTCTTATTAAATAGTCTCTTTAAAAAAAGCGGCTAATGCGTGCCGCTTTATACCTTTTCATACGGATGTAATGTGCTTGGATAGATTTCAGTCGGGTATTGTCCTGTGAAGCAGGCTAGACATTGACCGTCTTTTCTGCCGACTGCCTTGACCATTCCTTCTACTGATAGGAAGGTAAGTGTATCTGCACCAATGATTTCTCTAATTTCTTCTACATTATGATTGCCCGCGATCAGTTCTTCCTTCGTGGATGTGTCGATTCCGTAGAAGCAAGGATTTTTAATTGGAGGAGAGCTAATGACAACATGAACCTCTGTAGCACCAGCTTCCTTCAGCATGGCAACAATTCTTCTGCTAGTTGTTCCGCGCACAATCGAGTCATCGACCATCACAACTCGTTTTCCCTCTACAACACCGCGAACTGGAGAAAGCTTCATCTTCACCCCTTGTTCCCTCAGTGATTGAGACGGCTGTATAAACGTACGGCCAACATATTTATTTTTAATTAAGCCCATTTCGTATGGAATCCCCGTAGCTTCTGCATACCCAATCGCAACAGAGATACTTGAATCAGGAACACCTGTGACAACATCCGCTTCAATTGGAACTTCAACGGCCAGCTGCTTTCCAAGGTTTTTACGCGCAGTATGAACATTGATTCCGTTAATATTGCTGTCCGGACGGGAAAAATAAACATATTCCATCATGCACATCGCGATATTTGAAGCCATTGCAAACATTTCAGAACGGAAGCCGTTATCATCGATAATCAAAAGCTCTCCCGGCAAAACATCCCTTATAAATTCAGCTCCAACGATATCAAACGCACATGTTTCCGAAGCAACGACATACGCATCGCCAAGCTTCCCAAGTGAAAGGGGACGCATGCCGTTTGGATCAAGTGCCACCATCATTTCTGTCTCGGTCATGATCAGAAAAGCATAAGCGCCCTTTACCATGGATAGCGCATTTTTCACACGGTCTTTAAAAGACGAAAAACCGCCGCGCTTGATTAAATGAGCAAGCACCTCTGTATCTGAGCTTGTTTGAAAAATACTTCCCTGTGCCTCCAGCTGATGCTTCAGAGCAGTTGCATTCGTCAAATTGCCATTATGGCATAATGCTAAGCTTCCGCTTTGGGAGTGAAAGAGAAGCGGCTGAACATTTTCATATCCTCCGCCTCCTGCCGTAGCATATCTCACGTGACCAATAGCTGCTTTTCCATCAAGCTCCTCTATAGCTTCTGCGGTAAAAACTTCTGTTACAAGTCCCTCACCTTTTACTCCTTTGAGCTTTGCGCCGTCAGTAACAACGATGCCTGTACCTTCCTGTCCGCGATGCTGCAGACTGTGAAGGCCATAATAGGTAATTTGTGCTGATTCCGGGTGACCCCAAACACCAAAAATGCCACATTCCTCGTTTAGTCCCTTTATTTCAGCAAGCATGGGATTGCCCCTTTCCAAGCTTCTTTAAGAATGGCTGTTTGTTCAGACAGCAGAAGCCCGTTCTCAGAAGATAGTTGTAATTCTGGAACATCAGTTACTTCACCAATCAATACAGCATCTGTTAATGCTTCAAATGCTTCTTGATTTTCCTTTTTAACGGAAAGCAAGAAACGTGATTGAGACTCTCCAAAAAGAGCAGATACTTCATTTCCTGTGACCTTGATTTTTGCCCCAAGCTCTGCTGTGCCGAATAAGCTTTCAGCTGCTGCTACAGCAAGTCCGCCCTCTGCAACAT
Organism: Cytobacillus gottheilii; assembly: GCF_018582665.1. NCBI lineage: Bacteria > Bacillati > Bacillota > Bacilli > Caryophanales > Bacillaceae > Cytobacillus > Cytobacillus gottheilii. Next base: position 528,557 of record NZ_CP071709.1, on the reverse strand, counting down.
CATGAGCAGATGCCACTAACCCAGAACGAATAGCACCCAATACTTGGCTTTGATGCTTTTCTTCTGTCTCTAAATGAAGCTCGGGTGCTTTTCCAAAGATTTTTCCGTACGTGAGCTTTTGCAATTCACTGCCGCCAAACTCATCCTTTGAATCTCCTAAAAGATAAATAAGATCTCCAGCTGCTTTGAAATGCTGTGTGGTTGTATGTTTAATGTCCTGCACGAGTCCAACCATCCCAATGACTGGAGTTGGATAGATCGCAGTCCCATTTGTTTCGTTGTATAATGAAACATTTCCGCCAATGACCGGTGTATTTAAGGTGCGGCATGCTTCACTTATCCCGTCGGCTGCCTTTTCGATCTGCCAGAAAATCTCTGGTTTTTCGGGATTTCCAAAATTAAGGTTATCGGTAATTGCCAGCGGTTCTCCGCCTGAGCAAACGATATTTCGTGCTGCTTCGGCAACAGCAATTTTCCCGCCTGTTTCCGGATCAAGATACATATATCTCGAATTGCAGTCTGTTGTCATCGCTAAGCCTTTTTCTGTGCCGCGAATACGGACAACCGCTGCGTCTGAGCCTGGAGCAACAACAGTGCTTGTGCGCACCATATAGTCGTATTGATCGTAAACCCATTCTTTGCTTGCAATTGTCGGCTGCTTCAATAGATTGATTAATGTCTCACGATAGTCTTCCACTGAAGGAATTTCATTCTCCATCGCTTGAAATTCACGGAAATATTCCGGCTCTTTAGAAGGCTTATGATAAACAGGAGCCTCTTCTGCTAAGGCATCTGCTGGCACATCCGCCACAACTTCACCGTTATGAAGCAAACGAAGCATTTTATCATCTGTTACCGTTCCAATAGCTACAGCTTCAAGCTCATATTTTGAAAATAGATCAACAATTTCCTGCTCTCTTCCCTTTTTCACTACGATGAGCATGCGCTCCTGTGATTCAGATAGCATCATTTCATAAGCAGTCATGCCTCTTTCACGCTGCGGCACAAGATCAAGGTTCATTTCAATCCCCGAACCAGCCTTGCTCGCCATTTCTGCTGATGAGCTTGTTAACCCTGCCGCTCCCATATCCTGAATGCCGACTAATGCATCTGATTGAACAAGCTCTAAACAAGCTTCAAGAAGAAGTTTTTCCATGAATGGATCGCCAACCTGTACAGCCGGACGTTTTTCTTCTGATTGCTCTGTTAATTCCTCTGAGGCAAAAGTTGCACCATGAATGCCGTCACGGCCAGTCTTCGCTCCCACATACATAACTGTGTTGCCGACTCCATGTGCCTGCCCTTTTTTAATATCCTTATGATCAATAAGACCAACACACATCGCATTAACGAGCGGATTTCCTTCATAGGAAGATTCGAACTGAATTTCGCCTCCAACAGTCGGAATGCCAATACAGTTGCCATATCCGGCAATTCCGGCAACCACTTCTTTAAACAAATATTTCACTCGAGCTGTTTCAAGCTCTCCAAATCGAAGAGAGTTTAATAGAGCAATAGGTCTTGCACCCATTGAAAAAACATCACGGATAATTCCGCCTACACCAGTAGCTGCACCTTGATATGGTTCAATGGCAGAAGGGTGGTTATGGCTCTCGATTTTAAATACAACCGCCTGCTCATCTCCAATGTCTACAATCCCTGCACCTTCACCTGGCCCCTGCAGAACCCTCTCACCGCTTGTAGGGAATTTTTTTAATACTGGTTTACTATTTTTATAGCTGCAATGCTCTGACCACATAACAGAGAAGAGGCCGATTTCGGTGTAATTTGGCAGACGTCCGAGAATCTTTTCAACCATCGCAAATTCTTCATCCGTCAATCCCATTTCTGCATATACCTTTTGCTGTTTTAATTCTTCCGGACTAGGTTCAAGCATTAACGACATGTGCTTCCCTCCAATTTTTTACGATCGATTGAAAAAGTTTCAGACCATCTGCTCCGCCCAAAAGTTCATCTACTGCTCTTTCTGGGTGGGGCATCATTCCAAGAACATTGCCCTTCTCATTCACAATGCCTGCAATGTCTTCCAGGCTGCCATTGGGATTTGTTCCGCTGTATGAGAACACAATTTGCTTGTTTCCTTTTAGCTGAGCTAATGTTTGCTCGTCACAATAATAGTTTCCTTCACCATGCGCAATTGGAATCATGATTTCTTCTTGCTCTTGATAAGAGGATGTAAACATCGTTTCACGATTTTCAACCTTTAGCTTGACTGGGCGGCAAATGAACTTCAGCGTTTCATTCCGTCTCATTGCACCCGGCAGCAGGCCAGCCTCTAATAATACTTGGAATCCGTTGCAAACGCCTAAGATTGGCTTTCCAGCTTCTGCTGCCTTCATAACCTCTTTCATTACATTGCTGAAGCGTGCAATTGCTCCAGACCGCAGGTAGTCACCATAGGAGAACCCGCCAGGAAGCAAAATACCATCAAACTCATCAAGATTTTCTGTATCATGCCACACATACTCTGCTTCTGCACCAAGCTCATCCTTTATGGCATGAAACATGTCGATATCGCAGTTTGACCCTGGGAATACAATAACGGCAAACTTCACTGTGCAACAGCCTCCTCAATTTGAAAGCGATAGTCTTCAATCACGACATTAGCCAGCAATCTCTCACACATTTCCTTAACGACTTCTTCAATATTCCGCTCCGTTTTTTCCACAGTCAACTCCATATACTTCCCAATGCGGACATCTGATACTTCGTTATAATTTAGAGAATGCAGAGAATTTTTTACGACTGAACCTTGAGGATCTAATACACTCTCTCTTAATGTGATGAAGACTTTTACTTTGTACATGCTGTCCTGCCTCCCAATCTGGCTAAAATAGTTTCGTATGCTTCTGTTAAATCTCCTAAGTCTCTTCTAAAGACATCTTTATCAAGCTTTTCCTTTGTTTTTTCATCCCAAAGCCTGCAGGTATCTGGAGATATTTCATCTGCAAGGATAATATCTCCGTTTGCATCTTTCCCAAACTCAAGCTTAAAATCAATAAGCACAATACCTAACTCTTTGAAAAATTGAGATAATACTTTGTTTACCTGCAGTGCTTTTACCTTTAATTCTTCAACTTCTTCAACACTGGCCAATGCTAAAATCTCAATATGATCCTCAGTTAAAATCGGATCTCCCAGATCGTCATCCTTATAATAAAATTCAACGATTGGCCGAGAAAGCAGAAGTCCTTCTTCCATTCCTAATCGCTTGGAGAAGCTTCCTGCGGAGTAATTGCGAACGACTGTTTCAAGAGGGATAATGTCTACTCTTTTCACAAGCTGCTCTGTTGGAGAAATGCGTTTCACAAAATGTGAACCTATGCCAAGCTCTTGAAGCTTTAAAAATAGTAAACTGGTAATTTCATTGTTTAGTCTTCCTTTGCCGGCAATGCTTGCTTTTTTCTCCCCGTTGTAGGCAGTAGCAGAATCTTTATATTCAATCCAGACGATTTCCTTTTCATCAGTGCTATATATTTTCTTCGCCTTGCCCTCGTATAACAGTGTTCTTTTTTCCATAACAGGAGAGCCCCCTTTAACGAAATAGTAGGAATAATCCAGGTAGTCAGATCCAAATGAATTTTCAGACCTAAAAATGAGTGATTTCCACTTCATGGTACTCGCTTTCCGCGGGGCGGGTGGTGAGCCTCCTCGTCGCTACGCTTCTGCGGGGTCTCACCTTCCCACTCCTCCCGCAGGAGTCTCGCACCATTCCGTTCCAATCAACAAGCATATTAAATAAGTAGAACTGTTTCAATTACACACAATATTAATCATTTAGAAAAGAGAATTTAGGGAAAGCGGGATCGCCCCTGCTCAACAATTGACAAAGGCTGACCCTATAAAAATCTAATCTCAAGCTTTCCTATGCATTACAGATATTGCTCATTTTTACAGACCTAAGCGGTCAAATATTGTATCTACATGTTTGATATGGTAGTTATAGTCAAAACAATCTTCAATCTCCTCTGGAGAAAGCTTCGCTGTAATCGTTTCATCTGCTTCAATTAGGCTGCGGAATGGCACTTGCTTTTCCCACGCTTCCATTGCACGCGGCTGCACAGTATCATATGCTTCTTCACGCGGCAGACCTTTATCAATCAATGCTAACAGAACACGCTGTGAATAAATTAATCCAAGAGTTCGATCCATATTGCGTTTCATGTTTTCAGGGAATACCGTTAAGTTTTTCACGATATTGCCAAAACGATTTAACATATAGTTTAATGCGATGGTTGCATCAGGAAGAATGATTCTTTCAGCAGAAGAGTGAGAAATATCCCTTTCATGCCAAAGTGAAACATTCTCATAAGCTGTCATCATATAACCGCGAATCACTCTTGCTAAGCCTGTCATATTTTCTGAACCTATTGGGTTGCGCTTATGAGGCATCGCAGAGGAGCCTTTTTGCCCTTTTGCGAAAAACTCTTCCACTTCCCGCGTTTCGCTTTTTTGCAGACCGCGTACTTCTGTTGCAAACTTTTCAATGGAAGTTGCGATTAAAGCAATGCTGCTCATATAATGAGCGTGGCGGTCACGCTGTAACGTTTGTGTAGAGATGGGTGCTGGCTGAATTCCAAGCTTCTCACATACATAGCTTTCAACAAACGGATTGATATTGGCATATGTTCCAACAGCGCCGGAAATTTTCCCGAACTCCACGCCAGCTGCCGCTTCTTTGAAACGATCTAGATTTCTTTTCATTTCTTCGTGCCATAGTGCAAGCTTTAAGCCAAATGTAGTCGGCTCTGCATGCACGCCATGTGTACGACCCATCATAACTGTGTATTTATGCTCTTGTGCTTTGTTTTTCAAAATCTCCACAAAGCGTTCTAAATCTTTTACTAAAATATCATTAGCCTGTTTAATTAAGTATGAAAGTGCGGTATCTACTACATCTGTTGATGTTAAGCCGTAATGTACCCATTTTCTTTCATCGCCCAATGTTTCAGAAACCGCACGTGTAAATGCAACAACATCATGTCTTGTTTCTTCTTCGATTTCTTTAATGCGATCGATATTAAAGGAAGCATTTTCGCGAATCTTTTGAACATCCGCCTTTGGGATGTCACCAAGCTCTGCCCATGCTTCACATGCTAAAATTTCAACCTCCAGCCATGCCTGGAAGCGGTTTTCTTCCGTCCAAATGGCTCCCATTTCTGGGCGAGTATAACGTTCAATCATCTTTTTATCCTCCGATTCTTTCCTTACTGCGAGACCAGATGCCAGTATGCTCCGCCTCAGCAAGCGCTTCTTCGACATGGTCTCTTAATAATGTAATATGTCCCATTTTTCTTTTAAACTTAGCTTCCTTCTTGCCGTACAGATGCACCTTCCAGTTATAAAGAGCGGGGATTCTTGCAAGCAATGGCTCCTGATGCTCACCTAGGATGTTCACCATGACAGCTGGCTTTAATAAGCTCATGCTTCCCAGGGGCAAATTACAAACAGCCCGAATATGCTGCTCAAACTGTGACGTTTCACATGCTTCAATCGAATAATGACCGGAATTATGCGGTCTAGGTGCCAACTCATTAATAAATATTTCGTCCTCATCCGTTAAGAACATTTCAACAGCAAGCGTACCAGTCAGATTCAGCTTCTCAGCCAGATGTTCTGCAGCCATAATCGCCTTTTCCGCTGCTTTGCCTGAAATCCTTGCTGGCACAATTGTCTGATGCAGAATATTGTCTTTATGGACATTTTCAGCAACCGGAAGAACTGCCTTTTCTCCTGATGGACTTCTAAAAATGATCACGCTGATTTCTTTATGAAAAGAAATGAATTGCTCCAGCACACACGGACCGTTTTGAAGAAGTTTTGCTGCTTCAGCAATATCGCTTTCATCTTTTAGAACATATTGCCCTTTACCATCATATCCTCCTCTGGCAGTCTTTAAAACGGCTGGAAGACCAAGCTTTTCTATATTATCATAAATGTCGTTTTCTGTTTGTATCACTGCGTATGGAGCTACAGCAGAGCCTGAAGCTGATATTGCTGCTTTTTCCGTAATACGATTTTGGGTAATTTCCAGCAGCTCTTTCCCTTGTGGAACATAGGCATGGCTGCAGAGCCAATCAAGTGCTTCTGCACTGATATTTTCAAATTCATATGTGATTACATCACTTACAGCTTCCAGCTCTTTGATGCCCTCAAAACTATCATAAGCGTCGACGATCGTAATATCTGCCACCTGTCCGCATGGCGAATCTTCAGCAGGGTCTAGAACAGCTACTCTATATCCCATAGCCTTTGCCGAGAGGGCCATCATTTTCCCCAGCTGTCCGCCGCCAATAATACCAATTGTTTGTCCTGGTAAAATTACTTTGTTAGACAAGCTCATCACTGCTCTCCAATACTTCTTTCTTTATTCTTTCCCGCCTTTGTTCTAATCTTTGAGCTATATTTTCATCAAACGCTCCAAGCATTTGAGCTGCCAGTAAACCTGCGTTTACAGCACCTGCCTTCCCAATTGCAACTGTTGCAACCGGAACACCGCCTGGCATCTGTACAATGGATAGTAAAGAATCTAACCCATTTAAAGCCTTTGACTGAACAGGAACCCCAATGACAGGCAAAGTCGTTTTTGCTGCTACCATGCCAGGCAAATGTGCTGCACCGCCCGCTCCGGCAATGATGACCTTTATATCGTTATTCCGGGCTTTTTCGGCATATTCAAACATTAAATCTGGAGTGCGATGTGCGGAAACAACCTTCTTTTCATAAGCAATTTCCAATTCTTCTAAAACGTCGCAAGCATGCTGCATTGTTTCCCAATCTGATTTACTGCCCATAATGACTGCTACTCTTGTTCCCATGTCTCTCCTCCAGCAGTGTGACTTTCTATTTTTTTGATTCTATTAAACTCCAAACATCTCTTACATACTAAACACTCATGTTGCATAAAAAAAGCCCAGGCAGATGCCTTCTCATGAGAGAAAGTTATCTGCCCAGGCTAAAATATATGAGGTGCCAATAATTCCATCGACAATTCAAATGTGGAAGCACCAAACGCCGGTCATATTAACTCTCCCTCATAGTCCAGTAATTTACGGTCACCGGGTAGAAACTTCTGGGCCATATTCCCAACATTATACGAGGGTTAAATATTCGTTTATCGTCATTAACTGATTACATTCGTTTTCTTCTGTTTCTGTCACATTTATCTTAACAACTTGTGAAAGAGTATGTCAACGGAAATCTCGAACAATATAAAAAGTCAGACAATTAATGTTCGTGTTTTACTAGTTCATTTGAATTCCTTCAAAGATAATTTGCCGTCCAGCAGGTTCATATGTTACGGTTCCCCCATCTTTTACTTCTTTAAATATTGGTTTTTCCGTTCTTTTAACTGCCATATAGCCTTCTTTTTTCATTCTTTCAAGGCACTCATCAATACTTTCGTTTTCCAGCACCTCAAATTTCTGTTTTCCTTTACTCATGAAAATAGTTTTCCTTTCTTAACCGACTTCACCCAGAAGCCGCCATGTATCGTTTTTGGTTCATAAGCAATAATAAATGCTTTTGGGTCAAGCTCTTTAATTGTCTGATACAGCTTTAATTCATATTTTCTAGGTGTTAAAATCTGCAGCGCCATCCGGTCTCCTTCTAACCCATTTGCAGCCCAGCTTGTGACACCATAGCCTTTTTCACGCAGATCTTTAGGTAAATCACGATCATATTCCTTTGTGATCACATTTACTGTGATATAGCCAAGCGCTAACTTCTCTTCAATTTTCATGCCGACAATGACACCGATCCCGTATCCAACTGCATAAGCGATCAAGTTTTGTATTTCATCTACATTGTCTAAAACCAAGTCCAAACCGATTACATAAATAATAATTTCGATCATACTTATTAAAGCAGCTAAATACCGCTGACCTTTTAACGTTAATATCATACGGATTGTAAAAAAGGAAACATACACAATGTTAATCACTAAAATGATGGCAACCATCATAAGACTATTTTCGAGCAAATGAAGCCCTCCTTGTATTTCTTATTCACTTAACCTTATTAATATTTTCTGCATTTTATAAGATTCACCGTCTAGTATGCAGGTAAATCCTTTAGCAGAATAGCGCTTTTATCAATGAGGTCTTTCGTTAAGTCCCTATTTTACAGGAGAATAACTGTTTTGCGAAGACTATTTATGTATTCTTTATTATGTTAACCTATTTTTAACGATTCAAACTCGGTGGCTTGCTTTGGATAAATCATTAACATCAATATTTTCCCTTATGGTTTGGTAAAAAGATCAGTTGAGCAAGCTTACATTTTTAAAACTAGACCATACGGTCGTTTAGGTCCATTACTCCAGCTTCAAGTATAAGATTTTGAATGACTAGTCCTCCAACAGCATCGTCTTCAATTTAGAATTCCAACGACAAAAAAAGCACATCCATAAAGATGTACTTTTTTCATATTGCCCGGCAACGTCCTACTCTCACAAGGGGACAGCCCCTAACTACCATTGGCGCTGAGAAGCTTAACTTCCGTGTTCGGGATGGGAACGGGTGTGACCTTCTCGCTA
>NZ_CP071709.1:392500-517500 GCF_018582665.1 Cytobacillus gottheilii | reverse complement strand
TTCCCTCACGGTACTGGTTCACTATCGGTCACTAGGGAGTATTTAGCCTTGGGAGATGGTCCTCCCTGCTTCCGACGGGATTTCTCGTGTCCCGCCGTACTCAGGATCCACTCTGGAGGGAACGAAGTTTCAACTACAGGGCTTTTACCTTCTCTGGCCGGCCTTTCCAGACCTGTTCACTTACCTCGCTCCTTTGTAACTCCGTGTAGAGTGTCCTACAACCCCAAGAGGCAAGCCTCTTGGTTTGGGCTAATCCCGTTTCGCTCGCCGCTACTCAGGGAATCGCGTTTGCTTTCTCTTCCTCCGGGTACTTAGATGTTTCAGTTCCCCGGGTCTGCCTTCAATACCCTATGTATTCAGGTAAAGATATCATCCCATTACGGATGATGGGTTCCCCCATTCGGAAATCTCCGGATCAAAGCTTACTTACAGCTCCCCGAAGCATATCGGTGTTAGTACCGTCCTTCATCGGCTCCTAGTGCCAAGGCATTCACCGTGCGCCCTTTCTAACTTAACCAGTGTTCGGAAATCGATAAGCGGCGTATCTCTGCGTCAGCTCTCTCACTGTGCTCCTCACGTACCAACTTCGTACGTTCCGGTGCTCGTTCGGTCGCTTCCTTGATCTACTTGCTTCTCGCTTCCCTCACGGTTTGGTAAAAAGATGAGTTGGTAACACATACTTTTTACGCTCGTGGTTATTGCTCTTACTTAAAATAAATAAGAGAGAAAAAACTAAGATGGCGATTACTTGGTAATCTTCTTCTATTGCATTATCTAGTTTTCAAGGAACAAGTTATAATGAGAGATTGCTCTCTCAAAACTGAACGAACAAATAAAGACGTCTTTTAATGAAGATAAACTTCATTTCATCCTTAGAAAGGAGGTGATCCAGCCGCACCTTCCGATACGGCTACCTTGTTACGACTTCACCCCAATCATCTGTCCCACCTTAGGCGGCTGGCTCCAAAAGGTTACCCCACCGACTTCGGGTGTTACAAACTCTCGTGGTGTGACGGGCGGTGTGTACAAGGCCCGGGAACGTATTCACCGCGGCATGCTGATCCGCGATTACTAGCGATTCCGGCTTCATGCAGGCGAGTTGCAGCCTGCAATCCGAACTGAGAATGGTTTTATGGGATTGGCTAAACCTCGCGGTCTTGCAGCCCTTTGTACCATCCATTGTAGCACGTGTGTAGCCCAGGTCATAAGGGGCATGATGATTTGACGTCATCCCCACCTTCCTCCGGTTTGTCACCGGCAGTCACCTTAGAGTGCCCAACTGAATGCTGGCAACTAAGATCAAGGGTTGCGCTCGTTGCGGGACTTAACCCAACATCTCACGACACGAGCTGACGACAACCATGCACCACCTGTCACTCTGTCCCCCGAAGGGGAACGTCCTATCTCTAGGAGTGTCAGAGGATGTCAAGACCTGGTAAGGTTCTTCGCGTTGCTTCGAATTAAACCACATGCTCCACCGCTTGTGCGGGCCCCCGTCAATTCCTTTGAGTTTCAGCCTTGCGGCCGTACTCCCCAGGCGGAGTGCTTAATGCGTTTGCTGCAGCACTAAAGGGCGGAAACCCTCTAACACTTAGCACTCATCGTTTACGGCGTGGACTACCAGGGTATCTAATCCTGTTCGCTCCCCACGCTTTCGCGCCTCAGCGTCAGTTACAGACCAGAGAGTCGCCTTCGCCACTGGTGTTCCTCCACATCTCTACGCATTTCACCGCTACACGTGGAATTCCACTCTCCTCTTCTGCACTCAAGTCCCCCAGTTTCCAATGACCCTCCACGGTTGAGCCGTGGGCTTTCACATCAGACTTAAAGGACCGCCTGCGCGCGCTTTACGCCCAATAATTCCGGACAACGCTTGCCACCTACGTATTACCGCGGCTGCTGGCACGTAGTTAGCCGTGGCTTTCTGGTTAGGTACCGTCAAGGTACCGGCAGTTACTCCGGTACTTGTTCTTCCCTAACAACAGAGTTTTACGATCCGAAAACCTTCATCACTCACGCGGCGTTGCTCCGTCAGACTTTCGTCCATTGCGGAAGATTCCCTACTGCTGCCTCCCGTAGGAGTCTGGGCCGTGTCTCAGTCCCAGTGTGGCCGATCACCCTCTCAGGTCGGCTACGCATCGTTGCCTTGGTGAGCCGTTACCTCACCAACTAGCTAATGCGCCGCGGGCCCATCTGTAAGTGATAGCCGAAACCATCTTTCAGCTTAAGGACATGAGTCCAAAAGCATTATCCGGTATTAGCTCCGGTTTCCCGAAGTTATCCCAGTCTTACAGGCAGGTTGCCCACGTGTTACTCACCCGTCCGCCGCTGACTTCAGGGAGCAAGCTCCCATCTGTCCGCTCGACTTGCATGTATTAGGCACGCCGCCAGCGTTCGTCCTGAGCCAGGATCAAACTCTCCAAGAAAGAGTTGATTAGCTCTTGTGTACATCATGTACATTGTTGATTCCGAAGAATCTTTTTTAAACGTTGACGTTTTATTGTTCGTTCAGTTTTCAAAGAGCAATTTTAGCCGCTTCATTAGCGACTTTCTTATCATATCAGTTATTTTCATGTAAGTCAACAACTTTTTTCTTAGCTGTTTTAACGACTTCTGAATAACGACTGCTAAAATATAATAACATCAGACACCCAAATAGGTCAATAGAATTCTAATATTTTTTTAAAAAAATATTTCAGTAAAGTATTGAGCTCTTATTTAAGCAACTATAATTACCTTATTATAATTGTAATAGCGCTGCAAGAGTTATTATAAAAAGGGTTAATAATCTATATACCCTTATTAATGAATTTTAAACCCCTTCCTCATCAGATATCCTTACTGCTTAAATTCTATATCCCCAAAATATGCTTCTTATAATACTCCACCACCATCGTTCATTGAACAAGCACTCCAGCAGATTGGCGCCGCATGAAGGAAACGCACCAGTATTCTTAAGGAAATACACCATATATCTCTTATTCCTTCATTAATGTTTAGAAAAACAAAATGGCCAGCTTTCCACCAGGGAAGCTGACCACTTTCTTCTATTATATATTATTTTTCGATCTTGATGATTTCTTTGTCATTTAGATCAACATTGCCAGGTTTATTGATAACCACTTTTTCTCCTGATTGCAGATTTGTAAATACAATCGGAGTCATGATAGAAGGAGCATTTTGTTTAATATACTCAAGATCTACCTGCAGCAGCTGCTGACCTGCTTTAATGGCATCTCCTTCTTTGACAAATGTTTCAAAGCCTTGTCCTTTTAACTTAACTGTATCAATACCAACGTGGATTAAAATTTCTCTTCCACTGTCAGACAGTATGCCAATTGCATGTTTAGTCGGGAACAGATTAACGATCTTTCCATCTACCGGCGAAACGATTTTTCCATTGGAAGGAACAATTGCAAATCCATCACCCATCATTTTTCCAGAGAATACAGCATCCGGAACTTCTGTTATTGGTTTAATTTCACCTTTAATCGGCGATACAAAAGAATCTTCTTTATGTTCTGTTTGCAATGCCTCTGGGTTCACTTCTTCGATTTGCTGCTCCACTCCGCCTTCAGGAGCCTTTTCAACAACACGCGGTCTTTTACCGTTCATAATATCTTTCATTTGACCTTTTATTGTTTCAGAACGCGGGCCAAAGATAGCTTGAATATTATTTCCAACTTCGAGTACACCTGAAGCACCAAGCTTTTTAAGACGATTTTTATCAACGGATCCGATGTCATTTACCGATACACGGAGACGAGTGATACAAGCATCTAAATGCGAGATATTTTCTTTGCCACCCATTGCTTCTAAAACATCATACGGAAGATCTCCGCCTTTTCCTGAACCGGCTGTTGCTTCTTCCTCATCATCCTCAACCAATTCACGGCCAGGTGTTTTTAGATTAAACTTGCGAATTGCAAATCTGAATCCGAAATAGTAAATAACAGCAAACACTAACCCAACCGGGATCACGATCCACGCATTTGTCTGCGGGTTAATTAAACCGAATAAGATATAGTCAATGAGTCCGCCAGAGAATGTCATACCGATTTTTACATCCAATAAATGCATGGTCATAAAGGAAAGTCCAGCAAAGACTGCATGTATTGCAAAAAGAACTGGTGCAACAAATAGGAATGAGAACTCAAGCGGTTCTGTGATACCTGTTAAGAAAGAAGTAAGCGCTGCGGAAGCCATTAAGCCCCCAACAAGCACTTTTTTCTCTGGGCGTGCTTCATGATAAATCGCTAAAGCAGCTGCTGGAAGACCAAACATCATGAATGGGAATTTACCAGTCATAAACGTTCCAGCCGTTAGGTTTTGTACATTATCTGTGATCTGTGCCATGAAGATACGCTGATCTCCTCGAACTACTTCACCAGCATTTGTTAAGTATTCGCCAAATTCATACCAGAATGGAGAATAGAATATATGGTGCAATCCAAAAGGAATGAGAGAACGTTCTATTAAACCAAACACGAAAGCAGAAATTGTTAAATTTGCATGAACCATATTTTGTGAAAATGCATTTAATGCGTCTTGAATTGGAGGCCAGATAAATAGCATCACAACCCCAAGTATGACAGAAGCACCTGCAGTTACAATCGGCACAAATCGTTTACCTGCGAAAAATCCTAAGTAAGAAGGAAGCTCAATTTCAAAAAATTTATTATAAAGAGTAGCTGCAATGATCCCGACAATTATACCGCCAAACACACCTGTTTGCAGTGTTGGAATCCCTAGTACGTTTGCATAATTCAATCCATTGACATCTTCAGCAGTAATCCCTGCTGCTGTTCCCATTGTCACATTCATAATTAAGTATCCGATGATCGCCGCTAATCCGGCTACACCTTCTCCGCCAGCAAGCCCCACAGCAACACCAACTGCAAACAATACCGGCAAGTTAGCAAAAACAATATCTCCGGCTTTTTGCATTACGGATGCGATTAATTCAACCGTACTATTATCAAGAAACGGTGCCAGTTCTAATAACGTCGGGTTATTTAAAGCTGAACCCAGTGCTAGTAAAATACCGGCTGCCGGCAAGAGTGCAACCGGAAGCATTAGTGCCTTCCCTACCTTTTGCAGGACACCGAAAAGCTTTTTAAACATGTGTAAACCCTCCAAACAATATTTTTTTAGCTCATTAAGCGTTTTCAATAAGAATAAAAATACCGATAACAACAAAAAAGGCATGAGGAAAAAGGGATTATAATTGGATTCTATAGGGTAGGTTACCCTAAAAAACCCAAATCAATCATCCTTCTTCACTCATGCCTGATCGAATCAGTAACACGTGTAGAACGCATAATTTCATTAGTCATTTAATTTTATTTTGCAGCCTTTGCAAATGCATCGTCAAGTAGACTGCTTCTGCACTAAAGATAGGCTTTTTCAATTGCTGCTGCATAATCTTAATGAGCTTCCACGAAAGATTGTAACACACAGGATATTCTTCTTTCAAGAGGGAAGATATTTTTATCGGCTCTTCCACTTTTTCCCCTGTGTTAACCCTTTCAATTGTAAATCTGATATGGCGGACTAGACGCATATAATCAATACTATCCTTATCAATTTCAATATCGAGCTGGTCTTCAATCATGTTAACAATATGACTTACAAGCTGTGAATGCTGATTAACCTCTGACAAATCCTTATTAAGCATGGCACTATGAATGTGCAGAGCCACAAACCCTATTTCACCCTCTGGCAGGTGAATATCTGTTTTACGCTCAATGATCGCCACAACTTCCCTTGCAATATCATATTCAAAAGGGTAAAGCGTTTTCGTTTCAATCAGAAACGGGTTCTTCATTTCCATTCCATTCGCCAGCCGGGAAACGGCAAACATCAAATGGTCTGTCAGTGCAACATGAATATGTTCATTTAGAGAGTTTTTGGTGCGCTTCTTGATATAGTCAATCGAAGAAATAATAGCTTGATGAAGTTCATCCTCAACAAAGGGCAATAGCTTGATATAATTCTCTTTTTCTTTTTCATTTTTTAAAATAAATAATTTCTCTATCGCTTCGTCTGATATGATATCATCTTTATTTCGATTAAAACCAACACCCTTGCCAATAATGACAACTTCTCCAAAATCATCATGCGTGCCTATAATTACATTATTATTTAAAGCCTTTTTTATTCGATAATTATTCATACGCTCTCTCCGTCCAGCATTATGTACTTTATGTTATAAGAGCATCAATATGAAGTCAATTGTAATTTACAAGTCAATCATTTAAAAAGAGACCTGCCATTACACGACAGGTCTCCAGCCATTATTATTTTAAGAAAATAAAATATAGAACAAATACAACGAATAAGAAGTACATGATTGGATGGATTTCTTTTATCTTACCTTTTACAATCATCGTAATCGGATAGAAGATAAACCCGATCGCAATACCAGTTGCAATACTATATGTTAAAGGCATTGCCAAAATCGTTAAAAAGGCAGGAACTGCAATTTCAAATTTTGTCCAATCAATCTTTCCTAATGAAGCTACCATAAGAACCCCAACAATAATTAAAGCAGGTGCTGTTACCGCAGAAGTAACCACCGATAGAAGCGGCGAGAAGAACAATGCAATTAAAAATAACACACCTGTAACAACAGCAGCTAAACCAGTTCTAGCTCCAGCTGCAACACCAGCAGTTGATTCAATATATGAAGTAGTCGTTGATGTTCCAAGCACTGCTCCAGCAACCGTTGCTGTCGAGTCAGCAAGAAGCGCTTTTCCTGCACGAGGAAGTTTGTTATCCTTCATTAATCCCGCTTGGTTGGCTACCCCAACTAATGTACCTGCAGTGTCAAAGAAATCAACAAACAAGAACGTTAAGATCACTACCAGCATTTGTGTTGAAAAGAATGAACTATCACCAAAAGCACTAAAAGCAGCTCCGAATGTTGGGCTAACGTCAGGAATACTGCCAACAATTGCGTCAGGTTTCCCAACCAATCCAAAAATCATCCCAGCGACCGCAGTGATCACCATTCCGATAAAGATTCCGCCTTTAACTCCTCTTGTCATTAATATAACTGTAATCACAATACCGAATATTGCAAGCAAGACATTGCCATCACTTAAATCACCAAAGCCTAATAAAACAGCATCATCATTCACGATAATATTTGCATTTTGAGCACCAACAAAGGTAATAAACAAACCGATACCTGCAGAAACTGCATATTTAAGCTCAGCAGGAATGGCATTGATGATTTTTTCCCGAATACCTGATAAAGATAAAACAATAAATATCAGACCAGAGATCATTACTCCGCCTAATGCATGCTCCCAAGGAATCCCCATAGTCAGGACAACCGTATAAGCAAAGAATGCATTTAAGCCCATACCTGGTGCAAGCGCAACTGGGTATCTGGCAAGCAGCCCCATTATTAATGATCCAATTGCTGCAGCAAGCGCAGTTGCTACAAAAACAGCACCTTGGTCCATTCTCATTGATTCTGGCAGATCTGGCACATCCCCAAGTGATAATGTAAATGGATTTACAGCTAAAATATAAGCCATTGATAAGAACGTAGTCAGACCGCCAAGAATTTCACGGCGATAGTTTGTTCCAAGCTCTTCGAACTGGAAATACTTCTTCATTGTTTCTCCTCCTATGAATCTCTTTTTTAAAAACAAAAAAGCTCCGGCAAGCAACCGGAGCTAAGACTTTAAGGCGAGATTATGAAAGCTGCGGGCTAATAAGAATAAAGAATAATAGCTGATCATACCCGAAACTGTGCATAACACTTACCTCGTAGTCCAGCTATTTACGGCAGCTTGGTAGAAACTCTTGGGCCATATCCCCAAAATTATACGACGTATTACGACAAATATTTAATTCTTTTTTATTTTAGCAGTATAGGACTTTTGAGTCAATAAAAAACGAACATTTTCATGTTCGTTTTTTTAAAACGTTCGTATTTTGCAGTTATTCCCACTCAATCGTCGCAGGCGGCTTACTAGTGATATCATATACAACACGGTTAATATGATTTACCTCGTTTACAATTCTAGTGGAAATCAATTCAAGCACATCCCATGGAATACGAGCCCAGTCAGATGTCATGCCATCAATGGATGTAACAGCACGAATTCCAATTGTATAATCGTACGTTCTTGCGTCTCCCATTACTCCGACACTGCGAATGTCCGGAAGCACAGTGAAGTATTGCCAAATATCACGATCAAGTCCAGCTTTTTTAATTTCTTCTCTTAAAATCGCATCAGATTCTCTTACGATTTCAAGCTTTTCTTCAGAAATTTCACCTAGAACACGGATTCCCAGACCTGGTCCTGGGAAAGGCTGTCTCCAAACCACTTCATCGGAAATGCCAAGCTCAGTCCCCAGTGCACGCACTTCATCTTTAAATAGTGTGTTTAAAGGTTCAATTAATTTGAACTGCATGTCTTCTGGCAGACCGCCCACATTGTGGTGAGACTTAATCGTTTGCGCAGTAGCTGTGCCGCTTTCAATAATATCTGTATATAACGTCCCTTGAGCTAAAAAGTCAATTCCTTCAAGCTTAACCGCTTCATCATCAAATACATAAATGAATTCGTTGCCGATGATTTTACGTTTTTGCTCTGGATCGCTGACACCTTTCAGCTTGCTTAAAAATCTTTCTTTCGCATCAACCTTAATGACATTCATATTGAAGCCATCTGCAAAAGTCTTCATTACACTATCCGCCTCGCCTTTGCGAAGAAGACCATGGTCAACAAAGATACATGTCAGCTGATCACCAATTGCCTTATGAATAAGAACGGCAACAACGGATGAATCTACTCCGCCGCTTAAAGCGCAGAGCACTTTTTTATCGCCAACAGCTTGACGAATTTTCTCCATCTCAATTTCAATGAAATTCTCCATGGACCAATCACCAGTACAGTCGCAAACATTAAAGACAAAGTTCTTCAGCATATCATTTCCGTGTACAGAATGGCGAACCTCTGGGTGGAATTGTACGGCATATAATCCTTTTTCTTCATTGCTCATTGCTGCAATTGGACAAGATGGATTTGTGCCATCAACAGTAAATCCTGGTGGAGCTTCTACAACAAGATCTCCATGGCTCATCCAAACTACTTGTTCACTTGGCAGATCAGCAAATAGCTTTGATTCATTTTGTACATTTAAGACAGCTTTGCCATACTCACGATGCTTTGCCTGTTCAACTTTACCGCCAAAGTGCATAGTCATCAGCTGCATACCATAGCAAATACCAAAGATCGGTAAACCAAGATCAAAAATACGTTCATCACAGCGGAAAGAACCTTCGCCATACACACTGTTTGGACCGCCGGAAAAGATGATGCCCTTTGGATTTATTTTTTGGATTTCCTCAGCTGTAATCGTGTGAGGATGCAATTCACTATATACACCTAATTCTCTAATACGGCGTGTAATGAGCTGGTTATATTGACTGCCGAAATCCAGCACAATGATCATTTCTTGGTTTTGCAATTCTGTTTTCCCCGTCACGCTGTTCACCTCTTCAAGTAGTGTTAAGACCTATATGGTTGTTCATTGGTTCAATTTATAGCACCAGTCATTTTCGATAAAAAGAAAAAACCGCAATTCTGCTCTTCAAAAAAACTGAAGGCAGAATTCCGGCTTTATATGCTAAAGAGAATTACTGCCTTCATAGTCAGATCATTTACGGCGATCCGGTAGAGACTTTCGAACCATATTATCGAGGATATATGAAGGGTTGCTATATTTAATTTTGAACCAATGTTATTAAATCATTTTTTTCACTTAACCTATTTTAACAACAGGTTATTTTTACGGTCAAGCCATTGTCTTTTTAATTAAATTTTCCCACAATTCCTTCGTCTTTTTGAAACTATCTTCATCAAGCTTGCCTCTGTATAATAAAAGCTCATAGTTAGAGGTAAGCTCACCCATTTCATTGGAAGAAAAGAATTGATCAATATATGCAGCATAGTCTCTTAAAGTCTGTCCTTCCTTACGCTTTAGGCCATAGCGTTCCAGCTCTTTAAGAAGGATAAAATATGCCTTTGTAAAATCTTGATTGCTGCTGTTGTTTTTCAATTTCCAGACATAATAACGAGGAAGCCAGCGTCCTCTTTTCAGATAGAGAACCCATCCTATGGCGGCAGCGATTAGTATCCCCAGAATAATCCATAAAGTATTTCTGTCGACAAAGCTTTTAAATGAATTCCACATTGTTGTCATAGAAAATCCTTCTGAATTCGATGCTGTTTCTGTCACATCCTCCTCAAGCTCAGGAGTTTCAGCCTGCTCTGGAGTCTCAGGCTGCTGTGCTGGTGTATCTGTTTCTGTATCGAAGTTGTACTGTATATTATTAGTGAAGCCTTGTGTAGGCTCAAATGGTACCCATCCAACTTCAGGGAAGAAGATTTCCACCCAGGAATGGGCATTATTATTTGTCACTTCATATACACTCACGCCGCTGCCTGATCCTTCTATATAGTCTCCTTCTGTAAAACCCTTCACCCAGCGGGCAGGCATGTCAAGAGATCTTGCAAGCACGACCATAGCAGTTGAAAAGTTATCACAATATCCAATTTTTGTATCAAATAAAAATTGATCAACATAATCTTCATCTTCTCCAGGAACTGCCACATTTTGCTGGTCATAGGTAAAACCAGAGCTATTAAAATAGGACTCCAGTTCACGAGCCATATCAAACCAATTGTCCTCATCCTGTGTGATCTCAACAGCTAGATCTCGGACACGCTGCGGCAGACTTTCCGGCAACTGTGTGTATCTTTCGATTATCTCAGCCGGGAGCTCTGTTTCCCTATTTGATGACTGAAGTGTTGTCACACTATATTGAGAGGATTGATATGTGACCTCATATTCCGCTGCTGGTGTACTTCTGCCTGTTTGATTTTGGGTGCTGATTTTTTCAATTTCTGAATCAAGTGAATAGGTCAGCTCAGGATTCGTTGTAATCGTTTGAACACCTAGCGGGTAAGCAATATGATCATAATTCATAACATTTAAAACAGAGCTGGTTCTTTCTGTCTTTTCAGAAGTCACATCTTCTGTAAGCTCTGGAATAGGCACGATCTCATCTGCCCCAAAGAACACTTCACCTTCATCATCTTCCGACCGTATCCAGCCTTTTCCAGTATAAATATCCTTCGTTTCGATCTTCCAATAATGACGTGATTGCATTTCCGTTCTCATCACTAGTGTGTCATCACCAATAAACGGCCCGCCTAGCTGAGAATCATTTTCTCCATATCCAATCTTTTTAATTCCAGGACCAGGACCTCCGCTATCCTCGCTATACGATTGAATAAACGGCACAGGATCTGGCCAAATAGGATCGGCCTTTGGAGCAGCTAGTCCAACCCCAACACTTAAAGCGATCATAATGGCAAGCGGGAGCATCCACTTGCGCGAGAAATGAAGAGAGGCTTTTACCCCTTCCTTTTCCAGGTATCGATAGTAGGTTAAGATCCCCATGGCAGCGAATCCTAAAATGATGGTTCGAACGATCGCCATATCCGCTTCATACGGTGTAAACGTATCTAAAACGGTGATATAGATCATCGTCATAAAGAAGAAAATAAAGATTTGCCTTCTGTTCATCAGCCAATAATGAACCAGATAGGTCATCAGCCACAAAAGCACAAAAAATAACAGACTGCGAAAATGATTTGTAAGACCTGGCCAATCCCGGTTAAGGATCGTCTCGGAATTAGTGAAGATATCCTCCAAAAACGAACCTGCCCATGAGAGCGACAGAAACGAACCTTCTCCATATAAAAAGTGAAGGGCATATAAAATAAATACGATCTTAACAATACCGCTCAATATAATCGGTGTACCTAAGTAGGCTAATAGTAACGATACTCCTGCAAACATTATAAATAGCCATATATTTGAGGTGTCTGTCAGCTGTTCAACTGGCCTTAACCATTCCCACAGCAGCAGAAATCCAATTGTGTATAAGATCAGTGTCGTTAAATCTCTTTTCACATCACGTATTTTCAAGCTTTTCTCACCTCCGAAAAAGCTTCGGAGAAGTTGCCGTCATGAATCATCACAACACGAATACCTCTCGCCGAGCTTTCAGACTTCAAAGCAAGCTCCAATTCTGTCGAAGAATCATTTTTTCCTTTTATTAAGAAAATCGTTACGATTCCTTTGCGGGAAGAGAAGTAACCAGCTTTCTCAATTAATGCCTTTGTTAACTCCCCTGTCACAAGCATTAAATTGAAGTTTTGCTGTGCGAGAAATTTTTCAGTTTCCAATACACGATCAAACGACACAGCGCTCTCGTCTCTCAGTTTCGCAAGATGATAAAAGAGCTGCTGCTGCTGCGTCTCTCCTCCGCGAATCGGAAAAGCAGCCCGATCAGCCGAAGAAGTCAAAAAGCCAACTTGAGCACCTTTGCGCAAAATGGCTCTCATAATAGAGGCCGAAAACGATACAATTGCTTCAAAGGAACGATGCGGCGAACAGTCCATCATAATATAAACATCATGAGATTGGCGCTGCTCAAATTCCTTTGTCATAATATCATTGCGTTTTGCCGTCGCCTTCCAATTTATCCAGGAAAAACGATCACCCGGCTGATATTCTCTAATGCCAATCGCCATCGATGTATCTCTCTGCACACGCTCTCTTGAAGCAGTCATTCCTTGATCGTAATGATTTTCAAAAGGTTTATAAATTAGTTCTTCATAAGATGGATAAACAACAAATCTGGCTTCTGTTTTGACAATGATCTCTTTTTCAATTAAACCGAGCGGATCCCCTGTTTTCAACCGAATAGCAGGAATAATATGCTCGCCTCTTGGCAGACTTTCAAGCACATATTCATAAGATAATTTTTTTTGAAAGCCAGGGAACATGAGCGTTTTTGATTTATTGACCATTCCAAACTGATTTAACTTTTCATCGATACAATCTTCAACCACAAGAAAGAAAAGCGGAAACTGAATAGATCTTTCAAGCTCAATCGATACCTTCAGCTGTTCACCTGCATTAAACTCGTGTTTCGATAATGAACGCACGGCTTCAATCCGCTGAAATGGATAGAAAACGAGGAATAACCCATACAAGGCAAAAGGCAGGAAGCTGTAAAATAAAAACCAGCTGACAAACCCGCCTTGAAACATGGCATATGAAAATGTAAGGATGATCAAGAAAAAGAGCACAACTAATTTCCAAACACCCTTTAATACCTTAAGAGATTGCTTCATTTATTTCACAGCCCTTTGAACTGGAACAGGAGTCCTGGCAAGAATACGATCAATGACATCCCCCGATGTTATCCCTTCAAATTTCGCTTCAGATTTAAGTATTAACCGATGCTCAAAAACAGCTGGAGCTAAATATTGAATATCGTCCGGCAGCACAAAGTCTCTTCCATTTAAGAAGGCATACGCCTGAGCAGCCTTCATTAATGCGATGGATCCGCGGGGACTTACCCCAAGATAGACATTTCCATGACTTCTAGTCCGTTCAGCAATTTCAACGATATATCTTTTAATCGTTTCATCTACATGCACTTCTTTCACCTGCATTTGCAAGTCCTTTAGCTCCGCCAAATCAATTGCCGGCTCTAATTCCTCAAGTGGTGAAAGCCTTTGAACACTATTCAGCACCTCAAGCTCTTCGGCTGCATCAGGGTATCCCATTTTCATTTTTAATAAAAAACGGTCCAGCTGTGCTTCTGGAAGCGGATAGGTTCCTTCATATTCAATTGGGTTCTGTGTAGCCATAACAAAGAAAGGTTTCTCTAAACGATGTGTAACACCATCAATCGTGACACTGCCTTCCTCCAAACCTTCCAGCAATGCGGATTGTGTCTTGGGAGAAGTACGGTTAATTTCATCAGCCAAAATAATATTCCCCATAATTGGACCTGGACGGAATTGAAATTCCATTTCTTTTGGATTATAAATAGAAACACCTGTCACATCAGACGGAAGAAGGTCTGGTGTAAATTGAATTCTGCGAAATTGCGCTCCTACTGATTTCGCCAGCGTTCTAACCATCATGGTCTTTCCCACACCTGGAACATCCTCGAGCAATACATGACCTTCCGCCAGCAGTGCAACAAGACTAAGCTCTGCAACCTGACGTTTTCCAATAATAACCTTCTCTATATTCTTGAGCACCCGCTCAATGGCTGGATGCATATTTTCTCTCCCCATAATTACCTCCTAGTCCTCACCTCAGCAAGGAAAATTGTCGAAATGAATCCTCTACCTAATAAATTCTACCTAAATGAACAAAGTCCTGTTGTAAATTCAAAACGTTGTGAATAATCAGTTGAAATAACACTTCTTTATTATAACAGGAACTGGGAAAAAACTGCTTGCGAAACAGTCTTGAAGGTGGGAAGAAAATTCTGGGTCTTTTTCTTCAGACTAATCTTTGTCTATGATTCAACTCTTTTACTCTACCTTATATTGTCCCTAAAAAAGATCAGTAATTTTTTCCTTAAACAAAAAATAGCTTATCTATAACAATGCGGACTGCCCTCATAGGTCAGTCCGCAAACTACTAATCTAATATGCTACACCAGTGCGAGTATGCGTCTTAGCAAACTCATCTGGATTTGGGTCAAAATAGTCTTCATTGTATTTTGCTGTAAAAACGCCATCGTCCACATAGCCAGAACCCCATGTCGGATCCATTGTCAGCCAGTTTCCATCCACCTTCGCTTCTACCCATGCATGATTGCCAGGCAATATGCCGCTTCCTTTCGCCTTACCTTCTATAAATCTAGCTTCAATATCAGCAGCACGCAGCATGGCGATCGCTAAATACGCATAATCCTGACAAACGCCTTTTTTTAGATCCAGAACTTTCAATGCACTGTCATCCCAATTAAAATTATCTGTTTCATATTTTTCAACATCATATGCAATATTTTTAGCTACATATTCATAGACAGCTTTTACTTTTTCCCGCTCACCAGCACTGCCGCCGGTTACTTCCTCTGCCAAGCTGATGATTTGCGGGTCATCGGACTGCACACCTCTTGATGGCAGAAGATCCCGCTCATCTGGTGCAGTGGAATCAACATGGAACTTCGCGAAGCCAAAGTATCGGAAATAGTCACTATTCTCCTCTTTTATCTCAGGAACACTCACCGTCACTTCATATGTGCCCGGACCAAATCTTAGATGAAAGGAATCATTAAATTGGTAATCCTCAACAGGTATGACATCCAATGCTTCATCTTCCCCTTTTTTGGTTGTGATATAGATATGATCTGTTTCAGGACCAAATTCTGCGTTAGGGTCAATCGTTCCTTTTACCTCATAGACTCCATCTGTTTCTTCTCCTCCATATTGAGGAAAATCAAGAGTTACTCCACGCTCCATATATGTCTTTGAGTATTCAATTGGCTCCATTATTTGATCTGACTCGTTATCTATTAAAAGCGTTGTTGCCGTTTGGTAATAATTTTCCCGCTCTTCATCTGGCACAAGCACTTCAAGCTCGTGAAGGCCTGCTCCATAGAAAAGAGGAACGTCATATGAAAACTCGCCGCCATCGAGCGGGATTACATGCTTCCATGTCTCGCTGTCTTTCCGCAGCACAAGCATTAAGGTGTCATCATCCGTTAATTCCGTCACTGCTCCTTTTAAGGAGAATATCTCATCTTCCTGCAAATAACTTGTGTCTCCTTCAAGGTTCAATCCGGCTTCAAATCCAAATGGCGTATAGCTGATATCCCTATTCATATCTGGATTCACATTTTCAACTGTAAATTTAGCTGTATCATAATAATAGTTATCACGATCCATACTCGGCACCTGAACCTCGACGCGATACTCTCCTTCACCGTTAAAGAAGCGAACATCCTGTTTAAATTCCCCATCAGCAATCGGTGCATAATACTCATGCTTATCACCCGCAGGGCCTTCCTCGTCTGCATAAATTTTTATCCAAACGTAGTCTGACTTCAACTCAGCATGCTTTTCAATTGTGCCTTCAACGGTTACCTTGCCGTTTGCAGCAAAATGCTTATATGCAGGCTCGGCAATTTTCGCTCCTACTTCTTCGCTATAAGAAGTTAGCTCAAGCGGTTCGAGCTCCAGTTCCTCATTTTTCTCTTGTGCTAACTGGTCATATTGATCAGTCTTCTCTGTCTCCTCTTCTTCTTGGTTATTAGTGCTATCAGTTTTATCAGCACAGCCAGCTAAAAGAAGCAAACACGCCGATAAAAAGAGCATGAATAACCATGGTGCTTTTTTAATCATGTTTTTCCTCCCTTTGCGCTTATTTCTTATGTATGTTTACGGAATTTCAGTAGAAAGGTTTCTGGGTAAAATTAACCAATCCCGGTTTTATCACGTGAACTAAATGATTAGCAGGCTGGCATGGTGAAAAACTTAGTCTATTCTCCAATTAAAGACATTCCTAATCGATAGGATATAAACCCAATTCCCAGCACAATCCCAAAAATAACAGACCTTCTGTTTACCCTCTTTTTCCCTTCAGCATCAGGTGACACCGCGGTTCCGATCATAATGAGACCAATGATCATAAAAGGAAATGCAACACCAACATGTAAAAGGAACATATCCCCAGTCATTTTTCCTTCTTTTTGTTCCTCTAGGTAAAGTCCTCCAAGGGAGATCCCATAGATTGCAAGATTATATAAAATTGATAAGATTAATAAAGTTCGTTTTGTCATTTAATAACCTCGCTTTCACAAAGGTCTCTTTTATAAAAGATGAATTAATCACCGCCATCCCTAATCCATAAGATAATATGTTCGAAATTATAAATTCTTCCGCACCTTATTTACACAGATTTAATTTAATCATTAATGAATGACATCCCCACTCGATATCCCAGGAATCCAATCGTCAATACGATTCCAAACAATACAGACTTTTTATTCACCCTATCATCGCCATTCCTATTAGGAGATATAGCTACCCCAGTCATAATAACACCAATTATCATAAACGGAATTGTAGGAAAGGCTATATATAGAGCTGATTCTCTGGATATTTCGCCATTTGCTTTTTCCTCGAAATAAAGAGGGAGCATAATCCCAAGCCAAATAACCGCGTTATAAATAATTGAAATGATTAGTAAAGTTCTTTTTTTCATTAAATGACCTACTTTTTTCAAAGTTTATCTCTTTGATTAAGCTGCTGCACCAACAGTTATATTATAGAAGATTAAAATTCTATAATATAAACTCCTGCTTTTACTCTGACCGTTTCAATGTCAAACGAAAACTTGCGTGAGCTAAAGCAATCACAATAAGAAACAAAACAAACACAATAGTTAATACAAGGCTTGCCCCGAAACCATTTACAGACCAATACCCAATCGCCGCAGCCGCCGCGCTTCCCAAATAGGCAAAGGAAACAATCGTCTTCCCAATCTTCGTACGAGGTTCATTTGCTTCTGTTAGGACAAAATTCGGGAATCTAAGTGCAATAAAAATGGTTAAGATTAACATCACGAGCAAAATGCTTGAAATCACGACGCCACCGCCGGCTCTTATGATCGTCAAAGCCATAAACACAGAAGTAAGGTCAAGATAAATTACTGTAGCCAATCCTCTAAACCCTAAATAATAATGCCACTTTTTTATCTTCATCAGAACTGATAATACAATCATCAAAAAGATCACTGCACTGCCAATAAACACGGCAATGGGCTCTGCTTCTGGATAGAACATAAAACCTAAAATCGCTAAACTTGGTAAGATCCATAGATAGATGATATTATCAGCGAGCGGATCCTCACGATATGCTCCTAAGTTCATTATAAACACCTCTATTTTACTTAAAAAGCAGCCAGACTGTTTATCGATCTGCTAATAGAATGGACACTGAATGCGAAAAAAGAACTGAACCTGCTGCAAATAAAGGTCAGTTCTTCCGTTTGATCTTATTCTGATTCTTCTTCAGGGATTTCTGGGAAGCTCATGCCGCTTGCATATACATTTTCCATATAAGCAAGAGTTGGTCCATACCCTTTTTGCGGAATATCTTCTATAAATCTGGAAATATACTTATTATCCGAAACAGATTCAAATCGAACCGTTGATTCCACCTCAACACGCCATTTATCAAGAGAAAATGAGATCACTGTGTCCTCTGTTCTGGCATGATTACTGTTAATAACATTCATGACAGCGGAACGAACTAAAGCTTCTGCCCCAGCTTTCGTTTCTGATAATTCTCTTCTTAATTCTTGTTTTAAAAAACCATTCCAATTTAACCTGCTTTTTGTCAAAATATCGTTTGCCGCTTCAATATAGGCAGCCGACTCATCACGGCCGCTGTTTACATATTCATTCTTTTTCTCTTCAATTAAGGCGGAGATCGGCTTTCCATCTGCTAATTCATTTTCATGCAATTCTCTTATTAACAAGTAGTTCGGATTTCTTTCATAGTTCTCAATGGCTTGTGCTGTATTTTCTATGAGTACTGCCGTTCCTGCTAAAGCGGCCTGCTCTGCGGAAAGACTGCTATGCTCTTTTACAATATAGACTTTTACTATATTAATCGTCAGGACAAATATGATTGCCACGATCCCAAGGAGCCACAGCATGAAAATCGCGGCATTTCCTCTTTCATTATTCAGCCACTTCATTCTGTATACAAAACCTTTCCAAATGCTTCTTCATCCAGTTCGAAGGTTGCCTGCTCCCTCCACCGATCCGGTACAAAGCTTAATTTGTGCTCTGCGTATAGAACAAGCTTGAAATCACCATTACTCGAATATTCTCGAATCAGATTTTTATAGGATAAAACACTGCTGGATCCAATTGATTCCTGCGCTGTTTGAATTGCTTCCTGAAGATCATTGGTAGCTGCATAGGTCTTCGCGGCGTCATTCGCTGCCGTTTTAGCGGTGAAGACTGCATAACCTGTGCCAACCACTTGCCAAAGGAGCAAGAAGAATAGAAAGAAAAACGGCAAAATCCCTAAGAATTCTAAACTAATTGCCCCATCCTCATTTTGCCATTTGGGGCGCAAGAGCTTTTTCATTGATATCAACGTCCCCTAACCTGTTCAATTTATACTGGATATACCAAACATGAAATAATACAAGAAGCCAAGAGGCAAATAATTTTTCCTCATATGCATCTTCTATAATTGTTTTTAAACGAAAGACAGAATAATAGAGTATTCCTAAGAAATAATAGGAAAATATCATATCAATTGAATCAAAAAGGGCTACTCCATATGGTGTCAGAAAAATTGGACCAATAAACTTATATAAAAAGGATAATGAGAGAAGAACAAGAAAGACTCCCCACCACTTAAACGGGATATACCCAGAACCTTCATACTCTCTTATGGCGTGGCGTCTGCTTAAGAACCAGTAGGCTAAATACACACCTAGAGTTAAAATTGAAAATAATACAACTAACGCAACATGCACTTGTTTAAACCCGGTTTCTGTTTGTTCTGTTTCTGTCATTTTCTTCACCTTCTTTACGCAAAATCTTTTCGATATTTAAACGTTAAATAGAAATATACTACCGGAAAAATGAGTGAATTAATTAAGGCACGAAGAACAATAAAGACCAGTGTGTTATTCTCAAAGCCTCCAAGCAAGTATAACGATCCTGACCAAACGAGCACATTCAAGGAAACAATAATGAGAACATCGATAAATAAAAATATATGCTCTCTTTTAATAATCTCCCAAACCCCTTGCATCGCATCCTTAATACTTTCGCGATCCGCATATAATGGAAAAAGTAGAATAATCAGCACTGCTATTAAACTTGGAATAAAGAGGAGTAGGGATCCGAACATTCCAATTGCGAAAAATACAATCGTAATGGCAGCCACAAATCCGAATTTCATGATAAAAAAAGACAGAATTTGCTTTAAATTCACCTCTTGTTCAGTTCGATCCATTTTAGCTATGAGAAAAAAGGGAGGGAATAAAATAGTGAAGTTTAAAACCCATAATGCTAAAGCAGGAATGTTTGCATATTCCAGTGTATTTAAATTCATTATGTAAACAATCGCAGCATAGTTAAAGAACGTAATTGGCACAACTAAGATTAAACATATCAGCAGTATATTGATGATATTTCGATTGTATAGGTCCGCTACATCTCTAAGCATAGGTTTCTCCCCCTCTCTTCTCCATTATTTTTACCGTTACGAATGTTGCCAGCAGTGACAATGCTGTGTTGTAAACCAGACTGCTGTTGATTTCGGCTGGGTCAGCCAAAACCATAACATCCAGCAAATAGATTGCGGCAACTAAGTTTAAAACTGTTAACGTGACACTTAGCATAAAACTTGCAAAATACGGCGTTTTTTTATTCCACATAGGTGCCAATACTCCGGCTAACAGATAACAAAAGAAATACATTATAGCCAGCAAAGCTCCCATATGATTAAGTCCCACGAAACCCAAAACAAAGGAAAGGGCGATAAACACAAGTAAAACAATGCCTAACGTTTTTAAAAAACCGGAGAAACTAAACATCTCTTACACCCCCGTATTCAAAGAAATTTTCACCTAACAGCTGGCTGCACCTAATTATTGCAGCTTATTACGATTTAAATATGACTCCTTTTTTTCCATTTTATGGTGTTTCGAGGCGTGATTACCGCTTAAACACGACTCTCTTTTCCAGTTACTGGCTTTTTGTGGCGTGATTACGGCTTAAACATGACTCGAATTTCCAAGTTTTAGTGTTTCGTGTCTCGATTACGCCTTAAACATGACTCCAATTCCCAAGTTTTGGCGTTTCGTGTCTCGATTCCGCCTTAAACACGACTCCCTTTTCCAGGCTTTTGTGTTTCGTGTCTCGATTACGCCTTAAACATGACTCCAATTCCCAGGTGTTGGTGTTTCATGTCTCGATTACGCCTTAAACACCACTCCAATTCACAGGTTTTGGTGTTTCGTGTCTCGATTACGCCTTAAACACGACTCCCTTTTCCAAGTTTTAGGTTTCATGTCTCGATTACGCCTTAAACACGACTCCAATTCCCAATTTTTGGTGTTTCGTGTCTCGATTACGGCTTAAACACCACTCCAATTCCCAAGTTTTAGTGTTTCGTGTCTCGATTACGCCTTAAACACGACTCCTTTTCCAGGTTTTGATTTTAATAGCACCTATTTTAATTCAGCTGGCTTTTTTAATAATGCTGTTGACACAAAAGTCAGTAATAAACCCAGCAAATAAGCAAATGTTGCAACAAAAAAGGCGCCCGAATGATCATTCATGCTCGCTAAAATAACCATCTCCTGGCCATATCGGAAGGAGAAAGCCCCAACAATCAAAAAGATCACCAGCACAAGCATGACACCAAGATATAATTTGGACTTCTGCGGATTATAGAAGGCTTGAAAAATAACTTCTTTCCTATAAAGCGCATATGCGACTACAAGCAAGTATGCGATCAAGATTAGCCAAAATGGTACGCCCTCTGTTAAACGGAATAAAGGGAACACCGCAAATAATCCCAAAGTAGCTACGAGTAAAAAAGCTGTTAAGGAATTAAACCGGACAATCTCCATATCCTTCTTCCACCAAGTCCAGGCGATCACAGTCTCAATCGCTGTAATCAGCATGAATAACAAAAAGATATTAAGTGACCCCGAGGGGATTAGGCTCAAAATAGTCCCCATTAAGAGGTTTGAGCCTAATAAATACATGCCATTTCCATCAAAGAATTTCTTTGCTGTTCTCTCTACATCTTTAACCAAATAAACCACCCAGTTTCTTCAAGCCACCGCCAACCCAATCGTAGGCTTTTTTAATTCCATCTGAAACAGCTTTCTTTACCTTTCGGCCGGTAGCTGTTCCATTAATTAAATAAGTGGTTCCTATACCTGCCAGTAAACCAGCTCCTGCTCCAACAATTGTTCCAAGTCCTGGGACAACCGATCCAGCGACTGCACCAGCTGCCATACTGGAAGCCACACTTCCAATACCAGTTGATACAACACCAACAGCCACATCTGTAGTTAAATCGGCAGCAAAGTTGGTAGAAGCAAGACCGATATCACTCTTAGATCCCCAGCCATAATCAAATACACTGCTCGCAGCTGTAGTAATATAACCGACAGGACCGCTCAGCTTTAGCATATTGCTCTTGGCAAAGAAATCTTTATTAAACACACTTGTGCTCAGCCAGTTTTTTGGATTGAAAACTTTGCTGCTGAACGGGCTCCAGCTGTTTTTAATCGAATTTTTGACTGAATTTCCAACATGGCTCCAAAAGCCTCTATCAGTCGGTCTCAGTTTTTTGCTATCCAAAAAAGCATTCAGTCTTGTTTCACTAATTCTTCTTGAGTTTGGTCCGAGATTTCTCTCTTCCCCATTAAAGGTGTAATTTTTATATCTCTGATATAAATTATCAAGCAAGCTATTGTTATAGCCATTTTTCCCATAGATCGCATAGTTAGAAGTTCCCGGAATCGGAGCATATTTAAATCCAGCAGCCATAGATAATACTGCACCAGCTACATCCCGATTCAGAAAACCTAAGCCAAATGATTTAAAGTCACCAATCGCTCCAGTCACATGACTAAAAATTCCTTTAGAGCCATCAGTTGATTTAAATATGACATTATACCAAGGAGGAACATCACCTGCATCAGAAGAATTCCCCATTGGCGCGTTTCCGCCATTACCTGCGTTACCATTAGCACCATTTCCGCCATTCGCTGCGTCGCCACCATTAGCGGCATTTCCGCCATTCGCT
This sequence comes from Cytobacillus gottheilii, assembly GCF_018582665.1. Taxonomy (NCBI): domain Bacteria; kingdom Bacillati; phylum Bacillota; class Bacilli; order Caryophanales; family Bacillaceae; genus Cytobacillus; species Cytobacillus gottheilii. The sequence continues at coordinate 494,791 of NZ_CP071709.1, read as the reverse complement.
GCGTCGCCACCATTGGCTGCATTTCCACCATTCGCTGCGTCGCCTCCGTTAGCGGCATCCCCGCCATTCGCTGCGTCGCCTCCGTTAGCGGCATCTCCGCCATTCGCTGCATCGCCTCCGTTAGCGGCATTTCCGCCGTTCGCCGCGTTGCCTCCGTTAGCGGCATTTCCGCCATTTGCGGCATCGCCACCGTTAGCGGCATTTCCGCCATTTACTGCGTTGCCTCCGTTAGCGGCATTTCCGCCGTTCGCTGCGTCGCCTCCGTTGGCTGCATTTCCGCCATTCGCCGCGTCGCCACCGTTCGCTGGGTCGCCTCCTGCAATGGCGTTGCCACCTTGAACGGCATTACCAGCGTTAATTGGGTTTCCCTGCCAATAAAATGAACTTGGCGGTGCTGGAGGTGCATTCGGGATCATAAATGACCCCAGATTAAGTGGTGAACCCGGTAAAATAGGCTGCCCTGATACTCCACCAGCATTTCCACCATTTACTGGATCTCCTGGATCATATGCCTTACCGGGAATAATAAAAGTCCCTCCTGAAATTGGCTTACCTGGAGAAATGCTTTTCCCTGGTGAAATCGGCGTTCCAGGTGAGATAAAGCCAGCTGCTCCTGCAACTGCCGGAAAGGCACTCCAAAAGATGAGTACACCAATCATAAGCAATGCTGCAACACGATTAAACACTCTTTCTCCCAAAAATACTCACCTCACTTATTGAGCATTAGTCTGATATTTTTCCTCTAGTGTTTGTAATGCTTCACTATAGCTTTTTTCGTTTAAGGCTTTGAGCTCCTCATTAAACTGATCAATTTCTTCTCTGATCCAATCATGATATTCCGTGTTTTTCTGCTGTAAGTAATCTCTTGCTTCATTGCTTATTTTTTCATTTTGCGCCATCTGTGAAACAATAAGATTTATAATGGATTTCTCTCTTGTTGTTTTGGATTTTTCCTCAGTGATATACACAAATATATCAAGACTATTATTCACCCTTTTGTAATCAAGGCTTTGCTCACCCTGCTCTTTCCACTTTTCCCATGTCTCTGCCAAATCACTTACTTTCGCAAGCTCATCGCTTAACTCATTTCCATCAGCAGCATAAGTGTAAATACCCTCCGTCACATCAGCAATTTCTCTAAGCTGATTTTGACCTTCATTATCAACATCGAACCCAATGACATTCACAATTGGTTCAATATTTGAATCGTATAGCTGCTTTGCCGCCTCTACTGGCTGGTCTTCACATGTAGAAACACCATCACTGACCAAATAAACAATATTTGTGTTATTTGCTCCATCAAACTCTGATAGATCTTTCTGTGCTTCAGTTAACGCTAATTCGATTGGTGTCCATCCACTTGGAGTAACTCCATCTAAAGCTGTTTGAAATGAGGATTTCTCATAAGATGAAATCGGATAAATAATCTCACTGCTGCTGCATGATAATGGCTTATCAGCTTCTTTGCTGCTTCCTTCATGACCATAAACTCTAATACCTACTTTTGCATCATCAGGAAGTGACTCAACAAACTGCAGAATTGATTCTTTAGCTGCGTCCATCTTTACATCTCCATTCACCTCTGCTGCCATACTCCCCGAAGCATCCAGAAGAATTTCAACATTTAGATTCTCTTTAAACTGATATCTTGAATCTGCCTGCTCTGGATTTCCTATAGACTGAAAACGCAACTGTTTAATCGCTTCTTCTGGACCTTTGTATTCTTGCTGAACCTTTTTCAGAAGCTCTTGGTAGTAATAATCTAACTCTTCATTCGATGCATCTTCTGGCAGTTCCGGAAGGTCATTGAATGTATCTAGCATTCTTTGAATATCTTCATCATTTAAATTAAATGTGAAATCATGATGTTCACCGACTGGCTTTGCAGCTAACTCTTCATATGTTTCAGGAAGAGGTTCAATATCTAATTCAGGTTCTTCTTCATCAGACTTATTTGATGCATCATCTTTCTCGTCATCTTCTGCATTAGCAGAAACTTGCGCATCATCATTGTCGGAATTAACCTGATCTGGCTCATCTTGATTGTTGCTGCAGGCAGCCAAAAAAAGGATAAAGATTATGAGAATGGGAAGGGTCCTTTTGGTATATGTCAATTTTTTAACCACCTTACAAATAAGAATACCCCTAGAGTTTCAAAACGTTTATTTCTATAAAACTTAAGCAAAGAGAGCGTCCTGCCGTCTCAGGCAAGACGCCAGTTTGTATGTGACGAATCAGCCGCCTACCATTTGTGAAATCTGATCAATAATTCCTGAGATGATGGATCCAATTCCTTCACTCTGATCACTAACCGCTGTTGAAACAATCCCTAATACAAGAATAAGTAGAGCTGCAATTCCTAACCACTCAAGTGATTGTGCTCCTTTTTCGTTCTTCACTGGATTCATAACTTTTGTCCATGCTTTAATCATCATGTTTTTCATTGTAAATCTCTCCTTTTTTAGTTAAATAAGTTGAATAAATTACTGCTATCTTTAAACATATTGATAGCCATCAGGCCGCCAATTAAAATGATGGCAGACGGCATAACAATAAAAGTGGTAATCAAGGTGACTTTCGGCGAGGCTTTTGCTGCCTCCTCTTTAATTTTTTCCTTCTTGATCTTGCGCATTTCTTCGGATTGCTGTTTAAAGGTCTTAGAAATCGGAACACCTAGTCGTTCACCTTGGATTAATGATTTAATCAGCATCTGGAACTCTCTGCTTTCATTACGCTTTAAGAGTTCTCGATAGGCATCAGCTCTTGGCACTCCTACATCTGTTTCTTGTATAAATCGACCAAATTCATCTTTAACAGGTCCTTCAAAGTAAGGAACGATATCTCTAAGAGCTTGATCTAAGCCGACACCTGCCTGCAGAGTTACACTCATCGTATCGAGAAAATCCGGAAGCTGATAGGAAAGCTCCGCCTGGCGCTGCTTTGCCTTTTTCTTAAGCCAAAGTATCGTCAGCATATAGGCGGCTACAGGCAGCAGGATGACCGAAACCTCCGCAAAGGGCAGTCGGAGTACAAGTGATACTCCACCTGCAATAACACCAATAATAAGTAAAAAGATTTTCAAACCTTGAAATCGTTCTACTGTCAATCCATATGGAAAGCCAGCCTGCATTAGCTGCTTTTTTATTTCTTCATTTTCACTAAAGAAATTGATTCTCTGACCAATGCCAGAAAAGTCATCAGCATATTGCAGCATTTTTGAGATCATTTTTTCTTTTCTTGTAATCTTTTTTTCAAAAGAATTATAGATAAATGTTTTCTCTTTTATTTCTTCTTTAAGTCTCTCTTTAGAGATGAGATATTTATAAAAACTTCTTAAAGAAAGGGCAACAAAGATTAAACATAAGCTAACAATAATAAGGATTAATCCATCCATCTTTTCACACCCTAATATTCGTCACTTTTCGGACTAGAATGAACGTTAGTACGGTTCCAGCTACGAAAAATGCGAGCAGGAAGAGTCCCAATCCAGAAAATAACGGATCTAAAAATCCATCGATGACATTATTCATCATTAACACTAGGAATATAGGAATCACCGGAACAATATAAGAAACATATCTCTGTTCAGCTGTCATTGTTTTGATCTCCTGCTGCAGGATTTTTCGATCTTCCAGCGTCTGACTCATTTCATCAAGAACAGCGTAGAGATTGCCTCCAGCCTTCTTTTGGATCAGCATAGTTGCGACAAAGAGCTGAAACTCTCTGCTGTCAATGCGTTTCTCCATTGCTTTAAGACCTGCATTAAAATCGATTCCGAGTGACAGCTCCTGAGCCAGTCTGCGAAATTCACTTTTAGCTGGCTCACTCACTTCCTGTGCAACGAGGTTAATTCCTTGCGTCAATGTCATACCTGACCGGCTGGAGTTGGCCAATGTTCTGCAAATCTCAGGAAGCTGCTCAACAATACGCTGCTTCATATAATTTTTTCGTATTAAAAACAGCAGCCTTTTGCCTCCTTCAAGCACTAATGCAGCAACAAGAAGATTGACTGGAAACCCAATGCCGAAGAAGTTCTGCAAGGCGATAATAATTCCCATAAAAATAACAACATGTGCTCCAAGGTATTCAGACGGTGTTAAAGGAATATTGGCACTGCGAAGCTTTTCATAGATCGGCTGCGCTGTTTCCGTTTGATCAAACTTCGTGCCGAGCAGAACAATAACACTTTTTCTCTTCACTCCATCGTTGTAAAATTCATGAACATCCTTGCGCCATTCCCGTTTTTTCATCCGGTAATCGAGTATGAAATAGATGGAGATAATCAACATAAGAGCGGCAAACATGGATAGAAAAAACTCGGCCATTATTTCACCTCCTCATAAACAGGTGTAAAGGAAGATTCAGGGATGTTTATTCCAAAGACCTTTAACTTATCAAGTGATGCTGGAATGTAACCTGTCGGTGTATAAAAGCCTTCAATTGCTCCATCTGATGACATGCCTGTTCTTTTAAAATGGAATATTTCTTTTACAGAATGTGAACCATTCTGCTCTTCCACCACTTCAGAAATAGAGATAATTTTTCTAGTTCCATCAGTTAGTCGGGTTGCTTGAATAATGATATCGAGTGCACCGACAATATATTCCCGGACAATATGACTTGGCAGCTCCATTCCGGCCATAACAACCATTGCTTCTACCCTTCTTAAAGCGTCATCCGGTGAATTGGCGTGTACAGTCGTTAGCGAGCCTTCATGTCCCGTGTTCATTGCCTGGAGCATGTCGAAAGCCTCACCGCTTCTGACCTCACCGACAATAATACGATCCGGTCTCATCCGGAGTGCGTTTTTCACAAGCTGACGAATACTTACCTCTCCGCTTCCTTCCACATTGGCCGGACGTGCTTCAAGACCAGCTACATTTGGGCGGTTCAGCCTTAATTCGGCTGAATCCTCAATGGTTACAACTCTCTCTCCATGCGGGATTGATGCTGCTAATACGTTTAGGATCGTGGTTTTTCCGCTTCCCGTACCTCCGGAAATTAACGTATTCATTTTTGCCTTTACAACACCATCTAAAAATTGGGACATAGCAGAATTAAGAGCATTGAAGTTTAATAGATCATCCATTGTAAACGGCTCTTTCCGGAACTTACGGATCGATACCAATGTGCCATTCAGACTTATTGGCGGTATTACGGCATTGACACGGCTTCCGTCCGGCAGCCTGGCATCAACCATTGGAGAGCTTTCATCAATTCTTCTCCCGATTGGAGCTACGATTCGGTCAACAATATGTCTTACATGATCATCATCGCGGAATTTTACATCCGTCAGCTCCAGCTTCCCCAAGCGTTCAACATAAACCTCTTCAAAGCCATTGATTAAGACCTCTGTAATGGATGAATCATTTATTAAAGGCTCCAGCGGTCCATAACCCACCGATTCATCTAGTATTCTTGTAATTAATATCTCTTTATCATGGCGGGAAATAATCACTTTCTCCTCTGCCATGAATTGGCTCACAAACTGTTCAATGCTAAGACGCATTTCACCTTGGGACAGCTTGGTCAGCGCCTCTAAATTCGTATCTCGAAGCAGCCTTGACTTATAATGTTCAACCAATTCGTCCACTAAGTGATTTTCATATTGATAGGATTGCAGTTTGGCTGAGCTGATGATTTTCTCTTTTCTTTTATCAAATAAGGATGCCATTCGCCAAACCTCCTATTCCAGTACAGAAAGTCCCCATTTCTTCACATCTTTTGCAAATGGAATGAGCCTTCTTTCCTTCGCTGTTTTTCTAATTGGCTCTCCTTTATTCAAGAAAGGCTGAAGTCCTTTATTATCCAATCTGACTGTTGCTGCAAGCGGAAATCTTAGTACATTTTTAATATCCTTTACCTGCACCTCATTATCTTTGCTTGTTTTATTCAAAATAATGGAAGTGCGTGACGGCAATTCAATTCCCAGTCTCACTGAAAGCTCTTCAAATTGCTTTAGCACCTTTAAAGATGGTGTATCTGGTGTTAACACATAAAAAATACGATCAGATTCTTCAAGTGCTGTTACAACATGGTTATTCATATAAGAAGGCAGATCAACGATGACAAAATCAAAGCTTCGTCTGCATGTTCTCAACAATTTAGCGACAAAATCCTCTGTTATTTTCTCTGCAGTCTCAGCATCACAAGGACTGATCAGCACCTCAAGCTTAGAGCTTTCAAGCTTTTGCGAGACATTCCGGATATGACTTTCATTAAGTTCACTTACAACCGGCATAAGATCAGCTATAGAGCGGTTAGACTCAATGGCCATTAACGTTTCAAGCCCGCCAAATTGTAAATTCAAATCAATCAGAATTACCTCTGCTGTTGACTCGACCTTAATCGTCTGAGCAAATGCGGATGCCAAGTTAGATTTGCCGCTTCCGCCATTTCCGCTGAAAATCGAAAAGATTTGCCCTCTTCCTCTTGTAAAAGAAGATAACGTTTCGGTTTGTTTTGATTTATTAGCTTCATAGCTTTGAAAAATAGTAGGTATTCTGCTGATGAATAAACTATGTTCTTCCGGGTAAACAAAGAACTCAGAAGCACCCGCCTTCGTAATACTGCGGAGCTGGCTAAAGTCGGAACTTTTTGCAATAAACATGACTAATGTCGTCGGGCTTACCGATTTTATATATTCAATACTTTCAACTGCAATATCACTGTCAGGCTGTACAAAAATGACAATGTCCCGATCTTCACGGTTCATTTCTCTGACAACATCTCTTGATTCAATCAGCTGAACCGAGTAGCTTCCTGACATGGCATTTAAAATCTGATTATGAATTACCTCATCATCACTGACTAATAATACTTTTAGATTCGACTCCATACAATTCCCTCTTAGTTATTATTTTGATCGGCTTCTGTTTCACGCTCTTCGGATGAATCAGCTGCACCATCTTCGGCTTCAGTTTCTTCATTTGCTGCTTCCTCTTCCTTCTCTGGCGGCTGTTCTTCCTCCACAGTGTCTTGATCTTGCTGATCTGGCAGCTGAGCTGGAGATATATCCTCTTTTCCTACATTGGCCTTTAAGACTCTTACCTTGTCGGCGTAATTTTGCATATGTATGAGTCTAGGAGCGTCTTCTATACTAACTTCAAGCGCCACACCAGCGAAGTCCTCTTCCGTTCCCTGTGCAAAGGCAACAGGTACATCTCTCATGAACACCTCTGTCTTTTGCTCACCATTATTGTCTGTTGAAACAACGATATCGACACGATCCAATGTCTCAACCACTTGATCAAACTGAACCTTTTCAGATGGATACATAGCGACAAGACGATTGTTTTCATCCCGCAATTCAGTAAACGGCTTTAACATATTATTAGTAATGATTTCTCCTTCTGCTAATGGCACTACAGAAACATTATTGATAATTTCATCTTTATCTGTTATGTGCGCATCATTCAGAAACTTATTCGGGATGTCCATCGTTCTAATTTGACTGCCCTCAATTAATGTCCTAACAGGGATATTGCCATTCGCAATATATATTTTCGTCATCCCTCCCAATTCAGCATTAAGATCTCTTACCTTATCCAGAACAAGATATCCCGCTCCAGCTGCTAGCAGAAAGGCAAGCAATAAAAATATGGCGGCTCTTCTCTTCGACTCTAACATCCTGTTTCTTCTCTCCCACAGTAGTTCTTTTGTTTTTTTAGAAAGCAATTCAGCTGCCCACGCGTTAAGCTGGTCAGCAGCTCTTATATTTTGAGAAGAAAATAGCTCTTGTTCTCTATATCGTTTGTTCAGCTGTTTTCATTTTCAAAACATAAGAAATATTGGAAAACTTTTCCCTACCTTATACCTCGGTTAAGATCAAATAAACCTATGCTTTTAGAAAATTTTTCTTCTTTGATGCTATATATTAACTAACACGCGTTCACATTTCCGTCAAACTCTCTGGGACAATGTCGAAATATGTCTGATAAATATTCCCTATTATTCTCTCAAAATCGAGATTTTTACTTGGTACCATATTCCCAGCAAATAATAGGAGCATAGATATTTTTTTAAAGACAATTTTAAATTTTCCTTTTCTTATATTACAAATGTTACAAATAGTAGTTATTTTTTCTCATTTTCCTTTTAATCAAGTGTTTTGAAATGTGATTGTTCGTGGATAAATAGTTTGAATTAAGAGTAATATTTCACTTCTAGGGTATTTGTTCTTATTAAAGAACGGAAAGGTTATGAGAAATTAGGCGGACAAGCTTCTTATTTCATACTTGATTTAAGAGGAGGCGGATAGATAGAAATAATACATTCTTTAAATTATTTTACAAAAAGGGGTTTAACTTGTTGTATACGGGGTATGGGGTACTATAATTTCCCTATTTTTCCTGCAAAAGGAACGTTTTGTTAATATAGAAATTATCACAGAAGTAAGCAAATATAAGGGGGTAATCAAAATAGGAGAAAAAGTGATTAAAAGTCTTGTGGATCATTCTCCTGATCCGGTCATGCTGTTACGGGACGGAATGATTATTTATAACAATCAACATGCTGCGGATTTGTTTGGAGTGCTTAACAAAAATGCTCTAATTTCCAGCAATATTTTTATGTCTGTATCACCTACTTCGCTGCTCCCGTTTCAGCAATTGCTTTTGAACCAGAAACAAGGAAGCACCGTTAATTTTGAAGAATTTATATTTTACCGGCATGGAGGAGATTGCTTTGAAGCAGAGGTTAAAGCAATTCCCGTCTTATTCCAAGAAGAAAAAGCTGTTTATCTGCTAATAAGAGACACCAAAGAACGAAAGAAAACAGAAGAACTTTTACTGCAAACGGAAAAACTAATGGCCGCTGGTCAGCTGGCTGCCGGCATTGCTCACGAAATACGCAATCCATTAACAGCCATAAAAGGGTTTCTTCAATTAACTGAAGATCATCATAACGATACAAAGCCATATTTTGAAATTATTCACGCAGAAATAGACAGAATTGAATTAATTCTGTCTGAGTTGTTAACTTTGGCAAAGCCAAAAGAAATGAAGTTTAAAGTCATGAACAAGGTGAAGGAATTGCTTGAGGATGTTACCACCTTAATAGAGACACAGGCCATCCTAAACAATGTTGAGATTGTAACAAATATGAGTTCCTGCACTCCTTCTATTGAATGTGACGAAAACCAGCTAAAACAAGTTTTTATCAACTTACTAAAAAATAGTATTGAAGCAATGCCGGATGGCGGAAAGATCATCATTGATCTGGAGGTTATTCAGAATTCTATCCAAATTGCCTTCCTTGATAATGGACCAGGAATTCCAGATCATTTACTCAATCGAGTGCAAGAACCTTTTTTTACGACAAAAGAAAAGGGCACTGGATTAGGTTTAATGATCAGCAAGCAGATTATTGAAAATCATAGTGGCCGCTTTCATCTTTCCAGCGATGCAAAGGGCACTTCAATTATAGTAACTCTACCCATTACATACCCGGGTTCTGAGGCTGTAAACATTTAATAAATAAATATTTTTAATCCCCCCTTCAAACCTATTCATTCTGCGGAAAAACAACCGATATATTTAGAAGAATGAATTACACGGGGGAACAATTATGAACGCAATTGATCAAATGAGGCTTGAAGATTTACAAGGCAAGAACAAGCTTATGCTTTTAAGCTATTTAGGCTCTTCATCTTTAGTCATTATTAGCCTAATCGCATTGAACAGTTTTACTTTATTGACTTATTTTACACTCTTTTCGCTTATGCTTTAGCTTACTTCATTACGAAAAAAATAAAAAAAGATCCCTTATTTCCATATATTATTATCATAGGAATGAATATCTTTAACCTCTTTACTTTCGTAATTGAAAAAGGAAATTTAACAGGAGTTATTACGGTATTCCTATTTCTAGTATTTGCAGCAATTCCCTTTCAAAAAATTCTTTATGCAATTGGACTATTTTTCGGCCTGATCACCATTAGTCTCAACTGCTTTTTTCCAGCAGAGGGCTACTCTTATTTAAAAGAAGAATTCATTGGATTCTTTATTTTATTCTTATTATCAGGTATCATTTTAGCGGTTTTAATCTTTATGAATCAAAAACAATTTAAACAGCTTCAACTTTTCTTGGAGAATGCAAGTACAGAAGCAGACTTAAAAGAAAAGCAAAAACTTCAGTTAGAAAAAGAAATGTCAACGATTGTGGAGAGCATACAAAAGGTAAACGAAAAGGTTCAATATAGCGTACATGCTCAGGATGAAATGCGAACAGCTATTAATGAAGTTTCATCCGGCAGTGCTGCTCAGAGTGAACAAATTTCTTCGATTGCGGATAATGCACATAGAAATGTTCAAACGATTACCGAAATGAATCAAGCTACTGATTTTGCTGAAAGTGGCCATAATCTAGCTGAACAATTATCACAGGAAATGAACCAGCTCCAAAGCGTAATTACAGATTTACAAGAAAATTTTACAACCTTAGCACAAAAAATAGCAGAGACAAATCAATTTGCTAATGATATCGGTCAAATTACAGAACAGACCAACCTGCTTGCACTTAATGCTTCTATTGAAGCGGCACGTGCCGGCGAAGCTGGTAAAGGCTTCTCTGTAGTAGCAGAGGAAATCCGAAAGCTTGCAGATATCACCAAAGAAACAACCATTAAAATTACTGATAATTTAAGAGATGTTAACCATTCAAACGAATTAGCTCAAAAGAATATGAAAACAAGCAGCAGCAGTTTGCTTAAGAGTGTTCAATCTGCAAATGAAGTCAGCACAACCTTTAGTGAGCTTAATGTCATGTTAAAAAGCATCAATGGAAAATTCATAGAGTTTGCAAAGCTGGCGGGTGTTGTAGGGAAAAATAGCGAAGAGGTAGAATCTTCTACAAATGAATTTGCCGCTCTCATTGAACAGGCAACAGCCAGTCTTCAACAAGTGGGTGCATCTATAGAAACACTTACCGAAGATCAGCATTTGGTTGCTTCTTATATGAGAAACACCGCGGAGAGTGCAGAAAAGGTGAAGAAGAGTTTTGCTTAAATAGAGAATTTTAAAGAGCCAGGATGATGTTATCAGCATTCCTGGCTCTTTCCTTTATCTTATGGATTCACTAAATGAACAGGAGTTTCGCCATTAACGGCTTTAAGAAGATCGGACGCTGCAACTTCTGCCATGATACTTCTAGTACTTATACTAGCACTTCCAATGTGGGGAAGTGTGACAACGTTTGGCAATGTCAGTAATGGATGATCTAGCGGAACAGGTTCTTCTTCAAATACATCCAAGCCAGCTGCCCATATCTCTCCATTTATAAGAGCATCATATAAATCCTTTTCATTTACAATTCCACCGCGTGCTGTATTAATTAAAATTGCATTTTCTTTCATCATTTTAAAATGTTCAGCATGAATGAGATTTTTCGTTTCATTTGTATATGGCGTCATAATACAAACATAATCGGAAGTCTGAAGGAGTTCATCCATTGATACATAGGTCAGACCAATCGACTCTTCCGCTTCTGGCTTCCGGCTTCTATTATGATACACTACATTCATATTGAACCCTTTTGCTCGTCGTGCAATTGCTTCTCCAATTCTTCCAAGTCCAATGATTCCTAATGTACGATTATAGATATCCTGACCTGTCAACAGCATTGGCGACCATGTTTTCCATTCTCCAGCTCTTAGAAAGTCAGAAGCTTCGGTTATTCTTCGAGCCGTCGCCATAAGAAGGGCAAACGTTAAGTCTGCAGTGGTCTCTGTTAGAACACCAGGAGTATTCGTTACCTTAATCCCCTTCTCACTCGCAGCTTCTATATCAATATTATTGTAGCCAACAGCTAGATTACTAATGACTTTAAGTTTGTTCGCTTTCTGAATTAAGGCAGCATCAATGCTGTCTGTAAGCATGCAAAATAATCCACTAGCTTCAGTAATTTCTTTTTCCAGAACATCTCTGGGCACAGGAATATCTTCATATTTCCAAACTGCCACTTCACATGTTTCTTCCAATTTTCGTATAGCCGCTTCAGGTATTTGTCTTGTGATAAAAACTTTTGGTTTCACCCTTATCCCCCGCCTCTCTAATCCTCATAGCATCTTAATGAAAACGCTTAAGGATATATAGAAAATTATAACATATTACCTCTTTTTTTATATTCGAGAAACACTGCATATCCAGAAGATAATTATCAACTCTGAATCCTACTAACTACTCATCAATCTATAGTTATATACTAAAAAACTCTCCTGCCATTGGGCAGTAGAGCTCTAAATATGCCTAAAATCATGATAGCTGCATGGTAGTAATACAAGTATGGTCTCCTTTAAAAGAGGAAATGGTTGAATCTGCTTTTTTACCTTTATATGCAATAGAAATTTTATATGTCTGATCTCTTGGAATCCATAAGTCAATGAAGCCGTTATCGTGAGATTTCATCACTTCATCTACAACTGCATTTCCTTCCTTATCTTCGATATATACGGCAAATTCTTCATTTGCCATCTCTCCTTGGCATCCGGTTAAATTATGAAGAGCACATGGATGTGTTTCATTTATATATGGAGCAATTGACACAAAGAACTCATCTTTCGGCAGCTCATAACTATGCTCACTTCCATCACTTTTCGCAACAATTAAATCATGTGAAGTAATCGAAGCCGAATCTTCCCCCATATCACTTGTGCTATAATCTTTTACCAGTTCTTTTATGTCTATCGTTTCCTCTTTCACTTCATACTCAACATTAGAGACTAAAAAAATAATAGCAGCTGCCACTAAGGCCATTCCCAATATGATTGCCTTTTTCCTCATACTGTCTCCTCCTAATCTGCAAATGCAAACCATTACATTGATAGAATAGCATGTAGCAGGAAGGAAGAATGTGGATAATTTAGCACAAATTTTTATCTGCTAGAGACATCTTACTGTCTCATAAATGATCTATTTTATAAAATAGATTAATTATGAGATTCTGTTAATTCTTAAATATGAAATTGATATAAAGAACATGAGCCTTGTTATAAGCTCATGAATAGTTATAGCGTGTCCTGAAGTTTTCTTTGCTTGAAGGCCGTGTATTCAGTTGCCTTTTCTGCACATATATTATAGAAGAAACACTATTTTAGTGATATTTCAGTAAGAGATTAGAAAACAATAAGTTAACTAATTTCATTTAAAAGTAGCAAGAAGAAATGGATCTCGAAAGTATCTTAATAGGTTTGATCTATTAGCTCAACAGAAATAAAAAAGTAAAAGCATTCAGACAATAAGCCAAAATGGGCACAATAATTAATCTTAATATGAGAAATGACAAAAAATTAGACATAAGTGCTAATTCCTTTTTTTCAGTTAGCTTAACCATTAGACAGCATGGTATGCATCCTGAAAACTGCATGAATTTTTCTCTTAATACATCAATTGTATTGGCGCAGCTTTAGGAACAGATGAAAAGGAGCTTGGGTCCTGAACAACATAGTAAAAGGAGCATCCATCTGTTCATTGATGGATGCTCCTTTTATAAATCACACTGCCGCTGCACTTACATTCCCTGCAGTTTCTTTTATGTTTTCTGCTGCTGTCTCTTCACCACGTTGATTCCAGGCAGCTATAATTTCTTCAACTTCGTTTTTTAACTCTTTAATATTATTTGCTTCGTGCACAAGAATTTGCATTGTTTGCAGTTCATCATCACTGATTTCAATGAGCTCTTCAAACATTTCAACAGATTCACGTGAAATAGCTGCGATTTCTCTAATCGTTGACATGATCTGATGTGAACTGGATGAGATCTCTTCTGTGCTCGCTGAAGAATTGACATTATTATCAGCAATAATTTTTGTCGTTTCTAAAATTTTCTCGAACATGTTTCCAACTTCGATAATCGTAGAGTTCGTATCTGTGAATTCAGAAGTTCCCTGTTCCATTGATTTTACAACAATAGTGGTTTCTTCCTGAATATTTTTCACGATGTCTGATACTTCTGAAGAAGACTGGCGGGATTGTTCAGCAAGCTTTCTGACTTCATCGGCCACAACCGCAAATCCTTTACCATGCTCTCCTGCACGTGCTGCTTCAATTGCTGCATTTAGAGCCAGCAAATTGATTTGCTCAGATATACCTGTAATTACTTTTACAATGGTGCCGATTTCATACGATTTTTCCCCAAGCTTTTGGATGGCATCATAGGTAACGTTGACCGTTTGATTGAATTTCTCCATCTTCTTTAATGAATCTTTTAGCTTCTCATTGCCTTCTTGCGTTAATTCTACGGTAGTGTTTGATTGTTCAGAAATATGGTTAGAGCGGATCGATAAATCTTCAATAGCTTGTGCCATATCCTCCATGGATACAGAGCTTTCTTCTGTAGAAATTAATTGTTTTTGAAGACCTCTGCCTACCTCATCAATGGCCGCTCGTACAATATCAGCTTTTTCAGCAGCGTATTCACCACTTTCAACAAGCGTTTCCGAAGTATTATGAACATCTTTTGCAAACACAGAAAACTTTTCCCTGGCATGAGCTAAAAATTCAATCAGCTGGTTAAAGTGAGCATGAGTTTCACTTTTTTCATCTACTTTGCTGATCATCTTTCCAGCTGATAGTTCCTTCATGCCCATTGTAATTTCACTATGAATATGTGAGTGGCGTTTCAGTGAAAAATAGCGGAAAGCAAAATAAACGGTTGTTACCAATAAGACCACAATAATCCCAATTAGAATAGCTTCCATAATTAATTAATTCTCCTGACTCTATATTTAATAAGTTCTTATACAAGTTTGTTTACTATTTAACAATAAATTCCACAAGGAGCATGTATGAAAAGATAAATCCTAAAGCTCCTTCACAAGGATATATGTTCCGTCTGCTACCTCTGAAGGAATTCCCTTTAATCGATCATGGTTTTTATAATCATAAACAATATAATTTCCGCCAAGATCTTTGTATCTGGTCATATTATGATACTTTTCCATCACACGAATGGATTTCGGATTTGTCGCTTCACCAAGAACAAACTTTAATCCTTCTGCACTTGCCTTATCGATCAGCATAGCACCTAATTGCTTAATAATGTCATGGCGCCCATGCTCAGCTCTTACTCCTAACATAAAAAGGTGCAATAGTTCACCATCTGCTATCTCTCTGCCATGGCGCGCTTGAAAATCTTCCATAAAACGCTTGTCCACATCTTCGAGCACACTAAGAAGAATATTCATATCAGAAAAAGATCCTTCGAAAATATCTTCTCCGATAATTTCAGGTGCATTCGTATCGCCAACAAGAGCTCCTACTACTTGCTGCTGCTCATCCATAGCCACTGCACAATACCCTTGTCCAGCAACAGAAGTTAAATAGCCATGAATAAAATCGTAAAGGTCTTCATATTCAAAATTCAGCTGGCCGACCATAGGCTCCTGCACCCATTTTCCTGAAACATCAATACCAAAAAAAGAGCGTGCCAAACATTCAGCACTTTTTGCAATTAAATCTGACTGTTCCTGCCCGACAATTTGATATGTATAAAGTGATTGTATCGCTTCCATATGCTATCTCCCTTGTTCAGATTGATTGCTTATTTATCTTTTAATCGCATGAGGCAGCTGATCCACAAATGTACCGGTAAATTCAATTCTTTCAAGCACATTTCTAATTTGTACTTGAGCAATTTTAGAAGTTGGCTTAAGAACCAGGAAATCTTTAAACCCTAGGGAATTATAAAACTTCATCGTTTGTTCCATCTGTGGAACAACCTTTGATGGAGTCGGCTTTTGATACGTTGCATCAATAACAAATGTGTACTCTTGTCTTGGCACCCGATTAATCGTTTCCTGCAAATCTCCCATATACTCTGCTGCATCTTCTTCTCTCATTGCGCCTGCACGCACCTGGACATGAACTTCCTTCTGATTCTCATTAATGGCCATCATATATTTCTTTTTATCTACTACAATCATCCTCTAAATCTCCTTTTTTATGTTGTCGTTTTCTACTTTGCTTTGCACTGCACTCTTTTCCAACCTGAGTCTAATAAACATAAAGAAAACTTGCCGAGTGACAAGTCCTAAAAGGACACAGACAGAGGCTTAGTTGCACTTATACTACAGCCCTAAAATACCCACTGCATCGAGCCTTCTTCTGCGCTGCACATTTACACTTTTTGAAAGTATAAAAAAGGCTATCCTAGACAAGGATAGCCAATTAATCGCTTTACATTAATTTTGGCAACCCGACTATCATTATCCATACGGATGTTAGACTCGTAGCTTTGCGTCCTTACCTTTCGATAAGTTTGCCTTTATCATATTCAGAAAATAGTACTTATATCATGATGAAAATATCCTACTTTATTATATAGAAACTGGCAAGTTTTGTCGATAATTGTAACTATAGATTAACAATCTTTACACAAATTCGAGTGCAGAAGGGGTTGTGGGTTTTAGGGACAGGTCCATCGACCCGGTTTGGCGTTGCTTAGAGAGACAGGTTTCTCCTCTAATTTAGGTAATCATACCTATCCAACGCGTAAAAAAAATGCCTCCCAAAAGCAGCAGCTACATGGTCAGACATCTCTATTTCCAAATAAATGATTTAATTCTACTCTATTTAAAACAAAATCTTCTAATGTATATCCATTTAAAACATTCAGGAAAGCTTGCAATGCCTCGTATAGGGCGTTTTTCAATTTACAAGCCGGTGAAATTGAGCAATAGCCTTCTCCCTGTTTAAAACAGCCAACAATGTGAAAGTCTTCTTCTGTTTCGTAGACTACCTTTCCAATATTAATATCCTTTGGGTCTTTAGCAAGACGAATTCCCCCATTTCGTCCGCGTATAGTTTCGACATATCCTAATTGTCCTAAGTGATGAATAATCTTCATTAAATGATTCTTGGAGATATTATAAGAATCCGCTATTTCTTGAATGGTGCTTAATTCCTCAGAACCCTTTAGAGCTAAAAATATTAAAACACGGAGAGAATAATCCGTATAGTTTGTTAGCCTCATCCTTATGAATGCTCCTTAATTCGTTTCCTAGTATTATATCTAGAAAAGCCGACAAGTGGCAAGCGCAAGCGAATCTGATATTTGTCTGGTTTCCCAATATTTCTAAGCGCAGAAGCAATGGTTCTTCATACATCAAACCAGTCAAATATATTTAATTCCCTTCTTAAATGTGACAACTTTTCAAAAGATGTATATAAAATATATCTTTTATTGCCACTATTATTATATTATAAACATGCATATAAAATACATGTTAACCCAGAGGGGATGTTATTATGTTAAGCCAAGAAACGATTAAAATCATTAAAAGTACAGTTCCTGTTCTTGAAAAACACGGCAAAGAAATTACAACCCATTTTTACAGTCAAATGTTATCTAAACACCCAGAGCTACTGAACATTTTTAATCATGCCAACCAGAGGGAAGGCCGTCAGCAGACTGCTTTAGCAAATACTGTTTATGCAGCAGCTGCAAATATTGATAACTTAGGCGCAATTATTCCTGTTGTTAAGCAAATTGGACAAAAACACAGAGCACTTGGCGTACTGCCAGAACATTATCCAATTGTAGGAGAAAATTTATTAGCTGCCATTAAAGATGTTTTGGGAGATGCAGCTACCGATGAGATCATCAATGCTTGGGCAGAAGCCTATGGAGTAATTGCTGATGCGTTTATTGGCATTGAAGCAGAAATGTATAAAGAAGCGAAGGAACAGCCAGGCGGATGGGATAGATTTAGAAACTTCATTGTTGAGCGCAAAGTAAAAGAAAGTGATGTTATCACTTCGTTTTATTTAAAGCCTGAGGATGGTTTGGACATTGCCTCTTACCAAGCCGGCCAGTATCTTACTGTAAGAGTTCAGCCTGACGGAGATACATATACCCATATCCGTCACTATAGCTTATCTGCTGCACCCGAAAAAGACTATTACCGCATAAGTGTAAAGCGTGAAGAACAAGGTGTAGTGTCTTCTTATCTTCATCTGGATGTTGAGGAAGGAGATGTTTTGGAAGTTAGTGCTCCGGCTGGTGAATTTATGCTGGAACAAAACGAACTTCCAGCAGTTTTAATCAGCGGCGGTGTCGGATTGACTCCAATGGTCAGCATGCTGCACACCATTATAAAAGAACAGCCTAACAGAGAGGTTACGTTTATTCATGGTGCTTTGAACGGTAATGTCCATGCTTTAAGAGATGAAGTTACAGAGGCTGCAAGTAAATCAAAGCATGTGAAAAGTTTTGCAGCGTATTCCAATCCAACTGAACAGGATCGAAAAAATCAGAATTATGATAAAGAAGGTTTCATAGATTCAGAGTGGCTTAAATCAATCGCTGGAACTTCTCAGGCAGACTTTTACTTCTGCGGCCCTGTGCCATTTATGAAAAAGATCTATGCTGCTCTTAAAGAATGGGGTGTACCATCAGAGCAAATGCATTTTGAATTCTTTGGACCTGCTGGTGAAATTGAATAAGCAGCTGCACTATAAATGGAATTAGCCCGACTGATCAGCCGGGCTAATTCCATTTTACAATAAGAAAGACCGTATAGATTTACTATACGATCCCACATCTCATAGAAAATATTAAAGATTTTTCCCGTTAGAGCTGATAACATCTTTATACCAATAGAAAGATTTCTTTCTCTTTCTCTCTAGCGTGCCACTACCATCATCATGCTTGTCTACATAGATGAATCCATATCGCTTAGAATATTGTCCGGAGGAATTGCTCACTAAGTCAATGCAGCCCCAAGTGGTATAACCAATCAGGTTGACACCATCTTTAATGGCTTCTGCCATTGCTTTTATATGATCCCGCAGGTAGTCAATGCGATAATCGTCATTTATACTGCCATCTTCTTCAACCTTATCGTATGCTCCTAATCCATTTTCAACAACCATTAAAGGCTTTTGATAACGTCCATATAACTCATTTAATCCGATCCGCAGTCCAGTTGGGTCGATTTCCCAGCCCCAATCACTTGATTGAAGGAATGGATTTTTTACACCGCCAATTAGGTTTCCTTCCCCAATCTCTTCTGCTTTCTTTTCTTTCTTCTCTGTTCTGGACATATAATAGCTAAGGGAAATAAAATCAACTGTCCCTTCTTTAATTAATTCTAAGTCACCTTGCTGCATATCAATTTTTATATCATTTTCCTTGAAATACCGTTGAATAAATGTCGGATATTCCCCGCGAACTTGTACGTCTCCACAGAAGAAATTAAAGACTCTTCCTTCTTCTAGTGCGTACATGACGTTTTCCGGATTACTATCATAGGAATAGGTCGGTGCGTAAAGAAGCATACAGCCAATTTGTGAATCTGGAATTATTTTATGGGCAAGTTTTACGGCGATCGCACTTGCCACAAATTGATGATGAAGACCTTGAAAGCTTTCTTGTAAACGGGTTTCATCACTTGTTGCAGAAAAACCCAGACCAAAGAGCGGAAAATGTGTAGCACTATTGATCTCATTAAACGTTAACCAATACTTCACTTTATTCTTATAGCGGTTCAATATAACCGTAACATAGCGCTCGAAATATTCAATTAGCTTTCGGTTCTTCCACCCGCCATATTCTTTAATCAAATGTAATGGTGTTTCATAATGGGCAATGGTTACCAGCGGCTCAATGCCATACCTTTCAAGTTCATCAAATACACGGTCATAAAAGGCTAAGCCTTCTTCATTTGGCTCCTGTTCCACACCTTTCGGAAAAATGCGGCTCCAAGCAATACTCAGACGAAATACCTTAAAACCCATTTCCGCAAACAAAGCAATATCTTCCTTATATCGGTGGTAAAAATCAATTGCTTCATGGTTGGGATAGGAGTATTTCTCTTTATCCATTTCAAAGTCAAAACCAGCCTGCGACAAAAGCTTCAACCGAGCTGGTCCGCCAGGCAGTACATCTGCAAGATTCAGACCTCTTCCACCCTCAAGATAGCCGCCTTCTATTTGATTAGCCGCAGTTGCTCCACCCCATAGAAAATGTTCCGGAAAACCTTTTTCATTCAGCATATTATTACCTCCTATAATGGTAGGACTAAAAAACCTGCTGGTGACAACCTTTGTAATGTTCATCCCAAAATTAGCATGCACCAGTTATGATCAAATCATAGATATTGTATTATAAAAAGATTTCTAAAAGCTGCCTGTATAATTGTTTTTTCCATCTCTTTTAACCTCATACATAGCATGATCTGCTTTATTGATTAATGTCGCCACATCAGTTCCATCGTCTGGATACATACTGATGCCGATACTCCCAGTCATTTGAAACGTATGGCCATTAAGCGCAATAGGCTGCTGCAGTGAATCTAAGATTCGCACTGCCTCTGCCTTCACTTCCAATACATTGTCTGGATTCTCTAAAATAACAATGAACTCGTCGCCTCCATAGCGGCAAACAAAAGTGGTTTCCCCAACACACCTTTTAATTTGTTCTGCTGTTCTTACTAAAATGAGGTCTCCTGTTTGATGACCGAACTGATCATTAATGTCTTTGAAGTTATCTAAGTCGATAAACAATACAGCTGCTTTTTTGTGTTCCATCATCTCATTCATTATTTCTGATACTTTTTTATAGAGAGAGCGCCTGTTAGGCAAATTCGTTAATGCATCATAATACGCCTGATATTCGATCACTCTTTCCAGTTCTTTTCTTTCTGTTATATCGTGCGCAATTGTAGAAAGGAATTCGACCCTTCCGTTGTCAGATTTATGTGCCACAATCATTTGCGAAACCGGTACCTGTTCCCCGTCACTTTTAAGAATGGAGGTTTCCCCTTTCCAATGCCCATTCGCTATTGCAGCCGGAATTCCATTATATTTAATTGTCTCATTCAGCCATCTTTGTTTCGCTGTTTTACTGCCCGATTGTTCTTCACTGATTCCCAGCATTCTGCGTGCTGCCGGGTTGTAATATAAACTATTTCCATCTGTATCTAATGTTGCTATGAAGTCTGGAGAAGCTTCAATTATATCTAAAAGCTGCTGCTGTCTGCGCTCATTTTGCTTTCTTTGCGTAATATCCCGATCCATCCCCCTATAGCCTATACAATTCCCGTCGTCATCAATAATAGGTGATCCGCTTGTTTCTAATATCACTTCATGTCCATCGCGGTGCAGATTAATATTCTCCAAGCTTTTAATAGGAAGCTTATTGACAACATGATATGCAAAAATAGAACCAATCTTCTCTGCTTCCTTTGGATCCATTAAATCAAATGGAGTTTTGCCGATTACCTCACAAGGTTCATATCCTAATATATCTTTTACTCTAGGACTTGCATACGTATAAATGCCTTTTTCATCAACTTCCCAAATCCAATCACTAACATGCTCTACTAATACACGAAATCTTTCTTCGTCAGTCCATAAATGTGCTTTCTCTTTAGATAGATTTTCCATTGTGCACCATCCTAAAGTGTTAAACCAATAGGATTATTATAACAGATACTAGGGGAGATAAATGAACTAGGAAATTGCATTTTTAGCAGCCTTTTCACTAACATTTCCATCTAATATCTCACTAACATTCAGATTTATAATACATAAATTAATAAAAGCAGCCTTCCAAAGCTCGAGTAACTTAAAATAGACTTCTTTTTTTATTGAATTCATACTATACATGTCTAATTAATGTCATACTTCGAAAAAATACTTTATTAACTCTTTAAACGGCAAATAAATTAGTTCTCATCTACTTAACTGGTAAACCAATTTTTAGAATAAGATTATTAATAAGTTTCAATTTTCACTTTACCAGAGTTAGTATCCATTTTTATTATCGGAGATGTTTCTTCTGGGTTATTAATCCGCCCGGATAAAATATCTCCATCGTCCAGCTGAAGATCAAACTGATCATCAACACTGGATGTATCGGTATTTACATTTGTCTCAATAAAAAAGGATGCATCCTGTGGTGACAGGATCGTTATATCTCCAGAAGTATTGGATATAGAAAGGTTATCTTTCAATTCTCCCATTTCCATCATAAGATTGCCAGAAGTCATTTCTATGTCACCTTGACCGCTGATATTATACATTTTGATGTCCCCGGAGGTAGCCTGAACAGTAAACTTCTCTCCCATAAATCCGCCAATATTATGATTACCTGATGTTGAGATTAAATTGAAGGATTTCGCCTCAATGGGAGACGTGCTAAGTTCCTTGCTAGTTACATTGATGTTTACTTGTTCATATTGCTTTTCCGGTATTTGTACAGTAAGCTCGAGGCCAGATTCAACCCATTTCGTACTGATTTGTTCTGCAACTGCAGCATGGAATGTGCTTTCTTCTATCCCCGTTTCGAGAATACCGTCCTTATCTTCCTCTTTCCCAGCATAGGTACCATTTAAATGAACCGAAATCTTATTATCATCCACTGTATCTACAATTAATTTTGTACTTGGTGCATCGATATTGATGGTATGAATATCTTTAATTTCCTCTTCGCTATATTGATAGGATTGGGAGATTTTCTCACCTTCAAACGGCTGGCAGCCAGTTAATATAAAGGCAGCGGCAGCTAAAAATACATAAGAACTTATTTTCCTCATCCAATTAACTCCCTTATTAAAGTATGTGGACTATTGAATTGTCCAGCCTCCATCAACAATTAAATTATGCCCGGTAATCATACTGGAGGAATCAGAGCTCAAAAATTCAACTGCATTCGCAACATCTTTTGGTTCAGCATAAGAACCTAATGGGATTTTTGTTAATTCCTGATCCAAAAATTGATTACTATACAATAAATGTTTATTTTTCTCTGTAAGAACAAATGTAGGAGAAACGCAATTGGCTCTTATTTTATATGGTGCCAGCTCTAATCCAAGAACTTTTGTCAGTTGAACCAGGCCGGCTTTACTTACGCAATATGGCACTCTCTCTTTGTTGGCAGCAACAGCATGCTGCGATGAAATGGTGGTAATGGATCCATTTATAGAATGAAGAATCATATTTTCTGCGACAGCCTTCGACAGCAGAAATGTCCCAACCCAATTAATATTCATGACTCTTCTCAAATCCTCAGCGGTCCACTCAAAGAAGTTTCTTAAAATATTAATTCCGGCAACGTTTACTAAATCATGGATAGGATAATTGGCGAGAACAGACTTAGTGAAAGCTGTTATGTCTTCATCTTTTTCTAAATCGAGTACAAATGTTTTGACCCTTCCTTCTTCTTCATTCTTAATTATTTCTATTAGTGTATCCATTTGGCCGGAAATCTCTGTAGCTATTACTTTATAATTCTTTTTTAAAAACACTAAAAGTATTTCTTGCCCAATCTCGCTTGCCGCGCCCGTGATTAAAACTGTCTTAGCCATACTTTTTTCTCCCATTTAACTATATTGAATTTGTTTTACGATGGTATTTTTCAAAATAGTGACCATTGAATCGATTTGGTCAAGCGTTACAATATAAGGCGGAAGCAGCATGATTCCTGTTGAGTATTTATTATTATAGGGATAAGCCAGCAAGCCTTCTTCCTTTAAGTCTGTAACAAACTCAAGGACCTTGGAAAAATCATTTTCCATTTCTAATTCTATTCCAATCATCAGACCGTGTATTCTTACTTCTTTAATAAAAGAAACTTCCTTTTCCAATGCCTCTATTTTTTGTTTAAAATAAGCTCCCTTTCGGTTAACGATTTCACCATAATTTTCTCTCTCTAAAATTTCGATTGTTTTAACACCAGCCGCACAGCAAAGTGGGTTAGCATTCTGCGTCGAAAAGTGGTTAATAAAGTCATGGTCTTTGATCATTTGTGCAACTTCATTGCCAATCAGGACTGCCCCAAGCGGCAAAACGCCATTGTTTATTCCTTTTGATAAACAAAGTATATCCGGCTTCATATTCATTTCCTGATAAGCAAACTTAGATCCAGTACGATAAAAACCAGTGCTTATTTCATCAAAAATCAATAATACATCATACTGCTCGCACAATTCTTTTAACCTCTTAACATATGCATCAGGTAATTTCACAACACCCGATACGCCAAGGATCGGTTCAAGCAGAAACCCTCCTAATTTCTCTCCGTATTTAGTGAAGAACTTTTCTAAAGATTGTATAGCAGCCTGTGTTGTCTGCTTTGACTCAAACGGAATTGGCAGATAAGCAAATCCCTGCAGCATCGGCCCATAAGGTCCATAATATTCCCGATCAACACCCGTTGCGGTCATTGAGCCGTAATGTGTTCCATGATAGGACGTTTCAAATACGGCAATGTATTTTTTCTCATGCTTTTCCTTTGCAGCCTGATGCCTTCTAGCCAGTTTAATAGCTAGTTCTACAGCTTCTGAACCTGTACATGTAAACATGGTTTTAGCAAAATCACCATCTGCAAAGTGTATTAATTTGTCTGCCAGTTTATACACAATATCTGTACAGCATGTCCAAGGATTAATGAAGCCAACTTCCGCCAATTGTTCTGCAATGGCTTGCTCGATCTCTTTATTTCCATGTCCTAAAATGACATTCCACAAGCCGCCAATCCCGTCCAATAGTTCTTTATCACCGCTATATACATAGACACCCTCTGCTTTTGTCACGTTCTCTATTTTCCCATAATCTTTACGAGGCAGTATTGGATGTATGATTCTATAATCGTCCATTTGCATGCTCCTCCACCCTTTTAACGTTTATGCTAATTCCAGCTTTTTCACCAAACAGATTAGCCATGGATAAAAGCTTTTCAAACGAGTTTCCATTTAAACCGTACGTTTTCATCATAAATTCTTGAATATTTTCCCTGCTCTCTTCATAAATAGAACCTTCAAGGATAACAGCAAGCGGGGTATTTATTTTATAAAATTTCATAGAGTGATTTATAAATATATAAACTTCATCTTTTATTAAAAATAGAAAAAAACTCTGATAACTAACAGGCTGGTCTTGAATATGATCTGCTTGGTAAAATAGTTTCTTTTCTTTAGTGGAAAATTGAATCACATCTGATTCTGCTAATTGATCTAATCTGCTATTCACAAAACTTTTTAATATATTTCTGATTCTTATGTAATCTTGAACAAAGACTTGCTGCTGGCGGATCTGACAGTATGTTTCCTTTAGTTCTGTTTCAGCCATCATTTTGACACAGCTTGGACAATGATGAACCACTGGGCATATGCTGCAATTAGATAAAATAAAGGCTTTCGAATAACGTTCCTCAAATAAATCATTTAATGATTGATGAATGATTTGATCAGGCTGAACGGTATAGCAAACAGGTGAATTCAAAACCTTCTCACCGTCTCCTAAAGCCATCCTCGTTCCTGTTTTTAAGGAGCACATCGATTTTTGTGCCCACATGCATTCATCTTTTATATGAGGCAGTATTTCTTTCACTGACATAAAACCGCCATTATAGAAATCATTCAATAGGCTCGAAAACATCTCAAAGTCTTCGTTTGTATTCATTGTTAAAAATATTGGATTGTCGGTATGGTTAAGTTTTGTTTGGCTGCTGAAATATTCGTTAAAGCCAAGCAGGGTAAAATTCTGGTTATAAATTTGGTTTTGAGTATGTATTTTGACAGAGAAACCATCATCAATCTCTTGAATTTGCAATTGTGCAATTCCAAACCAATCAGGATGATGGGTTCGTTCTTCGGAGCGGAATATGATTGAAGAGTTAATATTACTAGAGTGCAATAAGCGCTGCTGTGTATCATGATGCGGCATTATATCTGCTGTTTCTAAGAAAAGATGCTTTAATTTTGTATAATGAAAATGCGGCGGATACATACCTGTAATAAAGGTCTTGAAGCCATTTAACAGAGAGTTTATAAGCGGACTTTCATTAGCTGGCTCAAATACTTGCTCGATCACATGAATATTACCTAAAGAGGAACTTCTCTCTTCTAAAAGCTGTAACATTCTATCGATAATTCTGCCATTTGCTTTGTTTTTAAAAAAGATGTATTCACTAAAGCGGTCTTGGGTAAGAAATGCGATCATCTGCTGATACGATTGAAGTTTTATCTTCCTTTCTTCCTTACTTAAAAGAAGGGGTTCTTTATATGTTAATTTAATGTCAAATAATCCGCTGGCCTCTTGATTAATATTTACCAAGTATTTCCTCATGGTTTAACTCCTTCATAATAAGTAAATAAAAAAGATAACGATATTTTTAGAGACTCTTATAGCTCACATATAATTCACATTAGATTTTTGTTTTTTCAGATTTATGATAAGATTACTTTTATGAGACGTATGATGACCTATATAAGATGTATGATCATAATCCGCTTTGCATATAATGTGAATAGCGGATTACGAAGCAGCTGCTTCTGGAAGGGCAGTTACATCAATAAGCAGGAATTGATACTCTCAGAAAGAGGAGACTGATCAATGAACATTCCCAGTGTCCATTGATCAGTCAAATCATCAAGTACAGCAAGAAGAGCAGCAAGAGCTGGAGCCGCATGTTGAGTAAACATTGTCTCCTGAACTTCCGCTTGATGCAGCTGTTTCTGGAAGGGCAGTTACATCATCAAGTTCGATTACTTCAAAATCCAAATCTAAATTCAATTCGTTTTTCATCTTTTTCACCTCCTAATATTGATGTGATGATTTGATTCCTTCATTAAGTACAGCAAGAAGAACAGCAAGAGCTGGAGCCGCATGTTGAGTACACATTGTCTCCTGAACTTCCGCTTGATGCAGCTGTTTCTGGAAGAGCTGTTACATCATCAAGTTCGATTACTTCAAAATCTAAGTCTAGGTTCACATCTACCTTCATTTTTTTCACCTCCTTAATTGTTCTGTTCGTTCATCAAGTACAGCAAGAAGAGCAGCAAGAGCTGGAGCCGCATGTTGAGTACACATTGTCTCCTGAGCTTCCGCTTGATGCAGCTGTTTCTGGAAGAGCAGTTACATCATCAAGCTCAATTACTTCAAAATCCAAATCCAAATTCAATTCGTTTTTCATCTTTTTCACCTCCTTTCAGGTCCATATTCATACAAACTGGACAAGCCATATTTTTTCTAATCTGCTTGTATGCAACATAATCATTCTGTAAATCAAAAATAAATTGCTTTCCTATAGTACTTGAGAAGCCGCTATTGTACTGATAAGATTCATCGATCATCAGATCCAGCATCTCAGATTCTATTGCTCTAAAAAAATAATCTTTTAATTCATCATCTGTTGTACCAGCACTGGCACTATGTTCAATTATTTTTTCATCAATTGAATCAATACAATGGAGGCACCCATGAATTTTTTGATTTAGTCTTGGCCCCATTAACATTCTTTGTTCTTTCAAGTCTAAGGTAAAAGCCAGAATAAATGGATTCCTTTCACCCAGTCTATATATCTGCTGCTGCTGAAAATAGCTTAGCTCTTGATTAGCTGCTATAATGACCCATCGGTTTTTTATTTCATGATGGAATACATCCTCATTCAGCTTTGAGCAGCTGCCAATTTCTATTAATCTATTTGTAAATGGAAGATCTATAAATTCTTGTGAAATGATAAAATGAAAATGATCTTTCTCTGTTTTTCCCACTAAATTCTGATATAAATGATAATGCTCCCGAAGGCTGATCATGTCTTGATATTGGGATAAACCATTATAAAGCCAATTTCTAACCTTATAGTTTTTAAGCTTAATGAAGATCTTGTCCTTTAAATGTCTGATCAGAGCCAGTAAATTAGACTGCCTGCCCGCTAATTCAATCTCCCTCAGCTGGTGCTCAACGGCTGAACCGCTGGACCATTTTTGAAGGATAACGAGCTCTTCAGAATGCCAATTATGTACAGGTATTTTATACTTTGGAAGCTTAGAGCTTTTATTAATTATGAGTAAATGATCGTCCATTAGCTGCAATTCATAATATGGATCAATTCTATGATTAATGGAAATAAGATTGTCTAATAATTGTGCTGCAGCCAAATGAACCCCTCCCTTATCTATCCTAAAGCGACCATATAAATACAACTGCTCTCCCGATTATCAATTTCTAAAAATTCTTCTGCCTTATCTTCATAAAAGCCGCACATTGGCAAAGATTTTTTTTGTAAAATCGTCGCAGCTAATTGAATGTTTTGTCCAATATGCCCAGCCTCAATAGTGGCCAGCCTTTTACTTAAGAGTCCATACTTTGCAAATGCCCATTTATAATTGGCAACCATGAAAGTTAATATTTTCGTGTTCTTGAATGAAAAAGGAAATTCCAGTTCTAAATTCGTTATTGGAGAGAGCTCTTCAAGCTGCTCCAGTGCTGATTTCCCTTTCAATCGCTGTATTAAATGATCGTCGCCATGATATTTATATAAACCCTCTTCTAATCCTTCGACATCTTTCAAATAGAAGTAGAGCTCAATCGGAAGCATCGATCCGCCTGATGGATATGTTCTAAGCTTTAATGTTTTATGTGCTGATTCACCATTTTTATTTATATAGGGAATTTCTTTTTCTCCCGATACACCAAAAGAGAGGTTCATCCATTTGAACACTTCATCTTTTGACCATTGACAGTCAAATTCAGCTAGTGAATGTGTACGCCGATCTAAGAAAACTCTAGCCTTTTCTTCCACACTCTCTTTTTTCAGCAGGGGTATTTCGATTATGTCAGCTGATTCACTTTGTAATTGATGTGCCGGAAAATCATAGTGGTGATTTGGTCTTTGTTCTTCCCACAGATCATGGATGATTTTATTTTGCTGCTCCATCTGCTGAAAAAGCTCAGAGTCAAAGAAAGAGTAATGTATTTTATTTTTATATTCCCGCAGGGTTTTCAAGGACAGCCCCTCCTATCCCGGACTGATTACTGCTAAAATGCTGACTTAAATAATCACTGATACAGTATTCAATAAACGGAGAAATCCCAAAGCGGTTATTTGTCATATGTATATGAGAAGCAGCAATTCTATGAATATATAATTCATCCTCTACAGCTTCCCTTACTTGTACCAGTTCTTTTTTCATTAGTTGAATATATGTTTTTACAGTGCCATTATTATTTAGTGCAGCGTAAAATTTGGATATACTATTCTCATTAGCAGCAAATAGTTTCATCACGTCATTTGTTTCATGACCAGCGGCAAAGGATTCCCAATATTTCTTATAGAAGATCGTAAATTGTTTATTATCCTCCATATCCTCGAACTCCAGCAGCTCTTCTATTAAGATCCTTGTAAGCGCAAGTCCTGCAATAAACTTTTTAGCAGAATCTGGCTTTAATGTTTTCAGTAAGCAGCAAATTAACTCGCTTGATTGCATAAATATCGACTCTGAATAACTCATAACCTCTTTTCCGCCATACCGGGAAATTTCCGGCAGGTACGGGATGTTTTGCACACTCCGATGATCATACCAGGGCAGTTCTTCCATCGAAATGGTTTCACCGTCAAATTGATGGTTTTGATAGTAATTTGCTTTAGTCAGAGGCTTTTCATCTGGTGTGTTTGCCCAGTATAACTTCACATGATTTTCGATTTGTTCAATCAGCAAATCCTGCTGTTCCGTTATAAATCGCAGGCGGAGATGTGGTCCGCCTTCCCAATATCGGATAAAAAACCATTTCTGTACCAGTCCGGAATTTTTATAATCCGTCATTTTTTCATATATTGATAGAATGAAAGGATCATAATTTCTCATATCATGGTCAAAAATATGCAAGGAAACCCATTTGTTATTCATACAATCCTCCTTTTAAGGGAATGGATGCGGAAATGGATTAACATCCCTCTCATCAATTGGCTGATGTACTCGTCCTGCCATTACAGGACCCTGGATAATTCGATCCATGTTCAAACGGCGATATTGATGTCCAAAAGTCATTGTTAACATGCCAGGAACAAATACTTTTACACATCGAAGATCAAATGATTTGATAAAATCACCCGAAATATCAACTGCATATACATCATCATAATGCTCAAATAAACGATCCATCAGCTCATTTAAATCAGCTGTTAAATCAGCATGTTTAAAATGATCGGTTGTATACCATTCTGGATATAATTCATTTAATGTTTTCTTTTGTGTACTATTTAATAAAAAGTCTAGCCGCTCCAATGCTTCAGGGTGTGAATAGAGCAATACATGATCCTGAAATTCAGTCGCTTTGTCTCCATCCGAAAAGATTACATTCTTCCTTTCTACCAAATGCTCTTCCCCAAACACTTTATTGTAGACAGGCACTGACGAAACAACTTCAATAAATGCACTCATAAGAGCTTTTTCAGGATTAAAATGACACCCTGCAGCTGAATATGTCTTAACAACTGCATCTTCATTTTCATTCACCATAAAAGCCCACACAGAAGGAATACCCAGCTCCATCGTCGTATCATAAAATGTCACTCTATAGCCATCTGCCTCAATAAGTCCATGTAAAATTTGAAAATCTTCGTCTAACCCGCTAATGTCTATTTCAGTAAGATCTAATCGGTTATACCAGGAAACTAGAAAATTATCTCTCTCAATTACTTCAAACAACCCATAAAGGACCGCCTCTTCAATCGTTGATCCTAAGGCACACCCATTCGATGTTTCATACACAAAACGCTTCGGTTTATCTCTTACTAATTCATCCTTATAAAACACCATTTGCTCTGGCATCAGAACAGACTTCTTTTTCTTAAATGAGTACCCCCATACCCATTGGAACTTTAAATCCTCAGAATAATTGTGCAGCCTAAAGTATTCATTTTTTAACGCATCATCATGCAATGTCAGTTCATGAGGATTTATAGCATATTCTTTTACTTCATTATAAGAAGCGTAAATTCGGCTGAAGGATTTTCGGTTTACTACATTTGAATATCGCTCTAAAGCCTCTAAATAGGCGGATAACTCTGAGCTTTGAAAATCAAAGGTGCGTCCAAATGCTCCTTCATTTGCACCTTGTTCAATATAATTTTCAGTTCCCACCATCGGAACATATTTAGACTCTACTTCAAAGTAACTATGCATCGTTTTACCTGTTTTTAAATCGACCATTCTTTCCTTAAAGACCTTCGGATCAAAGTCTTCCCGTAATCGATATTTGTCTTTCGCAGGCTTTAAGCGGCTTTTTAAGTGAATGGATCCAAGCTCCTCAGAATCGTCTGGCAGATGAAAACATGAATCACAATATTCATTTTTATTTATTTGATGCTCTTGAATACTTTTCTTGTCATCATTAATGACAACGATTTTATTTGTGATCTCTTTTGGGCTCTGGAGAAAAATCTGCAGCCAAGAGATCAATTCCTGACATACAAAGGTGATGAATTCCTTTCTCCAGATTAAGTGCTTTTCACCAAGAAAATCTGCACTATAATCATAATTGCGATATAAAACCATCAGCTCTTCTGGCTGGTTGACAGACAAGCGTTCATACAAACAATCAATACAGCTGCTATTTTCCGTATAAAAGGGACCAATTGTTGCTGTTTCAAATAATAAATTTGCCCGCAGGTAGCTAATCCCATGCTCCTGACAGTACTTTACAGCTTCTTTTTCATAATTATAGTCAAAAAAGTCATATAGCCCGATCAGAATACTATTGGGATTAACATCCTTTACATTTTTCACAACATGAAGATCGTTTTGCATCCTAAACTGATAGATGAACTCATTTTGCAGTACAGACTCGCGGTCTAATATAAAAAGCTGCACTTCTATTCACCTCCCGCTTCCCCATAAGCATTTTGAAAGCTGCCCAGCTTTATTTTCAAACATTTAAGATTTGCTTTTTCAAGGTAATGGTTATATTTCCAAGGTGATAGATGAATCGTTAAGTTGTTCGCCCGCAGGAAATTTTCTGTCTCTGTTCCTACATCCTCGGAATGATCAAGAACACTGAATTCTGCCATAATATTTTTTATAATGGCACCGTGATTAAAATCGAATTTTCGATTATCTTCCTTGATGCTCATTTTGTTCTGAATAAATTTTGCATAAAATTGCTGTACACCGTTATTCAATAACCTA
Source organism: Cytobacillus gottheilii (assembly GCF_018582665.1). Lineage (NCBI taxonomy): Bacteria > Bacillati > Bacillota > Bacilli > Caryophanales > Bacillaceae > Cytobacillus > Cytobacillus gottheilii. Next base: position 462,882 of record NZ_CP071709.1, on the reverse strand, counting down.
TTAGCGTTCACATCATAATCGGTCAGCAGGACGTACCCATTTGCAGCCATCTGTATACAATAAAAATTTGTACCTTGTATATGTTCCAGTACGATTTGAACATCCTGTGCCGCAGCATGATCTTTATGAACATTAAGAATCATATTTAATATTTCAGAATCCAGTTCCTGTTCATTTAACTTAGTATGAACACTCTCTAGTTGAGCCGGGAAGTGATTTCTATAATAATGGAAGATTAAAGGAATAACTCCTTTACTATATAGTTCTTCCGCATTAGAGCAGCATAGCCAATGACAATCTTCACCGTCAGGTTCAGCTTCACTTAACATTTTGCTCATCCCCTCTTTAAATACATGGAACAATGCATGGAGAGGATGAGTATCACTGTATAAATGAGAGACTTCTTTGTGCTCCTTCATGTATGTAAATTGTGCAATATTAAACGGCACCTGCTTTAAATCACCATATCCAAAGCCCCCGAACAAATAGGGAGTTTGCTTTATAAAATTCTTTAATTCTTTTATAGGTTCATGTAAAAATTTGTTCTCTTTAAAATGAAGCAGTTCTTGCTGATTCTCCATTTCCCCCACACTGACAAGATCATCTACTATATTCACCGGGGTAAATCGATCAGAATCATCATCATTCACAGTAAATAAATGCAGTTTCGATTGATCAATCTGACCTAATAAACAATAGTCTATAGAGTTTTTTAAATTCATAGAATGAATCGGCTGAATATTTCCGCTTCGTATCTTCAAGTCTTTGCTTAGGATAAAACTTAAAATGGATTGTTTCATTCCAATAAAGATATATGGAACCGTCTGTATTGGCAGCACCACTATAAGAAGGCTGGTCCCATCTGTTTTATGAATAGCCTCTAACGCATTCTCATGATCTGATGCCTGTTCCAATATATTGATATATTCATAATCAGCAGGCTGCTTTAGCGAGTCTGTTCCCTTCGCACTTAGAAACTTATTCATGAAAAGATTTATTTGATCATGCTCCAGATTAGCGATATCACTCCGTGAAAGTATCATCTTATTCATATCTGGAAACACCTTATTTAAAGCAGTGACGGTTTTTGCATCACTTATCTGAAATCGTTTGTTTTTTGTCTTAATGTCTATTTTGTCACTATGGCTTGTTAACCAAATATCCCCCTTAATAAGCTGAGTCATAGTCTCTCGTCCCTACCCTTCCCCACTTCCGATATTTTGGTAAATATCATCACCTTCGTATGAATCGCCTCTAAGTTTCTTTAAGTCCTGCCATGAGAAATCGTAATGATCTTGTGCATTCTCACTTATAAGCTTACAGAGCTTATTTTTTTGCAATGGTGATATATTAAAAAACGGAAACACTTGATACAAAAAGTTAACGAGCAGCCGATATGTTAAGAAACCTTTTGACTTAGAGAAAGATCTAAATGCATCATCTTTAACAAATTCATCATGAAATTGACTTATCTCCTTAGAAGTATTTAAAAATGAGGCGATATCATGATATTCCTCTAATTTCACCTTATTAGAATCTAAGGCAATTTTAATACTTTCTTTCAGTTTAATCACCATTTCCTTCCATCTGTTCAAAACATGGAAATCTGCAAGATTATCATCGGGTAATCCCGCCTCAACATTTTTTACAAAAGAGGAAAACTCTTCCGTAATAAACTGATCCATTATGGCTGACCGATCATTTATCTTTTGTAAAATAGCGTCTTTTTTAAATGCATCCACATTCTGCAGCTGAGCTAAGAATCCTTCATAGTGTGACTTAAAGGATAAATATCCGTACTTTGTTCCTTTATATGTTTCATCTCCAAATGAAATCTCGTATTGATCTGCAGCAATGATCATAAACTTGAAACACAGTAATTCTCTCTGTTCATCATTAAGGTTTGCTAGTTCGCTGTAGTTTAAAATAAAAAATGCTGTTTTCATTATTTCAATTTGTTTGTATAGATCAAGGTCGTATACAGAATGAATATGAGATAAATCACTTGTACCTTGTTCAATTGAATGATTTTTTATGAGCGGCAGATAATCTCCAGTGTAGCGCTCTGCTAAAGCAAGACGTTCTGAAATCTGCTCATATTTCCCGTATTGCTCATCTGTGTATGTATCTTCATAGCTTGATAACTTTTTTCTTATTAATTCTTCTATTCTGCCATTCACTCGTTCTGGATATTCCTCACTTGGAACCTGATAATAAAGCTGAAAGTGCGGTCCTTGAACCCAGCTTTTTAACAGGATGCATTGACGGAACAGGTGATTTTCATTATGAAGTATTTCTAATAGCTCATAAAAAAACTTCCTTAAATTGGGCGATTCATAAATATAAATTTTAAATAGCTGAAATTCTTTTTCTTTCATCAATTAACTCCTTTTGATGTATATTCAACTAAATATTCTTCAACAAATTCAGTCTCTGTGCCTTTAAAATCGGGCAATATTTCCGTTAACAGAAAATAGGATGACCCTTCAATTTCCTTTTTAAATAAATTCCATAACAGCGGACTAGTAAAATCAATATATTGAGGTTTTTCAAATGCTCCATCGGCATTTTCTTCGTTCTCACCTGATTCATCAGCTTGTCCGCTCTTTTTGCGCAGAAATACTCTATGCGGAATTTGATAACGGTCAATAAATTCAATAAAATCGAGATAGTTTGCCATATCATCATCAGAGTGGTTTGTTATTGCATTTGTATTTACAAGCCAGCTTTTTCTGCTTAAAACCATGCTTTTTTCGAGTGTAATTCTCGGAAAAGCCTTAACTGTAAAACTTCCATCTGTATTTAGCAGAAACTCATCCAGCAGGATGGATCCAATATCCCTAAATAAAACTCCATTTGCAGAAAAAGCATGCAGCATCGCACTAATAGACGGAATGAGCCTAGTCATTAATGAACCTAAAAATAGAATATTGACTTGCTGTCCTTTTGCAAAAACATCCGCTTTCTTTGTTTTATGGTTGTATTGAATCTCAAGGTCTTTCCAGCTGAAAATGCCTGCAAAGCCTTCTCCGTCAGAAATCCTGCTATTTGGCACATCAATGCTATATTCAGTAACTTTAGGTCTAACATTTGCATTGAAGCCATAAGATTTATAAATGTCGATTATATTCCTGGCATGAACATTCTTTTTGATATATTGAGATACTTGAGGAGAATCTGCAATTCCCTCCATGTTATGAAAGAATCTTAAAAAGTACGAAAGATAACCGCCATACATATTATTAATGACCATTTGTCCTTTTTTGCATTCTTCCTGGATAAAAAAGCTATTGGACTGTACATAGTCACTTAAATCTGCAGAGATGCCTTCTATTAATTCTTGAACATATCGATTCGTAATATTAATAACTTCCAGATTCTCTTCTATTGCCTGCTTTTTTAAATATTGAATAAAACGATTTTTTGCATGATCCAGCTCATTGATTTCTTCAATGTCAGAACCAGGAACAGTCTCTGTGAATTGGCTGCCCCATATTTCTCCGGCATGCTCTAATATGGCATTTAGCAATTCCTCAATGACATCCTCCTGCTCATTGCTTTTGAGAGAAACCCGCATATCACCATATTTTTCAAATACACTTCTGCCTAATATATATTGCAGTCTTAAGACAGCATCAAATATGATAGTAAAATGCTGAAATGTTACTAATTGGTGATCCCGCTCTGCCCATTCTTCCTGATTTAAGTACTGTTTTTCCTCAGATAAAAAGTCCTGATAAATCAGTAATTTTTCATCTAGCGGAGGCATTTGCAATTCTGCTGAAATGTCTTTAAATAACTGATTTATTTTCTGGTAGCTGATGTAGCTTTGTTTTACATCTAACTGATCAAACGCCTCTAACTCATTTTTCATTTGAGATAGCGCCTGATACACTTTAAACACTGTTTCATCTTCACCTTTGACCTCTAACTCATCGATCTGTTTTAGAAAGTCAGCTAAAACGTGATTGCTTTGTTCCTTTAGCATTCTTTGTGGCTGTATAAAATCATTACTTACAAGTTTTGTTATATATTGCAGAGCTTGCTGTTTATTAATCCCTAACTCAGCAAAGACACTTTCCAGCTCTCCATATGAAACTATTTCCTGATTTTTTAATCTTTCATGAATAGAACCCATTAAAGAATTATATTTAATCTTAATTAAGGTATCTGCTGTTCGATATATTTTCTTCCTTTTTTGCGGATAATCAGCCAATGTGGTCCAATAAAAATGATTCTCCAATACCGTTAAGGTTTCATTAAAGCGAAATGATAGTTTCTTTATGACACTTGGCCTTAAGAGCACTCTTTCAAATACCCGCAGCATATACGTTATATTTAAATTGGTTACCGTATACTGCCGCCCTTCTGTAATCTCTTTAGATATGGGTAAACGATCACTAAACTCACCTAAGCCAACTTTTGTAAGGGTACTAAAAGGGCTGGTTTTCAGAGTGGCTCGAGTTAATAGTTTTAAAAGGGTATAATCCAGTTTTCTTTGTTTAACGCCATGTTCTTCAACCGGCAGATCAAAGTAGCTCCTTGCCTTTTCCATGATTGTCGGCTGAATAAATTTAAGTGTGTTCATTAATGTAGACTCTTTGGAAAATGCCCCATAAAGAGCAGAGCGCTCCGCATGTTTCTTGTCTTCGAAATACTCTCTTATTTCTTCAAGTAAAGAATGGCAGAGCTGATATTCTTGCTGTATCGCATCTGCTTGTTCAAATAAGCTGGTTTGCAAAAGAATTTCTTTGTTTTTCTGAATGTTATTAACAAAACGAGGTCTTAAATTGTAGATATCTCTCTTTAAATTAATTAGCTTTTTACGCTCTTGATTATCGTGAACTTCCTTTATTACAACTTCAATATTTTTAATAAAGTGATCAATATAACCTTTTAATTTATTCTGAGATTCCTGGTGGATTTGAATCTTGCGGTGTAGTCCTGGGGAGCTAAACTTCTGTATATAATGAATCGGAATATTATTTTTTCTAACTAAAAACACTGGCAGTTTGTCAAACCTCATTTGTTCAACTCCATTAATGGAAGGATGAATCAAATCAACAGACTCTTTTCTAATCGTTTTAGTCATACTTGAAGAATTTGACAGACAGTAATGCGAATAAAGCTGTCGTTACCATAATATAGATTAAGTGAATCTCTTCCCAAATATCTCCGCCATTCCATGAGATTTGAAGCACTTTTACAGCATGTGTTGTTGGCAGAATATTTGCGATGCTTTGCATAAAATCAGGCATTAGCTCGACAGGATAAGTAACGCCGCCTAAGAAGATGATCACAAAGTATACAGCCATTGACAGAGTTTGGCTCGTTTTTGGGTCTGTTGTCAGGTTCCCGATAAATACGCCAATAAAATAGCACATCATAAAGGATAAGACGAGAATTAATCCAAAACTTAAAAGGTTTTTGCCTTCAAGTGTGAGTGAGTATCTAGTTGCCGCAACAGCAATTAGTACAATTAATGTAAATAAAGCACAAAGGAATTGTACAAAAAAATTGGCGGTAATGAATTGTATGCTTTTCACGGAGGCTAATCGCAATCTTCTAAAAAAGTAAATACTTCTCATATAAGAAAAACCAATTCCAACATTCCCTATTGCCAGAACAACAATACTCAGGAACGCAAACATGGGAAACGTAAAATCTATAGCAGCAACTTCCATTCCATAAAGTTCTAATGTATTATTGCTGATTTCTGTTTGCATAACTAAGAAAAAGATAGGAGCAATTACTCCGAACCCTAATATAATCCATGTTCTTAATAGCTTCTTTACTTCTAGTTCAAACAAGGCATTTACTGTATTCATATTTTCCTCCTGTCTTATACACTTTTCACGAAATATTCTTGTAAATTACTATAGCTGTTCCCGACAAGCTCATTTGGCGTAGATGTACTCTCAACAATCCCGTCGCGCATCAGCACAACCTTATTGCATAATTCCTCTACTTCGTCCATATAGTGACTGACCATAATAATTGTTTTCCCTTGGCTGTTAAGCATTTTTAAATACTTCCTCATTTCATGTCTGCTAATTGCATCTAATGAGGTTGTCAGCTCATCTAAAATTAAAAGCTCTGGGTCATTGATTAGACTTAAAAGAATATTTAATTTTTGCTTTTGCCCTCCCGACAATGTTTTAATATATTGCTTTTTCACTTCTGATAAATCAAACTTTTCCAGCAGCTGATCTACTTGCTCTTTTTCAACTTTATGTATTTTTCTCCATAACTCACACATGTCCTGAACCTTTAAACGGTCATCAAAGTCTCCACTTTGTGTTTGCACACCAATTTTATTGTATAGCTGACCTTCGTGAAAGCTATAAGATATTGTCCCGCTGTCTTGCTTAAGAAGTTTGCAAATAATATTAACTAGAGTCGTTTTGCCAGCTCCATTCTTGCCAATAATAGCGAGGAAGTCACCCTTCTCAACTTGAAAAGAAACACCCCTAAGAACCTCTTTTTTACCAAATCGTTTTTTTATATCTTGAATTTCTAACATCAAAATGAATTTCGCCTCCCTTATTTTTTCAATTTTTCAATATTTCTTACATTTTTGACTTTTCCATTACCAATATAACAGTATGACTTAATGGTATTAATAGGCCAAATTAACCATTTTCTAGTAATTAGTAATTGATTAAGAGTACAGTTTATAAGTATTTATATATTAAATTATGATTGAAATTTACAGCTAATTAGGGGCGTGATAGAAATTCTGTATTTCTATCACACTAAATTTTCCTCAAAGAAAAGTTATGGATTTGAATGTATTTCAAATGTTAAAAATTCATTACATTGTTAAAGAAATTTAAAGGTGTGGCGAGCACAGATAATATCTAAGGATAAAGAAAGACCTCTTAACAGCCTTAAAGACTGACAAAAGGTCTTTATAACTTCCTGTTAAAAATATAAATAAATTATTCTGAAAAGATCGATTTACTATCAGTCATATTACTATACCTAAATAATAGTTGAATAATCCTATTTAATAATCCCATTTAAAAGTAACAGCACTATTTGGCTGCAATGTGTAAGAAAAAAACTCACCATTAAGGTTTACTTGAAATGATTGCTCTTCTTTTCCAGAATGGACCATGATCAATATAATAGAATCGTCAGGATTCTTAAAAGCCACTGATTCAAGGTCTCCTTTGTAGCTTGTCGACCCGATCCTTACTGCACCTGGCTCTACAAACTTACTTGCATGTCCAATTGCATAATACTCGACATTTTTGCTTACCTCGCCGCTGTTCTGATCGATGGTTACAATACCTCTGCAATTGGTGCAGCCACCATTGGCCGGTCCGCCATTCCCATCAAGCGCTGTATTCCACAGCATCACTGTACTTGCCCAATTTCGAGTTCCGCCAATCAGCAGATTCCTCATATACCAGCTTAAGTTACTTCCAAAATCTGCACTCCATTCCCCTCCGCTGCATTCCGTCAGGTAAATGTTTTTGTCTGGGTAGGCAGCATGAACATCGGACATGCTAGAAGGATTCCCTTCATAACAGTGAAAAGCTGTTCCATCTGTAAATTTTCTTGTTTCCTCATCATGTAATAATGAACTTACATAATCCAGCCCTTCACTCCAATTGTGATCAAACCCAATAATTTTCGTCGAAATATTATTCTTTAAAAATGCTGGACCAAGATATTCCCTTATAAACATCGCATGTTCTTCAGCGCTCATGCTCATGCTCGGATATGAATCTGAAGTAAATTCAGGTTCATTTTGAATGCTTATAGCCTCAATCGGAATTCCTTTATCCTGATAGGCTTCAATATATTTCACAAAATAATCGGCATAAGATTGATAAACTTTCTTATTTTCGTAATCTAAATACCAGCCATTTAAAGTTTTCTCAGTCTTCATCCAAGCAGGAGCTGTCCATGGAGTGCCAAATATCTTTATCTGTTCATTCTTAAACACTATATCCTGCAATAGGGTTATAACATCTTTATCTTTCTCTATTGTAAAGTGATCTAAATTATAGTCATGCTCTGTTTCTATATCATTATAAGTAAAACTTGCCGGGCTGCCGTCTTGATCAACAGAGAAATCAGAAGCTCCAATTGTATGGCGGATAAAACTCATATGGATGCCTTCTTCAGTAAATAAGTCTTTAAGCAGGGACTCCTTCTGATCAGAACTCAATTTATTGTTCATTAGGTAGGCTGCGGATCCTGTAATTGCAGCTCCAAATCCCTCCATTGTTTGAAACTTTACATTTGGATCCACTTGAATGATAGGGAGATCTCGAGCAAGCTCCCCTTTCAAAGAGATTGGTTCTTGATAGGTTAATAGATTTTTCTGGTCGGCTGTTGTTAACCATAAGTCAACCGTTCGATCTTGAGAAGGATTCATGAAGATAAAAGCTGCTCCTATAATCGCGATTATGCCTGCTAATAAAAACGACTTATTCCAATACATATGATCCCCTCCTTAAAGCTGCAATTCATTCAATTGACTCCTAATTGAAAAAACCAGAGTGCATACGCACCCCAGCTTTCACTTAATGAACTTATCGAATTTGAACACTGCCAACTAATCGAATATCTTCAGAAGAGCTTCCTACATAAATAGGCACCTTTCCAGATGGCATAACCCATTGATCAGATTTTTCATCCCAATATGAGAATACTTTTGCATCAAGTGTTATTTTCACTCTTTGCTGCTTACCTGGTTTTAGTTCAACTTTCTTAAATCCTGCTAGCTGTTTGGCAGGTGTATCTATATTCGCTGGTAATTTCCCTGCATAAACCTGAACAACTTCTGAACCAGTTACGTCTCCTGTATTGCGGACATTCAGGTCAACCGTAATTTCAGTATCTTTGTTTTTGCCTTTTTTCTTTGCCTTAGCCTTTACGTTTTTATAGTCAAACGTTGTATAGGATAGACCATGACCAAAGGCAAAAGCAGGTTCGATTCCTTCTTTTTCATAGCCTTTATAGCCTGTGAATACTCCCTCAGTGTACTCAGAAACCCCTTCTACTCCAGGGAATTGGATTTCATCAGAAACTGGTGTACTTTGTTCATCAACAGGGAATGTGATCGGAAGCTTCCCTGATGGATTAGCTTCGCCAAATAACACATTAGCGATTGCATTCCCTTGTTCTTGTCCGGCAAACCAAGCTTGAACAATGGCCGGCACTTCATCCTGCCAGTCCATTTGAACAGCTCTTCCGCTCATTTGTACAACGATTGTATTCGGATTTGCTTCCGAAACTTTTTCAATCAGCTGTGCTTGGTTATTTGGCAAATCAAGACTATTGTTATCTACATAACCTTCACTATCGTACGTATGTGTAACGACAACCGCAACATCTGAATCTTTTGCCACTTTAACCGCTTCTTGAATTTTAGTATCGACTGCATCTTTTGGCGGTTCCCAGCCAAAGCGGATCATCGCGCCAAAATCTTGTGCGTCCCCAGCTTCACCTGTGCTGTATTCAATGCGTACTTGATGCTTTTCGCCTTTTTTCAGTGACACTGTTTTCTTATCTGTAACTAGTTTTTTACTTTCGTTATCAATTAAAAGCTTACCATCGAGATATAGTTTTCCTGTGCCTAGGCTGGACAGGGAAAGTACATACTCTCCAGTCGCCGGTGCAGCAATATCGCCAGTCCAGCGCGCTGACATCTCACGATTAAACTCACCAGGTGTTTTTGGAAGTTTAGGTGATTGTGCATTAAGCCCGTCATAATTGTAGAAACCTAAATTAAAATTCACTTGATTGTCTGTGCGTGTTAGATATGGTTCACCTTCAAGATGAAGATTTGTCCAATATTCACCTTTTAAACCTGATTCTTTCCCATTTCCTCCAGGACTTAATAGAGATGATGGAACTGCTGAAGGGCCAGGTAAAATATCTCCTGCACTAATTGGGTCACTGCCTGGAGCATACGTTACTTTTGTATCTTCGCCTACATAGTTTTTAATTCCTTCCAGCGGGCTAACTGTATAGGTTGGAATAACTAATGAGCTTCCGCCGCCTGCCGCTGAAGCATTATCTGCGTCTGGCCCGATAACAGCAATGGAATCTAATGCATCTTTGTCTAATGGCAATGCATTCTTTTCATTTTTCATAAGAACCATACTTTGTTCAGCGATTTCCCGTGCAATCTCTCCATGCTCTTCAGCTGGAATTAGATTGTTTTGAACTGGCTGATCAAATAATCCCTTGCTAAACATCTCTGTCAGTATGCGGAACACCATGTCATCAATTCGTTCTTCTGACACTTGTCCTTCTTTAACTGACGCAAGCAATTTTTCTTCCCAATGTCCATAAGGAGTACCCGGTGTCTCTAGGTCCAAACCAGCGTTTGCCGATTCAGCAGTCGTATAATTCGCACCATAGTCACTCATAACAAAACCTTCAAAATCAATTTTATCTTTTAGAATATCTGTTAATAAAGTTCCATTTTCACAAGCACTTGTTCCATTTACTTTATTAAAAGAACACATCACTGAGCTTAGATCGGCCTTTTGAATAACATCTGCAAATGGACGGGCATATACTTCCTGAATCGCTCGTTCACTTGCAACCGAGTTGATTGTAAATCGTTCTGTTTCTTGGTTATTAAGCAAAAAATGTTTCGCTGTCGCCATAACAGGATAACTTTGTATTCCATTAACATAAGGTACAGCCAATTTAGATTGAAGCAGCTGATCCTCACCTAGTGATTCAAAGTTACGCTCTCCCCAAGGAAAACGGGCAATATCTAAGCCAGGGCCAAGCACAACATTATGGGTTGTATTATATGCCTCATTCCCTATAAGTTCTCCATATGTTTGTGCTGCTTTTTCATCCCATGATGCCGCTAAAGCAATTGGTGCGGGCAAAGCTGTTGACTTTTTATCCTGAATATCTGGATTGGCAATACGGACACCAGCCGGCCCATCCGCCATCGTTAATGCTGGAATCCCTAAACGATCTAATCCTTCATTATAAAATCCATAAAAATTATTAAGATTTCCTGTCACAAAGCTGACTTTCTCTTCTAATGTCATTTTCTCTAAAAGTAAATGTGCACGTTCTTTCGCTGATAGAGATTTGTTCATCCACGGCTGACTTGTTTCTGCAGCTAAAGCAGAGAATGGTGAAACCAACAAGCTGAAGATTAATGTCAGCAGGATCAGTTTAAATTTCACCTTTGGCTTTTTCTTCATGTTGCCCTCCCTATTTTCTTCATTTTTCTCTTCCGCCTATGTTTTATGTAGCGATGGCTTAAATTAAGTTCCTATGAAATTCTTAATCTGAAACCTCCACAAATTCAGTACGATATCGCTGCCCCCCCCCTTTTCAGTAGTATTTTTACATCCTTCAATCTAACTGCAGCCCCAACCCACGTCAATCCTCTCTCAAAGAGCTGCACTGCTCCATTCCAATTACCTAGAGTTCAGTTAGTTATTGAGTTAACAAACGCTTACACTTAGGTGTAATCGGCTTATTATTTATGAAAATTCATTCAAATTACCCCTGTATCCTTTGAATCTCCTTACATACCCGGACTTTTGTTTGAAGGAATGATAAATTTGTTTTTTATTTGTAATGATGTTTATATAAATGGCATACCTGATAGGGATATCTACATGTTATTGAAAAACGTTAGAAATATAAAATTAGATATTATTTGAATAATAGTAAAGTAGTGGGAGAATTAAATATTTATTAATAAGTATTAAATTGTAGAGGTTTGGAGGAGGAGAAAGAATGATGATGGATTTTGGCAATTCATACAAAAATAGAGGCTGTCCGATCAGCTGTTTCAACTGATAGACCGCCTCTTATAGAAAGCTAATGGACTCTCGTCATTTCGGAAAATCCGAACTTTTTTTAATAAAGTCAACAAAAGGATCCAATCCCGCTTGGCTGAAACGTGTCTTTTTCCTTACTACATATAAATCTCGTTTAAGGTGAAAATCTTTAATCTTCACTTCTCTCAATAAGCTGTATTTTAGTTCTTTTGCAATCGTTAATTTCGGCAATATGCTGATCCCGAGCCCTGCTTCTACGGAACTTTTAATCGCTTGCAAACTGCCTAATTCAATTGAGGCTTGGATATTGACTAAAACTCCCCGTTCATGAAGATACTGCTCCACTAAACCCCTAGTTCCTGATATTGCTTCCCGCCAAATCATTTTTTCCTCGGTTAACTCTTCTAAATTGATTTCAGTTCGATCTTTCCAGCGATGGTCGTACGAGGTGACTAACACTAAATCATCTTCTGAAAACTTTTCAGTCAGCAGTTCCTGATCTTCTTTATCCTTTTCCAACATGCCTTCCACTAAGGCCACATCAATCTCATTCATTTTAAGCTTCGCTAAAATATCAGGTGTGTTGCTCAACGCCAAATGAAACTTGATATTCTCATGACTGTTCAAATATCGCTTCAGCAATTCAGGGAGGATATACTCTCCTATTGTTAAGCTGGCGCCCACATTAAGCTTAATATCCTGCTCCTCCAGCAAGTATTGGATGGCATCCTTCGATTTCTGATAATGTAAGACCATTTCTTTTGCGTACGGATATAATACCTTTCCAGCTTCAGTAAGAATCAACTTATTTTCTGATCGATCAAATAAAGCTGCACCGTATACATTTTCAAGCTGGCGGATTTGTTTCGTCACAGCAGGCTGTGAGACATAACCCTTTTTAGCAGCTTGTGTGATACTTCCTTCTTCCACTACTGCGCAGAACATTTTTAGATTATCAATGTTCAATTCTGATCCTCCCAAACGATTCCATTTATTGTTTTATTATATCATCTGTATCCCACTTTACTGGGCAGTTAGCTTATGTATAACTTCTCGTTATACCTCATTCTATAATGGAATTTTTTAAAGTAAAGGATGTCTGCTATCCTATATATACATAAACGTTATCCTGACATAAGAAAAAACTAGGGGCTGAAAGATTATGTTTATTTTATATTTTGCTATTGGTTTTATTGCTACAGTATTTGGTGCTGTTGCTGGACTCGGGGGCGGAGTGATTATCAAGCCTGTGCTTGACCTATTCGGTGACTTTGACCTGCCAACGATAGGTGTATTATCAGCCGCTACCGTATTATCAATGGCTGCTGTGTCATTGATTAAACTGAGAAATAAGGAAGTAAAAATTGATAAAGGAACAAGTTCGATCCTCGCTGCAGGATCGATTTTAGGCGGACTTGCAGGTAAAGCCGTTTTTAACGTTATCGCTATCTCTCTGAACGTTCCAACTATCACTGCAATCATCCAATCCACTTTATTAGCTATATTACTAACGCTGATTCTTATTTATTTTAAAAAGAAGCACAGCTTGAAATCCTATCTGCTGAAAAATGGGATTATCATTTTTCTTGTTGGCGGTGCTCTTGGCTTTCTTTCAGCCTTTCTGGGAATTGGCGGAGGACCATTAAATGTGGCAATCTTATGCCTTCTATTCTCAATGAGCACAAAGAATGCCGGAGTTAATTCTATCTTTATCATTTTCTTTTCACAGCTGTCAGCTTTATTGCTAATTGCTTTTTCAGGCGGCTTTGGAGACTACGATCTATCCATGCTTTATGTAATGATTCCAGGCGGTATATTAGGCGGCTGGATCGGATCCAACATTGTCACCAAAATCACAAATAGCCAGGTAGAAAAAATATTTAATATCGCCATTCTTATTATTATATTGATTAACTTGTATAATATCGTGAAGGTTGCATTTTTGTAGGATGAAAAAAAGAGAGGCTTCTCAATTGAGACGCCTCTCTTTCATTTATCTTATATTCATTACTTTCCTTCTAATACTTCAACAGCTTCTTTTAATGTATCTTTTGTTCCCACATTCCCTGGGAAAACGATATAAGCAACACCTGGGAATTTACTTTCTGCGCCTGTTTTCCATACAGGAATCCCCTTTTTAATTTGGCCGGCAACTTCCGCTCGTTTCACAGATAGTCCAACCGTGCCAATGCTGGATGACGTAATTCCGCCTTTTGCAACGATGTAATTCGGACGGACTTCTAGGTCACGAACAATACTTGTGACCGCATCGGATATTTTAACAGAAAGCTGCAGTTCTTCTTCTTTCTTGTTTTCGCCCAAATCAAGTCGTTCTCTGCGTGTGTAATACACAACGGATTTTCCCTGTTTAATTAGATCTTCACATGTTGTACGAACCCGTTTAATTTCTGCTTCAAACTTTTCTGGTTCAAGGACAAGATGTACATCAAATTCAACTGGTGTTACTAGTCCGCTTGCCAATAGTTCGTTCAGCTGCTCTGTTGTCTTTTGTACATGTGATCCTACTGCAATTAAACCGCCATGATTTGTTTCTTCTGTGATTAGCTCATCTCTCGATAATAATGGCTTATCTGATACCCCGCCTATAACTTTTGTGAGAGCAGCAGCACTTCGGCATAAGAATGTTTTTCCTTCTTTTAATGCTTGTAATAACGCAGTGACAAACACTTCAGCATCCACATAGTCAACAGCATTCACAACAATCTTTTGGAAGTTTGCCGCACTCATTAATTGCTGTTTTACAGCATCACTATTGCCTGAGCGAAGATCATCAAGGCTAATGTAGATAGTGTTTTCTTTTGTAAACGCACCTTCTGTTTTCTCTTCAATCCACTCACCTAAATGCGAAGACTGAAAGCCGAATGTCCGGTCTTTAGCAAACTCTGTTTCTCCAGCCGGAACAAGATCATCTCCGTACTGAACATAATGGATGTTATTGATGGTTAAACGGCCGCCTTCTTTGAAAAAAGGCATGATAATTTCCCCATCAAATATAGTGCTTGATTGCTGCTCAATCGTTGTTTTCAGCGTTTCTGTTTCTAATGGATAGTGTCCGCGTAACGTTGAATCGCCACGGCTAATCAGGATATAAGGAATCCCTTCTTCTGCGGAAACTTCCTGAACGCGCTGTGCAATCTCCTCGTGGGCGATCTTCGTTTCCTTCGATGTGAATCCACGGGAATTAGTCAGAAGGAAAAACATACGATTTTCTTCTCGAAAGCCTTTTACAATGCTTTCTTTCGTCCAATCTGTATAAACTGAGATTCCATGCACTGTTTGCACGCCTGTTGGATCATCGTCCAATACAACAACTTTGTGCTTGAAATTCGTTTGTTCAGCTTCTAAGCGTGCCTGGATGTCAGTTCGATTAAGTTCTTTAAGATTCGATAGTAATGCTGAAGCCTTTACTGTGTCCATTGTTATTTCACCTCTTTAGAAACTTCGATGTTCGCAAGCTTTTCATAATGCTGAACAATGCTTGAATGGTCTAGTGCTTCTTTGCCATCCGCTTTTAAACTATGGAAAATTTCAAGCAGCTGGCTGGAAAGAGGGAGCGGAACAGCCAGTTCATGAGCTGTATTCATTACATTTGTTAAGTCTTTCATGTTGATATCCACACGGCCGCCCGCTTTAAAATTACGTTCTAAAATCATTGGAATTTTTGCATCCATAACCGTACTTCCAGCAAGTCCTCCGCGGATTGCCTGGTACATCTTTTCAAGATCAATTCCCGCTTTTGCTGCTAAAATCAGCGCTTCGGACACGGCTGCAATATTTAAGTTTACGATAATTTGATTCGCCAGCTTCGCAGTTGTTCCGCAGCCTGAATCTCCTACACGTACGATATCTGTACCCATTGCAAGAAGTACATTTTTCACAGATTCAAAGGCTTCTTCGTCTCCGCCAACCATAATGGACAGTGTTCCATCAATTGCTTTTGGTTCTCCGCCACTCACTGGCGCATCAAGGAACCGTGCTCCACCTTTTGCAGCCATGTCTGCCATTTCCTTTGACTCGACAGGTGAGACAGAGCTCATATCAATGATAATCGCTCCTTCACGTGCGCCTTCCATTACTCCGTTTTCTCCGAATACCGCTTGGCGAACATGTTCTCCTTTTGGAAGCATCGTAATCACAACATCACTTGCCGCTGCTACTTCTTTGCCCGAAGAAGCTGGCTGAGCTCCTTCTGCCGCTAGAGTATCTACCGCTGCTTTGTTTATATCAAAAACCGTTACAGTGTTTCCGTTTTTCAAAAGGTTGCGCACCATAGGCAATCCCATAATTCCTAATCCGATAAATCCAACTTTATTTGCCATTCTAGTCATCTCCGTTTCTAGTTTATTAAAGAGTATTTAAAAGGTTTATAGTCCTGGTAAAAATCCTTGGAACATACTTAAAATATAAACAACTGTTAATGCAGTTACACCTGACAGGAATCCGCCTAGGCTCCATACCATTAATGTTTCTGTCATTGATAGGCGTCCGAATTTACTTACAACCCAGAAACCAGAGTCATTTGGCATTGATAACCCAATACCACCTGCACAGATCGCTAATCCTAGTAAAACTGGTGATACACCAAGCTCTACAGCCATTGGCCCTAAGATTGCTGATGTGGTTACAAGAGCAACCGTTGCAGAACCAAGGGATGCGCGAAGAATTTGTGAGAATAAGAAAGCAAGCAATAACGCTGGGATACTTAATCCCTGCATTAAATCAATAATTAAATCGCCTAATCCTGTTTCTTGAACAATTTTTCCAAATGCTCCACCGGCACCTGTAATAAGAAGAACCATCCCGCTTTGATCGAAAGCATCTGAGAAAATCGTTTTCGTATCTTCTTTAATATAAGGTTTTAGAACAAACATGGCGGCAATCACACTAATTAACAATGCGACGTTTTTATCACCGATAATGGCAAAGAACGTTGGAACAGCATGTTCAGGATTGTCAGCAAAGAATAGGTTCACAACCGTATTTGATAAAATTAAGACAATCGGAAGAGCCAGCATTGCAAAAGAAAGACCTGTTGAGATTTCTTTTCTGCCAGTATTGTCTTCTGCAACCATTTCATCAGAAACTTCTGAATCATGAAGGCGTCCTTCATTTGTAATGCGCTTCCCGATAAACTTCCCATAGATCACTCCTCCAACAAGAACCGCCGGGATTGAAACAAGAAGTCCGTATAAGAAGAATACTCCAATATCAGAACCTGTTTGGTCTGCTACAACCAATGGACCTGGAGTTGGGATAATTAAGCTATGTGCTGTAATAAGTCCAATTGCTAAGATTGCCACAAAAGCAGAAAGTGAAATCTTTGTTTTCACTGAAAGACTCTGAATTAATTTGTGTAAAATAATAAATGCTGCATCAAAAAATACAGGAATGGATACGGTAATGGATGTTGCCGCTAGAGCGTAAGGAGATTTTTTAATTCCAAATGCTTTAAGCATTCCCGAAGCAATTTTACTAATTGCCCCGGAAGCAGCTAAGTACTGACCAAATATAATTCCGAGACCAATTAGAATACCAACACCCGTTAAAGTACTCCCGAATCCGCTTGCCATAATACCCGCTACATCACGAACAGGTATACTGGATACAAATCCAAGACCTAGGGCAACAACTAAAAGAGAGACAAATGCATCCCACTTGAATTTAATAATGAGCAAAAACAGTGCAGCTAAAGCAATAATAAAGGCAATAATTAAAGCATTTCCTGTTAACATATACGTTTCCCCTTTAGTGAATACATTGAACAGATAGCGTTTTCAATTGTTTCACTTTTTTATTTTTTCATTTTCGTAACAGCTAATCTTGATTTATTAACCGCTTTCTTTATGGTTTCTCCCCCAACCGCTACAACTCTTGTATAAAGAGTATCTAAAAAGGCAAGCTGCACGAGTCTGCTTGTCATCGCATCCGATCGCGTTGCAGTTTCTTGTGCCTGTGTCAAAAGTAAAATATCCGCCATTTTTGCTAGTGTCGTATTTTCATTTGACGTAATCATAATGACAGTCGCACCACTTGACTTAGCCATATGAACCACCTCAATAATGTTGACGGTTTCACCAGAGTGCGAAATAGCAATGACAACATCATTCTCTGTCATTTGGCTTGCATATATCGCCTGATAATGCGGATCTTTCTCTGCCAAAACAGTGCCGCCAATTCTCATAAACTTATGAGCGCCATCTTCAGCAATCGTACCTGAGAGCCCTTGGCCGAAGAAGAAAATTCGTCCAGCTTCAGCGATGAGCTTAACAGCCTCTTCCATTTCTTGTACTACAATCTTTTCTCTTGTCATCGACATCGCTGCCGAAAACTGATCCCCTATTTTCGTAAACACTGTGTCAGCTAAATCTTCCTCCAAGATTGCGGTTTCATTTCCTGCTAAATTAGAGTGCTGATTGGCAAGTTCTTGAGCCAAGGTAACCTTCAGCTCTTGATAACTCGTATATCCAAGCTTTCGATATAAGCGGATGATACTGGGTTCGCTTACATTACTTAATAAAGAAAGCTCATTCATTGATAATAAAAATGGTTTATCGTGTTTCTTAAGTTGATCGATAATTTTTATTTCTGAGGCAGTAAGGGAATCTTCTTTTTGAAGAATTCGCTCTTGAAAACTTAACATCTACACACCTCCATATAAGTTTGTAGTAATAATACTACATAAAAAACGCTTTCACAATAGAAAAAAGTGATTTTTATCACTTTTCGTTCAAAATATCGACAAAAATAGAGTAATATATTACGATATTCTTGTAATTAAACTACATAACAAGGAGATTTGTAATGTTTACTACAACAAAAAAGTTACTTCAACTAGCAGAAGAAACAAATAGCGCAATTGCCGCTTTTAATTGCTATAATGCTGAAACTGTTCAAGCAGCCATTAAGGCTGGCGAACGGGCAAACAAGGGCGTTATCATTGCCTACGGTGAACGATACAAGGATTATATGAATTTGGAAGCCTTTGCCGCATTTACAAAATCGATGGCAGATCAAGCTTCAATTCCAGTCGCACTTCACCTTGATCACAGCTATGAAATTTCTACAATTGAACGTGCTATTGCTTCAGGCTTTTCTTCTGTTATGTACGATGGATCAGCTCTTTCTTTAGAAGAAAACGTGAAAACAACCAAACATGTCGTTGAGATGGCACATGCTGCAGGCGTATTTGTTGAAGCTGAGATCGGATCAATGGCAAAAGGAGATTTCTCTGATGAGGAAGAAGGAGACGGAAGACTAACGGATCCTGACGAAGCGATTTCCTTTGTTAAAGAAACCAATGTAGATTTCCTTGCCGCATCCATCGGAACTGTACACGGCATGTATAAAGGCGAGCCGAAATTAGACCACCAGCTTCTGAAAACGATTGCAGAATCCATTCAAATTCCACTCGTTCTGCATGGAGGTTCTGGAACACCTGAGGATCAAGTATTAAAAGCGATCAATCTAGGTATACGAAAAATCAATGTGAATACAGAAGTATCATTAGCTGCTGTGACTGAAATGGCAACTCAGCTGCAGGCTCAGCCGCAAATTCATTTAAGCAATTTAATGACCGCTGCTCAAGATGTTATGGCTGAGCAGATGTATCAGATTATTGAGCTGTATAAGAATAAGTGATTGGATATTCCGTTATAGATAGCGGTTTGCGGATGTAACGAATCATACTGTACTTAAATACCTAGTAAACAAAGCTCTAAAAAAGACAGGTTGTTTATGCGCCTGTCTCTTTGTTTTATACTCGTATTTAACTTTATAAATTTAACCTCATCAATAGCCATGTGATTAATATCACAGACAAACTCCCTCCATTCACCTAACCTTTTTCTTAACCTGATTTTATAAAGGAGAAGAAGATGATGTCTTATGGAGGAACTGCAACACTCAAACCTGCATTAACATCCGTAATGTGGAAAACCGTTTCTGAAGCATGTAACCTAGCATGCGACTATTGTTACTATAGTCAGTGCAATGGGATGCCGCAGAATATTGGTCGTATAGATGACACTGTTTTAGAAAAATTCATTATTGAATATATGAATATATCAAAAGGGTATGTATCGTTTGTATGGCAAGGCGGGGAGCCATTATTAGCAGGATTAGACTTCTTCAAAAAAGTGGTTCACTTACAAGCAAAATATGCACCAAGAAACACAATTATCAGTAATTCCATTCAAACAAATGGTACGTTACTAAATGCAGAATGGGCTTCATTCTTTAAGGAATATAATTTTCTGGTCGGCGTAAGCTTGGATGGACCAGAAGACATTAATGATGCCAGACGGGTCACGGGTTCTGGTAAAGGAAGCTATAAAAGAATAATGCGCGGAATTGAGTATCTTAAAGAAGCAAATGCAGACTTTAATATCCTAACCGTTTTACATGAGAATAATATTACAAGAGCAGCTGATCTAATGAAATTTTATCAGCAACAAAATTTCCCTTTTGTTCAGTTCATTCCCTGCATGGATTTTCGTGCACAGGAAATTAATAAACCAGGTGTTTTTCTGATTACTCCTAAACAATATGGTGATTTTTTATGCGATATTTTTGACGTGTGGTATAACGATGGTATGCCTCAGACATCCATCCGTTTCTTTGATGACATGTTAGCAGTGTACCTGAATCAGCATGCCGGCCTATGCTCTCACCTTGAAACCTGTCCCAAACACCTTGTTTTAGAACAAAACGGTGACGCATACCCATGTGATTTCTTTATACATGAAGAGTACCGATTAGGAAATGTTGGAGTTGATTCACTGGAAGATCTGCTTACAAATGAATTGATGGAGAATTTTCATGATCTAAAGCCCAACTTACCAAACCAATGCAAGTCTTGTGAATTTCTTCATTTATGTCATGGAGGCTGTCCTCGCAACAGAGTCAAATCCAATAACGAATCCTGCGTCGAGTATTTTTGTGAGAGCCACAAACAAGCGTACCGATATGCACATGAAAGAATGCAAATTGTCGCAACCAATGTAAAGAAAAAGAGAATCCAAGATCTTATTAATGCTGGTTATAAGATGCCAGGGAGAAATGATCATTGTATTTGCGGAAGTATGAAAAAATTTAAGAAATGCTGTGAGCCGTTGTTGGATTTTAACTAATCCTATTAGATATAGAAATGCCTCCCTTTGATCGGGAGGCATTTAATGTATTTGGGAAGACAGTCTCATAATCCGTTTATAGAATCTGCATAGGTCAGTTAATTTCCAGGACATTATTCCGATATCAAAAAAATCATAACCCATTCTCCACTAACCATTTCATAATGCTTTCTTCTCTTCTCTTACTGTTGTCTTGCTGTCCGTCATATTTACTCATTTTCTTCTGAGAAACGATTTTTCCATCTACCATAAACAGGATTCTTTCTGTTTTTGCAGCTACCTTTACATCGTGCGTAACGAGCATGATCGTTGTTCCATTTTGATTAATCTCAGCCAGAATGGCCATAATCTCTTCTGTCGATTTGCTGTCTAAGGCTCCGGTCGGTTCGTCTCCAAAAAGGATATCCGGATTATTGATCAATGCCCTGCATATGCCTGCTCTCTGCAGCTGTCCGCCAGAACCTTGTGTGATCGTATGGTCTGCAAGTTTTTCTATCCCTGTCATCTCCATCAGTTTTTTTGCTTTTTGAATTATTGCATTTTTATCCGCCCCTTTTGTTACAAGTGCATGAAACATAATGTTGTCAATCAGGGACAAGTTCTTTAATAGGTTGATATCCTGAAAGATAAATCCCATTTTTTTCAGTCGGATCTTTGCCAATTCTTCTTCTTTTAGACTGCTGATCTCGCGGCCTTTAAACCTCACACTGCCAGACGAAATACGATCCATTCCGCTGATATTGTATAACAGTGTTGATTTCCCGCTTCCGGATGGCCCCATAACCGATACAAACTCGCCTTTTTCTATCGTCAGGTTTATATCCTTTAAGATCTGAATCTCATTCCCCTTCCCTAACTCTACGGTTTTGGTCATCTCGCTTGCTTCAAGTATATTGGTCATCTATGATTCCTCCCATTCATTTTTTCTTTGCGTCCTGAGATTATTGTGGGGTGTTTCTCTCCTTTTCACGACACTATTTTCTAGATTCTGGATTCTACGAGGGTATTTCTCCCCTTTCCACGACACTATTTTCTAGTTTCTGGATTTCACAGGGGTGTTTCTCCCCTTTCCGCGACACTATTTTCTAGATTCTGGATTATGCGGGGGTGTTTCTCCCCTTTTCACGACACTATTTTCTAGTTTCTGGATTACGCGGGGGTGTTTCTCCCCTTTCCACGACACTATTTTCTAGTTTCTGGATTTCACAGGGGTGTTTCTCTCCTTTTCGTGACACCATTTTCTAGTTTCTGGATTCTACGGGGGTGTTTCTCCCTTTATCGCGACACCAATTTCTAGATTCTGAATTCCACAGGGGTGTTTCCCCCCTTTCCGCGACACCAATTTCTAGTTTCTGGATTCCACAGGGGTGTTTCCCCCTCATCGCAACACATTTTCCAATCACAAAGTGTAAAAGACATACCTCTCCCTTCCCATAGCAATATCAACCTCTTAAAACAACCGATAAATCACCTTTTACAGCAACCCTACAAGATACATATATTGTAAATCCAACGGCTATAAGCAGTGCTAAAGGACAAAGAAGCCACGTCTGCCATAATACCTGAACAAATTCAATTCTTGCCGCTCCCATAGTAGACATAGCCAAACTTACAAGCCATTCACCTAGGAAATCCGAAGCGAGAACACCTATTGTGATCCCCAATAGCAGTACCATTAAAGTTCCTGCCATGTACTGATGGCGAATTTGTTTCAGCGTTATTCCCACACTTCGCATAATGGCAATCTGAGACATATCTTTTGATAAGAGCATTCGAAGGAATAATGCCGTAATTAAAACAGCTATGATCATAGCGATGGATATTCCGCCGATTACCACGATACCCAACTGATCGATGATATTCCCAAGCGTCTGCTGCGTATATTCTTCAATATCATTTACCTGTGCTGAGCTATAAGCATTTTGGTAGTAGTCCATTTTCTCCTGTATATTAACGCCTTCAGCCAAATCCAGACTGACAATATACCAAAGAACAGCTTCTTCATTTACGCCAAGACTGCTATGCGCCTTTGCCGTTTTTCCTCCGTTCGTAATATCCTGATAGATCCCCGTAACGGTTAGCATCTGCTCCTTCCCGCCAGTCCTGACAGTTACTTCATCTCCCACTTTCTTGTTTAATCCGTCTTTTGCAGCATTTGCAAATGATAACGCTATTTCTCCTTCTCTCTCCGGTGCCCTGCCTTCCAGAAATGTTAATGGAAACAAAGAAAAATCCCCTGTTTCAATATTCATAGAGTTCCAGGAACCGTCTGCGTTTTTCACCTGGTAAGAGCTTGTCATATAGGGTGCAAACTTTTCTATATCATGATCATTTTTCAACTCTTCCTGCAGCTTGATAAAGTCTTCTGTAATGGTATCCGTTCTTCGAAGATCGATTCTCACGTCCTGTTTTCCGATCCCCATATAGGTGGAGAACTGAGGTGAATGGATCGTGTTATAAATATTTACAGGGAGTATGATAATAAATGTACATATAATAAAAATAACCAACAGCAGCCTATATAGCCTGAAGCGCTTTGCTATATCCCTCAGTCCCATGTAAATATTCGTGCTGAAGAACTTGTTATTTAGCAGCGGAAAGCTGTATTTCCGAGTCTTTCCGGACTCCGTGATATCTCCACGCAACGCCTCCACTGCCGAGATCTTATCGATTCTTTTCAGTATTGATTTGCAGTACATCACAATCATGAAATAGACAAGCAATGGAGCTATAAGCGAAAGGATGTATTTTAAACTCCCTGTTAAATCAGAGGAAATATAGAGTCTCATATGACTGTTTAATAGATTTACGACAGCAAAGGAAATGAGATACCCAGCCATACCGGCAGCTGCGGAAATGAATCTGTATTTGTTAAGATAGACCTTTTGAATATTTTTTTTGGCTAGCCCTATGGCTTTCATCACACCGATTTCTCTAATATCCTCATCAATCGTTGCCAGAAATGTAAGCCGGATGCAAAGTGAAGCAATCACGATAAGAAGAATACTGATCAATATAATAACAAGCGCAATAATCATATCCGACATGGCATTAAACAACATAAAGATCTTTCCTTCAATGATCGGACCGTTTGCCGGAAGGCCAGCCTCCTGATAGGCATTTTGAATAGCAGCAGAATCACCAGTTTCATTCAGCTTAAATTCAATCAGAAATTCCAATTCCCCAGCCTGCATTTTCAGCATTTCATTATAGTCATCCTGATGAATCACAAATCTTTTCGAAGAAGTAAGAGGAGAATTCATCTCAAAATCCCTTGCATAATCTGAAATGAGAAACTCTTTCTCATACCCGCCGCTTTTCACTGCAATATGATCGCCTATTTTTAAATCATATTGTTCCATAAAATAGATCGGAACAGCTGCAGAACCTTGCTTTACATCCAGCATTTCATTATCAAGATCTAAGATAAAATCAAAATTCTTATTTTGCACCACAAAAGAAATATCCTGTATCGTTCCGGCCATCGTTTGATTTTGACCGAAATGAATATTGCTTCCATCAATATTCTGAAGCACCATTGTTTCCTGCATTGCAATATGGTCACGATATAGTTCGGTGAATCGATCGATCTCTGCCTGATCAAAATCCCCGGCATGCATCACCGTAATGTCTGCTGGCACTGCACGTTCCTGAAAACTTGATATCCCCTGAATCAGATTGGCAATGTTATTAGTTGCACTGGCTGCCAAAATAACAGCCATTGTAATAAATAAGAAGACCGTGATCGTAACCAGCTTATTTCGGTTGAAATCGTTCTTGATCATTTTTAGAAACATTAACTTCTCTCCCTCCTTCACCTTTGTCTGGATTCGAGCTTTCCCCTTCAACACTTTTTCTTCTAACTGCTCTATTAGGTTCCATGATGATAATTCATAATGCTGTAGTAATCATACGAAATGGTATTTATTGGGTACAGATGTTTAAGACTGATTGTTTACTACGACTTGAGCTGTATTTCATTAAGGGAAAGGAGGAAGAGAAGCATAAGGGGAACTAGTTATTAAAGCTGTCAATTACGAGGGTTTTGCTAATAACATTTTGCTGATGTACTTGCGCAGAAAAAAAGAAGCCTGCCACAAAACTCATGGGAAGCTTCCTTATTAATTAGAACCTCTTCAGACATAAATTAGACTTGCATAATTTGATGAAAGTCTTTTATAAACATCTCGAATACATCCTCAATTTTTAAATTCCGTGCGTTCTTTAATTTTTCTGCCTCCACCCACTCTTCCGCCATTTTAATGATCTGCGGGTAATCCTCTGACATTAATTGGTGAACAGGCTTCGCTTTTTCGTAATCAATACTTAAATCAAAGTACACATTAAGGAGGATTGATAATTGTTCAAGATACATGATTGGTCCCTCTATATTTATTGGCTTTCTGCTTAGATATGGTGTTGTATCTTTTAAATTTGTACTGCCGCCATATTTATCCTTCGCAGCATATTTAAGATTGCGTATTCCACTCATGTAAAATGCACTAAAACATAATGGACACGGTTCTAAAGTTGAGTATAATACATAAGAATTAACATTCTTATGTATTCTGTTGTCTAGTTCTAATAATGCATTTACCTCTGCATGTGCCAATTCATTATGGGATATAACCGTATTCGATAATTGATTGAACGTCGCACATTTCCCTCTTGAAACAATATTCCCTTTGTCATCAAAGACTATTGCCCCGACCGGTTTAGAACCTTCTTGGAACGACTCCCATGCTATTTGAAAACATTCCTGCCATTCATTTGTAAAATCTGTCCATTTCAAGTGAACCACTCCATATTGAAAATAATCATAAAGATAGGAAGATCGATTAACCTTTCTAAACTTTTTATATTCAATAGATTAGAAGTAATATCCTTCCATAAAAAATGAAAAAAACCTTATATAAATCATTCCGGAATAAAATGAAAAGAGCCAGTTCTCACAACGAAAACTGACTCTTAGAAAGCTCCATGGTTTTATTTAAGTTAAAGATTAAAAGTATTGTACTTTTCTTAGAAAAAGACCCACAAAGTACTGATGCTTAACGTTATGATTAATAGAATTAATAACGGTCCGCCAATTTTAACAAAGTCCATGAATTTATATCCTGCAGGAAGAATTTGCATATTTACCGCTGTACCATAGTGAGTGGCAATCGCTAAATTCGAACAAGCTGCAATAACAATAACCCAAGGAAGTGGACTAATACCTAGAGAAAACGCTATTGAAATGACAATTGGCGTAAGCATTGCAGCTGCCGCATTGTTCTGCATGATGTTCGTCAAGATACTTGTCAATACGATAATGACAACTGTTAATACTGCAATAGAGGCAGTTTCTCCACCAAATAGGGATAGAACAGAGTTTGCAATAAGTTCCCCGCCGCCTGAAGCATCTAAACCAGCTCCTAATCCGGAAATGACACCTATTGTAATTAATATGTCCCAAGGTAGATTAGCAAACGCTTTCTTTGCAGACACAGCCTTAGATCCTAATACAATCATTGCTCCAACCAGACCTATAATTCCAATATTCAAATAGTTATTAAATGGTTCAAAGCCAGCAATCAAGAAGAGTACAATACAAAGAATCATCGTATATAAGACAACTCTGCCTTTCCACTTAGGTACACCGTCAGCTTTATCTTGAAGTACATCTTGTGAAGCGGTGGCGTATGCATTCCCTTTATCAAAGTCTGGACTCTCTGGTTTTAAAGCCCATTTTAAAATTGGGTAACCAATCGTTGCCCAATAAAGAATTTGTACAATAGCAACAGGAAGCATGACTTTCGTCATATCAAACATGGCCATTCCCGCTTCAAAACCTTCATACCCTTGGAGAATAGCATTTGCTGAAAGCTGCGATGTTGATCCAATCAGCGTGCTTCCTCCACCAATAACAGCAGCTGTTCCTGCTACAAATATAACCATTTTCGAGCGGATACGTCCCAATGATCCTGCAGCAACAGCAGCGATAATTGGCATCCAAATCGCAACTGAACCATTATTACTCATAAATGCAGACATTACAGTACAAATAATAGCGACAGTTATGATAAAACGTCTTTCCGTTTTTGCCAAGAAACTGTTGCCTATTCTTTGCCCAATTTTTTGAGCAACACCTGTTTCAAATAATGCATCGCTGACAATCAGCATCCCGACTACCATTGGCCAGCCTGGTGAACTAAAACCTGAATATACAGAGGATAATTCCATTTCAGGAATAAAGAACGCCATTGCTAAGGAACCAAAAATAGCTATTACACTCATTGGCAATTTATTAGAAATGAATAGTATTATTGTTATAATCGATATGATTATCGCAATATAACTCGAGTCCATTGTGCAGCCTCCTTTTAGTTAAGATACTAGCTGGAAATTAGGTTTTTCTATAAGTTTCAGAGAGAATACAAATACATTTTGCACCTGTATTCTCCTACTATTAAAATCTATACTTCTTCCCACTCAGTACCTTCCCATTTTGGATGGTTATAGACGGCTGGGTCTGCAACATATGGCCACTTTTTGCCATTAACGATTGCCAGACATCCTTCTACACATGATGTAGCCATCTTTATTACCGCTTCACGAGTTTGGGCCGCCGAGTGCGGACTAAGCACTAAATTAGGACAATGTAACAAAGGATCATCTGCCCCTAGTGGTTCATTACAGAATGCATCAAAGCCAGCTCCTGCAATCGTTCCATTATTAAGCGCTTCCACTAAGTCGCCTTCATTTACAATTCCGCCGCGGCTTGTATTGATAATGAGTGCTGTTTTTTTCATCGTTGATAGTTCTTTTTTTGATATCATATTTTCGGTTTCTTTCGTAAGAGGAACATGTACAGAAACAATATCACATTCCTCCAGCAATTTCCGATAATCTCCAAAGTATTCAATGCCCATTTTTTCGGCATCCTCTGGTTTTAAGAAAGGATCGTATCCAGCAACATTCATACCGATCCCTTTACAAATTTTTGCTGTTTCTTGTCCAATGGAACCTAACCCAATGATCCCTACTGTTTTCCCTTGTAATTCAAAAGCCTTCTTCAGTCCCCGCACTTCCCAATTTCCGGCGACCAACTCTACTTGCCCTTCAAATAAATTTTTCGCTAAGGAAAACATTAAAGCAACTGCGTGTTCAGCAACACTGCGGTTGTTAGCTCCGGGTGTTATTACCACAGGAATTCCATGCTTGGTTGCCGTTTCGACGTCCACAGTATCGTAACCAACACCAGTACGGCCGATTACCTTTAAGTTCGGACTATTCTCGATAGCGTTTCCATCGCACTTTGCAATTCGCACAATTAAGGCATCAGCATCTTTCATCTCATCTAAGTAATTATTGGGGTCTTGATTATCTGCAACATAAATATCAGCTATACCGTCAAGCAGTTCCATCCCTTCAGATGTAACTGCTTGTGTCATAACAAATTTCATGCTGTACCTCCTCTTATTTGGATCGGGTCCATTTATATAAAAATATTAATTCATGCCTCTTTCTTTATTTTCGCTCAATACTTTTTCTAACGCTGCAACGCCTTCATCACTTAGATAATTGAAAGGACGGCGGCAATCTCCAACTGGATAACCTAGTAATGATACTGCTTTTTTCACTACAGTGTTAGGGTTTCCGTATTGGAATACCGAACGGAAACTGGCAATGGAATCTTGTGCCATTTGCGCTTCTTCTAATTTTCCTTGTTTGAACAGATTATAGATGGAAGACAGTACTTGAGGGTACACATTAGAACAGCCAGCAATACCACCAGTACCGCCTTCTTTTAAGCAAGGCAGAATAAGAGAATCATTACCTGATAGAACATAAAAATCTTTCTCTAATTCTCTTGTCTGATGAATATAAGCTTTCAGATTGTCCCAGTCACCGCTTGAATCTTTCGCCCCTACAATCACATCTACATCTTTCGCTAATTTAGCCACTGTTTCCGGCAAGAGTTTATTTCCAGTACGAGCAGGGATATTATATAGAACAATTGGTACGTCTACATGTTTCGCTACTTCAACAAAATGATCGTAAAGTTCTTTCTGAGAAGCTAGAGCAAAACTAGGAGTAATAATTGATAGAATATCGGCTCCTAATTCCTGTGCCTTTACACTCATTCGCACTGTATCTTTAGTAGAGATCAGTCCAGAACCAGCGTATACAGGAACACGGCCTTTCACCTTATCAATGGTATATTCTAAAACTTCGACTTTTTCAGCCTCACTTAGGATATAACCCTCCCCATTCGTTCCAAAAGGAAAGATCCCGTGTACCCCACCGTCAATTTGCCGATCAATTTGGTTTCCCAGCTCTTCTAAATTTACACTTTCGTCCTGTTTCATTGGTGTTAAGATCGGGGAAATAATTCCTTCTAATTTAATGTTTTTCATATGAAAACACTCCTTTTTTATTTCAGAATCTTATCAGCTATTCTGCAAAAAACATCTTCAGTGCCGAAGCCGCCTGATTTGGATATGACTTGCTGTTCTTTCCCATTATGTTCAATAATGGATAAAACAGCACCCTTCTCGATTTCGCATAATAGTTTAATTTTCGTGGATCCGATTACATTTAAGAAACCCATCAGCGTATCGCCGCCTGTCATCAAAATGGTGCAATCCTTCTCGCTATTCATGATTTCTTCAGCAAGATGTCCATGAGCTTCGGCAATAGCGAATCTTAGACTTTCTTGAGGTTTATTGTCTTTTTCATTTTCATTTATGACGTCCTCGAATGTATCAACTATGACTTTGTTATTTTCCTGACTGATTTCCAGCAGCTCTTTAATAAATGTTTTTCCTTCTGGGCTATTAAAATAATTCATTGGGCTTTTTTGCCGAAGGGTTAAGCGCTTACGATTAAAACCGTGCTTTTCAGCATAATCCAATTGTTTTCCCGTTATCTTATTGAGACTGCCGCATGCTATATACAGTCCTTCTGTTTTCCGATAAGATGCCGTTTCCGTACGATTAAAGGAAAGGATATTCGCTAATCGATCTGCCAGCGCAGTACACCCAGCAAAATATTTCACTGTATTATTTTGCATTAATTCATTCAAACGTTTATCTATATCATCTACAGTGCTCGAGTCACACACTAGAATGCTAGTTTGATTAATTGTATCCCAGTCGATTGCTTCTTCACTGGTGATCACATCCACAGCAATGTCGCTTTGATCCTTAATAATATCGGGTATAAATGATTTTGTGACTGGTTCAAAAGGATCCTTGCCAAATACACTGTGTTCTAATAATTGACCTGAAATATAACTCGTTCCCTCTTTTATCACTCGATCAATTTCAGGATGCGCAGGTATAAAGAAAAGTGTTTCATCTGGGTAAGAGTCGCAAACAGCCTGGAGCTCTGATCCAATATTCCCGCGAAGGGCCGAATCCGTTTTCTTGAAGATCATCTCAATTCCTTGTTCTCTCGCCCAATCCGAAATCTTCCTAACAGATTCATAAGCCGCTTCTTTTGATAGAGGTCTAGATTCAGTGTCTATGACCAAAACCTCTGTATTTGAGGGGATTTCATCCATTTTAAAATTAAAGTTACTGAAAACCTGTGTAGAAATCCCCTTTTCTGCAAATTGAATACCAGTGTCAAGAGCTCCGGTAAAATCGTCAGCGATAATCAGTAATTTTACCATTTTTTTCTCCTATCTATTGTTGGCGTATAAAGTAGCGTATTCAATTGCATTCAGCAGACTAACCGGACTTGCCGTACCCTTGCCAGCTTGGTCAAATCCAGTGCCGTGATCAACAGAGACGCGAACGATAGGAAGACCTAACGTAATGTTTATACCTGAGACAGCATCCCATTTATTTAATTCTTTATTGAAAACGAACCCTTTTAATTTAATTGGTATATGACCTTGATCGTGATACATGACAACCACAATGTCATACCAGCCGCCAGCCATCTTTGAAAAGATCGTATCAGATGGAACAGACTGTTCATCTGGAATGATGATACCTTCCTTCATCGCCTGTTCAATTGCCGGCTGAATTTCTTCTATTTCTTCTCGGCCAAATAATCCATTCTCACCTGCATGAGGGTTTAATCCCGCTACGCCGATCTTTGGTCTTTCAATCCCTAATTTTTTACAAGCTTCATCAGCGAGACGGATGACTTCCAGCACGCGATCTTTCTTCACTCTGTCACATGCCTCGCGCAGGGAAACGTGTGTCGAAACATGAGCAACCCGCATACTATCGTGAGCCAGCATCATCGAGTAGCTTTTGGTATAAGTGTAATCAGCATATATTTCAGTATGACCTGAATAATGATGGCCAGCTAAGTTCATTGCCTCTTTATTTAAAGCATTCGTTACGGTCCCATCAATTTCTTCATTAACAGCAAGCTCGATCGCTTTTGTGACATACTGAAATGCTGCTTCTCCACACATGGCCTGCACTTTTCCAAATTCTTTTTTGGACATATCTACTAGATTCATATCGAGTACATCAATAACGCCATACTCATATTTTGCTTGTTTTACATCGTTAAGAGAATTCACTTTAAGTTCGTTTTCCAGCTGCAGTATTCCAATTGCTTCTTCTATGCAAGATGCATCTCCAATAATGAATGGTTTACATTGCTGATAAACTTCTGATTTCGCCAAAGCTTTTACCGATAACTCCGGGCCGTTTCCGGCAGGGTCTCCCATTGTAATTCCGATGATTGGTTTTTTATTCAAAATAACTCATCTCCTAACCAATTACTTTTGAATATATTTGTCTGATATCTTCTTTTGATAATTCTTTCTTATTGTTTACTAACAATCTCTTCTGTTCGCTGCCAGCCTGAACCAAAAATTCCAGATCATCTTTTTGAATACCAAATTCATTTAAATTCACTGGTATATTGGTTACTTTTACGATGTCTGCAATTTCATCGATGACATATTGTGCTTTTTCATTAACACTTTTATCTGAATAAGAAGGATTAATCGCATCACATATGTCAGCGAGCTGATCAGCACACGCATCTTTGTTGAAATTCATAACGGTTTCAAAAAGAATCGCATTGGAAACGCCATGAGGAATATGATATTTGCCTCCCAAAGGATATGACAAGGCATGGACTGCAGTCGTGCCGCTTCCGGTAATCGCAACTCCGCCGTAGAATGCTCCTATTAACATGGCCTCTTTTGCTTTCATATTCTCTGGCTCATTGTATGCTTGTCTAATATTCTCAAAAATGAGCTTTGCCCCTTCAAGTGCATACACATTGGAAAACGGTGTAGCTTTATTTGACGTATAGCATTCTACCGCATGTGCAAGAGCATCTACACCAGTAGCAGCAATGATTTGTTTAGGCAGATTTCGAATCAGCTGCGGATCTAAAATAACATAATCCGGAATCATTTCATTATTCACGATTCCCTTTTTCACCTTTTCCTCTGGCACAGCAACGATTGCATTACAAGTAGCTTCAGAACCTGTTCCGCACGTTGTAGGAATCATAATGGTTTTGATTTTCTTCGCAGCTATTTGTGGTGTATCAAGTAAATCTTTCACGCTGTAAGTGGCACCAATTAAGACAGAGCATAATTTAGCTGCGTCCATAACGCTTCCTCCGCCAAAGCCAATAATTAAATCAGCTTGAGCATTTTTTGTTTCTTCCTGAATCTTCTCAACCTCTATATAACTAGGCTCTGGTTTAATGTCATCGTATACATTAAACTCTACACCTGTTTCCTCTAACACTTTGCAAAGCTCATCGACCAGGCCGGCATTTCTAATGCCTTTATCCGTATAAACAATGACCTTCCTTGCTGATTCCTTTTTCAATATATTTGAGAGTTCATGTAAACTTCCGCTGCCACCATATAAATTTGCAGGTATTGTCAATTGAAAGCCCATATTTTAAAACCCCTTTCTCAATCGTTTCATTTTGAAACATCTATTTAATCTTCATTTAGAATTACTTAGAAAACTCTTTACATTTCTAGTATCTTTCAGTTTCCGTTTCGTTTCAACCCGATAAAAATAAAAAAACGTTTAAATTTGAAACGTTTTCATTGTTTTATTTCTTTTTTATTTTTATACTATTAGTAATATTAAATGAAGGAGTCTTGGTTAATGAACAAAGTGAAACTATTGGCAATTGCGCCTTATGAGGGATTAGCCGAAATTTTACGCTCCATTTCAATGAAACGCGACGACGTCATGCTTACAATAGAAGTCGGTGACTTAAGTGAAGGGGTTCAATTGGCAAAGAAACACGCAGATGAAAACTTTGACGCGATCATATCCCGGGGCGGGACCGCTGAGTTACTTCGAGCTGCTGTAGAAATCCCTGTAATTGAAATATCCATATCCGTTTACGATGTGCTGCGCGCGATTAAAATGGCAGAGTTGTATGATGCCAGGTTTGCAGTAGTAGGTTTCTCAACCATAACGGAGCGTGCAAAATTGCTATCCGATCTGCTTCAATACAAGCTGGATATCATTACTTTTGAGAGCGAAGAAGATGTCGAACCTATCCTTAGAAGATTAAAAGAGCACCAATACGATCTAGTTGTAAGTGATCGAATTGGCTCCACTGTAGCGGAGGAGATTGGATTAAATTCCATCCTTATCTCTTCAGGAAATGAAAGTGCAGCTTCCTCATTTAATAGAGCTATTCAGCTTGTTCAATCACTGCGGCCGCTTCATAAGGAAAAAGAAATTTTTAAGCAGATTTCCACAAGCCATTTCGATAACTTTCTGATCTATAATGAAAATGGAAAGTTATGGTTCTCTCATATAACAGCTTTGGATTATCATGATACTATTTTTAATACTGTAAATGATTATCTTGAAAAGCTTCAAACTTTTCCGAGTCAAAAGTTTGAAATCATTGTGGATCACTTTCTCTTTACCATTACTAATGATTTTTATTTTCATAATGACGAACAATTTACCTTGATTAAAATCACTCAGAAAGATGCACCTCTTATTCAAGAGGATGTTTTTTCAATCTATAACTTAGATTCTGCAGATCAAACTATATACGACGATGATTATAGCAGCGCAAATTTTATCGGGATGGTTCGAAAGCAAATAGAGGAATATAGCCGTACGCATCTTCCTATCTTAATTATTGGAGAAAGTGGGACAGGGAAGGAAAAAGCAGCATCTATTATTTACAAAAAGGGGCCTTTTAATAATAATCCCCTTTATACAATAGATTGCGCAACGATTAATGAACAGCAGTGGAATTCCCTGCTGTCGCATTATAATTCGCCATTATACAATGTACAAACAACGATCTATTTTAAGGAAATTATTGCGCTCGATCCAAAACAGTTTAACAAACTGTTTGAGTTCTTTTCGCAATCAAATCTCGCACAGCGGAACCGTTTAATTTTTTCAGCAACGCTTAACGATACCTTAAACAATGATGAAATCATCCATTCTTTAAAATATAAACTTTCTTGTCTGCAGTTATTTTTACCGGCTCTTCGCGAGCGAATCTCTGATTTGCCCAGTATTCTTGCTTTATATATCAATAAACTTAACACCTCAATGGGCAAGCAAATCATTGGCTTTGAACAAGAAGCACTAGAATTTATGAAAGAATTTACTTGGGAGAACAATTTAGATCAGCTTCATCGCGTGCTGAGAGAACTTGTTCTTCTAGCAGAAGGATCTTATATATCTAAAGATCTAGTAAAAAAAATATTATCACAAGAGACACGAACTTCTATGGTGAATCCACCTAAAGTGTCTTCAATACCACTTAACAAAACATTAGATGAGATTAATTACTATATCATTCAAGCTGTCTTAGAGGAAGAAGGACAAAATAAAGAAAGCACCGCGAAGAGATTAGGAATAAGCCGAAGCACTTTATGGAGGAAGATTAATTCGGCTCCGAGTTGATGATTATTTGATCCGTATACCATATGTTATCCCCCCAATAAAAGAGGCTATTCTAAGAATTGCCTCTTTAAAAAACCATATGTATCGAGGGATGAAGTGGCTTATCTATCATGCCGACCGTAAGTTTAAAGTGTGTAGTATCTTTAATGACATGTACAAAAATATAAGCTTTTCATTGAGAATTCCAATATGATGTCCTTTGGCATATAGTCTTCTGTACTATTGCTCTAATCCTGCTACGCCGAAGCCCCCAGCACCAGAATGAGTCGAAATCATACCACCCGCTTGGATCCATCTTATATTGTGGAAACCACTTTCTTTTGCAAGCTCATCCATTCGCTGCATAATTCTTTCATCAAGCCCTGCTGAGTAAATAAAATAAAGCTGCTTTCTATCGATGTTGAAATGATTTAAGTAATCACTCAAGAGTTTTTCAGCAGCTCCACCCATTTTCCCGCGGTACTTTTTGGTCGACATCAGCTTTCCATCCTTCAACTCTATACATGGCTTTATTTTCAACAAAGTTCCAATCAGAGAAGCCATATTGCTTACTCGTCCTCCCGCTTTAAGGAACTCAAGACTGCCTGGGATGAAAGCCAGTCTTGACTTAGGAACAATTGACTCTATTTTTTCAACTAAATGCTCCGGGTCAATGTGTGGTTCTTTTTCTAATAACTCAGCGGCATACAGTACAATCGCCGCTAATCCTCCAGTAACGTTCAAGGCATCAATTAGAAAAATGTCTTCAAATTCTTCCACAGCAATGACAGCATTTTGAAAAGAAGATGAAGCTTTTGATGTATAGCCAATATGTACAATGATGCAATCAGGAAAATTTCCTCTTATATTTGTAAAGAACTCTTGGTACTCATGAGCATTTGTGGAGGTAGTAGAGGGTATTTTCTTCGTACGTCCGTAGTATTCATAAATCTTCTGGACCGGCAGATCACCATCTAAATAATCTTTTCCATCCATAATGATGTGCATCGGAACGACTTGAATATCGTATTTTTCAGCTAAATCCCCCGGGATGTCAGCACCACTTTCGGTCGATAAGATGATTTTCCGCATTCTATTTCCCCCTTGGTTATAGTAAGATCCGCGTTCACTTTTCCTGTATTATGGTTTAATTATACACGAGATGGTTTTTGTCCTTCCTGCTGCTCATTAATTTACTAAAAAAAGCGTCTTATTCTAGTAAACCTACTTTACCAATGCCAGAACAATGAGCTAAACTGCTGCATAACAATTCTTTTCTATACTAATGCTTAGTGAGACCTATTTTGAAATGTCAGAGGACGGAAAACACAAGTAAATCTTCTCCACACTTCTTTTATTATTACAAAACTCCCCAAGTAAAGTCTGTTTTAAATGTCTATCGTTCAAGAACCTGAAAGGCATATTTCTCAACACAAAAAGACTACCTCCTAAATATCAGGAAGTAGTCTATACTTTAAAAAAATAATCATTTACATGACTAGTCATAATGGGTGAGAAATAGTATTAACTTATTTCTCAAGATGAAGGCTTAAAACCTTACATCATACCGCCCATAGGTTGCTAGAGTGTAATATGGTTAACATCGAGTGAAAAAATTGCGGTAAATCAACGGTTTGGATAATGCTTACTGTAACATCTTTAACGTTGATTTACCGTTTTTTATGGGAGTGCGTCGGGAAGATGTTAGCAAAATGTTAGCATTCAACTACTAGCCAGTTTTTTAGTAACAAATTGATTTCCTAATAATGAAGATATATGCTTTTGTTTCTTTCAATTTTAATTTTATCTTATTAGACTTTTATATAGGTAATGAATATCCATCATGCATTCAAGTCAGATTATTACAGTATAAGAAAATTTAATAATGGACTGATGAAAGATGCTCTTTTTTATATAGCTTTTATATAGGAGTATTTAAAATTTCTTCTTCTAAGTAGGGTGAGAATATTAATTCTTTAATCGTGGTAAAACCACTGTCTTGTCTTATGAATTCAAATTGCTTAAATTCATTTCCAAAGAAACTAAATTTCCTTCTAAACAGTCCTGCAACATCTGGATTTGCAGTTGTAAATATTATTTGAGTTCCCCTTAATGCTAGTTCTCGAATAATATCCAATAAGTTTAATAAATGTAAATCATCCATATTTGCAACTGGTTCATCTAACAACAGGACTTTAGGAGCGTTTTGAGCGGCCAAAAAGTGTGTAAACATTACTGCAAGTGCTAAAGAAACCCTTTGTCCAGTACTCATTTGATGTGCCTTTGATTTACTTTTACCTTTCTCCCTTATAGCTATAATTCCTGTGTCATCAAATTCAAGTGATGTAAACTCTTTTGGGGAGTGAATAGATTTAAACAGATACTCAATTTTTGATAAGTTGTTTTTTATAAAGGTTTGAACAAACTCCTCATGTTTTGGTAAACCACTCAAGACACCAATCGCCTTCTGACAATCAATAATAGTATTCCCTATATTAATTTGTTTAGATTTCAACTCCTTTATTTGCTCTAAATAAATTTCAACCTCACTTGAGTGATTTAAATAATTTATAGCTTTTTGTAAGTTATCTTTAAGCAACGAAACATCATTTAACCATATAATTAAATCTGTAGTTCCGCAAATTTCAAAATAATTATTTATATTATTAATACTATTTATAGCTTCTTGCATTCGCTTAATCTGCTCACTATTTTTTTCTTTATCGTTAATGTAGTTATCCATAACATTTCTCAATTTAAATATCACAGCATTAACTTCCATCAAGCTTTCATTTAGGGCATCTAATTTAGTTTTATTTATTCTTAATTTATTATTATAGGATTCTTCTAACTCCAATAGAAATAATTCATAATCCTCAGTTATATTTTTTTGTTTAAATTCATTGTAAAACTTATCCCTAGTTAAGAAATACCTACTATTTTTTATAGCTTTATCGTTATATCCTTCATCTTCTATATCTTTTAGCAATTTATTAAAATTATTTCTAGCAATCTGTAGCTCGCTATTTTTATCTAAAAATTCGATTATAATGAAATAAGCATTTTCAAAACTAATCACTTGATCATTAACCCTAAAATAAGTATTGTAACATTCAAAAATGACATTTCTTACTCTTTCTTTTTTATAGTAATTTTCCAATTTCTCATTATAATAAATTAACTCACGATTTAATTTATTCTTATCGTTTTCCCAATTGGCTAAAACACTTTCCTTTTTTGTGAAATCATTTAGCTTATTTATGTTTTTTACTAAATCATCATGATCATTATGATGAACTCCACATAAAGGGCAATTTTCTGTTTCCCCTTCTTGTTCAAGGTATTCAAGACCGAGGTTCTTAATTCTTATTTGTAACTCTCGTACTTCTCCTATGTATTTCTTATAGTCATTTATTTTTGATTCAATGAAATAAATTTTTTCCTTAATTTCTGATTTTTTTCCCTCTAATTCATCTACATTGTCCCTACTTAGATAATTTGATATGTCATTTATTTCGTTAAGTTCTGGCCAATTAAGTTTAACTTTATTAATTAAACTTAATTGTTCTTCTACTATATTCAGATCTGAAATTAGAGAAATTCTTTTTTGGACGCTTTCCTGATTAGTTATAATTTTTTTATTCTCCAACCAATCCAATCTACTATTTTCTAAATCATTTAATAATCTATTTAAACTTTCATTGTCATTATTTATTTTCTTAATCTCATCTTCAATATCTATTATCTTTTCTTCTATATTGTTTATCTGACTTCTACTTTTAGCAATTTCCCGCTCAAATATTTCTTTTTGTTCATTAAGATTACTAAAATGATCTTTTAATGATGATTCAGACAGTTTATTAAAATGAGAACTTAA
The DNA here is from genome assembly GCF_018582665.1 of Cytobacillus gottheilii. Classification (NCBI taxonomy): domain Bacteria; kingdom Bacillati; phylum Bacillota; class Bacilli; order Caryophanales; family Bacillaceae; genus Cytobacillus; species Cytobacillus gottheilii. The sequence goes on along the minus strand of NZ_CP071709.1, from coordinate 424,208 downwards.
TTCATCAATGTTTTTTATAGGATTTTCTAAATATTTCAGTATCTCATTTATCTTCTTTAGACTCTCTGCATTTATCCCATCAGATAAATGCTCTCTAAGTAAAACCTTATTAAAACTATAAGTAAAATAATTTATATTAATAGGATTCAAATCTTTAAATTTTTCAATATTAGTATTGAGATTATCTATTTTATCATTAATTTCAATATCTTCGTTTATTAATTTTTTATGTCTTGATTCAAAACCTTTTTTATACCTAATCCAATTTTTTTGCATTTTAACAATATGGTCACCAAAGATAAGTTGAGAAAACCTATTTAAATATTGATTATCCGTATCATCTTGTGTTTCTTCCATTGCAAATCTAAATGGTTTATCCGCATCAAAATAGTTAAATAATGAAAAGTTTTTATTTAAAGTTGCTTTTCCTCTTCCAATTGGTGTCCCGTACCACATACTTTCTAATTTCTTATTCTCTATTGAAGTACGTTGAGACCAAAATTCTATATTTCCATTATTTGTATTACAAAGAACCTTTATATTACTGTCAGTTTCTTCTTTAAATAATTTTGAACGGCTGTTTTCCCCGGTTATAGCTAATTCAATTGTTTCTAGGAATGAAGTTTTACCCGTTCCATTTGATCCATGCAATAAATTTACTTGAACTGGTTTAAGAATTTTTTCCCCACTAAAGCATGGTCTTTTTAGTTGTGAAATATCAACTAAGGACACACTATTAACAATGGGAATATTAGCTTTAGCCTCGTTTTGATTATTTACTTCATCAACATCTATTAAACTTTCATCATTAAAATCTTTGGTTTCAAGAAATAGATCAATATTTTTTTCTTGAAAATCTTGTGTCAAACACCCTGTTAAGTTACTTTTACTAAGCTCCTTATACCAAATACTCTCTGGGCTAATATTAGTTGGGACTTTTGAAGTATCATTGCTTGTCCCTTTATAAATATCCCCACTAAGGAAACTTTTCAACTCCGTCTCGTCATAAATAAGCTTTCTGGCAAAATTCGTATCTTTTTCAATCTCCCTAACTGGAATATCATTAAGTATTTCTTTCTTTGTTACTAAAAGTATTAAATATATATTCCAACGAATGTCATTTTTATAATTAAAAAATACATCAGCGATAAGTTTTCTTTGAAATTCCTTAAAACTTTCTATATTTTCTTTGAATAAGGCTTCCGTTACACTTTCTGTTACCTCTATCATAAAGTATTCAGAAAAATCCTTAAATTCCACTTCTGCAGACCTTTTAAAATGCAAATACTTAATTGGTGTATTTGCATAGTAAGAATACTCTTCGTTTAATAAAGAATATCCATTCTCTTTTAATAAGATATCTAATTTCAACTTTATCCCTCCAGTTATTTGGATATTCGTATATCTGCGAAGTTCTTAGTGAAGTTAGGATTCTGGATTTCACTTTCATCTAAATGCTTATCGTAATAAATATATCCTTGTTTCCCAAGCGGCTCATAGTAAACTATTATTTGATTCCTAAGTCGTTTACTTAATTTAGCTGATAACTCTGTAACAATTTGTTCAATTTTATTTTCTCTTTTTTCATTTGTTATAACAACTAAACACTCAGGATACCTAATTTCAACATCTTCATAAGGTTTAAGATTATATACCATGCTACCATTCTCAGGAAAATCCTCATCCACAGTAAATTCATGATTCTCTTTTAAGTAAGCAAGAGCATTAGGAATGTTTCCACTTTTTAAATTATCAACTAATATCAGAAATAAATGGAGTTTCCCAAACCTTTTATCGTCAGACTCTTCATCTGATCCAATTATCATTCTAGAAACTAACTCATTATCGTTAGTTCTTATTTCCCCTTCTTCAAAGTGTCCAAAGCAAGACCCAAAAAAGAAATCACTTTGATCTGGACTATTCGATAAAGTTTGGATAGGGAATAAATATCTTTCTTCTAAATTTTCTAACTCTTTTATTAAACTATCTTCACTAAAAAGAGCATTTGAGTTCTCTAACCATGAACTAGAGTAATCATAGGTACTAATCATTACTGGTTCATAACCATGTGCAGCCGGCCCCTGTGCTTCACCAGTATCACTTTTATTTATTGAATAGAACTTGATATTTTCTTTTCTTTCACAATACCAATACTCATTAATTCCGTCATAAGCAAAAAAATACCCTAACTTCAAGTTTTTAAGCCTTAACTTTCTACTATCCCCCTGTAAGTTTCTATTGTGTTTTTTATAAAATGTTGACCAAGGTTTACTAAAGTTAATTTGAGTTCCACTTAACTTTGTTTTACTTGCCCAGTTAAGAGTAATAATTCTATTAGTATTTTTTGTATTATCTAGAATCTCTCTTCTGAATGTTGTAAAATATCTATTTCTAGGGTTTTCATTTAATTGGGGATGAAAAATTGTAATGTTGCCTGACACGTTCTCTAAGATATGCTCTGCTTTTATATGAAGTACATCTGCACAAATTATAGAGAGAAATTTATTTGATGAGTTATTATCATCAAACACAAAGACTGTATTTCCTAAACACAGATCATTAGCCTCCAGATTCCTCCATTTGTCCAGCATATTCCCTGTTTTTATTTGTGGTAAGATATACAATTCAGAATTAAATATAAAAAAGTAGATAAGAGGACTCACAAAATTTTTTTCTTCTCTTAGATTATGAACAGCATTCCAAATTACATTAATATTTTCATGTTTGTCCCACTCATTAAGATACTCTTTAAAATTATTAATATTTTCACCTTGAGTTCCAAAACAAAATAAAGATCCGGCCTTTGGCCAAAGAGATTCATTCATAACTAATCTTTGTAGTCCCTCATAGGGAAAAGAGTATTCTGGTGTAAGAGCAAGATCGGGATTCTTACTCTGTACTATTTCCAAAAAATCCATGGCCTTATTTAGAAATTCATCACTAGTTATTTGAACACCATTGTATGAATTTACGTCTATCTCACCTTCACACTGCCATTGTAAAACCTTTACAGCACTAGAAGATGCACTTGTTATATTTAAATTCACATTTTCTATTAAACTGGTTACGTTTGTAAATTCCACCATATATAAAACACAGCTCCTGATAAACAAAATAATAATACCTATATTTTACCAAACGTTTTGAACAATGTATGTCATTTTCATACATATTTTTGACTAAATCAGCATTAAACTGAATTAAAAATTGATAACTAAAAGTTAGAAAATCAGGTTTCGTGAGGGTATTATTACTTCAGAGTAGATTATGTCGTGTCTTTAAATTTTTAAAAAAGTCTAATCAACGTTTAGTAAACAGTTGATTAGACTCTCTTTGGATTATTTACTTATGAGCAAATCAGGATGAATAATCTTATAAAACAGGGAATATAGAAACTATCATACTAAGTTGATTTACTTTAACATCTAATAAGTATCCACAAATGATTACAAATATCAAAATATATTATATTCTCATATAAGGGGTGTGGTTAATTGACTAAAATAGTTTTATTTTCGTCTTACATAAATGAAGGTTTGATTATTACGAATCCGTCAACTATAACTAAAGATACAAGACACAGATACTCAATAAGAATTCCATTCAAAAATCGCGAAGAATTAAATGCTATTAATGCCATTGTTATAATGAAGAACCCTAGTGCGGCTGGCTGTTTTTGACACCCTTAAATTACCGAAAGTTGACGATATTGCCTGTCCAGGATTTGTCGATTATAATGTCCGTATATAATTCGAAACATTTCGACATTTATCATTCTGGAGAAAGGAAAAGACGCCTCCCATTACGTATAACTGCGCCAACAGTTATACAGGAGACGTCCCACAAAAAAGTATATGATTATTGTATCAGATTATCAGCTGATTGAAAATACTCTTACTGGAGTTTTTAGTTAGGGGTGCAGGGAGGATTCCTTCTCCGTGTTGCGGGAAAGACATGTTGGTTATAGGAACTAAGAATCGAAAGGCAATAGATCATTCGGGACAGGGGAAGATTTATAACATTCGGAGGCTCAGGTGCACAAACTGCCGTGCTATCCATCATGAACTACCTGATTTGTTGGTCCCTTATAAACGCTATGAAGCTGAATGCATTGAAAATGTTCTTTCGAACCCATCCACTCACACTGTTCCAGCCGATAATTCCACTCTTTCGAGGTGGCATAGCTGGCTTCAAGAATTTGTCGATTACTGGGTTGGCTGTTTAACTTCCATCATGATCAGAACCAATCAAGGAAACATCCCCCTGAATTTCTCGTCCGAAAGTTCAGGGACTGCACTTCAGAGATTAGGGCGCTTGGCAGGAGATGCGAATGGATGGCTGACAAGAATTGTCCGGCCCATCGTAAATATTAATTTTTGGATACATACCCGTTCTACATTCATTGTCCAATAACCTCTGATTTACACTCATGATAGACACTGAAAGGAGAGTGTATTCATGAGGAATCAAAGGAAATCAGAAGAGTTGGCCGTGCAGCGTTTTCAGCTGATCTCCCCTTTATTGGCAGAAGGGCTTGATGCGGGGAAAGCAAAGGAGTTAAAAGACCAGATCGTGAAGGCCAGCGGTCTCTCAGAAAGAACTATTAGGAGATATCTGGCTCAATTTCGCGAAGATGGATTTGGAGGATTGAAGCCACAAGGGAGGACGGTTTCTCGGAAGTCAGTAGCCATCCCTTCTCATCTATTGGAACAGGCCATCCTTCTCCGAAAGGAAGTGCCAAGCCGCAGTGTGGCACAGATCATTCAGATCCTCGAATGGGAAGGCTTAGCTGAACCAGGTCAAATCAAGAGGTCTACGCTTCAAGAGAAATTGACCGAAAAAGGATACAGTACAAGGCAAATGCGTCTCTATACGCAATCTGGAGTAGCTGCCAGAAGGTTTCAGAAACGGCATCGAAACCAACTTTGGCAATCAGATATCAAATACGGCCCTTATTTGCCTATTGGTTCAAACGGAGTTAAGAAGCAGGTTTATCTGGTTGCTTTTATCGACGATGCAACCAGATTGGTTGTGCATGCAGGCTTCTATCCAACACTCGATTCAAGGATCATTGAAGATGCCTTCCGGCAGGCCATCCAAAAATATGGGGTTCCGGAAGCTGTTTATTTTGATAACGGAAAGCAATATCGCACCAAGTGGATGGCCCGCACCTGTTCTAAAATAGGCACTCGCCTTCTGTATACGAAGCCCTATGCAGCCGAATCAAAGGGGAAAATCGAAAGGTTTAATAGGGTCATAGATTCATTTATCAGTGAGGCTGTTATTGAAAAACCCAATACGTTAGATCGCCTAAATGAACTTTTTCAAGTATGGCTGACAGAGTGCTATCAAAATAAGCCTCATTCCGCATTTGAAAAGAAAATGAGCCCGGAAACGGCATTTCGATCGGACAGAAAGGCGATTCGCTTTATCGATCAAGAAACGTTAAGCCATGCATTTCTTCACTGTGAAACAAGGAAAGTGGATAAATCTGGATGCATTAGTTTCATGGATCAAAAATACGAGGTTGGCTTGGCTTTCATGGGACGAAAAGTAGATGTTGTCTATGATCCTCTGAATATCGAAGAGCTTACCATCGAATTTGAAGACTACACACCTTGGAAAGCGAAGAAGCTTGTCATTGGGGAGATGGCTGGTAGACGTTCGGAGTTGCCTGGGCACCTGCAGGCGCAGAGTGCTGACTCTTCAAGGCTATTAAAGGCAGCTGAACGAAAAAATCTGGAACGCCAAATAGACCAGAAACCTGCCGTCACCTTCCGCGCCATCTGGAAGGAGGATGAATCCCATGTTTGAAGCGTTCTATGAAATGGACCATACACCTTTCGCCAGAGATCTGCCAACTGATCAACTTTATGAATCCACCATGATGCAAGAAATTCTTGGACGGTTGAAGTACGCAGCTGATCGACAGCTTTTTGCCGTCCTAAGTGGAGATAGTGGAACTGGAAAAACAACGACCATCCGTAAATTTGTGGATCGATTAGACAAAAGAAAATTTCATGTCTTGTATCTTTCCGACTCCAAATTAACACCGCGTCATTTTTATAAAGGGTTGTTGGAACAATTGGGCTCTGAAGCGAAGTTTTATCGTGGTGATGCGAAACGGCAGCTTCATAAGGAAATTGAACTGATGAAAGGAATTCGAGGACTCCAGCCAGTGGTTGTGGTTGATGAAGCTCATCTATTAGACCGCGAGATGCTAGAAGAAGTTCGTTTTTTATTAAACTTCAGAATGGATTCACAAAGTCCGATGGCGCTCATTCTTGTTGGTCAAAGTGAACTATGGGATCGACTGCGACTCCAATCATACGCAGCCATACGGCAAAGAATTGATATCCAATTCCAGTTAGGACATCTTGACCGAGCTCAAGTGGCGGAATATGTTTCTAGACATCTTCGTTATGCCGGCGTTGATCAACCTATTTTTTCTGACGGGTCGCTTGATGAAGTACACCGGTTCTCTGGTGGAGCCGCAAGGCTTATTAATAAACTATGTACACATAGTCTTCTATACGGCTCGCAAAATGGTCGTAGAATCATAGATGATCATATGATAAAACAAGTGATCCAAGGAGAACTATCATGAAGAGCCGCTGGAAACAAATGAGCTACAATGAAGAGCTGGATTGTTGGTTTATCCTTTGGGGAGATCAAGTAGGTTATAAGATGCGCAGTGGAGATTGGTTTGATCTCCATTTGGGAAATGGAAAAATACTTTCCTGCCTATTGGAACTGGGCAGAGACTGGTATATTCTTACCGGACGAAATGATGTTAGGTTCTATCTGAAGAAGAATGAAACGTATCAGGTTAATTTGTGAAAACTGTGGGAAGCAATTGCTTCCCCTTTTGTTTGGACAATGAATTCGTCAGTTTCTGGACAATTAATAACGTCAATTTTTGGATATTATGGAGTGGCATTAACAGCTGGCAAAAAGATTGAAATAAAAAATGAAAAAAGGATTATATCCGATGATACCATTTACACAGTTTTAGATTATTTATATAAGCAAAAACAATATAATATTAAGGAAGTTACTATTGTTAATTTAATGAGTATTTTTAGTGGCACTCTTTCAAATATTATAAAGAGCAATAAATCAATTGAGGATTTGTCAACAGATAATAATTTAGATGAAATAAAGCAGGTTGTAAGAAATTCTAATACAAATGATATTATTATCGCTGCATGGGGAGGGTATCCGCCATACCCTAAACAAAATACAGTACCTTACCAAATAAGTAATGAAGACCTGAAAAAATATTATGATAATCTAATAGTAAATACACATTTGTTAATAAAAGGTAGAAATCTATTTAGAGTAGGCTCATTAACTAGAGACGGATTCCCAAGACACGGGAAAAATTGGTATGATTATGAAAAACTTAATCCATATAGAATTTTATAAGTGGGTATAGTTCTATCCCCTTCTGAAAAAAGTCGGACAATTTCTTGGTATTATAAATGCAGTAAACTCTTTACCCAGACCTTCATCTGGCTGATTACTTATAGCCTCTTTTAAACTTGGATTACTAATACCTATAGGCATAGCACTAGCCCCTTCATAAATTGCATAAAGATTATCAATATATTGCCCTTTAGTCTTACCACAGCTACACTTTTGCATTTTTAAATCGAGGTTAAACATATCGCTACACTCTAAACATAATAATAGTTTCATTTATTTCATCTATCCTTAAAAAGTTAATTATAAATTCATTTTTTATTGGAAAAAATATAATTAAGTTGTTAGAGCAACTTGTATGTCTGACAGGGAAGAGATGCGCAAGCATCTCTTCTTTTTACAGTTCATACAAATAGTACTTTTATGTTTAAACCCTATACTTCTTAAAATTTTCCGCTTGCTCAAATATTTCTTTAAAAATCTCGTCTTTAGGAACAGGAGGGTAATCGTTTTCAGCAAGTGTTAAAATAAGATCGACCTTTAACTCTGCCTTTATATCATCTCGACTCGACCAATCTGTGTATCTTGCTTTATCAGCAATAATTGCTTTAATTTCCTGTGATAGTTTAATAAGTTTGTCGTGAGGGTATTCAAATTCATGTTTCTCGGAAATTGCTTTGAGAATATCGTAGAAGGCCTTTTCCTCATAATCGATTCCTAAATCCTTAAAAGAATCCCGCTCCTTCATTAGATCTGCGAACAAATCAGCGAATTGTTCTGCAACATCATCCAAAACATCGCTTTGCAATGCTTGGAAATCTTTTCTTTCATTATATTGTTCTACTAATTTTTTAAATCTTTTTGAAAAGTCAACACCCTGAATTTTATTGGTTTTCTTAAATTCCTCAATTGCTTTTGACAATAGTTTTTGTAGCAGTTTAATTTTAGTATTTGGTAGTTTTATTTTATTGATTTTAGCTAAGTATTCTTCACTAAATAAATCCGCATTATTTTTTGGGTCATTTTTATCTAGCTTAAATACTTCTTCAACGCCTTCACTTATTAATGCTTCCTTCATCATCTGCCTAACTTTTTCATTCATTTGGGCAGTATCTGGAGCATCGCCTTTAGTTAATTTATGAATGATGGACCTTATCGCTAGGTAATAGTGAATATAATCCCTTTCTATTTGACTTATATCTTCACTAGATACGCATAAATTGTAGGCAGAGCGAAGTTTCTTAGTTATTGCCATAAATCGTTTTTCTAATTGCTCCGTTTGTTGTACAAATTCAGCAGCTAGATTTAAACACTGTAACTGTTGCAATGGGGTTCCTTGGAAATATGCAGTATTATCAAATTTATAGAAGATTTTTGCTAATAAATCTAACTGATCCTTCACAATGACAACTGCCTTATCTATACCATCAAAATTCTCTCCCTCTACAACTCCATACTTCCTCATGGCTACATTTAAATTACTCTTTATTCCAAAATAATCGACAACTAATCCAGTTTCTTTACCTTCATAAACTCGGTTAACACGTGAAATAGTCTGAATCAAGGTGTGCTGCTGAATAGGTTTATCAATATAGATGGTATCTAGTGATGGTACATCAAATCCCGTTAACCACATATCAACAACAATGGCTATTTTGAAGTTTGATTTTTCATTTTTGAATTGTCTATCTAACTCTTTACGGTATTCTTTTGTACCTAGTAGGTCATATAGTTTTTTACTATCATCTTTATTACGCGTCATGACCATTTTAATCTTTTCCATCGGTTTAATTTCTTTTTTTTCTTTTTCAGAAAGCACTACACCTTCATCACAAACTCTCACAGTTGCCCATTCTGGTCGTAGTGAAATAATTTCGTTATATAAGTCATAAGCAATATGTCTATTAGCAGCGACAAACATTGCTTTTCCTTTAACTGTGGCACCTTCTTCAATTCTCTTTTCATAATGCTCTACAAAATCTTCAGCCACTAGTTTTAACCGTTTAGGATCACCTAGAATAACTTCCATCTGGGTTACCGCTCTTTTACTTTCATCTATTTGATATTCATTAGCCCCAGCAGTTTCACACACTTTATAGTACTCTTCAATTTCATGCAATTTTGTTTCATTTAGATTTACTTTAGCTGCTCTTCCCTCATAAACAATCCGAACTGTAATTTCATCATATACAGCTTCAATCATTGTGTACGCATCTTCCACTTCACCAAATACATCAATTGTTGCATCCACCGGTGTTCCTGTAAAACCAACATAAGTTGCATTAGGGAGTGAATTGTGCAAATGCTTGGCAAAGCCATATTTTTTCTCGACACCATCTTTGGTAATCTTTATTTTTTGGTCCAGATTTGTTTGTGAACGGTGAGCTTCATCCGAAATACAAATTACATTGTTTCTATCAGTAAGCAAATCAACATCTTCATTAAACTTTTGAATTGTAGTTAAAAATACGCCACCACTTTTTCTATTTTGTAGGTAAGACTTCAAATCTTCCCGACTTTCCACACTTATAACTTGATCATCTCCGATAAAAGACTTAGCATTTGTAAACTGTCCCGCAAGTTGGTCATCTAGGTCGGTTCTATCGGATATTAAAACAACAGTAGGACTTTGTAGATCCTTATCCCTCATTAAAAGTCTAGTAAGGTAAAGCATGGTATAACTCTTTCCTGAACCAGTCGCTCCAAAATACGTACCACCCTTACCTGAACCTTGTGGTCGCATATTTCTTTTAGTACTTTTTAATAATTTTGTTGCTGCATAATATTGTGGATAACGAGGAACAATTTTTTCCTTTTTGCTGCTTGTATCCGGGAAATAAATGAAATGACGTACCACTTCAAGGAAACGTTTTTGGTTAAATAAACCTTTCATCATTGAGTAAAGTGAATCAATGCCATCTTTTTCAAACGATTCATTACCTTCTATTTTTCGCCATGCATAAAAGAAATCATAGGGAGCAAATAACGAACCAGCCTTATTATTTACTCCATCACTAATAACACAAAATGCATTATACTTAAAGAGTTCAGGGATATCCCTCTGGTAACGAACAGTCAGTTGTGTATAGGCATCTTTTATTGTTGTGTTTTCTTTGATAGCATTCTTGAACTCTATCACTACTAAAGGTAAGCCATTTACATAAACAATTGCATCCGGAATCCGCTTTTCATATCCTTGTATCTCTAATTGACTAACTATTTTAAATAGATTATTTTCGATATTATCGAGACCAAAATCTATTAATTGAATAAATAAATCCTTCTTGCTTCGGTCTTCTCGTTTAAGAACAAAACCATCAGAAATCATTTTGATAATGGCTTTATTGCTTTCATATAAAGTTGATGCCGGTAACACTTCCATTTGCCGAATAATACTTTCAATTTCATTCATAGTTATATCATCATCAGAATATCGGTTAAGTAAGAACGCCTTTAAATCTTCACGTAGAAGCACATCACTAACTTCTTTATGAATATGAATACCATTCTGGTGTTGATAGTTTTCAGCTTCAAATAACTCTATTACAGCTTGCTCTAAGGATTCTTCTGTGAATTTCAAACCTATCCCTCCACAGTTGCCATTTTTGATAATAAAATGCCTTTTAACTCTTCAATCTTTAAATTTTTTATGTTCAGTAAATCGATTTGACTTTGTATTTTAATACCTATTTTTGAGAATTCAACTAATAATTCATTTGGAGGAATAACAATTGGTATCTTAATTAAATCTTTAATAGGAAGTTGTGGTTGTGCAGAACCTGATAAATAGTTTTCTATCACTTTTTTCATTTCTTTGTTTCTTAGCAGAGAGTATATGAAAATGGCATTTTCTTTACCTCTTAGAATTAACATTCCCGAATTAATTCTTATATCATTGAAGGGAATATTATCGCTATAAAAGGCTACATTACCAACTGTTCCTCTAGAAGTAATAACTACATCATTCCTTACCAATTTACCTTTTCTTAACGACGCGTCTTTTTCTTTTGAAATGAATGCAGTTTCCGAAAAATTAAATCCTGTTTTACTTACATTCCCAGCATTCAAAAATAAGCAAAAATCACTCTCTTTTAAATCTTCTTGACTTGGATAGTTTTTCCCTCTGTCTCCGTCAATAATATCGGCTATTTCATTAAGCGTACCTTTTCTCCAATTGATTGGTAACTCTTTACCTAATTCATCATCATATTTTACTTCGCCACCATTTGATTTATAAGGCATGCCAGTTTCATTAGGAAAATCAAAATCAACAAACCATTGTCTAAAAATTGCTTGTGCAGTTTCCTCTAATGCTCGAATAATACTATTATTTAAATCTACCCTATTAAGCAATATTTCATAATCTTTAAAGATTTCCTTTTGTTTGCTGATAGAGGGAACAGGTATTCTTATATTGCAGAAATCATCCCATCTTAATCCCCCTCGTACATCAGCATCTGTAAAGAACCATGCATTTCTATCAAACTCTTCACGTAAAAACCACATCATCAAGTAATCTGGATTAAGGACTTCATGATTAATTATTTCAAACACATCGTAAGCGGGAGACACAATTATATCTTCTTCTTTTGATAACGCCACTGGTAATCGTTTATCTCTACCAACATGCATCCTATTACATGCAAATTGTCCTCTTTTTACTATTCTGTACTTTGACATATCTGTACCTACTGTATTAGCTACAGATGGCATAAAAAACTTATCGATATTTATACCCATCAAATTTGTCACATTAAGTTCAGTGTTACGATCGTTTACTTTTCTTATAAAATCTCCTATTCTCTTATGATCTGATTTCATAGCCTAACTCCTTGAAAAGTGCAAGTAGTTCTTTATTAGAACTTTCCTCTGTCTTTAATAATTCGGCAAATTTAGTTTGTAGTAATCTCATTTTTCTATCAAAGTCGATATCTTCATCCTGATCTTTAAACTCAATGTATTTACTTGGTACTAAAGAGAAATCTTTATTAGCGACTTCCTCAAACGTAGCACTATAACAAAATTCCGCTATATTCACATATTGCTCTTCAAAATCAATTTGTTGCCATTTGTGATAAACATCTACAATTTCTTTGATGTTTTCTTCATTGAACTGAATATACTTTTTCTCAAAAGCCTCGCCAACGTTCCGTAAATTCATAAACAAAATTTCATTCGCACGATTTCTATATTTCTTTAATTTACCGTTCTGCTCAAAAGTTCTTGCCTTCTTGTTTTTATTAAGTATCCAAAGGGTTACACTTATATCGGTTGTATAAAACATATTCATTGGTAAGACAAGAATAGCCTCTATTAAGTCATTTTCAATTAATTTTTTACGTATTTTATATTCATCGCCACCACCACTCAATGCACCATTCGCTAGTAAAAATCCGGCAACACCATTCTCAGATAGTTTAGATACTATATTTAAAATCCAAGCATAGTTTGCATTTCCTTTAGGCGGCAGTTCGTATCCTGCCCAACGTGGGTCATCTGTTAACTCATTCTCAGATCTCCACTGCTTCTGATTAAACGGTGGATTAGCCATAATAAAATCTGCCTTCAAATCCTTGTGTTGGTCATTAAAGAAAGTATCCGCAGCTATGTCCCCAAGATTAGCTGAAATCCCTCTAATTGCAAGGTTCATCTTAGCTAGTTTGTAGGTAGTGTTTGTGTATTCCTGTCCATAAATTGAGATGTCTCTTTTATTCCCTTGATGGGACTCAATAAATTTCACAGATTGTACAAACATTCCACCTGAACCACAAGCCGGGTCGTAAATTTTACCTTTATATGGTTCTAGCATTTCAGCAATAAGATTTACAATGCTTTTTGGAGTATAGAATTCTCCTTTTCCTTTCCCTTCTGCCAATGCAAACTTACTTAGGAAATACTCATAAATCCGTCCTACAATGTCTTGCTGCTTATCCTTTATAGTGTCTATGTTGTTAATGGTATCTATTAATGATGCTAATTTACTCACATCAAGATTTAAACGAGAATAATAATTATCAGGTAAAGCTCCTTTAAGGGCTGGATTATTTTTCTCTACAGTAAAAAGAGCTGTATCGATTTTTAATGCAATATCTTCTTGCTTGGAGTTCTCTACTAAGTAACTCCATCGAGAGATTTCAGGCAGATAGAAAACATTTTTCATGGTGTAAAACTCAACCATATCAGCATACTTTTCTTTACCTTCAGAAATAAGTTCTGCTTTTCTTTTTTCAAATTTATCACTGGCAAATTTCAAAAAGATAAGTCCTAATACAACGTGCTTATATTCCGATGCTTCAACCGACCCACGTAATTTATTGGCTGAATCCCACAAAGTTTCTTCTATACTCTTTTCTTTAACCTGTTTCTTATTAACCATAAATATATCCCCCTGCCTTGATATAGTAATAATCTGTATATAAATCAATTAGGAAATGATCCCCAACTTAATTTTCAATTTCCATGACATTTCCAATACTAATTATACATCAAAATAACATACAAAACTCCTTTAACTAATAGATGCCAACAGAGTAACGAAGATCTTACTTAGATGTAATATTATTACAACTGAATTCTTAGCCAACCCCTAAAAATAGTACTTTTTACCTATAAGAATATTAAAATCTTAAAAGTAAGATGATTAACGCTTGAGGCCAAGAGCATTTAATTCTGTTTTAGAAAGGAGGACTCCCTAGTGGAGAACAAGGAAATCACTAGTACTAATTGGCATAAGGAATGCCTTGTTCACTGTGAAGAGGTTGGAATCTCAAAATCTATTATAAATGTGTTCATCCACTTACAGGAACAAAAGCATGAACAAGATTATAAAGAAGCTTCAAATTCCCGGATATGAAACAAAAATGTTGATTGTGCCTCGGAGGAATGCAGGATCTAAAACTGAAAAGGTTCTGAGTGGCATTCAATTGTCACTTGATATAGAACTGGAATCAACTAACCAAGTTTCAAAGAAGAAAGTATAAACCCTTCCCCTCGCGTCAATGCTGATTAGCAAATACTCGATGGGAGGGGAAGTAATGACCGAGAAATATCGTGTCGTTAAAGTCAGTTACTCGGAAGAATTGTCGTCGGAGTCAGAGGTATGGTTCCAACGCTTTATTGAAAAGGCACTTTTGGACCATATAACAAAGGACGATTATAAACTTCGGGCTTTACTGATTAGTAGAAAATAAATTTCGAATGAGGTAATAAACATGGAGGAAAAAAACTTAATTGTTAAATATTATCGCGTTAGTTCCGCAAGCCAAGGTCTTGAGCTGCAACTCTCTTCCGCTAAAAGGTACTTTGAGTCAGTAGGGTTGACCGGAGAAGAGGAATTCGTGGTTGAATTATGTGATCATAACGTTTCAGCCACAAAGTTAAAAATGGAAGAAAGACGTAAATTAATGGAGTTGATTCGCCTGATACAAGAAGGCAAAGTAAAAAAGGTGATTGTGTATAAGCGAGATCGGTTGGCTAGAAACTTTTATGAGTTCGTGGATATCACCAGAATTTTTATTAAATATAACGTAGAAGTTATCTATACAGCGAGTAATGAACCACCATTTCGTAACAAGTTAGCCCTAGAAGCGTTTTATGGAATGTTTGGACAGATGGAAGGTGAAAATATTCGAACACGTACCGGTGATACTCGAAAGCAATATCCTTCCAGCATCTTTGGTTATACGCGTCTAAAGGAAGATAATCGAGTATGTTTTGTCGTAAATAAGGAAAAGCGAGATTCTATTGTTTCACTATTCACTGAGTTTAGTAATGTGAAAGACGAAGAACAATTTTTTAACTTTTTTATGACACGTCACAAGGGACTAAATCAACCTGAGAAACGACTACGAATTTTAACCAATCCATTTTACGCTGCTCATTACGAATCAAAAAGTGGGTTGCACCCAATGGCTCATGTAGAACCTTTAATCAGTTTGGATCTATTTTTGGCAACCAAGGCTCAAATGGATAAATTTCTAGATATCTATAAAGAAAAGCTTAATGAAGTAAATAGCCTGTTCTTGACAACACCATTATGCGGCAAATGCGGAAATATAATGAAGCATCGCAAGCAAAACGTCCTTGATGAAGGTTATTTCGTTTGCAGCTCCAACCATAAAAGGCTGATGATTACAGTTCTTGAATTAAATGATTCGATAAAGCACGCTGTTCTAGAGCATGTAAAATCTATGTCTGCCCAATTAGCAAATAAGATTATGTCCAAACATATTGCTATTACAAAGAAACGATTAGAACATGAAAAGGATATCGCAACATCAGAATATCTTGAAACTTCACTTGAGCTAAGTACGATTAACCTGAGCAGCAAGTCTGTTATTTCAAAGTATTTGGATAAAATTCAAATATTAAAGGACAAATCTAATAAGATTGATCAAGATTTAATGGCCTTAAAACTATTGAGTAATGAGGTTAAGACAATCGATAAGATTTTTTATCAGAAGGAATTAAGTCTATCTCAACCAAACATTCACCAATTAATAGAAATGCTAGTTCATGAAGTCCTCGTTCATGAATCTTATATTGGCATTGATTTATTCCTCTCAGCTTTCATAAAGGAATTAGATGCCTCATGAGTAAAATAAAATCAACCAGCTATAGACGTTATTCAGACAAAAAACAGGACGGCAATCATTCCTTGGAAATTCAGAAAAGCCAAATACTCCTTTTGGCTGATAGAGAAAATCTAGAGATTATAGAATGGCGCACCGACAAAGCCACAAGTGCCTATCACAATAATGCAAGTAAACGTGAAGGTATACAGTTGATTCTTGAGGATATTGAGAATGGAGCAGAGGCTGTCTGTTTCTATGAAGAGTCAAGGATTACCCGAAGCATCACGGACTTCTATAATGAAGTCTATATTCCTGTAAAAGAACAGTATCCTTATGTGAAGTTCTTTAGCACCCAATATGATGGTGAATGGAATCCAAACGATCCCATTGTTCAGGCTAAGCTCGTTTTTGCAGCTGAGGAATCAGAAATGAAATCGATTCGAGCGAAGGACGCTCAAGCTAGTTTGGTAGGTAAAAGTCAGCGACCCGGCTCTCGTGAACCACTTGGCTACAATATGGTTGATGGGCTTCTATATCCAAATAGAGATGCACCAATTGTTGAACTCATTTTTTATCTTGCAAGTCTAGGACACTCACAAGATGTAATAGCTGCGTATTTAAACAAGTGTAAAATTACTAGTAAAAACATTAAGTATTGGAATAGCAGTACCATTGGGTATGTTTTATCCAATCGTGTCTACTCTGGTCATTTAGCTTGGAATGTTAGAACAAGCTATGAAATTAGCAAACCAAAGCCAGACACGGATGTTGACATTCTCAAGCAGTCTTATGAGTTAATTGTCAGTCCAACTCTTGTTCATTTGGTCAATCAGATCAGCGAATTGAAAGCAAAATTTGGTACAATGAGTACACCTTATTACCTTCGTGGAATAATTAAATGCAAGGAATGCCATTCGCTACTTCAAGCAAAAGACAATTCTCCCAAAGGGAAAAAGGGCCAATATATGATATATCGTTGTACTGAGTGCAAAAAGTCATTATCGATTATCCATGTTCACGAAGCCGTTCTAAACGATTTACAACGGAAGTGGATGACTCAACTCACAACCTTCGCAACAAGTGCCAAAGAGCAACTGAAGAGCTGGTCCGCGAAACTTCACAAGGCGATTGACCAACTGAGAAAGAATCTAGAAAAATTGATCTATAACGAGAAGATGCTCGCTTCTGATATAGCTAACAATCCACTGTTAGCTGAAGCATTTACTGTTTCACAAAAGCAAATACAAGGCGAAATCGTTTATATTAATGCGACCATAAATGAAATCACTCGAATACAGGAAGATGACTTACTTGCTGTAATAATGAAAGAAATGATCCAAACAAGTTTTTACGAGTTTGCAGATACGGAGTTGCGAGTCTTATTCCTGATGTACTTTGATGAAGTCATCATTGATTTTGAAAAAAATAACGAACTACAGATTAGTTACCGTCTTTCTCCTTTTGTTTCGTTAGAAGCGACCACTGGTCATCTAACCGAAAAAATTGCCAAAAGAGAGAATCTGACTGGGTAAGAAACCGAAATTCTACTCAACAAAAAATTAATATGTCAGTATTTGAATTTCCCTACTCTCAAAAAAACTTGATATCAATGCTTTTTGGGAGTAGCCTTTCGGTAAGCTGACCATCTAAGAATTCTTCGATGGGTAAAAAACCGAACCATATATTTACTTTATGGTCAAAATACCGAAATTTTAAACAAAAAAATTATCATTTTTTTTAGAAAAAGTATTCAAATGTGAAAATACAAAGATACAATGTATTGCGTAAGAACAAATCAAATAACATAACCCATAAGCGAAAACCGCAGAGGTTACTTAGCCACTTAATAGAAGTCGGCTATGTAGTTCTGCGGTTTTTACTGTTAATTTAAAAATCAATATATGGAGGTTATATAAATGCAAAACAAAAAAAAACATACCACTTGGGATTCATTACCCGATACTCTCACCGCACAGCATATTTCCGAGTTTCTCGGAATTTCGAGAAGACGAGTGTACGAGTTGTTCCAAATAAACGATAAAGACGGTGGTATCCCAAACTTTAAAATTGGTGCCACAATAAGAGTCGATAAGGCAGATTTAAAACATTGGATTGCATTGAAAAAAGAAGAACAGTTCCATGCATAGAGTATGAAAAATTATATAAACACAATTAGAAAGAGAGGTTAGTCACTATGAAAGGTAGTTATTTCAAAAGAGGTTGCACTTGTGGCGAAGAATGCACTTGTGATAACAAGTGGACCTTTGTTATTGATGTAGGAAAATACCTGAAATTAGGGAAAAGAAAGCAGATTTGGAGAGATAACTTTGACACTAGGGAAGAAGCTGAAGCCGCAGCAGCATCATTAATCGAGAAAATTAAACAAGGGAAATTTCATATCGAAACCGATATGCTTTTCAAGGAATACACTGACGTATGGCTTACAAATTACATTGAAGCAACCAATCCAAAACCCGGTACTGTTCGAATTAGAAAATACGGAATCAATAAATTCCTACCTTACTTCAAAGATATTAAACTAAAAAGTATTACAGAAGAAATGTATCAGGATGTATTAAAAGATTTAAAAGTAAAAGGGAAAAGGAACGGAAAAGGTCTTGGAATAAGTACGCTTGAAACCATACATGTCACCGGTAGACTTCTTTTCGGAAAAGCTAATGATAAGAAGTTGCTTAATGATAATCCAACGATAAATGCTTATATAACAAGGGATAATGACAATATCATCAACGAAGATGATGAAAATTCTCAAGATCTTCCAAAATTTCTTGAAGTGGAAGAACTTTTACACTTTCTAGATATTGCACACGAAAAAGGTTTATATATGGATACTCTAATTTTCTATATATTATCTTATACGGGTATGCGATTAGGAGAATTGATTGCGCTAAAGTGGAAGGACATAGACTTTGATAAGCATACAATCAGTATTAACAAAACCTATTACAATCCAAAAAGTAATTCAAAAAAATATCTATTACTTCGTCCAAAAACAATAAAATCAAAGCGTGTCATCACTGTTGATACTGAAATCATAGAAATGCTTGAGAAACATAAGGAAGAACAAGAAGAGATGATTTCACATCTAGGTGATAGTTACTGCAATAAGGGATTCATTTTTGCAAACTTTAATCTCCATCCCGGTTATCCTGTATTAATGAAATTTGTGCGTAATAGAATGGCAAGGCTATTGAAATTTAGTGAGTTAAATTCTCAATTTACTCCACACTGCTTACGACATACCCACACTTCGCTGCTTGCACAGGCTGAAGTGGAGATCGATGAGATTATGGATCGGTTAGGACATCAAGACGATTCGACAACTAGAAGGATTTATCTTCATGTAACAAAACATCGAAGAAGAAATGCCTCTAACAAATATAGCGATTTAATTCGCAGCTATCGAAAATAAAAAAACTTGAAAGCAATTGTTGCTTTCAAGGTACATAGAATCCAAATGCATAGCATTTACTTATTATGTAAAGGGCGGCTAGTTTAAGAATAAATTCTGTAAAGGAGTTAACATAGCTAAAAGAAAAAAACAAAACGAATTGATTCAGATTCCTAAATCCAATTCAGTTTTCGCAAACCAAATCATACCTTGGTTTTGTCCGGATGAAACCACTTTAAAATCCCCTCTATCGGTTTACTTAGATGCTTTGAAGTAATCTTATATTCAATATTCATATCTGTATCTGTTTGAACGAGTAAGAATGTTGGAAATGCCATTTTATGAGACGGGTTTAATGAATTAAATTCGTACTGTACAATGTCTTGGTCACCTTCTCGGAAATAATCATAAGCAAAAAGTGATTCTAAATGCTTAACAAAATCTTCTGGCGTGTAATCAACATTTTCAAACGGTAGACGTAACTTTTTTAGAACTGGCATCCGAAGCGATGTTCCTTCATATTCTTTTACTTCGTGATCTCTTGTAGGGATCAAAAGATTATTAAATGAAGAGTCTTCATGGATAAATTCCTCAATAAATAGTTCAAGAGGTGCTTCCATCTTTACTGGTGTAACAACATGCGCTGTTTTTGGGAATTTTAATGTCACTTGGATTTCATTGTCCGCTATTTCTCCTGTATTTTTTATGATAAGGGGAAGAGGATAGCATGTGTTTAAGTAATCAGCATACTCATGTAAAAGTTGATAGCTTAATAGATGGCCATATGCATTTTCTATAGCATAGTATTTTTCTTTTTCGTCTTCTTTTCCCCTTGGAATATTTCTTGGCGGTCCAAACATAACCACAGTATCAAAAGTTCTTTTTTCAAGTCCACCGAAGTAAAAATCAGCATTATTCAATTCTATCCCAAGAATACTTTTGCTTAAATCTTTTAATTCTGCAATGTCTTTTTCTGAAAACTGCACCTTAATATACCCATTGATAGGAGGGATTCCTTTAAAGTGAGCAATATCACCATTTTCTTTATTTAATTTCAACAATCCTTTTTGTTTTTTTTCAGAACTGGTATTCAATGAAGCAGCATGAGTTGTTGGTTTATCAGTTTCAACCATAACTGTTTCGACAGGTGATGCCGGCGATAGCTTTATCGCTTTTGCCTTTTCCAATAATTTCATTGCATCTGTACGATGTTTATTAAGCAATGGTGTATTTTGTAGGTGAATACCCATCATTTGGTCACTTTCTACCACCTTCGCCTTTTCATAAAAGGCCAGAGATAGTTTAGGAGATTGATTAATGATAGGCGTTATTCCATACTCTCCACTATCAATATGTTTTTCGATCAATTTTGAAAATAAAATCTTGGGCATCTGTCTTCCTTGAAGTGAAAATGTAAAAAGTTCACTGACTATTACATTACAAAGTGTCTTAATATTTTCAAGTTTTGCCTCTTTGCCAATACGTAACAAGTATTCTTGCATACGAATATATGAGAGTGCTTGCAATGGTTCGAAATCAAAATTTTGCTTTTTCACTTGTACATTAGGCAGCTCTCTTTTAATTTCCTTTAACTTGTCATCACTCTCAATATCTAAACGACCACCATGTAAATCGGATATCCATTTATCAGCATTACGATCAGTAGTTCCAATTAAAAAAAGCGTATAAGTAATAGGCACATTAAACATTTCGTAAGCAGATTGGGCATCTTTTACCAATGAATGCACCCAATTTATCACACTACCTCTTTCAAAATTATTAATGCTGGATTTTACTTGAACGGCACGAATAGAGTTTTTAAATACCCATTCGATATCTACTTTGTCTTCTTTAGTTGATGGTTCAATCCTAATACTCTCCCATAAATCATTTTCTACGCTATCCAATAGTCCAGCTAACACTTGATAATAATAGCCACGAATTCCCGCGCTTCCACTCATTTCATTCTTCCCTTTCCGTTATAGTTTGTTATTTATATTTTATCATTGCTTACGGAGTTAAATAAGGTAGTGTCTCAATTATTTATAGTAATAGAAACATCTCTAACAACACTTATTGAACCAACCTAGTTCAACAATAAACACTGTCCAATAGTTCCCCAAAAAAATTATCAAGACAAACAGTTCAATTCTTTAAGTTTTATTTTATGTAGCCAGATTTCACAAATAACGTACTTTTCCTCCGTAACTTTCACAAATCCCTTATCGCTCTTTTCTATCCATTAATTAAAAGGGCATTACTTTCATTCTGTTTATCACCATCGCGAATTATTCAGTTTCTAATCGGGCATAATTGAAATTTGTAAACAAAAAACAGGGAAAGCGAGGTTATTCAATGAAATGAAAGGACATTTCTACAGACGGAGCTGTAAGTGCAAGAAGAAAAATTGCTCGTGTGGCTCCAAATGGGCTTTTGTCTTAGATATCGGAATTGACCCTGAAACCGGCAAACGAAAACAAAAGTCCAAAAGCGGTTTTCCAACCAAGAAGGAGGCCGAAGTAGCCGCTGCAGCTTTGATTCATGAACTTGAACAGGGGAATTATATCGAGGAATCCTGTCAGACCTTTTGTGATTTCGCAAACGAGTGGCTTCCTATCTACAGTGAATCTAAAGACGTAAAACCCGGCACCATTCGAGTACGTCTTCATGAAATCGGGAAGTTACTTCCCTACTTCGGTCAGTTAAAGTTGAAGGATATTACCCCTAAACGATATCAAGAATGCTTAAATGATTTAAAGGACAGGGGATATTCTGACAGTACAAGAGAAGGGATTCATCGGACTGGCAGGATGATTTTCCGAAAAGCGTTGGAATTCGAACTCATCAAAAAAGACCCAACGGAATTTGCTTATCTTAAAAAAGATAAGAAGACCCTTGAACAGCTGGAGGAAGAGGAACTTCCAAAATACTTGGAAAAAGAAGAACTTGCTTTATTTTTGAAAACTGCTAAGGAAAATGGCTTGGAACACGATTACTTAGTATTTCTTATTCTTTCCTATTCTGGTATTCGAGCCGGAGAGTTAATTGCGCTCAAGTGGAAGGATATTGATTTTGTGAATCACACCATCAGCATCACAAAAACGTGTTACAACCCAAGCAATAATGCTCTGAAATATCAACTTGGGACTCCAAAAACGAGAAAATCCAGAAGGAAAATCATTGTGGATGAGGATGTCATCGAGGCGCTAAAGGAACATAAAAAGGTTCAAGAAGAGGTAATCAAGCGATTAGGGGACGCCTACTATAATCAAGATTTTATCTTTGCCAAAATGCAACGACAGTATGGGTATCCAATTGTGATTAAGAATGTTCGAGATCGAATGAAAAGGCTCCTTAGAATAGCTGGCCTAAACGAAGATTTGACACCGCACTCTTTAAGACACACTCATACATCACTTCTTGCCGAAGCTCGTGTGTCACTGGAACAAATTATGGATCGCCTCGGTCATACCGATGACCAAATCACAAAAAATGTATATCTTCATGTTACTCAAGAAATGAAAAAAGAAGCTTCCCAAAAGTTCAGTGAACTCATGAGAAACCTCCGTTAATATCCTCTATGTTAGCAAAATGTTAGCAATTCACTCTCACCTTACTCAAAAACCCATTCATATCAAGGGTTTGAGGGCGTTATTACATCATGCCGCCCATTCCACCCATGCCGCCCATATCAGGCATTCCGCCGCCAGCGTTTTCTTCTGGCTTGTCAGCAACTACAGCTTCAGTTGTTAAGAACATAGCTGCAACAGATGCTGCGTTTTGTAGTGCAGAACGAGTAACTTTCGTTGGGTCTACGATACCAGCTTCGATCATGTTAACCCAAGCGCCTGTTGCTGCGTTAAAGCCTGTGCCTACGTCTTCGCGCTTTAAGCGGTCAACGATAACAGAGCCTTCAAGACCTGCGTTGTGTGCGATTGTGCGAACTGGTTCTTCCATTGCACGAAGAACGATGTTGATGCCTGTTGCTTCGTCGCCTTCAGCTTGAAGCTGAGCCACTTTGTTGTATACGTTTAGAAGGGCAACACCACCACCGGAAACGATTCCTTCTTCTACAGCTGCACGCGTAGAGTTTAGGGCGTCTTCGATGCGAAGTTTGCGCTCTTTTAATTCAGTTTCAGTTGCAGCGCCGACTTTCACGACTGCTACACCGCCAGCTAATTTAGCAAGGCGCTCTTGTAATTTTTCGCGGTCAAATTCAGACGTTGTTTCGTCCATTTGAGTGCGGATTTGGTTTACGCGGCCAAGGATTTGCGCGCTGTCTCCAGCACCTTCCACGATTGTTGTGTTTTCTTTTGTTACAACCACTTTAGAAGCGCGTCCTAGTGCGTCAATACCAGCAGATTTCAGGTCACGGCCAAGCTCTTCAGTGATCACTTCACCGCCAGTAAGAATTGCGATATCTTCAAGCATTGCTTTACGGCGATCACCGAAGCCAGGAGCTTTAACAGCAACAGCGTTGAATGTGCCGCGAAGTTTGTTTACCACAAGAGTAGAAAGTGCTTCTCCTTCTACATCTTCAGCAACTAGTAATAATGGCTTGCCTTGCTGTACAACTTGCTCAAGTACAGGAAGAACCTCTTGGATGCTGGAGATTTTCTTGTCAGTGATTAAGATATATGGATTTTCTAAAACAGCTTCCATTTTATCTGTGTCAGTTACCATGTATGCTGATGCATATCCGCGGTCAAATTGCATACCTTCAACCACATCAAGCTCAGTTGTGAAGCCTTTAGATTCTTCAATTGTGATCACGCCGTCGTTGCCAACGCGCTCCATTGCTTCAGCGATTAATTGGCCAACTTCTTCGTCAGCAGCAGAGATTGCAGCAACCTGTGCAATGGACTCTTTGCCTTCGATTGGCTTAGAAATAGCTTTTAACTCTTCAACAGCTGTAAGAACCGCTTTTTCCATTCCTTTGCGGATCCCCATTGGGTTTGCACCAGCTGTTACGTTTTTAAGACCTTCGCGGATCATTGCTTGAGCAAGAACCGTTGCAGTTGTAGTACCGTCACCAGCAACATCATTTGTTTTGCTTGCTACTTCTGCAACAAGTTTTGCACCCATGTTTTCGAATGCATCTTCAAGTTCGATTTCTTTCGCGATTGTCACACCGTCATTTGTAATTAACGGAGAACCGAATTTTTTCTCAAGAACCACGTTGCGTCCTTTTGGTCCAAGAGTTACTTTTACTGCATCTGCAAGTGTATCAACCCCGCGCAGCATAGAGCGGCGAGCTTCTTCACTGAATTTAATCTCTTTTGCCATTTGTAATAACCTCCTCAAAGATTTTAAAGTAATATAAGTCTAAGTCTATTTTTGATTTATCCGATTACTGCAAGAATATCGTTTTCACGCAGAATTAAATATTCTTTGCCTTCGTATTTAACTTCAGTTCCAGCATATTTTGAGAAGATAATGCGGTCGCCATCAGCAACTTCCAATGCAACACGCTCACCATTTTCAAGCACGCGTCCAGTACCAACCGCTACGACTTTGCCTTCCTGCGGCTTTTCCTTTGCAGAGTCTGGAAGCACGATACCGCTTGCAGTTTTTTCTTCAGTTTCAACAAGCTCGATAATAATTCGATCACCTAGTGGCTTTAACAAGTGAAACAACCTCCTCAATCATTATGTAGTGATTTATTTATTAGCACTCTATCGACTTGAGTGCTAACACATTTATTATATTAATAGTTCTGACTTTTATTTGCAAGCATGATGCTGTATTTTTCATAAAAAATTTTAGTCTTAAAAAGGAAGTCTATTATTGCCTGCGCCAGAGTCCAGAGAGATCCATTTCTGGCAACCTCTTCATTATATACATTCCCATTCTTTTTATGCATAAAGGCTGTTCAAGGTATCCTTCTATTTGAAAGAAGCTCCTCTTTATGAGTAAAATGGTTAAAAGAGCATTTGCTTGATTCTATGTCATAAGGGAGATCATCATTTGAAAAAAGAATACTGGATTATTTTAATTGTGTATATTGCCATGCAGCTTTCCTCCATTGTCGGCTTGCCGCTTATGGTATTTGGAAGTGAGCTTATAACTGGCACTCGAATGGATGAAGGGACGGCCGTGTCTTCTTGGCTTGTGATTAGCTTTTCGCTAGCGCTCATCATCATTCTTTTCCTGCTGCGAAAGGATATGAAAGTGGAGCGTAGTTTATCTGAGCAATCATCCGTTGTAAAATCGATCGCCTGGGCCATTGGCGGGGTGTTTTTAGCACTGATTGCACAATCTGTTGCTGCAAATATTGAATATATGATTGGCATTGAAATGGGGTCAGAGAACACACAGCAAATCATGAGTATCATTGAAACGTCTTCAATTGTTATCATTGTTGTGTCGATTATTGGACCGATTTTGGAGGAAATCATTTTCCGGAAGATTATTTTCGGCAGCCTGCATAAACGCTTCAATTTTTTCATATCAGCGCTCCTTAGCTCTGTCATCTTCGCGGCAGCACATACTGAATTTGAACATCTGCTTCTCTATTCAGCGATGGGGTTCACGTTTGCCTTTCTATATGTAAAAACAAAGCGGATCCTTGTGCCGATCTTTGCTCACGTGGCCATGAATTCTCTTGTAGTCGTCATGCAGCTTAATATGGAAGAAATCGAAAAATGGCTGGAGGAAATGGAACAAGTGGCCGCATTTTTTGGAGGGGTACTATGAGAAGAACTCCTCTGTTTTCAGGCATCATTTATTTGATCCTTGGAATACTATTTGTCTACATCGCTATTCAAAGTCTTCAGCAAAACGGAGAGTGGGGATTCATAACAAACCTTCTCATTATCATTGCTACCTTTGACATTGGAGCTGGCCTCAAAATGATCAGCTTCCACTTTAAGCTTAAAAATCTTGAAAACAAAAAATGAGCCTTTATTAGGGCTCATTTTTATTTTGAATAAGACATGCTTTCCTAGAGGGATCTCCTACATATCTGCCGGGTAATGTTTTAAGAAATAAATTAATGATTGCAATTCCACGGCTAAGTCGATATGGTGAACCCTGATTGCTGGAGGCACAGTTAATCTAGCAGGAGTAAAGTTTAAAATTCCTTTTACTGTGCTTTGTGAAATTCTATCTGTAATCGTTTGGGCATGCTGTGAAGGTACAGTTAAGATCACAACTTGGATGTCATTTTCTTCAATGACCTTCTCAAGATCGTCCATATGATAAACGGATACATCCCCAATTTTTTGATTAACTTTATCGGGCGAAACATCAAAGCCCACTTCAATTTTTGTATTGTTGTTTTTTAAGAAGTTATAGTTTAATAAAGCAGTCCCCAGATTACCAACACCAATTAAACCAACCTTTGTTACTTCATCTTGGTCGAGCGTTTTTCTAAAGAAGGACAGCAGATAATTCACATTGTAGCCATAGCCTTTTTTTCCAAGTGCTCCAAAGTAAGAAAAATCCCTTCTGATCGTGGCAGAATCAACTTTTACAGCATCACTTAATTCCGCAGACGAAACCCGAAGCTTACCTGATGCATGCAGATTTTTTAAAAATCGATAATACAGCGGTAATCGCTTTGCAGTAGCCTGCGGAATTTTGGTTTGTTCTGTTGACATCATTGTACCTCCGTATTCTCCGTCCTACTCCGTTCTTTTAAAATCCCCATTTTTGCCGCCTGTTTTTTCTAGTAAGTAGGTTTCCCCTATGATCATCCCTTTATCGACGGCCTTGCACATATCATATACAGTCAGCGCACAAGCTGAAGCAGCTGTTAACGCTTCCATTTCAACACCTGTGCTTCCTTTTGTTTTGGCAGTAGCCGTAATTTGCAGAATATGATCAGAATCTGTCAGCTTCCATTCAAAAGAAATGTCCACACTTGTAAGCATGATTGGGTGGCACATTGGAATAATGTCAGATGTTTTTTTACTTGCCATAATTCCGGCAACTTGTGCAACGGCTAATACGTCTCCTTTTTTCATACTGTTAGACGTAATCTTGTCGTATATGACCTCATTTACTTTTATACTTGAATGGGCAATAGCTGTGCGAACGGTTTCGGCTTTTTCGCCAATATCAACCATCTTAGCTCTGCCTTCTTCATTAAAATGCGTTAAATCTCCCATATACTAACACCTCACAACAGAATCATACACTATTTTAGGTGCATTTGTGTATAGTTTGTATTGATATTCACATATTTATTTGCAAATTTCTTCAAATAACGTCGGTTTATTGCCGAACCTAAGCGGAATACGATACACTTGTCTTATATTGCAGAGGTGAAAATCATGATACTATTACAAGTTAATCAGCTCAATAAAAGCTTTGGTGCTGATCCAATTTTAACGAATATAAAAATGGAAGTGCAAACAAGAGACCGCATTGCGCTCGTTGGACGAAACGGGGCAGGCAAATCGACTTTATTAAAAATAATCGCTGGCCATATTTCTTATGACAGCGGGGAAATCATGAAGCCAAAGGAAGTAGAAATCGGCTATTTGGCGCAAAATACAGGACTTGAATCTGAACTGACAATTTGGGATGAAATGCTGACTGTTTTTGCTTCATTACAGCAGCAAGAAAAAGAATTGCGTTCATTGGAAGAGAAAATGTCTGATCCTAACGCAATGAGCAATGAAGAAATGTATAATCGCATTTTAAAAGAGTATGATCGCCTTCAGGTCAGCTTTAAAGAGAATGGCGGCTACCAGTATGAAGCAGATATCCGCTCGATTTTACACGGCCTGAACTTTCACACCATAGGATATGATGCGAAAATATCATCTTTAAGTGGCGGACAGAAAACACGGCTTGCACTCGGTAAGCTGCTCTTAACAAAACCTGATCTGCTCATTCTTGATGAGCCAACAAACCATTTGGACATCGAGACCCTTTCATGGCTCGAATTTTACCTGCAGAGCTATGAAGGAGCTATTTTAATTGTTTCGCATGACCGGTACTTCCTTGACAAGGTTGTTACGCAGGTTTACGAAATCTCCCGTCATCAGATCAAAAAGTTTACCGGAAACTACAGCCGCTACTTAGATCAGAAAGCTGCAGATTTTGAACGTGATATGAAGCAGTATGAAAAGCAGCAGGAAGAGATCTCAAAGCTACAGGACTTTATTCAGCGGAACCTTGCACGTGCCTCTACGACTAAAAGAGCACAGAGCCGCCGTAAACAATTAGAACGAATGGATGTAATGGATCGTCCCCTTGGCGATGAGAAATCAGCATCTTTTGGCTTTCAAATTGACAGGCAATCAGGCAATGATGTGCTGCAGGTTATGGATCTCGCTATTGGCTATGCAGGTGAAGCAGTTTCTGAAAACCTTTCATTCCGGATTACTAGAGGAGACAGTGTCGCTTTAGTGGGACCCAATGGAATTGGGAAATCTACTTTGCTGAAGACGATTATTGAAAACCTTCCAGCCTTACAAGGTAAGATCCTGCACGGTTCCAATGTAACGATTGGGTATTATGATCAGCAGCAAGCAGAGCTTACATCCAATAAGCGTGTTTTAAATGAACTTTGGGACGATTATCCGCAAATGCTGGAAAAAGACGTCCGAACCGTTTTAGGTAACTTTCTTTTTTCAGGAGATGATGTATTAAAAACCGTGTCTACGTTAAGCGGCGGCGAAAAAGCGCGTCTTGCTTTAGCCAAATTAATGCTGCAAAAATCTAATTTTCTAATACTGGACGAGCCTACCAATCACCTGGACCTAGACAGTAAAGAGATTCTGGAAAATGCTTTAATTGATTATCCCGGTACCATCTTATTTGTCTCTCATGACCGCTATTTCATTAACCGCATTACATCAAAAGTAATTGAACTGTCAAAAGAGGGTGCGGAGGAGTTTCTCGGGGATTACGATTATTATGTGGATAAAAAGAAGGAGCAGGAAGAGCTTGAAAAGTTTGATGCTGTTTCTGCAGCTGCTGAATCTGTATCTTCGACTGAAAAAAATAATTACCAATTAGATAAAGAAGCCAAGAAACTGGAACGGCAGCGAAAAAGAAGAATAGAAGAGATCGAAAAACAAATCGAGCAGCTTGAGCTCAAAATAGAAGAATTCGATCAACTTTTATGTGATCCTGAGGTTTATCAAGACCATGAGAGGGTACTAAAGATAACAACAGATAATGATCTGGCAAAACTTGAGCTTGAGACCCTTCTTGAAGAATGGACTGAGCTAGCAGATTAATTATCGTACCCCCTTTAGACATTAATATTCTCTAAAAAAGAACCGGGACTATTGTCATCTCGGTTCTTTTTTTATCCACAAATTTATTAACAAACCAACCCTTGAAAAATAAGTATTCCACACACTTTTCCACAATATCCACAAAAAGTTGTTCACTTATCCACATATCCACTATATTTTTCTGAAAATTAATTTATTTATCCACAAAAAATAGCCCCTGTATGAACAGGGACTTTTTCCTACTGTTTAAGAATTGTGGATAGATATATCGAGACCAGGATTAGCATTGAGATTTAACTGTGATCTTATCCCTTTATCATAATAAATACTGCCAGCAGCTGCAATCATTGCTGCATTATCCGTACATAATGATAAAGGAGGGATGACCAGATCAATCTCTTCAAGAGGTTCAAAGGTTTCCTGTAAGGCTGCACGCAGGCCTTTATTAGCAGCTACTCCCCCAGCTAATAAAACTTGGTTAACCTTATAGGCCTTTGCTGCCTTTGCTGCTTTTGTGACAAGTACATCAATCACACTTTGCTGAAAACTGGCAGCTAATGCTTCCGGTTCTATTTTTTCTCCCCGCTGTTCTGCATTGTGGACAGTGTTGATAACTGCTGATTTTAAACCGCTAAAGCTAAAATCATATGAATCCTCTTCCAGCCATGCACGCGGCAGCGGAATTGTTGGCTCGCCTAATTGTGCAAGCCTGTCAATATGAGGTCCGCCTGGGTAAGGCAGATTCAATGTTCTCGCTACCTTATCATAGGCTTCACCAGCAGCATCATCTCGTGTTTCACCGATTACTTCGAAATGACCGTGCTCTTTCATATAAACAAGCTCTGTATGTCCTCCAGAAACGACTAGTGACAGCAGTGGAAACTTCATCTCTGTCAATAAGCGGTTCGCATAAATATGACCTGCTATGTGGTGAACACCAACAAGCGGAATATTATGTGCAAATGCCAGAGCTTTTGCCGCATTAACTCCTACCAGCAGAGCACCCACCAGCCCAGGCCCTTCCGTGACAGCAATGGCTGTTAAGTCAGAGAACGTAATATCTGCTTCCTTCATCGCCTCTTCAATGACAATTGTCATTTGTTCAACATGATGTCTGGAGGCAATTTCCGGAACTACGCCGCCAAATCTTTTATGACTTTCTATTTGAGAAGAGACGATATTCGAAACGATCTCTTTTCCATTTTTCACAATTGCTACAGCTGTTTCATCACAGCTTGTTTCAATTCCCATTATCCATTGATTTTGCTCACTCATAAGTTCACCCACATTACTAAAGCATCTTCTTGAAGATCTGTATAATAATTTTTGCGAATGCCTCCATCTTGGAAACCAAGTTTGCGGTAAAGTGCTTGTGCAATATGGTTGGAGACACGCACTTCAAGTGTCATTGATACGGCACCAAGTTCAATCGCCACTTCAATCATGTTTCTCATTAATGCCTCTCCAAGCTTTTGGCCGCGGTAATCAGGATGAATGGCAACATTGGTGATATGCACTTCATCCACAACCACCCAGGAGCCGCAGTAGCCAATGATCTTTCCATCTTCTTCGAGTACAACATATACCGCAAAACGATTTTGAGTCATTTCATGATAAAAAGCCTCTCGCGTCCATGGGGTTGTAAAGGAGGCCTGTTCAATCTGTAAAACATCCTCTATGTCTTCTTCCTTCATAAACCGAAATGTTAACGACTTATTCATTTTGACACTTCCCCATTTATTCAAAGCTTCTGCTTCTTATTCTCTTCCAGCCATTTTGTTTCTGCTTCTGCCAGGCGAATATAATTCGGTACAAAGGTATGAACAGCTTCAGGCTCCATATCTTTCCCTATCAATGCTAATTCAGCAGGACGCGGATTCATTTCCGTTATACCACTAAAGATTGCCTGTTCACCCATGATTTCCTCTATTTGCTGACGGTGAATAGATGCATCGTTTCCTAGGAATAGAATCTTTTCTGGCTGCTGAGTCAGTTCCTCAGCCCAATTTTTCGATAGCAGCAGCTGATCTTCTCTAATATTCATTAACTTTCCATTATCATAACGATATAAGCCAGTATACACTTGTCCTCTTCTGGCATCA
>NZ_CP071709.1:187500-387500 GCF_018582665.1 Cytobacillus gottheilii | reverse complement strand
GGGATTGGCTAAACCTCGCGGTCTTGCAGCCCTTTGTACCATCCATTGTAGCACGTGTGTAGCCCAGGTCATAAGGGGCATGATGATTTGACGTCATCCCCACCTTCCTCCGGTTTGTCACCGGCAGTCACCTTAGAGTGCCCAACTGAATGCTGGCAACTAAGATCAAGGGTTGCGCTCGTTGCGGGACTTAACCCAACATCTCACGACACGAGCTGACGACAACCATGCACCACCTGTCACTCTGTCCCCCGAAGGGGAACGTCCTATCTCTAGGAGTGTCAGAGGATGTCAAGACCTGGTAAGGTTCTTCGCGTTGCTTCGAATTAAACCACATGCTCCACCGCTTGTGCGGGCCCCCGTCAATTCCTTTGAGTTTCAGCCTTGCGGCCGTACTCCCCAGGCGGAGTGCTTAATGCGTTTGCTGCAGCACTAAAGGGCGGAAACCCTCTAACACTTAGCACTCATCGTTTACGGCGTGGACTACCAGGGTATCTAATCCTGTTCGCTCCCCACGCTTTCGCGCCTCAGCGTCAGTTACAGACCAGAGAGTCGCCTTCGCCACTGGTGTTCCTCCACATCTCTACGCATTTCACCGCTACACGTGGAATTCCACTCTCCTCTTCTGCACTCAAGTCCCCCAGTTTCCAATGACCCTCCACGGTTGAGCCGTGGGCTTTCACATCAGACTTAAAGGACCGCCTGCGCGCGCTTTACGCCCAATAATTCCGGACAACGCTTGCCACCTACGTATTACCGCGGCTGCTGGCACGTAGTTAGCCGTGGCTTTCTGGTTAGGTACCGTCAAGGTACCGGCAGTTACTCCGGTACTTGTTCTTCCCTAACAACAGAGTTTTACGATCCGAAAACCTTCATCACTCACGCGGCGTTGCTCCGTCAGACTTTCGTCCATTGCGGAAGATTCCCTACTGCTGCCTCCCGTAGGAGTCTGGGCCGTGTCTCAGTCCCAGTGTGGCCGATCACCCTCTCAGGTCGGCTACGCATCGTTGCCTTGGTGAGCCGTTACCTCACCAACTAGCTAATGCGCCGCGGGCCCATCTGTAAGTGATAGCGTAAACCATCTTTCAGCTTAAGGACATGAGTCCAAAAGCATTATCCGGTATTAGCTCCGGTTTCCCGAAGTTATCCCAGTCTTACAGGCAGGTTGCCCACGTGTTACTCACCCGTCCGCCGCTGACTTCAGGGAGCAAGCTCCCATCTGTCCGCTCGACTTGCATGTATTAGGCACGCCGCCAGCGTTCGTCCTGAGCCAGGATCAAACTCTCCAAGAAAGAGTTGATTAGCTCTTGTGTACATAATGTACATTGTTGATTCCGAAGAATCTTTTTTAAACGTTGACGTTTTATTGTTCGTTCAGTTTTCAAAGAGCAATTTTTTGGAGCGGGTGAAGGGAATCGAACCCTCATCATCAGCTTGGAAGGCTGAGGTTTTACCACTAAACTACACCCGCATTATAATAATGATATTATTAGGAAGACTCGATGGTCGGGAAGACAGGATTCGAACCTGCGACCCCTTGGTCCCAAACCAAGTGCTCTACCAAGCTGAGCTACTCCCCGTATATATGGCGCGCCCGAAAGGAGTCGAACCCATAACCTTCTGATCCGTAGTCAGACGCTCTATCCAATTGAGCTACGGGCGCATATGTTTCTAAAGCAACTTTTATATCTTATCACATCGTTTTGTTCTTGTCAACAACTTTTTTTGGTGCGGCCGAGAGGACTTGAACCTCCACGGGATTAACTCCCACTAGGCCCTCAACCTAGCGCGTCTGCCATTCCGCCACGACCGCTCATTAAGAGCGACAAGATCAATCATAACACAATGTTTTATCCAGCGCAAGCACTTTTTTAAGATTAAAGTAGAAGTGCGGGTGAAGGGAGTCGAACCCCCACGCCTTGCGGCGCCAGATCCTAAGTCTGGTGCGTCTGCCAATTCCGCCACACCCGCATATTAAAATGAAAATGGTGAGCCATGAAGGACTCGAACCTTCGACCCTCTGATTAAAAGTCAGATGCTCTACCGACTGAGCTAATGGCTCAAAAATAATGGCTGGGCTAGCAGGATTCGAACCTACGCATGACGGAGTCAAAGTCCGTTGCCTTACCGCTTGGCTATAGCCCAATATTAGAATGGCGGTCCCGACCGGAATTGAACCCGTGATCTCCTGCATGACAAGCAGGTAAGTTAACCGCTACACCATGGAACCTGTGATATATCAGGTATATTAAAGTGACCCGTACGGGATTCGAACCCGTGTTACCGCCGTGAAAGGGCGGTGTCTTAACCGCTTGACCAACGGGCCAAAAAATAAACTGGCGGAGAAGGAGGGATTTGAACCCTCGCGCCGCTTACGCGACCTACACCCTTAGCAGGGGCGCCTCTTCAGCCACTTGAGTACTTCCCCATAATGGCTCCGCAGGCAGGACTCGAACCTGCGACCGTTCGGTTAACAGCCGAATGCTCTACCACTGAGCTACTGCGGAATAACAATATCATCTTATCGACTCTTTACATTATAATGACCGGTATTTTAAAAGTCAAGCATGTTTTGAAGATATTTTCACCTGACTGTTTTCTTAATACTATTGCTCAATTAAAGTAGTTTCCTTAACGAAGCCTAACTTCCCTTTACATTTGCCGCAAACATATTTCCGTGTGTCAATCTTTCGTCTTCTTTCATATAAGTGACCGCAATTCTGACAGCGGTATAAAACTTGTTTTCTGCTTTTGCTAGTATGCACAGGTAAAGTAGAACAAAACCGCGGAGCTCCTACTTTTTTCATCAATGCCCGGAAATCCTGATCTCGATGTTTATACCCTTTGCCTTCTAAATGCAAATGATAATGGCAAAGTTCATGTTTGATAATGCCAATTAATTCTTCGACACCGAATTGTTCTAGATACTTTTTATTTAATTCAATTCGATGATCCCTCAGCATATACCTCCCGCCTGTTGTCCGAAGGCGGTTATTAAAAAAAGCTTTATGCCGAAATGGCTTTTGAAAACTTTCAAGTGATATCGTTTCAACCAGCTTTTGCAATTCTGCTTGTTCCATTTGAAAATCCCCTTTTAAACTTGTAAACATGACAACCTATTATAGCATACATTATAAGACCCCAGAGAACTGCGAATGAAACATATTGGAGGAATCATCATGCCTGTATGGTTTCAAAATCAAATTCAGCGAGCTTTTTATGAAAAAGATCGGTACCAGATAAAGTTATTAAATCAGTGCTGGTACTTTTATCGGAAAAAGTACAGTTAATAGTACCTTGCATTCTTTTGCTATCTCGATTTTACACAGTACTAATAGATCTTAAAGTTCATCATATAAGATAGGCATTCGCAGAGACATTCAAGCAACTAGCTGCGTTTATATCTTTTACCCTTATGTCAGCAAAAACGACACTGTTAATTTATACTATCAGAAAAGAGGGTGATCCTAAGCAAACCGCCCAGAATCACCCTCCTTTTCATTAAGGCTTAAGCATTGTTAAAGCCACTCTGCCTTTATTTTTATCCACTGAATCAACCCAAACCGTCACAACATCTCCAACAGAAACAACATTGAGCGGATGCTTGACGAACTGTTTGCTGAGCTTTGAGATATGAACAAGCCCATCCTGTTTTACTCCGATATCCACGAATGCTCCAAAATCGACCACATTGCGGACTGTTCCTTGGAGTTCCATTCCTGTTTCCAAATCCTCAAGCTGGAGGACATCCTTTTTCAATAATGGTTTCGCCAAATCGTCCCTTGGGTCTCTGGCAGGACGTACAAGTGCCTCAATAATATCTTTAAGTGTCGGCACACCGACCCCTAATTCATCAGCCGTTTTTTCAATGTCTAATCCCTTTAATTCATCAACAAGTGCGGTTGTCCCGAGATCTGCAGTAGAGAAACCTAAACTCTGCAGCAATTTCATTACTTCCGGATAGGATTCCGGGTGAATACTTGTGCGATCAAGAGGTTCAGAACCATCTAAGATCCTCAAAAACCCAATCGCCTGCTCATACGTTTTCGCTCCCAGGCGCGGGATTTTTTTCAGCTGGCTTCGCTGCAGGAACTTCCCTTCTTCTTCTCGCTTTTTAATGATATTGTTTGCTACTGTTTTGGAAAGACCTGCAACATACTGAAGCAATGAAGAAGAGGCTGTATTGACGTTAACACCCACTTGGTTAACGGCTGTCTCAACTACAAATGTTAAAGATTCACTCAACTTCTTCTGTGAAACATCATGCTGATACTGGCCTACACCAACCGATTTCGGATCTATTTTCACCAGCTCTGCCAGGGGGTCTTGAAGGCGGCGCCCAATGGATACTGCACTTCTTTCTTCCACCTGCA
The DNA here is from genome assembly GCF_018582665.1 of Cytobacillus gottheilii. NCBI lineage: Bacteria > Bacillati > Bacillota > Bacilli > Caryophanales > Bacillaceae > Cytobacillus > Cytobacillus gottheilii. Next base: position 383,127 of record NZ_CP071709.1, on the reverse strand, counting down.
GATTAGGAAACTCTTCTCTCGCAAGATCTGATGCGGAATAAACGCTTGCCCCTGCTTCATTTACTATTAAATAATAGATTTCTTCATCTATTTCCTTTAAAATATCGGCAATAAATTGCTCTGTTTCCCTTGAAGCTGTTCCATTACCAATCGCAACCATTTCTACATGGAATGTCTTTAAGATATCAACGACTTTAGAACTTGCTTCTTTTCTTTTAGAAACAGGCGGATGCGGATAAATGACATCTATTTTTAATACCTTGCCGGTTTCGTCGACCACTGCAAGTTTACATCCTGTCCGATAAGCCGGATCAACCGCCAGGACAACCTTTCCTTTTAGCGGCGGCTGCAGCAATAATTTGCGAAGATTCTCTGAGAAAATCCGAATTGCCTGCTCTTCTGCTTTTTCTGTCAGCTCTGCACGTATTTCTCTCTCGATGGATGGCTGAATAAATCGTTTATAGCTGTCCTCAACCGCTTCTTTTAGATAGATTGCAGCAGGAGACCGGTCATCAGTTATCCACTTCTTCAACAGATATCCGACAACCACTTCATCATTCGGCTTAACGTTAATTCGCAGCACATCTTCTTTTTCACCGCGGTTTAGCGCTAATGTACGATGGGGAACAATCTTGCTGATCGGCTCCTCGTACTCATAGTACATTTCAAACACATTTTTCTCATCGTTTTCCTGATTCTTAAGCTTAGATTCAACTTTTCCGTTCTTAGCCGTTTCCTGCCGTATCCATTTTCTGCTCTCAGCATCGTCTGAAACCCATTCTGCAATAATTTCTTTTGCACCAGCCAGCACATCTTCAACTGTCAGCAGTTCATGTTCCTCTGACAGGAATTCATTTGCCTTCTCTTCTATTTGCACATTTTGCGGCAAACCAGCAAGCCACTCCGCAAATGGCTCTAATCCTTTTTCTTTTGCGATGGTTGCCTTCGTTCTTCTTTTTTGTTTATAGGGGCGATAAAGGTCTTCTACCTCTTGAAGCTTTGCAGCTTTTTGGATTGATTTTGAAAGTTCTTCTGTAAGCTTACCTTGCTCATCAATTAATCTAATGACCTCTGACTTACGCTGCTGCAGGTTTTGTATGTATTGCCAGCGTTCCATAATGTTGCGGATTTGCACCTCATCAAGGGCTCCGGTCATTTCTTTACGGTAACGCGCAATGAAAGGAACTGTATTACCCTCTTCCAGAAGGGCAATTGTACTGTTGACCTGTTTATTGGTTAGTCCTTCTTCTTTTGCAATTTGCTGCAAGATTTCTTGTCGATTTTCCAATTCTATTCCTCCACATTTTGCTTTTAATATTTATTTTAACAAAAGATGAAGTGGATTTCATATATTCCCTGTATACGTGTGCTTTATAGCTTTAAGTTAAATGTACAGATTACTGCCAGCTGACAAACCTGCAAAGTGGATGGCTGGGCATAGTTGGACATACATTTCACTCTTCACATTACCTTCTGATTACACAAGAAAACCTGCTCCCATTAGAGCAGGCTTCCAATAATAAATGTTGCATCATCATCATTTGTGGCACTTTCTTTTTTTATTGTTTCAGCAATATGGCAGATCGGCACAAATGGTTTGAGCAAATCTTTGACTCCAGTTATATTAATTCCATCTGAGTATACAAGAAATTTGGATTTGTTTTCGTATTTAAAACGCTGCGTATTAAAGGTTTGTTTCCTGCCTGACAAGTACCCCGTCACTGGCAATGGATACGTGAGTTTCTCGGATTGAGAATACAAAAAGAAGCGAATGTTGCCTACACAGCTGTATGTAAGTTCTTTCTCTGCAAAAGAGAACTTAAATATTGAAACAGCTGCTCCTCTTTTTTGAAGCAGTGCCTGATTACAGAGGTTCATTAATGAATCAACATCCATGTTGTGATGTTTTTCTACTATATCTGTTACAGCCGCAGAAGCTTCATTTGCATACTGTCCGCTCCCAAGGCCATCTGCAAGTACACATATATAGTATTCATCAGTAGCTACATAGTAATAGCTGTCACCACAATAATCCTTGCCTTTTTTTGCCGTTTGAAACGCAACGACTTCAACCTTATCGTTTAACATTTCTGTCATGAAAGGCACTCCGAATTATCCGCTTCTGCATGAATTGCCTCTTGGAGTTTCTTTATTGCTCTCCTTTGCAATCTTGATACATGCATTTGCGAAATACCAAGCTTGTCCCCGGCTTCTTTTTGACTTAAGTTCTCCAAGTAAGTAAATTGAATAATTTGCTTTTCCCGTTCAGATAAAACATGAAGGACTTTTTCTAAAACAAGCATTTGATTCACTTTTTCATATCCATCATCTTCGTTTCCGACAATGTCAAGAAGCGTAACGGTTCCGCCATCTGAATCTGCTTCAATTGAATGATCAACTGATAACGCCTGATAGCTTTTTCCCATCTCCATTGCTTCTAATACTTCTTCTTCTGAAACCCCGATATAATCAGCAATTTCATCTACTCTTGGCGAACGCTGAAGCTGTATGGTCAATTCTTCAGCTGTCGTTTTAATTTTTGGACCTAATTCTTTAATACGACGCGGTACGTGGACACTCCAGGTTTTATCCCTGAGAAATCGTTTAATTTCACCGATAATTGTTGGAACCGCAAAAGCTTCAAAGGATTTTCCGAAAGATTCATCATAGCGGCGGATCGCACCAAGCAGACCAATAATACCGACTTGTACGATATCTTCATGATAAGATCTTCCCTTAGAATACTTTCGGGCAATCGACTCTACTAAATTTTTGTATTGTAATACGAGTGTATTCTGGGCAACTTCATCCTGATGTTCTTGATAGGATTTAATTAGCTGATTAATTTCTTCTTTGGTTCTGTGATTAGGTTGAGATTGTTTCTGCATCCCTCTCCACCTGCTCTCCCTCTAGGTACTTAGTCATAAAGACCGTAACACCCTCTTTATGATGAATTCGAACTTCATCCATCAATGTTTCAATCAGATATAGGCCCAGTCCCCCTTCACGTAAAAATTCCACAGAATCTGTCTCATGATAAGGGCCGATCCCTTCTCTCGCCTGCTGAAAGTCAAAACTTTTTCCATTATCAGCCACCATGACTTCAAGCCTGTCATTATATAGGCCGAATCCAATTAGGACTTCCCCTTCGTCAGATTGCTTATATGCGTGCTGCACTGCATTAGTGCAGGCTTCACTCGTTGCAATCTTTAGATCTTCTATTTCATCATAGGAAAAGCCCAATCTGCTGGCAATCCCTGATAACGTCAAACGTATAATCCCAACAAACTCTGGTTTTGCAGGGATTCTCATTTCAATATAATCGAATGGTTCGTTCATTGTACTCCACCTTCAATCTGGGTGTTAATATCAATTATGTCGGCTAAGCCAGTAATCTCAAAAAGTCTTTTTAGCCTATCTGATAAACCAATGATCTTAAATTCTCCATTATTTGCACGGACGTTTTTAAAAACACCAACAAAAACGCCTAAACCTGTACTATCCATGTAGGAAACATCCGATAAGTTCACAACCATTTGGACGCCTTCCTTTTCAGCTAGCGGAAAGAGGTTTTCACGAAGTTTAGGTGCTGTATATGCATCAATTTCTCCGCTTACTTTTACTTCAACCAGCTTCTCATTTTCCTTAACGTCTATAGAAATATTCATACTAGACCCACCTTTATACATGTCTTCTCCATGCTCTTAATTACCCCGATCTGGGCTGCGTTAAACCTTTCTTTTAAAAATAATTAAAGTAAAGTCATCACGCAGCTGCAAATCCTGCATTTTCTCTAGCTCTTTATAAACACTAGTCACAATGTCCTGTGCATCTAAATGGATGAATTTCTTAATGAGTTCAAGCAGCGATTCTCTTTCTATAAAACCATCCTCGGTTCGGCATTCCGTCACACCATCAGACATAAGAATGATCATATCTCCAACATCGACTGTTCGCTCATATTGTCTGTACTTCGTCTTCTTTTCAATCCCCAGCAGCAATCCCTTTGCAGGAAGCTCAGTAAACTCAGCACTTTCAGCATTGTAAAATAAACAAGGTTCATGACCCGCAGAAGCATATGAAAACACATGTTTTTCCGTATCATATATTCCATAAAACATGGTAATAAACATCGTTAGGTCAACGTTCTGTTCTACAACGCGATTTAAATTTTCGAGGACATCCTTTGGATTCATTCTATTTTCAGGTAAACTATCCATCGCATACTTTATCATAGACATACACAATGCAGCCGGGAGACCTTTCCCAATAACATCTGCAATAGCAATACTCACACTATTGTTTTCATCCTGCACAAAATGATGGTAGTCTCCATTCATATGTTTGGCAGGCACACTAATCGCCCCGATATCAAGACAATCAATATTTGGAATTGATGTTCCCAATAGTGTTTTCTGCACATTTGCAGCAATTTCCATTTCACTTCTAAGCTCCTGCTGGATATGCTTTAGATTTTGATGCTCCCGTAGCGCAAATCCATACCCAACCATTACCTCTAAAAGAATATCAAATGAATGAGCAATTTCAGGCTGCATATCTGGGAATAGATCAACGATTAGCTGCTTATGAATGCTTATTATTTCCTCAGGCGAAATCATATGTTCAATTGATTTCCGGCTGAATTTTTGACTGCTATATAATGATTGCTCCGATTGGTCTTTAAGATAATTGAGGAGAATATCTCGGTATTTATCCGCAATTATTTCTCGAAAATCCATTTATACTCCCCCTAACGGAGCCATTTGGTTGCTTTTATATCTGTACCTTTTCCAGGTTGTGAGTCAATGACAAATTCATCCATCAACCGCTTTACTCCAGGCAGTCCAGCTCCAAGTCCACCTGAAGTGGAATAACCATCTTCCATAACTTGACGCAAATCACTAATCCCGGGACCGCTGTCCGCTGCCAATATCTGCAACCCTGCTTTTCCCCCGTCGTATATCTTTTCGATGCACACTTGACCTTGGCCGGCATATAAATAAATATTCCGTGCAAGCTCACTGATTGCTGTTGTTATCCTCGCCTGATCGACCGTACCAAAGCCAAGGTCTTTTGCAACATTACGTCCCAGCTGCCTTGCTGCAACGATGTCCCATTCGTTTATGATCTTTACGCAGGATTGGTTTTCCATGGTTACTCCCCCAATTCCTGTTGTAGTTTCTCCAAACCTTTTTCTAGATCAATGGCAGTAAGGACATCATTCAATCCAATGCCCAGTTCAATGAGCGTAATAGCAACAGCAGGCTGAATGCCAGTAATAACAACTTTAGCTCCCATCAGTTTGGACATATCTATTACATCGCCAAGTACCTTAGCAATAAAAGAGTCTATAAAATCAATGGATGTTAAATCAATAACAACCCCATTTGCGCTTGTGACATGAATTTTATTCAGTAAATCTTCCTGAAATTGCAGTGCTGTCTTATCATCCAGCTCCCATTGAATGGATACAAGCAGGCAGTTATGCAGTTTTAAAATAGGAATTCTCGGACTTCTCACTCTGCTTCCTCCACCTTAACAATTTTTCTTTTTGTTATCTCAAGTGCGGCTTCTACACCTTTTTTGAGTGTATTTTTAGTCGTAATTTGATTTAAGTCAATTCCAAGATTCACAATCGTTTGGGCGATCTCAGGACGGATGCCGACGATCATACACTTTGCACCTACAAGTCTTACTGCATCTGCAGCCTGTATAATATGATGCGCCACCATTGTATCTACAACAGGAACACCCGTAATATCGATTAACACCACTTCTGAACGGTGCTTGACTGTTCCTTGGAGAAGATTCTCCATAATTTGTTTCGCTCTCTCAGTATCTATCGTTCCAACTAAAGGCATTACCGTTATATTGTCAAATACCGGAATAAGCGGAGCAGATAACTCTTGGAGAGCTATCTTTTGCATAGAAACCGTTCTTTCCCATGTCGAAGAGTACATATTGACCATTTCGTTAACCATTGGATTCATCCAGCGATCAAATTCAAAAACGGTATCCATTTGATTCTCGTTATTGACTACACCTTCATCCTGCATCTTTTGGAAAACAATTTTCCCAAAAATATTTAAGGCCTTTGTTACAAAGCTGAGCGGCCAGCCAAGACGTACTACTTTTTCTGAAAAATCCGATAATCTGGAAGTGAATTCTTCCGTCGAATTTTTTACACTCGCGATAATAACATCTATAAATTCATAGCTGGTTGAATTGAATACTTGATCAGAGACAACTTTTACAACACGTTCATCGCCATTTTCCTTCAAGGACTCTATCCATTCATTAAAAATCTGGTCTTTGTTTTCTTGAATATAATTTAAGATTACGCTATTCATTATGTCCTCCCCATTTTATCATATAAAGAATATGCACATTCCCAATACTTGGCATTGTAAAACAAACTCAAAATTTGTAAAAGAACAAACATATATGTAGTTTTTATAGCAAAGTTATTACTTATATTTCGTAAGTAGAAATAAAAAATGATATATATGACTTTTTTATATACCCGCATTACTTATAAGTTAAACCTATTTTGTTTTATTTTCTCAAACAGCTTTTAATCAAACTATTTTTTCTCATTCTTCTACTTACATTCTACTGAAATGGCTCAGAAATCTCTAACCATATATTCTTTTCTTCCTATTATAAAACCTTCATTTTTAAATCATTGAAAAAAAAATCGCCCCCTGCTATGGAGCGATCACATTTTATAATTAAAATTCGATGAGTCCTAAACTAATTTGCAGGGCTTCATCCACTTTCTCCATCATTTCGTCATCGAGATGGGTAATCTTATCGGTTAAGCGCTGTTTATCAATTGTACGAATCTGTTCTAAGAGGATGACTGAATCCCTTTCAAACCCATAACGTTTCGCATCAATTTCAACGTGAGTAGGCAGCTTTGCTTTTTGGATCTGGGCCGTTATTGCTGCAATAATTACTGTGGGACTAAACCGATTCCCGATGTCGTTTTGGATGACCAATACTGGACGTACGCCGCCTTGTTCGGAACCAACAACTGGGGATAGGTCTGCAAAATAAACGTCACCACGTTTGACAATCAATTTATTAGCCTCCGCTTACAAGACGTTCAACTGTGTGTTCTGCCTCATATTCCGCTTGAAATGCTTCAGATGCAATCGTCAAATTTATTTTTGCCATTTCCATATAGCCGCGTCTCATGGATTCGCGAATCTGTCTTTTTTTCCGTTCACGCAAATACATTTTGGTCGCTTGATAAATGAGTTCACTCCGATTAACGTTTTCCTGCTTTACAAAGCCGTCTAACTCGGTCAAAAGCTGCTGCGGCAGCTCCACCATAATCTCTGTTGTTGTGCTGGACTCAGACACAAACATACACCTCCACCATCGCTACACCATTTTATATCTACCATTTCTAATAGTACCATTATTCCGGGCAGTTGCAAAGACTATTCATCAATTCTACTGTATTATCTGCTAAGAAAATAAGATTTTATGCAGGGAAATAGAAAAATAAAGTCATTCCTTACAATAAAACATCATTTCTAATTTCTATGATGCTTCCCTCTTGCTTATACACTCTTGGGATTCTTCTTGAAATTAAGCAAGTAACTTCATAGTTGATGGTATCAAGCTTTGCAGCGATTTCATTCACCGGAATGATTTCATCTCCCTGCTTGCCAATCAAGGTGACCGTGGTGCCAACTTCCATTTGATATGGCAGTCTCACCATACATTGATCCATGCAGATCCTTCCAACAATTGGAACCCTTTGCCCATTTACAAGTACTTCCTGCCCCTGTAATTTCCGGATCCAGCCGTCTGCATAGCCAATTGGCAGCGTGCCAATCCACTCATCCTGCTCTGCCGTGTAAGTCGCTCCGTAGCTTACTTTATCACCTTTATTCAGTCTTTTGACATGAATTAGCTTGCTATGGAGTGAAAATGCTTCATTTAAAGGAAAAGGCAATACCTTTTCCATCTCTGTCGAAGGTGTCAGTCCATACATAGCAATCCCTAATCGAGCTACATTAAAATGAGCTCGGGCGAATCTTAATCCCGCTGCACTATTACTTGCGTGGATCAGCGGAGGAAGATCTTTTATCCATGAAAGCATCTCATCAAATTGCTGCAGCTGCTTTGAGAAATATTCTGTCTCCAGTTCATCCGCCGTGGCAAAGTGCGTGAAAATACCTTCAAATGTAAACAGACCGTCATCCATCAGCACACTCTCGATCTTTGCCCATTCTTCCTGTGAAGTGATGCCTATTCTCCCCATCCCCGTATCAAACTTGACATGAATTCGAAGAGAAGGACAATCATCTAAATAGGCTTTTGCTTTTTGAAGCCAGTCGCTTTGGAAAATGGTAAGAGCAATATTTTCCTTTGCCGCAAAACATGCATGTTCCGGCCTGCTTGCGCCTAATACAAGGATCGGTGCTGTAATGCCTGATTTTCTAAGAGCAAATGCCTCATCCAGTGTTGCAACAGCCAAATATTCGGCACCTGCCTTTAAGGCTGTTTTAGCGATCGCTAAATCTCCATGCCCATAGGCATTCGCTTTAACAACCGCCATTATTTTCGTCCCTTTTTGAACATGCTTCTTCATTGCCTCTACATTATATGTTATCTTATCAAGATTTATTTCTGCCCAAGTATCTCTGAAAAATTGATTCTTATCCATCTCCATACCTTCACTTCCTCATTCTTCCCGTGAAATATTATGTTAAATTATCAGTCTCTTGCAGGGGGAATGTCAAGAAATGAAAGGAATCTTCTTATTTATGTACACAAAGCAGGCAGTTCTTTTTTTCGTCTCACAACCGTTCAGTCAGGTTAGGCTGCCCACTCTTCTCGGCACATGTTTCTGCAAAAAGTTTTATATATGCTTTAAAACATCTGTGAAAAATAAACGGATGAATTCCGTCTATTTTATTAAATGTAAGCATTTGGAGTAAAATAAGCGGAGTTTTTTCGCTTATTTGATCATAATTACTATATTTAGTTGGATGTAGAGGAGTTAACCGGAAAATATCCCCTTATTTTTGCTTTTTGAACTCTAATTTTCAAAATAACCGGAATTTCTCCGCCTATTCCTTCGAGAAATCAAACATCAAAGCACGCCTGCTTCTTCCAAGAAAACAGACGCATAAAGACATTTATCACCCCACTGCAAAAGTGCCACGGAAACCTGATGCCATTATGCTCGCTCTTAATTTCAGCAAAAAAAGAACAGGCTGCTTTTAAACAGCCTGTCTGCTTTAGCAGACTGAAATCAGCCTGCTTCTTATTTTACTACGTCCCCTTGAACGGATTGAGCAACTGAAAGCATTTCTTCTTCCGTTAAATCATTGGAAGCAAGCATATATTCAACTCCCTGATAGGTCCAGGAGATTGTATTATCAGTCATCGCGCCGATTGTAAAGCCAAGATCAACAGGCTCTCCACTTACGGAAGTCGCCATGCTGGATGTCTCCATAGCAACTGCCTTTTCTTGGATTAACGTATAGGATTTCTCGCCTTTATAGGTTAAGATAACCCGTTTTCCATCCTCAGTTTCAACTTCTGTCTCCTGAAGCTCGACACCTGAAAGTTCATATTCAGGATACATAACAGAAAACTCATCAGACTCATTTTCTGCTAAAACTGGAACCGTATTAAGCTGAGCACGAGTCATATTCTTCTGCATATCAAAGTCGTTTTGATCTAGTTTTTCATTGAATTTCACTTCTGTGAAATCAACTGTTACAAGGGCATTTCCTTCTGTATCCATTACTTTAACACTCACTGGTGATAAATCTGACTTCTTCAGAGTAATTTCCTGAGTCGGAAGCATTTGGCTGTTTTGATATCTTGTTTTTGTTTCAAAAACATACTGATCTTCCTTAGCCGTAAATTTAGCTTCCTGATCCTCTAAAATATCCTTGACCAGTGACTCATATAAATACGCTTGGCTGCTGTTTTCAGGCCATTCACTTTGGAACTTGAAACTTTTATTTAAGGCAGGCGTTAATACAAACACCCCTTCATCATTGCGAAGGATCATTTGACTTTGTTCCTTTTGGGCATTGACTAAATTCACACGATAATAGGACGGATCTTTGTGCCAAACTTCAATGTCATATGTTTGCGGATCTGTGCCCATCTGCAGTGTCATCTTCGCTTTTGCCTTATAGCTCTCAGCCTCTTCCACTTTTTTGCTAAGATCTTTTGTAACATCCTCCTGTGATTTCGTGCCACAGGCTGCTAAAGTCAAAACAATACCTAGACCGGCAAGCAGCAGCAACAACCTCTTCTTCATTCCTTCAACCCCTTTTGTCTCGATTCGGCTTTTCGCCTTATGCGTTTCCTTGGCCTTGTCTCTTCTACGCACTACGAATATATGAGACAACCTTAGGAAATATGCTAGGAGGAATGACAAGCTTTTATTTTTTCATGGAGTTTGTTTCAAACTTAGCATTTAAAATGGGAGACTTTTTTAGATCATCCTTATTTTCATCATTAATCTTCAATAATAACCTGTGCGACTGCATAGTCTTTACTATGAGAAATAGAAAGGTGGACACCATGCTGAATCGGTTTCATGATGGATGGTTTACCTCTTTCATCTTTGGCTATTTCTATATCCTGAAAGGAGAGGTCACTGCCGATCCCTGTTCCGATTGCCTTAGAATATGCTTCTTTAGCAGCAAATCTGCCTGCCAGAAATTCAACCTGACGCTTACCGTGCAGCTGCTCAAATTGCTGATATTCTGAATAGGTCAGGATTCTCAGTGCAAATTTTTGCTGCTTGTCCACCAGCTTTTGAATTCTATGCAATTCAACAATATCTATGCCGATTCCTGTTATCATCTTTTTTCCTCCTTGTTCTTCATGCAAAAAAGGTGCTGAAACAGCCAATTCGGGCTATTATGATACTAAATCACTTAAGGACTCATAACGAATTTTAAGGGGGCTATTCATGTTTGTAAGAACGGAAAGCTTTAAAGAATTTATCCGCTACTATCCTGTCATTTCAACTATTATTGCCATTCACATTGTACTCTATCTTCTGACAGCATTGCCGATTTTTCCACCCGGCTGGCTGATGGAACGCTTTGCTGGAGTAAATCTTTATATTGTAAACGGCGAATATTGGCGACTGCTTACACCCATTTTTATGCATAGCGGCTTTGCTCATGTCCTATTCAATAGTTTTTCTCTTATTCTATTCGGACCTGTATTAGAAAGAATGCTTGGGAAAGGGAAGTTTGTTTTCTTATATTTGACTGCTGGAATTGCAGCCAACCTCGCCACTCTGCTGATTGAGCCTTTAACGTATATACATGTTGGGGCAAGCGGAGCCATTTTTGGCTTATTTGGCTTTTTCGCATCGATCATCGCTTTCCGTAAAGATCTTCTATCAAATGAAAATAAACAGCTGATTATTACCATCACTGTTATTGCTGTCATTATGACGTTCATGCAGTCAAACATCAATATTACCGGGCATTTATTCGGGCTGCTTGCAGGCTTTTTAATTGGCGCTGCTACTCTAAAAAAATAGCCGTGTTCAGCAAAGCTCAAATTAATAATTAATGGGCGCACTTGCTCCACTTTAATCACAAAAATACCCGAACGCAACATAGGAGATGACTTAAAAATATCTTCTATTCGCTCGGGTATTTTTGTGTTTCTGTATCATTTTTAGTATAAATTACAATCGGTCCTCCACTTTTTCTGTATACGAATACCATTCGTATACCTGCTGTACATCTCGTTTTTCCAAGTCAGCGACAGTCCCGCCGCTTCCCCCAAAACCTGACATGACCGCTGCATCAGCTGTTGCCAAATCGGCTCTTTCTTGAAAATAACTCTGTTCCATTGATAGCTTCTGAATACGATTTTTCTTCATAAATACCGTATTTTTAAGGAGACCGCGGTACCGCAATGTTAATTGCTGCCCATGTATTCCCCATCCCGCATCCTTATATTTTAAATAAGAAAGAAAAAGGGAAAACGGCAATAAAAGAAGAGCAAAATATCCCCAAGGTCTGAAAAAAAGAAGCGGCAAAACCATTGGCAAAATAGATGTCAGGAACCCGCGAAAAAGGTACCGTACACACGATCTGCGAGGCGCCGGCGTTAATATAGGTTCAAAAGCATAATCTGTCAGGTATGGTTTTAAGATGTCTGCAATGCGGCTTTTTTTTGTAATAGGCAGAAGCAAAACACTTGAACTGCTTGCATTCTGCAGTGAACCCCCTGCACTTTCCACATATACACTGGCAAATCCAAAAGGCTGCCGCAGTAAGTTTTCCGTTATCTTAACTGCTTGAATCCGGTTAAACGGAATTGTAAATTGCCGTTTTTCCAGCAAACCTCTTGTAATAATTAAATCATTATCCACTTTCTTCACTGTAAAATCAGCATACTTAAATAAAGAACCGATAAGTGCAATTAGCCATGCGATAAAGAAAACAATAAAAATGACAATACTTATAAAAAGAATTCCGTTTTTAATAAAATGTTCAAATTGAGCAAAAATCCGTTCATACGGAAGCACTTCATCCAGCTGCAGGATAAATGCTACTACAGCCGAAATTACTACCCCTGCACCGCCAGAAGTAGATGAAAGCAGCAGCAGCTCACCTGGTGAAATTTTGTAAACAATATCTTCTTTAGGCTCTGCGGACAGATCCCTGTCATCATCCGCATCCGATGCTTGACCTTTAGAATGCAGAAGAGCCTGCTGTATGAGCGAAGCTTCCTGCTTGTTAATGGCTGTTAAAACCGCCTCTGCATCACCTTTTCCACTTGAGCCTGCTGTTTCCACCTTCATTTTGACCAAGTTAAATGGACGCTGAAGAATGCCTTCTGATGTATCCAGGCTTTGGATCCTTTCAAACGGAATATACCTTTTCTTGCGGACAAAAACCCCTGATTCTATGCGCAGTTCACCTTCCTCAATTCGATAAGTGAACCGCAGCCATGTAATAATACCTGAAAGCAATAGCAGGAGAATCACAATTCCAGAGGTAATGAATTGGAAGAATCCTCCCTCACCCCCAAATATAATAAGAACAAAGACGGGCAGCAGCAATTCCTTAAGACTCTGTAAAAAATTAGCCACTGCGGCAACCGGATGAAGTCTTTTTGGTTCAGACATCATCTGCTGCCACCCTCGCTAGATTTGAAATGAAAAATCGCAGCTGCTCTGCTTCATCCACATCAAGGGCAGGTATTTCGTGAACAGTCGCCGCAGTTGAAATAGCTACTGTAGCTAATCGGTATTTACGCAGAATAGGACCTTGCTGTGTATCTACATGCTGCACACGGATCATTGGGATCAATGTGCTTTTAATAACGAATACACCATGCTGAATCTCGATTTCATTTTCCCTTACTTCATAGCGCCAGCGTTTCCACCTTAAACTTGGAATTAACATAATAAACACATAAGCATAGGCAGCGAAAAAAATAAGCGCTGCTCCAATAATCCAAAAAGGCCAATCAAATATAATGGTTAGGGCAATTGCTCCTCCGGCAGCTAAAAAAGCAAGGATGGAATGAATGGCGCCCGCAATTCGCCATACCTTTAAGCCTCTCTTTGAAATGCGTTTTTGCGGTTTTGTAATCATCCGGTACCTCCTGAAAGTCTGATGAAAGTCTGATCATTGATACATTTAGTATACATGACATATAAGTTCGTTGTATTCCTTTAAGTGGAATTTCCCTTATTGAATTTTATTATACGCATAAAAGGCAGAATGATCACTTAATGCAGCTATCTCTTATCCTAAGCATGCGAACATGGTTTTACTTTTTAAAATCCTAAAAAAAGAGAGAGCCAAAAGGCCCTCCGCTTTAACGATACGTATTTGAATTTGAATTTGAATTTGATTTATTATTACTGTTATTGTAATTAGATCTTTTGCCTGCATGACCTTGGCGAGGTTTGTATTGTCCATTTGAACGGTTTCTTTGCCCGCCATTATAACTTTTGCTGCGGTCATAAGGCTTTCTGTCGCGCTTCATTGGCAGCGGCTTTTCTTCTGTTAATTTAACAGGTGTTGTGTCCGGTTCCTTCGTCAGCATCTTAAGCATTGCTTGAACAACTGCAACAGCATCCTGATTTGCCAGTAATTCTTCTGCTGTTTGCTTGTAATAAGAAAGGTTGTTTTCTTCAATTGTTTGCGCCACTTTTTCAACGACAGCCTTTTGCTGGCCTTCCAACGCTTCATCAAGTGTTGGAGCATCCATGCGTTCCATTTTACGCTTTGTTGTACGCTCAACCACATGCAAATAGGATTTTTCACGCGGGTTGATGAACGTCATTGCTACACCTTCTTTACCAGCACGCCCTGTACGGCCAATACGGTGGACATAGCTTTCTGGATCTTGAGGAATATCAAAGTTATATACATGCGTAACCCCTGAAATGTCCAAGCCGCGTGCAGCTACGTCTGTAGCAACTAAAACGTCAATAGAACCTTCCTTAAACTTGCGTAAAACGGAAATACGTTTTGCCTGGCTTAAGTCACCGTGAATTCCTTCAGCCATATAGCCTCTTAGCGTCAAAGCCTCTGCAAGCTCATCAACCCGGCGCTTTGTCCGTCCAAAAACAATCGCAAGCTCTGGTGACTGGATATCAAGCAGTCGTGTCAGCACATCAAATTTATTCTTCTCTTGCACTTCAATGTAATATTGATCGATAAGTGATACTGTCATTTCTTTTGCTTTTACACGAACAATTTGCGGTTCTTTCATGAAGCGAGCTGCCATTTTGCGGATCGGCTCTGGCATTGTAGCTGAGAATAGAAGTGTTTGACGTTCTTCAGGAATGCTGGATAGGATCGCTTCAATATCGTCAATAAAGCCCATATTCAGCATTTCATCCGCTTCATCAAGGATCGCAGTATGCACGTTGTCTAAACGAAGTGTTTTACGCTTAATATGATCCAGAATACGTCCAGGTGTTCCTACAATGATATGAGGTTTATTTTTTAAAGCGCGGATCTGTCTGTTGATATCCTGGCCGCCGTATATAGAAAGAACTCTTGTGCGTTTTCCAAAGCCAATCTTATACAGTTCTTCAGATACTTGAATCGCCAGTTCACGAGTTGGAGCAATGACAATTCCTTGGATTACATTTTTTTCATAATCAATTTTATCAATCATTGGAATTCCAAATGCAGCTGTTTTCCCGGTTCCCGTTTGGGCTTGACCGATTAAATCTTTATTTTCCAGGCTAAGTGGAATGGTTTGCGCTTGAATTGGCGTCGCCTCTTCAAATCCCATTCTATTTAAAGACTTCATTGTAGCTGGGCTTATGCCCAAATCTTGAAACTTTGTCACTATATTCATTCTCCTTCTATCAATTGAAAAATATTTTCTGTGATGCATGCAGGATTAACACTCATAAGACAGCCGCTCCCATGTGGATGCTGCCGATCACTGAAACCCGCTTGAGGAAGGATGAGGAAACGAAGGTCCTTTCAAATTTATGCAGAAAGCACTTTTATCAGTTTTGTTATTGTTTAGAAACCGGTTTTAACCGGTCAATTTTACCTAACTTATAACACGAAGACGTTTGTCATCCTAGACCGTTATTCATGAAAAAAGACATTCTCCTAATACTGGAGTATGTCCGGGTTTCTGAGAAGTCCTGTGAAAACTATAACTTTAATCTTATCACCGATAATGGTTCATTGCAATGGTATGGTCGCGGTACTTAAGACGTTTTCACGTCTTCTCCCTTGTTTTCTAAGAACTCTAATACCTCTTCAAATAATTTCTCATTCTCACTGCAATGGCATATAAGGTGTTTTGAGTCTTTAATGTAAATTAATTTCTTCGTTTCAGTTCCGATATGGCGATAAAGAAATTCAGCGCTTTTAGGAGGAACAACGCCATCACTTTCTCCTTGAGCAATTAGGGTAGGAACATGGACTTGATTTAAGATGGGTCTTACAGCTCCAACAAGACGACGAAACTGAAGTGTAGCTGTTATGGGTGTAGCCTTTATTTTCCTGGAGTAGCGGACGAACATTTCATTTTTAAGCAATTTCCCTTGAAAAGCATCGGATAACATTTCTCTAACGTCCTTCAAAAGCTGCCGGGGATTTACATAATAAGCAGCTGCACTAAGCAGAATCAGACGGTCCACTTTATGATTTGCAGCCAGATAGCTGGCGATTAAACCGCCCATAGAAAAACCGATTACATACACTTTGTCGCATTTTGCACTTAATCTTTCAAATTCGTCTTCAGCATGCTGGATCCATTTACTATATTCAATACCTTTTAGCGCCAAGCTTTCTCCATGCCCAGGCAAGGTAGGAACAGCGATCTCCCAATCCGTATGCTCTCTTAAGTAAGCAGCAATCGGTTCTACCTCGAATGGAGCACCTGTAAATCCATGAATACACATACATCCAATCACCTTAAGCCACCCGCCTATCTCCATAATTGTTATTATTGTATCTCTTTCCTCTATTTCTTACTACTGAAACCCATTTAAGTTTGCAAGTGATTTCCACCCCATGGTACTCACATTCCCGTATGGCGAGTGCTGAGCCTCCTAGTCGCACAAAAAAATCCCCTGCCTAAGGGGATTTTTGGTCGAGCTAGTATTTTAACCATTTCACCATTTCTTTTAATGAAGCATTTTTGCCATAGATCAGAATTCCGATGGAGAAGATCTTGCCAGCTAACTTCATGCAAATCCAGATACTTGCGATCAGGATGGCAAGTGAAATACCGATCTCGACCCAAGGCCAGCTGTCAAGCATGGACAGTCTCATAAGCAATACACCTGGTGAAGAAAGCGGGAAGTACGTGCCGATTTGGGCAATGATTCCGCTTGGATCTGATAATACAGGACCGATAAAGAGCAGTGGCACAAATGGCAGCATAAAAACAAATCCTTGAAAATTACTTGTCGTATCAACATCTTCAAATGTAGCGCCAATTCCTGCGAAAATCGCTGCAAACAGCAGATAGCCCAGAATAGAGATAAAGACGAAGAACAATGTCTCAGGAACAAATAAATATTCAGCAATCGGAAAATCTGATTTCCACAGTAAGAACGGAAGAAGAATAATCACCCATACAAGCACCTGTGACATGCCAACTGCGAAATAACCAATGATTTTCCCTTGCATAAGTTCTGTCGGCTTTAGGGAAGAAAGGATAATCTCTGCTACTTTTTCCTTTTTTTCCTGTGAAGCACTCTGGAAAACCATCATTCCTGTCATGACGATCGAAAACAGGATGACACCGCCAAATATTCCTGGCACTAAACGCGTCAGAGGATCTGTTCCCTCATCTGTATTTTGGCTCATTTCAGTTTGATTGATCGATATATCTCTTGCAATATAAGCTGCTACTTCATCAGATAATTCTAACTGACTAATCCTGAACTGCTGGAGCGGCTGAAGCAGAATATTTACTTCCTGGCTGAATTCGCCTTCCATGCTTTCGTTCGTGTAAACGGTCAGTAAACCTTCTTCTAAAGCTTGTTCATCGAACACAATATAGGCTGTATTTTCATTATTTTGAACTTCATCTAAAATGCTTTCCTGGTTCTCTGAGGTAATCTCAGTGTCCCATTCAATGCCTTGTGCCTCAACAAGTGCACCCATACTCTCCCAAATCTGCAAATCATCCTGGATATAAACAGTTGGAGCCTCTGGTTCAGATTCAAATGAATCTAATAGATTGGGAAGGGAGTAGAATATGATAAACATAAGTGGAGTAATCAGCAAAGAAATGATGAAGGATTTATTTTTAACATTCTTTTTAAATTCCCACTTAGCCACTTTCATACTGTTACGCATGCTGATCATTCCTTTCCAGTAAGTTTTTATCCGTTGCAATATCAATAAAGATTTCATGAAGGGAAGTACGGCTGATGGAAAGCTCCTGAATGTTTATCGTTTCAGGCAATTGACGCAGCCACTTAGCCGGATTGATATCCTGCTGCAGATAAAGAGCAGATGTTTCCCCGTTTTGTTCTACTCTGTTTACCTGCGGCAGCTTTTCCAGACTAGCGATCGTATTCTGACCTCTCAATGTGCACTTATAGCTGCCGAATTGCGCCTTAACTTCATCAAGTTTGCCATACACTACTTTTTCACCGCGGTGAATCATGAAAAGGCGATCGCATAGCTCTTCAACCACATTCATCTGGTGTGCAGACAGCAATATGGCCGTACCGGCTTTAGCCAGTTCTTTAATTTCGTTCTTCATCACATCTTGGCTGACCGGATCTAGACCAGAGAACGGTTCATCGAGGATCAGCAGCTCAGGTTCATGGATAATCGAAGCGATAAATTGAACTTTTTGACCCATCCCTTTAGAAAATTCCTCAATCGTGCTTTTCTCTTTCCCTTCCAAACCTAGCTTTTTTAAATAATATAAAGCTCTCTCTCTAGCCTTCTTTTTGGGATAATCCTTTAATTCTGCAAAATAAAGAATGATATCCATAATTGACACTTTCTTATATAAACCGCGCTCTTCCGGCAGATAGCCAATTTTATTTTTAGGGATCTCTCCAGTTTTCATTCCCTGGTACGTAACAGAGCCTTCATCAGGATACATAATGCCTACAATACTTCGAATGGTTGTAGATTTACCTGCACCGTTCGGTCCGAGAATAGCAAGAATTTCTCCTTTTCTAACTTCAAATGAAATGTCCTTAATGATTCGTTTATCTTTAAACGATTTTCCTACACCTTCGACTCTTAATGTTTCTGCAGTCACTTTATTCCGCCTCCTCTGAAAGTATATACGAAATGATTTCCTCTATATCCAGTGGTTCTGATTGCAGCCAATTGATTCCCTTTGCCGTCATATATTGCTCAGCTTTTTCCGGTTCGCTGACACATATGACTCTATCATTCTCACGATTCACTTCACCCGGCAGATAGCTTGATAGTGGCTCTTCAAGCCAGTAGCGTTTATATGAACCGTCTAATTCGTCCTTTACATAATGACCGATAAGCTGACCGTTTTTCATAACTGCTATATAATCCGCCAGCTTGCGGATATCCTCTGTCTGATGACTGGAAATAATCATGACTTTGTCTCCGCGATCCATCCATTCAATAAAGAAGTTCAGTAAAGTTCTTTTCGCTGGAATATCAATATGTGCGGTTGGTTCATCCAAAATAATAAATTTTGTATCACGTGCAAGAGCCAGAGCAAGACAAAGCTTTTGCTGCACTCCCTGCGAAAGCTTTGCAAACTTTTTATCCAGCGGAAGTTTTAGAGATTTTGCGATTTTGTCAAAAAAGCTCTGATCCCAGCTTGGATAAAGGCCTGCCATTAAAGAAACAAGCTCTCTTCCCCGAAAAAAATCCCAGCCTATTACTGTCTGCGGCTGATAAGCGACAAGCTGCTTCCACTCTTCATTTTCAAAGCTGACAGCCTGCCCGCCAAGTTCAATCGAACCGCTGTCAGCGGGTGCTAAGTTCATCAGCATTTTTAATAGCGTACTTTTGCCTGCTCCATTGTCACCTGCAATAACGGTAATGGTTCCTGTCTCAAATTGCAGATCAATGGGTCCAAGCTGAAAATCATCTATTCTTTTAACTGCCGCCTTCACCTTTACATCATTCATGCCTAACTCACTCCTTTCTCTTTCAAAACTGCTATGACTTCCTTAAATACTTCTTCAATCTGTTCTAATGTATAATCATGACGAAGCGCTGTTTCAACACTATTCTCAATTGCTTTATACACGGCAGAAACCTTAACCTCCTCTTTAATGGAAGCAGAAACATCTGCTACAAATGTCCCTTTTCCTTGTGATGTTTGAATAAAGCCTCCATGCTCCAGATTTAAATAGGCTCTTCTTGTTGTAATCACACTGATTTCAAGATCTTTTGACAAAGCTCGAATAGAGGGAAGCGGTGTTCCTGCAGGCAGCTGCCCGCCGGCGATTAACGCTTTCACCTGCTCTTCAATTTGATGATAAATCGGTGTTTTGGAATCTTTTGAAAGACGAATTGGTAATTGCACTCCTTCGCCCCCTTCCATCTGCATTCATTATTTTAAGTAATTCATTTTTCTAATTTGCTTTTCAGCATAGTTTTTAAAATATTTGATTGAAACGATTGAAAGGATCACACTGCTTATAATAGAAACTGCTGGCCACTTTTGCGCAGCTTCTATACTTAAAAACACAATGCCCTTCCCCGCCCAAAAATGGACTCCGAATATAGCGCCAAGCAAACTGCCAAAGAATAGGATCGTATATGCTGCATAAAACCATTTGTTTTTTGTTGTTGTATCTCCAACATCACTTGCAGGAAAAAGGGCTCCTCCTATAATCCCAAAACTAATCCACATGATGAAAAATGCTGCAGCTGAAGCTCCTTGCAATTCAGCTTGATAAAAGTCCGAGAAAACAAGCATAATGGTCAGAACAACGATATTAAACGGGATCGCAAAGATGAAGTAAACCAGATAACGGCTGATAATCAATGCTTCTCTTTTAACCGCGAGCTGATTAAGCATTAAGAAGTAAGGCGCAGCATAGACACCTTCATCTACTTTCTGAAACTGAATCTCTTTCGGTCTCATCCAATAGGTCATACACCAGAAATTAATAATAAAGAATAGGTCATACAAAAAGCTCATCTCTTCCTCAATTGCTACCGTGAAAAAAAATCCAAATATAAGTGCAAAGGGTAGCATGAGCCAGAGCCTCTTTGCTGTTTCTTTCACCTCGAATTTTGCGAGCCACCAAGCTTGCTTGATTTCTGCCAATCGAAAAACCTCCTTGCTTTAACTGTTATACTGTTTATATCTATATACACAGTATATGAAAAATAATAACAGTTATCAACCCCCTTTTTGATATTTTTAGAAAATTGAAGTTTATTAAGGGCCGAAAAACATAAGAAAAAGCCGATGGTTATGCCATCGGCTCTGCTTATAATTTTAAGACTTTTTCTAATCTCGCACGATTAAATCGCTGTACGATGATGATCGGTAAATTAAAAACCAATGCATATACAATCATTAGCATTCCTGCCCAAAAAGGATTCCATAGAAAGAACAAAAGAGCAGGAAGCATGGAAAGCCAGTGATTAAACTCTGCCCGCCGCGATTCATAAACATATAAACGCAGGTGATTTTTTGACTTGCCTATTATGGCTGATTTCTCAAACCCCTGTCCAATAATCTTTGTACCATCTGGTATGCGATCCTTCCACCTTTTCACATGAAAATGGCGATCCCAAAATGCGCCAGAACGTTCCCAGTTTTGAATCTTATATAAATCATTATTCTTCATAAATTTTTCAATCGGAATGGTGACGGTCCATAACGAAAGAATAATATGGATAAACGCCCATGCAAGAATATTGATCACCAAAAGCCACAATAAAGGTAACTCTACAATCGGCATGTCCCCTCACCTACACTCGAATTTTTCTTCCCCGCCATTCCACAGCATGCTTTATATTCGTTAAATAAAAGGAACGAATATAAATACATGTAAAAAAGATAAACAGGAGCGGATAGCAAAGGATCGCAAGCCAATGAAAGGATCCAATCCTTCTGGCATGCCAGTATAAAAGCATAGTATACAAAACATACAGCACGGTTGAGATGATAATCCATGCCGATGATATAAGAAACAGTGATGAAGCCCATAATGCTGCTGACACAAACGCCCCTGCAATCCAAATACTGATGAGCGTGATTACCAATGGATGTGTTGATTTAGATGCTGTTGCAAAGCTTTTTGACCACCCGTCAACCAACGTTCGCATTCCTTCTGGATACATTCTAAATAGGATTGTTCCTTTTCCGCTTACACATCTTACAGGATAACCAGATGACATGTATAACTCTCCTAATACAAGATCATCCATTACTGCATCTCCAACTTCTTTGTGTCCGCCGGCAGAAAAATAATCTTCCCGATTCGTTAAAATGCACGGTCCAAACGAACCAGCACTTTTCAGCTTCGATTGAAAGGGAGTGAACGTATTCATCCCAGCAAAAACAATCATATTAAAGACAGCAGATAATTGTTCATAGCCTTTTTTCATAACATGATAAGGCTGCAGGGATAAAATACCCCTGCTCCCTTTGATCACATATTCTTGCACTAAATCTCTTAAACTATTGGCATGAACGAATTGCGTATCAGCGTCCAAAAATAATAGAAGAGGAAACCCAGCTTTCTGTGCACCCTGCCAGCAGGCAGCTGATTTCCCTTTCCAGCTTCCCTCTATTTCTGAACTGTTAAAAACGAAAGCACCATATTCTCTCGCAATCCTTGCTGTATCATCGGTCGATTCATCATCAATTACAATCAGCTCAAAGCGTACTCCTTCTTGCTTAGTGATGCTTTCCAGCAGCGGCGGTATCCGTACCGCTTCATTTCTGGCAGGAATAATAAGGGAAACCGCTGGCATTTGCTTTTCTATATGACCAGGTGGAATCGCAGGAATACGCCATAACATAAGTGCCCCTGCTAAAAGGCCAATGACCGTAAGAGTGAGGCTAATATACATAAGAACTGTCAGCATCCATACACCCCTTTAGAACGAGCTGGTATCAGCCTGTATGATTTTATCTCTGACTTGCTGGCCGCTTAACGTAACCATCGGCATCCCACCGCCTGGATTGACGGTTCCACCTACAAAATAAAGGTTATCGTATAACTGGCTTTTCTTAGGATGCTTGAAGCCTTTATTCTTCTTTTTATCAGAGACCGTACCATAAATCGAACCTCTATGAGATCCATACATCCTGTGAATATCATGCGGTGTCCACATATCTTCAACGACAATATTCTTCCGTAAATCCGTTAACCCCATATGCTCCAGCTTCACTAATACCTTCTCGCGGAGATTCCTATAATCACTCTCAGTAAAAGGCTGATCCTGAATGTAAGGAATATGGGGAAGCACTTTCAGGTTTTCATGATCTGGCAATGTCTGGGCTGGATCTGTTTTATTCACGTTGACCAAATAGATCGTTGGATCATCTGGCAGTTTCTTTTGATGAAAAATCTTATCCATTTGTTCTTTTAAATGACTGGAAAAGAAAAAATTATGATGTGCCAGCTGCGGATAATGCCCTCTTACTCCTAAATGGAGAACAAGCCCTGAACTGGACGGCTCAAACTTTTCTTCTAATTTATTTATATAGCTTTTTGACTCGCCTAATAGCTTTTCATATGCCGGAATTACTTCCATATTGGAGATATAATAATCTGCCTCATACTTGGTTCCATCTTCTAGGAGCAGACCTTCAATAGAGTTGGATTTCTTCATGAGCTGTGCGACCTTCTTGCCGAGCTGAATATCGACTCCTATTTCCTTTGCCAGCTTCACCATGCCATCTGCGATACGGTGCATGCCGCCTGGCACATACCAGACTCCCTGAGCATGCTGCATATAAATCATCATATTTAGAATGGCAGGTGCATCATACGGTGAAGAACCGACATATTTAATAAAATAAGAAAGCATGGTTTTTAAATTGTTATTGGTGATATAACGGTCAATTGCCTCTGACATGGTTGCAAACAAATCAAACCCTTTCATAGACTTAAATAGTCCATGCTTTTTTATTACCTCGAGTGTCGTATCCAGTCCATCTTTAAAATACCCTTCTTCAGTTATTTCGTATAAGCCCTTGGCATAAGCTAAGAATCTTTTATATTCTTGGATGTCTTTCTCCGTTAGAAATTGATTCTCGGCTGCCATCGTATTTAAATCACCATATAAATCGAGGATTTCACCATCCGGAAAAAAACTTCTCCATTCATGTTCAACTTTTTGAATAGTAATATAATCCTTCATATCCTTGCCGCTGCTGCTAAAAAGCCTTTCAAAAATATGCGGCATGGTTAAAATACTTGGCCCCAAGTCAAAACCGAATCCTTCCATCTCCAAACGGTTCAGCTTTCCGCCAATATGCATGTTTTGTTCAAGAAGTGTTACATCGTAATGACTTTGTGCAAGAGAAATTGCTGCGGATAAGCCCCCTAATCCGCCTCCTATGACAATCACCTTTTTTTTCATCATCTTGACCCGCTCCGTTCACGCTTGCTTTCAAACTCGATCATAGTCAAACTCGCAATTCGTTCAACATCTGACCGTTTAATTGAACTTTTTTCAGTGAAGCAATTATAGTTTTTATGACGAATAATGGATAAATATTGCCGGTAAACACGCGCTGCCATTAAAACCTGAAAGCGGCTATCTGCTGCGAAAAGGGAGATATGATCTTCAAAAAAATCATATTGATCCTCAGCTCTCCCCGCTAATCTTTCCCATAGCTGAATAAATGAATCATTAATAATATGCTTCTCTAATTCTTTCATCGAATAGTTGAAGCGATTCATTTCACTTATTGGCAGATAGACACGCTCAAGCATATCGAAATCTTCGCCGATATCTCTTAAAATGTTTGTCATCTGCATGGCAATGCCTAATTGAACTGCCGCTTTCTCCGCTTCAGGCTTTACCTTGTCTGTCAGAATAGGAAGAAGCATTAATCCTACAGATCCTGCAACAAGATAACTATATATCTCGACATCATCTATGGTGTTCATTGCGTTAAAATGGATATCCATCTTCTGACCTTGAATCTGATGATAAAAAGGTTCTATTTTCATAGGATAACGATTAAACACATCACGAAGCGCCCGCCATAATGGCGTGCTTTTTTCCTCGAAGTGTTCAAAGGAGCGAAGATCATTCTCAAGCTGCTGCAGCTGCTGTACTTTTTCTTCCTTAGTCAAAAACGCTTGATCTAAAATATCATCTGCACTCCTGCAAAACGCATATATAGCAAAGACCGCTCTCGCCTTTTCTTCCGGCAGCTGTTTAAAGGTATAGTAAAAGCTATTCGAGTATTGCCTGATAATGTTCTCGCAATAGTTGTAATCTTGATCGAGCTGTACCTTCATTTGGCTAATCACTTCAGGCACCTCCTTCAGTTAAAGCACTGCCGAGTGTTCCATCATCAAGCATCAGCTCATCTGCTGCAATTTTGGCAGACAGCAATACAATTGGCACTCCGGCTCCTGGATGGGTGCTGCTTCCGGTAAAGTAGAGGTTCTCACAATTTTTCGCCTTGCTTTGAGGGCGTAAATGATTGCTCTGCATTAAGTTCGGCCTTAACCCAAAACAGGCTCCATTATAGGCATTCAGTTTTTCTTTAAAGTCCACTGGCGTCATATAACTTTCGGAAACTATTTCATTCTCAATATTTTCGAATCCCTCGATGGTCTTTAGCGTATCCAGCACCTTTGTGCGATAATAGCTGATCGTTTCCTCATCCCATTTTTCATCGCCTGTTGATAAATCAGATACAGGCACAAGAACATACAAACCATCCTTGCCTTCAGGGGCCATCGAAGGCTCGATCTTTGAACCCATATACACATAAAAAGAAGGGTGTTCGATGCGTTCTCCAGAGAAGATTTGATCAATATTTTCCTTTAAATGTTCACTGAAAAAGAAATTGTGTATCGTATCAACCTGATCATACTTCTTATCCATTCCCACATACATGAGGAAGCAAGAGCAGGAATATTTCATTCTATCAATCTTTTCATCTGTGTATTTCTTGCCTTTTGCCTTCTGATCCTTCACCAGGTTCTTCATTGCATGAGGAAAGTCAGCATTACACATTACATAATCACTGTGGATGATTTGATCGCTAAGTTTGACTCCCCTTGCCGCTCCATTTTCAATCAGTATTTCTTCGACTTCCGTTTGATAGGTGATCTTTCCGCCTAATTCGACAAACAGTTTTTCAAGAGCCTTTGCCATTGTATGCATTCCGCCTTTTAAAAACCAAACACCATAAAGAAGTTCAATCATCGGTATGATGGAATACAATGATGGCCCATTATAGGGTGAAACACCTATATATAAAGTTTGAAAACTCAGCATATGCTTTAATCTTTCATTTTTGACATACTTGCCAATAAATTTGTCAGCACTGCTTAACGTTCTTAACTTCATCGCCTGCCGAAGCATAAATGGGTTATAAAAATCGCTCGCATTACGAAATGGACGCTGAAGGAAGTGTTCCTTTGCCACAATAAAACGCTCATAAATCTTTTGAATATATGTTAAGAAGCCCTGCGCGTCACGATCACTAATGGTCTCTAATGTTTCCATTAAATGCGTCAGGTCAGATGAGATTTCATAACGATCCTCTTTGTCATTGCCGAAGAATACCGTATACATAGGGTCAAGCCTTTGCATCGGAATATAATCATCAGGATCTTTTCCAGCGAGTTCGAACACTTCTCTGTACAATTCAGGCATCATGACTAGTGTTGGACCTAAATCAAATGAATAGCCGTCCTTTTCAATTCTGTTCATTTTCCCACCTGGCAGTTTCCCTTTTTCAATAACTTCCACGTTATAACCTGCATGCTGAAGTCTAATGGCACTGGCCAATCCAGCAATCCCTGCACCAATCACAATTACTTTTTTTCTCATAGTTAACTCCTTTAGGTTTAATGTTTTCTACTTTGTGGTAAGGATGAGTTGGGTAGGAAAATCGTATTAAAATATAAAATGTAAGTTTATTATTATTCAAAGTGACACTAGTGTCAATTAAGATGATTTTTAAAAATTCGACAAGGACTTCTAATGTATTAGCGCTAAAAATCAATACTTTGAAGGCTTATTTCATCATGCACTTCTCTAACTTTTGTTCATGTTAACTCTATGATTGGGATACAGTTTTAACCCTTTTCTCCTTACCACTTAAACACTTTCACAATAAAACCTATGAATAATCGAGTAGGAGGGAGTGATTAACTCCCGACCTCTCACACCACCGTACGTACGGTTCCGTATACGGCGGTTCAATTAAGATGAGTAACGCAAAATTTCATAACGAACTTGCAGACTTTTCAGCCCTTGGCTTTCCCAATAGGAATTGCCGAGGGTTCTGTGTAATATGGGGCTTTTCGAAATACGCCAGTACCCTTTTCGGGTGTTTCCCCACTCGTATGCTTTTCCATATGGCACTTTCAGCCGAGTAAGATTTCTGACCCTTGTTTGAGGTTTCTTCCAATCCTTCCATAGACACATCCTTAATCTTCTTTTAATCCAGCTATCTAATGATTTAAATGTGGAATTTGTATCTGCTAAGGCAAAATAACCGCACCATCCCATTAGATATTGGTTTAACTTCATGATTCTGTATTCCATGGAATATGGCATCTTCCTTGAAGTAATTTCTCGTATTTTCTTCTTCATTCGAACTAGACTTGTTTTCGCAAGACGAACCTTTGGTTCTTTGTGATTCGTGAAACTAAAACCTAAGAACTTTCGATTCCAAGGGCGGTCTACTGCTGATTTCTTTTCGTTTACTTTTAAACGAAGTTTTCCTTCGATAAATCTTTGTACACTCGCCATTACTCTTAGCCCCGCACGTTCTGTTTTCACATAAATATTGCAGTCATCTGCGTATCGAACGAACTTATGTCCACGTTTCTCCAACTCTCTATCAAGTTCATCAAGAACTATGTTTGAAAGTAAAGGACTTAAAGGTCCACCTTGTGGTGTTCCTTCTTCTGTACTTGAAACCACTCCATTGATCATGACACCAGCTTGGAGGTATTTACGAATAAGTTTTAATAATGGTTTATTTGAAATTCGTTCCGCTAATGTCGCCATTAGTCGGTCATGATTGACCTTATCGAAGAATTTCTCTAAATCCATATCAATCACCCATCGATAACCTTCCTTCAAATAACCCTTTGCTTTCCGAACCGCGTCATGGGCGCTCCGATTTGGACGGAATCCATAACTGTGGTCCGAAAATGTTTTGTCATATTCCTTCGATAAAATCTGCGAGATAGCTTGTTGAATCAAACGGTCTGTCACGGTTGGGATCCCTAGTAAACGCACACCACCATCTGGTTTCGGGATTTCGACTCGACGTACTGGTTGCGGTTCATAAGTTCCCTTCAAAATCTGCGATTTAATGGTTTCCCAATTTTCGAGGATGTGCTGTCGTAGGGTTTGTACGGGCATCATGTCTACTCCATGGCTTCCTTTATTCGCTTCTACTCGCTTTAGCGCTTGTATCATATTTGGCCGTTCCAGAATTTGATCCAACATCGCCATTTCGTTCCTTTCCGTGATTAGCTTATCTTCTTATGCCCACCTGAACTCCACCCTCCGCAAATACCCTCGTGGAATTCACCACTACTTTCTAAGCGTGAGGTTCTGCTGTTTTCTGTGTTTATTCGTTCTAGGTGGAAAGCCAAGGGCTAATCTCTCTTAATTGTTCAGTCCTTCCGAGTAATTCTAGACTTACTCGTACTATGACCTCTGCTGACTTCTGACAGTTCAGCTACTTGTCACCAAGTAGGTTATGAAGGGAACTTCACGTTTCTGTCAGACCTCCCCGGGTAAGCGCATGCACTTTCACACCATCTGTCCGCCTCATTTACTGAATATGACCTTCGACAGAAAGAACTTTGTTTTGTTATGCAAACTCATTCAATCATACCTAGCCTTATATGAGATTCGTGTTCCTCGGACCGGTGTTTTGCCTCCAGCTTCCTTCAGATTCCGCGTCACCACGGACACCCTTGCTTTTAGCTAACCTCTACTTCTGTCTTCGAGGTTCGGGACTTACACCCTATAGTTCATGCGCATGCCGGGCGCACATAAAAAAACTACCCTGTTTCACATGAAACAGGGTAGTTTTTCCAGTAGAACAGATTATTTAATTATTCTTGCTCACCAAAGCTTACGTACATTGCCTCAATATCTGTTGCTATGAATCCTTAAACATCAGCAGTACAGTTTATTCCTGAAGACCTGCTACAACATCTTCTAGCTTCATACCTCTTGATGCTTTTACCAGTACGATTGTTTCTTGATTCACCAGCTTTTGCAATTGCAAAATAAGCGGCTGTTTTTCCTTAAATGAATATACTCTATCTTCCGGGAAAACACGGCGGGCACCTTCTGCAATGTATTGTCCAAGTTCTCCAAATGTGAAGACAGCACTAATTTTATCAGGATCAATAGACTCGCCAACCTTGATATGATATTCCTTTTCCTCATCGCCTAATTCCAGCATATCGCCTAGGACCAGAATCTTATTTTGATATCCGGGAAGGTTCGCAATCAATTCAATCGCTGCATTCGTGGATGTTGGGCTTGCATTGTAAGCATCATTGATGATTCGCTCGCCTTTCTTTCCTTGTAAAAGTTCCATTCTCATATTGGTCAGCTTAATTTTGGATAGTCCTTCATTCATATCCTCAAAGGAAATATCATAAAAAGAGGCTGCTGTCATGGCTGCAAGAGCATTAAGAACATTATGAGTACCCAGCACCGGGAGCTGGAATTCTCTATCTGAGATATTCACCTTAAAGCAGCTTCCATCATCGCTTTGACTGATATGTGTCGGATATAAATCGTTGGAAGTGTTTGAACCAAAGGTCTTCAGCACTGCTCCGCCATTATACTGTTCAAAGTATTGCTGCAGGAGCGGCTCATCTCCAATATAGATAATACATCCATCGTTTTTTAGACCATTAATGATCTCAAGTTTCGCTTGTGCAATCCCTTCTTTGGATCCTAAATCCTGAAGATGGGCTTCACCGATATTTGTAATCATAACAACCTCTGGCTGGGCAAGACGGCTGAGAAAATCAATCTCCCCTTTTCCGCTCATCCCCATTTCTAAAACGGCCAGCTGAGTATCTTCTTCAAGGCTGAGGATGGTTAATGGAAGGCCTATATGATTATTATAATTTCCTTCTGTCTTTTGCACTTTGTATTTCAGCGATAATAGACTAGCAGTCATATCCTTGGTTGTTGTTTTTCCATTGCTGCCAGTGATCCCAATTGTTTTTACATTTAACTGTTTTCGATAGCTGCGGGCAAGTTCCTGCAATGCGAGCAATGTATCTTCTACGAGAATAATCGGCAAATGCATTGGCGGATTAGGAACATCACTTTGCCACAATGCAGCGGCTGCTCCTTGATTTATAGCTTCCTCAACAAATGCATGCCCATCAGCACGCTCACCTTTAAAAGGAACAAATAAATTTCCAGCTGTAATTTTTCTTGTATCTATGGTTACCCCGGTAATATGCACGTTCGAATGCTGGGATTCGAAATCGTCCAACCCAATCATACCGGCTATCTCTTGTAAGGTTCTCTTTATCATGGCCTGCCTCCTATTTTCATGGATCATCTACTTTGTGTATGCCTATCAATATAAACATATGTAGAAAGCATACACGCCTTGTTCATCGGTCTATAGTGCAGTAGACAGTTTAGGGAGGCGCAATGCTTCACTATTTATTAGTTTTTTCAGTAAACACAAACACCCAGATTACATCGTGTGCTTAATCTGCTGTTTTTCCTCATGCCGCTCCAGCGCAAGCTGAACAAGGCGTTCAATAAGCTCGGGATACTCTACTCCAGAATGCTTCCATAACAGCGGGAACATGCTAAACGGAGTAAATCCAGGCATTGTGTTTACTTCGTTAATATAAAATTGACCTTCTTTTGTTAAGAAGAAGTCTGCTCTTACCAATCCTGAACAATCAAGGGCTTTAAACGCTGTTATGGCCATTTCCTTCAGCGCGGCATATTCCGAGTCAGTAATTTCAGCTGGGATCATCATTGCTGTATCCCCATCCTGATACTTCGCTTTATAATCATAAAAAGATGCTTTCGGAATAATTTCACCTGCAACAGAGCAATCGGGATCATCATTGCCCATAACTCCCGCTTCAATCTCGCGAGCCGTTACTCCTTCTTCAATAATGATTTTCCGGTCAAATTGAAACGCTTCTTCAAATGCGGCCGAAAGTTCTTCCCGGTTTTCGCACTTGCTGATTCCCACGCTTGATCCAAGATTTGCAGGTTTCACAAAGCAAGGATATCCTATTTCTGTTTCCACCTTCTCAAATGCAGCTTCCTCGGCTTTTTTCCACTCGCTGCGAATGAACCAAACATATTTTACTTGCGGCAATCCTGCTTGGGCAAAAATGTTTTTCATAATCACTTTATCCATACCGGCAGATGAAGCAAGTACACCGTTTCCTACATAAGGAAGATTCAGCAATTCAAGCATTCCTTGAACAGTACCATCTTCTCCATTTGGTCCATGTAATAACGGAAAAATCACATCAAATGGCCCTGCATCTTCATCAGATGCTTTAAACAGGGTTGGTGCCAATGCTGTGGGAGTCAAGGCTTCTCCTTGCTCAAACGCAAGCTCCTTCAATTCCTCAACAGGTCCATTTAACTCGTTCCCTTTGACCCAGCGGCCTTCTTCAGTTATATAAATAGGATGAATTGTAAATTTATCTGGATTTAAAGCTTTAATGACAGCCAGCGCTGTTTGCATAGACACTTGATGCTCCGCAGATTTGCCGCCATATAACAAGCCAATTTTAGTTTTCATTTGTTGAACCTCCATTTTTAAATCGCACAAAATCATTTTACACTTTTGAGCGTAAAAGTTCCATCTGATACCTGCTGTTACAGAAGGTCAGCTTACAATTGTTTTAGAGCAAGTATGGCACTTTATTTGCTCATTACTGAAAAGTGAATATTCGCCTATACGTATATGTATGAACCAGAGTATTAAATGTAGCTTTTCTAAATGATTTTATTTCATTTTACCCTATTAAATCATGACAACATTAAAGAAAAGTTACATTGAGCCTATTTTTCGGTTACATTTTATTAATCTGAATATATGGAATAATTTTATTATTCTAAAATAATTTATTTCTATTAACTTTTTGTAAATCATGCGTTATAATCCTTCTATTAAAAACAATTGTATTTTAGAGGAGGACAGAAGGATGAGGAAATTTGGCTTATTGCCGCGAATTATTATTGCTATTATTTTAGGGATTATTGCCGGCACCTTTTTGCCAGAAATCGCAATTAGGGTGTTTGCCACTTTTAACAGTTTGTTTGGCAACTTTCTTGGATTTGCCATACCGCTTATTATTATTGGTTTTATTGCCCCAGGAATTGGTTCTATGGGCAAAGGGGCAGGGAAAATGCTTGGGATTACAACTGGCCTTGCCTATATCTCAACCATTGCAGCAGGTATTCTAGCTTATATTGCTGCAAGCTCTCTTTATCCTATGATGTTAAAGAACCAAAGCTTTACACAATTCGATAATCCTGAGGAAGCTTTGCTTGAGCCAATTTTCACAGTTGAAATGGCACCAATTATGGGTGTAATGACTGCCCTGCTAATTGCTTTTACATTAGGTTTAGGTCTTGCCTCTATTAAGGGAAGCACATTACAGAATGCATTAAACGATTTTCAAGCAATTGTTGAGAAACTAATCGAAAAAATCATCATTCCATTATTGCCGATCCATATCTTTGGAATCTTTTCAAACATGACACAAGGCGGACAAATCGGAACAATCATGAGTGTGTTCGCAAAAGTATTTATCATGATTATCGCTCTTCATCTTATCATTTTATTCATTCAATACACAGCTGCCGGAACTGCAGCAAAAAGAAATCCATTCATTATGATTAAACAAATGCTTCCAGCCTATTTCACAGCACTCGGCACCCAATCATCTGCTTCAACAATCCCAGTCACTTTAAAGCAAGTGAAAAAGATTGGGGCACGTGAACAAACAGCTGATTTCTCTGTTCCTTTATTGGCAACCATTCACCTTTCAGGGAGCACTATTACAATTGTCAGCTGTGCCATTGCTGTAATCATGCTTCAGGGACAAAGCATTTCCTTTATCGAGATTTTGCCTTTTATCCTGATGCTAGGTGTTACGATGATTGCTGCACCGGGAGTTCCTGGCGGTGCGGTTATGGCGGCGCTTGGATTGCTTGAATCCATGCTAGGTTTTGACGCAACAATGATTGCATTAATGATCGCTCTTTATTTGACACAAGACAGCTTCGGTACAGCTTGTAATGTGACAGGGGACGGTGCACTAACGGTGCTTGCAGATAAGTTTAGCGGAAAATCAGCTAAGAAAAACAGCCTCGATTCCCAGAGTGCTTAATACTCTTTTTAGAGAAAACGCAAGAAGCCACCAAGGCTACTTGCGTTTTTTTTGTTAATTTCGTTACAACTAGAACAACATCGGTGACCTGAACTCAACCTGCAGGCAGTATATGAATCGTTTTATCCTTTAACAGCAAAAAAACACGCTAAGACGCGTGTTTTAATGTCCAGACAGTTTAGCACCTGGATTATGCTGAATAGAAAGTCGCTCCATTAACTTCATGCTTGGTGAATTCAAGCCAGTTAATTGTACTTGCTTTCCATTCTCCCGCAGTTTAATGACAATTTTATCAATCGCAGCAACCGCAGAATCATCCCATATATGAGCACCGCTGAAATTGATCTCGACTTCTTTCATCTCATCGTATAGATCAAAGGATGCGACTAGTTCATCAACTGAAGCAAAAAACACCTGACCAGTAACAGTGTACAGCTTCTTCACACCTTGAGCTGTGGAGTTTACTTGCACCTTTGATATTTTTGCTACAAAGAAAATCGCACTTAGAATAATACCAGCTAATACCCCTTTTGAAAGGTCATGTGTAACAACTGTCGTGACAGTTGTTGTTACCATTACAATCGAGTCAGTTACCGGTACCTTCGCAAGCCCTTTAAGTGAAGCCCAATCAAAGGTTCCAATTGAAACCATAAACATAACACCTACTAGTGCCGCCATTGGAATTTGTACAACAATATCACCAAGTACAAGGATTAAAAAGATTAAGAACAACCCGGCGACGAGGGCAGAAAGTCTTCCTCTTCCCCCTGATTTTACATTAATTACAGATTGGCCAATCATCGCACAGCCAGCCATGCCTCCGAAAAAGCCTGTTACAATGTTGGCAATTCCCTGTCCGCGGCTTTCACGGTTTTTATCACTTGCTGTATCTGTCATATCATCAACAATTGATGCCGTCAGAAGAGATTCCAGCAAGCCAACAATTGCCAATGCAATCGAGTAAGGAAAAATAATTTGCAGTGTTTCAAAAGTAAATGGCACATCTGGAATCAGAAAACCAGGAAGTGAAGAAGTAATAGCGCCCATATCACCAACTGTACGTACATCACTATTTGTCATAAGCGCAATAATGGTAATCACCACAATGGCCACTAGCGACGAAGGGATCGCCGTTGTCATTCTAGGGAAAAGATAAATAATAGCCAAAGCGCCTGCTACCATAGCATACATGACCCAGGTTGCATCTACGAATTGTTCGAGCTGAGCCATAAAAATTAAAATCGCCAGGGCATTTACAAAACCGATCATTACAGAACGGGGAATGAACTTCATAAACCGCGCAAGCTTAAATACCCCAAAGAGAATTTGCAGGACACCTGTTAAAATCGTTGCCGCAAATAAATATTGCAAACCATGATCAGCAACAAGTGTTACCATTAATAAAGCCATTGCTCCTGTAGCAGCTGAGATCATCCCAGGTCTGCCTCCTACGATCGATATGGTGACAGCGATACAGAAAGAAGCATACAAGCCAACCATCGGATCAACACCTGCAATGATTGAAAAGGCGATTGCTTCCGGAATTAAGGCAAGCGCAACAACAATTCCAGACAAAATGTCTCCTCGCACATTCCCAAACCATTGATCTTTCATTGATAATACTCTCAATATTCCACCTCATTTTTTTAATTGTAAGTGTATAAAAGAAGAGCACAAAAAAAAGCGAACAGACAAAATAACAACACCTTTCATAGAAGAAAAAAAGTGCTGCACCCTTTATTCGCAAACTCAGTGTTAGATTAGCTATCATAATAAGGATCACGGCATTTAAGTCCATTTAAAAGCACTCTTTTTGCTTTTTAAAATTGAACATAAAGACTAGCCTGCAAGGCAACGATTAGGTTTAGCTTTGCAATTATACTTTCTGTCAGTATAAAGATAGTTAAGTTCCTTAAAATGGTGCTTCTCACATACACTTACTTTTTATTTAGTTGACGTCGAACTCTCATCGACGTCGGGGCCGTTAAAAACATATGTATCATATCATACAATTGATAATTTACAAGTTTCGTGTAAGCGATTAAATATATTGTTTCCTTCATTTATTGAAGTTTTTCTCTGATATTCTACCAAACAATATAAACAACTTATTTTTGACAATATAAATATAAAGAAAAAAAGAATCCTTTTAAAGGATTCCCTAGCCTACTGGCGTACATATTTCAATATAGTGACCATCTGGGTCTTCCGCGTAAGCAACTTTTTGCCCCCACGGCTTTTCAACTGGTTCTAAGAGGATCGGCACACCTGCTGCTCTTAATTTTTTAACCATCATTTCTACATCTTCTGTCACAAATCCAAGTTCAAACGTTTGCTCTTTTCTCAGCTCATCAGGAATCGGGAGTTTTGTGATGGCACGGCCATCTTCACGGGTGTTAAAGGCTAAAATCGTATTTCCTGTTTCAAACTCTATATAAGTACCAATTTCATTTCTTAATGTTAAACCAAGCAGTTCTTGATAAAAATGTTTTGTTTTACTTAGATCTAAGCTATATAAAATAACATATCCAAGTTTTAAATTCATTTTGACCGCTCCTTTAATCACTTTTTAATGAAGAAAACTTTTTTTGGAATCGCTTTATTGATCAATTATTTCTTTTTTTACCCTTAAATACATTTGCACTGCGGGCATACTCTACATCTTTAACGTTCAGCCGAAAGTTTACTACACGAGCAAGAGCAAAGAAATAATCAGATAATCGATTTAAATAAGGTAATGCTGCCGGAGAAATTTCCGGATCTGCTTTTGCCAGCGTGACGACAAGACGCTCGGCTCTTCTTGTAACTGTGCGGGCGATATGTATGGTTGCGGAAGCAGGCGAGCCGCCAGGCAATATAAATTTTTCAAGTGTTGGCGCTTCTTCGATAAACTGATCAATCCGGCCCTCAAGATATTCAACTGCTGCAGCATCAAGCTTAGACTCTTTATTTTCTGTTACATTAGCCAAATCTCCGCCACAATCAAACAACTCATGCTGAATTTTCTCAAGATCATCTAGAACATCGCGAAAAAGAGAATCGTCCAGCTGTGTCATTGCTTGTCCAACAAAACAGTTTACTTCATCAACTGTACCATATGCCTCAACACGTATATCATCTTTTTCCACTCTGCCGCCAATAACACTAGTTTTTCCTTTGTCACCCGTTTTCGTATATAAAAGCATACCTAAAACCCCTTTATATTCGTTATTTTCATTTTAACCATTCTTCTTCATTCATCTAGTATATTCATCTTACTAGACTGTTCTTCAACAGAAACCGCCATTTATCCTCTTTAAACTTTTCATCATAGCATTTGTGGTACACTCATAAATTCCTTGGCTGATTAGCTTGCCTAAAGGAGAGATCCTCGCTGCTGAAGTTAGTGTCTCTCCCTGCTGAGTGCCTGCAATTAAAATACACTCGTTCTTCATATTTAGTTCTTGGAATTGCTCAAGCGCTTTTACCTTCGCTTCTGTTGCCGTTATAATACTTTGAATATAAACTTCGTCTGAAAACATTCCGTTTATAAAAATCCATGTATTTATACCATGCTCAATAGACACATCTGCTATCACCACTGTAAAGACCGAAAAACCTTCCCCTTCGAATAATGCATAGCTAACATCCTCCGGTTTACCAGCTGAAATCATACCGACCGTTTCTCCCGCTTTAAAGCCCTTGGCTTTTAAATAATCATCCATTTCAGCGGAACATTTTATAGGGGATTCATTTGTTTGCCAATTAACAAAGGAGCGATGCCAGCCCATTCCAGAGCCCGATACACCAGAAGATATGGTTTTTAGATAGAAAGACGATTGTAATGAAAACTGGCTTTTTTCAATCGTTAATTGCTCTGCCCCTATCTTTCCTGAACTGCTTTCACCTTGCATTCCTTCCGACAACAGAACCAGCTGCGGTGCAGGGACATACGGATGTGGCTGTTTTTTAATTTCTGCCTCATAAACGGAGGAAATGACCTCTTCTCTCAACACTCCATATGGCACATCATCCTTCAGCAGCTTGCCACCATCCATCAGCAATAATCGATTGCAATATAGGCCAGCTAAATTAAGATCGTGGAATATCGAAATGACTGTTAAGCCTTGTTTTTTCGTTAAAGCTTGAAGCAGATCCAATAAATCTTTTTGGAAGGACAGATCCAGGTGATTCGTTGGTTCATCGAGCAGTAAGATTTCAGGCTCCTGCGCTAATGCCTGTGCCAGAAACACACGCTGACGCTCTCCTCCCGAAAGATGCTGCAATTGCTCATCCGCATAACGGCTTATGCCTGTCAGCTCCATCGCCTCAGCCACAATCTGTTCATCCTTATCGGTTAAAGCTTGAAACCAGCCCTTTTGATGAGCGTAGCGACCGAGGGAAACTGTCTCTTTAACTGAATAGGAAAAGTGATCTTCAGAGTGCTGAGATAACACAGCAATTACTTTGGCCAGCTCTTTAGGTCTAAAAGATTCAAGGCTTTTCCCTTTTATAAAAATATCTCCAGCTGCGACTTTATGTACTCCGCTTAACATTTTCAAAAGAGTCGTTTTTCCGCTTCCATTCGGTCCAATGACGCCAAGCAGTTCACCCTTGTTAACTTCAAAGCAAATATTCTGTATTAAGAACTGATTATCATACCCGCCTGTAACGTTTTGAACTCTGATCACATCTATCCTCTTCTTTCAGATCGTCTTTTCATTAAAATAACCGCAAAAACAGGGGCACCAATCAATGCTGTAATGACACCAATCGGCAGTTCTGCTGGAGAAATAATCGTTCGAGCAAGCAAATCTGCAAGAATTAAAAAGCCGCTGCCTGTCAGCATGGATAAAAGGAGCAAATGACGATGGTCAGGTCCCCAAATGAGCCTAGTCAAATGCGGAATTACCAGACCTACAAAACCGATAGTTCCTGAAACCGCTACAGCACCACCCGTTAAAATTGACCCGCCGATTAAAATAAGCATCTTCTTTCTCTGGACATTTACTCCGATATGAAAAGCACGCTCTTCTCCAAATGACATCGCATTGAGCTCATGGCTCCTACTTAATAAGATAGCTGCGCCAATGATCAAAAAAGGCAGCAGAATCAATACATAATCCCAGCCCCTCATAGAAACGCTGCCAAGCAGCCAGCCGATGATTTGGCGAAGCTCGTCACCTGTTAACGCAATCATCAGCGAAATCACAGCCCCTAAAAATGAACTGAAAATAATGCCGGTTAAGATAATGGTCTCTACCCTCATTGCACGGTCGATTTGCCGGGCAAACATAAGCACAAATAAGATAGTGATAAAAGCAAACACAATGCTTAATAACGGCAATGTAAAAAGCCCTGCTGCAGGAATTGTTATACCAAAGAATAAAGTCATCACAGCACCAACAGAAGCACCAGAGGATACCCCTAATGTATAAGGGTCTGCCAATGGGTTTCTTAATAAACCTTGAAATGCCGCTCCTGCTATGGCAAGTGAGGCACCTACCAGCCCAGCCAGCACCACGCGAGGCAGGCGGATATTCATGACGATATTTTCAAATAAGGGATCTGTACCATCTGGCTTATAATGAAAGATCTCTGCTCCGATGATCTTCACAATTTGCAGGATTGGCACTGAAACACTGCCAATGGAAACACCGAGCAGAATGGAAACAATCAAAAACGATGCAGCCAGTAAATAGGCCAGCCCCTTATGTCTTAAAAACTTTCGAATGGATAGCATGTTGACCTCTCTCTGCCTTTTTGAAAGCTTGTTAGGAATTAAAAAAACACCTCCGCAGCTATTCCGGAGATGTCAGTGTACAGATATGGTTCTCCATAAACTGCTTGCCGCAATGACGCTTAAGCATTGTAGAGAATAAAGCAACGCTCTAATGCCGTCACATTTCATAAATGAATAATATCCATAGCATCTCATTATTTCCTCAATATGACAAGTCAAGTGAGCCTTTAGACTTGTGCACCCGCTTAACTGCTATAGATTCGCCATTCTCGCGTCTTCTTGTCAATAACGAGTTTCGCTTCACATTTTCTCTTTTTTGAAGCTTCTTCATATTCATCCATCATATTGTCCATATTAACAAAATCACCGATTACCCAAATCGGCACTTCAATTCGAGTTCGATTTTGAGCCATATCTTTAAAAGATAAGACAATGCCTTCTTTCATGAATGGTCTTAAATCTTTTAAGATCTCGCGCGGGATGAGCGGATAATTTTTCTTCCGCTTAAATCCAAGCAAGGTTTTCTCAACTTTTATTTGTTCTAGTTTTCCTGGCAGACAGTCGCCAAGCATATTATAAAAATTTTGCATATCACGGTAATATGTTTTGTTTAGCCAGCCATCATCATGCGCCAAATAAACGAAACGATTGCTTAAAATATTATAAAACGGCTGCCGCAGGTGATCCTTTGTATGTCCAAGGTACAATAGCTCTGCTAACACTTGTCCCGGCAGTTCATTTAAGGCTTCTACCTCTTCAAAATCAATCCAGCAAAAATCACCATATGAATACACATCATCATTTACTAATTTTGAAAGCTTTTCTTTCGTGACAAAATCCAGCATGGTATGCACGTGGAATTCACCATGATCAAAGTTATGTTTTAAAAGCAGGAGATGATTAAAGGAATCGGATAATGACTGCGCGAATTCGGCAAATTCAATCCCATATGTCATCACATATTGCTCTTGTTCATTTAACAAAATATAAACGAGATCCCGAATATCCTGATTTTTCTTCTTCATACATGTAACCCCCGGGTAAATAAAAATACGAATACCGCTTTGTATTCATAGTGGCAAAATGATAGATTTCAAACACCAAGCTTCAGCAGCCTTCTTAATGGGTATATTTAAAACAGGTCACATACATATGATCGCACTACTTCTATTTATTAGCATACAATACACATAAGAAACTTGTTTAAATTTGGAAATACCTAATTACAATTACCTTCATTTTAGCAAAAAGGTACTAAAATTGCTTATTAAAAAAATATTACAATTCTGATTTAAAATTCTTTTTTAGGTAAGCGGTTGCCGGCATTCCATACAACTCTTTTATTTCTTATAATGTAAACAGAATAAAAGCAGGCGAAGATATGTTATACTCTAATAATTTCTTGCAGAAAGGGGCGTGACGATTTTGATCCAAAACATGACCGAAAATCAAATCACACTTTATATTATTAAAACGTTAAAAGAAAACAAAAAGAAGGATTTCGACGTAATTCTAGATGAACTGCAGCCGTATGATATAGCGCAGCTCTACGAAAACCTTCCCGAAAAGCATCAGCCTCGTTTCCTATTGTTCTTATCCGTGGATAGGCTAGCTGATTTGCTGGAAGAACTGA
This sequence comes from Cytobacillus gottheilii, assembly GCF_018582665.1. Lineage (NCBI taxonomy): Bacteria > Bacillati > Bacillota > Bacilli > Caryophanales > Bacillaceae > Cytobacillus > Cytobacillus gottheilii. The sequence continues at coordinate 342,750 of NZ_CP071709.1, read as the reverse complement.
ACAAGGAAAAGCAGCTGGAGGTACTGAATAAGATAGGGAAAGAACGGACAGGTAAAGTACTTGATGAGATGGATAACGATGATCTCGCATTGCTGCTAGACGAGTTATCACCTGAAAAAATCGCTTCGCTTCTTTCCGGCATGAAAAAAAGCGAGTCTCAAATTGTACAAGATATTATGAATTATCCTCCAGAAACTGCCGGCCGAATCATGACAAACCGTTTTGTTTGGATCCGCGATTACTATAGTGTTAAAGAGGCAGTCGAAAAGCTGAAAATCTTTGCTGAATATGCTGAAACGATTAACTACCTCTATGTAATAGATCAGCACCGCAAGCTTGTTGGTGTTGTGTCTTACCGTGATTTACTGATTGCTGAACCGCATGAAAAAATCAGCGATGTCATGTATGAACGTGTGATTGCCGCTACCGTCACAACCGACCAGGAAGAGGTTGCACGAATGGTTGAGAGATACGACTTCCTTGCTATTCCAGTTGTAAATGAAGAAAATGTATTAATGGGAATAGCAACAGTCGATGACTTAATCGACGTTGTCATCCAGGAAGCAAATGAAGACATTGAAAAGCTTTCCGCTTCTGGTAAATCCATTGACTTTGATACAAAAGCATTTGTTGCTGCCTATCGGCGGTTACCATGGCTGATCCTGCTTCTGTTCATCGGCATTCTCTCAGGAGGAATTATTAGCGGTTATGAACAAACACTTGAGCAGGTAGTCGCATTAACCTTCTTTATGCCGATGATTTCAGGCATGACAGGGAACACTGGCACACAATCACTTGCAGTTGTTGTTCGCGGACTTATTTCAAATGATATTAATAAAAAAGTTGTCACAAAGCTTATCCTTCGTGAATTTTTTGTAGGACTTTTGATTGGATTAACCTGCGGTATTTTAATTTCTCTTATTGCTTATTTTTGGCAAGGAAATGCGGTATTAGGCCTTGTTGTCGGTGTTTCTTTATTCTTAACTCTCATTATTGGAACATTAGCCGGCGCCGTTATTCCGCTGATCCTTTACCGTCTTAACATCGACCCAGCGATCGCATCTGGCCCGCTGATCACCACATTAAATGACATCTTTTCACTAATAACGTATTTTGGCATTGCCACCATGTTTATTAGCTATTTAACGTAAAACATATCCCTTTGATATCCTTGATATCAAGGGGTTTTTTACTATATTTGAACAATCCCCTATCTCTGCCGGCCTAAACCTCGAATAGCATGGTTTGCTTTGACACTTTAACTGTTTTTGGGGTTATTCGGTGACTCAACTTCCCTGAATAGGGAGCACTATCGCGATCGGAATGACTCAGTGGTTCTATTTCCCCAAACCGGCACTCGCCCTCTCTTTCGGGAATTACTCTGCCGTTCTATTTCCCCAAACCGGCACTCGCCCTCTCTTTCGGGAGTTACTCTGCCGTTCTATTTCCCCAAACCGGCACTCGCCCTCTCTTTCGGGAATTACTTTGCCGTTCTATTTCCCCAAATCCTCACCCGCCCTCTCTTTCGGGAATTACTTTGCCGTTCTATTTCCCCGAACTGACTCTCGCCTTCTCTTTCGGGAATTACTTTGCCGTTCTATTTCCCCAAATCCTCACCCGCCCTCTCTTTCGGGAATTACTTTGCCGTTCTATTTCCCCGAACTGACTCTCGCCTTCTCTTTCGGGAATTACTTTGCCGTTCCATTTCCTCAAATTGACACTCGCCCTCTCTTTCGGGAATTACTTTGCCGTTCTATTTCCCCAAACCGACACTCGCCTTCTCTTTCGGGAGTTACTCTGCCGTTCTATTTCCTCAAACTGACACTCGCCTTCTCTTTCGGGAATTGCTTTGCCGTTCTATTTCCCCAAATCCTCACCCGCCCTCTCTTTCGGGAATTCCCCCTTCTCCCTATACCTGTTTTAAACCATTTTGTCATTTCTATTTAAAAAGGAAACTATCCTAACCCCATTTTCGTCTATACTGATAGATTATTATTTTTAATGTTACCAAGATTGTATTGAATGACGATCTCTGCTTTGTTAGTCTAAAGGAAAATAATGTTTAATTTGGACTGCTGGCACCGAGATAATCATAGAGATATAGAGATGATAAAAGGGAACTGGGTGTTATTAATGAATCGGCAAAACAGGATTGCAGAACGTTTTGATTGGAATTTAAGCTTGCTGCTGTTTTTATTTTTTATCATTAGTTGTGTTGCTATATACAGCGGGCAATCAACTTCTCAATATAATGTCAATTTCGCTCTCGCCCAAGTTAAAAATTATGTTGCCGGGACCATCATCTTAGCTATTGTGATGTACTTTGATACAGAACAGGTAAAGAAGCTTGCCTGGTATTTGTTTGGGTTTGGGTTCATTCTGCAGGCTGGTTTGTTCGTTGCTCCAGAATGGCTTGCTGAGGAGAGAAAAGGAGCAACACTATGGTACCAAATAAAATTCTTGGGTTCTGTCCAGCCTTCTGAATTCTTTAAGATCTTTTTAATTATTGCATTAGCTAAAGTAACCGTGGGCCATCATAAAAAGTTTGTGGCCAAAACGTTTCAAACGGATTTATTGCTCCTTTTAAAAATCGGCGGTTTGACCTTTATTCCATTTGCATTAATTGTGGTCGAGGATTTAGGGACAGCGCTTGTTATTTTGGCGATCATGACTGGGATTATTCTCGTTTCCGGAATTACGTGGAAGCTGATTCTTCCGATTATCACTCTTGGAAGCGCAGCTGTTGCCGGTATTTTATATCTTGTGATTCAGGCGCCACAATACCTTGAGAAATACGTTGATACGTATCAGATGTATCGCATTTATGCCTGGTTAGATCCCGTTGGCCACCGTCAGGGAGATGGCTTGCAGTTATATAATTCCCTGCATGCAATCGGCTCTGGTCTTCTATCCGGAAAAGGCTTTTATGATCGGCAAGTGTATATTCCCGATGTCCATACCGATTTTATTTTTAGTGTCATTGGGGAAGAATATGGTTTTATCGGCGCCAGTATCGTCATTGGATTGTTCTTTTTGCTGATCTATCATTTAACGAAGACAGCATTAGAAGCTGCCGATCCTTTTAATACGTATATTTGTGTCGGCATTATTGGCATGATCACCTTTCATGTCTTCCAGAATATAGGGATGACCATCCAAGTACTTCCAATTACGGGGATTCCACTTCCTTTTATCAGTTACGGAGGAAGTTCGATTATGGGGAATATGATGGCAATGGGACTTGTCTTTGGAATGAGATTTCACCAGAAAAATTACATGTTCTCCTCTGGGAAAAATTATGTTGACTAAATTTTACAATCACGTATAATACGGTATTAATATTAAAATCAATGACGAAGAGAGTAGGATACTGTGTTTACCAAAGCGAGACAGGGATGGTGTGAGCCTGTTGGCAGCCTTTATTCGAAACGCACTTCTGAGTCCAGCGCTGAAAAATCAGTAGGCTCTGGCGGTGATGACCGTTAAGACATGTATATTCAAGGGGTCCTATTGGACAATCAGAGTGGTACCGCGGGTCTTTCAAACTCGTCTCTATTTTTAGAGACGGGCTTTTTTATTTTTAAAAAAAAATTTAATCTTAAGGAGGCAGCTCGTATGATTGATTTCAAAAAAATATTTAGTTCTGCATTAAACGTTCATTTTCATGATCATATGTCACTGGACCAAATTGAAGCACTTATTGAAACTCCAAAAAACCCGCTGCATGGAGACTTAGCCTTTCCATGTTTTCAACTAGCTAAAGCATTGCGAAAAAACCCCGCTGAAATTGCACAAAAAGCTGCTTTGGAGCTTCAAGGTTCTCTAATCCATCAGGCTAATGCAGTTGGGCCATATCTGAATGTCTTTTTTTCCAAAGAAGCAGCATCTTCACATATTTTAGAAGATGTTCTCAAACAGAACAGCTTATACGGCACCAATCAATCCGGGCAAAACAAAACCGCCTTACTGGATTACTCTTCTCCCAATATTGCCAAGCCATTTTCAATGGGACATTTACGTTCTACGGTCATCGGCAATGCCCTGGCCAACCTTGCAGAAGCATGCGGATATCAAACGGTACGAATCAACTATATCGGGGATTGGGGAACACAGTTTGGAAAACTCATTACTGCTTACAAAAAATGAGGAGTCCCTTCAGAAATCGAAAAGCAGCCCATTCAAGAGCTTTTTAAATTATATGTCCGCTTTCATGAAGAAGAAAAAAACGATACAGAACTTACAGCAGAAGCAAGACGTTCTTTTAAGAAATTAGAAGATGGAGATCAAGAAGCAGAAAAACTGTGGAAATGGTTTAGAGATGAATCACTGACAGAGTTTCAGCGCATTTACAAACTATTAAATATCTCCTTTGATTTATATCAGGGGGAAGCCTTTTATAACGATAAAATGGAGGACGCGGTTTCAGCGCTAAGGGACAAGGGATTACTATCGGACTCTGAAGGTGCCGAGGTTGTTTATTTAGACAATGGGCTCCCTCCCTGCTTAATAAAAAAATCGGACGGTGCCACATTGTATGCAACAAGAGATATTGCAGCAGCCTTGTATCGCAAAACTCAATATCAATTTGATCATGCTTTATATATTGTTGGCCAGGAACAGTCGGTTCATTTTAAGCAAGTTAAACAAGTCATAAAAAAGCTGGGCTGCCACTGGGCAAATGATCTTTTTCATATCCCATTTGGTTTATATTTAAAAGACGGACAAAAAATGTCGACGAGAAAAGGAAAAGTCATTCTTCTTGAAGAGGTCGTTCTTGAGGCAATTAAACTGGCTGAAATAAACATAGATAACAAAAATCCTGACCTGGAGAACAAAAAAGAAATTGCTAAAGCGGTCGGAGTTGGCGCCATTCTTTTTCATGATCTTAAAAATGACCGGATGAATTCTATCGAGTTTTCTCTAAAAGATATGCTGACCTTTGAAGGCGAAACAGGTCCTTACTTACATTACACGAACGCTCGGGCATTCTCCATTCTGCGCAAATCATCCGCAGAACCAGCTTCTGTGATTGGACTTTCTGATTCTGCCAGCTGGGAAGTACTAAAAAGCATCAACATGTATCCTGCCAAAATTCTGCAGGCCTATGAATTGCACTCCCCTGCTATTCTGGCAAAACATCTTTTAGAAATCAGCAAAAACTTTAACAAATACTACAGTAAAGTTCACATTCTGGAAAATGATGATTTGCTTCCATCCAGACTTGCCCTTGTTAAAGCCGTTACCATAACTCTTTCCAACGGTATGAAAATCCTCGGGATGGAAGCTCCAGAAAAAATGTAACTTACTGCTCTCCTGCTGTTTTTTTCTTGCTGCGCACTCTCACAAAGGCAATCACAAAAAAGCTCAGCAAGAAAAGTGCGGTAATCGCCAAACCTGCTGTATTGAAGTTTACTAGCTTCATGATGACACTAATAACAGTAGATACATACAATACTCCTAATAGGCGGGTAATTTCCCCGTTTGCAAAGAAATTGGTTAAACGGGCTCCAAATTGTGAGCCGATTAGACCGCCTGCTACTAAGATTAAACCTACGAGCAAGTCAATCTGAACATCAAAGGAATACGAGACAAAACCGGATGAAACAATGAATAAGACAGCAAATAAACTGGTGCCCACCGCTTTTTTAGACGGAAATCCTAGGAAAGCAACGCTTAATGGAACAATAATAAAGCCTCCCCCTACACCGAGGGTTGTAGAAACTAAACCTGCTCCAAAACCAATGATTAATACTTTTCCAATTCCAGGTGAACGTTTCTGCATCCCCTTTTGAACTGCTTTCTCTTTTTTCAGCATTTGTACGGAGAAGTAGGAAAGCATGACAATATACAGCATTGGGATGACCCATTCATCATAGCCGCGTTCCTCAAGGAACAGAACGAATGGCTTAGCAATCTGTGTTGCCGCCATGCCGCTAATTCCCAGCAGCAAACCTTCCTTCCAATAGATATTTTTCATCCTTAAATGGGCAACGATCCCCGAAAGAGAGCTTCCTATCGTAAATAACAAGCTCGTCGTTATCGCTTCAACTGGTTCATACCCAATCAGCATTAAAAATGGTGTTAAAATAAACCCCCCGCCGATCCCAAAAAAGCCCGACATGACACTTACTAAAACACCTAATAAAAAAAAGAAAAAGTATTCCACGATATCACCCTCTGCTTAGAAACATATACTCCCAACATTGTACACCTGCCAAAATGACATGTCTAACTCCGTTTGAACAAGCATATGATGATCATGAAAGGAGCATTGGAATATGTCTGCGTTTATACATAGTATTGAAGTTTGGCTAATGGAATATGGTGTCTTTAGTTTATTGTTTATCTCCTTTGCAGATTCTTCTTTTTTTCCGATTCCACCTGACGTTCTTTTAATTCCTCTTGGAATTGCCAATCCGGACAAAGTCTTTGCTTATGCATTGTTAACCACTGCAGCCTCCGTGCTTGGCGCTGCATTTGGCTGGGTAATAGGGAAAAGACTTGGAAGGCCTGTTTTGAAATTCATTATCTCGGAAAGCAAGATTAACAAAGTAGAAGAATACTTTGCTAAATACGGAGCAATGGCTATATTAATCTCTGCATTTACACCATTCCCTTTTAAAATTTTCACCATTTTTGCCGGGATTTCAAATGTTAAATTAAACGTATTGATTATTTGGTCTATTATTGGCAGAGGTGCACGGTTCCTTTTAGAGGCAGCGATCATTCTCTACCTTGGTGCCAAAGCTGGACCCTATATCCAGGAACACTTTACACAAATTACATTGATTGGCGGAGGCGCTATTGTTACTGCTTATTTACTTTACCTGGTGATAAAAAGTAGAACAAAACCTATTAATATAACAAAGCGCTGACGTTTTCAAAATGTCAGCGCTTTGTTTATTTATTATAAATATTAATTTAAAATAATTATAATTTAATATTGATTTTATTGTTATATTTGTTATAATCAATTTATAAGATCAATGAGGAGGCTTTTATAATGGAAAAATTATATTCAGCACTTAACGTACAAATCTCTAACTGGAGTGTTCTATACACAAAATTGCATCGCTATCACTGGTATGTAAAAGGCCCTAACTTCTTTGCACTGCATGCTAAATTTGAAGAATTATATAATGAAGCAGCTAACGTTGTGGATGAAGCTGCTGAGCGTTTACTTGCAATCGGAGGTAAACCAGTTTCGACTATGCAGGAATATCTAAACACTTCCACATTAACGGAGGACACAGCTCCAGCTACAGCAAGCGAGATGGTTGCAAACTTAGCAGCAGATTATACTCAGTTAAAGAAAGAACTGGAAGACTTAGCTGCACTTGCAGCAGATCAAAACGATGATTTAACAAACGACTTCGCAGTAGGCTTAATGGCTACACTAGATACACATATCTGGATGTTTAACGCTTACTTAGGAGAATAATAGAGATTGCTAAAGAAGTCAGTGATGATTATCACTGACTTCTTTTTTGCCCAATTTCCACCTTGAGCATGTTACTATTTAAATAAGAACATGTTAGGGGGAGAATACCATTAAGTTTAATCAGGTTGTAAAGTCAATAGAAGAGCTTCATAGTATTGCAGGAACACCAGGAATCACGGTGTTAAATAAAACGATATCTTTTTTAGATGAACATTGCAGAAACTTTATGGATCAATCACCATTTGTGTTTATCTCAACTTCTGATTCAACTGGACGCTGTGACTGTTCACCTCGCGGAGATGCTCCAGGCTTTGTGCATGTGCTTGATGAGAAGCATTTGGTTATTCCAGAAAGACCTGGTAACCGAAAAATGGACTCGCTCATCAATATCCTCTCAAACCCAAATATCGGACTTATTTTTGTCATTCCTGGATTAGGAGAAACACTGCGAATTAATGGTTCCGCTACCATTATTCAAGATGCTGAAATTCTAGAAAAAATGGCTGTTAATGAGAAAGTTCCTCAGCTCGGAATTGTTGTCAAAGTAGAAGAATGCTATATTCATTGCGCTAAAGCTTTTAAGCGCTCTCAACTATGGGAGCCGGAATCCTGGAGTACAAAGGAGCAGCTGCCGCAGCCTGCTAAAATGCTTGCAGCTCACATCAACATGGAAGACCTTGATAGTGAAAAAATCCAAACCTCCTTGGACCTAAGCTACAAGCACAACTTATATTAAACAGCTTAAGACACAAACCGATATTTACTAGATTCGGTTTGTGTCTTTTTTTGTTGAGATGTTCCCCTAAAATATATATTGACAATATTTAGTGACGGGCGTATTTTTAGAATCAAATAATACCCCAATAAACCACAACCATTGGGAGATAGAAGGGTTATCCAATGAACACTAAATACTGGACATTAAATCCTGCCCAGCTGATTGTTTCTGTTTTTGCTCTATGCGCAATGGCGGGCACTGTCCTATTGAAGCTGCCGATTGCAACGGAGGATGGCGTATCATGGATTGATGCCGCTTTTTTATCAACGTCTGCCATTACTGTTACCGGGCTTGCTTCAGTTGACCCAGGCTCTACCTTTACTCTATTCGGTGAAATTGTTCTAATGTTTCTCATGCAGATTGGCGGCATTGGGGTTATGTGCTATGCGGTTTTAATTTATGTCCTTATTGGCAAAAGAATCAAATTTAAAGAAAGACTGTTAATACAGCAAGCGTTAAATCAAAATTCACTCGGAGGCGTAATCAGGCTTGCCCGAAGTGTTCTGATTTATTCCTTCGTTATCGAGGCTGCAGCTGCGCTCTTACTCAGCATTCGCCTTGTTCCGGAATATGGGTTTGGCCAAGGGCTTTATTACAGCCTTTTTCATTCGATTTCCGCCTTTAATAATGCAGGATTAGCTTTATGGTCTGATGGTTTAATGGGCTTTGTTGGGGATCCGGTCATGAATATTGTTATTACGATGCTATTTATTTTCGGTGGTCTCGGCTTCACCGTCATTGCAGACCTCATTTACGCTAAACGATTTAGACAACTATCACTTCATTCTAAAATGATGATTACAGGCACCTTTGTGATAAATATTGTGGCGATGTTCGTCATCTTTTTCCTTGAATTTAATAATGAAGGCACACTCGCTCCTCTTTCATTATGGGAAAAAGCTGCTGCTTCTTATTTTCAAGGTGTGAGTCCAAGAACAGCAGGATTTAATACAGTGGATATTTCCGCGATAGAAGATCCGACCGCCTTCTTTATGATGATGCTGATGTTTATTGGAGCAGGCAGCACCTCTACAGGTGGAGGTATTAAATTAACCACCTTCCTGATTCTTTTATTAGCTGCCATTACATTTATTCGCGGCAAAAAGGATACAGTCATTTTTAGAAGAAGATTACAGGAGACGACCATCATGAAAGCACTGGCAATCGCTGTTACCAGTCTCCTCTTTATTTGTATGGCAATATTTTTACTGACCATTTTTGAAGAGAGAGATTTTCTGCCGCTTGCCTTTGAAGTGATTTCAGCATTTGGCACAGTCGGACTTTCAATGGGGGTTACACCTGAATTATCGGTAATCGGAAAACTTATTATTATGTTTATTATGTTTTTAGGAAATATCGGTCCGCTAACACTGGCATACACCCTGGCAAAACCGGACCAGCAAAAGATCCGCTATCCGCAGGAAGATGTACTGACAGGCTGATTGCTAGAGAAAAGGAGCCTGCGTTTGGCGTGATTATGGCTTAAATACGACTATTTTTTCCAGTTACTGGTGTTTTGTGGCGTGATGACGGCTTAAACACGACACCGCTTTCCAGTTATTGGGGTTTTGTGGCGTGATTACAGCATAAATGCGACTCTATTTTACAGTTATTGGTGTTTAACGGCGTGATTACAGCTTAAATGCGACTCCTTTTTCCAGTTACTGGGGTTTTGTGGCGTGATTACAGCTTAATCGCGACTCCTTTTTCCAGTTAATGGGGTTTCGTGGCCTGATTACAGCTTAATTGCGACTCCTTTTTCCAGTTAATGGGGTTTCGTGGCCTGATTACAGCTTAAATGCGACTCTGTTTTACAGTTATTGGGGTTTAGGGGCGTGATTACGGCTTAAACACGACACCACCTTCCAGTTATTGGGGTTTTGTGGCGTGATTATAGCATAAATGCGACTCTATTTTACAGTTATTGGTGTTTAACGGCGTGATTACAGCTTAAATGCGACTCCTTTTTCCAGTTACTGGTGTTTTGTGGCGTGATTACAGCTTAAACGCGACTCCTTTTTCCAGTTACTGGTGTTTTGTGGCATGATTACAGCTTAAATACGACTCTGTTTTCCAGTTATTGGGGTTTCGTGGCGTGATTATAGCATAAATGCGACTTTGTTTTACAGTTATTGGTGTTTGACGGCGTGATTACGGCTTAGATATTATTCTCTTATCCAATTTCTTTTATAATATGACACGATTACAGCCTTCCTCATAGTATTAAATAAAATTGCTCCACCCAACAAGCACAAAACAGCTCGGCTTTTGACTTCGTTAAAGCTGGACACAATACAAAAAAGGCAGCATGGGAACCACCATTCACCACACTGCCTTTTACTTATTTAAGCTTTCATAACTAGCTGTTTTATTTTTATACATAGCATCATCTGCATACTTCAGCATCTCTTCAATGGTCAGTTTAGAATTTGGCTCATACTGATAATAGCCAATACTGGCTGATACCTTGTAAGGCCGATGATCACGATGATTTAATTCGGCAAATTTCTGTTCAGCCTGCTTCCATATGCGTTCTGCTCCAAATAAATCTTTGTTTAAAAACACTAGTACAAATTCATCTCCGCCATATCTGAAAAATAGATCTTCTTCATGAATGACTTCCTGAATGCTTTGGCAAATAGACTTGATTAAACGGTCTCCTTCTAAATGACCATAGCGGTCATTTACCATTTTAAGCTTATTGATATCAATGAAGCCTATTACCATAATGCTATTTGAATGATCAGCCCGATCTATTTCCAGCTGCAGGTGATTTAGTCCGTATTTGCGGTTCATCAGCCCAGTTAAGGAATCAATAGAAGCATTTTGCACCAATTCATTCTCCAGCTGTTTCATATGAGTAATATCAGTAATTCCCGTTAATATACACTCTTGATCTCCATAAATCACTTTCTCACAAAAAATAAGTGCCCACACCGTTCTTCCATCTGATCCCTTCAGTTCAAGCGTGCGATGAACACTTCCCCGCTCCTTTACTTCTCTTACAAGATGCTCTCTTTCCGAAGGATTATTGTAGATGCTGAGGGTACCAAGAAGATGAATATCTTCAACTAAGTTTTGAAAATAAAGTGAAGCCTTTTTATTGGTTAAGATCGGTTTCCCCTCAAAAGTCGTCAATATGAGCGGATAGGGATTAACCTCAAACATTTTCCTGAAGTTTTGCTCATTTTCTTTCAGCTTCCTTACATGCGTATAATCTCTTTTAATATATAAAAATATTCCTCCGGCAAGTAATAAAGCATAAACTAAAGCCGCAGTAGAGTTCAAAGCTTTTGTGAGAAACTCATATTGATTCTCTGCATAAAGAAATAACCCTGCTAAAAACAAGAGATGATTGACCATTAATATCATGGAAATATTTCTAAATTTCAGCGGAAGAAAAGCACCTATTGTAAGGATGATAATGACATATGAATCTATATTTCCAGTCAGCCTCTGACTATTAATAGAAGAAACGGATCCGACTGCAGCATAGAAGGCAGCATAGAAATGTACAATGTTATTTAACGTTTTTGGTGATAAAATAATGGTTCTTTTTTTTCGGTAATAATGAAATAGGAGAAACAAAGCGGATAGGACAAATACTAAGAAATGAAAGGATCGCAAAACAAATAGATAAGTTTGATCGGCTACATCTCCCATCATCACAAATCCAAAATATAGGAGTGCAGCATATGTAATGACAACAAGCCATGAAATTGCCTTAATTCTTTTATAGGCAATATTATTTAAGTTTGTTAATAAACCTTGAGATACTGAAAGCATTGACAAAGAATCATAAGCACTTTTAAAAGATGGCAAATTCAACTGACATCATATCCCTTTTAATTTTCATTCAAATTATTTTACCATATGTTTCAATTTGCATACATATAAACTTTTATTCTGTCAGACTTAAAAACCCGATTCCTGCAGTATATATTATCGAGCTTTTCACGTTAGTTTTATAGCAGCGGAGGGTATAAAAAAGAGTGTGAATTGGACTTGCTTATAAAATATATATGTATTCATTCTGGAGGTGCACAATGAAAACAGCGCAAAAGTTTTTACTGACAAAAGAAGATATGACAGATAAACAAATGGTACCTGAATGGGTTATTCGGGAATATGAAACTTTCCGAGATACGGTAACGGATCGCACATTCCCTTGTTATTTCGGGATGAGCGCTGAAAAAAAAGGCGAACTTCGCTATGCTTATATTTCTCAGGATGACTGGTCATCATTGCCTAAAGCAATTGAGGAATTTATTAAACTATTTGATGCACCTAAACTAACACGCCATGGCTTATTCGTATTTGTGGAGCCTGAAATGGAAGAAAAGAGCATCGAACACTATCGTCAATACTTTTGGAATATTCTTCAATACTTACATGATCAAGACCAAAAGCCTTGGCCAGCGGATTACCCGACAGATCCTGACCACCACTTATGGGCATTTTCGTTTGCTGGCGAGCCTTTCTTCGCATTTGGCAATGCACCAGCCTATAAGCAAAGAAAGACACGTGATCTTGGCAATAGTCTTGTCCTCGGTTTCCAGCCTCGCAGAATCTTTGAAGGTCTTGAGGGAACATCAAAGGGCGGTATTATGTCACGCGAAAAGGTAAGAGAACGTGTAGAAAAATGGGATGGACTTCCGAAGCATCCTGACATCAGCCACTATGGGGATCCAAATCATAGAGAATGGAAGCAGTATTTTATAGGAGATGACATCGAACCGATTACAGGAAAATGTCCTTTTCATCATAAAAATGATCAATAGCAGCGCAATCTTGATGACTGCGATAATGCTTAGAATAAAAGACCAAATCAATATGATTTGGTCTTTCTCACGCTCATGCCGCTTCGGCAAGTGTCCTGATCTCCTTTTTCATCATTCTCCGTAAAGAATTTCAAATGTTAGACATATATTGTTCAATCAGCCGTCCTAAGCGGCTGAAATAAATCAGTGCTTCTTCTGCTTGTGTGATTCCATCCATTAATGCCACTCCGTAAAGCAAATGATGTTCTTTTTTCAATATTACACAATCATGGCTAACACCAGGCAATTCTCCTGTTTTTCCATACACAGATATTTCGCTGCTCGTTACTGAATAAGCCAGCTTACGGAATTGCTGCCTCCCCATAATTTCCAGTCCCAATGCTCGGCTTTCTTCATTTAACAATCCATCTTCTGTAAGAAACTTCAAACAGATTCCCAGGTCATAAGCGGATGTGGTATTCTCAAAGCCTCTCCTGCCTGCTTCAAAATCCATCATTTTTCTCTGCAATTTCGTTTCTTGTAAATTCATGATGTTAATACACTGTTTAATTTGATTCTGCCCTAGAAGATCAATGAGAATGTTTGTGGCTGAATTGTCGGAAACAACGATCATCAAAGACAGTAAATCAACCAGCTTCATCTCAGTTGGATGATATAGCGATTGCAGAATCCCTGCCCCGCCTGTTATATGGGCAGGAGAAATCGATATAGACTGTTTCAGATCAATTTCCCCTGACTCAGCCTGCCGAAGAGCCTCTAGTAGAATAGGGATTTTTATCGTGCTTGCTGCTGGATAAACGGCATGACGATCTTTTTCTATTACACCTTTATCTGACTCTATAAAAAGGCTCACTCTGCCATGTGCGGCAGAAGTAAGCCTTTGAACGTCTCTATTAAATTGATCCCAATTCATCTTGATGCCGCTACCTGGGACCAATCATGATCACCTGTTTTAGTAGGATCATATAAATGACAGGCCACATAATGCTGATCTTCGATTTCCTGCCATTCCGGCTTTTCTGCCGCACACACCTCCATCGCATGCGGACAGCGTGTTCGAAACACACAGCCCGAAGGCGGATTCATAGGGCTGGGCAGTTCACCTTCAAGGATGATTCTTTCTCGCGTATCCTCCACATCGGGATCAGGAATCGGGATGGCTGATAATAAAGCTTGTGTATAAGGATGGAGCGGTTTATGATACAATTTTTTACTTTGTGTTAATTCAATTAGATGCCCCAAATACATAACACCGATTCGATCGCTAATATGTTTCACCATTGATAAGTCGTGGGCAATAAACAGGTATGTCAGGCCTTTCTTCTTCTGCAGCCCTTTTAGCAGATTCACAACCTGCGCCTGCACGGAAACATCCAAGGCCGAAATCGGTTCATCAGCTATGATAAATTCAGGGTCCAAGGATAACGCCCTTGCAATTCCAATTCTCTGCCGCTGTCCGCCGCTAAACTCATGCGGATAGCGGTTGGCGTGATCCCGGTTCAGTCCAACATCTTCTAACAATTGGTATATACGCTCTTGTCTTTCCTTTTTATCTTTATATAAGCCTTGCACTTCCATTGGCTCAGAAATAATTTCTTGAACGGTAGACCGCGGATTTAAGGAGGCATAAGGATCCTGAAAGATCATCTGCATTTTGCGATGAAAAGAAAATCGTTCCTTGTCATTCATTTCATGTACATTTTTTCCATCATACAGCACTTCTCCATCTGTTTGATCGTATAATCCAATGATTGTGCGTCCTGCCGTGGATTTTCCACAGCCAGATTCACCGACAATGCCAAATGTTTCTCCTTTTTTTATCGCAAAAGAAACGTCATCAACCGCCTTTAGCATTACACCTTTCTCCATCTGAAAATACTTTTTTAAGTTTTTTACTTCCAAGAGAGTGTCATGTGCCATTATGATTCCTCCGTCTCTCGCCAGTAGCGCCGTGCTGCACAAAGCTCTTTTTCATATATTGTGTTCTGCAGTTCTATTACTTCAATTGTTTTTCCTGTTTTAGGGGAGTGAAGCAAACGGCCATCTCCATAGTATATCCCGACATGATGGATCGTTCCTTTCCCTTCTTCATAAGCAAAAAACAGGAGATCTCCCGGCTGGATTTGATCCAGTTCCACATTTATTCCTGCCTGTGCCTGATCAGAAGCATCACGAGGGATGTCATAGCCGTTTGCCCGGCATGCTGCATAAGCAAACCCTGAACAGTCATAGCCGTAACTGCTCATTCCACCCCATAAATAAGGCAGTCCGATGAATTGCTCTCCCGCTTTAACGATAGATGCTCCATTGCCAAAATGCCGCCGCTGAACGGATTCATAAATGCTGACATCCTGCTTTTGCAGGTAAGCACTGCTGCCAGGAATGCCAACTTTAATTCGATCCTGCTCTTCACTTATAAGAGGAAGTATCGTCATATAGCTGAGCTCCTGCAGCAAGTCATTTCCCTCTGAAAAAAGACCTGCCTGCTTATTCGTAATCACAGCAACAGAGTCAGATTCAGCATCATTGATCTCCTTCGTTATTTGTGCCAGGGGTATCCACCCTGGATATCCTCTTTCATCTTTTGAAGAAGGCTGATCGGGAACGAACACAAATGCCCAATCTCCTTCAATCCTGTCGATCAGTACTTCCCCTCCATACAAAACCTGTGATTGTACAAGGTTACTGCTGCAAAGCTCCAAACTGTTTTCATAAGACAGTCCACTTAACCATCCTGTTATGTCTGCTGGAGAGCTAATTGCTTGTTGATCTAGATCCCGCGCTGATTGCGGAGTTGTCCAAACGGTTGCTACTGGGACATTAATTCGCCATTTTGCTTTGTTTGACATTTGCAGCATCTCCCTCCTTCTGTACATTGCTTATTCCAAGACCAAATGAATCTGGAAGCGTAATTTTTCTTCCATTATAAATAATGCCGCCCTCTACAACATCTTGTGCCAGCATAAGCGGCGCGTCAAAATCAAAACGGGTGATATTTTTCTTACTAGCTGCAAAATGAGCTGCGGCTGAAATGCCAATGCGTGTTTCAATCATGCTGCCGACCATACATTCCATCCCATTAATTTCGGCGAGCTGGTTAATCATTTGTGCCTGATAAATGCCGCCTGACTTCATTAATTTTATATTGATTAGATCCGCACTTCTTGTTTTGATTACTTCAAACGCCTGCTTGGGTGTGAATACACTTTCATCTGCCATGATCGGTGTTTCAACATGATCAGTGACCTGCTTTAACCCTTCAATATCCCATGCTTTTACGGGCTGTTCAACCAGTTCAATATTTAAATCCAAGTCTTCCATCTTTTGAATAGCTCTTACTGCTTCTTTCGCCTTCCAGCCTTGGTTGGCGTCAAGCCGAATTTTAATATGATTGCCGATTCTCCTGCGAATTTCCTGAATTCTTTCAATATCGGTTTCGATTAAGTCTTTTCCTACTTTTACCTTTAACACATGAAAGCCTTGCCGTACATATGAAACAGCGTCCTCGCCCATCTCTTTTGGATCGTTTACACTGACCGTATAGTTGGTTTCAATCTCGTTTTTATGTCCGCCGAGATATTGATAGAGAGGTAGTTTACATTGCTGAGCGATACAATCGTATAAAGCCATATCAATAGCAGCCTTAGCGCTCGTATTTCCAACAAGCAGTGTATGAATTCCTTGAAAAATCGTTTCGTACTGATTTAAATCTTGCTGAATTAAAAATGGTTTTAAGACTTGGTGGATTGCAGCCTCAATACTGTCCATTCCTTCTCCAGTGATGACCACGGTTGGAGGTGCCTCTCCCCATCCAACGACTCCGTTATCACAGGATATTTTCACCACAACGGCATATGCTGTTTCTACAGTTCTCAGAGCAGTCTTAAACGGCTTAATAAGCGGTACGGCTAGCCGGTATGTTTCTATATTTGCTATTTTCATTCTCTCCCACCCTTATATCACACCGTTTTCAATGATGAATTCCTTTTGATCAGCATGTAAAACTGCCTTCACTCCAAGTGGAACAGAGAAGTGAGGGGAACAGTGGCCAATTTTAAAACCCTTCACTGCCGGTTTTTTCGTTTTTTGTATATAGTAGTCAATCACTTCGTCGAGTGAAAGTGATGCATCCCTTTTTGGTTCACAATCGTTAAAATCGCCTATTATAAATCCAGCTGCATCTTCCAGCTTCCCTGCCATCTGCAGCTGGTTTAGCATGCGGTCGACATTGCGCGGTTCTTCATGAATATCTTCTAACAGCAGCAGCTTACCTTTTGTATCTAGCTCAAAAGCAGTCCCTAGTGTGCTTGTTATTAAACAAAGATTGCCGCCAATTAATTCACCCTCCGCGGTGCCTGAGACAATGGTTTCCAGTTTGGAGAGATGCTCTGGGTAACGAAGCTCCTGCGGTTCAAACAGCTGACTGACATATTGTTTTGACAATTCGTCTGCATGCTCCTTTCCCAAGTCCGATGCAAGCATCGGTCCATGAAAAGTGACCAATCCTGTCTTTTGTCTAATCGCCGTATGCAGGAACGTAATATCACTATAGCCCCAAAAAATCTTAGGATGATTTCTAATAAGCTCATAATCTATTTGTGCAGCAATCCTGGCAGTGCCATAACCGCCGCCAGCACAGAAAATAGCTTTCACTTCTTGATCCAGGAACATCTCATGCAAATCTTTCAGCCTTTCTTCATCTTCTCCAGCCAAATAACCGTTCTGAGCATACACATGGTTTCCGACTTTATATTTTAGTCCGAGCTGCTCCAGAAAAGAAAAAGATCGCTCTAAATTCTCTGCATTAGGAGGACTGGCAGGTGAAATAATCCCAATCGTATCTCCTTTTTGCAGCCTTTTCGGTTTGATTTCTTTCATTGCTGTCACATCCTTCATTTGCTGTGATGGTTCTATTCGTAAAGGTGACTATAGTGAAGCAGACGGAGGGATGTTCAGCAGAACATCCCACCAATGCTTTCACAATTAGTTCTTATCTGCCCACTTTAATTCCATATAGCCAACTGGATGGCGGACAATACCAGAAACACTTTCATTTTGCATAAACACTTGGTTATAGAAATGTATTGGGATGATTGGCATTTCATCCATTAAAATCTTTTCTGCTTCATACATCATGTCGTAGCGAGCTGCTTCATCAGCTTCATTTTTTGCATTTTGGATAAGCTGATCATATTCGGCATTCGACCACCCTGTGCGGTTCATTGAATGTCCTGTTTGGAAGTTTTCAAGGAAATTGATCGGATCTGCATAATCAGCAAGGAATGAACTGCGTGAAAGCTGGAATTTCAATGCAGATTGCTCCTCTGCAAAAACATTCCATTCCATATTCGCCAGCTGAACTTCTACGCCAAGATTATCTTTAAACATCTGCTGAAGTGTCTCTGCTATCTTTTTATGCGCATCACTTGTGCTATATGTCAGTGTTACTTCTGGAAGCGTATCATAGCCTTCCTCTTCCATTCCTTGTGCAAGAAGCTTTTTCGCTTCTTCTGCATCTGTCTTCACAAGGTCTCCAGCCGTTTCACGGAAGTCGTTGCCGGAAGGATCCGTAAATCCATAAGAAACAAATCCATAAGCTGGCTTTTCCTGTCCTTTTGTCACGAAATCAACGATTTGCTGTTGGTCAACTGCCATCGCAAATGCTTTACGAATATTTTCATTTTGGAAAGGTTCCTTCGTTACATTAAAGCGATAGAAATAATCTCCCGCCTGATCGACAACTTCAACCTTTCCTTCACCAAAAAGCTGCTCACTTAAATCTGCCGGCACATCTGATGTATCAAGGTCACCAGCCTGGAACATCTGATATTCTGTGTTCGTATCATCAACCATTGCCCAATGTACTTTATCAAGCTTTACATTTTCCGCATCCCAGTATTGGTCATTTTTCTCCATTAAGAAGTGGCTGTCATGCTCCCACTCTGCTAAATTGAAAGGCCCGTTTCCTACAAACGTTTCTGCTTCTGAGAACCATTCTGGATTTTCAGCAGCTACCTTTTCATTTACCGGGAAAAATGCCGGGTTTGTAATAACGCTTAAGAAATACTCTTGCGGACTGATTAGCGTCACTTCGAAGGTTTTCTCATCAACAGCTTTCACTGCTACATCATCTGCAGAGCCTTCTCCGTTATTAAATGCCTCCCCGCCTTCAATAAAGTAGCCAAGAAATGCAGCTGGTGAACCCGTTTCAGGGTTTAAAAGTCTTTTCCATGCAAAAACAAAATCACCGGCTGTTACATCATCGCCATTCGACCATTTTGCATTTTCACGAATATGAAATGTATAGGTTTTTCCATCATCAGAAAGATCCCAATCTTCAGCAATTGCTGCTTCTGGCTCATGATTCTTCCCAAGACGTGTCAGACCTTCCATTAAGTTATTTAGCGCCTGCCATGAAACAGAATCAAAACCAATTGGCGGATCAAACGATGTAGGCTCCTGCCCGTTATTTAAGTACAATACTTTTTCAGCAGTTTCGGTATCCTCTCCGTCAGGTTGTTCTGTTTCATTACCTGCATTTTCATTGGCCGTACAAGCAGCGAGCACATATACCAACAAACCCATCAAAAATAAAGACAACAGCTTTTTCATTCTTTTTCCCCCTTATTTGCTATTATTTTTTATTTTCCTTATATAGAACTCTCACTTTGCGTGAAAGAAGCTATCTCAGCTATCTGGCAAGCAGCGCTTTTGCCCTCTCATCCTGAAGCCAGCATTCCACATGATGCTCCTCCGTCAATCTCGTTTGGAAAGGATAAGCTCTGCTGCACACCTCCATTGCATGTTCACAGCGGGCTGTAAAAGGACAGCCTGCCGGAGGTGCGAATAAATCCGGCGGAGAACCCATGATTGGAATCAGTTCATCATCTTCCAGATCAAGGCGAGGAACAGAATTGAGCAGCCCTTTTGTGTAAGGATGCTGCGGGCTGTAAAAAATCTCTCTGCGTGTGCCTGCTTCAACGATTTTGCCCGCATACATGACGGCAACTCGATCCGCAACTTGAGCAACTACACCTAAATCATGCGTAATCAAAATAATGGAGACACCTGTTTTCACTTGAATTTCCTTAAATAAGTCTAGAATCTGTGCCTGTATGGTCACATCCAAAGCAGTCGTCGGCTCATCCGCTATCAGCACCTCTGGCTCACAGACGAGTGCCATGGCAATCATTATTCTCTGTCGCATTCCTCCGCTGAATTGGTGAGGATAGTGCCTCAGTCTTTCCTTCGGATTCGGAATGCCCACAAGCTTTAACATATCTAATGCTTGTTCTTTTGCATTTTTCCGCGAAATTCCTTCATGCTGTATAATCGCTTCAATAATTTGCTCCCCAACGGTGATGGTTGGGTTTAATGCCGTCATTGGGTCCTGAAAGATCATGGAGATATCAGCGCCGCGAAGTTCCCTCATTTCAGATTCCTTCACCTTTGTTAAATCTCTTCCTTTAAACAAAACGGACCCATTTGTGATTTTTCCTGGAGGACTTGGAATTAAGCGCATAATACTTTGAGAAGTAACACTTTTCCCGCATCCTGATTCTCCAACAATCGCCAGTGTTTCTCCTTTATACAGATCAAAAGAAACACCCCTGACTGCTTTTATTTCTCCCCCATAGGTTGAGAATGCGACATGAAGATCCTTTACCTCTAATGTTTTTTCCATCTGTCTACCCCCTCAGCCTTGGATCGAGAGCATCCCGGAGCCCATCACCAAGCACATTGAATGAAAACATGGTTAAAGAAATAAATAATGCCGGGAAAAATAACCGCCACCAGTGTCCAGATAAAATGGATGACAATCCATCATTTGCCATAGAACCCCAGCTTGCTAATGGCGGCTGTATGCCCAGACCTAGAAAGCTAAGAAATGCTTCAGCAAAAATGGCGGATGGAACCGTCAAAGTCATTTGAACAATGATGGGGCCCATTGTATTTGGAAGCAGGTTTTTTCGGATGATTCTCGGCGTTTTTGTGCCAAATGTTTTTGAAGCGAGCACAAATTCATGATTTTTCAGCTGCAATACCTGTCCCCTGACAATTCGAGCCATCCCAACCCAGCCTGTAACAGACAAAGCGAAAATAATGGTGAACAAGCCTGGTCCCATCACGACACTAATGAGAATGACAACAAGCAAATATGGCAATCCATATAAGACTTCTATAAAGCGCATCATAAGATGATCGGTTCTTCCGCCTTTATAACCGGAAACACCTCCATAAATAACGCCTATTATAAAATCAATTAAAGCAGCAACGATTCCAACGAAAAGGGAGATCCTTGCTCCATACCATGTTCTAGCAAAAATATCGCGGCCAAGCTCATCTGTTCCAAACCAGTATTCAGATGAAGGCGGCAGATTCTGATTTACTAAATTCCCCTGTGAGACACCATGCGGAGAAATCATCGGCCCAATAATGGCCATAATCGCTAACATCACTAAAAATAAGCTCCCTGCCATGGCCAGCTTGTTTTTCAGCAATCTGCGCCACGCATCTTTCCAATAAGAGAGACTAGGACGGACGACTGCTTCCGCTGCTCTTTCATCCTTATTTTTTGGGGTAAACCATTCATCGGGAATTTCATGTGCTATGTTTGGATCTTGCTGCTTCCGCAATTCCATCAAATCCCCTCCTTTTTATGCAGCTTAATGCGCGGATCAAGAATGCCGTAAGCAATATCGACTAAGAAAAGCATGATGATCAGGATAGAACTATAAAAGACAGTGGTCCCCATAATCACAGGATAGTCACGCTGGTTAATGCTTTCGACAAAATACTTGCCCATTCCAGGGATGGCAAAGATTTTTTCAATGACAAAGGTTCCAGTTAAAATACTTGCTGCAAGTGATCCAAGAATGGTTACCACCGGAAGCAAGGCATTCCTTAATGCATGCTTAAAAATAATTTTCACTGGGGATAATCCCTTTGCTTTAGCTGTTCGAATATAATCCTGTGTTAAAACTTCCAGCATACTCGATCTGGTTAAGCGGGCGATGATCGCCATCGGTCCTGTTGCTAAGGCGAATGTAGGCAGTACCATATGCATCGTGCTTGACCAGGTTGCCACTGGAAAGATCGGAAAATTAACAGCAAGCTGCTGAATGAGCATCGTAGCCAATACAAAGTTCGGGATGGATATACCCAAAACGGCTATCGTCATCGCCAAATAATCGAGAAAGCCATTGTGGCGGAGAGCGGCAATGACACCAAGGGTAATTCCTGATATTACAGCAACTATCAGTGTGACAATGCCAAGCTCAAAGGAAATCGGAAACCCTCTGCCTAACATCTCATTAACGGTTTGTGATGATTTTTTTATTGAAGGACCAAAGTCAAACGTCACCACCGATTTGAGGTAGTTTCCATATTGAACAATTAATGGCTGGTCCAGCTGATAGAATTTCTCAAGATTTTCCTGAACAGCTTCACTTGTTGCACGTTCCTCATTGAAAGGCGAACCAGGAATGGAGTGCATTAAAAAGAACGTCAAAGTAATAATGAACCAAAGTGTAATTACCATAGCGATGAGACGTTTTAGTATATACTTGGCCAAATCCCGATCCCCCCTAACAGAATGATGTTTGCATCGCTAGCTCTGTCATAACGAGCATGGCACGATAGGCTTCAAGAATGTCCTTTGCTTGAAATTTAACAATGGTTGTTCCTTCTTCAATTTCCGTACCAGGCATTAATGCTGCCCATTCGGCTTGCCCGTAATTGGCAAATTCAATGCGAAGAACTGGATTGGAAGGGGGCACAAGCGGCTTTACATTTTCCCTATTTGCTAATGCTTCTTTTGTTTTTTTCCTTAACAGTTCACCTGCTTTTGCCGGTGTGAGCGATTGAACCGCTGACCTGGAGATTGTTTTTTTGACGATGGCGGTAGTGACATTTGGAATGAGCTTCTCTGCTTCTAATGCCGCCTGGTCATCTCCTGCTACTAAGAGGACCGGAACCCCATGATAACCTGCCACTAGAGCATTAAAGCCCATTTCTCCAATGGCCATATCGTTTATGTACATATGCCTCACACCAAAAATCATTGAATGAGACATCGCACCTTTCATCGATGCCCGTGCATGATAGCCTAAAAATGCAGCTCCGCTAAATGAGGAATCCAAACCTTGTACCATTGAAAAAGGTTTTACATCACCCACATTCACAGTTGCTTCCGGGTGCAGTCTTTCAATCAGGAGGTTATTCATCTTCGAATGACTGTCATTCACCAGCACCTCTTTACAGCCTTGCTGAAACGCTTCAGTTACCACATAATTTGCTTCATCTGTCATTAAAATCCGCGCGCGCTCGTAATTATGCCGGGATGAATCCACATGCGTATAATCCGCCAAACCCGTAATGCCTTCCATATCTACTGAAATATAAAACTTCAAATCCAAAACCCCCTTCTCTCTCTACCAAACCCATTTCATAAATTGTTAGATTATATGACAAAAACCCAATGAATATAAAGAAAACTCGCCGATTGGCAAGTCGTTAGACGCAGACAGAGGCGTAGTTGCTCTTATACTTCCTTCTCACTGGGGCACTACCTCGAATTTTCTTCTTCGTTCCCCAGTGATCCCACCAGGAAGTGCAAAGAAAACTCGCCGATTGGCAAGTCGTTAGACGCAGACAGAGACCAAAAAAATCCAGCTGCCAGAGTGGATATCTATTTCCTCTGACAGCTGGATTTCATCTGTGTAAGCAGAAGAAGCAGCTATTTATTCGTTATTTGCAAGTATTTAATATTTGCATTTTTAAATGCAACCATGAGCGCTTTTTGGGACGAGCCAAAATACCTAGATTCAATTTGCTCTAATAAAAAGTCGAGATCTGTAATGTATTTGGATGTAAACATCGCTTTCACAAAGTTGGATGTGATGTCGATTGTAGAAGTACACTCAGCATCCAAAATTTCACCACTGTCCCGATTGACAACAAGAGCAATAAAAAAACCGTTATATTGCTGTGTAATTGCATTATTAGTGGATGTCTTGCTTTCTCCAACTATGTAAATTGAATTATCTGGAAACATCATTACTCCTCCTGATCACGGATATTATATGAGGTATTTATGCGAGAGCATAAACATTCATTATAATGCATGACCTATAACAGAATTGTAATACACATATTTCGCTTTGACAATGCTTTTGATAGATTTTTCTAAATATTTTATCAATTATCCGATAATATCTGCCTCGCTATTTGAAGTAATTCTTCACCTGACATACCCTTTGGACCTCCGCCTTGAGCAAAAGATTCATTTCCGCCACCTTTGCCATTAATGCTGCTTAGCAATTCCTTCGCAAGCTTCTTCATATTGGCACCCGAGCCGTTTCCGCTTGCACAAACAAACTGAAGCTTATCCTCTAGCTCATTAACTAATATAACCACCGAGTCATCTGCTAGCTCTGTTATTTTACGTGCTAATGTTTGTAATTCTTTAATGGAGCGATCGTTAAAAACAGCTTGTACGTTATCCTCGGTTTTATGCTGGTTCAGCAATTCCTTCGCTTCAAAGAATAATAATTGCTCATTTTTATTCTCCACATTCTTCTCCAGTATTTTAGCATCTTGGATTATACGCATTGCAGCATCTGCAACATCTTCCTGCGGCGCATTTAATGCGGCTGTCAGCTGCTTCATCACCTTATGCTTTTCATGAAGCTGTTTTAGTACACGATTTCCGCATACAAATTGAACTCGGATATTTTGTTTTTGTTTTTCCCAATCCAATATTTTAATAGAAGATACTTGTCCAGTTGATGAAGGGTGGGTACCGCCACAGCCGTTATAATCAAAATCGGGAATAATGACAAGGCGAATATTTTCCGTTACAGAAGGCTGCTTGCGGAGCGGATATTGAGTAATCTCTGCAGCACTGATCCACTTCGTCTCTATTGGCCGATTTTCAAAAACAATTTCATTTGCAAGAGCCTCTGCAGCTGTAGCCTCATCCTCCCCTAGAGCATTTGTATGAATATCAATGGTGCAGATTTCCTTGCCGAGATGAAAACTTACAGTCTGGTAGTTAAAAAGCTCTGCAAATGCGGCTGATAAAACATGCTGTCCTGTATGCTGCTGCATATGATCCAGCCGGCGGGACCAATCAATCCTTCCCTCTATTTCTCCTTGTGGCAATGGCATTTTTATATAATGACGTATCTCATCATCCACATCTTCTACCGCCACAACCTCTACACCACTTAGTGTTCCCGTATCATGCGGCTGGCCGCCGCCCGTCGGATAAAATGCTGTTTGATTAAGAACAGCATATAAATTACCTTGTTCATCAGTATTTTGGTGTAATA
Source organism: Cytobacillus gottheilii (assembly GCF_018582665.1). Taxonomy (NCBI): domain Bacteria; kingdom Bacillati; phylum Bacillota; class Bacilli; order Caryophanales; family Bacillaceae; genus Cytobacillus; species Cytobacillus gottheilii. The sequence goes on along the minus strand of NZ_CP071709.1, from coordinate 317,415 downwards.
ACTGTGCTTTGAATTCTTTTATATACGGATCCTGATAATAAAGCTTCTCCATCAAATCTTCCTTTCCCAAACATTTCGGTAAATTTTACCTGCCTATTTCTTATACACAGGGGGTATGTACATTATATACAAGCCCAAGGAGGTTATAAAATATGTCAACGAATAAAAAAGTAGTTGGATCATATAAAACTGAACGAGAGGCGATTGATGCAGTAGAACGCTTAAGAGCAGATGGCTATCGCTCGGAAGATATTTCTGTAATCAGCCGCAACAGAGCTAACTTGGATGAAGTAACGAAAGAAACAGGTACAAAGGCTGAACAAGGTTTAGCAACTGGCGCAGCTACAGGAGGCGTATTAGGAGGACTAACCGGTATTCTGGCTGGGGTCGGTGCCCTGGCGATTCCTGGAATTGGACCGATTGTTGCAGCAGGACCAATAGCAACCGCTTTAGCTGGAGCTGCTGTCGGTGCAGGAGCTGGTTCTATTGCTGGAGCCTTAATTGGCATGGGTATTCCAGAAGATGAGGCAAATCGTTATGAAAGTGATGTGAAAGAAGGAAATATCCTTGTTATTGTTGAACCACATTCAGAAACAGATGATCTCAATACTGGCTATAATTTGCGCAATGATTCAAACTCGGATCTATCTGCACGCAGAGCTGATGAGGATCCATTAAATCCAGGAGAATTGGATAATAGAAGCTATGCACCAGATGACCCAACAGCTCCAGTCCCAGATGTAAATATTGATCCTAACCGTCCTTTAAATGAAAAAATGAACGCTGATCCAGAAAACTACCCTAGCGGATATGCCGATGAAATTGGAACTAGGGATGGAAGACTGCCAAAGTTTAATGCACGAGAAGATAATCCATTTAAAGATTAAGTATGGTAAAAAGGCTTGGAATGATTAACTCATTCCAAGCCTTTTTGTTACTTATACCCCATATCATAAACCTGCTTCCCTGTTAAATAATATCCCTTTTTTTCACTCTCCGGCACCATAGAACCGCCTGTTGCCCATACAATATGCGTTGCGTTCTGCATAACATGCTGCATGCCCTGCTTTCTGAAGTACGAGTCGTTTTCCTGCAATTGGAGGTAACCACTAAATCCAGCCAATGCTGATGGTTCCAGATAAAAATTCTCATGCTTCGCCAACTGGTATAGGAGAGCAAATAGCCTGTCATCTGATACCGTAAAGATGCCGCTGACAGCATATTTGATTGCTCGTGCCACTAAGCCGGATGGCCGCCCGACAGCAAGTCCGTCTGCTGCCGTTTTATTATCAAGACCAATATCCTGTACAGAAATGTGATCGTCAAGTCCTGTCAATAAACCGAGAAGCATGCAGGGAGAATGAACTGGTTCTACAAAAAAGCAGTGTGCATGCTCGCCGAAAACTTTTTTCAGTCCAAAAGTAACACCACCAGGTCCTCCCCCTACTCCACATGGAAGATAAACAAAAAGAGGGTGCTCATGATCAACAGCAATTCCTTGGTGATCCAGCTGTTTTTTCAGCCGAAGTGCAGCAGTCGCATATCCAAGAAATAGATGCTTGGAATCTTCGTCATCAACAAAGTACATATGATCATCTCGCTCCGCCTGTGCCCGTCCTGTAGCGACCGCTTCACTGAAATCACCACTATGCTCAATAACGCTGGCACCTTTTGTCCGCAGCAAATCCTTTTTCCATTGCTTCGCATCAGCTGACATATGAACATATACATTAAAGCCCAGCTCTGCCCCCATAATTCCAATACTCAGTCCTAAATTTCCGGTAGATCCAACGGCAATGCTATACTGTGAAAAAAATTGTCTAAAAGCTGCACTTGCAAATACCTCATAATTGTCATGTTGGTTTAGCAATTGATACTTCAGTGCAAGATCTTCCGCATGCTTCAGCACCTCGTAAATGCCGCCCCGAGCTTTTATCGAACCAGAGATTGGCAAATGACTGTCACATTTTAATAGCAGCTCACCTGGTATCCTTATGCCAAAAGAATCAGCCAATTCATTTGCCATGTTTTCCACCTTAATAAGAGGAGACTCTATTATGCCTCCGCTCTCTCTGCTGTCTGGAAAAACCTTTTCTATAAATGGGGCAAATCTTCGTAACCTTTTTTCTGCATCTTCAATATCCTCCAGCCAAAGATCTTCCGGCAGCTCGTTTCGATAATTGAGGTTCTCCCAAGCTGTTTCTTTATATGCACGTAGATCCTTTATCAGTGGATACTTACTTTCAAGAGCAGCAATAGTGATATCATCCATATTTTCCCCTCCAAGGCGCTCATTTTGCTACTAACATACAATGAGAAAACCTGTGCGGGCAAGGTTAAAAATTAAGCTTTGTGCCAGAAGGGTCTTTTACAGTATATTGTCCATTCACTTCAGCTACTGCTGCTCCAAGCATTTTTAGCCTCTTAACAGCAGCTTTCCGTTCCTCTTCATTCGGGAATACGAGTGTAAAAGATTCCATTCCGGCATGATCTTCACGCGGAGCTGGAGCTCCAATCCCATTCCAAGTATTTAACCCGATATGATGATGATATTCACCTGTCGAAATGAAAAGTGCCTGCCCTCCATAAGTACAAACCGTTTCAAATCCAAGACCTTCCAAATAAAACTCTTTGGTCTTATGGAATTCAGAGACGTGCAGATGAATATGCCCCATGATCGTTCCAGCAGGCAGACCGCTCCAAGATGCTCCATCCCATTCTGATAAAACACCTTCTACATCCATGGCATTTGTTGCCATGACAACCTCTCCATCTTTCCACTCCCAGCCTTCTGATGAACGATCACGATAAATTTCAATTCCATTTCCATCTGGATCAGCTAAGTAAAGGGCTTCACTGACTAGATGATCAGATGCCCCTTGCAGCGGATAACCCGTACTGATTAAATGACGAATAACGGCTGCCAGGTCTCTGCGCTCTGGAAGAAGGAGTGCAAAGTGATACAAACCTGTTGTTCTGTTTTGCTTTGGGAAAATGGTGGTTGGCTGAGTTAATGTAATAAGCCCTGTCTTGCCATCAGCAGACAAACTAACGGTTTGCTCCGATTTCTCTATAACTTTTAAACCTAGAATGTCCTGATAGAATGCCAGTGATCTTTGCAAATCCTGAACCTTTAATTGAACTTGGCTAACATAGACATGTGGAGCCTCGTGAAATTTCATATTATTTTCTCCTTTACATTCACTTACTTTATGTAAGTAATTATATTTTTGAAATTAACCAATGTCAATATGCAGGCTCTTAAAACGTTTCCTATGTGATAAAAATAACTTTGACTGCTTTAAGTACAATCACATATTTTTCATGTTCTATTGCCTTTAATACGCAATTTATGTTTTCTCTGCCGTTATAGTTTTTAATGTAAGCGTTTTACAAACAGTGCTAAAACGTTCACATCATTTTGGAAATCATTGCATTAAAATATAGGTATATGTGATGTACTTCACAGCATTTCACTTATTACCGGAGGTTTTCCGATATGTCTTTTTATAAACCAGATGAAATTGCAAGTTATTCAGTTGATATGGGTGTGAAAAAAGCAGATTACCCCATTATAAAAACACTGATTTTGGGATTTCAAGCTGGCGCATTCATCGCGCTGGGCTATCTGCTTTATATTCGTGTGACTGCACCATTAGCCGGCGAACTAGCTGGAATCAGCTCATTTTTGGGTGCCGCTCTCTTTCCAATTGGTCTGATCCTAACATTAATTGCCGGCGGTGAGCTGCTCACCGGAAATATGATGGTTCTTCCTCTCGCTAATATGGCAAAGAAAGTATCGCTCGCTTCTGTTGCAAAGAACTGGGGACTAGTAACTGTCAGCAATTTCGCTGGCGCATTGTTCGTGGCTTACTTTTTCGGTCATATTGCCGGGCTGACCGAGAGCGGCGTATTTCTTGAAAAAACGGTTAGCATTGCTGAACATAAAGTAGAGGCTGAGTTCCTGCCTGCTTTTATCTCCGGAATCGGCTGCAACTGGCTAGTGGCGGCTGCCGTTTGGCTATCTTATGGCGCCAAAGACACAACAGGTAAAATACTTGGAATCTGGTTTCCGACCATGGCCTTTGTTGCGATTGGATTCCAGCATGTCGTTGCTAACATGTTTGTCATTCCAGCTGCCATTTTTGCCGGACACCTTTCATGGGCAATCTATATCGAAAATTTCATCCCTGTTTATTTAGGCAATGCAGTTGGCGGTTCAATCTTTATCGGCTTTGCGTATTGGATGGCCTATAAATCAAAAAGAGAGCCTTTGCAGGTTCGTCATACAGAGAGAATCAAACAGCATGATGCTTCATGAATCATTTGCTTAGTTAGAGTCAGCAGAAGAATAACATCTTCCTTTTATTAAGAGCCGGTTCCCGAATAAAAGTGGAATCGGCTTTTAAATTGCCTATACCTTCTTTAAATTGACACAAACGAAGAAGAATTGATTCACAAGGAGCATCAAGAACCGTCCCCCTCGTTCGGTAAATACGTTATAATGGGTGGTAATAATGAATGTTAGTGAAGGGAAAGACAGCGATGAGAAAAAGGATCGGATTGTTTGCGGTTGTTTTGTTATCCTGTTTCTTTGCAGCAGCTTGTTCCGGGAATCAACAAGGCAGTGATCAAGAGCAGGCAGAAGCAGAGTTGACGATTTCGGCAGCCGCCAGCCTACAAAATGCTTTAAATGACGTGAAAACAGAATTTGAGAAGGACCATTCTGCTATTACGGTCACTTTTAATTTTGGCGGCTCAGGTTCACTACAGCAGCAAATTTCTCAAGGTGCACCAGCAGACCTGTTTTTTTCTGCAGCAATGGACAAGTACCAGATACTTGCTGATGAGGGACTGATTGAAAAGGGAAAAAACCTGATTGGCAATGATTTAGCACTGATCGTTTCTAAAGATGCTGCCTCTAATGTCAACAGGTTCGAGGATATCATGTCATTAGATACGATATCAATTGGTACTCCTGAATCGGTGCCCGCCGGCAACTATGCGCAGGAGGCTTTAACAAATATGGGCATATGGGACAAAATAGAAGGAAATATTATCTACGCAAAGGATGTTCGGCAAGTCCTAACCTATGTGGAATCAGGGAATGTAGATGCTGGGATTGTGTATCGTACTGACGCGTCTATTTCTGAAGATGTTGCAGTAATTGCTTCTGCTCCTAAAGGCACACACGAAGATATCATATATCCTGTTGGCATTTTAAAAGAATCGGATCATCAAGAGGAAGCTAAATTATTCTATGACTATCTCCAAAGCGAGAAAGCCATGGCGATTTTTAAAAAATATGGATTTAAAGGTTTGAATTAATATGTCTATCGATTTTTGGTCACCAGTCAGGCTATCCATTGAAATTGCTGCCGTTTCCAGTGTGATTGTTATCATCTTAGGGACGATATTTGCAAAGGTTTTAGCCCGAAAAAGATTTAAAGGTCAGATTGTCATCGAAACTCTTTTTCTATTGCCGCTTGTTCTTCCTCCAACTGTCATCGGCTTTTTACTGATCTTGTTTTTCGGGCGAAATAGTCCGGCAGGGCAATTTATTGAGTTTTTGTTTGATCAGCCTCTTATTTTCACATGGTGGGCTGCGGTGATCTCCGCGGTTGTGGTTTCGTTTCCTCTTATGTATCAATCAGCTAAAGCTGGATTTGAAGGGATTGATTCTGATATTGAGGGAGCTGCAAGAGTAGATGGAGCTGGTGAATTCCGTCTTTTCTTTAATGTTTCCGTTCCCCTTGCCAGTAAAGCGCTTATGACAGGTGCGATATTAAGTTTTGCCAGAGCTCTGGGTGAATTTGGGGCAACACTTATGTTTGCAGGAAATATCCCCGGAAAAACACAGACGACATCGACAGCCATCTACTTAGCGATTGATGCGGGCAATATGAAAACGGCTTATCTTTGGGTCGCCTGCATGGTTGGACTGTCATTTATCATGCTTTTGTTTATTCACCTGTTAAAAAAAGAACATGTCTGACCCCTCTAATAGTGATCAGACATGTTCTTTTTAATGCTATCATCTGCAGCAGATTTTATTTTACAAAAATTTATTTATGGGAAGGAAGCAGGATTGTAACAGAAGTTCCACAGCCTTCTTTGCTTTTCACCGTCATTTCCCCGCTGTTCTCTTTCATAAGCTTAAAACAGATTGTAAGGCCAATGCCCGTACCCTTTTCCTTGCTCGTATAGTAAGGCTCACCAATTCTGGACAGCCTTTGTTTATTGATTCCTTCCCCATTATCAATAATCCGAATCCGCACTTTTCCATCCCGTTCATCCATGATCATTTTAATTTTGCCGCCTTTAGAGATTGCCTCCAGGCTATTCTTTAAAATATTGATGATGACTTGTTTAAAATGAGATTTATCTATTTTAATATAACAATCTTGTTTGAGCCGGTCATCAATATAGATGTTTTTATTTTGCTCCAAAGCAAGAGCGTGGAAAAGCATATGGATGCTGCGGATTTCATCTCTGACATATACTTCAATCTCCCCAGCTTGTCCCTGTTCCCGAGCCTCAGGCTTGCTTAAAATTAGCAATTCCTTTAACACTTCATTAATACGATCAATCTCATCCAGAAGAATATTTTCATAATTCGAGTCAGAATTATTTTCCTTTATTAATTGAATAAAACCTCTTATCGTCGTTAATGGATTGCGAATTTCATGGGCTACGCTAGCGGCCATTTCTCCTATAACTTTTAATTTTTCTGATGATAATAATACTTGTTCATGACGTTTCTGTTCGGTAATATCAATTCCAAAGTAGATCTGATAGATTTCTGTTTTACTTTGCTGAAGCTCTCTTGTGCCCCAGCTTATATACCTGATTCTCCCTTTTGCATCCATATGTTTACTAGGCTGTTCAGGATTTGAATCCAGTATTTCTTTAACCTCTGGAAAATCTGAAAACTTAAACCCTATTAAATCGTTCACTTTAAAGCTGAAAAGTTCGCAGAAAGAGTCATTCACTTTAACAATGTTATTTTTCCCGCTCGTAACAAGCAAATAATTAGGATTAATATTCATAATCGCTTCCAGCAAATCACTTTGGCGGATCAGTTCTTTGTTCATTGAATGAATTTTAGAAGATTGCATTTGAAAGAAACCGAAAAATAAAATGATCGCCGCAATAATCGAATTAAAACTGGAGAAAAACAAAGGAAAAAATGAAAAACCACTCATAATTCCATTAAACAAAATAAACATAGCCGCTATCATCAATTTTAAATAAAAACTTCTATAGACTTTAATCTTTATTTGCAGCGATAGGATTGAAAGCAGTGAAGTATTAATAAATATAAAGAAAGTATTGATAATAAACAAACTATTTAAAGGTCCATACACGGGCATCCAATGCGAAGGGGAGATCCCTTCAGCATGAACCAAGTTATATGTTTCAATGCCGGCTTCTGTAAAATTAAAGAGATAAACAATTGTACTAAATCCAATCATTATATATAAGATGAATTTATTACATAAACCCTTCATATGACTTAAGGAGGGTGTTTCTTGGACAAGATGATAACAGAAATAATACATCATTGGCATGAGGAAGATCGATCCGCCTCTAAGAATACGAAAAAGTAGATCAATGGTTTCTAACGATAATACACCGTTCGCATACAGTATCGAAACATCCATTTGCCAGGAAGAAAGCAGAAAGAGAAACACAGCCATCGCAATCGTTATATGTGTTTTGGGTGTAAAAAGTACGGCAATGGAAATGATTAATGGAATGGCTGAAACAAGTAAAAGTAAGATAAACTCCACTATACTCCTCCTTTCAGTAATATGTGCGCCTTGGTACGCTTTCTAAATTTGGCTTCAGGTTAAGATCATTCTATTCTACTATGTTAGTGACATAAATCGGGGAATCACCCCCTATTTTAATCATTTTTTTACATAAGGGCATAGGCTAGTTGATGCCATATATACCAATAATCTGTTAAAAACTATATCACTGAACTATTAAGAGTGCAATCTGCCGTCTTTAGTATGGGAAACACAATTATTTTCACAATTAATTTGAACATGCTAACATAGAATGAAGAAACCATATTATATATAGGAGGGTTTAATAAGATGGCAAAATACGCTGGATATATTGGTACATATACAAAAGGGGAGAGCAAAGGAATATATAAATTCACCCTGGATACTGAATTAAAGAAGCTAGACAATATTGAAGCAGCAGCTGAATTAGGCAATCCAACTTACTTATCGATCTCAGAAGATAACAGGCACTTGTATTCTGTGATTAAGGATAACGAAGATGGCGGGGTAGCTGCTTATTCAATAGATGAGAATGACCTCAGCTTACAACTTATAAACAGCCAAACTTCTGCAGGTTCACCTCCTTGTCATGTGAGCATTGATGAAGCTTTAAACCTTGTTCTGACAGCAAACTACCATAAAGGAACAGTTGAATCTTACTTAACAAATAACGACGGATCCCTTCAGCCTGTAAGCTCTATTATGGAGCATAAAGGTTCTGGCCCTGACAGCAGACAAGAGAAGGCACATACCCATTACGCAGGGATGACACCTGACGGAAAATATGCAGCAGCAGTAGACCTTGGTACAGATGAACTTATCACCTATGAGGTACAAGAAGGGAAATTATCAAAGAAGTCCGTCTTCACATTCACACCTGGAAGCGGTCCGCGACATCTTGTCTTCCATGCGAATGGCAAAATTGCTTATGTGATGACCGAATTTAGTTCTGAGGTTGTTGTGCTAAGCTATAATGCTGAAGATGGTTCTTTTACACAGCTGCAAGCCATTAAAACGATTCCTCAAGGTTTTACGGAGAACAATCAAGGCAGTGCGATCCATTTGTCCTCTGACACCCGCTTCGTATACGCGGCCAATCGAGGCCATGACAGTATTGCTGTCTTTGCGATTGATGAAAATACAAATACATTAACGTTTGTTGAACATACTTCTACAAACGGAGAATGGCCGCGTGACTTTGTTCTCGACCCAAGCGAAAAATTCGTTGTTGCCAGCAATCAAAATTCCAGCAGCCTTTCCCTTTACAGCCGGGATGCTGAAACTGGAAAGCTTACTCTTCTTCAAAAAGATGTTGCAGTACCTGATCCTGTTTGTGTGAAGTTTTTGCATGTAAAATAATGATCCCCACAAGACACCTTTATTCGGTGTCTTTTTTTGATGGAACTTCGGTTCTTTCATAAACGGACATGCATATATTTTATATAGATAAGAAAAAAGGGGGACATCTACATTGAAACGTTTAATGCCGCTGCTCGGGGCTGCCGCAATCATATTGATCATCGCTTACTATGAAACTGCTTATTCCATAGAGGATGGAGCATTTAATGAGCAATATGATTATCCGCAAATACCTGTTGTTAATGAGAGCTCTGAAGAAGACGATGTCACTGTCTCTGCTAATGAAGACAGCCATCCATTGGCCGGATTAACTCCTGAGATCGAATTAAAATATGAAAGTGAAACAATTGAAGATGGGTATTTAGTTGAAACTCATCGGCAATACGAAGTGTATCGAGATCATAACAACCAAATCATTCAAAGTGTTCCCACCTCTCATTATGAATATATAAGATATAGAATTGAATAACAGGACATTTTCTCATGTATGAGTCTATTGACAAATAATATCCATTCCCGTATTGTTAAATTAATTAAAAACGGAAGGGTGAACCTGCTGACATGAAGTTATAATCCTATTTTTCGAAAACACGTTTATAAGGCTATTGGATACACTGGGCATATTTATGCTCTCTTCTGTCCTGCCTTTAAAACAACGTTTTCAGAATAGGATTGGCTTGATTCGGCAAACGTTAGAAAAAAGGGAGCAGTCTCTTTTTTGGCGTACACCTGTGCCTCCTATTCTGAATCCGGATAGGAGGCTTTTTTGTCTCCTCCAGTATGAAGGAATGGGGATGATTGAATGAAATTGCTTGAAGCAAATCATTTAAAGGTTTTTATAAAAGATCGGTTAATTATTGATGTTGAACACTTGCAGCTTCACAGCAAAGACAGGATCGGCATTGTTGGCAAAAACGGAAGCGGGAAAACTACTTTACTAGAGGTATTAGCAGAAAAACGCAAACCAGACAGCGGGGATATCCATTTGTTTTCCTCTCCTGTTCTTCTGCCGCAAATCAAAAAAACAGATACAACCAAAAGCGGCGGCGAAGTAACACAGGAATATATTAAAGAAGCCATGCTGCAGAATCCTGAACTTTTATTAGCTGATGAACCGACAACAAATTTGGATACATCACACGTCGAATGGCTGGAAAAATTACTGCGTCATTGGCAGGGAGCTTTTATCATCGTCTCACATGACCGCGCCTTCCTAGACGCCCTTTGCACAACAATTTGGGAAGTAAGCGATGGAAGGGTAAAAGAATATAAAGGGAACTACTCTGACTATGTACAGCAGAAAGAGCTGGAAAGACTTGAGCACGAACGTGATTATGAGAAATATATACAAAAAAAGCGCCAGCTTGAAAATGCTTTAGAGGAAAAAATGAAGCGTGCGGACAGAGCAACGAAAAAACCCAAAAATGTGAGTCTCTCTGAAGCGAGCATTACAGGAGCCAAGCCCTATTTCGCCAAGAAGCAGAAAAAGATGCAGAAAACGGCAAAGTCCATTGAAACACGACTGGATAAGCTCGAAACAGTAGAAAAATTAAAGGAGCAGACACCGATTAAAATGGTTCTTCCTAATGAGCGTTCTTTTAAAAATAAAATCATTATCCGTGCCGAAAACATTGAAGGAGCATTCGAATCACGTAAGCTCTGGTCGAAAAAATCCTTTCATATTAAGGGCGGAGATAAAGTCGCTATAATTGGAGCGAACGGTGCAGGAAAAACGACACTCTTGAAGAAATTGGTTCATGGCAGTGATGGAATTACCGTGTCTCCTTCAGCTAAACTCGGATATTTTAGTCAAAACCTGGATGTGCTTGATTTAAACCAATCCATTCTGGAAAACGTCAAGTCGACCTCTGTTCAAGATGAATCATTTGTGCGCACGGTTTTAGCTCGCCTTCACTTTTACAGTGAAGATGTTTATAAATTAGCCGGCGTGCTGAGCGGCGGAGAACGTGTAAAGGTTGCATTGGCCAAATCGTTTGTCAGTAACATGAATACATTTATTTTAGATGAACCGACCAACTATCTAGATATTGATGCCGTTGAAGCGCTTGAGACACTTTTAGCTGAGTTTGAAGGCACTGTTATTTTTGTCTCGCATGACCGCAGATTTATTTCTAAAGTGGCACAAAGAATATTTGAACTAAAGGATGGCAGCCTTTTAATCTATGACGGTCATTATGACAGCTATAAAAATGACACACCAAAGAATTCACGTGACACATCCGAAGATCAGCTGCTCGTCCTAGGAACAAAAATATCTGAAATATTATCTCGCCTCAGCATAGAACCATCACCTGAGCTTGATGCAGAATTTCAAAAGCTTTTAAGAGAAAAAAGAGAATTGGAAAATAAAAAGAAATGATAAAAAGAAGCAGCCAATCTTTCGGCTGCTTTTTCATTTATCTTTCCGATTAGCCAATCATTCTCACATATTGCCGTTTATTCTCATCATGAATAACTACTCCCAGTTCAGCTAAATCCTTTCGAAGCACTTTTGCCTCTTCTGCTTCCTCCTCCTGCATTGCTCTCTCCCTAGCGGACAGCAGCGCATTGACATCCTGCGGAAACTGCGGATGGTTAGCTACCCAGCGCTGATACCTGCTCGCGAATGGATCGTGGTCTTTCCATGGATACAGATGTTGTCTAAACACTTTTGAAACCCATTCTTTTTTTGACTCTGACTGTTCCCGAAAGATTTCCTTTCCTTTATGACTTAAAATGACAAGATCCTTTCCATCCATATAAATGGCTGAAATCATATCCCTGTCAATCTGTTTCACAACCTTATGGATACATAGCTTCACTTTGGCATCTGTAACATTGATTTTTAACGTTTCATTAAACACATATACTATAAAAATGATCCCCGCAAGTATACCTAGAAGCGCTGCTGCCGCTGAAACCCACCTGCCTTCCAAAGAGGCCACCCAGTCCAGCACCGCTCCAAAAGGCATGATGGGAATTCTTGCTGTCCAGTCAGCAATAACAGGAATAAACCAGCCAACGAGCGCACCAATAACTGGCGGGATAATGATCAGAAACGTTTTATCTACAGCAGATAATCCCAATTCTGTTTCGTATTTCACAAAATTCTCTCCTTTACTATAATGTGAGATATAAACAAGCAGCCGATTCAGCAGCTGCTTATTATGAGCTATTTTATTCTTCAAATGATAGATTCACTGGTTCATCCTGCATTTGTCCCTGTATTTCAAGATTCGTGCTCGCAACACTCTCGTCAACTTCCTGAAATGAAAATTGATCGGCCCATACTTGCCCCTGCCCTGATAATATAATGCCAAAAGCGATAACTGCACTGTTTTCTGGAACATCTAAGACGATGGAGTATCGGCTCCAATTGGTTGAACCTGTAATAGGGCGATTGCTCATATTATCGAATTGAAGCATGTCTGAAGTATGATCATCCACACGCATCCACATACTGGCGAAGCTTTTTACATTTTCCGTTTTAATAAAACAAGATAAGCGAATCCGCTTTCCGATATAACGATCTGCTTTAAATTGCTGCATCATGGTCGCAAACTGGGCATCATCCAGTACCGTTTTTGATTTTAAGTAGCCAGATGCCTTGCCTTGATGGAAAACTTTATGATCAACACCCATTTCATAGCTGAATGGATCGGAACCACTGATAAACCAGCCTTTTAATTGATTTTCTTCCATAGAAGACTCCTCCTTGTTTTTCACCATATCTCTCATCAATTTTCTATATTGTCCAGGCGGCAATTGATACATCTTTTTGAATGCTCTCGTAAATGCTTCCTGTGATTCAAATTGATAATAAAAGGCAATGTCTATAATTCTTTCATCTGAATACAATAATGCTGCTGATGCATTCGCTAATCTGCGCTGCCTGATGTATTCGGTCATCGACATTTTAACGCTGCTTTGAAAAATTCGATGAAAGTGAAACTTTGAAAAACCTGCTTCCTCTGCTATATCATCCATCGTAATCGGTTCATGCAGATGCTCTTCAATATAGGCAATGACTTTTTTTACAACCCATTCATAATCCACAATCTCTCCCGCCTCCCTCATAAACTAGCTTATCTCATTCTGCTTTCTGAATTTTGATTTTTATTGCGAAGTTTATCAGATTGCTTACTTTTTCAGCTATTATCTACTGAATTTAAATTTTGAGAATGGCTGCTTTAAAATTTACTTCTTCTAATTTCATGATATAGTAGTAAAAATATCATGTGATGGAACATAACATATTCTTAAGACAAGCTCAGGAGGTATAAGTCTGCAGCTTGTTACCTATTGCAAACTTTTTCCAGGCTCATTTGCGGAATGTCTGCTCTGACTGTTTATATCCATTTCATCATACATTTCTAACCTTAAGCAAAAGTAAGTTCCGCCTTAACTCAGGCTTAATTTTTTTGTAAAACACATTTTCGATAATCATTCATTTAGAAGGAGGATTTACTTATATGGACCGTATTCAAAGGAGAATTGCCGTTGCCGGTGGAAGAGAGCCTGCTGATCTAGTCATCAAAAATGCGCGGATTGTAAATGTATTTAGCGGAGAGATTATCTCAGGAGATGTAGCCATTGCTGATGGCATTTTCGCAGGGGTTGGCGGAGAATATCAGGCAAAGAACATCTTAGATGCACAAAATAAGTACCTCAGCCCTTCCTTTATTGATGGTCACGTACATATAGAGTCGTCCATGGTCACACCGATTGAATTCGCCAAAATCCAGCTTTTGCACGGAGTAACAAGTGTCATTTGCGATCCTCATGAAATCGCGAATGTTTCCGGAAAAGCAGGAATTCAATTTATGCTCGACGCTGCCATGAATATCCCTTTTGACTGCCACTTTATGCTGCCTTCCTGCGTGCCAGCAACTCCATTTGAACATTCAGGTGCAGAGCTCTCCGCAGAGGATTTGCTTCCTTTTTATGATCATCCAAAAGTGCTGGGACTGGCAGAAGTCATGAATTACCCAGGTGTATTCAATACAGATGAAGGGTTAATGAAAAAAATCACCGATGCCCATCACCTTCATCGCAAAATAGACGGACATGCAGCTGGGTTAACGGGAAACCAGCTTGATGTATATATGGCAGCTGGAATTACAACCGATCATGAATGTACAACAGCAGATGAAGCTCTCGAGAGGCTTCGCAAAGGAATGTATATCATGATTCGTGAGGGAACTGCAGCGAAAGAACTGAAAGAGGTTATTAAGGCTGTTAATACCCGCAATTCAAGGCGCTTTCTATTCGTAACGGATGATAGACATTTGGACGATGTAATCACAGAAGGCGGAATTGACCATCTTGTTCGGATGGCGATCGAAGAAGGCATTGATCCAGTTACAGCCATTCAAATGGCATCTTTAAATAGTGCTGAATGCTTTGGCCTTGAAGGCTACGGAGCCATTGCAGCCGGCTATAAAGCTGATTTTATTCTGACAGATAACCTGACAGAACTGCCGATTTCAGCTGTCTACAAAGACGGTATTTGTGTTGCTGCTCAAGGAGAGCTTGTCAATTTCCCAGACGGAAACAAACTTCCTGCACCACAAGCATTATTAGATTCTGTGAAACTGCCGGCTTTAACACTAGACGATCTTCAAATCAAACTTGATGGCCCTTTGGCAAATGTTATTGAAATTATTCCTAACAGCATTATTACGAAGCACTTGATCACTGAGGTTGACACAAATTCTTCATTGTTTGTTCCATCTGTAAAAGAAGACCTTTTAAAGCTAGCTGTTATTGAAAGACATCATCAAACTGGTAATATTGGTCTTGGAATTATCAAGGGACTCTGTTTAGAAAAAGGAGCCATTGCAACAACGGTCAGCCATGACTCCCATAATGTAATGGTTGCAGGCACCTCTGACGAAGACATGCTTTTAGCATCTAAAGTCATTAGCGAAATGCAGGGCGGCTTAACTGTCGTATGTGATGGAGAAGTATTAGCAAAACTTGAACTGCCGATTTCAGGATTGCTGTCCCAGGGAACGTATGAAGAGGTAAATGAAAAACTTCTGAAGATCAACAGCGCCCTTAAAGAGATTAGCGGACAGCAGCATTTCAACCCGTTCCTGACGTTAAGCTTTCTTGCTCTGCCTGTCATACCTGAGATTAAGCTGACCGACAAAGGCTTGTTCGATGTTCGCTCGTTTCAGCATCTTTCCGTTTCAGCCCGGAGTGCAGAATAAATTTTCTGCTGAAGAATAAAGGGATATCCAGTCTCTCCTTGATGGAGAATTGGATATCCCTTTTGTTTTGTAGGCACTGAACCAGGAGAATCATCCCCTTTGTTATGTCGGAAGCGGTTCGACATGTACATGCACATCATATACTTCAAATTCATCGATCAGTTTGTTTTCAACAGTAGTAGATATATCATGGGCATGCCCAATGTCGAGATGGGATTTAACAAATATGACAATATCAACGACCGTATTATTTCCATAGTTTCTGGCTCGAATATTCTTAACAGCCTCAACACCATTAACTTGCATGATTAATTCTTTATATTCTTTTACCTCGTTTTCATCGAACCCATCTGTAAGCTGATGTGAAGCATCTCTGAAAATCTCCCATGCTGTTCTGCAAATAAGGAAACCGACTATAAAAGCAGTGACCGGGTCCAGCCATGCCAGACCAAATTGTGCGCCAATAATGCCGACAGCTGTTCCAATGCTGACCCATGCATCTGAAATATTATCTTTTGATGCCGCCAGGACAGCTTGGCTATCAATTTCTCCAGCCAGCTTTTTATTGTATCGATAAACAAAGTACATAACAGCAGCACTGAAAATTCCTGTCCATGCAGCAATCATATCTGGCGTTTCGTTTTTTCCCTCTAATAAGGAATTTCCCGCGCCAATCAGCACCTGTAATCCGACCGTTATCATAATAAAGGAAGCTGTTAAGGAGGCAACATTTTCAGCCTTCCAATGACCATAGGCATGATTTTTATCAGCAGGCTTCCTTGAAATTCTCAATCCAATAAGAACGGCTACGGAAGCAATGATATCAGTTGCGTTATTGAGTCCATCTGCTTTTAATGCTTCAGAACCAGAAATAATCCCGACAATTAGTTTGAGAGAAGATAGGCAAATATAAGCGGCTATACTGATCATTGCCCCTCTTTCTCCCCTTTTTAAATTTTGGTACTTCCTTTCATTCATGATTTATTCCTCCAATCGAAATGCAATTATTGGCATAGCAGAAGGTAGTTAGTGGCGTCTAAGGCCCCCTTTTACCTTCTTTTACGAATGTAAGGAAAGGAAAAGTAGTTCAGTATTTTTGGCTTGTTCCTTTATTATGTTATGAAAGAAAAGTTAAAATTGCTTGACCATCTTTTTGCTTTCCATAAGAAAATATTATTTCCATAGATGTTATTTTTACACCTCTTCTTTCCAAGCTTTTTTCAGTGTTTTTCTAAAAATGGCATTAAAATCCTCCGTATAATTGCCAGGGTTTGCTGTTCTCTTTTTTGCTTCAGTCAGCAAACGCGAAAGCTCTTGTTTCGCATAATCACTAAATAATGAAAGCTTGTTCTCAAACCCTTCCTGATCTCTGGCAAGTAATTTTCTCCCTATTTGATTCAGATCATCCCCTAGATTAAGCTCCTGTAATTGGAGCTGGACATTCAGAGGCGGAAAGGTTTGCTTTTCTTCAATCCACTTCGCAGCGAGCAGCGGTCTAAGTATATTGATCCAATTTTTCAGATGAAAGTCTGTTCTGTTTACAGCGTTCTTCAAATTTCCTTCTGCCATTTTTATATAATGAAAGAGACATGTCTGAGGAGACAAAATGGTATTTGTACACTCTCTCATCTCATCTGCAGTCCCAAATTTTTCAACGTAAACAGTCGGTGAATGCAGCCATTCCAAGAAGGATGGGTTTGATTTCCGCAGCATCTTTAGCGCTTTTGTCAGATCCCAGCCAACAAAATCCAGCAGATGATGGGGTGTCTCCTCCATAACATCCCGCTTCTCACCAATCCCTATCGGATCTATGCTCAAGTAGTAATCTGGATGATGTATATAAACAAACCGGACATCATAATCACTGTTTGAACCTGAATACCCCCATACTCGGCTGCCGGATTCGCATGCATAGATAATCTTCACAAAATTATCTTCTTCAATCTTATTTAAATATCTTATTATTTCACTTCGCATTTCGGTTCTCCATTTTCGTAAATTATATCTTCTACTTACTACAAGATTTTTCTTTTTATCAATTAAATCTCCCTATTTTCGTTTATATTTATAATATAAACATAAATGGGAAGGGCGATGTATATGTACGAGCTGAAAACGAAAGAGACGGATCACAGCGTAATTGAGTTTATTGAAAGTGTTGAAAGTGAGAAGAAGAAACAAGATGCTTATGAACTGCTCGATATCTTTACAGAAACGACTGGGTATGAAGCAAAAATGTGGGGAACAAGCATAATCGGATTTGGTTCTTATCATTATAAATATGCTACCGGACATGAAGGAGATGCAGCACTTGTCGGCTTTTCACCGCGCAAAGCAAAAATCAGCTTATACTTTGCTCCTGGCGAGACAGAGAGAGATGAGTTATTGAAGAAGTTTGGCAAACATACAACAGGCAAAGCATGTGTTTATATTAATAAGCTGAACGATGTTGACCGTGAAGTTTTGAAAGAATTGATTGTGGCATCTATAAAATGTCTTAGAGAACGTTATCCAAATTAATATATAAAAGCAGAAATGAGTGATCAGAGCTCATTTCTGCTTTTTTCATTTGAAAGACAGCTGGCCAAAGCTTTAATAAGGAAAAATAATGGTCGATAAATACACAACGATAGACACTGAAAATCCGCTCAATAGGGTGGTGATTAATACGGTTTGAGCAGCCACATCCGGGTTCACATCATATTCCAGTGCTAAGGTAGCACTATTTCTTGAGGTCGGCAAGGCGCTGGCAACGAGCAATGACTGGGCAATGACCCCATCGATCCCAAGCAGAAAAATAATGCCCATAGCCACTGCAGGAGATATGATTAAACGTGTAAAACAAGTGATGATGACCGCTATATTTACAGACTTAACTTTTATATTGGCAAGTTGTGCACCAAGTATAATTAAAGCGATTGCCATAAAGCCATCCGCCAGATATTGAATAGGTGTAAGGAGGAAAGAAGGCGGGTTTACCTCAAACCCATTAAGGAGAGCTCCCAATAGGGCAGCATATATTAACGGAAGCTTCAAAAATGTTTTGATAATATTCCAGCCGGATTTTGTCGCTGCAATGAGGTTATAAAGTCCGTATGTATAGGTCATAAGGTTTTGAAAAAGAAGAACAATGATTTGAATGGAGGTACCGACTGGGTTGGCGGAGAAAAGCATTTGACTGACAGGCAGTCCATAGTTGCCTGAATTCATTAAACTAATGCCATTCTTCAAGATGGCAGCATCATTTCTTTCAAGCTTCAAAGCACGGCTCCACCCTATGCCAATCAGCATCATTGTCAGTGTAAACAGGAAAAGATACAGAGCGACCTCTACTAGAAGCTGCATGTTAAAGTCGGTTTGATAAATATTCATAAAAATAGCTGCAGGCATCAATCCATACGTCATTAAATGACTTAATGATTTTAAATCAAAATTGAATTTCCTCTGTAAAAATAAACCTAATAGCAAAAGCAATAAAATGGGAGCAATAATATTCAAAAAAATTTCTGCCATAACCATCACCGGAGCACCACCATTCAGTTATTTACCTCTGCAGTATATTCCTCCAGTAAATACTTGTAAAATATGAATTTATTATGATGTAATATTAGAATTGCTTATGAAGTGGTTTCCTGCTTGTCCATCATCTACACTTTTATTCAACAAGCTAAAAAAATCCATACCAGTTTCCCAGTATGGATTAATACTTAATTTACCTCAACCACTGTATTCGTCTCGGCCGCTTTTATTATCGCCAGTATAACCTGCAGAGATAATAAGCCATCTTCTCCTGTGACGGGTACATGTTCATCATGCTGCAGACTTTCCAGAAAAGCATCAATGACACCGCTGGCACTCTGATTCTCATTTGTCTGTATCCCTTCGATCTCGTACCTTATCTTTTCTCCTGCATGAGAAATCATTTCCAGTTGATAGTCTGGATCATGGTAGATTTTCAGGATTCCCTTTTCACAGTATAAAATAGTGCTGTTATCCTCTTCTCCGTAATAAGTCCAAGAAAAAGATCCTGTACCGATAACACCCTTCCTCGTTTTCAGTGAGCAGACAATATTATCACAAACTTCAATCGGTTTGTCAGATTCGTCTTTTTTATGAAGAGCACCCATGAATGAACTCACATCTGTAATTTGATCGTCCAGCAAATAATGAATAAGATCGATCTTATGGACGCCAAGATCACCCGCCACTCCTAATCCGGATCGATCCTTTTTAAAGAACCAAGTGGAATTGGTTTTATTGATTCCCCAGCTTTCAGGACCGCCATGCCCAAAGGTAGTTCGGAATGTTAATACTTTTCCAAGTTTCCCGCTGCTGATAATCTCCTTTGCCTCTTGATGTGCTTTTGTAAATCGCTGATTATGAGCAATCATCAGTTTTTTCCCTGTCTCGTCTCTTGTACGTATCATTTTTCTTGCTTCATTCACTTCTAGAGACAGGGGCTTTTCGCACAATACATGCTTTCCGCTTAAAAGGGCGCTTACCGTGTCTTTCTCATGATTTTCATTTGAGGAGCATACACTAATTGCTTCAACCCTTGGGTCTTCCAGCAGATCCTCTAATGAATAGGCTGCTCTGCCGTTAAACTGTTTTGCTAACGCTTCCGCTCTTTCTGGATTTCGATCATAAAAAACAATTTCATTCACATATGGATTAGCACCATATTCAGGTGCATGCCGATTTTTTGCAATGGATCCGCAGCCAATAATCCCAACGTTGATTCCCATTCAGCATTCCTCCTATTCTCTCTTTTGAAATACAACCGCCACAATAATAATCGCTCCTTTTACAAACCCTTGCAGGTGAGGAGAGACATTCATTAGGTTCATCATATTATTTAAGATACCTAATATTAAAACCCCAAAGAAAGTACCGATGACTTTCCCGCGGCCACCCGTCATTCTTGTTCCCCCAATAATAACTGCCGCAATAGCGTCAAGCTCATATTGCATGCCAGAGCTTGAGGATGAAATAGAATTCAAACGTGATGTTTCAATGATTGCTGCAACACTCACAAGCAATCCAGCAAGACTATATACAGCGATTTTCACCCGATCTACTCTTATAGCTGAAAGCAGTGCCGCTTTTTCATTGCTTCCAAGCGCGTAAACATGACGACCAAAGCTTGTTTTATGCATAAGCATATATACCAATACGGCCATTAAAATAAAGATAATAATTGGTACATCAATAACCCATAGTTCAGTATTGGCAATTGCCGTGAAGCCTGATACTTCACCTGAGATACTCCCGCCTTCAGCAATGTATAAAGCAATCGACCTGGCTCCAGCCATCATCCCGAGCGTTGCAATAAAGGAGGCAATCTTCCCTTTCGCAACTAATAATCCATTCAATAGACCAATAATGACGCCCGAGGCTAAAGCAGTCAATATTCCAACTAGTATACTGCCACTGGCATTCAGCGCAAGGACTGTAAGAACGCCAACTAAAGCAAGAACCGATCCTACCGATAAATCAATTCCGCCGGACAGCATAACCACTGTCATACCGAGAGCAACAATTCCAATAATAGAAACCTGCATTAGTATATTCAGCTGATTATTAATATCTAAGAATCTTGGATTCACAATGGCAGCTAAAATAAAAATAATGACAAAAGCAATAATAACGCTATATTCTGACCAAATCCATGTAAGACGTGATTTTGCACTTCCCATGGCAGATCCTTGATTTGCGGGTTCTTTTAATTCTGGATTAGCCAATCTGTTCATCCTCCCTTTTTGCTCCTGTAGCATAGCTCATGATCATATCCTCTGTGGCTCTATTACCATTAAATGAGGATACGATTTCTCCTTGATACATAACATATATGCGCTGGCAGAGCCTAAGAATCTCAGGTGCTTCTGAGGATAAAATGATGATCGCTTTCCCCATCGCTGCTAACGCTAGAATTTGCTCATAGATCTCCTGCTTTGCTCCAACATCAATACCCTGTGTAGGATTATCGAAAATGAGGATATCAGGGTCTGCCTCCAGCCACTTTGCCAGCATTACCTTTTGCTGATTTCCTCCGCTAAGTTTATCGATCGTGATATTCGGATCATGAACTTTAATATTCAGTAAATCCTTATAATGTCTGAATCGCTTTCTCTCAAGGCTTTGATCCAGCAGTCCATTTCTATTAAACTTGGATAATGATGAAAGACTCATATTATGAATAACACTTAAATCTTTGATTATGGCATTCTCTTTTCGGTTTTTTGGAACAAAACCAATTTTCGCTTTGACAGCTTTTTGCGGATGATCTATTTTTAACACATGGCCGCGAACCTTAATTTGACCCGTGTATTTTTTTCGATAGCCAAAAATACTTTCAAACAGCTCTGTTCTTCCATCTCCAGCAAGACCCGTAAATCCTACTACTTCTCCGGCTTTTACGGAAAAATTTATATTTTTGTATAACCCTTCACTGCTTAAGTTATTTACCTCTAACAGAACAGCTTCCTGACTTTCCTTGTGTTCAAACCGTTCATTCGAGATCGCCTTCCCTACCATTAGCTTTGTAATTTGATCCAGTTTAAACTCCTTTACAATTCCTGCTCCTGCAAGCTCTCCATCACGCAGCACCGTAAAACGATCACAGATCTCTTCAATCTCTTTAAGCTTATGGGAAATGTAAATGATGGAAACGCCAGTCTCCTTTAGATTTCGAATAAAAGTGAATAGCCGCTCTACCTCATGATCAGCAAGTGAGGAGGTTGGTTCGTCCATGATAATCAGTTCTGATTTATGAAGTAATGATTTCGCTATTTCAATAAATTGCTTATAAGAATTATCGAGTTCCCAGACATAGTTTTTCGGATGAATTTCCACTCCAAGCCGCCCTAAAATATCGGCAGTCTGCCTGCACATTTCCTCAACATTTAGAAAGCCAAATTTATTTTTAATCTCTGTTCCTAAAAATAAATTTTCATAAACCATTAAATCAGGGACAACATTTAACTCTTGATGGATAAAGCTGACTCCGTTTGCTTTTGATTCACGCGGATCGGACATTTTCACATCGCGTCCTTCTATTGTAATGCTTCCAGAATTAGGCTGATGAACTCCTCCTAATATATTCATAAGCGTTGATTTGCCGGCCCCATTTTCTCCAAGCAGTGCATGAACCTCGCCTTTTTGAACCTGAAGTGAAACACCTTTAAGCACCTTGACTCCATTAAAAGATTTTTTAATATTTCTCATTTCTAAGTAGACTTTATTCTCCATTTTCTCACCCCTTCACTTTGACAATAGGCAAAGCAGCGGAAGGAAACGTTTTTACATTTCCTTCCTCATTTTATTAAAACTTTGAATCAGGATTGTAGAACTCATCAGCATTTTCTTTTGTAACCTGTGTAGCCTCTTTAACAACCATTGATTCTGAAGGCTCTTCACCCTTTGCAATATCCCCTGCGATCACAACCGCGTCCTTCACCATTGTTGGCGAATAAAGGAAAGTTGCTTTAATTAAGCCATCCTCTTTCATATTCTCAAATACTTCCTTAGCACCGCCTGCACCAGTAACAAATTGAATATCTGTTCTTCCTGCCTCTTTAATTGCCTGAATAACACCTAAAGCCATTCCATCATCCTGTGTAAACACAGCATCAATCTCGGGATGTGCCTGAAGAATGTTTTGCATAACAGTTAGAGATTTTTCTGTAGAGAAATCACCGCTCTGTGAAGCGATCACTTCCATTCCTTCTTCACTTTCCATTGCTTCTTTAAAGCCTGATCCGCGCTGTTCCGTTACAGAACTAGGCGGTCCTGTGATTTCAACCACTTTTCCTTCTCCGCCTAACTGTTCAATAAAGTACTTTCCTGCATTTACACCGATTCCTTCATTGTCGCCTTTCACAACAACTGTTGCCGCATCATTTTCTAATTCTCTATCCACAATGACAAGCGGAATACCAGCATCTTTGATCTTTTGCCCAACAGGTGTTAAGGCAGCTGATTCAATCGGCAGCATGACAATAACATCTACTTCCTGTGAAATAAGATCATCCACATCATTGGCCTGTTTATTCGGATCTGCAGCATTAGTAATCACATAATCAATGTTTTCACTTTCTTTTAGCTCTTTTGCCTGGTTTTCAGCTTCCTCAATTAGCGCTCCCATCCATCCATGTGTAGCGGAAGGAAGAGAAATCCCAATTTTCAAACTTTTTTCACCGTCAGTTTCTCCGTTGCCGTCTCCACTGCCTTCTTCGCTGCACGCCGCAAGAATCGTTAGTAAAAAAACAGTAAGACCAATCATTAATAAGCGTTTCAAGCGATCCACCCCTTTTTTTAGTTTTACATCATGCCACCTTTAATGTAATCGATTACATTTACATGTAAGGTCAGCGCTCTATTATCAAATCATTAATAACAGAGCGCTGATCTTAGCTGATGTCTATCCTAAAGTTGATTGGCGTATGACTAATTCATGGTCTAAAATGACATCCTCGACTTCTTGACCTTTTATTTTTGCAATGAGCATTTCAGCAGCAATGGTCCCCATTTTATACATCGGCTGTGCAACCGTTGTTAAAGTTGGATTG
Source organism: Cytobacillus gottheilii (assembly GCF_018582665.1). Classification (NCBI taxonomy): domain Bacteria; kingdom Bacillati; phylum Bacillota; class Bacilli; order Caryophanales; family Bacillaceae; genus Cytobacillus; species Cytobacillus gottheilii. The sequence goes on along the minus strand of NZ_CP071709.1, from coordinate 293,478 downwards.
GTCATATTAGAAAAATCAATTTTATCAAAGCCTGCTACTGCAATGTCATTGGGTACATGCAATCCTTGATTATTAATTTCCTTTAAAGCTCCTATTGCAAGCAAATCTGATACCGTAAATACTGCAGTCGGTCTTTCGCCAAGACTTAAAAGCTTCCTCATTGCCTGCTGTCCTTGCTCAAATCCAAGCTGCTGTGTATGAATGATATACGATTCATTGAGTTCTAATCCATGCTCCATGATTGCCCGTTTGTAACCCATCATTCTTTGTCTGGCATACAAGTACTTCTCATCTGAATTAATGATCGCAACTGCTTTATGCCCTAGTTGTATTAAATGCTTGACTGCTTGGTAAGAGGCCTTTTCATTATCGATTGTCACATAAGGAATCCCGCTGTCTGGCGTGTACTCGCTGCATTGAATAATGGCATGCTTTTTTGCCAGAACTTTAAGTGTTTCGGTATTAACAGCAGGGTCCATTGATATAATGCCGTCAGCCATTTTTGTTCTTACCAGGTCAAAATAAATATTTTCACGCTCAGGACTTGAATCGGTTTCACAGAGCAAAATATTATAATTCGAACTGATCGCGATATGCTCAATTCCTTTAATAACCTCCGAATAAAATGGGTTTGTGATCGCTGGAATTAAGATCAGCAGCATTCTGCTTTCAGAGTTTCTTAAGTTTCGGCCGAGCATGCTCGGTTCATAATTTAATTTTTCAATTGCCTGCTCAACTTTAAATCTAGTTTTAGCACTTACTGTTCTTTGTCCGTTTAATACTCTCGAGACGGTTGCAACAGATACACCTGCTAGCTTTGCAACCTGCTGGATATTCGCCATATTTTCTTGCCTACTTTCTGTATTGCTGAACTGCTAAAGATGTAATCGATTTCAATTCGATGATATTACACACGGAATTATCTGTCAATACTGAAAATTAATTTCATAAAACAGTTGATTTATCATGTTTTTTTTAATAACTTAGTTTATGTAACGGATTACATTTCTTTATTTTCTGAAAATAATAATTGGAGGGGTCTATTTTGAAATTAGGTGTCTTTACAGTTTTATTCTCAAATAAATCATTTTATGACATGCTTCAATTTGTTTCTTCTAAAGGAATTGAAGCAATTGAACTCGGTACTGGCGGCTATCCGGGAGATTCCCATTGTTCAATTGATACATTGCTCAGTGATCGCAGTGCTCTTAATCAATTTAAAAAGGATATTAATAGTCATGGTTTAATAGTCAGTGCATTAAGCTGCCATTCGAACCACCTTCATCCGCAAAAGGCTATATCCGAACCAGCAGATATACTGCTGAACAAAACGATGGAGCTTGCAGCGGAGCTTGAAATTCCAGTAGTGAACACTTTCTCCGGCTGTCCGGGAGATCATGAGAATGCTCTCTATCCGAACTGGCCAGTAGCTCCGTGGCCTCATGATTTTCAAGAAGTGCTAAAGTGGCAATGGGAGGAGAAAATCATTCCGTATTGGAGCAAGAAAAATGAACGAGCTAAAGAGCTCGGCGTGAAAATCGGCCTCGAGCTTCACGGCGGTTTTTCTGTTCACACACCTGCGACCATGCTGAAGCTGCGGGAACATTGCGGCACCGCAATTGGTGCTAACCTTGATCCCAGCCACATGTGGTGGCAAGGCATTGATCCTGTCGAGGCGATTAAAATTCTTGGCAGAGAAAATGCTATTTTCCACTTCCATGCAAAAGATACCATCTTTGATCAGCAGAATGTGAATAGAAATGGAATAACGGATATGACTGACTACAGTAAGATGCAAAACCGCTCATGGAATTTCCGTACTGTCGGGTATGGACATGACACCAAAACGTGGGCAGACATGATCAGCGCGCTTCGTTTATATGGATATGATTATGTCGTCAGCATTGAGCATGAAGATGGGTTAATGTCCGTAGAAGAAGGCTTTTCTAAAGCAGCAGCAAATTTGAAACCGCTTTTATTCAGTGAGCCAGCAGCAGAGATGTGGTGGGCTTGATCGGAGGAGCGGACTGAAAACGCACGGAACACTATATTTGGGGCTCTCTTGGTCTGATTCGTCTAAATTACTGAGTTCGTTATTGGAAAAAGCGATCATTTGAATTAAAATTAAACCTTTTTCACAACTTTAGAGAGATTAGCAGAGCATTTGAGTAAAAAAGCGGTGGAAAACCGCTCTGGAAAGCCGATATCCGCCAAAAATATCCGCCAAACGCAAAAAGGGAGCTCCTCTCCCTTTTTTTGGCGCTGAAGCTGGACACATTCAAAAAGACTATTCAGCCCATCGTCCGCATCTCATCGACATTCTAAATTTCATAAATCTCGATATTAATCGAGCTTTCTTCCCCTCGTCTGTACAATTGTTTAATTTCGACTCCACACATTGAATCAATACTTGATCGCATTTGCAGCTATTTCCATATTCTCTAAGACACTCATCGTGCTTCTTGCAGCAGGAATCCACATAATTGATCGGCTCTCCCGGACCGCTGCAGCCTGGACCGCAATAGCGGTAGCCACCCGACAAGCAGAAACCAGGACCTCTCGTCCGCCGCCTATTCTGTATTCTCATACTCTATTTCACTCCTTTCTATTATCCATACGCACCTCCACCAAAAAGGATTGGAGGAAAACCTATGAAACTTGCGGAATTTCATGATCATCGCACTAGAAAAACCAAATACCTAGAGGATTTTCGAATAAAGAATAGAATAGTATGTATTAAATAAAAGGGGGAGTTATGATGCTGTCTTTTTTTGAGTATAACTGGCAAGTTCGAGATGAATGGCTGCATTGGTGTGAGCAGCTTTCTCCAGAAGCATTGCTGCAAAAGCGAGTCGGCGGTGTCGGCAGTATTCAATATACACTGTTTCATATTATCGATGTAGAGTATAGCTGGCTGCGTGCGATCCAAAGCAAGGACGATGTGATTTTCGACTTTGACTCTTATAAAAGTTTAGATCAGCTGAAAATTCTTTCTCAGCAAACATTATCTGAGAATAGAGTTTTTATGACGGCAATAGAGCCACATACATATAATCAAAAAGTTTATATCCCATGGGAAGATGAGTTTCATACCGTATCTGATATTCTGCATCATTTAGTGGCGCATGAAATTCACCATATTGGGCAGCTCTCTATTTGGGCAAGAGAACTGGGACTTACACCTATTTCTCCCGGCTACATTGGAAGGCAGTTTTCATCTTTAAGTAAAATATGAGACCTTACAAAAATATCATTCTGATTATCCTGGTATTAGCCTTTTTCGTATTTCCCACTAAGATCTACGCTCTTGACTGTGCAATACCTGATCCCTCGCAGGCCATACATGACTATGAAGCTGTATTTATCGGCAAAGTGATCAGCAGCAGTGACCTGACCAAAAATACTAAACTTGAAGTTGTGCAGTCATGGAAAGGTGTAGACAAGACGAAGGTTAAAATATATGAGGATAACGATTGGGGAAACACATATAAAGCAGGAGATAAAATACTGGTTTTCGCCAATAAGGAATTCGGTTTCTGGAAAGTGCCTCTTTGTGCACCTCTTCAGCAGAATGTTGATGAAACAAATAAAAAATGGCAAGTATATGGGGAACCATTACCACTGAAGCATTCTGCAGGACCGCTGCCTTTATATTTGGCTGTCATGACAGTTTTTTTCTATTTCTTGAATCATTATTTTAAGAAAAGAAAAAGGAGCGGAAATGATTAAAAGCCTCTTTCTCACTTACCGCTTTTTCCGCTCGGTTTCTGCTGTTCTGTTCATACTAAATGGCCAGCGTATGTCTCTGACCAATCCACTGCTTTGTTTCATGTATCAGCTGGCTGTATGCTGCCCCAGAAGAAAATGTATGGTTGGCTCCATTGATAATCCGCTTATCACAGATTCCCTGTTTACGCGTCCGAAATGCATAGTAATAATTGTAGCAATGATTAACGCTAATCTCCTCATCCGCTGTTCCATGTATAAGAAGAACATCTCCATTAAATTTAGATACTAGTTTTAGTGGATGATATTTTTTAAGAGATTCTATAAAGTTTTCCCTTAAGGAATATCCTTGGTAATCAAATTCGCCGCTCTCCTTCAATACCTCCAGCCTTTCCTCTCCAACAATAGCAGTTATATCCTTAAAGGGATGACCAACAGCACTCCATAACACAAGTCTTTTAACTCTCTGATCCCGTGTAGCGGTCAAGAGGGCAACAGCACCTCCAAGACTATGGCCTATAAGCACTAACTGTTCACGGTCTATATGTTCAACCCCCAGTGAATGGCTGATGACAGATTGTGTCTGGCTAATCCAATCATCAATACAGCTTTGCCCGTAATCGCCCTCACTCTCGCCGCATCCTGCATAGTCAAAGCGAACAATTACACATTCCTCCAGTGATAATTCTTTAGAAGCTTTGACAAAGAGACGATTAATTCCAACCTTCGTTCCCACAAAACCGTGACAAATTACGATGACGGGATATTTTTTATTTTCTTTCCCATATGAATCTGGATAATGAATTGCCGCTGCCAGTTCTCGATCTTCCCATCGAATTGAAATATGTCTTATCATTTCTTCACCTCATCTAATGAAATTAATCTCATCGCATTAGTCAGATTTATACTGACAATTAATACTGATACGTAACACATAGCGTCCTAGGCTTTCCGGGCAAAATTCAATACTTAGCAGACACAAAAAAATCCCACCTTATGCTTTTGACAGCATAAGATGAGATTTAATTTACCGTTCTCCTTATCTGCCAAGCAAATACGCTTGTTGGAATTGGCACAGTGCTCAAAGCTTGAGTCTGCTGCCGAGGCTTCAAAGGGCCAAATCCCTCCACCTCTCTGGATAAGATTATGAAATTACATTTATTCTAATACAATTATTGTCAAATATCAATAGGGAATTGCAGCCCTTATAGCACAATTTAAATTGAACACATGGTGGGTGCCCCCAGCAGGAGGAACTCCAGTATTATGCTCTTTTGACTAAAAATGATCCAATGGCAAGAATCATAAATAAAAACAGCAAATAGAGGCTGATTGCTCCTAGTTCTATTGTTTCATGTCCTAACCCCACTAGCACAATCACAACAGCCATGCTGCCAATCAAGACAAAATATAGCGCAGCGGCATAAAAATTCTTCATGTTATTCCATGTTCTTTCATCCACATCAGGTACATGATCTCTTTTTTTCATTTCACGAATTTTAGCGACCGCAGCCACAAGTCCAACACCTGCCACCGTTCCGCCTATACTGGCAGCAACGGCGCTCCATGACAAGTCTGGAATCATCCATTTGGCAATCAGAATACCCACACCCATACAGACAACAATAAAACCCCATGCTAAATACTGCAGATTCTTCATTTTGTATCCTCCTCCAATGTAAATAATTCTTCGATTGGCACATTGAAATATTTAATCATTTTAAGAGCAAGCTCAAGGCTAGGATTATATTTATGCTTTTCAACTGCATTGATCGTCTGCCTCGTAATTTGCAATGCCTCTGCCATCTCAACTTGGCTAATTCCTTTTGCGATTCTGATTTCCTTAATTCGATTGGTAACCTTCAAATGATTCCCCGCCATCCATGTAAAGATATCTTTACACGGAGTATAACATGTTCCAAAAGAAAAAGTAAAGATATCTTTACATAACCGAAAGAATTCATGGATTTTTTTGAAAATAATTCCTTGACTTATTTAAAATTCCCGTTTAATCTAACACTATATTGTTTTACAAGGTAGATGATTATCTCACTACCTTGTAATACATATTAGATTACTCACTAAGAGTATTTTTCTACACAATTAAAAACCATTTGCTCAGCTGCCTAGTAATTTTTAAAATCCAGAAAGGAGGCAAAACGTATTAGAGACCTTACCATGAGCACATAATAACGATCGGCATACTATATCTTTCTGACCAGAAAGACATTTTTAAGCCCCGGTATCTTGCAATACAATATACAATAAAAAGGAAGAATAAGGATGTCTTTTAGAAGTCAATTATTAAAGGGAATTTTAGAAGGATGTATTTTATCAATTATTGAAAGAGAAACGGTATATGGTTATGAACTATCACAAAAGCTTCAGCATTTTGGCTTAAATGATGTAAGTGAGGGATCGATTTATCCGATCCTGCTGCGGCTTCAAAAAGAAGGACTTATAAAAGGAGAAATGCGTGAATCTCCTTCTGGTCCTAAACGCAAATACTATCAGCTAACCACATCCGGGGAACAGGCACTGTTTGAAATCCAAACAGAATGGAGCAGTATTCAAAAACCGGTTGGTAAATTATTGAATAGGAGTAATGATCATGAATGCTAAAGAGTTAATTCGACTAAATAATCAAAAACGCCAACATCTTACAAAAGAAAATGAAGAGTATTATGAGAATATGTTAGTTTATATACGAACAAGTTTATCCGTTTCGGAACAGCAATCTGAGGAATTACTGTTGGAGCTTTTAGATCATTTGGTAGATGCGCAGAACGCAGGGAAAAGTGCGAAAGATGTGTTTGGAGAAGATCCAGCAGCATATTGTAAGGAAATGATCAAGCAGCTTCCTAAAGAACCAAGCAAAAGATCAGCCTTTTTTATAGGTTTCTTATTGCTTCAGTTAGCAGGCATTTTTGCTGTCATTAACGGGATTGGGGACATTATTATCCATTATGTAAAAGACAGGGATCAGACCCTTTATATAGGGACGGCTATCGTCAGTTTCTTTATCATAGCAGCTATTATTTCCCTCGATGTTATTTTGATCTTTAAATGGCTTCAAAATTCTATTTACAAAGCATCTACTAAGATTAAAGACTTCTTTCTTCTCTTTTCTCTTTCTACGATTTCATTACTGGGCATCTTTTTCTTGCCAAAATGGATTCCTTCTTTTGGACATCCAATTGAATCAGGTGGATTCGTATACCTAATTGTGGGCATTGTACTGCTTATTTGTCTAAAAGTGGCAGATCGGAAATATCACATTACAAAATAAAAAAACACCTCTGGTATACAGCAAAATCTATATAGCACACTCCCTTAGAGCTTTAAGGGGGTCTCTTAACTCACCCCCTTATCATAATCATGATTCATAAAAACCTTTTCATATAAAAATAACTGCACAGATTGTACAAAAAGATAAATTGGAATGGAATACAGGGACCTGTAGCCGTTCTTAAAATGAAAAATGCCTACTTTAATTGCCCATACTTCAACAAGAATAGCTAAAGCGGTCCAGCCTAGAATATAAGGAATAACCTTCCAGCCTTTTATATTAAAACGCCGATATATATAAATAAAGATATAACCAAATGGGGCATACATTAAATAACTGAACATATCAAATGTCTGATAGATTGACTGATCGTTTACATCATATAGATCTAATGGAGGTACGGCTAATGTGTGATCAAACATCAGCCCAGTTGTGACACCAAATAATAAACTGAAAACAGCTGATGCCTTCGATAATATCTTAGGAAGAACAATAACAATAATTCCTCCTATTATAATCATCCCCAGGATAACCATTTCATTGGCATTAAAACCTTGCTCATATAGGATGTTTTTCACTTGTCTTCATTCCTTTTGTAATTTTGCGAGACATATATGCGATCAAAACTGTAAGAAGCAACATGACAACATCCATAAGAAGCTCATGTATAAATGACCAATGTTTATACGTGAATATGGACAGTGAACTGAGGAGCACTCTCAAGATAGCTATAATCCCCAAAGTACCCACTGCAGCAAGGAATCGGATCCATTTATGATGGAAAGCAAACCAAATGTTCACTAAGATAAGCAGTAAAAAGGAAAAAATGATATCCCGGTACACAATAAATGAGATAAAGCGTATGGTATCAGAGCTAATTTCAATACACTGATAATGAAAGGCGAGAAAAGATATTTTATTAATATCTACAACAGCGATCATTAAATAGTTAAGTATATTGGCTGCAACAGACATTTTATAAGGCAAAAATGTGAAAATGGCCACTGTTAACCAGGCAATTACACACATAATCAGAAGCTCCAATACGATCTCCTCCTTTCCTGTTAGTATGAACGTTCAACCCTTTATTATGAGAATGAAACTTAAAAAATCATGTACAAAAAGACCTAAGGGATACTCCCCAGGTCTTTTTGCGACGGCAATTTTTAAATTGCCTTATTCCAATTAAACCTTCCCCTATTCCTACTACTTACCAGCGATGGGCTTTGGCATTACTGCGCAAAATAATGTTCGTTTGCGACATTTCCGTATGCCCATTCACCTGCGATTTAGAACGTTTCGGTCTTGTCCAGTTATGATGAAACTGTGCAGAGTGCTCGTCTAATCGATTGCGGTAACTCATGGTAAAATCACCTCGTAGTTAGGATGTAGTTCCGGATATTCAAGTGGAATATCTATTTTAGCATGTGCAAAATAATAAATTTTATGTTCCCTTTTACGAACTGCCTCTCAAAGTCAAAGAACAGAAAACATCAGAAAAGCCGGAATTCTAATTTAGAGAACCGGCTTTTCTAAATATGTTATCCCTGCTGCTGTTCTTTCGTTGGTCCCATAACCCCAGGTACAGGCAGCCCTGCTTGGCGAAGAAGGACTGTCATTTGTCCGCGGTGATGTGTTTGATGCAGGATCAGTTTACTAAGAATAGATCCCTTCGCTGTCGGACCTCCAAAATCAATTGTTTCAGTAAGCTGCTCGTCCGCCAGTGTCGATTCTGCTGCAGACTTTAATTCCTCTGCTATTTTTCTATAGGCAATCTGAATATCAGCGGCAGTCATTTCTTCTTCTTTTTTTTCTGTTGGAGGTGCAAGGTTCACACCAACTAAGCTTGCGAAGAATACTGGGCTTGTTGCCAGGTGCCAGCCTAACCATCTAAGGGTACTGTGTCCCTCAGTAATTGCTTGTTCCAATTTTTCATCTGTTAATGCATCCATTACGGCTATAGTACTAACAGCTTCAGCATTCCACTCATTTAAGAAATCATTTACTTGACGGTACATTTCATTCATCTCCCTTTTCATTTTTCCTGCTTTTCATTCTAACACAGGATAGAAGTCACTTAAAAAGAATGAATTTACTTCATGAATATTTATCAAGCACATGCAAAAAATACAAATACATATGAAAACAAGGGTGAGAATATGTTCAACAAAGGAAAACGAACCTTCACTGAAGATTCATTAAAAGCTTTAACCAAGAATCAGGATGATATCCAATTTACGGAGATAACAGTCCTTTCCAGGAAAGCATTTTTTATTTTTGTAAATGGGGTTATTGATTACACAGAATATTGGAAGCTGGCTCAAGATCTTACCAGTTCATCTTCAGATAAAATCCATTCTTATGATGACTTAATGCATTTTTTCCAGCCATTTTTATTCAATGTAGCACATACAGAAAAAGAGCTGATGACAGAGTTATTTGATGGGAAAATTGCACTTGTTTTGGAAGGAAAACAGGAAGCACTTCTTCTTAATCTTCCGAGTTCTAAAACAAGAAGTTTTGCTGAACCTACGACAGAACGTGTAGTTAGAGGCCCTAAAATTTCACTGATTGAAAGCTTGAGCGATAATATCGCTCTCATTAGACAGAGTACAAAAGATCAAAGCACTGTTGTCAGGAAAATAAAAACAGGATCGGAAGAAAAAAAGGAAATTGCTGTGATCTATAACAAAAATTTAGCGAAGCAGCACCTTGTTGATGAAGTCCTTTCTCGTATTGAAAAAGTAAAAAAAGAGGACATATTAGACTCAGGTGTTCTAGAAGAACTAATTGAGGATACGCATTATACACCCTTTCCACAAATACAAAATACCGAGCGGCTTGATAAAGTGCTTGCATCTCTAAAGGAAGGCCGTGTGGGAATAATAGTCGACGGCTCTCCTTTCGCTTTAATTGCTCCGACAAAGGTAGATATGCTTCTTCAATCTCCAGATGATTATTATGAACGGTGGATTGCCGGATCATTTTTAAGGTTATTACGTTATATCTCAGTGTTTATTACCGTCTTTCTTTCAGCAATATATATATCGCTTGTATCCTTTAATTCTGGAATGATTCCAACTGAGCTCGCCATGACAATCGCCGGAACGAGACAAAATGTGCCCTTCCCTCCTTTTATTGAGGCAATCATTATGGAATTAACGATAGAGTTATTACGAGAAGCAGGAGTAAGACTTCCAACTCCTGTTGGGCAAACCATTGGCCTTGTTGGCGGCGTTATTATCGGTCAGGCTGCCGTTCAGGCAAATCTGGTCAGTTCGATCATGGTTATTATTGTATCCATCACCACGATCACCTCTTTCACGGTCCCTCAATATAGCTTTGGTCTTGGCTTTAGGGCATTGCGATTTGGTGCAATGGGAATTGCTGCGATATTGGGTTTATATGGCACAACCTTATTTTTTATCATTTTCATCACTCATTTAGCGAAATTAACAAGCTTTAATGAGCCTTATCTAGATTTAAGACAATTATTTAATAAGAAAAAACAGCGGGATTTTCTAATAAGACTTCCTAAAAAAGCAGGCAATAACTAGGAGATAAAAATATGGAAGCTAAACCAACCCTAATAAATTTAGAAATTACTTCAATCCTCTCTTGTGCAATGCTAGGCGTAGGAATGCTCACCCTTCCTCGTGGCTTAACAGAGCAGGCAACAACTACAGATGGATGGATTATACTAATCCTCAATGGTATTTGTGCAGCTCTTCTATTAATTCTCCTTGTTTATATGCTAAAAAAACATAGGGTTACAGATTATTTTTCTTATATTGAAGAGGCTTATGGAAAGTGGGCAGGAAAAGCTATTTGCCTCGCCTTAGCCGGTTATTTTCTTTCTATTGCAAGTTTTGAAGTCCGGGCAATGAGTGAAATGGTCCGCTTTTATATGCTTGAAAATACTCCTATGGAAGTAACTATCTTAGCACTAATTTTAGCGGCTGTTCACTTAATTATCGGAGGCATTAAACCAATTGCTAAAGTTTGTATTCTGTTTCTTCCTATTACCATTGTGGTTGTCCTTTTTATTTATAGCATGAGCTTTAAAGTTGTCGATCTTATGAATATCAAACCTATATTGGGATATGGTTTGCAGCCTATTCTAAAAGGGTTTAGTGCCGGACAGCTATCTTTTTTTGGAATTGAATTAGTTTTATTTTTATACGGAATGACAGATAAAAAGCTAAATATCAATAAAGGCGTCTTATTAGGCTGTTTCATCCCAGTTGGCATGTATGTGCTGACATATATTTTAGTTGTAAGCACACTTACAATTGATGAGGTAACGTCGGTCACATGGCCAACCATTTCATTTATCCAATCATTTGAAGTTCAAGGTATCTTCGTCGAAAGATTAGAGCTCTTTCTATTAGTTACCTGGATTCTGCAGTTCTTCACCACTCATATGCTTTATTTCTATTTTGCAGCCAAAAGCATGACACATGTGTTTCATAACAGGTTCTCTACTAACTTAATCATACTCGTTCCATTGATATTTCTTTTAGCTAATTACGCCAAAGATCTTGGTGATGTTTTTATATTCAGTGACCTGCTCGGCTTTGCATTTCCGGTAGTCCTTATCATTCTTCCTTTTGCAACATTTTTCGTTTACGGTTTAAAAAGGAGGATGAGAACATGAAACTGGTCGTGCATCTTATCGGGCTATTTGTCGCTATCTCCCTTTTAAGCGGGTGCTGGGACAGTGAAGAAATAGAAGATCTGTCGTTATTAGTAGGAGTGGGCATTGATCTTGGAGAGGATGATCAGCTATCTCTGACACATCAGATTCTCTTGCCAGCTTCCGGACAGTCTGCAGAAACTCCAGCCCCTTCCTATGAAAACGCCACCGTGCTCGCTCGAACCGTTCATGATGCCATAAGAGAAGTAGCGATGTCTAAAAATGTTCTATTTGCAAATCAGCAGCGATTGATCATTATTAATGAGAATGTATTAAAAAGTCTCCCATTAGACGCTGTAATCAATCAATTTATAAAAGATAATGATACAAGAAGAAGCTGTATCATTATGGTTTCAAAAGATCCTGCAGAACAAATTTTAAGTACAGGAGAAGATGGAAGCGTTCCTTCTAATGATCTATATTCTTTAAGCGAGAATATTTCAGCGACAAGTAAGATTCTGCCATCGATAACATTGGGTCAGACCTCTGCAAGCCTACAGGCAGCTGGTAGCTTTGCCATTCAATCCGTTTCTATTAAAGAAAAGATGCTTAAGTTAGATGGAGCAGGTGTCATAAATAATCATTCTGAATTAGCAGGAATGTTAACTGCAGATGAAGTTTCCTATATGAACTGGCTTGAGGGAAATATTGAAGGTGGAATTATCGTTGGAGAACACAAAGGGAAACGTTTTAGTGTTGAGGTCATTGATCAAACAAATAAAGAAATTAAAACTACTGTTAATGATTCACAAGTAACAATCGACATTTCAACCGAGTATAATACCCGTCTCTCTGAAGACTGGTATTCAAATGAAGATTCTTTTAGCTCCTCTTATTTGAAAGAAATAGAAAAAGCCGCTGAAAAGGAAGTAGAACGGCAGGTCGGGATTATTCTCGACAAATTGCAAAATGACTTAAAGTCAGATGCGCCAGGTTTCTTTTACTATATTCGATCTCAGCATCCTAAATTTTATAAACAAAACAAAAATAATATGGATGAAATTTTCAGCAAAGCAAATGTTCAATTTAAAGTAGATCTAAAAATTATTGATTTTGGGGCAAAAGGAGCTACAAAATAAAGGGAACCCTCAGGTGAAGCTGAGGGTTCAGTTAATATTCGTTTAAAATCATGTCTCAAATCCTGAGAACGAACCTTATCACTGAAGCTGTACTAAATTTTATAACCGTGAATCCTCAGCTTATTTTAAAATAGCGGCGGAGGAGAAAAGCAACCCACATGCACTGAGCATCTTGGCGCACGATTTCTACTAGTCCGTTAATCAGCAGGATATCTAATGTTTGTTTATTTATTTGTTCTTTTAACTCATGCAGTGCATCTTTTACAAATCCTTCTTGTACCTCAGCAATTAGATCATTTATATGTTTGACTAAGGTTTCTGATGTTGGAGGACCTTCTGCCGGCAGATCGAGCAAGTTAACGAGCTCTTTTGTAACAAAAGGGACTGTGGAATGCTTTGCAAGCAAATTTGTCTTTTCAACAAGTGAGCTGGCCAGTAACTTCAAATCAAGCGGAAGCTTTGAAAAGATAAAAAGCTCCGAGTACATTTTCATAAATCCTTTTACACAATAAAGCAAATCAAACTTTGTAGCCGCAATTGAATCACCATAAATTTGATCAATCATTTTCAGGATGGCACGATTGATTTGTTTATCATAGAAATGAAGCTTCATAATCAGTTCCATATTTAACGTATGTGTTTGTTCCTTCATAAAAACAGTGGCAAGATTAGAGTGTTCTTCAAAGTTTTTTAATATCGTAAGGTAAAACTGATATAACAGCTCATCCTTTTGATATCCCCCACCACTGACCAGATAGTCAATATTGGAAACGATTTCACTCATAAAATGATCAATTAAAGCAAAGATTAGCTCATCCTTTGATTTGAAGGATAAATAAAACGCACCTTTTGATATACCGCTCTTTTCAGTAATCTGTTGTACAGAAGTAGCATCGAATCCCTGTTCCGCAAACAATTCTAGTGCCTTTTCCATTATTAACTGTTTCTTTACCATATCTTAATACTCTCCTAAATGAAATCAATTGACAAATGACCGATTAGTCATTAGTATATGTAATTAATTGAACAAAGTCAATAAAGGGGCAGGTGTAATTGTGAAAGGTTTAGTAAATTTTGTCCTGAAAAACAAACTCGCTGTATGGTTATTAACGATCATTATTACTGCATCGGGTATTTATTCAGGTACACAAATGAAAACAGAAACGATTCCGAACATTAACATTCCATATTTAATGGTCATGGGAATCTATCCGGGAGCAACTCCGGAGAAGGTAATGGAAGACGTTTCAATACCTATTGAAAGTGCCATTGAAGGACTTGAAGATGTAAAAGCTGTTTTCTCTAATTCCAGTTCCAATGTAGCAAGTATTCAGGTTGAATACGAATATGGCATTGATATGGATGAAAAGAAAAGAGAACTTGAGTCAGCTTTAGATACTGTCACACTGCCTGAAGATGTTCAGGAACCTACTGTAACATCTATCGGGATGAATATGATGCCTGTAGTTGCTTTATCTATCAGCAGCAGCTCAGAAGATATTGTAGAATTAACATCGACTGTAGAAGACACGATCTTACCAGAGATTGAAAAAATTGACGGTGTTGCTTCTGCAACAATCTCCGGTCAGCATATTGAGGAAGCTATTTTCACCTTCAATGAAGAAAGAATGGCTGAGCTCGGCTTAACAGAAGATGATGTCAAACAAATGATTCAAGCCAGTGATATGGCTATGTCTCTTGGGCTTTATGAGTTTGAAGATGGTGAACAGGCAGTCGCTGTTGACGGCAAAGTTACATCAGTTGAAGAGTTAAGAGAGCTTCTTATTCCAATAACTCCTTCAGAAGAAAATCAGGTTCCATTTGTCGCATTGGGCGATATTGCCTCAATTGAAACAGTTGGACGCGAACAATCTGTCTCCCGGACAAATGGGGAAAATGCCATTGCCATTCAGATTGTAAAAGGACAGCAGGATAACACGGTTGATGTTGTAAATGCTATTAAAGAGTTTGCAACCGATCAAGAAGAAGCCATTGATGGACTGATGATTGATATTTCATTAGACCAAGGAGCTCCGATTGAGGACTCTGTTCATACAATGATTGAAAAAGCCTTATTTGGCGGTTTAATCGCTGTATTGATCATCCTTCTATTCTTGCGTGACATTAAGTCAACGATTATCTCAATTGTATCTATTCCAGTTTCAATCTTTATGGCATTCCTATTGCTGCACTGGCTGGATATTACATTAAATATTATGACACTTGGTGCCATTACCGTAGCAATCGGGCGGGTTATTGATGACTCCATCGTTGTTGTGGAAAATATTTATCGCCGTATGCATTTAAAAGAAGAAAAGCTTACTGGGCGTGCGCTTATTAGAGAAGCAACAATTGAAATGTTTAAACCAATTTTATCGTCCACTCTAGTTACCGTAGCTGTTTTTGCTCCGTTGATTTTTGTTGGCGGCATGGTTGGAGAATTGTTCATGCCTTTCGCATTAACAATGACGTTTGCTTTAGGTGCATCCTTAATTGTAGCAATTACAATCGTTCCAGCTCTTTCTCACTTCTTATTTAAAAAGAAGCTGTACAGTCCGAAAACAGAAAGCAGCCATAAAGAAGTTGGCAAGCTTGCAATGTGGTATAGAGGCGTTCTTGAAAAAACATTGAATCACAAAATCATTACATCTGTGATCGCTGTTATCCTTCTTGCTGGAAGCTTGGCCCTTACGCCGCTTATTGGATTTAGCTTTTTAGGCAGCGAAGAAGAAAAAGTAATGTATTTAACCTATACACCTGAAACGGGTGAAACAACAGAAGATACATTGGACAACGTAACCGTTGTTGAGGAAGAAATGCTGCAGCGAGAAGATATCGACATTGTCCAGTTATCCATTCAAGACGAGGCTTCCTCTGACCCTTCTGCAGCCATGATGGGCGGCGGTGCCGGCGGTGCTTTAATGTACCTGATCTTTGATCCAGAAATGGATAACTTCCCAGAAGTACGCGAAGACATTGAAGAATATGTCTTTAATATAGGCCAATCCGGTGAGTGGAAAAGCCAAGACTTCTCATCTATGGGAATGTCAACAAATGAGGTTAGCTACACATTCTATAGCGAAGATTTAGATAACCTGAACGAATCCGTTAAAATGGTTGAAGACGTGCTTAACGATACGGAAGGACTTGAAGATGTATCATCAAGTGCGGAAGACGCGTATGTAGAGTATACCTTTAATGTAGACCAGGAAGACGTTCTGCAATATGGATTAACAACTGGTCAGATTGTAATGGCATTAAGCAATACAGAAACAAAAGAAGTTTTAACAACGGTTGAGAAGGACGGAGAAACACTCGATGTCATCATTCAGCAGGATCAGCAAGCTGAACCTAAGTCAATTGATGAACTTCTTGAAACAGAAATCGCAACACCAATGGGCATGTCAATGCCACTTTCAGAGCTTGTGACTGTTGAAGAGGGCACAACACTTAATACACTGGCACGAAGCGAAGGTCAGTACTATGCTTCTGTATCAGCAACCATTATTGGTGATGATATATCGACAGCAACAGCTGACGCAGATGCAGCAATCGATGACTTAGACTTCCCTGACGGTGTTACAACTGGAGTTGCCGGTGTAGCTGCAGATATGAATGAAACCTTTACACAGCTTGGAATTGCAATGCTCGCTGCGATTGCGATTGTATACTTCATCCTAGTCGTAACGTTCGGCGAAGGTGCAGCACCATTTGCAATCCTATTCTCACTTCCATTTGCAGTGATTGGATCATTCGTTGGACTTCTAATAGCTGGAGAAACAATCTCCGTATCTGTAATGATGGGTCTCCTAATGCTCATAGGAATTGTTGTTACCAATGCAATCGTATTGGTCGACAGAATCATTCATATGGAACGCGAAGGCTTGAATATGCGTGAAGCGATCCTTGAAGCAGGAGCTACTCGTCTTCGTCCAATCTTGATGACTGCTATTGCGACTATTGGTGCTTTAATTCCATTGCTCTTTGGTAATGGCGGCGGCGGTCTGATTTCAAAAGGACTTGGTATTACCGTTATCGGCGGATTAACTAGCTCAACAATCTTAACGTTAATCATCGTGCCAATCGTTTATGAAATCTTATCGAAAATGCTTAAGAAAAATCGTAAAGAAGTAAAAGATAACTAAGGATACGCTTGAACCTGTCCAAATGCAAAAGCCAGAGAACCTGATTCTCTGGCTTTTTTTCTTCCTGAATCTTCAACAGGAGTTTTTTAACATTCATCTGATTGATTTACAGAAGCATACTAAAGTATGGCCACTATCATTAAATAACAAAGCATGTTTCGTGTGCCTTTTTTCTAAACCGAAAAGTTATGGAAGGGTGAATTTTAAATGACTAAGAAAAATCAGCAGTCTTTAGAACTTGCAGGCAGAACATATCGTCCAGATGATTACAAAAAAGAGGATCAGCTCTCCTCAGGTCTTGCTCATACACATGAACAAGCTTCGGACACGTATACAGAAGGCACGATTGATGGAAAAATCGAAAATGTAAACGGCAAAGATATTCCATTAAGCAGAGATGGGTACGATAAGTAAAGGGAGGTTTTACCTTGGTTAATAGGGATCGCGGCAAAGTGGCAAAGCTCTCACATGAGCACAAGTCAACATATCCAAGTCATAAGCATTTGAAGCATACTGAAGGCTCAGATTATAAAAAACAGCAGGATTATGATATCCCGCCGGTTATGTTAGAGGATTGAGCTAAAGGCAAGAAGAACATAAGGCCGTCCATTAGTATTACCTAATTGGACGGCCTTTCAATTTCTTTTTAGACCTTTAATTTAACACTATAATATCTCATCGCCTTCAAACTCCCTTTTACCTCAAAGACATCTTTTTCAATTAGCTTGCGGAGGCGATATTCTATAAAGGAGTCCCCTATATGCTGCTCACATTCTCCTAGAACCTGGCCAATGAGACGAGCTGATTTTCTAAATTCTCTATCCATGTTTAACTCTTTAGCAGTCTCAATGATGGTTTGATCAAAATAAGATTCATTCTTTGACTCAACTATTCCATTCTGTTCTATTCTTAGAGCATTCTTTGTTTCCGCTAAGGAGAGCCACTCATTTTCGAACATTTCCCTCTCCTGTTGGCTCAGTTTCTCACTATCACTCTTCTCGTACATAATTTGGAGTTTCTCTGGTGGAATTTCTCCAGTATGCAGCACCTGATATTCAACATCCTTCCTTTTGAATAGCGTTTCATGTAAGGCAGCTGTATTGACCACTTGAATTTGATGTTCTCGCTCCTTTAATAGAAAAAGAACAAAACGAAGTGCCGTTTGCTCATGTGCACTGTTAGAACACCAAATGGTAATGTGCTGATTCTCGCTGATTGAAGTGATTTCATGGAGACTCTTTTCAAACTCGCTTATTCTCCAGTCTTCTTCATCATAAGGAAAAGCGGTTAACATCCAATTCGCGCGTTTTTCCTGCCCGTCTTCTGTATGTAAGTGATAGATCGGTCCTACGGAGAGCATATCTCCAAACACGATAATTTTCTCCTTATGCTCAAGCTTCATCGTCTTAAGAGCCTCTCGAAGACTGCCTGCTGGGGAAGCTCCAAACATAATATGAATCCGTTCATATTCCTCAATCCGTTTTTCCTTCTGCTTCTCCTCAATAGCCCTCTCAAGTCCGTTGTACATCTTTTCAATTTCCATCGCCAGTTCTGAATCCGTATTCCCCATTTGCTTCAATTGATTTGTTTTCGCAAACAACAGAAGTAACATAGACTTTGCATCACTTTCACTTAAACTGCTAATGGTTTTCTTCATAGCTTCCAATTCCATGTGTCTCTACCTCATTCCTCACAGAGATCTTTATTTTATTGTAAAGGAGCTGTAGAACTTTTCCAATTTCTTTTCATTTTATTCTGGCATTTAATACTCTTCTTGAAATATGATGTTCAATAAGAATATGTAATGAAAGGACAGGTCTTATTATGGAAATCAAAAAAGACGATTTAACTAGTATTGAGATTAAACAGCTGCTAGAGGATCATTTACAAAGCATGACACTTCACTCTCCTCCTGAGAGTATTCATGCTCTTGACCTAGATGGGCTGCGACAGCCTGAAGTTACTTTTTGGAGTGTATGGGAGGATGAGGAGCTGCTTGGGTGTGGTGCTATAAAAGAGTTAGCACCTGATCATGGTGAAGTGAAATCAATGAAAACTTCTTCTGACCATATAAGGAAAGGTGTGGGCCGGCTGATGCTGAATTATATTATTGCTGAGGCTAGAAACCGCGGTTATAAACGATTGAGTTTAGAAACAGGTTCTATGGAAGCCTTTCTGCCTGCCCGCCACATGTATGAAAAAGCTGGATTTCACTATTGTGAACCTTTTGCGGATTATGTTCCTGATCCTAACAGTCTGTTTATGACCTTAAAGTTATAATTAAAATTTTTAGTCATCACAATTTGAAAACTGACAATGCTGCAAGTATCGTACATTTATTTATCTTTATACTAGATTCCAATCTGCTTTAGAGGAGCCATTATGGGTTCCTCTATTTTTTTACAATATCTTCACAAAGCAGCCTTCTGTCTTCTACATATTGTCTCACTCCTTTGGAAATCTTAAGAAAAACACAATGACATATTTCAGTTTTTGTCAAAGGAGGTCTGTGATGCGTTTTTTTAAAGATAAAAAGAGCATGTCAGATAAGAGAAATACAACAGATGGAAACATAAGTCCTAATCTTCAGGTAAACCTTTTTAACTTAAAACAAACCTTTACATTAACTCCGAATTTAACATTCAGAGAACTAAAGATTCATGAGGGCAAAATAGATGGTACACTTGTTTATTTGCGTGATTTAGCTGATCTAAAGCAAATTGAGGAGCAAATCATCTCTCCACTTTATTCAAAAGAAGGGCAGCAGCCTTCACATACCACAATTGCCGATTATCAAAAGACGTCTTATCTTCAGGAAGTAGTCAACGGGCTTTTAAATGGCGATACAGTCCTTCTCCTTAGTGAACACAATGAAGCATACATATATAAAACAGCTGGCGGACCAAGCAGATCGATTGAAGATGCTATTTTTGAAACAACACTAAAAGGCTCCCATCTTGGATTTAGTGAACAAATTGGCCAAAATATTGCCTTATTACAGCAATTCGTTCCATCCCCTAAATTAAAGATAGCTGAGATTAAGCTGAAAGGAGAACTAAATAAGTCTGTAAGTCTCGTTTATATCGATGGAGTTGCAAAGGAAGAAGAAATAGCTGAACTAACGAGAAGAATAACCGGCATCCAGGGTGACCATCTCATCAATCTTGGGCAATTAGCAGAGTATATTGAGGATAATCATTTCTCTCCGTTTCCTCAATTCAGAATTTCAGAGCGTCCTGACCAAGCAACTATTGACTTGTTTAAAGGAAAAATATGCGTCCTTTTAGATCGATCTCCAAGTGTATTGATTGCACCAGGCTCAATCATGTCATTTTTTCAAAGTGTTGATGATTATACGACAAGGTGGATGCTGGCATCGTTTGTACGTATCTTAAGGTTCGTTGCCGTACTGATCTCTATTTTTCTGCCGGCCATTTATATATCGATCGTCTCTTTTAATTACGAAATTATCCCTATTCGCTTATTAATTACCATTGGAGAGTCACGAGCAGAAATTCCTTTCGACCCATTAGTAGAAGCACTGCTAATGGAAATTACACTGGAGATGTTAAGAGAGGCAGGAATCAGACTGCCCGCGCCAGTTGGACAAACCGTTGGGATTGTTGGAGGTATTGTAATCGGGCAAGCAGCCGTAGAAGCAGGAATTGTGAGTAACTTCATGGTGATCATTGTTTCTTTAACAGCGATCTCGTCTTTTATCATCCCAAACTATGATATGTCCCTTGGGGTGAGGCTAATGCGTTTTCCGATGATGATTATCGCTTCACTTTTTGGAGTTGTTGGGATAGCAGTAGGATTTATGACTCTTCTTGGCCATATTGTTAAGCTAGAGTCTATCGGCACTCCTTATGGCACTTTACTAAATCCGCTCCAAAGCTCTGACTTTAAAGATAGTCTCATTCGGTTTCCTATTTGGAAAATCGGGAAATCAAAGCAAGCGTCAGCAAAGGACCATGAACGCTTATTATAAAGGGTGTATTCATTTGAAAGGAAAAATTACTATAACGCAATTTATATTTTTAATTCACGGTGCTCAAATGGGAGTCGGCATTTTGTCTCTGCCACGGGAGCTGGGAGAACTTGCAGGACCGAGTGGCTTTATATCCATTATTTTAGGCTGGGCAGTGGCTTCAATTACAAGCATTCTAATTATAAAAGCAATGGAGCGCTTTCCTGGTAAAACAGCGGAAGAAACATTCATACTATATTTTGGAAATACACTCGGCAAGATCATTATCTTATATTTTGCATGCTATTTAGTTTTCTTCTCCTACACATTAATGCTTTCTATGGTCATGCTCCTAAAGAGCTGGATTTTACCAGGAACAAGCGTCTCTCTTCTCCTGTCTCTCCTTGTGATCCCGACGTTTATTATCTCAAGAGGCGGAGTAAAAGTGCTTGGCCGTTATGGAGAAAGCACCTTTATCCTAACCTTCTGGATATTATTCTTATTGTATATACCATTAGAAAAAAATAGTTGGCTCTATTTTTTTCCATTCTTAAAAGATGGTATCATGCCTATTCTAGAGGGCACAAAATTAACCGTTTTTTCCTTCTTAGGATTTGAAATTATCTTTTTTATATATCCTTATCTTAGTAATAAAAAGAAAGCCATCAGTGGCGCTGTTACTGCCAACACCATTACTCTCCTTATTTATGTAAGTACAACGATTGCCTGTTATCTTTTTTATGGGCCAGATACGATTGGAAATTACTTTGAGCCCGTTCTAAACCAAATGAGCAACATTCGGTTCCGTTATGTAGAGCGCTTAGATATCATTCTCTTGCCTATGTATATGTTTGTTGTATCAACAACATGGATTCCGTACGTTTATTTCACTGCCACCTGTTTGAGCCAAATTATAAAAATAAGACGGTGCGAGAAGATTATACTCCCAGTCTTGCTTTCTTTTATTATCGCTACTCTAATACTTGACCAAGACTGGTCAATGCTTAACAAAATGAGGACTCTTGTTACATATATGGGCAGCCTAATATACGTATTCGTATTCCTGCTTTATTTATTATCTTTATTTCATTCTCATTTCAGAAAAGGTGAAAAGCTTGAAGGTTAAAATATATTTCCTGCTTCTACTATGTTCACTTATTTTATCCGCCTGCAATGATAAAACGAATATTGAAGATATAACCATGACATTAATGCTTGGCATTGATTTAGGAGAGAATAATGAGCTAATTGTTTATAGCTCAAATCCGGTCTTCGATAAAGAAGTAATGGATAAAAACGAAGAGTATAGCGTAAAAGCTTCATCCTTAAGAGAGGCAAGAGGTGAACTGGATAGTTTTTTAGCAGGCACAATTAGTAAAGGAAAGATGCAGGTTTTATTGATTGGCAAAAAAGTCCTTCAGTCTGAAAACTGGTTTGCACTTTTAGACACCTTATACCGGGACTCTTTTTCATCCATCAATTGCAAGGTCATGGTAGTGGAAGATAGTGTTGCTGAAGTAATCTATAGCAGTCCAAGTGATAAAATCAGATTGCCATTGCACATGGTAAAGCTGATTGAGACTGGCGATAAACGCCATATTACACAAGAAACCACTTTACATGATGTGCAATCAGATCACTATTCTAAAACAAAAACCGGCTTTATTCCCCGTATTATCTATAAAAATAAAAGCATTAATTTAAGCGGATTTACTTTATTAAACCATAAGGATATGTATGTTTCAGATATTAATCAATACGAAGGAGAACTGCTGCAGCTTTTGAGCAGCACCAAACTTGATCAGCTATTTCTAACAACGAAATTAACCACTGATGACACAGATCCCTTTCAAACCAAGCTTTTAAGCTATAATGTTGGAGATTTAAAGCGAGAGGTGAAAGTCACATATGAAAACGGGCAATTTGTCTTTAAGACAGACTATTCACTAGCCATTTATATTAAAGAAGCATTGAACGAAAATCCTTATAAAGATCGCGAAAAAATGGAAAAAGAGCTAAAAGAAAAATTAACAGCTGATTTCAACAAACTCGTAAAGAGCTTTCAAGATAACGGAATAGATCCAGTAGGATTTGGAGAATATGCGCGGGCCTTTCAATATAAGCATTGGAAAAAGGTAAGTGACAATTGGGGAGATGCTTTTGGGAAATCCAATATAACCATTGATGTTAGTGTACGGATTAAAGATGAAGGATTAAATATGAGGTAATAGACTCCCATCTGAAAGGATAAAAGGGCCGCGATTGGCCCCTTTTTTTCATCTTGCCGACTCATTGCACTATAGCGAACCAGCTGAACCGTCCAACTGGTTTGCCGGCTCTTTTCTTGTGCTTTTCCGTCCAATCCAGAAATGGTATAAAAGAATGCCTGCCATTAAGAGGATCGTCATTAAAATATACATTCCGCGGAAGCCAATATACGGTGTTATGAATCCTAAAATAAATGGACCAATGCCAATTCCTACATCGACAAATATATAAAAAGTAGATGTTGCCAGAGCAATACGGTGTGATGGCGTTACCTTTATCGCCAAAGCCTGGGCACTTGCTTGAATGGTTCCATATCCAAGACCGATCAATACGGCTGATAGCAGCAACATAGTTCCGCTATGCACTTGACTGAGAAGCAGCATGCCTAAAATATAAAACAGGATTGCGGGATAGATGACGAAATTATGCCCTTTTTGATCAAACCACTTGCCTGTAAAAGGACGGGTACAAATAACGGTTACAGCATACAGAATGAAAAAGAAGCTGGCCGCACTAACTAAATCAATCTCCTCCGCATAAAAAGTAAGATAAGAAAGAATGCTTGAATAGCCAAAAGCCATTACGAAACTAATGGCCGAAATAGGAATAGCTTTAACTTCAAGAAAATTAGATAACTTGAATTGTGACAGTTCTTTTTTCTGATCTGATGACAATGAAAGTTCCGGCACTTTTACAAATAGAGCTGATAGCAGTGTGATAAAGGCAAACACTCCACAAATGATAAAATTAATAAATGCAGTAGCATGTTCAGTAATCATCATGCCAATAAACGGACCAATGGCTGTTGCAATAATAATACTGACTCCATAATAGCCAATTCCCTCGCCATGTCGTGATTTAGGGATCAAGCTTGCTGAAATCGTTCCTGTTGCAGTTGAGGCAAAAGCAAAGGCAATGCCATGAAGCAGCCTAACAAGGAGCAGACTGGTTAAGCCTGTTATGAAGAAGTACAGAGCTGTCATAACTAAAAACGCAACTAAGCCTATGAACAGCAGTTTTTTCCGGCCGATCCTTTCAATTACACTTCCTCCAAATAATCGTCCAATCAAAGCGCCTAATACAAAAATACTGGAAGCAAATCCTGCCATTCCTGTAGAAGCGCCGTATTCCTCTTTTGCATACACTGGGATGATGACCATTAATAAATAAAAACATAAGAACAGCAAAAAATTAACGCCAAAAACAATTAAGAAATTCTTTGTCCATAACTTTTCTTTCGTGCCTTCCACACCTTACACTCCCCTTTTAATAATCATGCTGCGAATTTGATCCATTACTTCAATGACCTCAGCTTGCTTCTCTGGGGAAATGCCAGTCATAATATCCTGTTCATATTCATCGATGTTCTTTCGAAGGATTGCTGTTATTTCCTTTCCTCTCGGTGATAGTTGAATTCTCTTTTCTCTATTATCCCTGCCTTTTATTTGCTCCACATACTGTAATTTAATTAGAGAGTTCACCGTTCTCGTAATCGTTGGCTTTTCTACATATAAATGCTTTGAAAGCTCCACAAGTGTAACAGATTCATACATCTCTAAATAATACATAATCGACCATTGTGAGTAATGCAGATCATATTCGTTTAAAAGACGATTCAAGTCACTTATAAACGGTCGATACAGCAAAAAATATTGGTGAAAGAACTTTCTGTAAGATTCCATTCCAAATCACTCCTCTTAGATAGTTACCATGAGTAACTATTAGGTTAAAAAAATAACTGCCTTTAATATTTAGTTACCCTAAGTAACCATTATCCTATTATAAACGATTCCTGCGATAATCACAAACTCCCTTCATTTTTTCCCTTTTCAAAGCTGCATAAAGACTGATACTTTAATAGAAATAGAAGGATACAAACATTAGAAGTTAAAAACGAAATAAATTTTATTACTGAATCTAAAAAAATTGAACTTTTTCTGCTGGTTATT
Source organism: Cytobacillus gottheilii (assembly GCF_018582665.1). NCBI lineage: Bacteria > Bacillati > Bacillota > Bacilli > Caryophanales > Bacillaceae > Cytobacillus > Cytobacillus gottheilii. Next base: position 268,356 of record NZ_CP071709.1, on the reverse strand, counting down.
ACTCTTAGAAGTGAGCGAGGTGAGAATATGGAAGAAGATCGGCTAATTAAGAAAGCTAAAAAGGGGGATAAAGATGCATTACTTACGTTGATTATGAATGAAAAGGATGCGTATTATCGTCTTGCTTATGCTTATATGGGAAATTCACATGACGCAATGGATGCATTAGAGGATATGATTGTTGTTCTTTATGACAAAATAAATCAGCTTAAAAAGGATCGCTCTTTTTACAGCTGGAGCAAAACGATTTTGGTCAATGAGTGCAAAGCAGCACTTCGGCGGCGCAGCAAACAGATATTAACAAATGATTGGCACGCAGCAATCGAACCCACTTCAAGCAGAAACTCTTTCTTAGCCAGTGAACAGCAGGCTGATTTAGAGGCAATGCTAAGCGAGCTAAGTCACCCGCAAAGGGAAACGATCCAATTAAGATACTTTCATGATCTCGATTACGAAACGATTGCTTCTATAACGGATGTTTCACTTGGCACGGTGAAGTCAAGAATCTTTCAGGGTCTAAAAAAGCTTAGAGAGAAACATGGGGGTGTAAATGAATGAAGGATGAATGGAATAAAATGTTTATGAATGAACATCAAAAACTACAGGAAATCAAGGCACCAAAAGAATTGGAGGATCGTTTGCGCCAAGCTTTAGAGAAGACACCTCCAAAAGAGCAGCGTTTCAATCATCGGTTTTGGCCTTTTGCAGCAGCTGCACTTATATTTCTTTGTTTCTTTGGTTACCATTACAACGCTGTCGCTTATTATGGTAAAACCTTATTCGGCTTTGACCAGCTATTTACACAATCCTTAAAAGACCTTAATGAAGCTGGAATGGGACAAATGATCGGAAAGGAAACACATCTTTCTGATGGAAGTGTTTTAACCATTGATGGGGTAATGGCAGATGAAAATCAATTTCTTCTTTATTATACATTAGAAAATCCAAATGGAATTGATATGGAAGAAAAGGATGTATGGCCCAATCTTATTAACGGATTCCTGACAAAATCAAACCCTGTTGGAGGTACAAGCGCATTAAATGACGATGGGACTGAATTAAAAGGGACAATGTCATTTGATCCAGTCAATCCGCTGGCAAAAAAACTAACCGTTTCTTTCCGAGTTGGGGGAATTGAAGGAACGGACACTCTTCAAATCAGCTTTCCTTTTAATCCAAATCAAGCACTGCAAACAGAGATTAAACAAAATGTAAACCACAGCTTTCAGAGTGATCATGGAACCATTAAATTTGAATCTATAAGAGCAACTCCCACTATGACTCTTATTGAGGGCAAAGTTCATTTAGACTACAGGTATGAAGATGACAGCAATTTCATTGAAACGATTGAACTTCATGCCAATGGACAGCCGATCGAGCGCCTGGGAAGCAGCCTTTCTTCCTCCATAAAAGGAAGGAAAATGGAATTACGCTTTGATGCTCTCCCGCAAAACTTAGAATCCCTGGAGCTTGTCATTGAAAAGCTTCCTGTCTACAAGGAAATTACAAAAAAGAGCATAGAGCTCTCTTCTATCAGTGAAGAACCAATTTTACTTGAGGGAAATGAAGTGCTTGTTAAAAAAATATCCGAAACAGCAGTGAGTACTGAAATAACTTTTTCAACCGAAGAGAATGTAAGGCTTAATGGCGTTTCTATAATTTCAAATGGGAAACACTATCCTTTAGACTCCACGATAGATGAGAAAATTATTAAGACAGAAAACGGTCGCATCTTAAAAGAAAGAACAATGGTTTTTAAGAAAGTAACAAATCCAGAAACTCTTTACATTAACGGCATCCACTATATGAAAGCGTATGAGGAGAGAATTCGTATTCCAATAGAGTAATAATATAGAGAGTTCCTGAAACATAGCAATGTGCAGGAACTCTCTATTATGGATTATAAACTTACAGAATTGGTTTAGTGTACTTACCTCTGATCCTCCATTAAGGTCATCTTACCTTTATTGTTTTTTAAAGAGAGGTACACAGACAGCAGCAACGCCCCTGAGATCATAAAACCCACGCCGCCGAGCATCCCAAGCCACCGATTATCTGCATATTCAAGAGCGATGCCAGCACCAAACATGGAGATGCCAATCATGGAATTAGAGATGGTTGCAAATAGACCAAATACTGATCCCTGTTTGTTTTTCGGAACAATTCTCATAAGGGTAGAATCAAAACAAGTACCTCCCACACCAGCACAAAATCCAATGATGATATAGACTAAAACAGCAATCGATATAGAGTGCAGCTGGCTCAATATGATGAGAAATAATCCTTCAAAAATAAGGACTGAAAAACCAATGATCAGCAAATGATTGCGCAGCCGCTCCCCTACTATAAAGCTGAGCATGAGCCCCATTCCGAGAGAACCGTAAAAAAGGCCAACTCCCAAGTCTCCAAATTGAAATTCTTCAACAGCATATACACTAATGAGAACATTATCAATTCCATTCAGCAGCGGAATAAGGAACTCACTCGCAAGCAAGAGCATCAGCAGACTAGAAGAAAACAAGAAGGCAATTGTATTTCCTTGTTGAGTGCTATCGGAATTTATCTCGTTTACACTCTCTTTTCTCACCTTCAAACGCGAAAGAATCAACGCAGCAAGTAAAAATGATACAGCATTGGCTCCAAAAGTAATGTTTGGTCCTAAATAGTATGAAGCCACACCGCCGCTTAAGGAGCCGCCTATCAAAATAATTCCTATCATCACCTGCTCTAAACTGTTTACTTTTACAAGGTTATGCTGACTTACAATTGTAGGAATAATGGATTTTCTGGCAGGTGCGTAAATAGCCTCTCCTGCTCCAAGGATAAAAGTTCCTACGTAAATAATCCAAACCTGGTCTGGACTTTTAACAAATAAAAAAGACAGAGCAAAGAATATTCGTATAAGATCCGTTGACACCAGGATGTTCCTTTTTGAGAATTTATCTGCAAGCCACCCGCCAAACGGAGCAAACAGAAGGAACGGAATAACCCTTATCGCTAAAGTTAATCCAACAGCAAAACCTGATCCTGTCACTTCCAATAATAGAGCTAGGACAGCCACCTGACTAAAGCGGTCGCCAATACCATTTAGCACACCGGCGCTGAAAAGTTTTCTGTATTCTTTTTCTTCCTTAAATAAGCTTAGCATTTTTAGCACAACCTTAATTAGATTATTATCTAATTAGATAATAATCTAATTATTAAGCCTATTTCAACTATCTTATTGAAAATAATACTAATTTAACAAATATTTTTGTCCTACTAAATAACAAAAAACCGGGAGAACCTGTCTCCCGGTTTACGTTTTATCTTAATTAAGCATTTTGTGGAAGCTTAGCAAGTTTTACTGCAGCTTCTTTCACTTTTTCTAATCCAGCTTCAATAATTTCAGCTGCTTTGTCAGGTGTTGCGTTGTGGCCTTCAATTACTACTTCTTCAATGATGTCCATTCCGAAGATACCGCCAACTACATTGCGCAAGTAGTTAGTGGACATTTCCATTGGAGCCATTTCAGGAGTAGAGTAAACTCCGCCGCGAGCACTTAGGAAGATCGCTTTTTTGTCAGTCATTAACTGAACCATGTTGCCTTGCTCATCGTATTTGAATGAGAATCCTGCAGCATAAACATAGTCAATGAATGTTTGAAGCTTCGCAGGGATTGTTAGGTTCCATAATGGATATGCAAACACTACAACATCAGCTGCTGATACAGCGTCCATTGCTTTTTGCTTTGCTGCTAATAGTCTTTGCTCAAGATCTGTTAATTCTTCTCCGCTTTGCAGCTTTCCAAACGCGTTGAAAAGATCTTGTCCGAAATACGGAGTATCTTCTGCGAATACATCATAAGTTGTCACATTTAATTGGTCAGCACCTTGTAATGCTTCCATAAATGTTTCATACATTTTGCTGGAAACTCCTTCAGCTGCCGGACGGTTATTTGCTTTCACTACTAATACGTTCATGTCATAATTCCTCCTGTGTAAAATGATTTTAAGGACCTTTTATATAAAGAAAACAAAACATAATGTTTATGTTTAAGGCAATCCTTTAATCATTATAGTAGAAGAATATATAAAAAGCATGAATTTTGCTCACTAATTCAAGATTCTTGAATTAAAGATATTTTTATATAAGAAAGATACTGATGTTGTGCAATATCAGCATCTTCCATCTTATAGAGATAATCACTATAATTTTAGTTTTTATCACTAATAATTGTTTCCAAACGTTATCTTTCATTCTTTACTATGAAAGAGATTGTGGTACCTTGACCAAGACTGCTTGTCATTTTCAGACCCGTTCCATATAACTTTTTTAAACGCAAGTTCGTATTATAAACTCCAACTCCGCGGTTTTTCAGCCGATCATCCGACAGAATTTCATTCATTTTCTGTTTTGTCATTCCGATGCCATTATCAGAAATGGTGATGTTCACTCCCTCACTCTCCCTAGCTATCGAGATAAGAAGCTTTCCTCTACTTTTCCCCGGCAAGATGCCATGCTGAAGGGCATTTTCAACGATTGGCTGGATCGATAATGGCGGAATCATCACATGGAGATCCTCCTCAACTTCCCAGTTCACCTCTAATTTCTCCTGAAACCTTTCCTGCTGAATGAACAAATAAGCTTTAACTAACTCAAGTTCATACTGGATAGGCACAAGTCTCATTGAGTTCTGGAAATCAAAGCTGGATTGCAGATAAATGATAAATGCTTCAAGCATCCTCCGCATTTTATCTGGGTCTTCTTCCTGCAAATACAGGATCGTATTTAAAGTATTAAATAAAAAATGGGGCCGGATTTGAGCTTGCAGCCAAGCTGCTTCTAACCTTAAATGTTCCTGAACAGACAGCTTCAGATGTACGAGTGCATCTACTCGCGCTTGCAATTCTATCATTTCAACCGGTTTGGCAACATAATCATTTGCTCCAGCCTGAAAACCCGCATACATATCCTCAGGGCGATTACGTGCTGTTAATAATAAAATAGGCAAATCTGAGATTGAATATCTCTCACGTATCCTTCTTGTCAGCTCATATCCAGACATTTTTGGCATCATTACATCGCTGATAATGAGATCCCATTTTTGATTAAGAAGCTTTATAGCGTCTTCTCCGCTGACTGCAGTTGTAAGCTTATACTCATTGCTGCTGAGCAGATCAGCCAGAACTTTTCCATTAACCGGATCATCATCTACAACTAGAATGCTTGCTGATCTTTCTTTTTCTACTCGCGCTCCTGCTGGCAGCTTTGGCGTGCTTACTTTAATTTCACTTTGCTTTAGAGCTGTTGGTCTTTCTACAGAACTCATTTCCTTGCTGGCCACTGGCAATGTAAAAGAAAAGGTTGTCCCTTCACCAAGGGACGAACGAACAGACAATTCACCCTCATGGAGGTGGATCAGCTCTTTGCAAATAGACAAACCAAGCCCAATCCCGCCGCCAATGGAGGTTATGCTTGGATCCCCTTGTTCATAGGGTTTAAAAATTCGCTTCTGCAGTTCCTCATCCATTCCGATGCCTGTATCTGTTATATAAATGGTTGCTTTCGTTTCATCATGCTCGGCGCGAATTTCAACTGAACCTGTCTCTGTAAATTTGAGTGCGTTATGCACCAGATTATAGAGAATTTGAACCAATCTTCTTTCATCAGCTGCTACACTAGGAAAATTACCGTCTATACTCATTTTGATTTCTAGCTCTTTCCCAGTGTTCATATGCTTCAGCATATCAATTACCCCTGTTGCAGCAGAATCCAGTCTTACTCTCTCAATATGTAAAAGTATTCCTTTTTCTTTTAATCTTGTAAAATCAAGCAAATCATCAAGCAGCAATGACATTTTCCTGCCGATATTTAAAATTAGCTGTAAATCGGTATTTTTATCTTTTTTAAGAAGCGACTCGGTAATCCCTAAAATACCATGAAGTGGGTTGCGAAGCTCATGAGATGTATTGGCTAAAAAATCATCTTTTTGTTTATTCGATTTTAACAATTCCGAAGATAATATCTCTGTTTCTCTTACTTTGCGAACATAACTTTTCAGCCAAAAAACAGAAAATAAAATAACAGCTGCCATGATATCAAACGGATAAAAGTGATAATCTACTGTGATCCGATACTTTAAAATTGACCAAAAAACATTATTTAAAACTGCTGCCGCTGCAAAAAATAGAAATACAACATCTTCCCGCCCGCTGATCACTAGTTTTGCAAACTGTATGAGTGATGCCAATCCCGATATAAAGAGGATCACGCTAAGAAAAAAGCTGTAATTTATAATGACATGTACAGGTACAGAGAATATAAAAACTATATAAATAACGCAAATATATGGATAATAATTAAATAATTTAGGAAGTTTATAATCAAATAGGAAATACTTTATAAACAAAAATAGGAATAATGCTGTACATGTATATATAATAAATATACTTTTTATAAGCGCTGCATAAGTCATTGGAAGAACAGATAGAAGCAATCGATTATCTGAAATTAAAACCATTAAAGAAGCACTAATCATGAGCATCACAAAAAATAAAAGGGCTCTGTTTCTGAATCCGATTAAATACAAAAGAAAAACGTACAACCCATGCAGTAAAAGCACAACAACTACAGCTATTTGACTTAAGGAGCTAAGTTGAATACTTCTCTCAACGAATTCACTTTTACCGAAAAGTATACCTCCTGCAGAGTTCTTCTTCATGTCTACCCCAAGATCTTCAACATGTATGACTACTTCGGTGTGATCTCCATTTAGCAGAAATTGAACATCATACGGAGTGGATTCAGGTATAGCGTTCCCTGAACCGCCTGCATATTGACCATTTATATAGATGGCCGTTTTTGCACGTACAGATGGAAAACGAATACTGTAGAGTTCGCTAGCATTTTCCTCTTGGCGGTGATTGATCATTATCCGATATGTTCCATAGCCGCCAGATGAATACCACATGTCTTCTACCATGCCGATTTCTTTGCGCCTCTCAGAAAATGAACCAGTATCTATTATGTATGCATCCGAATAAAATTCCCATTGCCCTCCAAGTGCGATTTCTGACTGAGTTAAATGATCGAGTTGGACGATTCCATTGACACCATGAACCTGAGGAACTGAAGTATTGAACATGATCCATAGTGCTCTAGCTAAAATAAGGAAAATAACAAAAAATCCAACTAAAAGAAACAGGTTTTTTTTCTTCATCTTTTACCCCTAAAATATCTGTACTAATTTTCCATTCTTCCTACATTATACGGAAATATAAGAAAAGCAGATAGATTCTCTTGAAAGATAAAATGAAGAGCCTATTCTAAAAAGTCTTCTCGCTGTGGTGAAAAGACATCCAAAATGACAGAACCTTCTTCCAGCGATCTAACACCATGAGCTGCATTTGATGGCACATAAATACTATCTCCAGCTGTCACTTTCTGAACATTTCCATCTAGTTCAAATTGAAAACTCCCCTTTATAATATAGCTAATTTGCTCATGAAAATGTTGATGGAGCGCCCCTACTGCACCTTCTTTAAAGGTAACTTCAACCATCATTAATCCTCCGCCGCGGGTTAAAATTTTTCGGCTCACTCCTTCTCCCACCTCATAAGACGGTACCCCTTCACCATATATAATCATTCTCTCTTCCCTTCCTTTCCGATAAACATTGTATTCATATATTGAACTAGTTCGACTTTATTTAAAAAATACCTATAAAAATTTTCAATTAATGCTCTTTTTGCGAATAATAATGATAATTATTATCAACACTATAGGTAGAAATGTAAGGCAAAAGATTTTTCTGCAATCATTCTTATCTTAGCAGCAAAAAGAATGAGCATGGATTTTCTGATGTTTAAGGTATAAAAAAAGAGACAACCATGGCCGGTTGCCTCCATCATTCTTATAAATCTGCGGGTTCAAACGTTTTGCAGTCGGTTTCACTGCTAGTCGAAGCATCATCTTTTTTGTTATTGACAATATAAATTTGCGTTGCACCACATTTGTTCTCAGAATTGATATTATAAGCACAGCTGTTGACTTCACACAAAACATCTTTTGCCATGAGATAGACACCTCCCTTTATCTCTATTGTACCCAAATAGCGAGGTTCTACTCATATGTGAAAGTTCTTAATGAATTCAATTACTAATGCTTTAGAGCATATCGCTTATTCTTCACTCTCATACTTCTCTAAAAACTGAATAACCTCTTCTTCACTGCCTGAATGGAAGTAAGGTCTGCTATAATTAATCATTCCGCTGTCTGGGTATAAAAGAAAATATGGATATTCAGTATCTGATGGTAACGGCGCGTTATGCTGCTTTACCCATTTTTCATCTACAGGACCAGATTCCCCTATACTTGCAAAATTCCACAACTCATCAAATGAATCAATAAAGGCGTTTACTTCTTCAACCGAACCACCCATTTCATCTTTATAAACAACATACAGTTTAATGGTTCCTTCTGTTCCTTTTTTTGCAACCGTCTGTTCCGGCAATGATTCTTTTTTTCCGCCAAACAGCTTATCAAATAATCCCATTTTTTTCTACCCCTCCAGTTTTAAAAAATACTTTTTAATAAGTCAAAATACTAGGCTTAGTTGCAATATATTTTCTAAATGTATAAAAATAACCTCATAAAGAATTTTATCCCATGAGGTTACGGAAGATCAAAGGTTAACCGGTCAATCTTGTATATACGTTTTTGGCCATGGTGATATCAGCGGTTCCGTGAATGATAGCGCGCCCATCCTTGAATAATATCACGCGATAAGGCTCATACTGAAATGAAAGTAAATGTGCATTAGCCAGCATATTTGTGGTCTGCTGTTCCCATTGCTTTGACAAATATTTGAGATCCAGTGTTCTCGGTACCGGAGGACGGATATGAACAGCATCCCTCCCGCATAAAATATCAGCTTTCGTTTGTTTCTCCATTGTTAAAAAAGGATGAAGTCTCTCTATTCCACAGCATGGACAATCAAGATTCTTCAGTTTTTCGACATTCATCTCTGCATGCTCCATTTTCCAAATATCAAAAGACCGCAAAGTCGATGTTACATCTTCACCGCTTAGGATTTGCATGGCTTGTGCAACTTGCATAGAAGCAACCCACTGGACAATTGGACTAATTACTCCTTCTGTATCGCACGTTACATTTTGTGATGGAATATAGTCAACCAGACAATGAAAGCATGGTCCCTTTCCAGGCAAGACCGGATAAGTCATTCCATAGCTGCCGACACAAGCGCCAAAGACAAATGGAATGTTATGTTTCATGGCAGCATCATTAATCACTAATCTCGTTTCAAAATTATCTGTTGCATCCATTAAAATGGATGCTCCTTCCGCCAATTCCTCTACATTTTGAAAATAAATATCCATTACATGCTCTTTTATGATTGTTTGACTGTTTATGGATTGAAGCCGCTGTTTTGCAGCTACTGCTTTAGGCAGTTTCTTCTTTGCATCATCCTCTGTGTACAGCTGCTGTCTTTGCAGATTGCTCCATTCTACATAATCGCGATCTGCTATTACCAATTTCCCAACACCAGCACGAACAAGCATTTCCGAGATCGCAGAACCTAAAGCACCCATTCCAAATACGACTATTGTGCTCTCTTCTATTTTCTTCTGTCCTGTTTTGCCGATGAATAATTCCTGTTTCAAATAACGGCTTTTCAAGATGTGATCATTCCTGTCATCGGACTGCTTGCAACTCCATAGTTCTTTTCTTGAATTCTGCCTGCTTCATACCCTAATCTTCCTGCTTCTACCGCCATCTTCATTGCCAATGCCATTTTTACAGGATCCTCCGCCCCTGAAACAGCTGTGTTTAATAAGACAGCATCCGCTCCGAGCTCCATGGCATATGCAGCATCCTTCGGTGAACCAATTCCAGCATCAACAATAACAGGTACATCACTTTGGTCAATGATAAACTGGAGATTTAATGGATTGATAATTCCTCTCCCTGATCCAATTGGAGATGCACCGGGCATAATGCCATGAACACCAAGCTGTTCAAGCCGTTTTGCCAGAACGACATCATCTGATGTATAAGGAAGAACGATGAAGCCTTCCTCCAGTAATAACTCAGAAGCTTTCAGCGTTTCAACAGGGTCTGGCAGCAGCGAACGCTCACAGCCAATCACTTCTACTTTTATCATGTCGCATAATCCTGAAGCTTTTGCCAATTTTGCAATTCTAACCGCCTCTTCCGCTGTTTTTGCACCTGCTGTATTAGGCAATAATGTATATCTCTTTAAATCAAGCTGCTCTAGAAAATTAGGCTGTGTTTCCTCAAAAATATTCATTCTTCTTACTGCAAATGTAAGAATTTCACTTTCAGAGACGTCTACTGCCTTCTTTTGCACCTCAAAAGTTGGATATTTTCCGGTTCCCAGCAGCAATCTGGACTGATACGTACGATCTGCAATTTTTAACATGTATTAACCCCCTCCTACAAAATGAATAAGCTCTACTTTATCACCAGTATTTAATTGATGGCTTTCATATTTGTCTTTCAGTACAATGTCTTGATTGATTTCCACAATAACAATACGATTTTGCAGTTCTAAAAAGGCTAGAAGCTGAGCAGTCGTTTTTACGTGCTCTGGCAATTCATGTACCTTTCCGTTTAGCTCGATCTTCACCTATTCACCCCCTCCCAGTTGAAACCGCCGATGGAAGGCGATCAATTTTAAATGCCTCCACCCATTCTGGATTAACTGGATTGCCGGTTATTAAATCGGCGATCATTCTCCCTGTTCCAGGAGCTAACAATATACCGTTTCTTTGATGACCAGCTGCAAAGTAGAGACCTTTCTGTTCCGGATGTTCTCCGATAAAAGGAAAACCATCAAAAGTTTGCGGTCTTAAGCCCGCCCAGCTTCTCAGCCATCTCATTCCTTGAATGGGAGGCAGCATTTCTTTTGCCTTTTTAATCACCATTTCAATCCCCTCAAGGGTGGGTTCTTCATTCCAGTCATTCCATCTTTTCGTAGCACCCACAATGAGTTCATTATTGTTTCTTGGGACAATATAATGCTGGTCATGGAAGATGGAGTGTGCAAGCGGCAGCTGATCATTTAAAACTGCAATACACTCACCTTTTACTGGAATAATCGCATTCATTAACCCTGTTTGCTGAAAGAAATAATTGCTCCACACACCGCTGGCAATTACCACCTGATCTGCCGTATACGATCCCTGTGTGGTATTAACCTTGTAGTGGCTGTGTTCATTAACCACCGACAAAACCTTCGTAAATTCATAAATCTCTGCCCCAAAAAGGAATGCCCCTTTACTGAAACTATTAGAAGCAATGGCAGGAGTTACATGGACATCCTCCTTTAAAAATGACGCACCAATGATTTGATCCGTTAAAAGCGGTACTTTTCTTTTTGCTTCCTCTCTTGTCAGCCATTCTATGTCTGGCAGCTGCATAAGAGAATTCCTTTCTTCTCTCTCTTCGGATGTGAAGGCAAGCTGAAGCAGTCCGCCTTTTTTCATTTCAAAATCAATTCCCGTTTGTTCTTTTAATTCATGATAAAGTTCCTTATATAAAAGCTGGCTGCTGCGTGCAAAGGAGTATACATGCTGAAATTCCTTATATTCCGAATGAGCACCAAGCATACCGGCTGCGGCACTAGTTGACCGGCTTCCAATTTCTCGCTCTTCGAATAGAGCAACTTTGCGTTTATCCTTCGCCAAATAATAAGCGATTGCACTGCCAATAATTCCGCCTCCTATGACAGCTACTTCAGTGTGATTGGTTTTTAACATGTGCACACCTCTCCTTTAATCTTTTAGCAGCGTCAGCTGGGTTACTGGATGCAAAGATTGCTGACATAACAGCTGCTCCATCAGCTCCGTATGAGGCAACTTGTTCAATACGGTCCTCATCAATACCGCCAATGACAAACAGAGGGATTGAAACGGATCTCTTTATATCTCGGATGGAGCTTAATGAAATCGGCTCCTTTCCCTTTTTACTGTCTGTCGGAAAACAATGGCCATACAGCATATATGCTGCACCTTGTTTCTCCGCTCTTAAAGCTTCTTCAAGATTATGAATAGATATGCCTGCATTTAAATGGGGGTAGCTTTCATTCACCTGCTCAAGCGGCAGTCCATTTCCAGGCAAATGCAGCTGCTGCAGCTGTAAAAGGAGAGCAACATCCATACGATCATTCATTAGCAGTTTTTCCTTCGGCACTCCCTCGTTAATTAAGCGCTTACCTAATTGACACAGTTCCCCCGCACTGCGCTGTTTCTCTCTAATTTGGATAAAATCAACATAAGGATGAATTTGAATAATTGATTTCATTAATTCATTGATCTCTTGACACCCATTCGTCACAGCCATCAGCTTCACATTCTTAGCCCCTTTCTTTTTCAGCCAAACAAAAAACCACTCCCCTAAATATAGGAAAGTGGTTAAAATTTGCGCACGCTTAAATAAGCGCAAATGTATGAATGATAGCGCCACTTTCCTACGCAGGTACGAACCTGTTCAGGTTATGAGGGTTTAAAAGTAACTACTTTATTCTCAGCCCTTATCAAGGGATCCCCTAGTGTGAATCTTATTATAAAACTGTTATACATATTTTAGCATAAATTAAAAAGGTTTCCACCTTTTTTTCAAGATTTATAGGTGCTTCATTCAACCTTCAATTGGCTCGATATGTATTTCCAGCAATGCCTAAGTTGATATTAGAACATATATATACGCAAAAAAAAGAAGCAGTGCATTGGAACACTGCTTTGCTAGATGCTATGATTTCATTTCAACTGGTTTTTTTTTCGTAGTTTTTAAGTTTCTTCTTATCATCTCTTCTGCTAGCATTGCAATAAAATCTTCATCAAGTTCTAGTCTTATTGCATCTTGATAGGCTTCGATTAATTCCTCATTTGACATTTTCAAAACAAACCTTACCCCTTTGACACAGTTTTACCCTTATATTTTACATTTTGTTCTGTAACAGTACAAAGTAAATTTTTATATTTCCTTCAAAGATGAAAGTGCGAGGACAAGGGCTTTCCGATAAAATTCCTCTCGCTCTGCTGATAGTTGGCCTTCAATTTTAGAATAAATTCTCTCAAAATTATCAATTATATGCTCTGTTTTCATTCCTCTGCTCGTTAACACATTGTTAAGCCAGTGTGAATAATCGAGGAAAATCTTTGGTTCATTGACAGAAAAAGCTGTTTCGAGATTTTTAAAGTGATGCCCGTTATCTTCCTTGCACTTTTCTTTGCCCCGTTCTCCAAATCGCTCCATCAGTTCGGGGTAGGCAAGATATGTATCCTTCATGACATCTTCTATGATGTTTGCAATAATTATATCATCATTCATCCTTATCACCTCTATCAATAGCATTTCCGGAGCTGCATTTACGATCCTTACATATCTATAGGCAGAATAATGGTAAATTGCGAGCCGCTTTCTGCTTCACTTTTCACCTCAATTGTGCCTCCATGCATATTGATAATATGCAGTGAAACAGCCAATCCAATTCCAGTTCCCTTCTCTTTCATCGTGAAAAATGGGGTGAAAAGGTTTGCAATGGTTACTTGTGTCATCCCGATTCCATTGTCCTCAAATGAGATACTAATGGCATCATCTGTTAAATCCGTTCTTATGAGAATTTGTCCATTGTTTCTGTTTTTGCTATTTTGGATCGCTTCCATCCCGTTTCTCAGGATGTTTAAGAAGACTTGCTTCATCTGCTTCACATCAACATTAACAGCAGGCAGAATATGTTCTTTTACATACTTTACTTCACAATGGATCTTTTTTGATTCTGCATTTGTCAGCTGGACCACTTCAGTAATCATTTTCTGCAGGTTGGATTGGGTTTTGTTAGGAGTAGCTGGTTTCGTCGTATTCAAATATTGGTAGATAAGATTGTTTGCCTGATTGATTTCGTCTAATGCTATATTTGCATAATGCTCTTTGCCAATCGAGCTTAAATGCGGCTTAAGCAATTGTAAAAAACCCCTGATACTTGTTAAGGGCTTCTTCAATTCATCTGCAATGTGACTGACTAACTTACTAACATTCGATAGATTGTCATGCTGCATAAGAAGCTGCTGCACTCTTTTTAAAGAGTGTTCGAGTTCATCCTGTTTCTCAGCAATTGTAAGGTTTTCGTTATTCAGCTGTTTTTCCAGCTTTGTTACAAATGATTGGACCTGATGAACAAATTCTTGTTTTTCAATACAAAAAACATTTAACTTCTTTTCTGAATCCCATTGAATATATACATCAAAAAGGGTAATAGGCTGGTGCTTCGTCAGCATATTAATTTCAATCTTCGTTTGGCCGACGTTAGATTTCATAAACTTTTCGACCTTTTTTATACTTCCATAGTCAACCAAATCCATAAAATTGGACGCTTGCGGGAAATGCTGAAATACTTCGTCAGATACTCCCAGGATCTTTAATTGCTCATCCATTATAAAATATGGGAAAGGGACAGATTCAATATAGTTCTTAGCTACCGACATAATCTCTGCTGCTAATCCTATTATTCACAAGCCAATCATTAACCTCAACCAAATCCTTCAGCACCACAGTTTTACTTTTAAGATAATCATTTAATGGATACATGGTTGATACTCTCCCTCCAACTATAATCTTCGGCTGATAGTCTAATTGGTCAATTTGCTCCACCAATCGGATCAGATTCGGAAGATTATACACGATAGATATTGAGATACATAGGACATCTGGTCTCCACTTATTTGCAAATACAACTGCATCATGTACAGGAAGATTTGATCCAAAAAAGCGTATATCCCAGCTATGTTCTTTAAAGACATTGTGGACCATTTTTAGACCTAGACTATGTTCTTCCCCTTCTATGCAAAACATCATTACCTTGCCTGGAGACTTCTTTTTTTCGACCGCAGCACTTTCTCCTACTTTAGAAAGCACAAAACTGCATACATTGGATGCAATATGCTCCTCTGCCACAGAAATTTCGTTTTCCTCCCAAAGCTCGCCTATGTATCTCATTACTTTCGTTAATAGCATTTCATAAATATATAGACGATCGTATCCTTCATCAATCAATTTTGATATTTCAACCCATGTGCCGTGTTCGTCTCCTTTTAGCATTAAACCTGCTAAATCCTTTACTATTTTTTCTTGCATTGCAAACACTCTTTTACCGTTTTTATCATCAGTTTAACAGAAGAAAGTACCATCTACTAGTAGAATTTGATAGATTATGGAATTTTCATAAAAATCCTCTATTTGAATTTTAATCTTTCTAACTTCCCAACTGACATCGCTAGAAATAGAGATCTGCCTAACGTAAAAATAATAAACGAAAGCCACAGCTGATGCGGTGTCATGGCTGATTGGACAGCAAAGGTATACACCAGAAACATGATGAGCGCCATAAAAATACTATTGCGCACATATTTTGCTTCAGCCGCTCCTGAAAACACACCTTCCAGCTGAAGATTCCAGAAGCCCACAATTGGGTATACCACCATCCAGATTAAAAGTGAGGCAGCCTGAATTCTTACTTCCTGAATGTTTGTAAAAAAGGATAAAAGCTGTTCGCCAAAAAGTAAAACGGCGAGCGCTAACACGCCTGCAGATATAGCTCCCCATGTAAAGGAAAGCGAAAGTGTTCGTTTGAACAAGGTTTTTTGCTGACTGCCAATGGATTTGCCAATCAGGATACTAGAGGCATTTCCAAATCCTCCAATCAGATAGGCTATTATATAGTGGATCTGCAGTAAAATACTGTTTGCTGCCAGCGCCACTTCATCCATTCTGGCACTCATCGCTGTAAAAACACCTGTCATGGTTAATAGACAAATAGATCTTAAAAATAAATCTCTATTTAATATAAGCATTTTCATAAATGCATCTTTCTTTAAGATCAGCTTCCAGCGAACGGAACTAATGTCGATTTGTTTCATCTTTAGTACAAAATATAGTCCTATGAAAACGGTGCTGACTTCAGCGATTAACGTAGCAATCGCCACTCCCGCTACACCCATTCCAAAACCGAGTACAAATAAGAGATCCAATAAAATATTGCATATGTTCATATATACTTGTGTAGCTAATGATAATTTGACCTTCCCTAATCCCATCAGCCACCCAATTAACACATAATTTAAAAGTGCAAAAGGCGCTCCCCAGATTCTTATGGAGAAATACGCAGAGGTCAATGACTCTATTTCAGATTGGATGCCTAATAACTTTTGAGAAACATACAGAATTGGACCTTGCAGAATAATAAAAATAAGACCAATACCAAGTGCTATGGCCATAGGACGCAAAAATGATAAGGCAGATTCCTCCTTATCATTTGCACCGATTGCCTGTGCTGTTAAGCCTGTTGTACTTACTCTTAAAAAGCCCAGCATCCAGTAAATTGTATTAAAAATAACTGCACCGATAGATACAGCACCTATCCCCACCGGATCAGGCATCCTCCCTACTACAGCAGTATCAACAGCTCCGATCAGCGGTGTTGAAATCCCTGCAATAATCAGCGGAATGGCCAGTTTAATATATTCCTGATGAGTGACAGTCGTCTGTAAACCCTTTGAAACGGCTGATTTCCGCATTTCCATTCTATTTAATCCTCCGATGGACATATGCCCTTAAAATATTTCAATTAATTCCTTTGTATACGAATGACGATCCTCTGAAAATAGTTGAGAAACAGGAAATTGATCGACTATTTTTCCTTTTTTCATCACCATAATCTGCTGGCTTAATTGATTAACAGCTGTTAAGTCATGTGAAATAAATAAGTAAGATAGCTGTAATTGCTGACGAAGCTCTGCCAGTAAAGCTAATACTTCCGCTTGCGTGATCACATCAAGACTAGCAGTTGGCTCATCAAGAATCAACATTTCAGGCTCAATACTGATGGCCCTTGCAATGGTCACACGCTGCCGCTGTCCGCCGCTGATTTCATGCGGATATCTGTCTCCCATCCCTTTAGGCAATCCAACCGCTTCTAAAAGCTGATTGACGTACTGATCCTTTGACGTAAAAGAAAAATGAGTTAATGATAACTCCTTTTGGTATTGAAGATATGGGTCTAGTATGGAATCCTTTATTTTCAAGCGGGGATTTAAGGCTGCTGTAGGATTTTGAAAAATAATCTGTATATCCTTACGAATTGGCCGAAGCTGACTTTGGCTTAAATTTTGAATTTCCTTGTCTTTAAAAGTGATTGAACCAGCATCTACACTCTCCAGCCGAAGCAGGCAGCGTGAAAGTGTACTTTTTCCACAGCCGCTTTCGCCGACAAGGCCAAGACATTCTCCCTTTTTCAGATCAAATGATATATGATCCACGGCGTTTATTCCATTATAGGATTTAACTAGATCTTTAACTGAAAGTAGGTTCATGTTTTTTCTCCTCTTCTAAACCTGAACGCAGCCCGCTGCTTAAGATAGGAGCTGCTTTAATCAATTGACGGGTATATTCGTGTCTCGGATGATCGAGTATACGGTGTTTTCCGCCCGTTTCAATAATCTGGCCATCCTTCATGACAGCCAGACGATCGGCATAGCGCCTAACATGACGCCAATCGTGCGTAATAAAAAGAATGGCACAGCCCGTATCCTTCTGCTTTTGAGCTAATAACTGCAGAATTTTATGACTTGAAACACTATCCAAAGCAGTCGTGATTTCATCTGCAATCACAAGTTCTGGTGAGAGCATAAGCGCTAAGGCGATTGAAACACGCTGAAGCTGCCCTCCGCTAAGCTGAAATGCATACCTTTTATAAAAAGATGCATCCAATCCGACTGATTCTAGCGCTTCAATGGCATTCTCTTTTCGTTTCTCTTTACTTGAGATGCCATGTGCTTTTTGATACTCCTGAAAATGCTGAGCAATCGTTCGAAAAGGAGTAAAAGAGCCATGATAATCCTGAAAAATATATGAAATTCGCTTGCCGCGAATATCTTTCATTTGCTTCCTGTCTAAAGTCAGCATGTTTTGATCCATGAACTGAATAGTTCCATTCGCCTTTAAGTTTGCGGGCAGCATCTGTCCTATAGCCTGTGACAACACGCTTTTTCCGCTCCCGCTTTGACCCACTAAGGCGAACCATTCCCCTTTCCGAACGGACAAAGAGACATTATGAACAAGCTGTTTTTCCTTCGTGCTGACATTTAATTGTTCAATTGATAGAATCATCCTTGCATCTCCTTTTTAACATCAAAGCGATCTCTCCAATAATCTCCAAGCATATTTGTAATTAATACGACAAGTACGATCGCTAAACCTGGATAAATCATTAATTCAGGATGTGATTGGAAATGTGATTTTGAGTCGTTCAGCATTGTGCCCCACTCTGGAACTGGCGGCTGTGCACCAAGACCAATATAGGAGAGGGAAGAAATTAATAAAATGATTTTCCCTAGGTCCAAACTTGCCATGACAAGGACATTCCCTACAATATGAGGAATCATATGCTTTTTGATAATGCTAAATGAAGATAATCCATTTGTGCGAGCTGCTAAAATATAGTCCTTCTTAGACTCAATCATGACAGTACTGCGGACAAGCCGCGCGTAATTCACCCATTTGACCAATACAATGGCAAGCATTAAGTTCCCAATCCCAGGACCAAGCAAACCGCTAAGCACAATCGCTACAATCGTATCTGGAAATGCCAAAAACCCATCCGCAATTCTCATAAAAATACGATCAACGACACCACCCTTATACCCTGATATAAGGCCGATGGGAATTCCAACGAGCAGGGCAGCCAGAAGCGCAAATAAACTATAACCAATCGTCTGCTGTCCGCCTAACAGAAGCCTTGTCAAAACATCTCTGCCAAGATGATCGGTACCCAGCGGATGCTCCCAGCTCGAGTCCTGCAGCCTTTCGCCAAGATTGGTTAATGTTGCATCGTGCTGTAAATATAAGAAGGTATAAAGACAAACAAGCACAATAACGACAAGCAGAAGCTTGAGCAAATTTAGCTGCCATTTTCCTTTTTGTTTTTTTTGCGCAAGAGCATACAACAACTTCATTATTTGTTCTCCATTTCTTTCATTCTGATCTCAGGGTTTAAGTAGCGAAGCGAGAGATCAACACATGTATTTACGACAAATACAATCATAGCCATCACCAATATATATCCCTGAATTAAGGGGTAATCTCTCTGCCGAATCGCTTCGACAACAAGACTTCCTAAACCAGGATAGGAAAAGATGACTTCAATAACAACAACACCGCCGATTAAACTCCCTAAGCTCACACCAAAAACAGTAATGACAGGCGGAATACTATGTCTGAATGCATGCATGAAAAAGATCCGGACTTCCGACAATCCGCGTGCACGTGCTGCTCGAATAAATTCCTGGCTAAACGAATCAAGCAAACTAGAACGAAGGAGACGCACATATACACTCGAAATTGCCAAACCTAATGTGATAGATGGCAGAAATAAAGACATGATTCCGTCTCTTCCCATCGTTGGGAACCAATTTAACTTAACTCCAAAGAGCTGAATGAAAATAAGCCCAAGCCAAAAGCTAGGGATTGCCGCTCCAATAATTGATAGAATTCTGCTGACATGATCGATCCAATGATCACGATATAGAGCCGAAAGGGAGCCCAGAGGAATAGCGACCAGCAGCATGACAACAATCGCACCTAACGATAACTCTATAGTAGCAGGTAAAGCAGCAGCAATCATGTCCATCACTTTTTGTCCTGTTACAAAGGATTCGCCAAAATCTAATTGGATAAAATTCAAAAGCCAGAGCCCGTACTGGACGAGAACTGGCTGATCGAATCCCATTTCAGTTCTAAGAGCTTCTACCTGCTCCTGGCTTACTGAAAGTTCATCTACATTTAGAATAGTTAAGACTGGATCACCAGGGGCTAGCCTAATGAACAGAAAGCTAACAAACGTAATAAATAAAACGAATATTAATACTTCAAGGAATTTCCTGGTGATGATTTTAAACATTATTTCACATCCAACTTATTGTTAATCATATAGTACTCACTTTTGGTTGTTACCCAATTTGCCACTTTGTCCTTATTATAAGCAACAATGGTAGAAGGATGCAGCACAAACGAGTTAATCATTTGTTCATTCACATAGTCAGCAGCTTGCTCGGCTAGTGCAGAACGCTCATCTTGGTCTACCGCTTGATTCAGCTCATCAATAATAGCTGTCAGTTCTGGCTCATCAGCTCCGCTAAAGTTTAATGCTCCTGTTGGATGGTAAGTAGCATTCAAGTAATATCCAGCATCTCCGCGTGGTGCTGTCAAATTACTGTAAGTAGCTAAATCCCAATCACGGTTTGAAGCCATATATTCTTCCGGAATTTCAATTTGTCTAATTTCCACTTCAATGCCAATTTGTTTTGCATCTGATTGGAACACCTGTGCAATCAGCGGCAAATCTGCTCTCGCAGGATATGTGAGAAGAGTTAGCTTAAGTGGCTCTCCATCCTTTTGCATTACACCATCCTGCATTGTATAACCAGCTTCCTTTAGATATTCAACGGCTACATCAGCACCTTGCTGCTTTTCTTCATAATCCGGTGCAAACGGAAGTGAAGGCAAGAACGGCCCAGTAGCAGCCTCAGCATGCCCAAGAAGAATTTCATCAACGATTCCCTGTCTGTCAATTAACGCGTCGACAGCACGGCGGACATTAACATTTTTTAAACCTTCTCTTTGAACATTCATTGTCATTTGGTGAACACGGAATGTTGCTGTTGACTCTACTTCAATTGATTCATTAGATTGCAGGTTTTCTAAAGTTTCTACTTCAGGACGGTAAACAATATCAACCTGACCTGATTCCAGTGCTAACGAGCGTGCATTTGCATCTTCATTAAAAGAGAATGTCACAGTATCTAATTTTGATGCTCCGTCCCAGTAATCATCAAAACGCTCTAGTTCCAGCTTGCTGCCCGGTGAAAATGATGTAAGCTTAAAAGGTCCTGTGCCAATCGGATGGTTAACAATATCTTCTTCCGTCACATCAATAATAGAAACATTTGGGTTCACTAGTTCTGAAATAAACTCTGGAAAAGGCTCCGTTGTAATCTGCAGTGTAAGACCATCTGCTTCGATACTTTTTATTTTTAATGCATTCTGAATCGCTACATTTTCTGCTAATGCTCGATCTAAGGACTTTTTAACCGCTTCTGCATCCATTGTATTTCCGTTCTGGAATTTAATGCCTTCATGAAGCTTGATTGTCCAGTTTTCACCATCTTCACCTTCCCAGCTTTCAGCCAGCCACGGTTCGATGCTTAAGTTCTCTTCATCTAAGCGGATTAGTGTTTCAGTAATCCCTGCTCTGATAGGAACATAACTAGAATCTACATGCGGATCAAGTGAATTGGTTGAGAAGTTATATAAGAAGTGAATATTCTTCTCTCCATCTTCTTCTCCTTCTTCTGAAGAGGTGCCCACGCATGCCGTGAGCATAACTGCACATATAATTAAGATCACTAAACTCATCCATTTTTTCTTTATGTAAAATGTATTCAACACGATAACCTCCAAAACGAAATAATTACGATTCTAATAGTATCGTAATCGTTACGATTTATCAAGGAAAATTTTAATCTCTTTTCTATTCTATTTTTATTCATGTATAATATTTCACATTGCCATAATTAATAACTTCATATTTTTATCACATTTTTGTTTTACGCTTTTTTCAGCACTTACTATGATTGAAGGAGAAAAGTCCAATGAGCGAAATAACGAAGACAAGTTCTTCTAAAAAACAAACAGATGCTTCATTATATAGATCGGTCTGGCGCTGGCATTTTTATGCCGGCATTATTATTGCACCATTTCTTGTTATCCTGGCGGTTACAGGATCTATTTACTTATTTGCTCCTCAAATTGAACAAGCGATGTACAAAGATTACTATGTGGTTGAAGAACAAGGGGACAAGCTTCCTGCGACAGAGCAGCTTGCATCTGTATCAGCAGCATATCCAAATGGGCTGATTACAGCTTACCGTCCTGGAGAAGGCGAAACACGTTCAAGTGAAGCAACCGTGTCAATGAATGATGAAACATACACGGCTTTTATTAATCCTTATACAGGTGAATTGGTTGGATCACTTAATAATGAAGATCGTATAATGGATAAAATTGAAGAGTTCCACGGAGAACTAATGGCCGGCACAATCGGGGATCGTGTTGTGGAGCTAGTGGCATGCTGGGCAGTTGTATTAATCGTTACCGGCTTTTTCTTATGGGCACCACGGAAAAAGACCGGCCTTCTTGGCACGCTGTTCATTCGATTTAATAAAGGGAAAAAAATCTTTAGACGAGATCTTCACGCTGTTCCGGCTGTTTGGATCTCAGCTGGAATGTTATTTCTCATTATGACAGGGTTGCCTTGGTCCGGCTTCTGGGGCACTAACTTTCAAACCATTGTTACAAATACTGGTACAGGATATCCTCCTTCTGTTTGGGTAGGAAGCGGACCTGAATCGATCGTAAAAACAAAAGATATTGCAGATGTTCCATGGGCAGCGGAAAATTTAGAAGTCCCGCAGTCCGATATTCAGGACTATGTTCCCGTCTCAATAGATGAAGTCGTATCCATCGCCAATAGAGAGGGTCTTCATCCAAGCTACACCATTAGTATTCCGAATACAAAAGAAGGTGTGTATACCTTATCAGCTTTCCCTCCAAAAGCAAAAGACGAATTAACAATGCATATTGATCAGTATTCCGGTGCTGTATTAACAGACTATCGTTATGACAACTATGGATTTATGGGAAAAGTCATTGCCATTGGTATTACACTTCATAAAGGAACAGAATTTGGTCTCATCAACCAGTTAATTAGCTTATTTATCTGTCTGGGGATTATATTAATCGTCCTAAGCGGTTTATATTTATGGTTAAAACGCAAGCCTAAAAAAGAAATGGGTGCACCTAAAGCTCCTAAAATCTTCAATAAGAAGCTTTTCCTATTTACACTCATAGGTTTAGGGATTATCTTCCCGCTAGTCGGCCTGTCACTGGTCATTGTATGGCTGCTCGACCTGCTTGTGATCCAAAGGATTCCTGCTATAAAAAGATTTTTGAATGCGTAAAGGGAGATTATATCTATGAAAAGAATATTTGGTGTTTTTATCCTTTCAGCTCTTTTTCTAAGCGCCTGCTCACTTGATGAAAATGTTGCTGAACTATACGAGCAAAAATCTCCTCTTGAAGCAGACATTATGATACCTGAGTATTTTGCAGAAGAGGAATCTGAGCAAATCCAGGTTCAACTCACTCAAGGTGGAGAAACTATAGAAAACCCGGATTTCGTTCACTTAGAAATCTGGAAGCAGGACGGATCTTTGAATTACGGTATGGAAGAAGCTGAAAACTTGGGAGATGGTACATTCGGCCTCAGCAAACCATTTGACCAGGATGGTCTCTACTATGTAAAAGTCCATGCCAGCAGCGCCGGTTCCATGATCGTTCCCACAAAGCAATTCATTGTCGGAGAACTATCACAAAGCGACCTGGATGCCCTTCAAAACTGCATTAAACAAGAAGGCGACACAGGCGGTCACCACCACTAAGTCAGGAAAGTCAGGAGGACGGTTCTCCTGGCTTTTTTGCGCCAAACGCATAATTGCCAGGGGACCAGTTCACTGCAACACTATCAAAAAAGAGCGCGGACAACACCACGCTCTTAAAATACTTTCTTCTTATATATATACATCGATAAAAGCCACGAACCTGCATATAAAATGAAAACAGCACCCGCCATCATAAAATAGATCTGATTTCCCTCCAAAGCAAGGAGCCATCCAATAAACGCTCGAATCTGATCAATCCAATTTTTAACGAAAAAATTAACCGCCACTAAAAAGATGCCCGACAACACAAGTGATACCATCAATAGCTGGTTGCTTGTAAATTTATAAGAGAGCGGAAAAATAACTGAAATGACACTTAGGACAATACCAAACATTAGTACAAACACTTTCCAATCAACAATCATACCATTGATAAAGTAATTTCCTATAAAGATAGCGATCGCAACCACTGCTGTAAAAATGAACGCACTGATATATTTTGAAGTAACGATCTCTTTTCTTGTATATGGAAGTGAGTTAAATAGAATATGAATTGGCGACTTCTCATCTGTTGAAAAAGAGTTTAATGATATAACGATACTAAAAACAATTCCAATCCATAAAATTGATGTATTAAATGCTAAGTATGCACACAAAACCGGCAACAGCAGGATAGAACTTTTCTGCAAGATAAGATCCTTCCGAACTAAACTAAACATGCTGCTCCGCTCCTTTCTTTGTGTAATACATAATGTCTTCTAATGTAGGCTTCTCCATAATCACCATATCCCCAAAGACCTCTTCTGCTCTTCCCTTATTGGCTGTTAAAGCTTCAAAACCGTAATTCGATTTGCGAACTGCCAAAAATTCCTGCTCTATTTCTCTATCTAAAAGCTCCAATCCGCCTTTAACAATTGCATACTCTTCTTCAATTTCAATCAGATCTTTTGTGAAGATATGCTCGCCGTTATGAATAAAGGTAATATAATCAGCAATCATGTCTAAATCTGTTGTGATATGTGTAGAAAAGAAGATCGTTTTATCACCGTCTTGCATCAGCTGATGAAGGATCTCCAGGAGTTCTCGTCTAAAAATTGGATCTAATCCGGATGTTGGCTCATCCATAATGATTAGCTCGGCATGATGTGATAAAGCCATCGTGAGGGATGCTTTCATCATCATTCCTTTCGAAAAGGTTTTAATTTTTTTCTTCAGCGGCAAATCAAATAGTTCTACATAATGGTTGAAAAGATGATCATCCCAGTTCTCATATGCATGTTTCACAATATCTTTCATTTGATTTAGTGACAAATGATCATATAAAATGTTTTCGTCATAAACAAATCCAATTCGCTGCTTAATCTCTTTTTCATGCTCTTTATAATTCAAGCCAAAAACAGAAACCGTCCCGCTGTCTGGCTGCAGCAAATTCATAATCATTTTAATGGTTGTTGATTTCCCAACTCCATTTCCTCCAATAAATCCTGTGACAAACCCCTTTTTTACAGCTATCGAAAAATTCTTAATGTCAAACCCTTTAAATGATTTATGAACATTTTTAAGTTCTATAATGTTTTCCATTATTCTTCCTCCCTGTAAAGAATCGTCAGTAGTTCTTTTAATTCTGTAAGGCTGATGCCAATGTCTTTGCTATTTCGAATGGCAGTAAGCAGCTGCTCCTCAATCCCCTTCATCTTTGCTTCTTTCACCATCTCACTATTCTGCTCTGACACAAAAGAGCCTTTTCCGACTATTGAATAAATGAACCCGGTCTTCTCCAGCTCCTCATATGCGCGCTTTGTTGTAATAAGACTTACATTTAAGTCCTTTGCTAACTGCCGCATAGAAGGAAGCGACTGTCCTGCTTCTAATTCATTCGAAAGGATACTCGTTTTCAGCTGTTCATAAATTTGCTCATATATGGGCTGCTTTGAGCTATTTGAAATGATAATTTGCATAACGACCTCTTTTATTGTATATATTGTTTATATATACATTATATACAATATATACAATTAATCAACCCTTCTTTTTAAAAAGTTGGCTGTTCTTTTCTGAGCGATAGTTTTTTTGGTAGATGTGTTTCTTGAATAAGACAGTGAAATAAGCGGAGATTTTACCCTTATTTACGGAATCGGGCTATTTCGAGGCGAAATAAGCGGAGATTTTCCGGTTATGTTGAAAAAAAACGCCCATTTGCATGGTTTTCGGTCAGTTAGACGGAATTTCTCCGTCTATTTAAGCTCATTTTAAGTGGTTTTACGATATAAGCGGAATTCTTCCGTTTATTATGCGCATCATTTGTGATTCTTCCGTTTTCGGAAAGTATCTATACTATAACTATTGGTCGAAACGATAGAGTGCGAGACTCTGCTTATGCTCAGCACCCGCCCAGCCGGAAAGCGAGTACATGACTGTGGGAGTTTTGTATATTTAAGTAATAACAAGAAGACTCCACGTACAAAAAAAGCACAAGATGATATACCTCATCCTGTGCCGTCCTTCTATTATTGCTCTGGCCCAAACGAATTAAAACTCCTCCATCGTCAGCTCACTATTCACACCAGCCGCTGCGCGTACTCCTTCACTTGCTGCAATAATCAGCTGTGAAGGTCCTGAGAACGATGTATCCCCTGCAGCAAATACGCCATTTATGTTTGTTTTTCCTAAAGTGTCCACAATGATTCCGTCATTTTCATTTAACGCACAGCCCAACGAAGCTCCAAACTGATTCCCTTGATAAAGTTCAGTTGTCACAAACCCGCCTGTCCTTGAAATTTCATGGCCGTCTTCAAAGATGATCTTTTCAAGCTTGCCATCCGTACCGTGTAAGCGGGCTATTTTTTCTTCCCTCACGAGAATTCCTTTACGCTCAAATACTAATTTATCTTCATCTGAGATCGTTTTGTTCCCATTCGTACAAATAATTAAATCTTTGCTCCACTGATAAATCATTTTTGCCATATGGACAGCATGTGCATTTTCTGAAATTAGCACAAGTGGCTGATCCCTTTGTTCCCAGCCATCGCAATATGGACAGCTGAATAAACTTTTTCCATAGAACGCCCTAACACCTTCAATATTGGGGAGTCTCTCTTTTAATCCTGTTGCAAAAATAAGTTTTTTACTTGTGATGATCTGTCCATCTGCAGTCTTCACATTGATTAGTCCATTCTCTTCCTTATATACTTCAATGATTGTTTCCTTCTTAATTTTTACTGAAGGATATTTACGAATATCATTATGCGCTGCTTCTCTGAATTCCTTAGGTGTTACACCATCTCTTGTTATAAAGCCATGCGACTCGTGTGTCACCTTGTTTCTGGCATCGTTATTGTCAAACAGTACAGTTTGTCTTCTTGCTCTTCCTAAAACCAATGCTGCATTTAATCCCGCGGGACCACCGCCAATAATGATACACTCTAACATACTTACGCCACCTCATTCGTTAATTTTTTAAGCTGATATCAAATGCTGTTTTTGACCACTCTTTAAAAGATATTAAAGATACTTATAGTCTATAATTAGAAGAAAAAAATTTAGTTTGCTGCTGTGTGAATATGCGTGATCATATCGGCATTTACTTTCTCAGCTACCCCTGCAATGGTATTCAGCGTTAAATGCTCTTCCATTTTTTGCTCCGCTTCATTCATGACGTTTTCAATCATGCAATTTCGGCGATCATGGATGTTATTTTCTAAGCCGCATTGAAAAAAGGATGCTTTGCCTTCAATTGCTTGAATCACATCTAAAAAAGTAATTTCTTTCGGATCCTTAATTAGCTTATATCCGCCGTTTACACCTGTTACAGATTCTACAAAACCGGCCTTGACCAGGTTTGTCAGCACCTTTGATAGATACGTAGGCGATACTTTCTGGACTTCAGCCAGCGACTTTACTCCAATTGTTTTCCCAGATGGTATAACAGCTAAAAAAACCATTGAGTGTAATGCGTAATTAGTTGCTTTTGAAAATTTCAACAAACTCACCTTCTAATTATAGACTTACGGTATCTATAATATCCTATTTAAAATTGACCGTCAATCATACGAATTCAATCCTCACTATTCATCCAGCTTAATTACATAGGACGTAACATTCTTAAGCACATTTTTCCCCGCACTGATAAAATCAATGACATGGCAAAAAGAATAGGAATCTCCATTTGCTAATGTAAGTTGACCATGTGCTGCCGCGTGTTTACCATGTGTAATTACTGATAATAATTCCAGCTGTGATATCATCATATTGCTTTGTAAATATGCTCCGGCCTTTTCTTTGCCTTGAAGGTTTACTTTATTTACAATCTTCCAGCAAAGAGCTTCATCACAATACTCTAAAATAAAGGATGAATCCTTACGAGCAGCTGCCACTATGATCTCTTGGATCAGTTTCTTTTTCGGTGAGTTCCCGCAGTCTGTAGGCAAAGTAAAACGAATTTCCTCATTCTGTCCAAGATGCTTGCTCATGTCATCCGTCCTTTTTCTTTAGTATTGCTAATCTCTTTTCTAATTGTATAATTTTCTTCTCGTATCTCCCTTTTAGGTGTAAGAAGGACAGATTGGAAGGATTTAAATAAAGCTTGGATCTCTGAATGCTGATTAATTAACTCAAGACTTTGTACGTATTCTTTCTCATCATTATATCTCGTTATTTCTACCCACTTTGTGGGATCATCATTACTCTGTAAGTACTGTGTATGGAATAATAGATATCTGCCATATATTCTGCTGGCCTTTTCTTGGATATCTAAAAACTCCTCCTGTTTATCGTCTTGAATATAATATTCATACACCTTCACAAACATCTCTTTACTCCTCACAGTCATTGCGTTTTTCTTATGTTTATAAGATCCTCACCGGAAAAGGTGAGTTTATATATGTCAGGCATGTCGAGCCTCTTCCAAAAATCAAAACTATAATCCTTATGATAATAATTCATGATCAGCGCCATCAGATTTCCATGTGTGCCAACAGCCACTTTCTGGCCTGGATGCCGTTTAAGCAGCTCCTTTGTAACGGTAATGCCTCTATGCTGAGCAAGCCGATTGGATTCCCCGCCTTCCCAGGAAAAATCCTCATCACTCCAAACCTTCGCAATAGCTGCCTGAAAGTCTTCTAAAGGGTGGGCAGATAAGGTTCTTTCCTTAAAGTTTTCTTCTATAAGTATTTCTTTGCCTATGTATTCTGCAATTCCTTCCACTGTCTGCAAAGCCCGTCTATAGGGACTTGAGTAAACATAATCAATTCTTTCCCCTTTTAAAACTTCTGTTACTCGAACCGCATCTGCATAACCACGCACAGATAGCGGCCTTCTTAGCTCATCAGGTGTATAGTCAGAATGAGCATGTCTGACTAAATATAATTGAGTCGTCGTTTCCATCTGCTTCCTCTCTTAAACTAGTTTATATCTCCTAAGTAAACAGGCTGTTGTTTGCCTGCAGAATAGTTCATGATGAACTGCCGCATGGTCTGCGGGTATAATTGATGCTCCAATAACTCTGATATATTCAGCCATTCTACACCAATCTGGCCATCGTCAGGATTGATTCCATTTCCTATTTCTTTACTGTCCTCTGAAATCCTGCATAAAAACATATATTCTGTCTGCTGAATCTCGTGATCAAAATGGGCATGTTCATGATTTTTCCCAATATATTCACGGATAAAAAGCAACTCTCCAATTTCTACACTTGCATTGATTTCTTCAATACATTCTCTTTTTAACGCCTGATGAAGGTTTTCTCCAAATTCCTGGCCGCCGCCTGGAAGTATATAATACCCTCCTGCCTCATCGCGTTTTTTAATTGCCAGTAAGCGGTTATCTTGGATGATTATCGCTTTTGCTGAGTTTCTAATGCCCATTTGATCATCTCCTATTATCAAATATTATATTCTGTCTATTTAAAACAAAAAGAGAGTGACATCATGCTAAAGTACTTAATATTTCGATTGCCAATTCATCCAGATCCTCATCTTTTTCACTTTCCGTAGGTCTTTTTGCTATACATAATAAATCATCTTTAAAATCTGCTCTCAGATCATCTGGCATTTCTTTAACCAAGTACTCCAAACACCAGTATTTCCAAGGTTCATCATTGATTGTTAAAACAATTTTAATAAGATGGATAATATCCTTTGGGTATGTTAACAGCAGCTGCGCAACCTCACGCGCAATCGGCCAATTGATGTCTTGCATCCATTCCATGAGAGAAGGCAGCAAGGGGAGCAACTCATTTCTATCCAGATTATTTAATTTAGTTACTCTTTCAAAGTCGTGCTTGTGTCTTGGCAAGTAATCATCCAGCCGCTGAACCATTTCATTTTCAGTGTCTCTTTCTGATAAGACCCGATAATTAGATGCTACATATTGAACGATATATCTATCTCCAAGTTCTTCAATCAACTGCATTGTTAATAAGACGCCACTTTCGTTAAACACTTCCTCCAATTGCACACCATTAGGAAGGAATTGTTCAGTTTCCCAATCAATCCACTCTCCATATTTCAAGCTCCATGAAGATAATTCATCTTTTAAAGCATCCGAAATAGGCAATTCCTCAAGATCTAAATTACAGCCGCATCTGCTGCACCAAATCGGATCTGCTCCACTATCGCCTTCAACCTTAATTTCCTTAGTACTTCCCGTTTTGCATAAGCAGTTCATTGAAAACCTCCATTCCCATCTTAAGTTCTTTGCTTCTTTTGTATCTGAATATTACGATATTAACACATAATTCTTCCTCTAATTTCTAATTAGGCAAAAAAACAGCCTAACTAATTTAATAGTGAGGCTGTCTTAGCATTCTATTACATTTGATGTTCAACTTTTACACGTTTAACAAATAGTGAGATGACGAATCCGATGATCGCCATAATGATGGCAAAGATGAACGCATCCTGAACTCCTGCAGTAAATGCAAGAAGCTGATTGACAGGGTTAGCTGGATCTTCTACAGATGTCATAAATGACTCTTGACCTGAAGACATAATAGAGATGGCGATGGCCGTTCCTATCGCACCAGCAACTTGCTGCAATGTATTCATAATGGCTGTTCCATCAGGATAAAGCTCACGCGGCAGCTGATTTAAGCCGTTTGTTTGAGCTGGCATCATTATCATAGAGATTCCCACCATTGTAACAATGTGAAGACCAATAATAAATCCAGAACTTGTTTCCATTGTAATCGTTGAGAATCCAAACATGGCTCCTGCTAAAATCACAATCCCAATTTTCACTAGCCATTTTGGACCGAACTTATCAAATAAACCACCCATGACTGGAGACAGGATTCCATTGATGATTCCTCCTGGAAGAAGAAGCAACCCTGCTGCAAACGTCGTTAAAGCAAGTGATGTCTGTAAGTATAGCGGTAAAAGGATCATTGTTGATAACATGACCATCATACAAACAAGAATTAACAGCAATCCAATTGTAAACATTGGATATTTAAAAGCTCGCAGATCAAGCATTGGCTTTTCCATCTTCGTTTGTCTGATCGAAAATAGAACTAAAGAAATTACTCCAACAAAAATGGCAATGATCACCGTTGGACTTCCCCAGCCGCCGCCTTCACCAGCACTGCTGAATCCATACACGATTCCTCCAAACCCAAGTGTTGATAGTAAAATAGAAAGAATATCAATTCTCGGTTTTGTAGGAACTGCAACATTCTGCATAAAGAATAAGCCAAAAATAAGAGCACCAATCAATAACGGAAGTGAGAACCAGAAAATCCAATGCCAAGTTAAGTTATTGATAATAATACCTGAAATCGTTGGGCCAACGGCTGGAGCAAACATAATGACCAGACCAATAACACCCATAATACGGCCACGTCTATGCGGCGGTATAATTAAAAGCATTGTATTAAACATCAGCGGCAGCAATAAAGCTGTCCCGATTGCCTGCACGACACGGGCAACCATTAAAATAGCAAAAGTCGGTGCGATTGCTGCGATAAACGTCCCAATAATTGAAGCAATTAGTGACGTGATAAATAGCTGTCTTGTTGTAAACCACTGCATAATTAACCCTGAAACTGGTACAAGTACACCTAAAGTCAATAAGTAGCCAGTTGTTAGCCACTGTGCAGTCGTTTCATGAATACCAAAATCCCCAATTAAATTTGTTAAGGCCATATTTAACGCAGTTTCACTAAACAAGCCAATAAAACCTGCTACAACAAATGAGATGATGATCGGCACAACACGCAAATCACCAATATTGATTTCTCCCGTTTTCACTTGCTGTGTATTACCCATATCCATTCTGTTTCCCCCTATATGTCATTCTTGATTCATTTTTAACAGCAACGACAGCTGCTTTGCGATCCTCCGGATAGGATTCCCATTTTGATACGTGATCGACAAAATGCATGCCCCTTCTATCATTGCGGCTATGGTGATTCCTATCTCTTCTGCACTTTCTCTTTTAAATCCATACTGCATTAGGATCCCGGCATATAGAGTCTGAAAATCTTTGAAAACCATTTCACATGAATAACGAAGCCTCTCATGTGTAAACGCTGTTTCCGATGCAATTAATCCGATTGATAATCCATCGATACACTCTCTTGCATCAAAAATAGCGGCTACATTATCGAGATAATATTCGAATGCCTCTGCTGCTGAACTTTTTCCAGATAAGTCCTTCTCAGCTCCCTCCAACACAAGCTTTCTCATCATAGAAATGGCTTCAATGGCAATTTCTTCTTTGCCATTTGGAAAATGATAATAAATGGAGCCTTTTGGCGCACCACTTTCCTCTATAATCTGATTAAGCCCTGTTCCGTTATAGCCTTGACGCTGAAATAAACGAGTAGCAGTTTGCAAGATGATATCCTTTGTATTCTGTTTGCCCTTCATCCTTCATTCACCCCAAAAATATAGCAACCGGTCTAGAGTATGTTAACTAATTATTTTTATAGAGTCAATTTGAATGCTCGCTTATTTATAAAATCTTTACAATGGTCATTTTCTTTAAACACAATATTAAATGAATGTAAGCAGTAAGTTGAAATGTTCATTCGTTTGTGGACATACAGAGGATTACAGCTGGTAAAAAAGGAAAGGGCAGAACCATCTAAAAACATTTTGGCTCTAACCCTCTATCATACGATCTAGTGTTTCTTGTATTTCTTTTTCATAAGGAATGTCCTTTGAGCTTAAATTTTGTTCATGTAAGTAAAAGATCAATATATTTTGCTTTTCATAGGTGCGGAATGAAACTAAATTCATGGCAGCGGTCTGATCATCAAAATCGTTCAGTCCTTTTTTCAATGCTTCTTCTGATTTAAACTCAAAAATATAGAGTTTTTTAGCATTTAGCTTATAGACAGCTGGTTTCACATGATTTAACTTATAGCCAAAAACATCCCCTTTTGTACTGTCTGCTTCTTCTAAATTAATTCCATTTTCAATGAAGGCCGAAACGATTTCTTCTTCAGTCAAAAGCGAGCTATCATTGGTCTTTTGCGCCTGACAAGAGATTAAGAGCATGACCAAGCATATTATGATTAATTTTTTCATAGATCACCTTTATTAGAATGATTGTGAATCTGTCCTTATATCCCGCTTTAATAGAGAGTATATGTATAAGTCATCAAATTTCCCGTTTGTATATTCATAGTTTCTCAACAGCCCCTCTTTTATAAAGCCTATTTTTTCTACCACTTTTTGCGAAGGCTGATTTGCTGGTTCAATTAGTGCTTCAATTCGATTGATGTTCATATGGTCAAAGCCGTAACTGACGACTGCTTTGATTGCTTCTGCTGCTATTCCCTTGCCCCAATAGGCTTTACTTAGTTCGAAACCAATTTCTGTTCGAAAATGCTTTGCAACTCCGTTATGAAAACCGCAGCTTCCTATAATAACATCTTCTTCCTTTAGGGTAATGCCCCACCTCATACCGGTCTGATGATCTTGTATGGATTGATACCAAGCGATCTCACCTAACGCATCGTCTACAGATGTAAAAGGTAATAATCCGTAATATTTCATAACATCCTCATCAGAAAGATAAACTAAAATACTGTTCGCGTCCTCTGCTGTTATTTTCCTTAATCTTAATCTTGGTGTTTCTATTATTGGGAAATACTCTGCACTGATTTTCACTGTAGAATCTCCTTTTTCAATGTATGATTTACCTTTATAGTTTAACACCATAAACTTAGCATTAGTTTATTAATTTAAGACAATTTTTAATAGTGAAAATATAAATATTCACTTATAATAATAAATAGATTTTCACCAAGTTTTTGCTGCAAAATAAAACATTTTGAAGGAGCTAAAACATGCAGATCTCTAACAAAGTTACTGTGGAAACAAATGTTCATGCACCAATTGAAAAAGTTTGGAAGTGTTGGACAGAACCAGACCATATTAAAAACTGGAATAGTGCCTCTGTTGATTGGCACACTCCATTCGCTGAAAACGACCTTCGAGCTGGAGGAAGCTTTGTTTCCAGAATGGAAGCAAAGGATGGAAGCGCTGGCTTCGACATGGGCGGAGTGTATGATGAAGTTGTATTACACGAACGAATCGCCTATACAATGGGTGATGGCAGAACGGTTCAAATACACTTTAAAGAAAACGGAAACGAAACCAAGATCGTTGAAACCTTTGATGCCGAGAGCACTCATCCAGTTGAATTTCAGCAGCAAGGATGGCAGGCCATTTTAGATAACTTTAAAAACTATGCTGAAAACAGCAACTAATTCTTCTATAGGAAAAGACTCAATCACCAGATTGAGCCTTTTATTTTTAATCCAATATTAAAGCATACTAGCCAATCACTTGTTCGTAGAGTTCTTCCCACTGCTGCTCAAGCTTCTCCTTCTCTGCAAACAATTGCTGCAAAATTTCTAAATCCTGAACTTCTGCCAGCCTTTCTTCTACCCCAGAAATCTTCTTCTCTACTTCTTCTAACACCTCTTCCAGATTATTGACCTTTATATTCTTCTGTTTAGTTGATTTTTGCCTGGGTGGAACAGTTTTCTCTCTCTCTATCGCTACCTGCTGAATGCGGCTTCTTTTCTCAATCATTTTTTGCTTAGCCCATTGGTAATTCCCGTCAAATCCATGAACTTCCTGTGATTCAATCCAATATACCTTATCAAACAGTTTATTTAAGAAGTAACGGTCATGTGAAACGGCTAGAATTGTTCCTTTATATTTCTCCAAAGAGTCTTCCAGCACTTCTCGTGATTCAATATCAAGATGGTTTGTTGGTTCATCCAAAACAAGGACATTCGTATCCTGGTACATCAGCTGAGCTAACCGAAGTCTCATTCGCTCTCCCCCGCTCAACTGGGAAACCTTGCGGAAAACCATATGACCATAAAATAAAAATCCTGCTAATATCTGTCTCGCTTCACCTTCTGTCACTCTTACCTCGTTGCGGAATATATCCATAACGGTTTCATCTGCAATGTCAGAAAAAATATGCTGTGACAGATAACCAAATTTCACACTGCTGCCAATTACCACTTCTCCTGCATCTGCTTCCATTTGGCCAAGAATCATCTTAATCAAAGTAGATTTCCCTGTTCCATTTTCGCCAATAATAGCCGTTCGATCCTGATATGAGATCTGTAAATTGACATGATTAAAAAGCAATTGCCCTCCAAATGTTTTTGATACCTCTCTCAGACTGATTACATCCTTCCCGCTGCGATCAGAAGAGTCCATATCAAGGTTCATTTTCTTGCGATTTAACACTGGCCGGTTCAATTTTTCCATTCTTTCCAATGCTCTTTCCATATTCCTCGCCCGCTTGTGGAGACCTTCATTTGGGGGATTTGCCCGGTTTGCCCACTCTCTGAGCCGTTTAATCGCTTCTTTCATCTTCTTTATTTTCTTTTGCTGTTCTTCATAAGCACGAAACTCCTGCAGCAGCCGATCTTCCTTCTTCACCATATAATCAGTAAAGTTTGTTGGATAAGACTGAATCTCTCCATCTTCTAAATCTAAAATTTTATTAACGACTTCATCTAGAAAATATCGGTCATGAGAGACCACCACAATCGTTCCATTGTAGTCCTTCAGAAAATGCCCCAGCCATTCAACTGCCATTAAATCCAAATGATTAGTCGGTTCATCTAAAATTAAAAAGTCCGGCTTTTGAAGCAGCATCAGAGCTAAACCAACCTTTGTTTTTTCTCCTCCGCTCAAGGAAGCGAATGGCTTCTCCTGCAGATGTAAAATCTGAAGGCCATGGATGATTTTATCAATGCTCGCTTCTATTTCGTATCCGCCTGCTAACATGAACTCATCCTGCAGCTGGCCGTAATCGAGGATAAGTTTTTCCAGCCTATCACTGTTTGCAGGATTACTCATATGATTCTCCAGCTCTTTCATTTTTTCTTCTGTTTGTAAAAGAGTTGAAAAGGCCGTCTTTAATACTTCCTTCGTTGTTAATTCCTTTGGAAAATCTGGGATTTGTGCCAAGTATCCAATTTGAGATCCCTTTCTCCAATGTATCTGCCCATGATCTGGGGTTTCTTCACCAGATAATAATTTTAATAATGTCGTCTTTCCGCTACCATTTCTGCCAACTAATCCGACCCGTTCCTGCTCTTGAATTTCAAATGATATATGTTCAAAAATGACGCTTCCGCCATACATTTTGCTAACTCCATTTACACTGCATGCAATCATCTTATTTCCTCCTTAAATAACAAAAAACCATGGGGACAGAAAACACCCATGGATCTCATACAAATTTTAAAACAAAAAAAAGAGGAGCATGAAACGCCCCTCTTTTGCCAGTTATAAATAGTGGGTTAGAGATGTTTTCACTGTTTTAGCTTGCTATTAAGTTGTTAAAATTGGACAGACGTGTCCCGTTAACAACTTCAACAGCAAATTTAGCACGGTTAAAATACAAAAACTCATTCCAAAAACCGCACACTAAAACAGCTTGATTCAACATCCTTCCCCACCTCCGTTCAAAATAGAATTATTACTATTATAATAAATCCTATACATTTTTTCAAACTTTTCTCTAAATTAACAATCGACAAAATGCGGGGAATTTCGGGGCGTTTCGAGGCATTTCGGGGCGTCACAGTGACCGGTCAGACCGGTCAGACCATCGTTCCCTGCTCAACACCATATTTAAGGAATCAATCCATTCTCCTTCAAATTCCAGGTCGTTTTGATCGATACTTTCGAGTACAAATCCAGCCTTTTCGTACACTTTCTTTGCTCTCGGATTAAAATCAAATACACTCAAGGTAATTTGATTTAAATTTGTATTCTGGAATACATAATCAATCAATAATTGAGTGGCTTCGGATCCCAGTCCACGGTTTCTCCCTCTTGGACCGATCAGAATTCTAAAATTCATACTATGATCCTTCTCATTATATAAATTGATAACTGCTTCCCCTACTGCTATATTTAGAGACTTGTCCACAATGGCAAGATCAAGCCGGTCCTTCTGCTCATTTCTAGTGCTATACCACTCTATGACTGCTTCTCTGTCGTAATCAGCACTGCTCCCCGTCAGCTTTAAAACTTCAGGGTCCTTTAAACACTCTTCAATAGATGGAAAGTCATCCAGATTAAACGGTCTCAAGATGACTGCCTCACCTATAATAGTTGGTTTTATACTCAAATCCATCACACGAATTCCTCCTGTATAATCACATCATGTTGAAATAAATTATTGTTCCACCACCCAAATTGAATTTAAATGATACACAAATAACTCATAGATTCTTTCTTGGTTCATTCGTTCTTTTTCCATTAAGGCATGTATGGCGACCCCATCAACTAATGCATACAACCGTTCAATTTCCAGATCGATATTTAAGTCTTTACGCAACAGTTTTAACTGGTCCATTGATCGAATAAGCTTGGTCATTCCCTGATAGATCCTATCATGTGGAAGATCCATATTCACTTGCTTATGTCTTGCGTAGCTTATAAACGTAAACCACACTTCCATTTCAGCCAGTGTTTCGGGATTTGTTGGGACAAGCTGCATCAGGATTTGCAATATCATATCTTTTGGAGGTAATTCTTTTACAGCTATTTTTTCTATTCGCTCTGTTGCTCGTTCCATAACAAGCTTCATCGCAAATTCAAGCAGTTCATCTTGAGTGGAGAAATAGTGACGTAATGCTCCTAATGAGAGCCCTGCTTCTTTTGCTATATTCCGGACTGTTGCTCCTTCCATTCCCTGTTCAAGAATAACCCTCCATGACGCTTCAGCAATTTGTTTTTTTCTTAGATTATGATCAACTATTTTTGGCATAGTTTTATTTTATCATAAATTGTTTTTATAATACGATTGTATTATTTAAAATCAGATGTTATAATCTTTTTAAATAATACAACTGTATTAAAAAGGAGCTGGATCGTTTGAGTATAGTTGGCTGGATGATTATCTTTTGTGAAGTGATGTTTTGGGTCGTCATCTTATTAGGGTTAGTGACCCGGTATATTTTCAAGAGAAAAAGTCTTGGGTTGTTTTTATTAGCTTTAACTCCCGTCATTGATGTTATCTTGTTACTTACAGCTGGCTTTGATTTGTATCAGGGTGAATCTGCTACATTAGCACATGCCATCGCTGCCGTATATATAGGTGTTTCCCTTTCATTTGGAAAAAGCATGATTGCATGGGCAGACCAGCGCTTTCAATATTACGTTACAAAACAAGGAGAAAAGCCAAGAAAACGCTATGGAATGGATTATGCAAAGCATTACTTGAAAAGCTGGGTTAGACATCTGTTAGCCTATCTAATTGGTGTGGGTATATTAATGGGTTTAATCTTTTGGATTGGTGACCCAGCAAGAACAGAAGCCTTACTGGGTGTAACCAGAATTTGGTCAATCGCTTTGGCAATTGATCTGGTCATTTCAGTTACCTTTTTTATTTGGCCGCCAAAACCAAAGGGGATTTCTTCATCAACCTAACATCATCCGGGCAATTTGATCAGTTACCCCCCAGCATTATGAGGTTATGTTTCATCCAACACTCCTAAAGCGGCAATGAATGTTCTGTCCACAATTGAGTTAACTAACACTTTAAATTAAACGGAATTTTTCCGACTATTTACTGGAAATTGGTCTTTTTCGAGGATTTAAGGGGAGGTTTTCCGGTTATTTAAAAGAAAACCTTACATTTTCATATTATTTAGGGCAATAGGCGGAATTTCTCCGTCTATTTAAGCCCTTTTCAGTGATATTTACTTTATAATCGGAATTTCTCCGTTTATTTTTTAGATTGGGTATTTAATTACTTTAAGCTTTCTACCGTCCAATATTCCTTTTACAGTACTTTTCCTTTTTTCTTAGCATCAGCATCTAATCCTGACCCAATCGCAACACCCATTGCCATACCGATTGGCATTCCGAGCGGCATATTATCAAATAAAAGAAATCCTAAAACCAAGCCTATGCTTATACCGAGGGCCAAATATATACCAATATAGTATCCACTAGGAACGAGTTGATGTTTTTTCATTAAATGTGAAGTGATATTTGCTGTCATTTGTCTATGAACCTTTATTTCTTGTGGTGTAAGCTCCTTCGTTTTTGCCTGATTCACCATCTGTAAGAGATGACTTTCTAATTCATCAAAATACTGACGGCATTCTTCACAGTCTGCTGAGAATTCTGCCAATCGATGAATGATCCGGCTGTATTTATCTAATTCCAGCTTTGCGGCTGTTTTTTCGCCAACTTTATTTTTAAGTTCTTCAAGATCAGCCTGGAGCTTGATCACTCTCTCCTCCATAAGATAACCTCCTTCATTACTTTTAATATTGTACAATCCACTGATGCCATTAAAAATCACTTATCTCTTCTACGAACTGCATGAACAATTGGTCTCACTTTTTCTTAAAAACTGCCCTCTTCCTTACATGTCCCATTTCTTTCTATTTACAAAAATTATATTAAAATAATATAATAGATCTCATGTCAGTTGCTTAATCTTATTTTTAAGAGCGGGGGACCCAATTTTTACAGCGGAGTTTCCGCTTGGGGTGAATCCATTAAGGAAGGGCTTGCCGTTTCCCTTAGTCCTAACCCGAAAGCTAACCTCGTAAGCATTTAAGGAAACATATGAGAATATGAAAGAACGTGAATTGGCATCTTCGTCAATTCTATTTTTATTTCAAAATATCATTGTTTTCCTTGCCTAACACAAGTTTATAACAAACAAAAGAAGGTAGGGTAATGAATGAAAAAGTTTAAATTAAGTTTAGCAAGTCAAATTTTTATTGGTCTCGTTTTGGGTATTATTGTTGGCGGGATTTTTTATGGCAGTGAAACCGCTCAAAGTATCCTGCAGCCAATGGGCGATCTATTTATCCGTTTAATTAAAATGATTGTTGTCCCAATTGTTCTCTCAACGATCATTGTTGCGATAGCTGGTGTTGGGGATATCAAGTCTGTTGGTAAGCTTGGCGGCAAATCTTTAGCATATTTTATCGGTATGACACTGGTTGCTATAGCAGTAGGCCTAGTCTCCGCTAATATATTCCAGCCAGGTGCCGGCTTAAACATGGAAACTCTGCAGCAAAGTGACATTTCAAACTATGTTGAAACGAATGAAGCGCAAGAGGACAAATCCATTGCAGATACACTTCTGCATATAGTGCCCACAAATCCGGTACAAGCAATGGTTGAAGGAGATATGCTGGCCATCATCTTTTTTGCTGTAGTATTTGGCCTTGGTATTGCCGCAGTAGGGGATATCGGGAAACCAGTACTAAGATTTTTCGAGGGTACAGCAAAAGCAATGTTTTATGTGACGAACCTCTTTATGAAATACGCTCCAATTGGCGTGTTTGCTCTAATTGGTGTAACCATTTCTAAGTACGGTTTTTCATCCTTAATTCCATTAGGGAAATTAGCCATTACCGTTTATGGAACGATGATCTTTTTTGTCATTGTCATCTTAGGATTAATGGCCAAATTTGTTGGATTTAGTATTTTTAAATTATTGAAGATAATAAAAGGTGAATTATTACTTGCCTTTTCAACCGCAAGTTCAGAAACGGTACTTCCAAGGATTATGGAGAAGATGGAGCAGGCAGGAAGTCCAAAACATATTGCCTCTTTTGTTATTCCTACAGGCTATTCTTTTAACCTGGATGGTTCCGTTTTATATCAGGCAATAGCTTCTTTATTTATTGCACAAATGTTTGGCATCGAGTTAAGCATTGTACAGCAAATCACGCTGATGCTTGTTTTAATGGTTACTTCTAAAGGAATGGCTGGTGTACCAGGTGTATCCTTTGTTGTTCTATTAGCTACATTTAGTACAATTGGATTGCCGCCTGAAGGCTTAGCATTTATTGCCGGTATTGATCGTATACTTGATATGGGGCGTACAGCGGTAAATGTTGTGGGAAACTCTTTGGCAGCCATTGTGATCGCCAAATGGGAAGGTCAATTCAACCCTCCAGCAGAGGCAGAAGAAGTTGTAAAAGCTTCTTAATGCTGCGGGGAACAGGGATCAACTATTATAAAAATTAAACAGCAAAAAGGACAAGATCTTTTTCTTGTCCTTTTTGTGTTGCGTTTCTTTCTTTGTTCGCCGTGATTCGACAAATTCCGGGGCGTCACTGTGACGAGCCTGCGCGCACAAACCTCCCTCAATCCACCACAATATAAGTCGCTTTCACAGGTCCATGAACCCCAACAATCAGATTCATTTCAATATCAGCACTATTGCTCGGACCCGTAATAAAGCTTACATAGGATGGTACATCTTCACCCTGTTCCTGCATATTGTGGATATGTGCAGCAGCTTGCGTCATTCGAGCTACAAGTGTGCTTTTCGGAATAATCGCAATAAAAGTTTTAGGCAGCAGGCTGATCGAGCGACCATTATCCTTATGGTTGAACAAAGTCACGGTACCAGACTCTGCTAAAGTAACGTCACTAAATACAAGCCCAACATCTGCAGATTCAGCTATCTCCTGATTTTTCTTGCCCAAAGCTGGATTCCAAACATGAACATCAAGTCTGTCCTCTGCCGCTTTAAAAAATTCATTGATCCCATATTCTTCATGCCGAGTATCATTTGACATAATAATAGACTTCCCAGCGAACTCATCTATGGTTTCTTGGAGAACGCTAACTAATCCTTTGCGGTCTGTTCGTTTAAAATCAGTATGAATGACTCTGCAATGTTCAGCTAAAATCTCCACTAACTGATCTTGCGTTTTATCTTTAAAAACCTCATATTGAGGTGTTACACTCCACTCTGGACGCTCAACCCCTTCAATGCGGCGTTCCCTTCCAAGTGTGGCAGCCAGCTTATCTAAAAATGCCTCACGATTCTTTATTGCCATTTGACTCACCATCTTTCTGCCTTTGCTTAAACCAGTCACGGAACGATTGACCCTGCGGAACACTAAAATTGCGCACGTCAGTCCATTCTTTTAAAGGTCCAGGTCCATTTTCAATTTCTTCATCCTTCACCCATGGTCCAAGAGCAGGCTTGGCGAACTTTGCACTTAGATTATAAAGTGATGGATGGCTGGACCATTGTTCAAATCCTTTCATCATAAGCTTTTCGGCCATTGGTGCTTTCTTTTCTCTTTCAACAATGATTTGACGGTGGCGAACCAAATGCTCATGAAGCGGTATTTTCACCGGGCAAGCCTCTGTACATGCTGCACATAGTGTAGATGCGTATGGCAGTTCCTTATGATCGTCATACCCTTCTAAAAGCGGAGTGATGACTGCACCGATTGGTCCAGGATAAATGGAATTATAAGCATGGCCGCCAATATGCCGATAAACAGGGCATGCATTAATGCAGGCTGCACAGCGAATACAATGAAGTGCAGATTGAAATTCCGTCCCAAGTATTTTTGAACGGCCGTTGTCAACAACAACCAGGTGAAACTCTTCTGGTCCATCTACTTCTTCAGGCCCTTTGGCACCTGTAATAGCAGTAATATAACTCGTAAGCTTTTGACCAACAGCAGCTCGAGTTAATAAACTAACAAGAACCTCCATCTCTTCCCAGGTTGGAACAATCCTTTCCATACCCATCACTGTAATCACGGTATCCGGCAGACTCGTTACCATTTCTGCATTTCCTTCATTTGTAACTAATGTGATTGAACCAGACTCGGCTATCGCAAAGTTACAGCCTGTAATGCCCACATCCGCTGCAAGGAAATCCTGACGCAGCTGCTCTCTTGCAAAAGCGGCCAGCTCTTCTGGAGTATCTGATCCCTGATAGCCTTTTTTCTTGGAAAATGTTTCACGAATTTGCTGCTTATTTTTATGCAGGGCAGGAGTTACAATGTGTGAAGGAGGATCTTCGTCTAATTGTAAAATCCACTCTCCTAAATCGGATTCAACGACCTCAGCTCCTGCTTCTTCAAGCGCCTTATTTAAACCAATTTCTTCTGTG
Source organism: Cytobacillus gottheilii (assembly GCF_018582665.1). Lineage (NCBI taxonomy): Bacteria > Bacillati > Bacillota > Bacilli > Caryophanales > Bacillaceae > Cytobacillus > Cytobacillus gottheilii. Next base: position 225,388 of record NZ_CP071709.1, on the reverse strand, counting down.
ACCATTGATTTTGCTTTAACTACTTTTTTGGCCTCTTTGTTTTTAATGATATTTTTTACATACTCATTTGCTTCTTCAGCTGTCTGAGCAAAAAAGACATTGCCGCCGCGTCTTGCCACTTGCTCACTTAATTGATGCAAATAGAAATCAAGATTCTCCATTGTATGTGCGCGAATTTCAGAACCAAGCTGGCGCCAGTCCTCCCAATTCCCTAATGCTTCTGCCTGTGTTAATCTTCCGTTCCGAAATCTTCCTTGAGCGGAGGATACGGCTTGCCTCATGAAGTCATCCTTAATTCCGTTTTGAATTCGTTCTTTGTATGGAATCTCGCCAATTTTGACGCTCATGTATATCCCTCCGTTTCTTAATGGGTGTTTAAAATTTCTGTGATATGAACGATTTTGACATTTTTTCCTTCACGGCTCATTCGGCCGCCAATATTCATTAAGCAGCCCATGTCTGCACCGACCAGATATTCTGCTTCCGTTTCTGAAACATGACGCGACTTCTCGCTAACCATCTCCTGTGAAATGGCTGCATTTTTCACTGCAAACGTTCCCCCAAACCCACAGCAGTCTTCCTCGTTTGGCAGCGTGACTAATTCTACTCCCTCTACATTGTTTAGCAATATTTTCGGCTGTTCCTTTACACCCAGCAGCCGTTTCATATGACAAGAAGAGTGGAATGTCACCTTTCCTTTAAACGTTGATCCGACATCCGTCACTTTTAACACATCTACTAAAAACTCAGTGATTTCATAGCATTTAGAAGCAAATGTTTTAGCTTCCTGCTCCCATTCTGGATCTCCGGCAAAAACATGAGGATATTCTTTAAGCATGCTAATACATGAACCGGATGGACCGACAATATATTCCGAGTCCTGGAAGGCCTTCATCATCTGTTTCATTGACTGCTTCGCTTCCTTTAAATAGCCGCTATTATACGCAGGCTGGCCGCAGCAAGTCTGCCCCATTGGATAATCCACTGTACATCCTAAGCGCTCTAGAATTTCCAGTGTGTTTTTTGCCACATCAGCAAAGAGGATATCACTTAGACATGTACTAAATAAGGAAACCTTCATACTAACTCACCTCTAAAAAATTTGGTAAAAAACCGCACCGCTCTATTATTCGATATATTGAAAAAGACGCTTTTGAACGGTCTGCAAATGCTCAAGCATCGCCTGTCTTGCTTCGTTTGGCTGTCTATTTTTTATAGCTTCATAGATTTTCCGATGTTCTGTTTTCAAGTCTTCTATTGTATTACCCGAATATAAGAAAACTTTTCTCGCTTCCTGAATCGTTTCAGATATAACTGAGGAAACACTGCTCATTAAATTAAATAATAATTTGTTGTGTGTTGCGTTTGCAATGGCTAAATGGAAATCGATGTCTCCACTTGATGCCAATTCTTCATTGCCATTGGCATTTTCCATAACAATGATTGCCTTCTCAAGGGCCAGCAGGTCATCTTCCGTATGAACAAGAGCCGCCTGAGCAGCTGTACCCACTTCTAAAATTTCACGAACCTGATACAGTTCTTTTATATCTTCAATTTTCATTAAAAAGGCGATATTAACAGGCAGCTGGAACTTGGACGGATCAAAACTGTTTACAAATGTTCCTTCTCCGTGCCTTACCTCTACTAACCCCATCGTTCTCAGACCGCTAAGCGCTTCCCGTATAGTTGACTGACCCACTTCAAAGCTTTTAGCTAACTTTTCAACAGAATCTAATTTATCACCAGGTTTCAATTCACCTTTTTTTATAAAATCAATTATAGTTTCTGCTACTTCTTCATAAATCTTTTTCCCGCGGACACGTTTATAATTCACTATCTTCAACCCCCATCTATCTCTCTATTATATAAGTTTACTTACAGGAGAAACCAATGGGAAATCATGTTTACAAGTTTAGAAGAAATTTAAAAAGAGAAATCCTGAAATACCTGCTAAGACTCCATACACAATCGCAGGTCCAAGTGTTTTACGAATAATCTCACCTTCTTTGCCGGATAAACCAACAACGGCACTCGCAGCTACCACATTATGCACACAGATCATATTCCCCGCTGCTGCACCGAGCAGCTGTACAGCTAATACAATATTGATGTCTAATCCGATTGCCTCTGCCACATTGTACTGAATTGGTGAGAAAGTTAAGGTCGAAACGGTTGCACTTCCAGTAATAAAAGCTCCCAGTTCTCCCAGGAATGGAGCAACGAAAATCCAAACAGAACCTAATGAATTAGCAAGCGACTCTGCAATATATTGCGGCATGCTGTTCAAATCATTCGCATTTATACCTGAATTAACAAATACTTGCACCATGGCTAACGTGGCAATTAAAGATATACTAGTGATTTTCATGGTACTTAATGCTTTCTTTGATGCTTGTGTGAATGCGCTATGTGATTTGCGCTGAATGATAAATGCAAAAATAGCTGCCAATGTTAAGACAGTTCCTGGAGAATACAAGAACTCCCAAGCTGATGTAACCCCTTCAACACCTAAGATATTTGTCCATGTGAAATCAATTGCAGTCTGTGTAAATTTCTTGAGCCAAGGTACAATTCTTGTCAGCAATAACAACGCAACAACTATAATATACGGTGACCAAGCTGTAATAATACTCATCGACGATCTTTGATTACTAACTGTAAAGTCCTCACGCATTGCCTTTTTCCATTCTGTTTTTGGAAGCAGGATCCCTTTAGAGGCTGTAAGTGTAGCTACAACTAAAGTAATAAGGGCAGCGAGGATCGATACAAACTCATGACCGAACAAACTTGCCACACCAAAAGCACTGGCTGTGTAGATTACGCCAATGAACAAAGTCCACGGAAGCATTGGCAGTGCCCCCTTCAAACCATCCCCGCTAACTGCAGATAAAACGACCATTAGTATAAATGGAATAAAAGTACCTGCCAGCAAATCAAGACTTGTAACTGTCACTGCAATCTCATGAAAAAAACTGGTATCGGCATTTGGAATATTACTTAACCCGACAGCCACTGGTGTACCTACTGCACCAAACATAACGGATGTACTATCGGCAATTAATGCGATTGTCGCAGCTACTAAAGGACGAAAACCAAGAGCTAATAATAATGGCCCTGTTACCATGGCTGGTGTTCCGAACCCGGCTGCTCCTTCAATAAGAGCACCAAATAAGAAAGCGACAACAATTACCTGTACACGCATATCCCCTGAAATGCTTTGAAATCCTTGATTAATACGATCAACAGCCCCTGTGTTTTGAAGCGTATTCAATAAAACCAGGGCTCCAAATAAAATCCATAAAATAGTCAATGTTTTATGGGTTCCTTGAAAAACAGATGATAAAACAACCTGCCCTTCCATCCCCCAAGCCGTAAGCGCTAACAAAATTACGATAACTGAACTAATTGCCATGCCCTTTGCTGCGGACATTCTCAGCACAACTAAAAACAAAAATGGAGCAATAATTGCACTTAATGCAATAAGCAATAACATATAAACCCTTCCTCCCTTGTTTTTCCAGAAAAAAATACAAGCGTTTACATATTAACAGGTCATCTGATGACCTTATAAATATAGTTACATATATTTCATAATTTTACAATGAAAAAGTTAATATTTTGTGAACAAATGTGACTTTTTAAATAGTCTGTTAAAATATCAGCCATTTAGATGCCGAGCATCTATTAAAAACAAAGTCAGTATGTTATACCTCTTTTAATTTAGTAATAACCTTACCCGGTCACAAAAAAGAGACTGGGACAAAACGAAAATGCTATTTCTAAAACACGAATATTCATAATCATGGTTTGCGAGTCTACATAAGCCCGTTCCACCTGCGCTGCGGACCCTCGCTTTCCGTGGGGAGCAAGTTCCTGCGGGGTCTCACCTTTTCCTCTATTGCCCACAGGAGTCGAGTGTCCTCCGCTCCATTTCACTCATGTTAATAAAATATATTTTATAATCATAAAAAAACCGAATGATTAGAAAGATGACTTCCTAACCATTCGGTTATATGAGAGTGTTAAATACTAATGTCCCAGCCTCTTTTTTTAATTCTTTTCAATTCAGCTATTTTAATTTTACAACCAAAATGGCTTACACCAAAAACACCCCTCATTTAATTTCTATCCCTAATCATTTATCATAATTAAGTTATTTCGCAGTATCCTTTATAAGGTATAATTAGTTTATCTAATAAACAAACTAATATTTTTAATCTTCCGTAAATATGGTAAAATATTAAAAATTGAAGACATTTACCCCTATTAAGAGAGGCTAACGGCTCATGTTGAATCAGCTCAAGAAATGGAATACGCTGCGAAATCAAATTTTGTTTATTTTTTTAATTGTCATGATGATTGTACTATTGATTGTCAGTCTTCTTACGCTGCGACAAGTCTCAACCTTATTGAAAAACAATGCGGAAAAGCAATTTCAGCAAGTAGCTATTGAAGCAAACGGAAGAATGGAAACGCTTTATAACCAAATTAATATGTCATCCAAGCTTATGATCACCGATAGAGAGGTTCAGAGAGTATTGACAGATGTATATGACGGAAAAGAATTAGTCTTTAGAGATCGTCAAAAATTAATGGGCCATGTCAATAGAATTATGGGTAATACAGAGGGAGTCGTTTCTGTTCAGCTTTTTTCAAATAATCAAAAGCGTGTCCTTCCTCTTGATGAAGACTCCTTAATCAATCAAACGGAAAGAAAGTGGATTAACGCAGCAGATCAAGCTAAAGGAAATATGGTGTGGATCGGTGATGACCCAAATGATAAAAACAACTTCCTAGCCATACGCAGAGTAAATCTCATGGAACGGCAGTATAGCAATGGCGGTTATCTGTTAATTTCCATTAACCGCGATTATTTTTATTTTGCAAATGAGGTATATGAGAACGATCAATTCTCTATTCTTTTGGATCAATACCAGAATCCAATTATTCAAAATTATACCGGGGACACAACAAGTATTATTAACAGCATTGATAATACTATCCAGCTGGATAAGCGGGATTACTTAGTCACAAAGCAGACATCCGATTTAACCGGGTGGACCGTATTGATCTTAACCCCAGTCAGTGAATTAACAAAGGGCATTTCAGGGATTCGAACAGGAATTATCATTTCCGGTGTAGTTGGGGGATTCATCTTTACTGTCTGTTCCATTTTCCTTTCTACTATTATTACAAGACCGATTTTAAGACTGACGAAAACCATGCAGCGCGCTGGGGAAGGTTCATTAACACTGAATCCCAGTGTTCATTCTGTCAATGAAATCAATGAATTAAATTATACGTACAATCAGCTTGTGAAAGGTACCAATCATTTGATTCAGATGGTTTATCAAAAAGAAATCTTACGGAACCAGAGTGAATTGAAGGCTCTTCAGGCTCAAATTAACCCCCATTTTCTATTCAATACCTTAGATGCTCTTCATTGGTCACTTGAAGAAAAAGGAGAAGACGAGTTGTCAGAACTTGTTGTATCAATGTCAAGTTTATTTCGTTATACCATTACAAAGGAAACCGATGATGATTGGGTATTTTTAAAAGATGAAATCCATCATATCGGAAACTATATGGATATTATGATGATGCGTTTTGGTGACAGGTTAAAATGGCATGCCACTGTTCCAAAAATATATGAAAATGTGAAAATCCCTAAACTAATTATTCAGCCTTTAGTTGAAAATGCGATTTTGCATGGTGCAGGAAGAAAGCCAGGAGAATGCCTTATTTCTGTCAGGGTTCAACCTGCCAGTCATTCAGACAAAGAAATCGAGATTATTGTTGAAGACAATGGCTCTGGAATGGATGAAGAGCGGCTTCGCTGGGTTATTCAATCTATGAAAACGGGCGGGACGTCTTCAGAGAGCGGAAAAGGAATGGCAATATCAAACGTCTATAAGCGCCTGCATTTGTATTTCAATGGTTTTTCTCATCAAGAGTTTGTGATAGAAAGCCAAGTAAACAAAGGAACAACGATATCATTTAAAATACCGATTAATGCGGGGGAATGAAATGTTTACTAAAAATATTGTAATCGTAGACGATGAACCAATTACTCGGAAAGGTATTCAGCGAACCTTGGAAAACTGGAATAATGGAGAATATACAATCTACATTGCGGAAAGCGCTGAAGAGGTCCTCAAAATTGCAGAGATTAAAAAGATTCATATTTTGCTATCCGATATCCGCCTGCCAGAGATGACCGGGCTGCAGCTATTAAAGAGTATAAAAGCCATACAAATGAATCCCGTCGTCATTGTCATTTCGGCCTACTCTGAATTTGAATATGCTCAAGAAGCTCTTAGACTTGGAGTAGTAAATTATCTGCTAAAGCCTGTTGGGAAGAAGAAGTTAATTGAAGCCGTCGAAGAAGCTGTCCAGGTGTTAGAAAAACAGCTGCGAGCTGGAATAATCGAAAAAGTTGTGGACGAAAAAATCATTAATGCCAGCACGAAAATCAATTCGACTAAAGACACGATCCGTTCGGCCGTTACCTATATTGATCAGCACCTTAGAAATGAACTCACTCTAAAGGAATTAGCTAATCATGTTCATTTGAATCCGAGTTACTTTAGCGTATTGTTTAAGGAACAAGTCAATCTAACTTTTAGTGAATATTTAACTAGGCGCAGAATCCAGCGGGCAAAGGAACTAATGATATCCACCAATCTGCCGATCAATGAAATCGCAGAAGAAGTAGGGTACAAAACAGCCAGATATTTTATTAAACTATTTAAGGAAATTGAAGGCGTAACCCCGAGTGCTTATCGAAAACTCAATAATGAAAGGGCTTTCTAAAAATAGTAGCATATTTCCCAATCATAGTCGCCTTTTTTGGTATTCCCCTAAATGGTAAAGTTAGATATGAAAGATAAGAGAACTCAAATTAGGGGGGATTAGTTTTGAAGAAAAAGAAAGCGTTTTCTCTAGGTATATCCTTGGCATTAGTAAGCGGATTAATTTTGGGGGCATGTTCATCATCGGAAGATACCAGCAGCGAGTCAAACAGTGACAAAACCGTCGTTAAGATGATGCATTTATGGCCTGAGGGAAGTTCAAATGCACAGTATACAATCGTCGATGACATTATTAAAGCTTATGAGGAAGAAAATACGAATGTAGACATTCAAACTGAGATTTTAGGAAATGAACAGTACAAAGAAAAAATCAAAGTTCTATCTGCTTCAAATGAACTTCCTGATGTTGGTATCACTTGGGCAGCCGGATATATGAAGCCATTCGTGGATGGAAATAAATTCACCTCTTTAGATGATATTGTAAAAGAAGATCAATTTGTGGCTGGTACTCTTGATGCTTTCTCTGTAGATGATTCACCATATGCTTTACCACTGGAATTAAACATCACCCCTGTCTATTACAATAAGGAAATTTTTGATAAATATAACCTGGAAGCACCTGAAACATATGACGAATTCTTAAGCGTTGTTGAAACTCTTGTTGATAATGGCGTTACTCCTATCACTTTAGGAAACAAAGACCGCTGGACTGGCTCTATGTGGTATATGTATCTTGCTGATCGTATCGGTGGTCCTGAATCCTTAAACAATGCCATTAATCGTACCGGAAGCTTTGAAGATCCTTCACTTGTTCAAGCTGCTGAAGAAATAACAAAGCTTGTTGACATGAATGCATTTGTAAAAGGATTCAATGGTCTATCAAATGATGAAGCAAAAGGTTACTTTATGAATGAACAAGCTGCAATGTATTTAATGGCAACTTGGGAACTGCCAAACTATACAACTAGCCCTGATGTTGCCGAAGAATTTAAAGACAAAGTTGGCTACTTCAAATTCCCTACTTATGAAGGCGGGAAAGGTGACATTGACAGTTATGTAGGCGGTCCTGGCGTAGGTTTATTTGTTTCTGAAGAATCAAAGGTCAAAGATGAAGCAAAAAAATTCGTTTCTTACTTAGTTGAAGAATGGGGCAAGCGATCAGTAACAGATGCCGGTGTTATTCCTGCTACAGTTGTGGATACTTCAAATGGGGATCTTGACCAAATGTACATTGATATTTTAAATGATTTAGGAAATGCTACTAATCTTACTCTTTATGCGGATGTTCAAATGTCTGCGGGTGTAGCGGATGTCCACTTAAATCAAATTCAAGCTTTATTCGGAGGTCAATCTAGCGCTGAAGAATTTACAAAAACGCAAGAAGAGGCACTTGCTGCTGAGAAATAATAATGACTTTAGAAAAGGACATATGCTTTTAGTAATATGTCCTTTTCTTTATCTGCCATAAGTGATTTCACCTTATTAAAAGCATTAAGAATACTAGAATCTTATCTTGTAAGCTCATAGGCTGAGAAACTGATTTTCACAGTCCGACTGGTTCAAATATGTAGAAATAGAAAAAGAACCACGGAATAGGTTTTCACCTTATAGAAAGGAAGAGGCTATCATCATGAAAAATGTTATGTCGAATAAAATGGTTATTGCCCTTTATACACTCCCTGCTTTACTTCTCATCCTTACCCTTATCTATATCCCAATCACCTTATCCGGGTATTACGGTCTCATGGAATGGGATGGAATTGGTGATATGAAGTTTATAGGCTTAGATAACTATATCACCTTGCTCCAGGATAAAATGTTCTGGACAAGTACTTGGCACTCTTTTTTACTGGCTATCTTTTCAACGGCCAGCTTACTTTTGTACCTAGCCATTTCACTTGTACTGGCAAGTAAAATCAAGGGATCTGATTTATTACGTAAAATTTATTTAATCCCAATGCTATTGTCTTCTGTTGCTATTGCCCAGTTATGGATGAAGATTTTCGATCCGACAAACGGGATGGCCAACAAATTACTTGAATTGTTCGGTGTAGAAAATACACCAATTTGGTTAGCAGATCCGGCGATTGCGCTTTACGCTATTTTCATCCCGGTTATCTGGCAATATGCTGGTTTTTATATTTTGATTTATTATGCTGCACTAAAAAATGTACCAGATGAGGTAATTGAAGCAGCTAAGATTGATGGTGCATCGCCCCTGCAAATCGCCTTTAAAATTAAACTGCCCTTGATTTCAAATATTTTCAAAGTAACCATTATGCTTGCAGTCGTTGGCTCATTAAAATACTTTGATTTGATTTTCGTTATGACTGGCGGCGGGCCAAATGGAGCCAGCGAAGTAATGGCGTCTTATATGTATAAAGAAGCATTTAAATTAAACAACTTTGGATATGGCAGTGCAATCGGATTCGGTTTATTGATTATCTGTCTATTGATGACTTGGCTAACTTCCAAACTGACGAAATCTAAGGACGATGTTCAATATTAAGGAGGAATGAAGCAAGATGAGTGAGGTTCGCACACAACATAAAACAGCGACAAGCATGTTCCCGCCACTAAATACGAAGAAATCTTATCTCAGTAAAATCGGCTATGGACTTCTATATCTTATATTGGGATTATTTGCGGTTATTCAGATTTACCCATTAATTTGGCTGGTCTTCTTTTCACTTAAATCCAATCAAGAAGTGTTTGGAATGTCCCCATTTGCATTGCCGCAAGACCCTCAGTGGGGCAACTATATTAAAGCATGGACTTCAGGAAACATTGGACTCTACTTTTTTAATAGTGTCTGGATCACAATTGTTTCTGTAGCACTTACAATCATTTTAGCCAGTTTAGTAACTTTTGCAGTCACTAGAATGCATTGGAAGCTAAGCGGCCCTGTTCTTGGCTTATTCTTAGTCGCTTATATGATTCCGCTGCATTCAACATTGATCCCTCTCTTTAATATGTACAACAGCACAAATTTAATCGATAACCCAGTATCAATCGTTTTATCCTATACAGCATTTAATTTACCTTTAACCATTATGATTTTATTAGGGTTTTATAAAACCTTTCCTCGTGAAATTGAAGAAGCTGCGGTTATGGACGGATGCTCAGTGCACCGGATTTTTTTCCAAATTACCCTTCCAATGACTGTACCAGTTCTTTCAACTACAGCGATCATTAATATGATTTACAACTGGAATGAATTCGTCTTTGTTAACACTTTTATCAGTTCTGATAACTTCAAAACATTGACAGTGGGAATTAACAATTTTGTGGGACAATACTTAACAGATTGGGGTGCGATTGGCGCCACACTAGTGATCAGCATTATCCCTATTCTATTAGCCTTCTTATTCTTAAGTGATAAAATTGTTGAGGGAATGGCAGCTGGTTCTGTAAAAGGTTAATTTCAACAATAAGAGCTTCTATACTATTCCAAAATGAAAGACAGGTAACAAAGTTTTCTTCTTGTAGAAAAGAACTTTGTTACCTGTCTTCTTTACTTGTTCATTCGGCTAATTACTTAAAAGAAGTATATTCGTTTACGTAATCAGCTGCTTTCTTTTATCAACCTTTTTAAAAACTAAATAGCATGTAGCCATAACAATAGCTGCTGATATACTGCCTGCAAAGAAAAAGCCTAATCCAGGTACAAATTTCACTACAAAAAACACAGCAGCCAAGCCCGAAATGATCACTAAATTCTCTATTGGATGAATGATCATCATTAAAAATGAATTCTTTATGATTTGCAGCAATGTTAACTCATAATGAACATAAACAGAAAACATAAATAATATGGTCAAACCCGCTGCAAACATAAACATATATATAGGTATTTGAATAACTTCAAAGAATCCATTCCCCATATTTTGTATAAGAACTAAATTAAAAACAATCAGACCAAGAATTATTGCAATAATAGCACCTAAACAATTGCTTTTTATAAACTCTGATTTATAAGTGTTCATGAAGGTCTGAAAGATCGGAATATCCGTTTCACCCATAGCCCATTTGCGAGTGATCGCAAACATCGATATGGTCGCTGGAAAGAATCCAAACACAACTAGACCTAGAATTGAGAAACCGATCCACAGCAGGTTAACATAGGCAAATCTCGTAATCCATTCTGTAGCCGCATATGCCCGGGTTGCCGTTTTATTCATCTTATCCCTCCACTATATACAAATCTCGGAGCAACTGAATCACCCAAAAATTAATCTGGCGGTATCTTTTCCATTACTATCTTTTTATTCCAAACTTATATTTGGTGATAGAAGAATAACGCTGTCCTTTATCTAGAATAATAGATGGAAATTGAGAATGATGTATAGCATCAGGCAGCCCTTGAGTTTCCAGACAGATTCCTAAGTATTTACTTGTACGCACATCTTGAACGTCTTTATTATATTGCAGCGCATTGCCTGTATAGACGACTACAGCGGGTTCATCGGTTTCAACCGTTAGCGTTCTCCCGCTCTCACTATCCTTCAGCATAATTTCGTTATCGTGATTTGAATTCAATAAAAATGGATGGTCATAGCCATTCCCTACTAAGACATTTTGCGGGTGTGTAGATGTCACTCCTGTTTCAATCACTTCTCCCAGTCTGAAATCAAATGGAGTATTTGTTACTTCTGCTATATGACCAGTTGGAATCAATCCTTCATCCAATTCTAAGAATTCGTCACTTTTTAAAGTTAATGAATGGTTTAGTATATTTTTCTTACTATTTCCGCTTAGATTAAAATAAGAATGGTTAGTTACCGTTAACAGTGTTTTCTGATCCGTTTTTGCCTCATATCGAATCAAAAATTCATTATCATTATTAAGAGTATACATTACCTCAATCGAAAGGTTTCCCGGGTAGCCCTCTTCACCCTCCTTACTTTCATAAGAAAAGCACACACCATCCTCGATTATTTTTGCATTCCATACCACTTTATCAAACCCTTGGATGCCGCCATGAAGATGGTTGGTACGATCATTTTGAGCTACAGTATACTTTTTTCCATCTAACTCAAAAGAGCCGCCTCTTATTCGTCCCGCCACACGTCCAATAATCGCTCCAAGATAATTAGAGTCACTTAAGTAATCCTCCAGTACTTCATATCCAAGAACGACATTCTCCAAAACTCCATTTTTATCAGGTACCATTATGCGTGTAATGATACAGCCATAATTAATAGCCGTTACTTCTACTCCTTGATCATTGATGATTGTAAACGAAAAGACAGGCTTATGATCCAATTCACCGAAGCTTTCCTTCATAATCTGCATGTAGATTCACTCCCTTTTCAGCTAGAATTTCAATTCTCAAAAGAAAAGAAATCCCCACAAATGTGGGGTATATCAATTCTATGATCCTATTTTCTAAATGCTCTTAATTCTTCATTCAGCGACTTTGTCTGAGAATATACCTGTTTATAAATAGCAAAGATCTTATTATACGTCTCCACATTTTCTGGGATTGGATAATATACTTTTGCACTTTGAAGAAAATGATCAGCACATTCTTTTAAAGAAGAAAACCAGCCACAGCCATATGCAGCAAGCATAGCTGCTCCCATACCTGGACCTTGTTCACTATTTAGCTTTTCTATTTTGCAGTTAAAAATATCTGCCTGCATCTGCAGCCATGTTTCATTTTTAGCACCGCCGCCGATGGAGATAATGGAATCAATCGTTTTCCCGCTGTTTCTAAATATTTCAATTGAGTCATTTAAGGAAAATGTAATTCCTTCAAGAACCGCACGAGCAAAATGCTTTTTCTCATGGGCAGCATCTATGCCAATAAAACTGCCGCGGATCGTTGAATCTGCGTATGGAGTACGCTCTCCTGCAATGTATGGTGTAAATAATAATCCATTACTGCCAGGTGCAACTTGATCTACGTCTTTTAAAAGGTCATCAAAGTCCTGACTTTTTGAAAAAGTATCTTTAAACCAGCTTAAACTATGGCCTGCAGCTAATGTCACACCCATTGTATAGTACGTATTCTCTTCGCCATGGTTAAAGTAATGAACTCTTCCTTCAAAATCCAAATCATTTTGTTTTTCATAAGAGAGGACTACTCCAGAAGTCCCAATACTGCATAACGTTTTTCCATCTGATAAAATTCCAGCTCCTATTGCTCCACAAGCATTGTCTGCTCCACCTGCAAATACTTTCGTCGCTTTCGATAGTCCCGTTCTGCTGGAAAAATCCTCTTTAATTGTACCTACATACGAATGTGATTCTACTAATGGAGGACATAAGTTAGGGGTAAGGTCAAATAGATTAAGAAGTTCATGACTCCACTCCCTTTTAGCCACATTTAACAATAGCGTTCCAGCCGCATCTGAATATTCCATATGTATGTTCCCAGTCATCCGATACCGCAAATAATCCTTAGGAAGCATGAAGGTATGAGATTTCATAAAAATTTCTGGCTCATGCTCTTTTACCCATAGGAGTTTCGGCAAGGTGAATCCTTCTAATGCAGGGTTCTTTGTTATCTCTAATAGCTTCTGTTTCCCTGCAGTTTCATAGATTTGTTCACATTGTTTCGTTGTCCTTGTGTCATTCCAAAGGATCGCATTTCTTAGTACTTTGTTTTCTTGATCCAGGAGAACAAGTCCATGCATCTGTCCAGAAAAGCTGATACCCTCGATATCATCCGGCTTTCCATCAAACTGCTCCATTAATTCAGCTAAACCAGCAGTGGTTTTTTCAATCCATTCCTCTGGATTTTGCTCACTATAACCCGATTTTTCAATGATAAGAGGATATGATTTGGATATTTCTTTACATACTTCTCCTTGCTGATTAACGAGTAATATCTTTACCGCGCTAGTACCAAGGTCAACGCCGATAACATATTTCATCCGTATCATCCTTTTTATAGAAATGTGCTGGATTCATACACTTCCAGCACATTTCTTTCTTCTTAATATCATTAAGCTTTTACACTAACAAGTGTTTCTAGTAAATATTGATTAATGATTGCCTTTAAGCGTTCTGTTCTGCCTGATTGAGTTTTAATTTCGTTTAATTGAAGCGCATAAGCCTCTAGTTCGCGGAAGTTTGTTCTGCCTTCCACAATATCTAAACCGATCCCGCTTGAATAACTGCTGTACCGCTCCTCAATGAATTGATCCAACACTTTATCTTCAATCAATTTATTTGCCACTTTTAGACCGACTGCAAAAGCATCCATTCCGGCAATATGTGCATGAAAAAGATCTTCCGGCTCGAACGATCCTCTTCTTACTTTAGCATCAAAGTTTAGTCCGCCGCTGCCTAAACCGCCATTTTTCAAAATTTCATACATTGCTAATGTATTTGTATATAAATCTGTTGGGAATTCATCTGTATCCCATCCTAAAAGAGTATCGCCCTGATTGGCATCAACTGAACCCAGCATCCCATTAATACGGGCTGTTCTTAATTCATGTTCAAATGTATGTCCAGCAAGAGTAGCGTGGTTTGCTTCTATATTAAACTTAAATTTGTCTGTTAAATCATATTTCTGCAGGAATGCCAATCCAGTTGCCACATCAAAATCATACTGATGCTTCGTTGGCTCTTTTGGTTTTGGTTCAATTAAGAATGGAACATCTAAGCCGATCTCCTCTGCATAGTCTACTGCCATATGGAAGAAGCGTGCTAGATTGTCCTGTTCAAGCTTCATATCAGTATTCAGAAGTGTTTCATACCCTTCACGCCCACCCCAAAATACATAGTTTTCAGCACCAAGCTCTTTTGCAACCTCAAGACCTTTTTTTACTTTAGCTGCTGAGTATGCAAAGACATCCGCGTTAGGAGAAGTAGCTGCTCCATGTGTATATCTTGGATTTGTAAACATATTCGCTGTATTCCATAGTAATTTGGTTTTGCTCGTTTTCATGTAATCCTGAATCATTCCAATAATACGATCGAGATTTTCATTTGTTTCTTTTAATGTACTGCCTTCTGGAGCAATATCCACATCATGGAAAGCAAAAAAAGGAACGTTCAACTTCTCAAATAATTCAAATGCAGCCTCCACACGTGCTTTTGCTAGATCTAACCCTTGAAATCGGTCCCAAGAACGAATTGCCGTACCGGCCCCAAATGGGTCTGATCCATCAGCAGTAAATGTATGCCAATACGCCACTGAATAACGCAGAATTTCCTCCATTGTTTTCCCATTAATCATTTCTTCTGGATTATAATACTTGAAAGCAAAAGGGTTTTTGGAAGCAGAACCTTCATATTTAATTTTGTTAACGTTTTCAAAATAAACCATGGGAATATTCCTCCTAATGTTTTATCAAACATGTAATCTAATAAATGACGTATGAAATATATGCCATTTGTTAAATATATTATAGCATCGCCATCTTAGTTTGTATATATAATAAACTAAGTTTCTATTTTTATAATTCAACAAACGTTCCTTTCAAACTATTATCCTAATTGGTAATGAGTTACTGTAGAGGTAAGTACACAATTGCTTACTTTTAATAAGACCTTTATTGATTTGACATAGCAATAGCAAGAATATTGTTGAGCCTTTTCTTCTCTATACACCAAAATAAATATAAACTGCTCACTTTCTCCAAAGTTGGTATATCTGACAAACAAACTTTTGTGATAAGATACTATTAATAGCGAATAAGGAGTTTTTTACAAGTGGAAACCATGACATGGAATCAGCAGGTTGTTAAGAAGAACAATAAAGCACTCGTATTACAAATTATTATTGAAAAAGAACAGATTTCAAGGGCAGACATTGCTCAAGTTTCAGGATTAAATAAGACAACTGTGTCTTTATTAGTGAATGAACTATTGGAAGAGGAGCTTATCTTTGAATCTGGACCAGGAATATCTAGCGGCGGCCGCCGTCCTGTTATTCTCCATTTTAATAAAGAAGCTGGATATACCATTGGAGTGGATATAGGAGTCAACTATGTATTATGCGTACTTACCGATTTACAGGGAAAAATCATAATTGAAAAAAATCAGATTGTACAGCGTACTCCCTATTCAGGAATCATTAGTATTGTGCAAACGATGATCCAATCTCTATTGGAAGAAATGCCTGCCAGCAAGTACGGAGTTGTTGGAATTGGAGCTGGCGTTCCTGGCATTGTTAATAACGAAGGGACGATTCTTCTAGCCCCTAATTTAGGCTGGACAAATATTCAGTTAAAGGCCGATCTTGAGAAAATGTTTCAGATACCTGTCATTATTGAAAATGAAGCAAAGGCTGGAGCTGTGGGTGAACAACAATTTGGGGCTGGTCAAGACTTCCATAATATTATTTATATAAGTGCTGGTATTGGGATTGGTGTCGGCATTATTTTTAACAAGCAGCTATACCAAGGAAAAAATGGATTTTCAGGTGAAATGGGCCATATGATTATTCAAATGAACGGCAAACGCTGTAACTGCGGCAGCCGAGGGTGCTGGGAGGCATATGCATCTGAGCAGGCCTTATTGGAAATGGCCGAGCAAAACGCTGAGACTTTAGAGCAATTGGTACAGCTAGCGGATAATGGGGACCAGACAGCGCGAGATCTTTTTAAGGAAGCAGGTAATTACTTAGGATATGGCATTAATAATATCATTAATACCTTTAATCCAGACCTAATTATCCTCGGCAACCGTATGGCACTAGCCAAGGACTGGATAGAAGAGGCCATACAAACAACAATTGTAAACCACACACTCCCATACCATAAAAGAGAAATGCAATTTAATTTCTCTAAATTAAGTAAATACTCCACTGTCTTAGGTGTATCTGCATTTGTTGTAGAGAATTTCCTTAAAGGAGAAGCAAAAACCTCATGATTTTTCATATGGGGTTTTTGCCTCTTCTCATATTAATTTAAAATGGCTGACTCCATAAAAGGAACGTCAGCCAAATCCTAAACTTATTTGTCTCCATACGGATTAATCGTTTGAATCCTTCCGTCCTGATCATAGTTTAGTTCTGTATATTTCACTGATCGCTTATGGTCCACACCGCCGGATAATGAGCAATCATGATAGAACAGATACCATTTGTCCTTATATTGAACAATCGAATGATGGGTAGTCCAGCCGGATACAGGAGTTAGAATCGTACCTTTATATTCAAATGGACCGTATGGATTTTCACTTGTAGCATAAACAATTTTATGGGTTGTTCCTGTTGAATAGGATAAATAATAAAGATCATTGTACTTATGAAGCCAAGGGCCCTCAAAATATCTGCGATCTTCATCCCCTGCCAAAAGAGGATTTCCGTTCTCATCTACAATAGAAATTTCCTTCGGCTCACCTTTAAAACTTAGCATATCATCGTTTAATTCAGCTACTATTGGTCCTAAGGCAGGTTCTGAAGGGTCTGGACCTTCCCCATCTGGCCTAAAATCTCCAGTCTGCCATTTTTCCAACTGTCCACCCCAAAGTCCCCCAAAGTACATATAAGCGCTTTCATCTTCATCCACAAAAACAGCCGGATCAATACTAAAGCTTCCTGGAATATAATTTTCTTCTGGTTTAAATGGGCCTTCTGGTTTCTTGCTTGTAGCGACACCAATACGAAAGATACCTTCATGATCCCTTGCTGGGAAAAATAAGTAATAGGTGTCATTTTTATGTGCAGCATCCGGAGCCCAAAGCTGTTTACTCGCCCAGGGAATATCTCTTAAATGAAGCACCTCTCCATGATCTACACATTCTCCGCCAATATCATCTAATGATAATACATGATAGTCTTCCATCTTATACTGATCACCATTGTCATTGGATGGTTCATCATGCTCAAGATCATGTGAAGGATAAATATACAGCTTTCCATCAAATACATGTGCAGAAGGATCTGCAGTAAAGATATGAGTTACTATAGGCTCGTTAAATTTAGGATTGTTCGCCATCGTGTTCCTCCTTAAATTTATTGACAATTACAATTTTATTATAAAGCTAGTTTGGTAACTTTGTATACCCAACAAACTAATTATTATATAAAATAGTTTTTTATTTACCTTTGTTTCTAATGTACAAGGCATTCAACTTTCTAACTAAAACCATTTTCAACCTTTTAATATTAAATAAACATGCCGATTGGCAAGCCTGAAAGGAGAAGCTAAAGACTTAATGGCAGTATACTTTATTCTCATTAGGTACTATTTCTTAATTAAAAAAAAGAGACAGAGGTTCCCCTCGTGTCTCATTTTACACTCTCTTTAATATCCTCTACAGTATCCTCAATCTGCTCTCCCCAATGATCGTTCTTCTCAGTAAGTACGATATTGCCGTCAGAATCGATGACCCCATAGCCTCTGTATGCTACATCTCCGTTTTTCATTCCCATAGAATCAATTAGCTCTAGTTCGGGATCAGAAATGAAAGGAATACTTTGACCAAATTCATCGTTTAAAGCATTGTATAATTGAAGCTGCTCCTCAGGAGAATCCTTGCTAATTACGTACATATCAACGTCTAAATCTGCTAACATATCCATATTTTCGTGCAACTGAACCAGTTGCTGTGCGCAAAGTCCTCAGGTGTATGTTGTAATAAAGAAAAATACTGCCGGTTTGTCTGATGGAAATGTAACCTCTTCTGCATTCTGATTTAGAAGAGTCATAGGCTCACTCAATGATTTTTGTCCGCAAGCTGATAAAATGAGCATGGACAAAATGATGAAAAGAAATGATCTTGTTTTCATTTTTATCTCCTTTTGATTTTTTCTAAACTCTCTGCAATTAACCTGCCTACCTCTATTCCATTCTCTTGATGAATAACACTAAGAACTAATAATAAAAAGGATACATGATTTCCCTCTTAGGTACAATGCAGAAAAAGAATAAACCAATTTATAGCAGTTCAGATTTGTTACACTTTTTTACCATTTAAATCATAAACGCCTCGTTTAAAGGCAATAGTACTTATATAAGTATAATTGCAGGGGTGTTCGAATGAAAAAGGCAAGTTATTTAAATATAGGAATGGTGCTGCTATCCTGGTTATCCCTTCCTTTGCTTGGTGAAAAATCAGTGAAAAGGTTTATTCTTTCCTCCCTTTTCATGAGTCTGTATATCATTTTTGAATTTAGATTTGCAGAAAAGAGAAAGTGGTGGTGGTTTCCCATTTCCCTTAAATCAAATTTTCTGGGAGGCTTACCCATTATACTCGGCCCGTTCCTAATTGGGTCTATGTGGATATTAAAATTCACCTACGGGAAGTTTAATTTGTATCTATTAGTAAATATCCTAGTAGATTCTCTCTTTACATACTTTGGCATGGAATGGTTTAAAAAAATTGGTTACGCATATTTAGTAAGGCTAACAAAGTTTCAATTATCACTTGTTTTTCTAATAAAGTCCTTTGTGTTATATGGTTTCCAGGTTATATATGAAAAGTTTACAAAGCATGGTTCAAGCAGAGGAAAGACTGAAGAATCCTTTTAATAAATGGAGTAAATAAAAAGCCCCTCTCGTTTTGAGAAGGGTTTTTATAAATGTATTACATATATTATTTATCGGAAGTTTTTCCATCAAGATCATGATGCACTTCTGTTGCAGGGACTTTGGGGTCTGGGATGTTGCCTTGTGCTGCTGGTTCAGTTACATAGACGAAATCTCCCGTTCCATCTGGTGCACTTCCAGTAGCCCACAGCCCTGTAGATGATTCCTCGCCTTGTGATAGGTTCCAAAATTCTAATCCATGAGGCTGAGCCTCTTGCTCTGCTTCTGGCGGGAAGCTAGCAGGTACGACTACCCCGTTTTTCTCTTCGAGTTCGGCAATCGCAGCCATCCACTGATATTGATGATAGCGGTCACGCGCAAGCATTTTACGGAGTGTAGTACGAACACCCTCGTCATCTGTCATATGATAAATACGGGCCACTTGAAGTCTTCCCTGACTTTCTGCGTTAAGATTTGCTCTCATATCAGCAAGCAGGTTTCCGCTGGCTATTATATAACCTGAATTCCATGGAACACCCTGAGAGTCTTTAGGAGTAGCCCCTAGTCCGCTAACGATTAAATGCTGAGGATTCACTCCTCCCATAATGGCTGCCAAAGTCGGATCTTTAGCTGCTTCTGCCTGCTGATCAGGTGAAGTGCCATCCAGCAATTGGCTAATCAAAGAGCAAAGCATTTCAACATGGCCAATTTCTTCTGTACCGATATCCATTAGCATGTCTTTATATTTTTCATTGCCGCGGCAGTTAAAGCCTTGAAATAAATACTGCATCATTACTGACATCTCACCAAATTGACCACCTAATACTTCTTGAATATGCTTGGCGAGCTGCGGGTCGGGACGATCTACTTTTACTTCAAATTGCAATTCTTTTTGATGTCGAAACATGATATTCCTCCTAATTTAAGAGGCTTTTCGAGTAAGATTTGGGCACTTAGCACAAATAGGTATAACATTGTGCAGGCAAGTGACCCATTAGTCTTACTACCAAAAAGCAGCTTTTCGATTTTGTGGATCTCCTGTCTACGATTCTTTTTTTACCCATCATTCAAGGTGTAAAACTTTAATAAATAGATTTCCAATAAAAAAGGAGAGCCTTCAAAAGAAGACTCTCAGATTGTAGACAAAAGGGGTTCGGAATGGTCTCATTCCGAACCCCTTTTGAAGTTTTTTTCTATTTTTATTCCTTTAGAGGACAGAATGCAGCTATCCTATCCTCAGATTTATACTGTTTTTGGGTCCTGCCACGTCCAGTTGGCTATTTTCTTTAAATTCATGGACGCGAAAGTAAGCATCGCTTGCATCGACAATTTTTTAAGTCCCCTTAACGTTGTCCAACGCATTCCATGCTTTTCTTTTGCATCAGCGAAAACACGCTCAATCGTTTCCTTTCGCTTTGCGTATATTGGTTTTACATCTTTGTGATGGCGAAGATGTTCCGCTTCCTCCACATATTCCTGCCAAATATGCCGGGTCACCACTTTTTGGTGATTCTTACTCTGTGTACATTGGTGCAATAATGAACAAGTGGCACAAGTCTGTTTCAATGATTTGTATTCACGGTAGCCTTCCTTGGTGGTAGTTGAATAGTTCAAAATTTTGCCCGCTGGGCAAATATAACAATCAAAATGTTCATCATAAACATATTCGTGCTTTCGGAAGAATCCATCCTTTGTACGTGGTCGTGTATAAGGGAGTGCAGGTGTTATTTCATGTTCAATTAAGTACTTCGTGATGGCAGGTGTTTTATAAGCTGCGTCTGCGGCAACGGCTTCAGGTTTTCCAACTCTATCAATCACTCGTTCAACTAAAGGCTCAAGGATTCCACTATCATGAATGTTTCCTGGTGTAACTATATTTCCTAAGATAAATCCGTTGCGATCAGAGGCGGCATGAAACGAATAAGCAAACTGTTTAGTGCGTTCGTCTTTGACGTAGTAGCCACTTTCTGGGTCTGTGGTACTTTCTTTGATCTCTTTTGTTTCCTCTTTTTCAAATTTATCAGGTGGAAATGGCTTCTTCCCATGATCTTCACGGTCATCGTTGATTTCTGTCTGAAGCTGTTCTTGATATGCGCGTGTTTCCTTCCGCACAACTTTCTTCGCAAATTTATGTTTATTCGCGCTTGCTTTTACGTGTGTCGAGTCAATAAAAACATGTTCAGCGCTAATTAATTTCTTTTCCGTGGCCGTTTTTAAGATTCGATAGAAGATCTGTTCAAATAGATCAGTATCTTTAAAACGACGCTCATAGTTTTTACCGAAGGTAGAGAAGTGAGGAACTTTATCATAAAATCCATATCCTAAAAACCAGCGATAAGCCATGTTTGTTTTTAGTTCCTCAATGGTTTGGCGCATGGACCGAATACCGAAGGTATATTGAATAAAAGTAAGCTTTATTAAAATTACCGGGTCAATGCTTGGACGACCTACTTCTGAATATGTATCTTTTACTAAATCATAAATGAAGGAGAAGTCAATTGCAGCCTCCATTTTTCGTACTAAATGGTTTTCAGGTACCAGTTGATCTAACGCAACCATTTCAAGCTGATCACGTTGAATTGAATTATGTTTGGAAAGCATCTTCATCACCTCTAACCTTATTCTCCTTTTATTCTAAAACAAAAAAGACTGTAGGCAAACTCGATTTTCATCGAGTTTGTCTACAGTCTGAGAGCCTTCAAAAGAAGACTCTTTCCATTAGCTCTTTTTTAAGATTAACCTTTCAAATGCCATCCTGAATGCTAATCCCATCGATCTATATCTTATGAAACAGGGAAATGTGATCACCCTTACGTAATATGGTTCTCGTTTTAATTAAAAAAGCTGACTTAATGAAACACCATTAAGTCAGCCAATCAATATGATGATCCAATTGCTAAACAAGTCTTTTCCGAATCTGAGTAGAGATGAGGTCAATGACTGTTACAACAACAATGATCATCAACAGGATAAGCCCCATTTCCTCCCAGTTTCGATTCATTTTCGCAAATACAATTAATGTTCCTATACCTCCTGCTCCGACGATCCCGAGGATGGTTGAAGCACGCACATCGATTTCAAAACGATAGATGGCATAGGAAAGAAATTCAGGTGTAATCTGCGGAAGGATTCCATGAACTAGTATCTGCAGCTTGTTAGCTCCATTCGCTTCCATGGCTTCCACCACATTTGTATCGATAGATTCCAGAACTTCAGAATACAATTTCCCTAGCATTCCTGTAGAACCAATTGCAATGGCAAGGACTCCCGCAAAAGGCTTTGGTCCGACAACAACTATAAATAAAATGGCTAAAATGATATCCGGGAAAGCACGGATTGCACTTAGGATCCATTTTCCAATTGTCGTTAATACTCTGTTATTTGTCATGTTTTGCGCAGCTAAGAAACCAAGAGGAATGGCAAGAATAGCTGCCATTAAAGAGCCGGCAAAGGCGATATAAATCGTTTCCACCATGGCTGCCCAAACATCTGATAGAGCTGACCAGTCAGGATCTAAAAGTTTGGGAATAATACGGGCATAATTGTTAGTCATCCGTTCTACAGCTTTGGCAAAGTCAATATCAATCCCCATAAATGTCCAAATATAGATCCCGGCTAAAATAACCCCAATAAGGATATTTCGCACTGTCTTAAAAGTTGAACGCTTCGGTTTAGGAGGTAAATTATGCATCATCAGACAATCGCCTCCCTTACTTTTGTACTAATATATTCAATGATTACCACCAATGCAAAAATGATAATAATAATACCCATTGCATTCGGATATTCATAGAACTTGATCTGCTGATCAAGGATTTGTCCAATTCCACCGGCACCTACTAACCCTAATACAACAGAGGCACGGATATTAATTTCAAAAACATATAAAACAAATGACGTAAATTGAGGCAGTACTTGCGGCACAACAGCATAGTAAATAGTTTGAATTGTATTCGCTCCAGATGCTTGCATCGCCTCTAAAGGATTCATATCAATTGCTTCAATCGTTTCACTTATTAATTTGGCTAGTAATCCTAGGGAAAAGATAACCAGTGCGATAATACCAGGTAATGCTCCAATCCCGAATAACGCAACGAAAATAACAGCAAGTACCAGATCTGGAATCGTTCTTAAAATATTCAATAAAAAGCGGACAAGATTATAAAGAATTTTATTGGTTGTAACATTATTGGCTGCCAGTAAGCTTAATGGAATACAGAGAATTCCTGCAGCTGTCGTTGCAATAATAGCCATCTGAATTGTTTCAGCTAAAGCTGGCCAAATGGCTTGAAATAGGCTTAAATTAGGCGGGAAAAATTTTTGAAATAGCTCTCCCATATTTCCAATTCCATCAATAAACTCAGTTATTGAAGATTCTGTTTTAAAGGAACTAAAAAGGTAGAATGCTAGTACAATAAAGAAAATAACTGTAACTCGAAACTTGGCTTTTAAGGGAATAACCGAAGGTGACTGGGTACTGGTTTTTTTTATTTCTTTTTCTGTCATGCCTCAGTCCCTCCGCGAAGATCACCTTCACGTATTGTTCGGCCATATATTTCTTCAAATGTTTTTTCAGATACTTCTGAAGCAGGGCCATCAAATACGACCTCACCAGCTCGCATACCAATAATACGATCCGCGTATTCCATCGCCATATCAATAAAGTGAAGATTCACGACCGTTGTAATATTATCTTCTTGATTGATTTTCCTTAAATATGTCATAACTTGGTGAGAAGTAGGCGGATCAAGTGATGCAACAGGTTCATCTGCCAGGATATACTTCGGCTTTTGAGTAAGCACACGCGCTATACTTACACGCTGCTGCTGTCCGCCGCTTAGTTCGTCGGCACGATTGTATATTTTTTCTTCAATATTTACACGCTTAAGGCTTTCATACGCAAGACTGCGGTCCTCTTTGGAGAATAAATTGAAGAGTGAACGCAATGTGCCAGTGTGACCAAGCCGGCCAGCTAATACATTTTTAAAGACATTGGAACGTTTTACAAGATTGTAATTTTGGAAGATCATTCCGACTTTTGTGCGGAGGCTGCGAAGTCTTTTCCCTTTATGGTTTAAAATATTTTCATTATCAACTAATAGTTCGCCTTCAGTCGCTGTAACAAGTTTATTTATACTTCGGATTAACGTCGATTTACCGGCACCTGAAAGGCCGACAATCACAACGAATTCACCCTCATTAATTGTTAAGTTCACATTCTTTAAACCTTTTGTTCCATTTGGATATGTTAAGGAAACATTTTTAAATTCAATCATTGGATATAACCCCTTTTATTCTCGGTGTATTCTAACAGCCTCAATTCTTAGCTTGCTTTAAGCGAGTTTGCTGAATTGGCAAGCCGATAAGGTGGAAACTGCCTTACACTTCAGATCAAATTGCGTTAAGTGAATGAACTATGATACAAATTGACCTTATTAAAAGTGTAAAAAGAGAGGAGAACTTGCCTCCTCTCTCCAAGTTATTCAATATTAGTCTAAAGTAATTGAATCTTTAAGTTTTGAGTATGTGTCACGAACAACTTGGTATTCAGCATCTTCAGCTGCCTCAATGGCATCCCAGCTGTATACTTCGTTCATGATTTTGATCATTTCTTCATCTTCGTTGAAAGAAAGGAATATTTCATTAATTTTTGTAACTAGCTCTTCATCTAATTCTTTAACAGTAGAGATTGTATCGTTTGGAATATCTGAAGTATAGCCAAGAATCTTTAATTCTTCTTCAATATCTGGATACTCCTCAACAAGGTCACCACGAACATCATCAAATGTAGTTGCTACATCTGCATCGCCTTCATAAACAGCAATCGCTGCTGTGTCATGACCGCCAGCTGCAATAGCTTCAGAGAAAAATTCAGTTTGAAGCGCTTCAGCAGAAGCAATATCAAACTCACCCATTAATTGTGCTGCTGGGAAAAGGAATCCAGAAGTTGAAGCAGCATCAGGATAAGCCCAGATTTTTCCTTCTAAATCTTCTAAAGACTCAATGCCAGAATCAGCGCGAACAACATATTGTGCTTTATAAGTTCCGCTTCCGTAACGAACAGATTTTAATTGAACATCAACACCGTATTGCTCATTAGCTAGTACATAAGCAAATGCAGGAATGAAACCAATTTGTACTTCATTTGCACCCATTGCTTCGATAAGTGCTGAGTAATCTGTCATAACTTTACCTTCTACTTCCATGCCAAGCTCCTCGCTTAAGCGATCAGCTAAAGGTTCAACAGTATCCGCAATTGTATCTGAATCCTGTGATGGTACAAATCCCATTACAAGACTTTCAGGTGTTTCAGTAGTTTCACTTCCATTGCTATCATCTGTTGAATCTCCTGATGTATCTTCATTACTTGAAGATTCTCCGCCGCAAGCTGCTAGAGTTACTGCTAATAGAGTTATTAGCAAGAAACCAAGAAATTTTTTCATAATTAATTCCTCCCGAAGTTTATGAATTTTGCCTAAAACCTATTATGACTGCGGAAAATCTACTTTTCTACCATTCTGGGGTTTTTTTACACTGCTTTTACATGGCTTTACATTCGGTGAAATCACCTCTATTTGCCTATCTATTGAAGCTCAAAGGGTTAGGTAGTATTTACTATTTTTGATCATGATTAGATTTACGAAATATTTACATGGGTAAATGCATAAGTCTATGAATAACGGGTATATATTTATCGCTAATTTTTTTCTGTACGACCTATTTTTCTTATTAAAATAAGGGATCAGCTATTCAAACAGAACCGTTACATTGTACTGCGGAATCTGGCCTTCTGAGGGTGCTCACCCTACCCTCTATTCCACCCGTTTTATATGTTGTGTTCAACTCAAAAAAACCCGAAACAATTAGGGAGCATAAAGTTCCGCTAATGGTTCGGGCTTATCAAGATTAAAATACTGTCTCAATCTTATTTATTAAGCATCTGGAAGAATAGATTCGTTTTTAATATAAACAGGCAACTTTATAAGAACCGCCTATTCTTCTTCAATATCTTTTTCTGTATTTAACTTCGTGATTAACAATTTATCTAACCTTGCTCCATCCATATCAATTACTTCAATCTCTAAATCTTCTACCTGAATGGTATCTTTTATTTTTGGTAAGTTTCCAATTATGTATGCGAACAGTCCGCCGATTGTATGATAATGACTTCGATCCTTTAAAAGTGATGAGTCCTCTAAGTCGAAGTATCGGATAAAGGCATCTATGGAAACAAGCCCATCTGCCAGCCATGTATCCTCATTTCTTTTAATAATTTGCGGAACCTCTTCGTCATCCTCCGGCATGTCCCCAACAATATTTTCAATAATATCATGAAGAGTTACAAAGCCTTCTATGCCTCCATATTCATCTGTTACTACCGCTTCATGTTTGCCGGACTTTTTTAAGATTTCCAACACGTGAAATACTTTCATATATTCGGGAAGAATGTGAGTATCTTCAATACAATCAGCCAGATCAAATTTCTCTCCTCCAGCCACTTTCGATAAGAGGTCTTTTGTATGAATAATCCCAAGAAAACGATCTAAACTTCCTTTTCCAACTGGGAACTTAGAGTGTGGGCTTTCATTTATCATTTTCATATTTTCCTGAAACGAATCTTCAATATCCAGCCAAATAAGCTTGGTGCGAGTTGTCAGGATATCACTTAGGCGTTTATCTCCTAAATAAAAAACCTGCTCGACGATATCCTGCTCTATTTCTTCAACCACACCGCTATAAACACCTTCTTCAATTAGCTGTGTGATTTCTTCTTCCGTTACATTTGGTTCATTGTTTGGTTTAATCCCTAAAATTTTCAGAAGAAGTTCAGTTGATTTACTTAATATCCAAATGAGAGGCCGTCCAATTTTTGAAAAATAATACATCGGCTTCGCAACAGCACTCGCAACTTTCTCAGGATTTCCTAAACCAATTCTCTTAGGAACTAATTCACCAATAATTAACGATAAATAAGTAGAGATCCCAACGACAATAATAAAGCTTAACTGGTAGCTGTAAGGAGCAAGAAAGTCAATCTGTTCTACATAAACAGATAACTGGCGGGCAATCGTTGCTCCTCCAAAAGCACCTGTAATGACACCAATTAAGGTAATGCCTATTTGAATGGTTGATAGTAATTGATTAGGATCCTCAGCTAATTTCAATGCATATGCTGCTTTATTATTTCCTTCATCACGCATTCTCTCAAGCCGGGCTTTCTTAGATGTTACAATGGCAATCTCTGTCATCGCAAAAAGACCATTCGCCACTATAAGAATCAATATGATTAAGATAGATATGCCTATATTGTCCAAGAGATTTCACCGTTCTTTCATATGATTTTATATACTTAATATCTCTTGAGTGCTGTTTAATTATCAAAATTTCCTTTTTAAATATATTTCTAAACATCTGTTTCTATCGGCAGTGAAGAAGGCTTAGCTCTCTAAATTAAATTCGGCTATTCACACCATCTAAACGCAAAAAAGCACCAATTCTCAAGAAGAATCAGTGCTTCTTATTATTAGAGCAATTATGAAAACCTGCTAGCAGCTCCTTGGAAGTGTGTTTTTCAAGTTACAATATTCCCCTTACCGAAGTGCTATGTAAGTTATCCAATTACTTTGGCTATAATCTTGAAGAAGAGTTTTTCTTAAAATGAGGGAAATCAGAGAGCGTTCAGTCTAGCGTACATAACGAATCTGTACATAAAAACAAAATCCTCTAAGGAGACCCTAGAGGATTTTTTGTTTATTCTATCCCAACCTCTTACTCAACCGTAACCGACTTCGCCAGGTTTCTTGGCTTATCGACGTCACAGTCGCGGTGAAGAGCTGCGTAGTAAGCAATTAGCTGCAGCGGGATAACAGAGATAAGTGGTGTTAATAGTTCGTGCACTTCTGGGATGATGAATGTATCTCCATCCATTTCAAGACCCTTCATCGAGATGATGCATGGGTTTGCACCGCGGGCTACAACTTCTTTTACATTGCCGCGAATGCTTAGGTTTACACTTTCTTGTGTAGCAAGAGCGATGATTGGCGTACCGTTTTCGATTAGGGCAATGGTTCCGTGCTTAAGTTCTCCGCCAGCAAAGCCTTCTGCTTGGATATAAGAGATTTCTTTAAGCTTCAGTGAGCCTTCAAGACCAACATAGTAATCGATGCCGCGGCCGATGAAGAAAGCATTACGCGTTGTAGAAAGGAAGCTGCGCGCAATATCTTCGAACTCTTCCTTCGCATCGCAAAGCACTTCCATGCCGTTTGCGACAATACCCAGCTCTTGCACTAAATCAAATTCATGCTTGAAGCCTTTGCTTGCGCCGGCTACCTCCGCTAAAATCGCTAATACCGCTAGCTGAGCCGTATAAGCCTTTGTGGAAGCAACTGCGATTTCTGGACCTGCGTGCAGAAGCAATGTGTAATCTGCTTCACGAGATAAGGTTGATCCTGGTACGTTTGTAACTGTTAGCGTTTTGTAGCCAAGCTTCGTTACGTTTACAAGTACTGCGCGGCTGTCTGCTGTTTCTCCGCTTTGAGAAATAAAGATGAACAATGGCTTTTCAGATAGAATTGGCATGTTGTAGCCAAACTCACTCGCAATATGCACTTCTACAGGAATTTTCGCTAACTTTTCAATAAATTGCTTTCCAACAAGGCCTGCATGATAAGAAGTACCAGCTGCAACGATATAAATACGATCAGCATCATTTACAGCAGAAATGATTTCTTCATCAATCGTCAGGTTGCCTGAATCGTTTTGATACGCTTGAATAATTTTACGTGTCACAAGCGGCTGCTCATCGATTTCTTTTAGCATATAGTGCGGATAAGTGCCTTTTTCAATATCACTTGCATCCAATTCAGCTGTATATGGGTCGCGGCTGATTGTTTCGCCGTTCATGTTTTGGATTGTTACTTGATCCTTTTGAACAATAACAATCTCTTTATCCATAAGCTCTACATACTGGTTTGTCACCTGCAGCATTGCCATAGCATCTGAAGCAACAACATTGAAATCTTCACCAAGTCCAACTAACAGCGGGCTTTTATTTTTAGCAACAAAGATCGTTTCTTTGTTTTCTTCATCCAATAGAGCGATTGCGTAAGAGCCTTTTAAAAGACCAAGTGTTTTGCGGAAAGCCTCTTCCGTGCTTAGGCCTTCTTTGGCAAATAGATCAATCAGCTGAACGATAATTTCAGTATCTGTGTCACTCTCTAACGCTACACCTTGAAGATATTCACGCTTTAAAAGGTCATAGTTTTCAATAACGCCATTATGAACAAGTGTATAGCGGCTTGTTGTGCTTTGGTGCGGGTGAGCGTTAACTGTGCTTGGTACACCATGTGTTGCCCAGCGAGTATGCCCGATTCCTGTATTTGCAAGAACATCTTCTTCAACAATTGAGCGCAAATCTGCAATACGGCCTTTTTCTTTGAAAACTTGAACACCATCTTCGTTCATAACCGCGATTCCTGCTGAATCGTAGCCTCTATATTCAAGCTTTTCTAAGCCTTTTAGTAAAATTTCCTTTGAGTCATTATTACCGATAAATCCAACGATACCACACATACTTCTTTTCCTCCTAGTGAAGGGGCAAGAAGCCTTATAAATAGGGCATACTTGCCCCTTATCTCTGTAATTTTTTATTTTTGGTTGTATGATGTCGGACCTTTAAAAGAGTCCGTATAAAAGCATAGCCATTCTCAGCATTCTTTCTGTTAGTTTATGGCGTTCTGCTCATTTTTATTTAGCATTCTCTTCTCTTTGTGCATCAAGTTGCCTTAATGTTTTAAAGAAGAAATTTCGGTTTTGCTATCAACCGGGAGGTATCCGCCGAAAATTCGATAAACCTCCTCCTCGTCAACTAATCCATGACCGTCCGCGGATTAGTCCAGGCGCTTTTTATTTGTAAATATTCCATCCCTTTCCTCCTTCTTTAAATTCGTTTTTGCAGCCAAACCGCTTACAAAAACAGGATTATCATACCGTAAATAGTAAAGTTCGTCAATCAATAACCTAAAGAATGAACAATTTTTCACAATTGGATTTTTCTGCAAGAGCATTCTGTTCACTTCTTTTAAAATGACTGACCATATAAAAATATGCATGGAGGAAGTAAAATGTTCCCCCATGCATATCCTATTTGAATATCTATTCTTCTTTTAAACCCATTTCTGCCCGAACAACTTCCGCTATTCTTTCTACATAAGAATCACATTGTTCTTTTGTTGGAGCCTCTGCCATAACGCGCACAAGCGGCTCTGTGCCAGAAGGGCGAACTAGGATGCGGCCATCTCCATTCATTTCTTTCTCAACTTCAGAGATCACTGCACTTACTTTTTCATTATCTGTAACATGATGCTTGTCTGTTACTCGAATGTTGACAAGCTTTTGCGGAAACTTCTTCATTTCATTCGCAAGTTCGGATAGCGGCTTCTCCGTCATCTTCATGATATTTACAAGCTGAAGTCCGGAAAGCAGACCATCACCAGTCGTAATATAATCAAGGAAAATAATATGACCAGATTGCTCGCCGCCCAGGTTATAGCCGTTCTTTTTCATCTCTTCAACTACATAACGATCACCAACAGCTGTTTGCACGCTTTGAATGCCATGCTCCTCTAAGCCCTTATAGAAGCCCAGATTACTCATAACTGTTGATACAACCGTTCCCTGTTTCAGTCTGCCCTGCTCCTTCATGTATTTAGCGCAAATATACATGATTTGGTCGCCATCCACGATATCACCATTTTCATCAATGGCAATTAGACGATCTCCATCTCCATCAAAAGCAAGACCAACATCGGCGTTTTTCTCTTTTACGAATGCAGCAAGTGCTTCTGGATGTGTAGAGCCGACACCTTCATTAATATTAAGCCCATTTGGCGATGCTCCCATCATGGAGAGATCTGCATCCAAATCCGCAAATAAATGTGTTGCAAGCGGTGAGGTTGCACCGTGCGCACAGTCTAGAGCAATATGTATGCCTGAGAAATCTTCGTCTACTGTTTGCTTTAAATATTGCAGGTACTTTTGGCCGCCTTCGAAATAGTCATTTACCTGACCAAGGTCTCCTCCTACAGGACGGGGCAAGCTGTCCTCAGGCTGATCCATGAGTGACTCAATTTCATTTTCCTGTTCATCAGAAAGCTTAAAGCCGTCTGGCCCGAAAAATTTAATGCCGTTATCTGCAACTGGATTATGAGAAGCTGAGATCATCACTCCTGCTTCTGCTCCAAGAGCTTTTGTTAAATAAGCAACTCCTGGTGTTGAAATAACACCTAAACGCATCACTTCAGCTCCAATTGATAAAAGGCCAGCTACCAAGGCTCCTTCCAGCATATGTCCGGAAATGCGTGTATCACGCCCAATCAGAACTTTTGGCCTGTCTTGATTTCTCGTTAGAACATAGCCGCCAAAGCGTCCTAATTTAAACGCCAGCTCCGGTGTTAACTCACTATTTGCAACTCCTCGCACTCCGTCAGTACCGAAATATTTACCCATGAAAAAATCGCTCCTTATTTTAAGCTTCTTTTTGTGAAATTGTTATGGTAGCCGTTTCAACAGCTAAACTCCAGTTCAGATTAGGGGGACCGTTTACATTAATCTCGACTTCATGATCCCCTTCCTCTAAATCCTCCAAATTTAACATTAAATCAAAGTCATTTGAAGCAAGTCCCTGTATTTCATTTCTTGGTCCTCGAACCGTAAGGCTTGTATTCCCATTTGCAGGTGTTTGGAATCTTGCATTATAGTTTTCACCCAAACCTGAAAGCTGTATGGGCAGATTAACCAAGGTTCTTGTTTCCTCTGTATTTTGTGCCTGATCTTGATCCTGCGTTTCTTCGCCACTATCATTGCCTTCATCTTCGCCTGTGTTAACAGCGGAAACTCCGATTCGAACAGTTACCTGTTCTGGGTCCACTTCAGTGATGCCATCTGATATGATCACTGGCAAGGTTTGTTCTGTATCCTCTTCCAGGCCGCTCACATCTACTTCAACTCGGACATTCTCTGTTTCACTAAGTACAGTCTCGCTTCCTGAAATAGTAGCCTCGTCCACATCAAGTGTTATGGAATCAATCACATAACCGCTGGCAGGGCTTCCTTCTTGTACCACTTGAATAGGCACCGTTTTCGCAAGCTGCTCAACAGGAATCGTGACCTCAATTTCAGCAGGTTCAACC
Source organism: Cytobacillus gottheilii (assembly GCF_018582665.1). Classification (NCBI taxonomy): domain Bacteria; kingdom Bacillati; phylum Bacillota; class Bacilli; order Caryophanales; family Bacillaceae; genus Cytobacillus; species Cytobacillus gottheilii. The sequence continues at coordinate 192,952 of NZ_CP071709.1, read as the reverse complement.
ACGACATTTAACTTATTCATATCCCGGTCGAACACACTTACACTTGCTGCCTCTGTTACAGTTTCTGTAATAGGACCTTCTAAATTATTCATCGTTGCTTTTACATAAGCAATACGATCAACAACATCTTTGCCCCCCGTAATGGTAACGGTATTAGGTTCTACAACAGGCTGCTCAGCTGTGAACCCTTCTCCAAGCAAGTTTTGGTTAAACTCAGCTTCAACCTGATAATCCTCTGATACTTTCTCTTGTACAGTTACTTCTGCACTTCCAGGTTCAATGGTAACTTCAAGTCTCTCGGATATGTCACTGATCTGCAGCGGAACATTTTGTGTGCCAATCTCAGCTTCCGTGAGATCAACATAAACTTCAAAATCCTGCTGCACGATTACCTGCTGCAAATTTGCGCGAGGGCCAGAGACTGTAACAGTGACGGTGTCCGGCACTCCGGTTACAACTAAATTTTCAGTATCGTAGTAGCTTTTCACTGGAATATCTTCGAGTACCTCTGAATCATGCTCACTCGGGACATTCATTTCGCTGACATCCTTATCAGGATCATATTGTGAGTCGAACAGAAGCAAAGCAAGAATCAACGCAAATACTTTCATAAACCAGCTAGTATCGATGAGCTTATCAATAAACTTATCCATTTTTCTTTCCCCTCCAATTCCATCGAGCGGAAGAAGTTTGCTTAGCAGATTGAGAAAGAAGCTCTTTAGTGAGCATTTCTTTAAATTGATCTGATTTGAGTTCTCGGTGCAGCTCGCCATTTTTAGTGACGGACACACTGCCCGTTTCCTCTGATACGACAATGGTTATACTGTCGGTCACCTCACTGATGCCAAGGGCTGCTCTATGTCTTGTACCCAGCTCCTTTGAAATAAAGGGGCTCTCTGAGAGCGGCAAGTAGCAGGCTGCAGCGGCAACTTGATTCTTTTGTAATATTACTGCTCCATCATGCAGCGGAGTGTTTGGAATAAAGATATTAATCAGCAGCTCAGAGGAAATCTTTGAATGAAGCTGTATACCTGTCTCAATATAATCCCCCATGCCTGTCTCCCGTTCAAGTGAGATCAGAGCACCAATTCTCCGTTTGGCCATGTAATCAACTGCTTTGGCAATTGCTTCAATTAATTTTTCCTGCTCTTCCTCTTCCTGATGCCCGCTTCTAGAGAAGAATCGCCCGCGTCCAAGCTGTTCTAGTGCTCTTCTCAGCTCTGGCTGGAAAATGATTGCGATAGCCAGGAACCCCCAAAGCAGCACTTGCTCCATCATCCATCCAAGCGTCTGTAAATGGAATTGATCACTAATGATCTTAACAAGCAAGATCACAAAAATCCCCTTTACAAGCTGTACAGCCTTTGTACCTTTTACAATCATAATCAGTTTATATATAACAAACCATACAAGGAGAATATCAATTGTGTTCGATAATAATCTAAATAAAGAGAAATCTGCAAACGAGAAATCCAAAAACGACATTGCTCTTCCTCCAGATCTATAGTAGAAAGTTCCAAAGTAATCCCGTTTTAAAACTGAATTTTTATGGACTTTATAGTTAAAAACATTTCAAAAGCCAATATTTACTCTAAGGCCATTGGTTATATGTAACTTTCATATTATATCATATTTCAGTGTAAATCCAATTTTCAGTTGATTTTCCTTTATCTTACCCTTTCCAGCAATTATGCGGCAAAGTTCCATGCAATCTCCATCGGCTGTTATTCACTTTTTATCCTATTTGCATCGAAACTTCTTTTAGCCACAGGGATGGACTCCACTTACTTCTAGCATATATATGAAATTTCCTTCCATGATGCTCATTTAATAAAACAGAAAATAAAAAAGCAAGAGGAGGCGGTCTCCACTTGCTTTATTGAGTTTTAACGGTTTCTGTCTCACCGAAAATATTCATAACTTCCTCAGCCGTATTTTTAATGTGATACCACATCCAGTCGAACAGTTCATTCACTTCTTCAATTTCACCTGTTACATGGCCAGCTGAAGCCTGATAATTTTCACCATTAATTACTGTTACACTGCCCTCAACCTGTCCATCAATTTTGAGATTGCCATTTTTAACAACAACATCACCCTTTACAACTTCACCTGCTGGAACAATAACTGTGTCATTTTCGATTACAAGATTGGGCTGTTTTGATACAGAAAGATGCGGATCATCATTCCAGGATGAAAGTAAACTGCCTGTCATTAAGACAATAAAGAGACTTGCTGCAGTTAAAAGCGGATGATGCCTTAACCAGCGCTGCATGCCCACCTTCTTTTTTTCTTTTGGCAGTCTCGCCATCACACTTGCGGTGAAATCTGATGGTGCTTGTATATGTGAAGAACTTTGCACAAGGGCAATGGTTCTTTTTAATTCATGAAAGTGCGTCTGGCAATCTGGGCATTGCTGCAGATGTTCTCTTAATTCTTTTTCCTGTTCGGCTGAGATCTCATCATCTAAATACTCATGCATATATACGACGATTTCTTCTTGGCATTTCAAAGTTCTCACCCTCTTTTTAAAGGTATCGTAATTGATTTCTTAAAGCTTCCCTGCCTCGGTGGATTCTTGTTTTAACTGTTCCAAGCGGCAGATTTAATATTTCACTGATTTCATTTAGGGATAATTCCTCAATGTACTTTAATACGATAACAGAGCGGTATTTCTCTGGCAACTTAGAAATTTCTCTTTGAATGGTTTCCTGCAGTTCAAGACTTTGAACCTCTTCCTCAGGAAGTCTCGAATCCGAGGCAATTTGTGAGTACATGTTTAGGCCATCCGTACCTGCTACTTCTGCATCTAAATAATAATCTGGCTTTTTCTTGCGGATCCGGTCTATACAAAGGTTTGTCGCGATTCTATATAACCACGTTGAAAACTTTAGCTCGATATTAAAGCTCGTAATATTAACATATGCTCTTAGGAATGCTTCCTGTGCAATATCTTCCGCCTCATGTCTATTGCCTAACATCCGAAAGCATACATGAAAGACCTTATCCTTATACATTTCCACCACTTCTGCATAAGCGTCCTGGTCTCCCTTTATGACCTGCTTGATCCTTTTCTTTACGATTGTCTCCATTTATTTACCTCCGCTCTAGTGCGGCTATACGATATTACGAATCGATAGCGGAAAAGGTTTCACTTTTTTTAAATTCTTCAATCTCTATATTAACAAATTTTTACTCAAGTGGTTTAAAAAATTTCCTCTGAGGGTATAAAAGTAGTAAATTACACTAAAAGGAATGGTTTTATGTGTGTAGATGCCTTATTAAATGACATTGAATTCCATCGTCGTGAAATGGTTCACCTTGCAGCAACCACTTCACTATCAAGCGAGGAAGTGATTCGGACAAGCGTAAAATTGGATCAGCTTCTGAATGAATACAATATGATTCAATCAAAAAACAAATAAACCTATTACTTGAATTCAGCTATTTGGTTACTTCCAATAGCTTTTTTTGTTTTTAAGACTGTTTGAGAATATATGAAGTCCTTTCTAAATAAAAAAAGTGACTTCAACAAAGAAATCACTTTTGTTCTATTATCTGCTTATTATGCTGTTATAGTAATTTTTCTCCAAGTAGAGAGCCCATTAATGCAACTGCTAGAGTCGCTGTTTTATTCTTTTCATCTAATATAGGGTTAACTTCCACAAATTCAGCTGAAGTTACGAGTTTTGATTCTGCTAAGAGTTCCATGGCCAAATGACTTTCCCGGTAGCTAATCCCGCCAATGACTGGTGTGCCTACACCTGGTGCATCATTTGGATCGAGGCCATCTAAATCTAATGAAAGATGCACACCATCTGTTTTATCTTTTAAATATTCGATGGTTTCCTCCATTACTTTTGCCATCCCCATCAGATCAATTTCATGCATTGTGAAAACTTTAATGCCTTTTTCTTTAATAAGTTCTTTTTCACCATCATCTAAAGCTCGTGCACCGATGAGGACAATATGCTCCGGCTTCACTTTCGGTGCATAGTTCCCTACATTCACTAATAGCTCGTGGCCGATGCCCATGCTCACAGCTAGAGGCATGCCATGAATATTTCCGCTTGGTGATGTTTCAGATGTATTCAGATCTCCATGTGCATCGTACCAAATAACACCCAGATTTTTATAATGCTTCGATATACCTGCCAATGTGCCGATGGCAATGCTATGATCTCCGCCAAGCACGAGTGGAAAGGAACCGGTTGAAATGGCTTGATCTACTTTCTCTGCAAGTAATTCTGTTTTTTCCGCTATTAAAGGCAGGTTTCTAAGATTTGATTCTGGATCTACTTCAACTTGCGGCCGGCCGACAGGAATATCACCTTCATCTATAATTTCATCAAATAGGTTCTGTAAGCGTTCATATACCCCTGCATAGCGAATGGCACTCGGACCCATATCCACACCACGTCTCATTTGTCCTAAGTCCATAGGCATTCCAATTATCTTGAGCTTTCTCATCAGCAGATCCCCCTTATAATATATGTAACTCCTTTATTTTAACCGCTTTCAAAGAAATGACTCAACTCAACAAAATTATGTATATATATGCGGTCATAAGAGGAAAGAGCAGCATTTAGCTCATTTGAAACATTATCCAGTGGTTAGGTTTGTCCACTGTAATGCTTTTTGTTCAATTTGTTTTACAAGGGGTTCCTTACCCTTTATGTAAGCGTCGATATCATATGGATATATAGATGCCAATTGCATTTTTAATTCTCCATATAGTTCTTTTATCTTTGGATGATTACGCAAGTAGTCCCGAAAGGCGATATGCCGTGCTATATCTATACTGCCTTCCTGGTAAATATGAATGTGATGTGTGCGGTCATTTCCTCCCTTTTGGAAATAACGTCTACCTCTAATTCCATTCTCTCCTTTTGGTTCATATCCAAGCGAGATCATTGCTTCATTATGAGCATCCACTCTGTATACGTTATGTACAATTGGCATAATGTCTATGACTGGCTTAGCACTTAATCCTTCTACTGCTGTGCTGCCAATATGATGAATGGCCAGTAGATCTCGTCCAAAGATCAGCTTGATTTTTTCCGCCTCTGACTCAAATAATTTAATCCAATCTGAATTGTAGGGAGAAACCTCCACCTTTCTCATTTATATCTCTCCTCCGATTGGTGATGTGCTTTGCCAATAGCTCTATGGAGCGACAAGTTCAACCTTAATTCTGTCAGGATCTTCGAAATACACAGCATAATGGTCTTTCCCTCCCGCATATGGGTGTTGATTATTATAGAGGATTTTAATCCCCTTATTCTTTAGTCTCCTTGTTAATTCATCTACATGTTCATGTGAGCTGGCATGAAAGGCTAAATGGTTTAGTCCTACCCTACACCTATGATAAGGAATATCAAGAAACCTTTCTTCTGTTTGAACAAAAACAATATAGGTGTTCTCTAATTTCCAGCTTTGCCCTTTTTCCCAT
>NZ_CP071709.1:100000-182500 GCF_018582665.1 Cytobacillus gottheilii | reverse complement strand
TTTCATCCTTAGAAAGGAGGTGATCCAGCCGCACCTTCCGATACGGCTACCTTGTTACGACTTCACCCCAATCATCTGTCCCACCTTAGGCGGCTGGCTCCAAAAGGTTACCCCACCGACTTCGGGTGTTACAAACTCTCGTGGTGTGACGGGCGGTGTGTACAAGGCCCGGGAACGTATTCACCGCGGCATGCTGATCCGCGATTACTAGCGATTCCGGCTTCATGCAGGCGAGTTGCAGCCTGCAATCCGAACTGAGAATGGTTTTATGGGATTGGCTAAACCTCGCGGTCTTGCAGCCCTTTGTACCATCCATTGTAGCACGTGTGTAGCCCAGGTCATAAGGGGCATGATGATTTGACGTCATCCCCACCTTCCTCCGGTTTGTCACCGGCAGTCACCTTAGAGTGCCCAACTGAATGCTGGCAACTAAGATCAAGGGTTGCGCTCGTTGCGGGACTTAACCCAACATCTCACGACACGAGCTGACGACAACCATGCACCACCTGTCACTCTGTCCCCCGAAGGGGAACGTCCTATCTCTAGGAGTGTCAGAGGATGTCAAGACCTGGTAAGGTTCTTCGCGTTGCTTCGAATTAAACCACATGCTCCACCGCTTGTGCGGGCCCCCGTCAATTCCTTTGAGTTTCAGCCTTGCGGCCGTACTCCCCAGGCGGAGTGCTTAATGCGTTTGCTGCAGCACTAAAGGGCGGAAACCCTCTAACACTTAGCACTCATCGTTTACGGCGTGGACTACCAGGGTATCTAATCCTGTTCGCTCCCCACGCTTTCGCGCCTCAGCGTCAGTTACAGACCAGAGAGTCGCCTTCGCCACTGGTGTTCCTCCACATCTCTACGCATTTCACCGCTACACGTGGAATTCCACTCTCCTCTTCTGCACTCAAGTCCCCCAGTTTCCAATGACCCTCCACGGTTGAGCCGTGGGCTTTCACATCAGACTTAAAGGACCGCCTGCGCGCGCTTTACGCCCAATAATTCCGGACAACGCTTGCCACCTACGTATTACCGCGGCTGCTGGCACGTAGTTAGCCGTGGCTTTCTGGTTAGGTACCGTCAAGGTACCGGCAGTTACTCCGGTACTTGTTCTTCCCTAACAACAGAGTTTTACGATCCGAAAACCTTCATCACTCACGCGGCGTTGCTCCGTCAGACTTTCGTCCATTGCGGAAGATTCCCTACTGCTGCCTCCCGTAGGAGTCTGGGCCGTGTCTCAGTCCCAGTGTGGCCGATCACCCTCTCAGGTCGGCTACGCATCGTTGCCTTGGTGAGCCGTTACCTCACCAACTAGCTAATGCGCCGCGGGCCCATCTGTAAGTGATAGCGTAAACCATCTTTCAGCTTAAGAACATGAGTCCAAAAGCATTATCCGGTATTAGCTCCGGTTTCCCGAAGTTATCCCAGTCTTACAGGCAGGTTGCCCACGTGTTACTCACCCGTCCGCCGCTGACTTCAGGGAGCAAGCTCCCATCTGTCCGCTCGACTTGCATGTATTAGGCACGCCGCCAGCGTTCGTCCTGAGCCAGGATCAAACTCTCCAAGAAAGAGTTGATTAGCTCTTGTGTACATAATGTACATTGTTGATTCCGAAGAATCTTTTTAAACGTTGACGTTTTATTGTTCGTTCAGTTTTCAAAGAGCAATTTTATTAACTCCGTCGCCCAAAAGCGACTTTATTAATTTAACATGTGCTGTCGTTTCTGTCAACAACTTTTTTCATGTTTTTTTAACAATCAAGTTGTGTGTCAGCAGCGACGTTTATTAATATACCAACTTACTATGATGAAGTCAATAATTTTTATAAAAAAAATAAAATAGATTATGTATGACGAATATTACTGCTTATAAATACTGCTGCTGCGCGTGTACTTCAAACATTCTTTAGGGGAAGCAATCCGGGTAAACAACTTAAATAATATTTTATACCTCTCGTTCATTGCTCTTTTCACCATAGAATCAATTCTTTCATCCTTCAAATCAAATAAGATTTCATCAAGCTCCCTTTTGATTAAATACTCCATCTCTTGCACTTCTTTTTGATTGATTAGAAATCCGATCATATATCTTCCTCCAGCTCTTTTTAAGTTCTAGTAGTATTTTCCACAAGTACTTTTATTATAAGTATTTTTTGCATTTTCTAGACAAGCACAGCATACATATGTAGCAAGCAACAGAATGGACGAGGTGATAGTTAAATGAATTTTTTCTTTGTACTAAATGGAAAACGTGTAAAACAAATGATTATAATCATGACTGCCGCTTTTTTTACCGCTTGGATTTTTTACTTTCAGAACCTAATTCATATGCCGGCATTCTCCGTTAAGGATGGACCGAAAGCCATCTATAAAGGAGAAAAAAACGTGGCACTCACCTTTAATATTGGCTGGGGCGATGAAAAAGCGGAGCCAATTCTCGATGTCCTGAAAAAAGAAAATGTAAAGGCTGCTACTTTCTTTCTATCTGGAGCTTGGGCAGAGAGCCACCCTGATATTGTGGAGAGAATCGTAAAAGAAGGATATGAAATAGGCATGCTAGGTTATGAATATAAGGACTATACTGAAATCGAGCCTGAAAAAGTCAGGCAGGACATCGCAAAAGCTCAAACAGCTTTTGGCAAATTAAATGTTAAAAATATAAAACTGCTGCGTGCGCCAACAGGACATTTTGACCAAAACACATTAAAAACAGCAGAAGGATTAGGCTATACGGTTGTTCATTGGAGTATTGATTCTAAAGATTGGACGAATCCCGGCTCAGAAGTGATTATTAAAAATACCGGGAAGGCCAAAAAAGGAGACATTATCCTGCTCCATGCTTCTGATTCAGCTAAACAGACAGCTGCTGCCTTGCCCGATGTAATCAAAAACCTTAATAATAAAGGACATAAACTGGTATCTGTATCAGAAATGATTGCCAATGCTGATGCGAAAACCAATGAGATAAAATAATTAAAAAAACTGTTCTCCAGCCGCACTATATTTCTGCAGCTGGAGAACAGTTTATTTTTTTAATGGAATATTCTTTTTCTGATCAAGCTGCTGTCGGTGCATCCGAGATTGTTCATTAATTTTCTGCAATATCAATAGCTGGTACGCATTGCAAATAATTAATGGGAAAATCATCAGCCATACCCAGCTATACTCATTTACTCTCAAAATCGGCACCCATTCAATCGTTGTGACAACAATCATGAAAAATAAAGCTGGTATAAATGTTTCTTTTGTTGAGATTCTCACCTTCAGAAAAGCAGTTATTAACCCTGCTGCCAGCAGCATAGCCGCTAATCCTATATATGGAAGCAAGCTTTCTCCTTGTTCTGCAAATGCATTGTAGCGAAAGTATACAAGGTCAAACAGAACAAATAATATTAAGACAACCTGTACACCGTTCCATAATTTATGGGACTTGAATATTCCAAGGCCGAAACGGTGAATCGTTAAGTATGCAAAAAAGCCCATCTGGCTAATAATACTGAAAATCAGTCCAACGCCAAAAAGCCAAAATAGTACGGAAAGAACCTCAAGAAAATCAAAGGGCATAAAGATTGAAGAGAATTCATCCCAACGCACAATAAATCCAGTGATGCTCGTTACTACTCCCCCAAGTAACAGGGTTGATAAGAATAATTTTACCCAAAGCCGGCTAGTCAATTTATTTTTCCCCCATAGCATTAAATTCCTAATTATGATTGTACCAACCAAACATTGAAAAATCTAGGTACATCATAGTTCACGCATAATATTTGTCCTTTTTCTTCATTCTAATGTTAAGGATAATTGTGAAAGGAGTCTTCAACATGTTAAAAATAGCCCGAATACTATTCCCTCTTCTTTTATTGGCCATAATCTCCGGTTGCGGCCAGGAGGAATCCGGCGGACAAATGGATTATGATCAAACGAAAAAGATGGTTGTAGATATATTGAAAACAGATGATGGCAAAAAGGCGGTTCAAGAACTGCTCGAGGATGAGAAAATTAAGCAAACGCTTATTATGGATGAAGCAATTGTAGCAGAAACCATTCAAACAACTCTCACTTCTAAAGAAGGCACTGAGTTTTGGAAAACTTCTTTTGAAGATCCTAAGTTTGCTGAAAGCATGGCAAAAAGCATGAAAGACGGGAACGAACAGTTACTAAAGGATTTAATGAAGGATCCCGAATATCGCGGCATGATGATTGAAGTTTTAAAAGATCCAGAGCTGCAAAAAGAAGTGACCAATGTTCTAAAAAGCAAAGAATATCGAGAACATTTACAAACAGTCGTAACTGAAACATTCGAAAGTCCGCTGTTTAAGGCAAAACTGCAAGACATTCTCCTTAAGGCTGCAGAAGAAGCCGGCGGCGGTGGCGGTGGTCAAGGAGGCGGCGGCAGCGAAGAGCAGCCAGAGGAAGGCGGAGAAGAAAGTGGTGGAGAAGAAGAGTCTGGCGGTGGCGGCGGTGGCGGCAGCTAAAGCAGCGTAAGTTTGACAGCCTATTCTCAATTAGAGAAAAGGCTGTCTCTTTAGGTGTTTCATACATCAGATCCACCACATCAAACCCAAGCTAATAAAAAAGCGCGAAGCTATAACAAGCTCCACGCTTTTTTGCTATTTATATTCATATCCTTATTGCTTTTATTATTTCTCAGTTGCTTCTACAACTTTCTTAGCAATATCTCCATAAATCTTTCCAAGCTTATGGTCTTGATCATATACCGAAGGAGCAAAATCATCCTCATTATAATCCGGCTGTGCTAATGGAAGCTGTCCTAAAACGTCTGTCCGTAATTCTTCAGCAAGCTTCTGTCCGCCCCCTTGGCCAAATACATACTCTTTTTCACCCGTTAGCTTGCTTTCAAAGTAGGCCATATTCTCTACCACGCCTAAAATTTCATGCTCTGTTCTTAAAGCCATTGCTCCTGCCCGGGCAGCTACAAATGCTGCTGTAGCATGCGGTGTTGTAACAACAATTTCTTTACAGGATGGCAGCATTGTATGGACATCAAGTGCCACATCCCCTGTTCCTGGCGGCAGGTCAAGCAGCAAGTAATCAAGTTCTCCCCATTCCACCTCGTTAAAGAAACTATTCAGCATTTTGCCAAGCATTGGCCCTCTCCAGATAATAGGAGCGTTATCTTCTACAAAGAATCCCATTGAAATCACTTTTACGCCAAATCTTTCAACCGGAATAATTTGCTCTCCTCTTACAACAGGGCGTTTAGTGATGCCCATCATATCCGGTACACTGAATCCATATATATCGGCATCCACCAATCCGACTTTTTTCCCCAGGCGGGCTAACGATACGGCGAGGTTAACAGAAACGGTTGATTTCCCAACGCCGCCCTTGCCGCTGGCGATCGCAATAAATTGTGTCTTGTTTCCAGGAGATAGCAGGCCAGCTCCACTGTCTGCGTTGGCTTGTCTATATTGAGCAAGAATCTCTTCTGGAAGTTCACTGAAACGAATGCCTACAGTTGCTGCTCCTGCCTCTTTTAAGCGATTGACGATTTCTGTCTGCAGCTGCATCTGTTCGGCTGTTCCCGTTTTAGCAATTAAAATCTTCACACTTACATGTTCTTTTTCTTCTTTTATTTTTATTTCCTCAATTGCATTTAACTCGCCTAATGTTTTATGTAAAAATGGTTCTTTCAGTCCGCTAATTGCGTCTTTCATGCGTTGTTCTGTTAACATCGTAGCCCCTCCTTATGTAATATCACTCTAAGTATTAGCATGGGTAAAATCCATACATTAATTCTACTATAACATGTTTACCCCCATTAAATAGTAAACAAATATCACACTTGTATGAATTATTCAGCAGCTGGTGACATCTGTAATGAAAACGCTATATTAAACTTAACTAAATTAACACTGAATGAGGCTGGGATTTAAACAAGTCCGTTCCACTGCGCTGCGGACCCTCGCTTTCCGTGGGGAGGAAGCTGTGCCTCCTCGGAGCAAGCTCCTGTGGGGTCTCACCTTTTCCTCTATTGCCCACAGGAGTCGAGGATCCTCGCTCCATTTCACTCATGTTTGAATGATATATGATAAATTAACAAATAAAACAACGAATGATTAGAAGAATTCACTTTCTAACCATCCGTTGCTATGATCGTGTTAATTACTCATGTTCCAGCCTCTAACGAAAACTATTCTTCCTCTTCTAATTCTGCTTCGCTTGTAAAGTAGCGGAGAATTCCATTATAGATAGAAGCAGCGACTTTATCCTGATAGTCCTCTGTTTTCAAACGGGATTTTTCCTCAGGATTTGATAAAAACCCGATTTCAACAAGAGCACCTGGCTTTTCAGCATTTTCTACTATATAAACATTATTGATTGGTTTCGCTTTTCTCGTTGTATTCTCGAGGTTTCTGCGCAGCTCATCTTGGATAAACTTCGCTGATCTTCCATTTTCAATCAGGTGATTTGAATAAAAGGTCTGTGCTCCGCTCCATCGCGGCGATGGGATGGAATTAAGATGAATGCTGACATAGAATTCTGCATTAGAATCATTGATTAGCTCCAGCCTCTTTTTGAGATCCTCAACTTTTCTTCTGCTGTATCCTTTTGTACCTTCAGGAGCTAAGTCCCGATCCTCTTCTCGCGTCATAAGTACAAGCGCCCCTTGCTCTTGAAGATAATCTCTTATTTTTAAAGAGACATCTAAAGCAATATCCTTTTCAAGAGCGTCATCATCTCCAGCTCCGCCATCAGGACCTCCATGACCAGGATCTAAAAGGATAATCTTCCCTGTTAAAGGTAAGTTCCACGATTCCCAGGAGTCATCCTCAGAGAAATCGTATTGCAGAATAAAAAACAAAATGGTTAAACCAATAATAAATGCGCCAGCTTTTATTTTTTTATTCATATAAGCCACATCAACTCCCCGCTTGTCCTCCATTCAATATATGGGACAAGGCGGGGAATTAGAACATGAAAACAAGAGTGCTTCTAGTTAATGCAGACGAAGCTTCTGTCTGCGCTGCCCTTTGTTAAACCCTTCATGCCACCAGCTGTTGACATATTGCTCGCACAAATAATAAAGGGATTCACTCATTGCCCCTTCCTCCCCGTGACTCCAGTATAGGAAGAAGTGATAGAGCGTATCAGTAAAATGGAGCCGTTCTTCACTGCAGCGTTCCATGACTTGTTCATTTGTTTCTCCATGCATGCCAAACCGGCTGTACTGAGCACCAAGTAAATACGCTTCAATGGCTACATCATAACAAGCTTCTTCGATTCCTGCGTTCATGAGTAAATTTGATACCAATCTGGATGATCCAAAAAAATGTTTTACCTTTTCTTTTAATTCCTTTATAGACAGTTCCTTCAGAACCGATTTCTCGTATTTGACTTGCTTTTCTCGTCTTTTTTCTGTAAATGTTGTGATCACAGTCAAATGCATTCACCCCTTGAAGATATTCTTTAACTGTTCTTAGACAGCCATGCAGAAATCAGCATTGATTCATTTGCCATTTTTCTGAGATTCTTTTCCAATGTAAAAGCATGGGGTTATAGGTAAATACTATAGAGAAAGATGGACTTATGATATACTTATGTCTTGGTTATAAATAAATTGACTATTTGGAGGAGGTGTCCGGTTGGAAGCTCTGATCTTAGAAATGATTGAGGCTTTTAAAGGATTATCTTACTTTGGCATCATGCTGGCCTTAACATTTGAATTTGTTCCAGCTGAGCTTGTACTGCCGCTAGCTGGCTTTTGGGTATATGAAGGAGACATGAATTTATATGGAGCGATTATTGCCGGTTCCATCGGCGGTGTTCTCGGTCCATTGACATTATATGCATTAGGCCGATATGGCGGCCGTCCGGTTGTTTTAAAATTTGGAAAGTATTTTCTAGTAAAAGAAGAGCATATTGATAAAGCCGATGAATTTTTTGCAAAGTATGGAGGAGCAGTTGCCTTTTTAGGACGATTTATTCCCGGCGTGCGCACAGCTATTTCCATTCCATGCGGGATGGCTAAGATGAATATTTGGAAATTCATCATTTATACATATGTTGCCATGCTTCCTGTCACAGCCATTTATGTTTATTTAGGCTATGTTTTAGGGCCGCAATGGGAAAGAGCTGGAGCTATCTTTGCTCAGTATGCGAACTATCTTCTGATCCCGATTGCGCTATTCCTTATTTGGTTCGTGTTTACAAGACTCCGGAAGAGAAAAATCTAAGGTTTATTATCTTAATAACAACAATAGCGGCTAATTTGCCGCTATTTTTATTTTACTTATGCAGAATAGAAATCAGTTATGCAAAATTCTGCCTGCAACATAAAATGCGTGCGCTGTATTATACTTTTGTTAATCATCAAAAAGGAGTGAAATAAATGCAACACAAACCAAGTATCCGTAAAGAAGACATCCTAAATGCGTTCCAATTTCGCCATGCATGCAAGGAATTCGATCCAGCGCAAAAAATTACAGAAGAGGATTTTGCATTCATTCTAGAAACTGCAAGACTCTCTCCATCCTCATTCGGCTTTGAACCTTGGAAATTTGTTGTTCTGCAAAATGAACAGATAAGAGAAAAGCTGCGAGCTGTTTCCTGGGGTGCACAAAAAACACTTCCAACAGCCAGCCACTTCGTTCTTATTCTGAGCCGAGTAAAACAAAGTCTTACTCCAGAATCTGATTATATCCAGCATATCATGAAGGACGTCCATCAAATGCCGCCCGAAGTTGTTAATGCGATTGGTGGAGCCTACTCCAACTTTATCGAAAATGAATTTAAGCTTAATGCCTTTGACGAACTGTTCTTTCAGTGGGCATCAAGACAATCCTATATTGCTCTCGGAAATATGATGACGGCCGCAGCCATGATTGGCGTTGACTCATGTCCAATTGAGGGCTTTGATAAAGGAAAAGCAGAGGTTATTTTAAAAGAAGAAGGCATTCTAACCGACGACTTCGGTCTCTCCTGCTTCGTTGCATTCGGCTATCGCGCACAAGATCCGCATCGTCCAAAATCCAGACAGCAGGCAGAGGATATTATTCATTGGGTATAAAATAAAGAAAGGCTCGTTAGTCACATTTAATGACCAACGAGCCTTTTACTTTTATAAATGGAAGAATAGCGAAAAAATAACATATAGCTGTACAGCAACTCTTTGGGATCTTACTTATACTTCCAGGCAATCCGGTTATAAGTACGGCTTGCACACGAACCACTAGTTTATTTTTTCAACATATTGGCGAGCCAATTCTGTCACTTTCTGATAATCTCCATCCGCTTTTGCTGCATTGACTAGGTTTCCGCCTACTCCAACAGCCACACAGCCATTATCAAGCCACTCCTTAATATTATCCAGACTTACTCCGCCTGTTGGCATAATATTTACATGAGGCAATGGAGCTTTTACTGCTTTAATATAATCCGGTCCCACCAAGCTGCCAGGGAAAAGCTTAATCACATCTGTCCCATAAGTCAGTGCTTCCTGCATTTCAGTGATGGTTACGCATCCTGGCATATACGGAATGCCATATAAGTTACAAAGCTTCGCAACTTGTTTGCTGAAAGCAGGACTGACAACAAATTCACTTCCTGCCATAATCGCTAATCTTGCTGTTGTCTCATCCAATACGGTGCCGGCCCCAACAACCACTCTGCTGTCATCTTTATATTCAGAGACCAGTGATTTAATAGCATCCTCTACACCAGGGATTGTGTATGTCAGCTCCACGCACGTGATTCCACCTTCAATACAGGCTTTTGTAATCTGTATAGCCTCTTCAGAAGAATCTGCGCGGATGACAGCGACGATTTTTGATTGTGCAATCTGCTGCAAGGTATTTATTTTTTTCATTTACTTTCATTCCTTTCTATTAGTTTGCTGTTTTCATAGAACCTGCGGATTGAATAAAATGCTCTAACTTCTCTCTTGTCGGCAGGCCTTCATTATCTCCAGGAGAGCTGAGCTGAATGGCACCAATGGCATTACCGCGTATGACACTATCTTCAATAGACAATCCTTCTGATAATCCGCTGATCACTCCAGCTGCAAATCCATCTCCTGCTCCAACAGTGTCAATAATTTCATCCACTTTAAAGCCTTTAATATACGTTCCTTCATAATCCTGCCCTTTGGCATAGGCGCCTTTTTCCCCAAGCTTAATGACAACGAGCTTTACACCTTTATGAAGATAGTAGTCAGCGATTTCCTCTGGTGTATCAAAGCCTGTTAAAATTTTTCCTTCTGAAATGCCTGGCAGAACCACATCGCATTTAGCAGCTAGGTCATTAATGCTTCGAACCATCTCTTCTTGACTATTCCATAAATTTGGACGCAGATTCGGATCAAACGTTATGGTAGCCCCGGCTTTTCTGCCTTCTTCTGCAAAAAAGTGAGAAACAGCTTTTGTCTCAGAGGAAAGTGCCAAAAATACACCCGTTAGATGCACAACATCAAACTTAGTGAAGTCTACCTCCTTAAATTGATCCAGTCCAATTCTGGAAGCGGCACTTCCTTTACGGAAACTGGCGACATGAGGATCTCCTTCTGTCACCTTTTCTTTCATCTGCAAGCCTGTAACATAGTCATTGCTCTCAAAAACGAATGAACTGCTTATATGTTCACTTTCAATAAATCTTTTAATCGATTTGCCTAAAGGATCATTTCCCACTTGAGTGGCATAATACACCTCATGGCCAAGTCTCGCCATGCCAACGCTTACATTTAGCTCTGCTCCAGCAATCGAGCGCGTAAATTTCTGCACCTTTTCCAGCGGGCCAAATTCATCTGAAACAAACAAGCCCATTGCTTCGCCGATTGTTACGATCCTCTTCCCCATTTTATATCCACCTCACTGATTTAACTCCATACTTCTTATTGCATTTATTTTTTCACATACACATAGTTTCATATTATGGAACAATGTTCCGTAAATTAATTATACCTTGCCTCTATTTAATGGTCAATGAGAAAAAGGCTGCAGATATTTTCTTATGCAAATGAAAGAGACACTGTTTGACTGCTGATTTTTCTTCGTCAGTCATTCAATGTCCCCATCAGAAGCTGGTATTCACGGCTTATACTCTTTTGCATTCTCCATTGCCGGAATTAAGATCCGAATGAATGTCCCTTTATTCGGCGTACTGTTTACTTGAATGGTGCCATCATGCAGTTGTACAAGTTGTTTGGCAATCGCCATGCCAAGCCCTGTTCCCATACTCGTATCACTTGTATTAGTGCCCCGGTAGTACCGCTGAAATAGCTTATCAAGTGTTTCCTGATCCATGCCAACTCCATCATCTTCAACTTTAATCACAATAAAATGCTGTTCAATCAAAGAAACTGAAACAGTAATAGATGTATGAGCAGGGTTATATTTAATGGCGTTTTGAATTAAATTGTCGAGGATCCGCTGAAACCACTTGGGGTCAATATGAGCTGATATTCTCTTAGGAGAAGGATTAAATAGCAGGTTCAGGTCCTTGTTGTTTGGATCATTAACAAAATAAATGATGGTTCTGCGGATAAATTCATTTAGATCAACTTCTTCTTTTACAATAGGGAGTGCCTGATTCCGCAGCCGGTAAGTCAGTGTCAGGTCCTCAAGCAATTCCATCATATAAGCTGACTTGTTAGTGATAATTTCTCCAAACTCCTTTGTTTCCTGTTCAGACCAAGAATAATTTGGCGATTTAAGCATTTGAGAGTAACCTGCTATGGACGCAAGCGGAGTTTTTAAATCATGTGATATCCCGCTGATCCACTCTTCTCTTGTCTTCGTCATTTTCAGCCGCTCAGATTCATTATCTTTTAACGTTTTCGTAAGCTGATGAAGAGCCAGAATAAAATCTTTATATAATCGGTATTTCTTTTTTAGCTTTCCCTTTTTATTCATCAGGACAGATTGCTGATGGAGATCCTGTGGTTCTTCAAAAATACCATCACCAAGATTTTTGATCCATTTCATCATTGTAATCAGCGGAATGCCAAATTTGCGCGCATACCAGAACGTTCCCAATAGAAGCAATAAAAACAGAATCACAAAGGCAATCAGAAAACTTTGACTGATATGTTTATAGAAGCTCTCATCAATGGATGCTGCTGGGTCATTGTGACCTATGCCTACGATAAGCGTTTGTCCTGTCTCTTCATGGAAGTAAGCACTCGCTGAATTTTTGTCGTGTTCTGCGATGATAGAAAGTTCCTCAAAACTGTAATGATTAGGCTGTGCTTCTGCTGCAAATTCATCCACGACCTCGCCAGCTGGATTGATAAGTTGAACCCAGCTGTGTTCTTTATTCAATTTGTCTATTGCACGATCAGTTAAGTTTAGTTTCTGTTGATCCCACTCTGCCAGCATTTTGGTCTCTGTTAGCAGATCTTGTAATGCAGTTCCTCTTCTGACCAATAAATAGTAGGGGTCCATATCCTTCCAATCAACCAGATCAATAAATGAATGTTCCCCTGTTTCTCCTAAAATTAGTGAAGCTAATTCACCTTGCTCTATCTGAGAAGGATCTGTTTCTGACGAAGGATAAGAACCAGCAATTTGACCTTCTGCTGTGAAAACGATTAGTTCCATATCCTGATTTTTTACCAGCTGCTTCAACTTGTCATTAAACACAGCCTTTCCATCTTTCATAGAGATGGCCTCTGAAAAATAAAACGAATCACCATTGGACAAATCCTTCTCAATGTCAGCGCTGCTAATCGAAAAGCCAATCATTCCCCAGATCGCTATGAATAAAAGAAGCAGCAGAATAAAGCCTATTATAATCTGAAATAAAAACTGGACAATAAAACGTCTATAAATGTTCATGACGAGCCCCGTCCGGAACAAATTTATAACCGAGTCCCCGGACCGTTACAATGTACTTAGGTTTACTTGGGTTCTCTTCAATCTTTTCACGAAGCTTTCTAATATGTACCATAATCGTATTATCCTCGCCTAGAAACGCTTCTCCCCACACTCGTTCATAGAGCTGGCTTTTGCTGAACAGCTGGTTCGGATGCTTACAAAAGAATAGCAGCAGCTGATATACTTGTGCAGGCAACTCAACCTGTTTCCCTTTTACTTTTACTTCTCCAGACGAAGCATTTACAGCCAAATATCCAAATTGATAGTTTGTTTGAGCAGGGATTGTTCTTAACGTATTCCTGCGCAGGTGAGCTTTCACTCTCGCTACAACTTCCAATGGATTAAACGGTTTTGTAATATAGTCATCAGCTCCCAGAGCAAATCCTGAAAGTTTATCTAAATCAGTTGATTTTGCTGTTAAAAAGAAAATCGGAGCATCCGTCGTTTCTCTAATTAAAGGACAGATTTCGAAGCCGCTTCGATTCGGCAGCATTACATCAAGCAGAATCAAATCGTATCGTTTCATCTTACAAAGCGATAATGCTTCCTCTGCTGTACCTGCCGTATCAATATGTTTAAAGGATTCTTTTGTTAAAATGATTTTTAGCATTTGTACAATGGCTTTTTCATCATCGACAATTAATATATGTTCTTGCATACATTTTTCACCTCTTTTACTTACATCCCCATCTTACCATTAGATGTGATTTCGGATGGAAGAATTAAGGTTGAATTAAGGTGAAGTTTCTTCTTACATAAGATTGAGTCCTTATACTGAATATCAATTACACATTTGTGAAGGGAGTATTAAAAAATTATGTTTGTAATCAGCAAAAGGGAGTTTTTCAGTTTATTTAAAAGTATAAAATCCATTATTATTATCGCAATTTTATTGGCAACTGCTTATTATTCATCCAAATTCTCAAACGCATTAACGAATCTCGTAGATTTTACTGCAGATGAAATGAATTATGTTCATACAATTGGACTGCTTTCATTATTGCTATTGTTTGGGCAGTTATTTGTATTAGGACTTTCACATGATTGCATCAATAGAGAAACACATGAGCGGACGATGCGTTTTTTAGTAACAAGAACATCGAGATTGTCTATTTTGTTCGGAAAATTTTTGGGAATCGTTCTCTTCTGGACAGTCTGTGTCACCATTTCGTTTTTGATCATCAGCATTTTTGCCAGGCAGTTCGATTTTTTCAGCTTTTTTCAAGTCATGAGCCTCTTAATTTACCAGATTTCATTGACGATTCTGCTTTCTACAATCATTCCGAAACCAGGCATAACCATGTTTCTTGGTATTCTGCTTGGGATCGCTTTTCCGATTTTCGGGATGTGGATTACGTTTACGTCAAATGAATGGGTAAGCTGGCTTAAGTATGTCACTCCATTTTACTATTTAGAACATGATAACTATTTATTCTTGATTATTAACCTGCTGGCGGCATTTCTGCTATTTATCTCAGCTGCCATTTTTACAAGGAGGGAATTTTAATGATTGCGATTGAAACGAATCAGTTAAGAAAGTCATATGGAGCACATCAAGTAGTGAAGGGAATTGATCTGGTTATAGAAAAGGGCGAGGTTTTTGGTTTTCTTGGCCGCAATGGTGCCGGAAAATCAACCTTCATTAATATGCTGACAGGCATTATCCGGCCGACATCCGGCACCTTTTCGCTGCTTGGCGTCCAGGGTTCTGTTGAGAAAGTAAAGAAACGCGTTGGTGTAATGCCTGACTACTCTACTTTTTATGAATCTTTAACGGCATTTGATCATTTAAAGTTTCTGTCTGCACTTTCTGGTAAACCTACTGGGAAACAACATTGTATGGCGGTCTTGCGGTCTGTCGGATTAGATGAGCATGCACATGTTAAAACCTCTAAATTTTCTTTTGGCATGAAAAAGAAGCTCGGTATTGCCCAGGCAATCATTCATGACCCGGAGCTCATTTTTCTCGATGAACCAACGTCTGGATTAGATGCAGAATCTGTTCTTCATATTCATAAGCTGATTCGTGATTTAAAAGAGCGTGGAAAGACTATTTTTATGACCTCCCACAATTTAGATGAGGTAGAAAAAGTGTGCACCCGAATTGCCATCATGAAAGAAGGAAAGGTTGGCAAAATTGGTACGATGGAGGAGCTGCGGACTTTTTACCGTTCCACACTGACTGTAACGGTTAAGCATTCTCCTATGTCTAAAGGAGATCAGCATACAATGATGGAATGGCTGCAATCAGTTGGCACAGATGTTTCTGCTGCTGATTCACAAGTCACACTTACCCTTGATCACGAGAAAAAAATTGCAGAAGTCATCCGTGCTTTTAATCAGAAAAAAATCGATGTGTACCGTGTCAGTGTTGATGAACCTTCGCTTGAGGAGATATTTTTAGAAGAGTAAAAGGTGCCAAAATTTAAAAGATCCCCATTAAGGGGATCTTTTAAATTTTTCAGCATCAAGGTGAAGTGTAGTTATTAAATTCTCGTCCAAACTCCAACACTTCTGATTTCTTTATATTCTGGTTCCCATACGGCATCGTTTACAGCTTTAGCAGGATCTGTTATTTCTGCTTTTGCAATTCCCTCTTCCATTGCTGCTTTTGCTACTTGAACTGCCACATAAATCGATACTTCATGCAAATGCTCAATAGACGGAAGAAGAGATGCACCAGGCTGACTGCTGTCAGACATTTCGGCAACGGCATTTGAAGCGGCAACGAACATCCCTTTTGAAATAACTTCGGCTTTAGCCACTATCGCTCCAAGTCCCAGCCCAGGGAATACAAATGCATTGTTCGACTGACCAATTTCATATGAGATTCCATTATATTCTACATTATTAAACGGACTGCCAGTGGCAATGAGCGCTTTTCCATCTGTCCATTTAATCAGGTTTTCAGGTACAGCTTCTGCAAGAGAAGTCGGATTAGACATTGGCATGATGATCGGGCGTTCCACATGCTTTGCCATCTCTTTAATAATCTCTTCTGTAAACGCACCCGCTTGTCCAGAAGTACCAATTAAAATCGTAGGCTTTACTCTCTCTACCACTTCTTTTAAAGTGATAAGTCCTTCCTCATTACGGTCCCAGCCTTCTACTTCTGCAGCTGATCTGACATAAGGCTTTTGGAAGTCAAAAACATCTGGTGTTTCATCTGTCAGCAAGCCTCTATAATCAATAGCCCAGAACTGGCCATATGCCTCTTCTTTTGTCAGTCCATCAAGAATCATGGCATCAGCGATTTGATCAGCATTTCCAATTCCGGCAGCTCCTGGTCCAAAGACCACAACGCGCTGATCCTTCATAGAAACTCCTGTGACTTTCAACGCTGACATAATTGCAGCAAGTGTAACGGCACCTGTGCCTTGAATATCATCATTGAATGTAAGAATTTTATCACCATATTTATCTAAGATTTTACGGGCATTTACATTGCCAAAGTCCTCCCAATGAAGAAGAACTTCTGGAAAATGAGATCTGGCAGATTCGATAAACAAGTCAATAAATTCATCATAGCGCTCTCCGCGGACACGAGGAAATTTATTCCCAACATATAGAGGATCAGCAATTAATTCCTGATTGTTTGTACCTACGTCAAGGACGACCGGCAGAACACGGCTAGGGTCAATTCCAGCAGCTGCTGTATAAACAGCAAGTTTTCCGATGGCAATATTAATGCCGCCTACCCCTTGGTCTCCGATGCCAAGTATACTTTCGGAGTCTGTAACAACGATTAAATCGATTCCATCTTTAGGCTGTCCAAGATTTTGAAAAGCTTCTTCAATTCCCTTTGGATCATCAATAGAAAGGTATAAGCCGCCTGGGCGACGGTAAGTATGTGAATACGACTGAATCGCATCGCTGACCGTAGGAGTATAGATAATCGGCAGCATTTCTGCTAAATGCTCTTTTAAAAGCCGATAGAATAAAACAACATTACGGTTATATAAATCATATAGCAGTCCATTTTTGAATAAATTAGTCGTTCTCATGGAGTATTGCTCATAAGCTCTGCTCACTTGTTCCTCTAATGTAAGCACCTGTGATGGCAGCAGTCCATTTAGACCCAGATCTTCTCTTTCCTCTTTTGTAAATGCAATCCCTTTATTCAAATAAGGATTAGAGAGAATTTCTTTACCTTTTAATGGTGTGATAATAATATCCTTAGAAGCACTCATGAAATTTCCTTCTTTCTTTATAATAAGGTTGTCTATTATCTTATTTTAACATGTTCATAACCTTTGAATTCTACTTATAGGTAATTAACTTATTTATATTGTTTTTTGACTAAACAAAGCAGACAGTGTGAATGCTGCCTGCTTTGCATTTGTCTTTTTAAGATTAGCTTACCAGTTTTAAAAGCATGATCGCAAGAATGACAGTAGCTGCACCGCCAAGTCTTGTCGCAATTTGTGCAAAAGGCATTAATGACATACGGTTGGATGCCGAGAGAATGGCAACATCTCCAGTTCCGCCAAGTCCGCTATGACACCCTGTAACAATAGCCGAATCAATTGGGTGCATGTTCATAAGCTTTCCGACAAAGTAACCCGTTGCAACCATTGCAACAACGACCGCGACACAGACAACAATGTATGAAGGAGTAACAATCTTTACAACATCTTCTAACGGAATGTACAAAAGACCAAGACCCACCATTAATGGCCACGTTAAGCTTGAAGACACAAATTTATACATATGGTGTGCACCTTGTTCGATTTTTGCCGGCACAAGCTTGAAGCTCTTAACCAATGCAGCAGCAACAATCATTAATACAGGACCAGGCATTCCCAGCACCATATGGCCAAGTCCACCCACAATAAAGAATGTACATGCAACTAATAGACCTGCACCCATTAATGGAAAATCAACTGGTTTATTAATCGTCGTTGATTCTGTGATGCCATCTCCGCCTTTGGATTTAACGAGAGTACCATTACCAGTTAAGTGCGGTTTCTTTGTTCCTAAGCGGGAAAGAAGACCAGCACATATGATGGCTGCGATATTGCCGATGACCGCTGCCGGGATTAACTGTCCAACAAATGTTTCTGCATCAGCACCTAAAACCTGCCCATAGCCAATGGAGAGCGGCAGTATCCCTTCACCAATTCCTCCACCGATAATTGGAACGACGATAAAAAATAATGTGTGCTTCGCAGAATAGCCGAACAGCATACCAACAAGAACTCCTGCACCAACAGAAGCAAGCGTACCAAGAACAAGCGGTACAAACATTTTAGAGAAGCCCTGAAGAAGCACTTTGCGGTTCATGCCAAGAATACTTCCGGCTACAAGGATTGAGATATAAAGATATAGAAAGTTCGATGATTTCATTAATTGAGTTACTGCTGTCATGCCTGTTTCATTAATAAGATTAAAATACGCTAATATGGATGGTACGAGCAAAGCCATAATAGCAGGTCCGCCAATATCCTTTAAGACTGGAATTTTCATCCCGATTTCTCCCAGCAGAATCCCCATTGTAATAATGATGGCGAAGCCGCCGATCATGTCTGTAGGCAATACTTCATAAACTGTTGCAAGATAAACAACTGTAGCGATACATAGATAAAGCGGTAATGGAATAACTCCGATATTTATATGAAGTAAATTAAATTTACTTTTTGCACCAGAACCTCCAGGAATAGGAGTAAGCGATTCCAATTTCTTAGCTGTTTGTGCCATACATAAATCCCCCTTTGATTTGTTACTGGTTCATCATAGTATTTAGTAAACCGTTTTCAAAGATTATGAAAGTTAATTCTTTCTTTTTGTAAATAAAAAAAGTAAGCAGCAAAATGCACTGCTTACAAAAAGTTTTTTATTAGATGCTCTTTAAAGCGGTTGTATTCATGCTGATAAACAGGCCTGCCGATCGTCCCGTAAATCACCTTTACATCCAGAATGCCGATTTCCTTTAGAAAGTTAAGATATTTTCTTGCTGACACTCTTGATATGCCTACATGATTTGCCACCTCATCAGTAGAAAAAGCTTCATCCTTCAAACCCTGAATCGATTCCCATACTTGCTTTAATGTATCTTTCGTCAGTCCCTTTGGGAGTTCTTCTGCTATGGCACTTTCTTCTCTATTTAAAAGTAAATGATCAAGTTCCTGCTGACTAACTGCTTTCTGCTTATGAGACAGCAGTGTTTTTTGCCGGTAACTTGTAAGTGCAGCATTGAATCTCTCAAACTCAAACGGTTTAATTAAGTAATCTGCCACTCCATACCGCAATGCTTTTTGAATACGTTCCAAATCCGATGCAGCAGAAATAATGATGACGTCTATTTCAAGCTCATTTTTTCTTAAATATGTCAGCAGTTCCAATCCTACCTTCCCAGGCATAAAAAGATCTAACAGAATCAGCTGAATGTCATTGATCTCCAGCAAATGAACCGCTTCATCGACTGAGCCTGCGGTTGCTGCTAACCGAAAACCATCAATCTTTGAAAGATATTGCTTATTAATTTCCGCTACCATCGGATCATCTTCCACAATCATGACTGAAATCATACTGATTCACCTTCTTCCTTGTACGGGATATATACAGCAAAATTCGTCCCCTTGCCTATTTTAGATGAGACAATTAAATCTCCTTCCAGCCTTTCAATTGCCTGCTGGAGAAGATAGAGCCCGAGCCCGCGGTTTTTACCTTTTGTCGAGAACCCCTTTTCAAGAATCTGATCCTGAATGGCTTGTTCCATGCCCTTTCCTGTATCCTTAACCTCGACTGTTAAAATCTCCTCTGCATAATCCAGCATTAGTTCAACTTTTTTATTGGGACGATCTGCAACTGCCTCTAAAGCATTATCGATTAGATTCCCTATAATAGTGATGAGTTCATTCGTTGTTTTCGAAGTGGCTGGCATCGGGATTTTATTCGTACATTCAATGGATAGGGAAGCACCGGATTCTCTTGCAAAGCTAAGCTTTCCAATTAGGAACCCCGCAAGTACAGGATCTAGAACCATTTTCGTAACAAAACCAACTTCCGTTTCTCGGTGACTGACTGTCTCACTCACATAATTAGTGAGTGTCTCATACTGCTCTGTGCGGACCAGTCCCAGAATAACATGAAGTTTATTCATAAATTCATGTGCCTGTGCACGGAGAGCATCAGCATAATTACGGACACCCGTGAGCTGTTCAGCAAGAAGCTGAACCTCTGTTTTATCCCGAAACGTAGCGATTGCTCCTACCGGCTGGTTATCAACAACTACTGGAACTCTGTTAACGAGAATGGTGACTCCATTTAACTTTTGCTCTTGGTCCAGCTCCGTTTGCCCCGATTTGATAATGCGCGTCAACCTAGTCTCTGGCAGATAATTTTCAATACTCTGGCCCATAGGGTTTCCTTCAATGCCCGCTTTTTTAAAAAGCCTCGAGGCTGCTCGATTCACTAAAGTAATTTTCCCTTCCTGGTCAATTGCGATAATCCCTTCTCTTACTGACTGGAGCATAGAACTCCGCTCTTCCAGGAGCTTTGCAATCACAGATGGTTCAAGCCCTAAAAGGATTTTTTTAATATACTTTGCCAGCCCTACTGCACCGATAATGCCGATCAAGATGCCAATTAGAGTACCGATCACCATAACCATTTGACCTTTATGTACGGCCTTTGTAACGGTATCTAATGAAATTCCAACCGCTGCTGCCCCAACTTGAATGCCCTGCGCATTTTTAATAGGAGTAAACGCCCTTAACGACGGACCGAGTGAACCTTTTGCGGTCGACACATACTCTTTTCCCTGGAGAACTGGCCCTTCATCTCCTCCCCTAAAATGCCTGCCAATTTCGTTAGGATCAGGATGGGAAAGGCGGATTCCCTCCATATTCATTACCACAACAAAGTTAACCTCTGTCAGTTCTTTGATTTCACTGGTAAATGGCTGAACATTTCCCTGATTCGTTGGTTCTTCAAGTGCAGTGATGACTTGAGGACTGATTGCCACCATCCTTGCCACATTTAGCGCCTTGTCTTTCTGTGTATCTTCAACACTGGAGGTAATCCCTCTGCTAATGAGCAAATCCGTTATCCCAAGTGACAGCGCCACAACGATGCATACAAATAGAATAATGGCCGCTTGTAAACTAATCTTAGGCTTTTTCATAACAACCTCCAGGCAAGTATTATTTATATTATGGATAAAATGGCAGATTAAATGAGAGGAGACTGCTAAGCTTAATGGGCTTAAGCAGTCTCCTCTTGTGAATCCAAATAAACGCAAAAGAAAAACATGCTAACTTTTATTATAATATTTGCCGTTCAAAGGAAAGCTTTTTGTAAGTAAAAAAAGCAGCGACCTATGCTGAATGAAATCTCTTATATTAAAAAAAGACCCCCAACCAAATGGTTGAGAGCCTTTTGAAACGTAAAATTAACGTTTTGAGAACTGAGGTGCACGACGAGCGCCTTTAAGACCGTATTTTTTACGTTCTTTCATACGAGCGTCACGAGTTAATAGTCCAGCACGCTTAAGTGTAGGACGGAATTCTGGATCAGCTTGAAGCAATGCACGAGAGATCCCGTGACGGATTGCGCCTGCTTGACCAGTGTACCCACCACCATTAACATTTACATGAATGTCATAGCTGCTTACTGTTTCAGTAGCAACAAGTGGCTGCTTTACAACTTCACGAAGAGCTGCAAATGGGATGTAGTCAGTGATTTCACGACCATTGATGATGATGTTTCCGTCGCCTGGAACTAAACGAACACGTGCAACGGAGCTTTTACGACGACCAGTACCAATATATTGAACCTGTGCCAAGATAATAACCTCCCTTTAAAAATTATCCACGAAGTTCGTAAACTTCAGGTTGTTGAGCTTGGTGCGGATGCTCGCTACCAGCATATACATTTAACTTCTTGAAAATTTGACGGCCAAGAGAGTTCTTTGGAAGCATGCCTTTGATTGCAAGCTCTAACATTCTCTCAGGGTAGTTCGTACGCATTTCAAGAGCAGTTCTAGACTTTAATCCGCCTGGGTGCATGCTGTGACGGTAGTAAATCTTGTCAGTTAGCTTTTTACCAGTTAAGTGGATTTTTGAAGCATTGATAATAATTACATGATCACCTGTGTCAACATGCGGTGTAAAAGTTGGTTTATGTTTACCACGTAGGATTGATGCAACTTCACTAGAAAGACGACCTAAAGTTTGTCCTTCAGCATCAATCACGTACCATTTACGTTCGATATTATTTGAATTCGCCATAAACGTTGTACGCATCGATATTCCCTCCTAATAATTCCATTATTCATTCGTTTTTTGGTTTCATATATCACACAATAAGTTCCGGGGCTTATCGTGGGTTTAATAACAATACCATATGCTATAATATAACTTTGGGAGAACAATGTCAAGAAAATGTTACACCTGGATTAGTTGTTTTAGAAAACTTTTTTACAAGAAAAGCGCAAGCGCCTTGCTCAGCCCCGACAAGCTTAAGACGAGCCAGGCAGAAGGTCGTTCTTTGACCTTTTGACTGGATTGGCTTAAGACCTCGAGGGGCTAGGCGCTGGAGCTGGACATTGTTCTAAGTCCAAAAATTTTATGCTTGCTTATCTTTATATAAAAGTCCCATCACAACGCCGCCTAGCGGTTCTTTCTACTATTTCCCATCATTCTCATAAAAAACTTTCCATAAATATAATCCTTGCGGAGGTGCTGTTTTTCCCGCTCTCGTGCGATCTTTTGCCTCAAGAATTGCCGGTATTTCTTCTGCCGGCAGCTGTCCATTCCCAACCGCCAGCAAGGTGCCCGTTAAGATTCTGACCATATTATATAAAAAGCCATTTCCTTTAAAACTGAAGATCAGCAGATCTCCGTCTTCCTTAACGTCAATCGAGGTAATTCTGCGCACTTTATCTTCCACTTCTGTTTTAGCAGAACAAAAGCTTGTAAAATCAAATTCACCGATTAGATATGGGATCGCCTTCCTGATGGCTGACACATCCAGCTGATATGGATATAACGAGGCATAGTTGCGCTGAAACGGATCTCTCTGCGCCCTTCTCTGGACAAAATAGCGATACTCCTTGCCATTTGTATCAAAACGGGCATGAAAGGTGTCAGACGTCCATTCTGTGCGTTTGACGGCAACATCAGCCGGCAGCAGAGCATTAAGTGCAATCGTCCATCTATCTTCCGGGATTTCCAGCGGCGTATCAAAGTGGAAGACCTGCCCTTTTGCATGTACCCCGGCATCAGTACGGCCGGATGCTGTTATTTTCACTTCAGCACCTTTATGAAGCTTTGTCAGTGCTTCTTCGATCACCCGCTGCACTGTACGTTTGCCCGGCTGCACCTGATAGCCGGCAAAACTAGTGCCATCATATGAAACTGTACATTTCATTCTTTTCATGAATATCAAGCTCCATTATGTTCTCAGCAGGATTAAAATGACTGATAGAGCTGCCAGCAGAAGCAGCATCATTGTGTCCGTCATTCTCCAGCTTAGCTGTCTATATTTTGTTCTTCCTTCACCGCCGCGATAGCCTCGTGCCTCCATGGCGGTAGCAAGCTCCTCCGCTCTTTTAAAGGAGCTGACGAACAGGGGAATCAATAGAGGAATCACTGCTTTTACTCTCTCCTTGATTGGACCGCCTGAAAAATCAACACCACGTGCGGTTTGTGCTTTCATGATTTTGTCTGTCTCTCCCATAAGGGTCGGAATAAAGCGGAGAGAAATCGACATCATTAAGGCCAGCTCATGAACCGGAAACTTCACCTTCTTAAGAGGACCTAACAATGTTTCAAGACCGTCCGTTATTTCAATCGGCGTGGTCGTTAACGTTAAAATTGAAGTCATTAAGATTAACAAAAAGAAACGCAATGAGATGAAAATCCCTTGTCTAAGTCCCTCTTCATAAATGGTAATCGGTCCAAGCTCAAAAATGATGGCACCTTCCCGTGTTAAAAACAAATGCAGGATCAGCGTAAAAATAACAAGCAGAAAGACCGGTTTTAATCCTGCTATAATAAATCGCACTGGCACTTTTGATAACAGGATCATAGCAAATGTATAGATAATGAGTGCAGCATACGTATAGACATTATTAGCAATAAAGACAACACAGACAAACAAAAAAATGAGAATCAGCTTTGAGCGGGGGTCCATCCGATGGATAATAGATTGTGCCGGCACATAGCGTCCAAAAATCATTTTTTCCATCATAAAGAATCTCCTCCCTTCAAAAGCTTCATTGCCTCTTCAGCGAGATCTTCCATAGATAAGCACGTCTTCGCAAACTTTCTTCCAAATGCAGACTCCAGCTTATGCTGCAGCTTCACAACCTCAGGAACATCGAGTCCCAGTTCCAGCAGCCTTTCAGGATTTGAGAAAATTTCTGCAGGTGTTCCCTTCCTTTCGACCTTGCCATTATGCATAATGGCAATTTGATCGGCGTAACGGGAAGCATCCTCCATGCTATGTGTCACAAGCACAGTAGAAAGGTTTCTTTCCTGGTGAAGGGAGGCAAACATATTCATAATATCCTGTCTTCCTCTTGGATCAAGACCGGCAGTTGGCTCATCAAGAACAATTACATCCGGCTCCATTGCCAGTACACCGGCAATAGCGACACGCCGCATTTGTCCGCCTGAAAGCTCAAAAGGCGACTTTAATAAGATTTCTTCTGACAGTCCTACCTGCTGGATTGCGCGGCGGGCTCTCGCCTTTGCCTCCTGTTCGGATACACCAAAGTTCATGGGACCAAAGCAAATATCTTTTTCAACGGTTTCTTCAAAAAGCTGATGCTCTGGAAATTGAAAAACAATGCCTACCCTTTGACGCACATGCTTCAGGTTCTTCTGTTTTTTATTAGGTGTGATGGTTGTATCACCAATCTTTACAGTGCCTTTTGTTGGTTTAATCAGCGCATTTAAGTGCTGCAGTACGGTAGATTTCCCTGAGCCTGTATGACCAATGAGCGCTAAAAAAGTACCTGCCGGCAAATCAATTGAAACATCTTCAATCGCAAGCCGTTCAAACGGTGTATTTGCCTGATAACGGTATTCTACATTTTGGAGTGTGATGTCCATAACTCATTCACCAACTCCTCTTCTGTTAAATGATACTTCGTCAACGGTATTCCTTTTTCCTTAAACAGCTTGCTCATCTTAACTGGAAAAGGAATATCAAGCCCCAGCTGTACAAGTTCTTCGTCCATTTGAAAAATTTCAGCAGGCGAGCCTTCTCTGTACAGTTTCCCTTTGTTCATGACAATGATCCGGTCCGCTTTTGCAGCTTCCTCTAGATCATGTGTGATAGAAATAACAGTCATCTGATGATCCTGCTTAAGTTCTCTGACAGTATCCAAAACTTCCTCTCGGCCTCGAGGGTCAAGCATGGAGGTTGCTTCGTCCAAAATGATCAGATTGGGTCTCAGCGCTATGACACCCGCTATGGCTACTCGCTGCTTCTGACCGCCTGATAAATGGTGCGGCTCTTGATCAAGAAACTGGTCCATTTTGACCTTTTCTAGTGAATGTCTAACTCGATCCACCATCTCTTCTCGTGCCACTCCATGATTTTCTAAACCAAAAGCCACATCATCCTGCACAGTTGTTCCTACAAACTGATTATCTGGATTTTGAAAAACCATGCCAATTTTTTTGCGGACTTCCCAAACGGTATCCTCTGAAAGCAGCATGCTATCTACAGAAATCGTTCCTTCCTGTGCATATTGCAGCCCATTTAACAGCTTGGCCAATGTTGATTTACCCGAACCATTATGACCAACAATTGCAAGCCATTCTCCTTCATATATAGAAAAAGATACTCCTTTTAAGGCATAATCTGCCTCCTCATCGTATTGAAAAGAAATATCCTGTAAACGGACAAGTTCATTCATCCAAATACGCTCCTCTCAGCCTTTCTAATCTCTTCTATTCTCAGCTATCCTCGCTTGTTGCATGACAAGTTCTGATAAGAGCTCGCCATGGCTGTGTACGTATGTGTAGTTTACCGTATACAAAAACAACTTTAATTGCAAATATATAATTTATTAAAACAAAAAACCCGCCAACTTGGCGAGCTTGAATAGTAAGACTATAGCATATTTAAGCTTGTACTTCACATAGTAACAGTATCTACATGAATTTCTAAGCGTGTAGAATCATGCTGCCTCCCTATTTAAAGCTCATGATGCAGCTACTTTAAATCTTTGCTTACAATTTGATTAAAATAAAGCCTGCATCCCCTCCAAAACAGGCCATCCTGTTTGTCCGCTAAAGCTATGTGGAGGAGATGCAACGAGCTAGACGAGTCGCGAAAGAAAGAATTAAACGAGGGATATGCCAAGTTTAACTTTATGAGCTATTTATAAAGCCCTGCTGCTTTCTTTATTTTTTACAGTAGCTTACATAAGTAAGCTAAACACACGCTCATCATAACACTCAGATTGGCTTATTGCTGGGCTTAGCAATAACAGGAAGCAAGCCCATTTACAAAAAGGGGGCAAAGAACAAGTTTGTACTTAAACTGTCCAGCGCCCCACTTGTTGTTGTGCGTCGAACAGCTCAGTCAAGAGACTAAGCCTGTTCATTCGCTAAGGTTTTATTATACTAACTCGATGATTACCATTGGAGCACCGTCACCGCGGCGAGGTCCAAGTTTCATAATACGAGTGTATCCGCCTTGACGCTCTTCGTAACGAGAAGCAACATCGCTGAATAATTTTTGAACAGCATCTTGGTTCTCTTCAGCATTTGCAACTTCATTACGGATAAAAGCAGCAGCTTGACGACGTGCGTGTAGGTCACCACGTTTACCAAGAGTGATCATTTTTTCAACAACTGAACGAAGTTCTTTTGCACGAGCTTCTGTTGTTTCAATACGCTCATTGATGATTAAGTCTGTTGCTAAGTCACGTAGCATCGCTTTACGCTGAGCACTAGTACGTCCTAACTTTCTGTATCCCATGAGAGTTTCCCTCCTTTGTTGAAGTCATTCCCCGAGCTGTAAAAACTTGCTTATGATCAATCGTCTTTACGCAAGCCTAAACCAAGCTCTTCTAATTTATGTTTCACTTCTTCAAGTGATTTTCTTCCTAAGTTACGAACCTTCATCATATCTTCTTCAGTCTTGTTAGCCAATTCCTGAACAGTGTTGATGCCTGCACGCTTTAGGCAGTTATAAGAACGAACAGAAAGATCAAGTTCTTCAATAGTCATTTCAAGTACTTTTTCTTTTTGATCTTCTTCTTTTTCAACCATGATTTCAGCATTTTGTGCTTCATCAGTTAAACCGACAAAGATATTTAAATGCTCAGTTAAGATCTTCGCTCCAAGTGCAACCGCATCTTGAGGACCTGTACTTCCGTCAGTCCAAACATCGAATGTTAACTTATCATAGTTAGTCATTTGCCCTACACGTGTATTCTCTACTTGATAGGAGACACGAGCAACTGGTGTATAGATCGAATCAATCGGAATCACACCGATCGGCTGATCTTCGCGTTTGTTTTGGACAGCAGGCGTATAGCCTCTTCCGCGTTTTGCAGTCAAGCGCATGTGTAAATGGCCATTTGAACCAAGTGTAGCGATATGAAGATCTGGATTCAGAATCTCTACATCACTGTCATGCGTGACATCCGCTGCTGTAACAACACCCTCGCCTTGCACATCAATTTCAAGTGTTTTTTCTTCATCGGAGTAGATTTTCAGTGCTAGCTTCTTAATGTTTAAAATGATAGATGTTACATCTTCTACGACGCCTTCAATTGTTGAGAACTCATGAAGTACCCCATCAATTTGGATCGATGTGACAGCGGCACCTGGGAGTGAGGATAAAAGAATACGACGTAAGGAGTTACCCAGAGTTGTACCATATCCACGCTCTAGTGGCTCTACGACGAACTTCCCGTACTTGGCATCATCGCTGATCTCAACCGTTTCGATTTTTGGTTTTTCTATTTCGATCATCAAAATATACCCTCCTTCAAAACGTCGAAACCCCGGCTAGTTTTTCTAACCGAAATTCCCCCATGTATACG
This sequence comes from Cytobacillus gottheilii, assembly GCF_018582665.1. Classification (NCBI taxonomy): domain Bacteria; kingdom Bacillati; phylum Bacillota; class Bacilli; order Caryophanales; family Bacillaceae; genus Cytobacillus; species Cytobacillus gottheilii. The sequence goes on along the minus strand of NZ_CP071709.1, from coordinate 154,661 downwards.
TTCCCGTTTTGTGCACAACAACTGGAATAATTATTCTGTATAAAAACGAAAATTGTATCATATCCCATTATAGACAAGGATACAAAATCTATACAGTAAAATTATACACGGCGGCGTTTTGGTGGACGACATCCGTTATGCGGAACAGGAGTTACGTCTCTAATTGCAGTAACTTCAAGTCCTGCAGCTTGAAGAGCACGAATAGCTGCTTCACGACCTGCACCAGGTCCTTTAACAGTTACCTCTAAAGATTTCATACCATGCTCCATGGAAGTTTTAGCTGCTGTTTCAGCTGCCATTTGTGCTGCGAAAGGAGTGGATTTACGAGAACCTCTGAACCCTAAAGCCCCAGCACTTGACCAAGAAAGAGCATTTCCATGTGCATCTGTAATAGTTACGATTGTGTTATTGAAAGTAGAACGGATATGTGCAATACCATTTTCAATATTCTTTTTGACACGGCGTTTACGTGTGTTAGTTTTACGAGCCATTTAAAGTACCTCCTTTACAGATTATTTCTTCTTGTTCGCTACAGTCTTACGAGGACCTTTGCGTGTACGTGCGTTGTTTTTCGTGTTTTGTCCACGAACAGGTAATCCACGACGGTGACGAAGACCGCGGTAGCTTCCGATTTCCATTAAACGTTTGATGTTAAGTGAAATTTCACGACGAAGATCACCTTCAACTTTTAACTTGTCGATTTGCTCACGGATTTTGTTTAATTCATCTTCTGTTAGATCGCGAACGCGAGTGTCTTCAGATACACCAGCTTCAGCAAGAATCTTTGAAGAAGTATTTCTACCAATACCATAGATATAAGTTAATGAGATAACCACACGTTTCTCACGTGGTACATCTACACCAGCAATACGTGCCATTTATACGCGCACCTCCTTGTTATTAACCTTGTTTTTGTTTGTGTTTAGGGTTTTCACAGATAACCATTACTTTGCCGCGTCTGCGGATGACTTTGCACTTTTCGCAGATCGGCTTAACTGATGGTCTTACTTTCATTATCCTAACCTCCTTAATAGTACGGAGCGCAATGATTACTTAAAGCGATATGTGATTCTTCCACGAGTTAAATCATATGGAGAAAGCTCAACAGTTACTTTATCTCCAGGTAAGATACGGATGAAGTGCATACGAATTTTACCGGACACATGAGCTAACACTGTATGACCATTTTCTAATTCTACCTTAAACATTGCATTTGGCAAAGTATCAACTACTGTGCCTTCTATCTCGATTACATCGTCTTTTGCCATCGAACGCGTCTCCCTTCTTAATCAAAATACGAAATCTTAAATGCTTAGATTAACCTAAGACATTAGCTTTTCTTTGTTAAACTACGCGGTCAGGTTTCTAAAAGATCTGCTCCAAACCTGAAGAGTTACTAAATTATTGTCCTGCTTATGGCTGCCGATTAAAATCAGTACAACCAATCAACAACCTTATAATTATAGCATACTGACTATGTTTACGTCTTGTAAAAAGAGAAAATTCTTTTTGAACGCAAATTGTCCAGAATTTTTTCATGAAACCTTATGTCTAAATGACTGTTAGAATTTCATAACCTGTTTCTGTGATCGCTATTGTATGCTCAAAGTGAGCACATCTAGATCCATCAACCGTAACAACGGTCCACTGGTCAGCCAGCGTTTTCACATAGCGGCTTCCGGCGTTTACCATCGGTTCGACAGCAAGTACCATGCCCGGTTTTAAACGAGGTCCTTTATTCGGGGGACCATAATGTGGAATTTGCGGCTCCTCATGTAAGTCTTGCCCTATCCCATGCCCGACATACTCACGTACAATAGAAAAACCATTTGATTCCGCAAATGTTTGAATCGCATGAGAGATGTTCGATAACCGTTCTCCTGGAATCGCTTCTTTAAGGCCTGTATATAATGACTGCTCCGTTACGTCTAATAAGCGTTTCGTATCATCATCAATGCGGCCGACAGCATACGTCCAGGCAGAATCACCATGATAACCGTTATATTTGGCGCCAATATCGATGCTGATAATATCGCCATTTTTTAAGACCCGATCACCAGGAATACCATGAACAAGTTCATCATTTACTGAAGCACATATACTTCCTGTAAACCCGTTATAGCCTTTAAATGACGGAAATGCATCATGCTTTTTTATAAAGCTTTCAGCAATTCTATCAAGCTCTTTCGTGGTTATTCCAGGGGCAATATGCTTTTTCAGTTCCTCGTGCGTCAGTGCAACAATTCTTCCGGCTTCACGCATAATCGCAATTTCTCGCTCGGTTTTGCAAATAATCATTTAGACAAATCTCCGAGTAGAACATCAATATCAGAAAATACTTTACCGATCTCTTGCTGGCCATCAATATTGCGTAAATAGCCTTTAGATTCATAAAAACCAAGTAATGGCTTTGTTTGTTTAATATTAACATCAAGGCGATTTTTCACAGTTTCTTCATTATCATCTGCACGTTGATATAATTCTCCGCCACAACGGTCGCATACGCCTTCCTTAGCAGGAGGATTAAATACAAGATGATAAGTAGCTCCGCAGCTTTTGCAGATTCTGCGGCCAGTGAGGCGCTCCATCAAGATCTCTTGATCTACATCAATATTAATAACATAGTCCATTGTTTTGTTTAGTTCAGAAAGGATGTTTTCAAGTGCTTCCGCTTGAGGTACCGTTCTTGGAAACCCATCAAGCAAAAACCCTTTTTCACAGTCTGATTCGCTTAAACGCTCGCGTACAATGCCGATCGTAACTTCATCAGGAACGAGTTCGCCTTTGTCCATGAACGATTTAGCTTGCAGGCCTAGTTCCGTTTCTCCTTTGATGGCTGCGCGGAACATATCTCCTGTGGAAATATGAGGGATGCCGTATTTTTGGACAATTTTCTCTGCTTGTGTACCTTTTCCGGCACCAGGGAGCCCCATTAATACTAGATTCAAGTGAATTCCCCCTAGTCTGAAAATGGTTATAGGGAACACACGTCCCCTTTAACCAGATTATTTTATAAAGCCTTTATAATGACGTTTAACAAGCTGTGACTCAAGCTGCTTCATTGTATCAAGTGCAACACCGACAACAATTAGTAAGCTTGTTCCTCCAATTTGCGCTGATTCTGGTAATCCTGCGATATTAATGAAAAACATCGGCACAATTGAAATCGCGGTAAGGAATAATGCACCAACAAATGTTAAACGGTAGAGAACGCGTGTTAAGTATTCCTGCGTATTTTTACCAGGTCTGATCCCTGGTACATAACCGCCCTGCTTCTTTAAGTTTTCAGAGACTTGCTCTGGGTTAACTTGAATGAAAGCATAGAAATACGTAAATGCAATAATCAGCGCACTATAGATTACCATACCAATTGGCTCTGTGTAATCAAATACAGTGATTATCCAATCTGTAACACTATTTGACTCAAAGAAGCCCGCAATTGTTCTTGGCGTAACAATAAATGATACAGCGAAGATTACTGGAATAACTCCAGCTGCGTTAACTTTCAATGGCAAATGTGTGTTTTGCATACCAGCAGAAGCATTGCCTGCAGATACCCGTTTTGCATATTGCACAGGAATTTTCCTTAAAGCCTGTTGGATGAAAATTGTACCAACGATTATAGCAATAACTGCAATAAGGATCAGCACCATTGTAATGATGCGAAGGAATAACTGGTCACCCGCATTTTCAAATTGCTGTGCATAGATCTGATTGACGATATTTGGAATACCAGCAACGATCCCAGCAAAAATGATAATGGAAATTCCGTTTCCTACTCCCTTTTCAGTAATTTGCTCGCCCAGCCACATTAAAAATGCAGTTCCAGCGGTCAATACTGTTGCAATAAGCAGGTATGAACCTATACCAGTATTCTCAATTAGCATACCGCCTGCCAGGTTATTAAACCCATAAGACATACCAAGAGCCTGGATAAATCCAAGCACGATAGTAAAATAGCGAGTAAACTGTGCTAACTTACGGCGCCCAACATCTCCTTGCTTAGACCATTCCGTAAATTTAGGCACAACATCCATTTGCAGAAGCTGCACAATGATTGATGCTGTGATATACGGCATGATCCCCATAGCAAGAATAGAGAAGTTAAGAAGTGCACCGCCGCCAAATGTATTCAGCACACCAAATACATTTAGTGAATCCTGTGCTTGCAGTACATCGGCATTCACACCTGGCACAGGTATGAACGTACCGATGCGAAAAACAATCAGCATTAAAAGGGTGAATATAATCTTGTTTCTTATATCACCCACGCGCATAAAATTGGAGATTGTCTTAAACATTAAATCACCTCTGTTTGACCGCCGGCAGCTTCAATAGCTTCCTTTGCAGCAGAGGAGAATTTATGAGCTTTAACTGTAAGCTTTTTCTCAACTTTGCCTTTAGCAAGAATTTTGATTCCTGCTCTTTCTTTGCTGACTACACCAGTTTCGATTAGAAGCTCTGGTGAAACCACAGTTCCGTCTTCGAAGCGGTTTAGGGCGTCAAGGTTTACAACAGCATAATCTTTACGATTGATGTTTGTAAATCCGCGTTTTGGCAAGCGTTGGAATAAAGGTGTTTGACCACCCTCAAAACCAGGACGTACACCGCCGCCTGAACGTGCGTTTTGACCTTTATGACCTTTACCAGCAGTTTTACCATTACCAGAACCGATTCCGCGACCTTTACGCTTACGTTCTTGACGAGAACCTTCTGCAGGTTTTAATTCATGAAGTTTCATGTTGGCACCTCCTTATTTTATAGAAGAGTGATAATTAGTTTTCTTTAACCGTAACAAGGTGAGCTACCTTATTGATCATACCGCGGATTGCTGCATTATCCTGGTGCTCAACTGTTTGGTGCATTTTACGCAAGCCAAGGGCTTTAACTGTTTCGCGTTGGTCCTGTGGGCGGCCAATCACGCTGCGAGTGAGGGTCACTTCTAGTTTATTCGCCATCTGATTTCCCTCCTTATCCTAACAGTTCTTCTACTGATTTACCACGTAGTTTTGCTACGTCTTCAGCACGTTTTAATTGGTTCAGTCCGTCCAATGTAGCGCGAACCATGTTAATTGGTGTGTTTGTTCCTAGAGATTTAGAAAGGATATCGCCAACACCAGCTAACTCAAGAACCGCACGGACAGGACCACCAGCGATAACTCCAGTACCTTCATATGCAGGTTTCAGAAGAATTTCGCCAGCACCGAAATGACCGATTACTTGGTGAGGAATTGTAGTTCCAACCATAGGTACTTCGATTAGGTTTTTCTTCGCATCTTCAATTGCTTTACGGATAGCTTCCGGCACCTCTTGTGCTTTACCAGTTCCAAAGCCAACGTGACCGTTTTTGTCACCTACTACTACAAGAGCAGAGAATCTAAAACGACGTCCACCTTTAACAACCTTCGCAACACGGTTAACCGTAACTACGCGCTCTTCAAGTTCAAGTTTGTTTGGATCAATACGACGCATCTTTTTGTGTCCCTCCTTTGTCTATTAAAATTCCAACCCGTTTTCGCGTGCAGCATCAGCTAATGCTTTTACGCGGCCATGATAGAGGTATCCTCCACGGTCGAATACTACAGAATTAACTCCTTTTTCAACAGCACGTTTTGCAACTAGTTCTCCAACTTTAACAGCTGCATCAACATTGCTTGTAGAATCAAGGTTAACATCTTTATCAAGTGATGACGCACTTGCAATTGTTACTTTGTTTACATCATCAATTAATTGAGCGTAAATGTGTTTGTTTGAACGGAACACATTTAAACGAGGACGAACCGCAGTTCCAGAAAGCTTTGCACGAACACGTGCATGTCTTTTTTTACGAACTGCATTTTTATCAGCCTTCGTAATCATTTCGGTCACTCCTTTCGTTTACCTAAGCGGCATTACTTACCTGTTTTACCTTCTTTACGGCGCACATATTCGCCTTCATAACGGATCCCTTTACCTTTGTAAGGCTCTGGAGGACGAACGTCACGGATGTTAGCTGCTAAAGCACCAACACGTTCTTTGTTAGTTCCTTTAACGATAACTTTTGTATTAGATGGTACTTCGATTTCAAGACCTTCTTCAGGCTCGATTTCTACAGGGTGAGAATAACCAACGTTTAACACTAGCTTTTTCCCTTGTTTTTGAGCACGGTAACCGACACCGATAAGCTCTAAACCTCTTTCAAAGCCTTTGGAAACTCCCTCAACCATGTTAGCGATCAATGCACGAGTAGTTCCGTGTAGAGCACGGTGCTCTTTAGATTCAGATGGACGAACAATGTTAATGATGTTCTCTTCCACTTTCACTTCGATATCAGGGTTAAATGAACGAGAAAGTTCACCTTTAGGACCTTTAACTGTAACTGCTGCTCCATCAATTGTAATAGTTACACCAGATGGAATTTCGATTGGTTTTTTACCTATACGAGACATTTATTGCACCTCCATTCATTAAGAAACTCTATTACCAAACGTATGCTAGTACTTCTCCGCCAACTTGTTTAGCGCGAGCTTCTTTATCTGTAAGAACTCCTTGAGAAGTAGAAACTAGTGCGATACCTAAACCGTTAAGTACACGAGGTACTTCATCAGCTTTTGCGTATACACGAAGACCAGGCTTACTGATACGCTTAAGACCAGTAATAACGCGCTCGTTGTTTGCACCGTATTTTAAGAAAATGCGGATAATGCCTTGCTTATTGTCTTCGATAAACTCAACATCACGCACGAATCCTTCACGCTTAAGGATTTCAGCAACTTCTTTCTTGATATTAGAAGCAGGAACTTCTAATTTTTCGTGACGAACCATATTCGCATTACGGATGCGAGTAAGCAAATCTGCAATTGGATCTGTCATGACCATTGTTTTTACCTCCTTCCCAACTTTGGGTTTTACCAGCTAGCTTTTTTCACACCAGGTATTTGACCTTTATATGCTAATTCACGGAAACAAATACGACAAAGCTTAAATTTACGGTATACAGAATGTGGACGGCCGCAACGCTCGCAGCGTGTATATTCTTGTACCTTGTATTTAGGCGTGCGTTTTTGCTTCGCAATCATTGACTTTTTAGCCACGTTTTCGCCTCCCTCTATTTAGCGATTACTTTTGGAATGGCATTCCAAATTGAGTTAAAAGTTCACGAGCTTCTTCATCAGTATTAGCTGTAGTTACGATAACGATATCCATACCACGAACTTTGCTTACTTTATCGTAATCAATCTCAGGGAAGATTAATTGTTCTTTCACACCAAGTGTGTAGTTTCCACGGCCGTCAAAAGACTTTTTAGAAATACCGCGGAAGTCACGTACACGTGGAAGAGAAACCGATACTAATTTATCAAAGAATTCGTACATACGCTCACCGCGTAGTGTAACTTTAGCACCGATCGGCATGCCTTCACGAAGACGGAAGCCAGCGATTGATTTCTTCGCACGTGTCACAAGTGGTTTCTGTCCAGTGATTTGTGCTAGTTCTTCAACAGCATTATCTAATGCTTTTGAGTTTGAAACTGCATCACCGACACCCATGTTGATAACGATTTTTTCAAGCTTTGGAACTTGCATTACTGAACTATAGTTGAACTTGCTCACTAGAGCAGGTGTAATTTCTTTACTGTGTTTTTCTTTTAGGCGGTTCATTCATAGTACCTCCCTTCTTCTATTAACTATTTATCTAGAACTTCACCGGATTTTTTTGCTACACGTACTTTTTTGCCATCAACCGTCTTGTAGCCTACACGAGTTGGTTCACCAGACTTAGGGTCAACAGGCATAACGTTTGATACATGAACAGGTGCCTCTTGGCTGATGATTCCGCCTTGCGGATTCACTTGGGATGGCTTAGCGTGTTTCTTAACAACGTTTACTCCTTCAACTAGCACTCGGCTTTGTTTAGGGAAAGCTGCTAGGATAACACCTGTTTTGCCTTTATCCTTACCAGAGATGACCATAACTTTATCACCTTTTTTTACATGCATCTGTGCGCACCTCCTTAAAGGCAATTTGATTTAGATTTATAATACTTCTGGAGCTAATGAAACAATTTTCATGAAGTTGTTGTCACGAAGTTCACGCGCAACAGGTCCGAAAATACGAGTACCACGAGGACCTTTATCATCACGAATAATCACACATGCGTTTTCATCAAAACGAATGTAAGTACCGTCATTACGGCGAACACCGCTTTTTGTTCTAACAACTACAGCTTTAACAACGTCACCTTTTTTAACAACGCCACCTGGTGTTGCTTGTTTCACTGTACAAACGATGACATCACCAATGTTTGCAGTTTTACGGCCTGAACCGCCAAGAACTTTGATAGTTAGTACTTCACGAGCACCAGAGTTGTCAGCAACTTTTAAACGTGATTCTTGTTGAATCATGTGTGTAACCTCCCTTCGGGATCAGACTCCCTACCGAACAATTAGATAATAACTGCTTTCTCAACAACTTCTACTAGACGGAAGCGTTTAGTCGCAGATAGTGGACGAGTTTCCATAATACGAACGATATCGCCAATTTTTGCTTCGTTTTGCTCATCATGAGCTTTAAACTTTTTAGAGTACTTAACGCGTTTACCATATAGAGCATGCTTTTTGTATGTTTCAACCAAAACAGTAACAGTCTTATCCATTTTGTCAGAAACCACACGTCCTGTGTAAACTTTGCGTTGGTTGCGTTCACTCATTGTGCGAACCTCCTCTCAATATCACTTGCTAAAACCAATTTCTCTTTCACGGATAACAGTTTTCATACGAGCGATCGCCTTGCGAACTTCACGAATGCGAGCTGTATTTTCCAGTTGTCCAGTCGCCAATTGAAAGCGAAGGTTAAAAAGCTCTTCTTTTAAAGATTTCACTTTTTGTTCAATTTCTGCAGTGGTAAGGTCACGAATTTCATTAGCTTTCACTTGATTCACCACCAATTTCTTCTCGTTTTACAAACTTACATTTTACAGGAAGTTTGTGTGATGCAAGGCGAAGTGCTTCACGAGCGATTTCTTCAGAAACACCAGCGATTTCAAACATGATTTTCCCAGGTTTAACAACTGCTACCCAGCCTTCTGGAGCACCTTTACCAGAACCCATACGGACTTCTAGAGGCTTTGCAGTATAAGGCTTATGTGGGAAGATTTTAATCCAAACTTTACCGCCACGTTTCATGTAACGAGTCATTGCGATACGTGCAGATTCGATTTGACGGTTAGTGATCCAAGAAGCTTCTAATGCTTGTAGACCATATTCACCGAATGTTACTTCAGTTCCGCCTTTTGCTTGACCGCGCATTTTCCCACGGTGTACACGACGATATTTGACGCGCTTTGGTACTAACATATTAGTTGCCTCCTTCCGCAGTTTTCTTCTTTGCTGGAAGGACCTCTCCACGATAGATCCATACTTTTACGCCTAATTTACCGTAAGTAGTATCTGCTTCAGCTGTAGCATAGTCGATATCAGCACGAAGTGTATGAAGTGGAACTGTTCCTTCACTGTATGATTCAGAACGAGCGATATCAGCACCGCCAAGACGACCAGATACCATTGTTTTGATACCTTTAGCGCCAGCGCGCATAGCACGTTGAATTGTTTGTTTTTGAGCACGACGGAATGATACGCGGTTTTCTAATTGACGAGCAATGTTTTCCGCAACCAATTTCGCATCGATGTCAGCTTTTTTGATTTCAAGAATGTTAATGTGAACACGTTTGCCAGTAAGTGAGTTAAGAGACTTACGAAGCGCTTCAACTTCAGTACCACCTTTACCAATTACCATACCTGGCTTAGCAGTGTGGACAGTGATGTTCAAGCGGTTAGCAGCACGTTCGATTTCTACTTTAGAAACAGAAGCATCCTTTAAGCGCTTTGTGATATACTCACGCACTTTTAGGTCTTCGTGTAAAAGATCAGCATAGTCTTTGCCTGCATACCATTTAGATTCCCAATCACGAATAACTCCGATACGCAAACCGACTGGATTTACTTTTTGACCCACTGATTATCCCTCCTTCTTTTCTGATAAAACGATAGTGATGTGGCTAGTGCGCTTGTTAATTGCGCTTGCACGACCCATTGCACGAGGACGGAAACGTTTTAAAGTTGGTCCTTCGTCAACGAATGCTTGAGCTACTACTAAATTGTTTACGTCCATTTCGTAGTTGTGCTCAGCGTTTGCCAATGCAGATTTTAATACTTTTTCTACGATTGGAGAAGCTGCTTTTGGAGTCAGATTAAGAATCGCTACCGCTTCACCAACTTGCTTTCCTCGAATTAAATCTACGACTAAACGAGCTTTACGAGGAGCAATACGAACTGTTCTTGCAACAGCTTTAGCTTGCATTTGAATGCCCTCCTCTCATTAACGTCTTGTTTTCTTATCATCATTGCCATGGCCTTTGTATGCACGAGTTGGAGCGAATTCTCCAAGCTTGTGTCCTACCATGTCTTCTGTGATATATACAGGCACATGTTTACGACCATCATATACTGCAATAGTATGTCCGATGAATTGCGGGAAGATCGTAGAACGACGAGACCAAGTTTTTGTAACAGACTTGCTTTCGGTTTCGTTAAGCTTTTCGATCTTTGTCATTAAATGTTCGTCAACAAAAGGTCCTTTTTTTAAGCTGCGACCCATGATTGAACCTCCCTTCGTGATTGTTCTACGGTCCTGTTCTGGAACCGTAGCTCAATCCCGTTATTTTTTACGGCGACGCACGATAAATTTATCTGATTTGTTGTTTTTCTTACGAGTTTTGAATCCAAGAGTCGGTTTGCCCCAAGGAGTCATTGGAGACTTACGTCCGATTGGCGCACGACCTTCACCACCACCGTGTGGGTGATCGTTAGGGTTCATTACAGATCCACGAACTGTAGGACGTTTGCCTAACCAACGTGAACGACCTGCTTTACCAATGTTAATAAGCTCATGCTGCTCATTACCAACTTGACCGATTGTTGCACGGCAAGTAGCAAGAATCATACGAACTTCACCAGAGTTTAAACGTACTAATACGTATTTGCCTTCTTTACCAAGTACTTGTGCACTTGTTCCAGCAGAACGTACTAATTGTCCGCCTTTACCAGGTTTTAATTCGATATTGTGGATTACAGAACCCACAGGAATATTTGAAAGTGGTAATGCGTTACCCACCTTGATATCTGCTTCAGGACCAGACATTACTTCCATACCCACTTCTAAATTCTTAGGAGCTAGGATGTAACGCTTTTCTCCATCAACATAGTTAATTAATGCAATGTTTGCTGAACGGTTTGGATCATACTCGATTGTAGCAACGCGGCCTGGAATGCCATCTTTGTTGCGTTTAAAATCGATTAGACGATATTGACGCTTATGACCGCCACCTTGATGACGAACTGTCAACTTACCTTGGTTGTTACGACCACCTTTACGCTTAATAGGAGCAAGTAAAGATTTTTCCGGTTTGTTTGTTGTGATTTCAGCGAAATCAGAAACCGTCATGCCGCGACGACCATTAGAGGTAGGTTTATACTTTTTAATCGCCATTTCGTTTCCCTCCTCTTCTAGTTAGATCAATAATATTATGCTTCGAAAATCTCGATTTCTTTGCTATCGGCAGTTAGTTTAACAATCGCTTTACGGCGTTTGTTTGTGTATCCGCCAAATTTGCCCATACGCTTGAATTTACCTTTGTAGTTCATGATGTTGACTTTTTCAACTTTCACGTCAAAGATTTCTTCAACAGCGTCTTTAACTTGTGTTTTGTTAGCTCTTACATCAACTTCGAAAGTGTACTTTTTCTCAGCCATGATGTCAGTAGAACGTTCTGTGATAACGGGGCGCTTAATGATATCGCGTGCATCCATTATGCAAGCACCTCCTCTACTTTTTCAACCGCTTGTTTCGTCATGATTAATTTATCATGATTTAAAACATCTAACACACTAATTCCAGCAGCAGTTACAACAGTTACACCAGGAATGTTACGTGCAGATAATGCTACGTTTTCATCAAGGTCAGCTGTTACGATAAGTGCTTTAGAATCAACTGATAGACCTTTTAGAAGACCTTTGAAATCCTTTGTTTTTGGAGCTTCAAAAGCTAAACCTTCTAATACAAGTACATTTTCATCTAATACTTTAGAAGAAAGTGCAGATTTAATTGCTAAACGGCGAACTTTTTTAGGTAATTTATAGCTGTAGCTGCGTGGTACAGGACCGAATACAGTACCGCCTCCGCGCCATTGTGGAGATCTGATAGATCCTTGACGAGCACGGCCAGTACCTTTTTGGCGCCATGGTTTACGTCCACCGCCCGCTACTTCAGAACGAATTTTTGTTTTATGAGTTCCTTGACGTAATGATGCTCTTTGCATAACTACTGCTTCGAACATTACGTGGTTATTAGGCTCAATACCAAAGATTGATTCGTTAAGTTCGATATCACCAACTTTAGAACCGCTTTGGTTATATAATGCTACTTTAGGCATTTATGTTTCCTCCTTTCCAGTGTAATTACTTCGCTTTTACCGCGCTCTTAATTTTAAGAAGTGCTTTTCTAGGACCTGGCACATTTCCTTTAATTAAAAGAAGGTTGCGTTCTGCATCCACTTTAACGATTTCAAGGTTTTGAACTGTGATTTGCTCTCCGCCCATGCGTCCTGGTAATAATTTACCTTTGAATACACGGTTTGGAGCTACAGGACCCATTGAACCAGGACGACGGTGGTAACGTGAACCGTGTGCCATTGGCCCGCGAGATTGTCCGTGGCGTTTGATAGCACCCTGGAAACCTTTACCCTTTGAGATTCCTGTTACATCAACAGTTTCGCCCTCAGCGAAAATTTCTACTTTGACTTCTTGACCAACTTCATACTCAGCTAAGTTTACGTCGCGGAATTCACGAACGAAGCGCTTAGGAGCAGTGTTTGCTTTTGCAACGTGACCTTTTTCAGGTTTGTTTGAAAGCTTTTCGCGTTTGTCTTCGAAACCGATTTGGATCGCTTCGTATCCGTCTGTTTCAGCAGATTTCTTTTGAAGAACAACGTTTCCAGCAGTTTCAACAACTGTTACCGGGATTAGATCACCGTTTTCAGCAAATACTTGAGTCATACCAATCTTTCTTCCTAAGATTCCTTTGGTCATATCAGTCACACCTCCTACAATATGTTAGTTATTTATTAAATTAAAGCTTAATTTCGATATCCACACCAGATGGCAGATCTAAACGCATTAGAGAATCAACCGTTTGTGGTGTTGGGTTAATGATGTCGATTAGACGTTTATGCGTACGCATTTCGAATTGCTCACGAGAATCTTTATACTTATGCACCGCACGAAGAATTGTGTAGATTGACTTTTCAGTTGGCAATGGGATTGGACCAGATACAGCCGCACCAGAGCGTTTTGCAGTTTCTACAATTTTCTCAGCAGATTGATCAAGGATTCTGTGATCATACGCTTTTAAACGAATACGAATTTTTTGTTTTGCCATTATTTTCCCTCCTTTTCGCCTATTTTAATATAGACATTCTCCGTGAAAATTTCCCACACACTCGCCATGGCAAAGCGGCCGGGTGTGTCAGCAACCTTTCACTTCATCGCAGTCAAAGACCAACATTGTCTATTATACAGAAACTATAAATGAAATGCAACATAAATATTGATTCATTTCTGTTTCGCGCACTTTTTTAATTATATCTACTTATGATCCTTATTTCAAGTAGTTCTTTTAACTAACAGCAATTTCTATTTTAACATCAGATTATTGATGTGTTTCTTCTATATAATAGTTGCATAAATACCATAACTTTATATCACTTTGATCGAGATCCTTCTTCAAGAGGGTTTGCCCTTTTATTAATATAAGTTATAGAAGCATTAAGGAATTTTTATTCAGAATAGAATTGAAATGTGCTTGTTTATATTTCTCTTTAGATATTTGCACATAACATTCAAATGTATAAGTGACTCTGGTGGGTTTGGCTTATAGATAATATCCTTTTAACTTTTCTATAGTTAAGTCATCGAATAGTTGTTGTACTTAAGTATTATTTGATAGAGTTTGTTAGCCTATAGCTTGATTACATATAAAGCACAAAAAAGCTGCAGCTCCTGTACAGGGACTGCAGCTAAAAGAATAATGAAGTTTTTTTATAAAAAAGAGCCAGGAGAATTTCTCCCGGCTCTTAGTTTAATTATTCAACGATTGTAGCTACTACTCCAGCACCTACAGTACGTCCACCCTCACGGATAGAGAACTTAGTACCTTCTTCGATAGCGATTGGAGCGATTAGCTCAACGTGCATTTCGATGTTATCCCCAGGCATAACCATTTCTACGCCTTCAGGAAGGTTACAAATACCAGTTACATCAGTTGTACGGAAGTAGAACTGAGGACGGTAGTTTGTGAAGAATGGAGTGTGACGTCCACCCTCTTCTTTAGATAATACGTAAACTTCTGCTTTGAACTTTGTGTGTGGCTTGATTGTACCTGGCTTAGCAAGTACTTGTCCACGTTGGATATCTTCACGTGCAACACCACGTAGAAGTGCACCAATGTTGTCACCAGCTTCAGCATAATCAAGAAGCTTACGGAACATTTCAACACCTGTTACAGTTGTTGATTTTGGCTCTTCAGTGAAACCAGTGATATCGATAACGTCTCCAACTTTAACTACTCCACGCTCAACACGTCCAGTAGCAACTGTTCCACGTCCAGTGATAGAGAATACATCCTCAACTGGCATCATGAATGGCTTGTCAGTGTCACGAGTTGGTGTTGGGATATACTCATCAACAGCAGCCATAAGCTCGTTGATTTTTTCTTCCCATTGAGCATCTCCTTCAAGAGCTCTTAGAGCAGAACCTTTGATAACTGGGATGTCATCGCCAGGGAACTCATATTCAGAAAGAAGGTCACGAACTTCCATTTCTACTAACTCAAGAAGTTCTTCGTCATCTACCATGTCACATTTGTTCATGAATACAACAAGGTAAGGTACACCTACTTGACGAGAAAGAAGAATGTGCTCTCGAGTTTGTGGCATTGGGCCGTCAGCAGCAGAAACAACTAGGATTCCGCCGTCCATTTGTGCAGCACCAGTGATCATGTTTTTAACATAGTCAGCATGTCCTGGGCAGTCAACGTGTGCATAGTGACGGTTTGGAGTTTCGTACTCAACGTGTGCAGTTGAGATTGTGATTCCACGCTCGCGCTCTTCTGGAGCTGCGTCGATTTGATCATATCCGCGTGCTTCACCGCCGCCTGCTTTTGAAAGAACAGTAGTGATAGCAGCTGTTAAAGTAGTTTTACCATGGTCAACGTGTCCGATAGTACCGATGTTAACATGGGGTTTTGAACGGTCAAATTTAGCTTTTGCCATTTTAAAAGTCCTCCTTCGGATTGTAAAAGTTAAGTATTTTTTAATGACGGCCGGAAGGTAACTCCCGGCAGTCTAATAGCCTACAATAGTAGTTATACTTGATTGAAAAGGTAAAATCAATTATTCACCTTTATTTTTTTTGATGATTTCTTCAGAAATTGATTTTGGTACTTCTTCATAGTGATCAAAGTGCATTGAGAATACACCGCGACCTTGCGTGCTAGAACGCAATGAAGTTGCGTAACCAAACATTTCTGAAAGTGGAACCATTGCACGAACTACTTGTGCGTTTCCACGAGCATCCATACCTTCAACACGTCCGCGACGTGATGTAACGTTCCCCATAATGTCTCCTAGGTATTCTTCAGGGATGATTACTTCTATTCTCATAATCGGCTCAAGAATTACTGGGTTACATTTTGAAGCAGCATTCTTAAGTGCCATTGATGCAGCAATTTTAAACGCCATTTCAGATGAGTCAACATCATGGTAAGATCCATCGTATAATCTAGCTTTAATATCAACAAGAGGATATCCAGCAAGAACCCCTCTATCTAGAGAGTCTTCTAGTCCAGCTTGAACTGCCGGGATGTATTCACGAGGAACAACCCCACCAACAATGCCGTTTTCGAATTCAAACCCTTTTCCTTCTTCGTTTGGAGAGAATTCAATCCAAACGTGTCCGAATTGTCCGCGTCCACCAGATTGACGTGCGAATTTACCTTCTACTTGAGCAGAAGTACGGAAAGTTTCACGGTATGCAACCTGAGGTGCACCAACGTTTGCTTCCACTTTAAATTCACGACGCATACGGTCAACTAGGATATCCAAGTGAAGCTCACCCATACCCGCGATAATAACTTGTCCAGTTTCCTGGTCAGTATGCGCACGGAATGTTGGATCTTCTTCTTGTAGTTTTTGTAGAGCAGTTGTCATCTTATCTTGGTCGGCCTTAGATTTAGGCTCGATAGAAAGCTGAATAACTGGCTCTGGGAATTCCATAGATTCAAGGATTACTAATTCTTTTTCATCACATAGAGTATCCCCAGTTGTAGTATCTTTTAGACCTACAGCTGCTGCGATATCTCCAGCATGTACGATTGAGATCTCTTCACGAGAGTTTGCGTGCATTTGCAGAATACGTCCTACGCGCTCACGCTTACCTTTTGTAGAGTTCTGTACGTATGAACCAGAATTAAGTGTTCCAGAATACACACGGAAGAATGTTAACTTACCAACATAAGGGTCAGTCATAACTTTAAATGCAAGTGCAGCAAATGGCGCATCGTCACTAGAAGGACGAGTTACCTCTTCATCTGTATCAGGAAGAGTTCCTTTGATTGCTGGTACATCTACTGGAGATGGCAGGTAATCAATTACTGCATCAAGCATTTTTTGAACACCTTTGTTTTTGAAAGCTGATCCACAGATTACAGGATAGAATTCAACGTTTACTGTACCTTTACGAATTACCGCTTTTAGCTCTTCGTTAGAGATTTCTTCTCCACCAAGGTATTTCTCCATTAATTCTTCATCAAGCTCAGCTACCGCTTCAATTAACTTTTCACGATATTCTTCAGCTTGATCCATGTATTCAGCAGGAATTTCACGATCTTCGATATCTGTACCAAGGTCATTACCGTAGAACGTAGCTTTCATTTCAATTAGGTCGATGATACCTTCGAATTGATCTTCAGCACCAATCGGTAATTGAATCGCTGCAGCATTTGCTTGCAGACGGTCATGCAATGTGCCTAGAGAGTATAAGAAGTCAGCTCCAAGCTTATCCATTTTGTTTACGAAAACAACACGTGGTACACCATATGTTGTTGCTTGACGCCAAACTGTTTCAGTTTGAGGCTCAACACCAGATTGAGCATCAAGTACTGCTACAGCACCATCAAGTACACGAAGTGAACGTTCAACTTCAACAGTGAAGTCTACGTGTCCCGGTGTATCGATAATGTTTACACGGTGACCTTTCCATTGAGCAGTAGTAGCAGCGGAAGTAATTGTAATTCCGCGCTCCTGCTCTTGTTCCATCCAGTCCATCTGTGAAGCACCTTCATGTGTTTCACCGATTTTGTGAATACGGCCAGTGTAGTAAAGTACACGTTCAGTTGTTGTTGTTTTACCAGCATCAATGTGAGCCATGATACCAATATTACGAGTATTTTCTAAGGAGAACTCTCTTGCCATTGGGTCTTTCTCCTTCCTAGTATAAGGGTTATTTTATTTAATAAGGTTATCTTACCAGCGATAGTGAGCAAACGCTTTGTTTGCTTCCGCCATTTTATGCATATCTTCACGTTTCTTAACAGATGCACCAGTGTTGTTAGCTGCATCAAGGATTTCGTTAGCTAAACGCTCTTCCATTGTTTTTTCACCGCGAAGACGTGAGTAGTTCACTAACCAGCGAAGACCTAAAGTCGTACGGCGGTCAGGACGCACCTCAACTGGTACTTGGTAGTTAGCTCCACCAACACGGCGTGCTCTAACTTCAAGTACAGGCATGATGTTTTTTAACGCTTGATCAAAAACTTCCATTGGCTCTTTGCCAGTGCGTTCTTGAATAGTATCAAATGCAGAATATAGGATCGCTTGCGCTTTCCCTCTCTTACCATCGATCATCATTTTGTTGATTAAACGGCTGATAAGCTTTGAGTTGTAAATCGGATCTGGCAATACGTCTCTCTTTGCTACAGGACCTTTACGTGGCATTTAATTTTCCTCCTTTCAGAAAGGGTTGTATTTTAAGTTGTTTGTTTTATTATTTCTTAGCTGCTTTCGGACGCTTAGCACCGTATTTAGAACGGCCTTGCATACGATTGTTAACACCAGCTGTATCTAAAGCACCGCGTACGATGTGGTAACGTACACCCGGTAAGTCTTTTACACGTCCTCCACGGATAAGAACAACGCTGTGTTCTTGAAGGTTGTGGCCGATACCAGGAATATAAGCGTTAACCTCAATTCCGTTTGTTAAACGAACACGTGCATATTTACGTAACGCCGAGTTCGGTTTCTTTGGAGTCATTGTACCAACACGTGTACATACACCGCGTTTTTGTGGTGAAGAAACATTTGTTTGTACTTTTTTGAAGCTGTTGTAACCTTTGTTAAGCGCAGGTGAATTTGACTTCTCCTCTTTAGTTTTACGAGGCTTGCGCACTAATTGGTTAATAGTAGGCATGATTGTTTTCCTCCCTTCATCTTTTCGTGTAAGCCCACACATCCAGGTGGTTCATTTTGAAGCAAAAACAAAGTTCTTGCAGAAGTCTTCCGCAAAAACAGTTTTTAATTAATTATCGCAACAGCAGTTGCTCCAACTTGTATCCCGCATGCTTTTCCGAGCTTTTTCATCGAATCTGCATATTGAATCGGAACAAGTAATTCCTTCGCTGTATTCTCTACTTTTGCCAGTACATGTCGATCAGCATCAGCAGCCAATATAACTTCTTGGACTGTTCCTGTTTTTAGAGCCTTTACTGTTTGCTTTGTTCCTACTACAAAGTTTTTTGCCTGCAATACTTTTTCATAAGACATCATTCATATCCTCCAAAGTATCCAGTTAATAGGAGCACCTTTGCTATATTAGCATCTTTAAAACTTAATGTCAACAAAGATTTCAAACTGGGCAGATAAATATCATTTAAATGCGGTATTTGCTCGAGAAAGCAAATACCGCATTCCTATTATTTATTCAACTGTTACTGCATCTTCAGCAGCTTCGTTGGCAGTATAAGGTTCTGCTGTCCGGTAACGCTGCATGCCTGTTCCGGCAGGTACAAGCTTACCGATGATAACATTTTCCTTCAAGCCAAGCAGCTCATCACGTTTTCCTTTAATTGCAGCATCCGTAAGAACTCTTGTTGTTTCTTGGAAGGATGCAGCAGATAAGAATGAATCCGTTTCGAGTGAAGCTTTTGTGATTCCAAGTAATACTGGGCGGCCGGTTGCAGGAATTTTCCCTGCAAGAAGAGCTTTTTCGTTTGCATCAGTGAACTGGTGGATATCAAGCAATGTACCTGGAAGCACATCTGTTTCAGCCGCATCAATGACACGAACTTTACGAAGCATTTGGCGTACCATTACTTCGATATGCTTATCCCCAATTTCAACCCCTTGCATACGATAAACTTTCTGTACCTCACGCAGTAAGTATTCTTGAACTGCTGTAACATCTTTGACTTTGATTAACTCTTTCGGGTCAATTGAACCTTCAGTTAATTCCTGTCCGCGTTCAACTCGGTCGTTGACAGCAACTTTTAAACGCGCTGTATATGGCGCATTATATGTGCGTGATTCAACTTCGCCTTGAACGACGATTTCATGCTGGCGGTCGCGGCCTTCATTAATGCCTACGATCACACCATCGATTTCAGAAATGACTGCCTGACCTTTAGGATTACGCGCTTCAAAGATCTCCTGGATACGCGGTAGACCTTGTGTGATATCGTCTCCCGCAACCCCGCCTGTATGGAAAGTACGCATTGTTAACTGTGTACCTGGCTCACCGATGGATTGAGCAGCAATGATACCAACTGCTTCCCCAACCTCAACCTCTTGACCTGTTGCAAGGTTGCGGCCATAACACTTCTTACATACACCGTGGCGAGTATTACAAGTAAATGCTGAACGGATCCACACAGTCTCAATGCCTGCATCAATAATTTGAACAGCGATGTCTTCTGTAATTAGATCATTCTCAGCGACGATAATTTCTTTTGTTTCAGGATGCTTCACCGTTCTTCTTGCATAACGTCCAATTAAACGTTCGTCAAGAGCTTCGATTACTTCTGTGCCATCCTTTAAGGCTGAAATCTCAAGACCGCGGTCAGTACCACAATCATCATCACGAACGATAACATCTTGAGCAACATCAACAAGACGGCGTGTTAAGTAACCTGAGTCAGCTGTCTTAAGAGCTGTATCGGCAAGACCTTTACGCGCACCGTGAGTGGAGATGAAGTATTCCAATACTGTTAGACCTTCACGGAAACTTGATTTAATCGGAAGTTCAATGATACGTCCAGCCGGGTTGGCCATTAGTCCGCGCATACCAGCAAGCTGTGTAAAGTTAGACGCGTTACCACGGGCTCCGGAATCACTCATCATGAATATCGGGTTCGATTTATCAAGGGATTTCATCAATCTTGATTGGATATCATCCTTCGCAGCACTCCAGATGGAAATAACTCTGTCATAACGCTCATCTTCTGTGATTAAACCACGTCTGAATTGCTTTGTGACATTATCAACCTTATTTTGTGCTTCTTGGATGATCTGCTCTTTATCACCTAATACTACGATGTCGGATACACCAACAGTAATACCGGCTTTTGTAGAGTAGCGGAATCCAAGATTTTTCATGCGGTCAAGCATTTTAGATGTTTCAGTAATCTTAAAGCGTTTAAATACTTCCGCAATAATATTACCTAGAATTTTCTTCTTGAACGGATCTACAAGCGGCATTTCCATGATTGCTGCAGGTACGTCTGTACCAGGATCTACAAAGTACTTCTTAGGTGTTTCTTCTTCTAAGTTTGTTTTTGTAGGCTCATTAATGAATGGGAATGTCTCAGGTAAAATCTCGTTAAAGATCAGTTTTCCAACTGTCGTAATTAATAGCTGGTTGTTTTGCTCTTCTGTAAAGGTTTGATTGTTTAATGAAGAAGCATTAACTGCTACTCTCGTGTGAAGATGAACATATCCATTTTGGTATGCTAATAGCGCTTCACTCGTATCATTAAAGATCATTCCTTCTCCAACTGCTCCTTCTCTTTCAAGAGTTAAGTAGTAGTTACCTAGTACCATATCCTGAGAAGGTGTTACAACTGGTTTTCCATCTTTCGGGTTCAAGATGTTTTGTGCCGCTAGCATTAGAAGTCTTGCTTCAGCTTGAGCTTCTGAAGAAAGCGGAACGTGAACAGCCATTTGGTCTCCGTCAAAGTCAGCGTTATAAGCTGTACATACGAGCGGATGCAGACGGATTGCACGGCCTTCTACAAGTGTAGGCTCAAATGCCTGAATTCCAAGTCTATGCAGAGTAGGGGCACGGTTAAGAAGAACTGGATGTTCTTTAATAACACTTTCTAGCACATCCCAAACTTCCGGCTGTACTCTTTCAATTTTGCGTTTTGCAGATTTAATATTATGAGCAAGACCCTTTTCAACCAATTCCTTCATAACAAAAGGCTTAAATAGCTCTAATGCCATTTCTTTTGGTAATCCGCACTGATACATTTTCAGGTTCGGTCCTACAACGATAACGGAACGGCCTGAGTAGTCAACACGTTTACCCAGAAGGTTTTGACGGAAACGTCCTTGCTTACCTTTTAGCATATGTGACAATGATTTTAATGGACGGTTACCTGGTCCAGTGACTGGTCTGCCGCGACGGCCATTATCGATTAATGCATCAACCGCTTCTTGAAGCATACGTTTTTCGTTTTGAACAATGATGCTTGGAGCACCAAGGTCTAATAAACGTTTTAAACGATTATTACGGTTGATAACACGACGGTAAAGGTCGTTTAAGTCAGAAGTAGCGAAACGTCCGCCATCTAACTGTACCATTGGGCGAAGCTCTGGAGGAATAACAGGAAGAACATCAAGAATCATCCAAGAAGGTTCATTGCCAGAACCACGGAATGCTTCAATTACTTCTAATCTTTTAATTGCACGTGTACGACGCTGCCCTTGAGCAGTACGCAGTTCTTCTTTAAGGGTATCAGCCTCTTTATTTAGGTCGATTTCTGAAAGAAGTTTTTTAATGGATTCAGCACCCATTGATGCTTGGAACTTTGTTCCGTATTTTTCACGGTATGCACGGTATTCCTTTTCGGATAACAGCTGCTTTTTCTCTAGCGCTGTATCACCAGAATCTGTCACTACATAGGATGCGAAGTAAATAACCTCTTCCAATGCACGCGGTGACATATCCAAAACAAGCCCCATACGGCTAGGGATCCCTTTGAAGTACCAAATATGAGAAACAGGAGCCGCAAGCTCAATATGACCCATTCTTTCACGACGGACTTTTGCACGTGTTACTTCAACGCCGCATCGGTCACAAACTACACCTTTGTAACGAACTCGTTTGTATTTTCCGCAATGACATTCCCAGTCTTTTGTAGGACCAAAAATGCGTTCACAGAACAAACCGTCCTTTTCTGGCTTTAATGTACGATAGTTAATCGTTTCAGGTTTTTTTACCTCACCATGTGACCAAGAACGGATCTTGTCAGGTGAAGCTAGACCTATTTTCATATACTCAAAATTATTTACATCTAGCAAGGGGCCTACCTCCCTTTTGATCTCCGGATTTTACCCATTTTGCCTAAATTATTATGGAATGGAGGAGGACGTGATCGCCCTCACTCCGTATACTTCATTATTCTTTTGCTGCAACCTTTTCAGATTCTTCGTTTGCTGTATCTGGAGCAATTGTAAGGGATTCAGCTTGCTGAATCTCTTCTTCGTCCTCAAGGTCTCTCATTTCAATTTCTTCTTCATCGCCAGATAGGATTTTCACGTCCATACCTAAGCTTTGAAGTTCTTTGATTAATACTTTAAACGATTCAGGTACACCTGGCTCAGGGACATTTTCACCTTTAACAATTGATTCGTATGTTTTAACACGTCCTACAACATCATCAGATTTAACCGTTAAGATCTCCTGAAGTGTATAGGCTGCACCGTAAGCTTCAAGTGCCCAAACCTCCATCTCACCGAAACGCTGTCCGCCAAATTGAGCTTTACCGCCCAACGGCTGCTGCGTAACTAGAGAGTAAGGTCCTGTTGAACGGGCATGGAGCTTGTCATCAACCATGTGTGCAAGTTTAATCATGTACATGACACCTACAGATACACGGTTGTCAAAAGGCTCACCTGAACGGCCATCGTAAAGAACCGTTTTAGCATCTCTTGCCATACCAGCTTCTTCAATTGTTTCCCAAACATCTTCCTCGTTTGCTCCATCAAATACTGGAGAAGCAACGTGGATGCCTAATGCTCTTGCAGCCATACCAAGATGAAGCTCAAGCACCTGACCAATGTTCATACGAGATGGAACCCCAAGTGGGTTTAACATGATGTCAACAGGTGTTCCGTCTGGAAGGTAAGGCATATCCTCTTCTGGTAAGATTCTGGATATAACCCCTTTGTTTCCGTGACGTCCGGCCATTTTATCTCCTTCAGAAATCTTACGCTTCTGAACAATATAGACGCGAACGAGCTGGTTTACACCTGGAGGCAATTCGTCTCCATCTTCACGATTAAATACTTTTACATCCAATACAATTCCGCCGCCGCCATGTGGCACACGAAGAGAAGTATCACGGACTTCACGAGCTTTCTCACCAAAGATCGCATGTAATAATCTTTCTTCTGCCGTTAGTTCTGTTACCCCTTTAGGAGTTACTTTCCCAACAAGAAGATCACCATCTTTTACTTCTGCACCTGTACGGATAATTCCGCGTTCATCGAGGTTGCGAAGAGCATCTTCCCCAACGTTAGGGATATCTCTTGTAATCTCTTCAGGTCCAAGCTTTGTATCACGAGATTCTGATTCATATTCTTCAATATGAATAGAAGTATATACATCATCTTTTACAAGGCGCTCACTCATAATGATCGCATCCTCGTAGTTATATCCATCCCAAGTCATAAACGCTACAAGAACATTTCGTCCTAATGCTAATTCCCCAAGTTCCATAGATGGACCGTCAGCAAGGATTTCTCCTTTTGTTACACGGTTTCCTACAGCAACGATTGGACGCTGGTTATAGCAAGTTCCTTGGTTGGAACGGATGAATTTTAACATTCTGTACTTATCAAGATCGCCTTTTACTTCTTGGCCATCTACTACATTAATGCGTCGCACCCAAACTTCGCGTGCTTCCACATGCTCAACAATACCTTCATGCTTACAGATCACAGCAGCACCAGAGTCTTTCCCTGATACATACTCCATACCTGTTCCTACACGAGGAGCTTCCGGCTGCATAAGAGGAACCGCTTGACGTTGCATGTTCGCTCCCATAAGAGCACGGTTAGAGTCATCGTTTTCAAGGAACGGAATACAAGCTGTTGCGGCAGAAACAACCTGCTTAGGAGATACATCCATGTAATCGATGCGATCTCTGCTTACAACTGTGTTCTCACCTTTAAAGCGTGAAACAACTTCTTCATCAAGGAAAGAGCCATCTTCGCCTAAAACAGCGTTTGCCTGTGCAACAACATAGTTATCCTCTTCATCAGCTGTTAAATAGTCGATTCGGGATGTCACTTTACCTGTATCAGGATCGATACGGCGGTAAGGTGTTTCAATAAAGCCGAAACGATTCACTTTTGCAAAAGATGAAAGAGAGTTGATCAAACCGATGTTCGGACCCTCTGGTGTCTCAATTGGACACATGCGGCCGTAGTGAGAGTAGTGAACGTCACGAACTTCAAAGCCTGCACGCTCACGCGTCAAACCACCTGGCCCTAAGGCAGATAAACGGCGTTTATGTGTTAATTCTGCTAATGGGTTTGTCTGATCCATGAACTGAGAAAGCTGAGAGCTTCCGAAGAACTCTTTAATAGATGCAATAACAGGACGAATATTGATTAACTGCTGTGGAGTAATCGTATTTGTATCCTGGATTGACATTCTTTCACGAACCACACGTTCCATTCTGGATAAACCAATACGGAATTGGTTTTGAAGCAATTCTCCAACAGAACGCAGACGTCTGTTTCCTAAGTGATCGATATCATCTGTATCACCTACACCATGCAGCAGGTTAAAGAAGTAACTGATGGACGCAATAATATCAGAAGGTGAAATGTTCTTCACTGCTTCCTCAACGTACGCATTTCCAATAACGTTAATCGCTTTTTCCCCGTCTTCATTAGGTGCATAAATTTTAATAGACTGAAGTTCTACATCATCTGAAATAACTCCGCCTAAAAGATTTACAGATTTGAAACCGATATTCTTTTCAAGGTTAGGCAAAATACGGTCTAATGTACGACGGTCTAAAGTCGCACCTTTTTCCGCGATAATTTCGCCTGTTTCTGGATCAACAAGTGTTTCTGCCAATCTCTGACCAAATAATCTATTTTTAATATGAAGCTTTTTATTAATCTTGTAACGGCCAACATTTGCCAAATCATATCTCTTTGGATCAAAGAATCTTGACAATAGAAGACTTTTAGCATTTTCCACAGTTGGCGGTTCACCCGGACGAAGACGCTCATAAATTTCTAATAGCGCTTTATCGATACCTTCCGTGTTATCTTTTTCAAGCGTATTGCGGATATATTCATTATCCCCAATTAAATCAATGATCTCTTGATCAGAGCCGAACCCAAGTGCACGCAAAAGAACCGTAACGGGCAGTTTCCGAGTACGATCTATTCTAACGTATACGACATCTTTGGCATCTGTTTCATACTCAAGCCAAGCGCCGCGGTTCGGAATTACTGTCGCAGTAAAACCTTTCTTTCCATTTTTATCAAGCTTCCCGCTGTAATATACGCTAGGAGAACGCACAAGCTGGGAAACGATGACACGTTCCGCTCCATTAATTACGAACGTACCTGTCTCTGTCATTAACGGGAAATCACCCATAAAGACATCCTGGTCTTTCACTTCGCCTGTTTCTTTGTTTACAAGACGCACTTTTACACGCAGTGGTGCAGAGTATGTAACATCTCGTTCTTTCGATTCCTCAACGGAATATTTTGGTTCGCCAAGGCTGTAATCAATAAATTCAAGCGACAAATTACCAGTAAAGTCTTCAATCGGAGAAATGTCATGAAACATTTCACGTAAACCCTCATCAAGAAACCATTGATAAGAAGAGGTTTGGATTTCGATTAGATTTGGTAATTCTAAAACTTCACTGATTCGCGCGTAACTTCTACGTTGGCGGTGTCGTCCATACTGAACTAGTTGACCTGTCAACTGATTCACCCCTCAAATCAAGCTAATTTATTTAGAAAAGCGCAGGTACCCGCATTGGCTCCAAACACATAATGATATCCAGCGATATTATGTATTACACGCTGGATCTTAGTTTCAGAAAACCGAGGCACAAAAGCACTAATCAGGTTCATACTTATTCTTCAAATACATAAACACTTGCTGTAAAATATGCTTTAGTATAAATAAAACACCTTTTGAACCGCAAGCAAGCCGATACTCATAAGACAAAAAGAAAAAGGGTTTTAGTCATAAAACCACAGTTCCACAATACGACTATTATTTTATTAGCATTTCCAATAAAACCAAATTTATACAAGAGTTGATTAATTTAGTTTATATCAGAAATATAATATGTTGGCATTTTACAATACTATCATAGCGAAAATGTCAAGTCAATCTTTTTTTGCTTTAATAATAAAATAGCCTTTCTTCTTCTCAATTGTCTCTACTTCAGGGAAAAGCTCGCTTAATTTTTCAATCGCTGAAGGTGCTCCCTGCTTTTTCTGGATGACAATCCAGAGCTCTCCTCCTGGAAGTAACACTTCAAAACTCTGTTCAAAAATATCATGTACTACTTTCTTTCCTGCACGAATGGGCGGGTTTGTTAAAATAGCAGCAAACTTATTGCCTTTTACCTTTTCAAGGCGGTCACTTTCATACACATTGACGTTTTCAATGTGGTTTAACTCAGCATTTTCCTTAGCAAGGCCAAGAGCTCTTGCATTCACATCAACCATGTGGACTGTACGATCACTCAGCTTTTGAGCTACCGACAAACCAATTGGTCCATATCCACAGCCAACATCAAGAATGTTGCCCTCTATTTGAGGCTCGGTAAATGTTTCGATCAGCAGCTTAGATCCAAAATCAACTTCAGCTTTCGAAAAGACACCATTGTCTGTTTTAAAAACAAAAGACCTTCCATTCAATGTATAACGCCATGTTTTCGGCTGACTTTCTACCTTTTGAGTTTGGGAATAGTAATGCTCAGACACAATATCACCTCCGGCGGGGAATAAAATGAAGAATGATTATACAATCTAGGACGGAGAAATTCATGATTGCTCATATATTATAGAAGAAAATAAATGAAAAGTAGAAAAAACCCGCTATAAAAGCGGGCTTCTTAAACATTATTACTTAACTTCTACGCCAGCTCCAACTTCGTCAAGCTTAGCTTTGATTTCTTCAGCTTCTTCTTTAGAAACGCCTTCTTTAAGAGCTTTAGGAGTGTTATCAACAAGTTCTTTCGCTTCTTTAAGACCTAGGCCTGTGATTTCACGAACAACTTTGATAACTTTGATTTTTTGATCGCCTGCAGAAGCAAGAACTACATCAAATTCAGTTTTCTCTTCAGCAGCACCGCCAGCAGCAGCTCCGCCAACCATTGCTACAGGAGCAGCAGCAGTTACACCAAATTCTTCTTCGATTGCTTTTACTAAGTCGTTAAGTTCTAAAACAGTCATATTTTTAACTGCTTCAATGATTTGTTCTTTAGTCATGAGTATGTTTCCTCCTTATTTTTGGTTTGAATCTATTAGTTTAACGAGTAATCTAGCTTACGCGCCTTGTTCTTCTTTTTGATCTGCAACAGCTTTTGCAGCAAGAGCAAGGTTGCGGACTGGAGCTTGAAGTACGCTGAGTAGCATAGATAGTAAACCTTCGCGGGATGGTAGTTCCGCAAGAGCTTTAACATCTTCTGCTGTAGCAACTGTGCCTTCAATAACACCTGCTTTGATCTCTAATGCTTCATGCTTTTTCGCGAAATCGTTAAGGATTTTCGCTGGAGCAACAACATCTTCTGTGCTGAATGCTACTGCATTCGGGCCAGTAAGTGAATCGTTTAAGCCAGTAAGCTCAGCTACTTCAGCTGCACGGCGAGTTAAAGAGTTTTTGTAAACTTTAAATTCTACGCCAGCTTCACGAAGCTGTTTACGAAGTTCAGTTACTTCTGCAACAGAAAGACCACGGTAGTCAACAACAACTGTTGATAAACTTGATTTAAATTTATCAGCAATCTCTTCTACGATTTGTTTCTTTTGTTCGATTACGCTGCTCATCCTTACACCTCCTGTAGAAATTCTACATTTATACCGGCTATAAAAAACCTCCACATCCGAAACAGACATGGAGGAAGTATACAATAGCTAATGTAAGCATATCAATCTATCGTATGACCTCGGCAGGGAATTAAGCTAATAGCACCTGCTGTCTTCGGTACAAATGGTTATTTATTTTTTACAACAAAATACATATTACTAAATGTATTATTGTTTGTCAAATCCTTTTTTATCCAAGTTCGTAAACTTATTTAACTGTTACAGAAGATGGATCTACTTTAACACCAGGGCCCATTGTTGAAGTAACAGAAACGTTCTTCATGTATGTGCCTTTAGCAGCAGAAGGTTTAACTTTAAGCATAGTATCGAAAATTGTGTTGAAGTTCTCAACAAGTTTAGCATCTTCAAAAGATACTTTTCCGATTGGAACGTGGATGTTTCCAGCTTTATCAACACGGTATTCAACTTTACCAGCTTTAATTTCATTTACCGCTTTTTCAACGTCAAATGTTACTGTGCCAGTTTTAGGGTTTGGCATTAAGCCTTTAGGTCCTAATACACGTCCAAGTTTACCAACTTCACCCATCATGTCTGGAGTTGCAACGATTACGTCGAACTCGAACCAGCCTTGTTGGATTTTGTTGATGAATTCAGCATCGCCAACATAATCTGCACCAGCAGCTTCTGCTTCTTTTGCTTTTTCACCTTTAGCGAAAACTAGAACGCGTTGAGTTTTACCAGTTCCGTTTGGAAGCACAACTGCTCCACGGATTTGCTGGTCAGCTTTCTTAGGATCTACACCTAAACGGAATGCCACTTCAACAGTTGCATCAAATTTAGTAAAGTTTGTTTTTTTAACAAGCTCGATTGCTTCAACAACCGGGTATGCTTTAGTGTTATCTACAAGCTTCGCAGCTTCGATAAACTTTTTACCTTTTTTAGCCATTTTAATATTTCCTCCTATATTGTGGTTTTAGCGGAATAACCTCCCACGTGACGAAACAGCTTTCTCTTAGAAGAAAGCGTCCGGACAACTTATAAAGCGTCCGCACTAATAAAGGTTGCGCGTGAATCCAAATTCAGCGTCGCAACCTCATCAATTACAGCAGGGATTAGTCTTCGATAACAATACCCATGCTGCGTGCAGTACCTTCAACCATACGCATTGCAGCTTCAACACTTGCAGCGTTTAGATCAGGCATTTTTGTTTCAGCAATCTCGCGTACCTTGTCACGCTTGACTGTTGCTACTTTATTACGGTTTGGTTCACCAGAACCAGACTCAATTCCAGCAGCCTTCTTAAGAAGAACAGCAGCAGGCGGAGTTTTCGTAATAAATGTAAATGAACGGTCTTCAAACACCGTGATTTCAACAGGAATGATTAAGCCAGCCTGTTCAGCTGTACGAGCGTTAAACTCTTTACAGAATCCCATGATATTAACACCGGCTTGACCAAGTGCAGGACCTACCGGCGGTGCTGGATTCGCTTTACCTGCAGGAATTTGCAACTTAACAAGTTTGATTACTTTTTTAGCCACGAGACACACCTCCTTAAAGTCCGTGATGTGGTAATAGGGAATAAACCCTCCCACTCAACTCATATTCTTTATATTAAGATAAAGAACTAACAATTGTCCGGTCTCGTTCCGAGACATACTGACCTTTGAAATTCTACCACTTTCCGAAACTGATTTCAAGTTTTTTTGAAAATATATGAAGTTACTCATCAGCACAAGGTTCTAAAAAAAAGGAAAAATGCCTTTTTCTTTCTTAAAAACCCGCAGAAACGCTCAACTTAAATTTTTTCAATTTGAGAAAAATCAAGTTCGACTGGAGTGTCACGGCCAAACATGTTAACAAGCACTTTAATTTTCGCTTTATCTTTATCAATTTCTTCGATCGTACCTGTAAAGTTAGCAAAAGGACCTTCTTGAACTTGTACCGTTTCACCAAGCTCAAAGTTAACATCAACTCGTTTTTCGTCCACACCCATGCGCTTAAGGATGACCTGAACTTCTTCCGGCAGCAGCGGGGTTGGTTTTGACCCTGAGCCTGCAGAACCTACGAAGCCTGTTACACCTGGTGTATTTCTGACAACATACCAAGAGTCATCAGTCATGACAATTTCCACCAGAACATACCCAGGGAACACCTTGCGTTTAACAACCTTCTTTTTTCCGTTTTTAAAATCTGTTTCTTCTTCCTCTGGAACAACGACTCTGAAGATCTTGTCTTGCATCCCCATCGATTCTACCCGTTTTTCCAAATTTGCTTTTACTTTATTCTCATAGCCAGAGTACGTATGAACAACATACCAATTCTTTTCCATTCAAGAGGACTTGTTCGTCCTTCCCTCCCTGTAATTTCATAATTTTATTTCACAATCTTCAGCCTGCGATTGTTTGTAAACAAGTAGATGATACTGATTCCATCTCTTCGCATATCATTTTTTGACCAAATGAAAAAACCCGTTTCCGGGCTTCTGCGAATTTGACCTGTATTATTTTCCATTATACCATGGAATCACAGGGGTTATTCAAGAATTAAACGAATCAATTCGGAAATTCCAAGATCAAGCACAGCGAAAAACACAGAAAAGAACACAACAACTGATAATACAGTAACTGTATACTTCGTTAATTCTTTGCGTTTTGGCCAGCTGACCTTTTTCATTTCCCGTCCAACTTCACGGAAAAAATTCACGATGCGTTGCATTTCGTAACCCCCAACTTCAAGAGATATATCCTAAAAGCCACATTAATGTGCTATTTATTCTAAGATCAAATAAGTAATCCTACCTAAAAAAGGCGTAAACAGAGGCTTTGCTGTACTTATCTTCCAAATGACTTGTCCTAAAAATGGAATCATTCTTGTATAAGTTACTGCACATTTCTACGCTTACTTTGTTTCTCGATGTACTGTATGAGCACTGCATGTGCTGCAAAACTTCTTGAATTCCAGCCTTGTTCCATCTTTGCTTGCAGACGTCGAATAGTTTCTCTTTCCGCACTGTGAACACGCTAAAACGGCTTTTTTCTGCATAGTCTCCACCTGCTACACTTTCATTTACGTCTTTAAAACTGTACCATGGGCGACAAATGATGTCAATAACTGCAAAATTCTAAATTATATTTACAAGGAAAACTCTCGAACTTCCAAATAGCGCTCCAGCTTGCGTTTAACTCGCTGCAGTGCATTGTCGATGGACTTAACATGACGATTTAATTCTTCAGATATTTCCTGATAAGACTGCCCATCCAAATAAAGAGCAAGAACCTTTCGTTCCAAGTCACTTAGCAGCTCGGACATTTTGACTTCAATTTGGTCAAACTCCTCCTGGTTGATGATCAGTTCCTCCGGGTCCATCACCTTTGCGCCAGAAATGACGTCCATCAGCGTTCTGTCTGATTCCTCATCATAAATAGGCTTGTCCAAAGATACGTATGAGTTTAAAGGGATATGTTTTTGTCGTGTGGCTGTTTTGATTGCGGTAATAATTTGTCTGGTAATACATAGTTCTGCAAATGCTTTGAAAGAAGATAATTTGTCGCCTTTATAATCACGGATCGCTTTATAAAGACCAATCATTCCTTCCTGTACAATATCTTCCTTATCTGCACCAATCAAAAAATAGGACCTTGCCTTTGCTCTTACAAAGTTGCGATACTTATGAATCAAGTAATCTAACGCTTGACTCTCACCCTTATGCACCAATTCAATCAGCTCTTCATCCTCAAGCTCCAAAAAGGCAATGTTGTTATCATCATTCGTCTTGAAGTCAGTACTCACTAAGATCCCTCCGACCGTACCAAGCATGGATAGAAATATTATACAGTACATTTTTTTCAAGCGTCAACCGCTCATTCCTTCCCTCGGCGCCATTTTTCAAAAATTTCTGCCACTTCATCCGGGAGAGCAATTTTAGAAGACGGTCTTTTCTCTTGGATTTTTTTGACCTTTTTTTGAATTTTACCTTCAATGACATTCATCTCATTGAGCAGCTCACGGGCTGACTTCCGTAAAGCGCCTTGGCCAAAAATCACCCATTGCTCCGTATAATCAGAAGTAGCCACATGAATTTGCGTCCGGATGTTATTCAGGTCACTCGCAAGCTTTTCAATTCGTTCATCTGCCGACTCATTATTCCGCGTGAAAATAACTTCCACTTTATAGTTTTTATACTTTTTTTCCGTTCCTTTTACAAAATGCGCATCAAACACGATAATGACACGAAATCCAGTATACCCTTGATATTCAGCCATTTTTTCCACTAGCCTGTCCCTGGCCGAAGCTAAATCCTTCTTTTTAAGCTCATCAAGCTCTGGCCAGGCGCCAATTATGTTATAGCCGTCTACAATCAAAATATCCATTATCGTACATCAGGATTACGTTTCCTGTATACCTCATACATAAGCAGTGCTGCAGCAACAGATGCATTCAAAGATGTTACATGTCCAGCCATCGGTAAACTCAGCAAAAAGTCACATTTGTCTTTAATCAGCCTGCCCATTCCCTTTCCTTCACTTCCGATTACTAAACCCAGCGGCATGGTTCCATCAAATTGTCTGTAGTCTTGTTTGCCGGATGCGTCTGTTCCTGCAATCCATACACCGCGTTCTTTCAATTCATCGATCGTTCTTGCCATATTGGTCACACGCACCACTGGTATATGCTCAATGGCTCCCGTTGATGCTTTCGCTACAGTTGCCGTCAGCCCTACCGCTCTTCTTTTCGGAATGATAATACCATGTGCT
Organism: Cytobacillus gottheilii; assembly: GCF_018582665.1. NCBI lineage: Bacteria > Bacillati > Bacillota > Bacilli > Caryophanales > Bacillaceae > Cytobacillus > Cytobacillus gottheilii. Next base: position 121,508 of record NZ_CP071709.1, on the reverse strand, counting down.
CCAGCAGCATCAGCTGTTCGCATAATTGATCCAAGATTATGTGGGTCTTCAATTTCATCTAGCAGCAGGAAGAAAGGATCTTCATTTCTTTCTTCAGCACGAGCAAATAGCTCGTCCACCTCTGCATACTGATAAGCTGCTACAGCCGCTACAACTCCTTGATGTGTTCCTTCAACAAGCTGATCCAGCTTCTTTTTCGGTACAAATTGAACAAGCACGCCATTTGTTTTCGCTAAACCGATCACTTGCTGCATCTGGCCGCTTTGGGAACCTTCAGCTATAAAAATTTTGTTAATATCCCGGTCCGATTTTAACGCTTCTATAACCGGGTTTTTACCAATGATAAAATCCTGACTCATTCTATTTGCCTCCTTCCTTAAGTTCGACGGAGCGGAATGCGGCTTGTATTAATTCCTCAAGCCGCTGCTCTCTGTCTGCTAAATATAAATAACCGATCAGCGCTTCAAACGCTGTACTGTAACGGTAGGTTTGAACGTCGGTGTTTTTAGGAATGGTTCCTGACTTAGCGTTCCTTCCTCTTCTCACAACTGCTTCCTCTTCTTCTGAAAGCAGACCTTCATTTAGAAAACCATGTATGACATGAGCTTGCGCTTTTGCTGACACATATCGTGTGCCTTCTTTATGAAGCTGATGCGGTCTTACTTTTCCGCTTTGCAAAAGATGCCTTCTTACATATATCTCATAAACAGCATCACCCATATAGGCAAGCGCAAGACTATTTAATTGTTTTTCATCTATTTTTTCACTGTAGCTGAGCATTTGTTCAGCCTCTCTTCCATCTGGTTCCTTGAGCAGTATCCTCAAGAATGATATTCATTTCCTTTAGCTTGTCGCGAATATCGTCTGCCAGCTGGAAGTTGCGGTCTTTTCTTGCTTGAATTCTCTGCTCCAGCAATTGTTCAATTTCCTCATCAAGCAGTTCTTCTTGTTCCTTTTCAAGTGAAAGCCCTAGAACGGAGAATAAATCTTCAAACTCCTTTAAAAATGCTTCAATTACAGCTGCAGAAGTATTTTTCTCCATTAGATAATAGTTAGCAAGCTTAGAAAGTTCAAATAGAACAGATATAGCATTTGCAGTATTAAAATCATCGTCCATTGCAGTAATGAATTCTTCATGATGCTGACTGATCTTTTGCAGCCATTCTTCATTGTGGTCTGTCAGTTCCGCACTTGCCTGTTTGCGGTGCTTTAAGTTTTCATATGAAGTACGGATGCGCTCTAATCCAACTCTTGTGTTTTCGAGAAGTTCATCGTTGTAATTAATTGGATTTCGGTAGTGAACAGAAAGCATAAAAAATCTTAATACTTGCGGATCATGCTTCTTAATAATATCGTGCACAAGGACAAAGTTACCTAATGACTTCGACATCTTTTCATTATCAATATTAATATAGCCATTATGCATCCAGTAGCGTGCGAAGGTCTTTCCTGTTAAAGCCTCCGATTGTGCGATTTCATTCTCATGATGCGGGAAAGAAAGATCTTGGCCGCCAGCATGAATATCAATCGTATCACCCAGGTATTTTTTCGCCATTGCCGAGCACTCGATATGCCAGCCTGGACGTCCTTGCCCCCAAGGACTATCCCACTTGATTTCCCCTTCTTTGGCTGATTTCCACAAAACAAAATCCAGTGCATCTTGCTTCTTTTCACCAATTGCAATCCGAGCACCAACTCGAAGTTCATCTATCGACTGATGTGAAAGCTTTCCATACCCATCAAATTTTCGTGTATGGAAGTATACATCTCCTTCTGACTCATATGCATAGCCCTTATCAATTAACGTTTGAATAAACTCAATGATAATATCCATGCTTTCAGTTACACGCGGGTGAACATCTGCTCGTTTGCACCCTAGAGCTGTTACATCTTCAAAATACGCATCGATAAAACGCTCCGCAATTTGCGGCACTTCTTCACCCAATTCTTTCGCTGTACGAATTAACTTGTCGTCAACATCTGTGAAATTTGAAACATAGTGTACATCGTAGCCTCTATATGTTAAATAATTTCTTACTGTATCAAATACAATTGGCGGACGGGCGTTCCCTATATGAATATAGTTATAAACCGTCGGTCCGCATACATACATTTTCACTTTCCCTTCCTCTAAAGGAATAAACGGTTCTTTTTTTCTTGTCAGTGTATTATAAAGCTGAATAGCCATTATACTTTGCTCCTTTCTTTCTTTAACAACTCTAACTCATTTTTCAAGGCTAGAAGTTCCTCATCTATTTCTTTCATACGATCAAACAGTGGATCCGGCAAATCAGTGTGATTTAAATCCTTGATCTTCACACCATCCTGTACCTTCACTCGTCCCGGAATCCCAACAACAGTTGAATTAGGAGGGACATCGTGAAGCACCACTGAGCCGGCGCCGATTTTTGCATTTTCCCCTATCGTAATCGAACCCAGCACTTTAGCTCCTGTCGCAATAAGGGCATTATCCAAGATGGTCGGATGCCGCTTGCCTTTTTCCTTACCTGTTCCGCCTAATGTTACTCCTTGGAAAACTGTTACATTATCTCCAATTTCACATGTTTCTCCAATAACAACACCCATCCCATGATCAATAAAGAATTTCCTTCCTATTTTTGCACCAGGATGAATTTCAATTCCGGTGAAGAACCGGCTGAGCTGTGAAATCATTCTTGCCAGGAAATAAAACCGCTTTTTATAAAACTTATGAGCAAGTCTGTGTGCCCACACAGCGTGCAAGCCAGAATACGTTAAGATGACCTCCAAACTGCTTCGTGCAGCGGGATCTTGTTCAAACACCACTCCGATGTCCTCTTTCATTCGCTTAAACATAAACACCCCTCCTCTGGGCGATTTGCTTTTCTCGAATAGTATTTTCCGGGAAATATTATCCGTGAGTCTTGAAATATTGCGCGTGTAAATCAGGAAGCTGAATACTGCTGCCATCTGCTGAGGAGTAAAAGACAAACATGGAAAAACTCCCCCGCTACCATTCCCTTGCCTTTGATCAAAATAAAAAACGCCCCTGTCAAATGACAGAGACGTTTTACCCGCGGTTCCACTCTGTTTAGACTAATCGATTGAACGATCATGCCTCAACTTTAGCCTAATAACGGATAGGTTCCGCCTATATCTACAGCACTCTTTTCTAAAGAGTTATCTTATCGTTCGATACAGGGCTCAGAGGGGCACTTCAAAAAATGAGAGGCCTGAACCACTTTCAGCCGGTGATGGTTCTCTCTAAAAAGCTTCATTTCCCTACTTTTCCTCTTCCACGCTTTAAATTGTTTTTAATTATATTTACTATATTACATTTTCCCCAATATGTTAACCTAAAATGCTCATGATTCTGGTTTTTACTTTTTCTTTACCTAAAAGCTCAATTGCCTGCGGCAGATCCGGACCATGTGTCTGGCCTGTTGTTGCAGAACGTATCGGCATAAATAAGTTTTTCCCTTTTTGTCCTGTCTGCTTTTGCACAGCCTTCATGGCTGCCTTAATTCCATCAGCAGCAAATGGCTCAAGCTGTTCAATTTCACCTAAAAATGCATTTAACACTTCAGGTACCTGTTCGCCTGAGAGCACTTCTTTTGCTTCGTCTTCTATATTCATTTCCTCGGTAAAAAACAGTTCAGACATTTCGACGATTTCAGCACCGAAGCTCATTTTTTCCTGGTACAAAGCAATAAGTTTTCGAACCCACTCTTGTTTCTCAGGGGAAAGCTGTTCCTCTACCTTTCCGGTTTTCACTAGATGCGGCAGAGACAGGCTGACAAGTCGATCCAGATCAATCGTTTTCATATACTGATTGTTCAGCCATGTTAATTTTTGTTTATCAAACAGCGCTGGGGATTTAGATAGACGACTTGCGTCAAATAAATCAATAAATTGTTCTTTACTGTAGATTTCTTCTTCTCCAGCAGGCGACCACCCAAGCAGTGCAATAAAGTTAAAGAGTGCTTCAGGTAAATAGCCAAGCTCTTCATATTGCTCAATAAATTGAATGATGGACTCATCCCGCTTGCTTAATTTTTTACGGCTTTCATTAACAATTAAAGTCATATGACCAAAAACAGGAGGCTCCCAGCCTAAAGCTTCATAAATCATTAACTGCTTTGGTGTGTTTGAGATATGATCATCTCCGCGCAGAACATGCGAGATGGCCATAAGATGATCATCAACCGCTACTGCAAAATTGTATGTTGGAGTGCCATCCTTTTTCACAATAACATGATCACCAATTCCGTCTGATTCAAACGATACCTGTCCTTTTACCATGTCATCAAAAGAGTATACAACCCCTTTTGGAACAAGGAATCGGATGCTCGGCTTTCTGCCTTCTGCTTCTAGTGCTGCTCTTTGTTCATCCGTTAGATTGCGGCACTTTCCAGAGTAAATTGGATTTTCGCCTTTTGCCATCTGTGCTTCGCGTTCTGCTTCCAGTTCTTCTTCTGTGCAGTAGCATTTATAAGCATGGCCCTTCTCCAGCAATTCTTGAGCATATTTTTGATAAAGGTCATTTCTTTCAGACTGACGATAAGGACCATACTCGCCTTCTTTATCTACACTTTCATCCCAATCGATTCCAAGCCAATTTAAATACTTAAGCTGACTCTCTTCTCCGCCTTCGATATTACGCTTCTTATCAGTATCTTCAATGCGAATAATAAATTTCCCGCCTTGACTGCGTGCAAATAAATAATTAAATAGAGCTGTACGTGCATTTCCAATATGTAAATGTCCTGTTGGACTTGGTGCATAACGGACACGAATATTATTTGACATCATAGTGCCTCCTTATTTTTTTACTTCATTTTCGTATTTTCTCTAAGCTGCTAATGAGCCATTAGCTATCTCGCTTTTTTAATAACACAACCGCCTGTGAAGCAATCCCTTCACCTCTGCCGGGAAAACCAAGCTTCTCAGTAGTAGTTGCCTTTACATTAATATTCTCAAGCTCTGTCTCGAGCAAAGACGCAATTCTTTCTCTCATTTTATCAATATGAGGAGCCATCTTTGGCATCTGGGCAATGATCGTACAATCCGCATTTACAAGCTCATAGCCTCTTTCTTTAACTAGCGCCCACACATGCTGCAGAAGCTTGGCAGAATCAGCATCCTTAAATTCAGGGTCTGTATCAGGAAAATGTTTTCCAATGTCCCCAGCTGCAATGGCACCTAAACAGGCATCGGCTACTGTATGCAATAGCACATCGGCATCCGAATGTCCTAATAATCCCTTTTCATATGGTATCTCAATCCCGCCGATGATAAGAGGTCTTCCTTCTGTCAGCTGATGTACATCAAATCCTTGTCCAATACGAAACATTTCATTCAACTCCTTGTTAGAAATATGCCTTAAGGTGTGTATATTTTGTAAAGCAGCAAGTCTCCCTCTATCCTATTGCAGGCGTATGGCGAAAGACTCTAATGAAAACGATCTTACTTTGAGGGCTAAGCGGAAAACCAGACATCAGTTTCCCTATTTGCCTTTCTTTTTACCTTGCATTCTCTTATTCATAATAGCTTCAGCAAAGTAAAGATCTTCCGGTGTCGTCAGCTTGATATTGTCATAACTGCCTTCAACAATTTTGATATTGCCATTTGTTCGTTCCACCAGACTTGCATCATCTGTTCCAACATAGCTTTCTCTTGCAGCTCGTTCATGTGCATCAAGCAGCATCGGCAGGCGGAATGCCTGAGGAGTTTGGACAGACCATAGCGATGCCCGTTCAACCGTTTCCGAAACCAAGCCTTCATTTGCTTTTTTCACGGTATCCTTCATAGGCACAGCTAAAATAGAGGCACCTGTTTCTTCTGCTGCCTCTACCAAGCGGCTAATGGCGTCTATTTCAACAAATGGCCTTGCTGCATCATGCACTAAAACGATGCCTTCCCCATTTAGTTCCTTCACCACATGATACACGCTATGCTGGCGTTCTTTTCCGCCATAGATCAGAGATGCAACTTTTTTAATCCCATATTTTCGCAAGAGCTTTTTCATTTCCTGTTCATCATCTGGGTGGATTGCAAGATGTACCGCTTTACAATTTCGATCTTGTTCAAACACCTTTAATGTATGTATAAGCACAGGGACTTCCCGAAGCTCGAGCAGCAGCTTGTTCTTACCCGCTTCCATTCTTTTACCTTGCCCGGCCGCAGGAATGATCACTTCATAACCCATCGTAATCTCCTATCCATTTGGTCAGTATCTACCTTTTATAACATCATCATTCTATCAGATAATCAATTCACTAGAAAGAGAGCAAAACAGCAATCCTTTATAATTCTCTGTTTTATCTGATGATGCCCCTAAAACTTATAGGATTTCTTAAGTAACTCCTCTAAAATTGACGCAATCTGCCGTTTTAATTCCCGACAATTTGAAAAGAGCTGTTAGCAAACAGCTCTATCAGTCACTTTAATATTATAATGCTTTTTCTAATAGTTTGGGTTTCGCAAATATCATTCTACCTGCAGAGGTTTGGAGAACACTTGTAACCAGAACATCAATATGTTTTCCAATATAATTGCGTCCTTCTTCAACGACAATCATCGTTCCGTCATCTAAATAAGCAATACCTTGGTTTTGCTCTTTTCCATCTTTAATGACTTGCACCTTCATTTCTTCCCCTGGAAGAACAACTGGTTTTACAGCGTTTGCAAGATCATTTATGTTAAGAACAGCTACCTTTTGCAATTCACATACTTTATTAAGATTAAAATCATTGGTGACGACAACACCATTAGATATTTTAGCTAGTTTAACAAGCTTGCTGTCTACTTCTTGAATTTCTTCAAAGTCACCTTCATAAATTTCAACCTTAATGGAAAGCTCCTTTTGAATACGGTTGAGTATATCTAAACCGCGGCGACCTCTATTTCGTTTAAGCACGTCAGATGAGTCTGCGATATGCTGCAGCTCCTCGAGAACAAATTGCGGAATCACAATCGTTCCTTCCAAAAAGCCTGTTTGGCAGATATCCGCGATACGGCCATCAATAATGACACTTGTATCTAGAATTTTCAGCGTTTTAGGGGCTGTTTTTTCCGATTCCTCTTCAGCCGCTTTCTTTTTCTTACTTGTAAATAGTGTTAATAGTTCATCCCGCTTCTTAAACCCTACCTGAAAGCCCAGATATCCAAATAGCAGTGTTAATACAATCGGTGCAACTGTATTTATAATAGGGAACTCAGAGAGCGCAAAACCAATAAGAAACGCAATCACAAGCCCAAATACTAATCCAACGCTTCCAAAAATAATATCAGTAATGGGAACCTTAACGAGCGATTCCTCTGTCCAGCGCACAAAGTTGACAACATAATCAACCGCCCAAAAAGTAATAAGATAAAATATAATGGCACCTAACACACCGGATATATATGGATTATTTAACCAAGAAACCCCGTCTAATGCAACAAACGATAATAATTGAGGAATTAAAAAGATTCCAAGCGCGACCCCAGTAATAAGGAAGCATGCCTGTACAATACGTTTTAACATTCCCTCACCTCCTTTTACTCATTATAAACAAATTTTCCAAATCGAAACCTTCTATTACAGATAATTTTATTTTTGTAACACAAATGTTATTCTACAAAACTAATTCACATTAAACTTTTTCCAGTTAAAAAGGTATACCACTAGGTTAGCACCTCACATCATAAGGTGTCAAATAATAACCAACCATTTTAGCATAACCAAATTTATAGTTCAATGGTCTCTATACATGTCTATCTAAAAAAACTTGTGTTTTAATACGCTTCAAGCCCTCTTTAATTTTTTTTGCTCTTACTTCGCCAATGCCATCAACATCATCTAATTCTTCAATGGTAGCACCCATAATATTTGGCAGCTCCTTAAATTGTTCTATTAGATTTGCGATAATAATGGATGGCATCCTTGCTACTTTATTTAGCATTCTGTATCCTCTTGGCTGCTTCATCTCTTCTAAATGAATGTATCCCTGATAACCAAGAAGTTTTAATATAACACTATCCTCTGCTCTTTCCCCATTTGAAATGCGCTGAAGAGAAGCGAGAACTTCTTTTGCATTCATACTGGGTGAAAAAGCATAATCCTTAATAATAAACTCAGCCTCTTTTTCTATTTCAGTCAAGAGCTCATCCATTTGCAGCCGAATTAACCTGCCTTCTGTGCCGAGTTCACACAGGAATGTCAGCAGTTCATTTTTAATTCTGAACACCATGGATACACTGTGCAGTACATTAACAAGATCAGCGTAAGTAACCGCTTCCTCAAATTCCAGCATACTTAAATCTGTTATTCTTTGTTCAAGGACAGCCTTATATTTCTCAAGTGTTTGTACAGCTACATTGGCTTTTGTTAAAATAACGCCTATGTCGCGGAGGGCATAACGCAATGAGCTTTGATAAAGAGTGATGACGTTTCTTCGCTGCGATACTGCAATGACCAGAGCACCTGTCTGCTTAGCAACACGCTCAGCCGTACGGTGCCGCATCCCTGTTTCGGTCGAAGGGATGCCCCGGTCTGGCGCAAGCTGAGCGTTCGCTACTAATATACGACTTCCTTCCTCGTTTAAAATAATCGCCCCATCCATCTTGGCCAGCTCATATAAATAACTGGGAGTAAACGGACAATCAATCTGAAAACCGCCTTCCACAATTCCTTCTGTCTGCTCTTTGGAGCCTAAGACGATCAGCCCTCCCGTATTGGCTCGCAGAACATTTTCAATCCCTTCCCGGATTGGTGTTCCAGGCGCCATAAACCGAAGGACTTTGGTGATCTTTTTTTCGTCCGTTTTTTTTGCTTCCATATTTACCTCCCTAGTGCTTCATTTAATGCCTCACTAACTGAGTTAACGCCTATTAGCTGAACACCTGCAGGAGCTTGCCAGCCTCCAATATTATTGGCGGGAAGGATTACTCTTTCAAAACCAAGCTTTGCAGCTTCTTGAACACGCTGTTCAATTCGGGACACGCGGCGGACCTCACCTGTTAACCCTACCTCTCCAATGACGCAGTCGGTTGCACGGGTCGGTTTATCCCGGAAGCTTGAGGCGATGCTTACTGCTACGGCTAAGTCAATGGCCGGTTCATCGAGCTTTACACCGCCGGCTACTTTTAAATATGCGTCTTGATTCTGAAGAAGAAGACCTACTCTTTTTTCTAAAACCGCCATTAATAAAGGAACTCGATTATGGTCAATGCCTGTTGCCATTCTTCTTGGATTCCCAAAGCTAGTCGGTGAAATCAGCGCTTGAATTTCCACTAAAACCGGACGAGTTCCTTCCATTGAAGCAACAACCGTGGAACCTGCTGCACCTTCAGACCTCTCCTCAAGGAAAATCTCAGACGGATTTGCCACTTCTTCAAGTCCCATTTCTTTCATTTCAAAAATGCCCATTTCGTTTGTAGAACCGAATCGGTTTTTCACGGCACGCAAAATCCGGTATGTGTGATGGCGCTCCCCTTCAAAATAAAGAACAGTATCCACCATATGCTCTAATAAACGCGGTCCAGCAATCGAGCCTTCTTTTGTCACATGGCCAACAATAAAGATAGCAATCCCTTTTGTTTTCGCGATTCTCATTAATTCCGCCGTACACTCGCGTACTTGTGAAACGCTTCCAGGTGCCGATGTAACCTCAGGATGGTAAATCGTTTGAATGGAATCAACGATCACAAAGGCAGGATTTGTCTGTTCAATGGTTCTGCTGATTTCTTCAAGACTTGTTTCAGAGTAAACAAGCAGCTGCTCAGACGTAATACTGAGGCGATCTGCCCGCAGCTTTGTCTGTCTCATCGATTCCTCCCCGGATATGTATAAAACCGAGTGGTTCTTTTTCGCAAGCTGTGAAGAGACTTGAAGGAGCAAAGTCGACTTCCCGATTCCTGGGTCTCCTCCTATTAAAACGAGTGATCCCCTAACAACACCGCCACCAAGTACCCTATTTAATTCCTGTGATTCTGTCAGTACCCGTGGTTCTGATATCGTTTCAATTGTCGTAATCGGAGTAGCTTTCGAGGCTGTTGCCATTCCCTGAGAGTGAGCAAATGCTCCTCTTCTTGAATTAGCGGGTTTTTCAACTTCCTCCACCATTTTATTCCACTCACCGCAGCCTGGGCATTTCCCCATCCATTTTGGTGATTCATATCCGCATTCCTGACACATAAATTTCGTTTTCCGTTTTGCCATTACTTTCCCCTTCTTCCATACATCTATATATATTTCACAAATATAACAATTATCATTGATTCCAGTTAAATACTTATTGATGATTTATAACTATAACAGACAGGCTATGGAAAGAGAACTAAAGTGATAAAAAGATAAAACAGGGGGACAGGGAAGGAAGGACTATCAGAATCAGCCCCATTATTACTGAAGTCATTCAGAAGGATATTACTTATAAAAAAGGCACACGAAAATTTGTTCGTGTACCTCAATAAACTTATGCTTTATTTAAATTTGCTGTCCCGCTTGCTTCAGCTGTCTTAACGGTAAACTCGCCATTTTCGACATCAATGACAACATTCTGACCTGTAAATACAGTTCCTTTTAAAAGCTCTTCAGAAAGACGATCTTCGATATGCTTTTGAATCGCACGGCGCAATGGTCTTGCTCCATACTCTGGATCATAGCCTTCTTCCGCGATTTTCGCCTTAGCAGCTTCAGTAAGATCCAGCTGAATTTCTTGTTCATGCAGGCGTTTAGTCAATGAATCTGACATGAGCGAAACAATTTCCTGCAGATGTTTCTTTTCTAGTGCGTGGAAAACAATGATTTCATCAATACGGTTCAGGAATTCTGGACGGAATGCTTTTTTCAGCTCCTCCATTACTTTTCCTTTCATATCTTTGTAATCCTGATCTCCTTCTTGAACATTGAAACCTACATATTTGTTGCGTTTTAGAGCTTCTGCTCCAACATTTGAAGTCATGATTAAGACTGTATTACGGAAATCAACCGTCCTGCCTTTTGAGTCTGTCAGTCTTCCGTCCTCTAATACTTGCAGAAGAATATTAAATACATCTGGGTGTGCTTTTTCAATTTCGTCGAGCAGGACAACAGAGTATGGCTTTCTGCGCACTTTTTCTGTCAGCTGGCCGCCCTCATCATAACCAACATAGCCTGGAGGAGAACCAACTAAACGAGAAGTCGAATGTTTCTCCATATACTCGGACATATCAATGCGGATCATTGCCTCTTCATCACCGAACATAGCCTCTGCCAGCGCTCTAGCCAATTCTGTTTTCCCTACTCCTGTTGGTCCAAGGAACACAAATGATCCGATTGGACGTTTAGGATCTTTTAATCCAGCACGTGCACGGCGTACAGCCTTAGAGATTGCTTTAACAGCTTCCTCTTGTCCAATGACACGGGAATGAAGAATTTCTTCTAAGTTAAGCAATTTTTGCGTTTCTGTTTCTGCCAGCTTAGATACTGGAATTCCTGTCCAGCTAGCAACAACATGTGCAATATCCTCAACGGTTACTTCGCTATTTTCTTTGCCCTGCTTTTCTTTCCAAGTTTTCTTGGTTTCTTCCAGCTGTTCGCGCAGGCGCTGTTCTGTATCACGCAATGATGCTGCTTTTTCAAATTCTTGGCTTTGTACGGCTGCATCCTTTTCTTTGCGGACATCTTCAAGCTTAACTTCAAGCTCCTTCAAGTTTGGAGGAGTCGTATAAGATCTCAATCTTACCTTTGAACCGGCTTCATCAATTAAATCAATTGCCTTATCTGGTAAGAAACGGTCAGAAATATAACGATCCGAAAATTTAACCGCTGCTTCAATCGCCTGATCTGAAATGGTTACACGGTGATGCGCCTCATAACGGTCTCTTAATCCTTTCAAGATTTGAACAGATTCATCGGACGTCGGCTCATCAACTGTAATCGGCTGGAAGCGGCGTTCAAGTGCTGCATCCTTTTCAATGTACTTGCGATATTCATCAAGCGTTGTAGCACCAATACATTGCAATTCACCACGCGCAAGGGATGGTTTTAATATATTTGAAGCATCAATGGCACCTTCTGCACCACCAGCACCAATCAAGGTGTGAAGTTCATCAATGAATAAGATGATGTTGCCGGCCTGGCGAATTTCATCCATTACTTTCTTCAATCTATCTTCAAATTCACCGCGGTATTTTGTCCCAGCAACAACAGTACCCATATCTAGAGTCATAACTCTTTTATCGCGCAGTGTCTCTGGCACTTCATTATTGATAATTTGCTGTGCTAATCCTTCAGCAATGGCTGTTTTACCAACCCCTGGTTCACCAATTAAAACAGGATTGTTTTTTGTACGACGGCTAAGTACTTCAATGACACGCTGAATTTCTTTACTGCGCCCAATAACAGGGTCAAGACTTCCTTCTCTTGCAATCGCAGTTAAATCTCTGGCTAATCCATCAAGAGTTGGTGTATTGGCATTTGCTGATGCACCGCCTTGATGGCCTCCAGATTCATTGCTTCCTAAAAGCTGAAGCACTTGCTGTCTCGCTTTATTTAAGCTGACGCCCAGGTTATTTAGTACACGTGCAGCAACACCTTCTCCTTCACGAATTAACCCAAGAAGAATATGTTCTGTCCCTACATAGGAGTGTCCCAGCTTTCTTGCTTCATCCATTGATAATTCAATTACTTTTTTTGCTCTTGGCGTATAATGCGGTGATTGTGAGACTTCCTGTCCTCGTCCAATTAAACTCTCTACCTCAGTCTGAATTTTCTCAGAACCTAGTCCTAGAGCATATAATGCCTTTGCCGCAATTCCCTCTCCTTCTCGAACCAAACCGAGCAGGATATGTTCTGTTCCAATATTATTATGTCCAAGGCGGATTGCTTCCTCTTGTGCTAATGCAAGTACCTTTTGCGCTCTTTCAGTAAATCGTCCGAACATCATATGATTATCCTCCCAACTATTTGCTTTCCATTTGTAATCTTTCCCGAATGAGTGTTGCTCTGCGGATATCTCTTTCCTGTGGTCTCAAAGGTCCGCCAGCATATTGCTGTAAAAAGCCCGGCTGAGTCAAAATCATAAGCTCATTTAAAATATTTTCAGATACATTTTCAATGTATCCCATATCAATGCCAAGGCGAACATCAGACAAACAGCGTGCCGCCTCTTTTGTTTCAATGATTCTGCAATTCAGGAGAGTCCCATATGAACGGAAAACTCTGTCTTCTAATTGTATGTTAGAAGTCTTTGCTAATGCTTCCCTTGCTGACCTTTCCTGTGAAATTAATTGACTGACAACACTTTTCAAGTCTTCGGCAATATCTTCTTCGGATTTACCTAACGTCATCTGATTTGAAACTTGAAAGATGTTCCCTAATGCTTCGCTGCCTTCCCCATAAATTCCTCTAACAACTAAACCAAGTTGATTAATTGCAGGGATAATTCGATTGATCTGCTGTGTTAATACAAGACCAGGCAAGTGCATCATAACAGAAGCACGAATACCGGTTCCTACATTGGTAGGACAGCTGGTTAGAAAACCAACCTTTTCATTAAAAGCATAATCAATTTCTTCCTCAAGCCAATTGTCAATTGTATTCGCCATCTGCAGTGCTTCTAATAACTGAAAACCTGGGTATAGACATTGAATGCGTATATGATCCTCTTCATTAATCATGATACTAATCTCTTCACTTTCTGATAGGAGACAAGCACCATGTGTAGAGTTTTCCGCTAAGTGCGGGCTAATTAAATGCTTCTCCATTAATACCCTTTTCTGCAGCGGCTGCAGTTCATCCATAAGCAGCAATTCCAAGTGTTTATCTTCTATTTCTCCAGGATGTTCTAAACGTTTTTTGACTTGATTAATAACGGCTTCAGCCTCATCCTTTTCAAACAATGTGGGAAATCTATATTGCTTAAGATTTCGAGCAAGCCGAATTCGAGAACTTAAGACTATGTCTGAATCCGGTCCCTCCGTACTCATCCAGGAGCTAATCGCCTGGTTAATAAAACGCTCCAACGACAAGTTATTCTCCCTCCTCATGAGCGGAATTCAGCTCTTTTTCTAACTTTCTTATCTCATCTCTAGTCAATGCTGCTTCTTCAAATTCCTCGTTCGCAATGTATTCTTTCATTTTCTGCTTGAGTTCTTCGATATTCTTTCGTAAATGGATACTTCCTCCGATTCTGGCGGGGATTTTTCCATTATGTGTTTCGTTTCCGCTATGAAGCCTTTTAAAAATAGGAGGAAGCTGTTCACTAAATGTTTCATAGCATTCTGCACAGCCAAACCTGCCAATCTTAATAAATTGCTTATATGTCATAGAGCAATTAGGGCATTGAATGACCTTTTCATTCTGAAAGGCATTTTGGCTGCTGCCCTGATAAGCTGGCTGTACATTAAGAAGTCCTGCCAAGAGATTATGAATGGAGTAGTTCTGTCCATTATTGAACATAAACATCTCCCCTTTTTCTGCCGCACATTTTTCACATAGCTGAAATTCTGCTTTTTCGCCATTTACTATTTTCGTAAAGTGCAAGGTAGCTGGTCTTTGATTGCATTCCTGACAAACCATTGGTTCCCCTCCAACCTGCTGTTTATTTATATTTCAAGGTTGTAAGCATTGCTTTTAACATACGTGCTCGAAGTTCATCTCTATAGGGCAGGTCTATATATAGTACCGATCGATCAATGACACTTAGCATGATTTTTGCTTCCCTTTTTGAGACAATTTCTTCTTCAACAAGTCTGTATATAACATTTTCAGCACTATTCTGGGCTATTCGTGAATCGATTATGGAGATTAGCTGATCAATTAAATGTGCGTAATCATAAGACTGCACCTTCATGATCCTTATATAACCTCCTCCTCCGCGTTTACTTTCCACCATATACCCTTTCTCGATTGTAAACCGAGTATTGATAACATAATTTATTTGAGAAGGTACGCATTGAAACTTGTCTGCAATCTCACTTCTTTTAATCTCAACAATCTCCTGCTCGCTCAAGTCTAAAACTTGTTTCAGGTAGTTTTCAATGATGTCCGATATATTTCTCACCCGGCCACCCCCTATCTGACTTTGACTATATTTGACTTATATTATACATGATCTATGTAATAGGTTGCAACGAACTAGCATTAAACATTTTCCCCTAAATTTTTGTTCTTCAAACCTCGAATTAGGAAGGAAAAGTTTGATTTTATTCTTTGAAGTTAAAATATTGGAATAATGTAATTTTTGCCGTGTTAAATATTCAAAGGGAATTAGGAGCTGTTTTTCAGAAAAGGGGGCAGCTCTACGTGGTTTTGGACTTAAGGTTAGATAAATTATTATAATTAAGCAGCACTTATTAATTAAAAAACAAAGATTTTAATTAAAAACTACAAAAAAAGCACATCCATACAGATGTACTTTTTCATGTTGCCCGGCAGCGTCCTACTCTCACAAGGGGACAGCCCCTAACTACCATTGGCGCTGAGAAGCTTAACTTCCGTGTTCGGGAGGGACGGGTGTGACCTTCTCGCTATCATCGTTCGGAAATCGATAACCTTCACATCTCTTCGTCATCTCACTCATCAAGGTCCTCACGTACCAACTACGTACGCTCCGGCCTTTCCTCAATCGATTCCTCGACCTGTTCGCTTCTCGCTTCCCTCACAGTTTGGTAAAAAGATAAGTTGAGCAAACTTACATTTTTAAGACTATACCTTGCGGCATTTTAGGTCCTTCCTCCAATGCCACTACATGCACTGGCTCTCCAATGTTTCTCGAAGTTAAACAGTCGTCTTCAATTTAGAATTTAAACTACAAAAAAAGCACATCCATACAGATGTACTTTTTCATGTTGCCCGGCAGCGTCCTACTCTCACAAGGGGACAGCCCCTAACTACCATTGGCGCTGAGAAGCTTAACTTCCGTGTTCGGGATGGGAACGGGTGTGACCTTCTCGCTATCGCCACCGGACTATTTAATTGAAGAAAGGTTATTCCTTCAAAACTAGATAATGTTAGAAGAAGAAAACAGTAATGCCATTGTGTGGTTAAGTCCTCGAACGATTAGTATCAGTCAGCTGCACGTGTCGCCACGCTTCCACCTCTGACCTATCAACCTGATCATCTTTCAGGGTTCTTACTAGCTTGACGCTATGGGAAATCTCATCTCGAGGGGGGCTTCATGCTTAGATGCTTTCAGCACTTATCCCTTCCGCACATAGCTACCCAGCGATGCCCTTGGCAGAACAACTGGTACACCAGCGGTGCGTCCATCCCGGTCCTCTCGTACTAAGGACAGCTCCTCTCAAATTTCCTGCGCCCACGACGGATAGGGACCGAACTGTCTCACGACGTTCTGAACCCAGCTCGCGTACCGCTTTAATGGGCGAACAGCCCAACCCTTGGGACCGACTACAGCCCCAGGATGCGATGAGCCGACATCGAGGTGCCAAACCTCCCCGTCGATGTGGACTCTTGGGGGAGATAAGCCTGTTATCCCCGGGGTAGCTTTTATCCGTTGAGCGATGGCCCTTCCATGCGGAACCACCGGATCACTAAGCCCGACTTTCGTCCCTGCTCGACTTGTAGGTCTCGCAGTCAAGCTCCCTTGTGCCTTTACACTCTACGAATGATTTCCAACCATTCTGAGGGAACCTTTGGGCGCCTCCGTTACTTTTTAGGAGGCGACCGCCCCAGTCAAACTGCCCACCTGACACTGTCTCCCGCCCCGATCAGGGGCGCGGGTTAGAATTTCAATACAGCCAGGGTAGTATCCCACCGACGCCTCCACCGAAGCTGGCGCTCCGGTTTCTCAGGCTCCTACCTATCCTGTACAAGCTGTACCAAAATTCAATATCAGGCTACAGTAAAGCTCCACGGGGTCTTTCCGTCCTGTCGCGGGTAACCTGCATCTTCACAGGTACTATAATTTCACCGAGTCTCTCGTTGAGACAGTGCCCAGATCGTTACGCCTTTCGTGCGGGTCGGAACTTACCCGACAAGGAATTTCGCTACCTTAGGACCGTTATAGTTACGGCCGCCGTTTACTGGGGCTTCGATTCAGAGCTTCGCTTGCGCTAACCCCTCCTCTTAACCTTCCAGCACCGGGCAGGCGTCAGCCCCTATACTTCGCCTTGCGGCTTCGCAGAGACCTGTGTTTTTGCTAAACAGTCGCCTGGGCCTATTCACTGCGGCTCATCAAGGCTTTAACACCCTAATGAGCACCCCTTCTCCCGAAGTTACGGGGTCATTTTGCCGAGTTCCTTAACGAGAGTTCTCTCGCTCACCTTAGGATTCTCTCCTCGCCTACCTGTGTCGGTTTGCGGTACGGGCACCTAATCCTCGCTAGAGGCTTTTCTTGGCAGTGTGGAATCAAGAACTTCGGTACTATATTTCCCTCGCCGTCACAGCTCAGCCGTATGCAAGCGGGATTTGCCTCACTTGCAGCCTAACTGCTTGGACGCGCTAATCCAACAGCGCGCTTACCCTATCCTCCTGCGTCCCCCCATCACTCAAACGGATTTTGGTGGTACAGGAATATCAACCTGTTGTCCATCGCCTACGCTTTTCAGCCTCGGCTTAGGTCCCGACTAACCCTGAGCGGACGAGCCTTCCTCAGGAAACCTTAGGCATTCGGTGGATGGGATTCTCACCCATCTTTCGCTACTCATACCGGCATTCTCACTTCTAAGCGCTCCACCAGTCCTTACGGTCTAGCTTCAACGCCCTTAGAACGCTCTCCTACCACGGACACCTAATGGTGTCCATCCACAGCTTCGGTGATACGTTTAGCCCCGGTACATTTTCGGCGCGGAGTCACTCGACCAGTGAGCTATTACGCACTCTTTAAATGGTGGCTGCTTCTAAGCCAACATCCTGGTTGTCTAAGCAACTCCACATCCTTTTCCACTTAACGTATACTTTGGGACCTTAGCTGGTGGTCTGGGCTGTTTCCCTCTTGACTACGGATCTTATCACTCGCAGTCTGACTCCCATGGATAAGTCTTTGGCATTCGGAGTTTGTCTGAATTCGGTAACCCGATGAGGGCCCCTAGTCCAAACAGTGCTCTACCTCCAAGACTCTTACTACATGAGGCTAGCCCTAAAGCTATTTCGGAGAGAACCAGCTATCTCCAAGTTCGATTGGAATTTCTCCGCTACCCACACCTCATCCCCGCACTTTTCAACGTGCGTGGGTTCGGTCCTCCATTCAGTGTTACCTGAACTTCAACCTGGACATGGGTAGATCACCTGGTTTCGGGTCTACGACCACATACTCATTCGCCCTATTCAGACTCGCTTTCGCTGCGGCTCCGTCTTATCAACTTAACCTTGCATGTAATCGTAACTCGCCGGTTCATTCTACAAAAGGCACGCCATCACCCGTAAATGGGCTCTGACTACTTGTAGGCACACGGTTTCAGGAACTATTTCACTCCCCTTCCGGGGTGCTTTTCACCTTTCCCTCACGGTACTGGTTCACTATCGGTCACTAGGGAGTATTTAGCCTTGGGAGATGGTCCTCCCTGCTTCCGACGGGATTTCTCGTGTCCCGCCGTACTCAGGATCCACTCTGGAGGGAACGAAGTTTCAACTACAGGGCTTTTACCTTCTCTGGCCGGCCTTTCCAGACCTGTTCACTTACCTCGCTCCTTTGTAACTCCGTGTAGAGTGTCCTACAACCCCAAGAGGCAAGCCTCTTGGTTTGGGCTAATCCCGTTTCGCTCGCCGCTACTCAGGGAATCGCGTTTGCTTTCTCTTCCTCCGGGTACTTAGATGTTTCAGTTCCCCGGGTCTGCCTTCAATACCCTATGTATTCAGGTAAAGATATCATCCCATTACGGATGATGGGTTCCCCCATTCGGAAATCTCCGGATCAAAGCTTACTTACAGCTCCCCGAAGCATATCGGTGTTAGTACCGTCCTTCATCGGCTCCTAGTGCCAAGGCATTCACCGTGCGCCCTTTCTAACTTAACCAGTGTTTATGGTTATGCTCTTACTTAAAATAAATAAGAGAGAAAAAACTAAGATGGCGATTACTTGGTAATCTTCTTCTATTGCATTATCTAGTTTTCAAGGAACAAGTTATAACGAGAGATTGCTCTCTCAAAACTGAACGAACAAATAAAGACGTCTTTTAATGAAGATAAACTTCATTTCATCCTTAGAAAGGAGGTGATCCAGCCGCACCTTCCGATACGGCTACCTTGTTACGACTTCACCCCAATCATCTGTCCCACCTTAGGCGGCTGGCTCCAAAAGGTTACCCCACCGACTTCGGGTGTTACAAACTCTCGTGGTGTGACGGGCGGTGTGTACAAGGCCCGGGAACGTATTCACCGCGGCATGCTGATCCGCGATTACTAGCGATTCCGGCTTCATGCAGGCGAGTTGCAGCCTGCAATCCGAACTGAGAATGGTTTTATGGGATTGGCTAAACCTCGCGGTCTTGCAGCCCTTTGTACCATCCATTGTAGCACGTGTGTAGCCCAGGTCATAAGGGGCATGATGATTTGACGTCATCCCCACCTTCCTCCGGTTTGTCACCGGCAGTCACCTTAGAGTGCCCAACTGAATGCTGGCAACTAAGATCAAGGGTTGCGCTCGTTGCGGGACTTAACCCAACATCTCACGACACGAGCTGACGACAACCATGCACCACCTGTCACTCTGTCCCCCGAAGGGGAACGTCCTATCTCTAGGAGTGTCAGAGGATGTCAAGACCTGGTAAGGTTCTTCGCGTTGCTTCGAATTAAACCACATGCTCCACCGCTTGTGCGGGCCCCCGTCAATTCCTTTGAGTTTCAGCCTTGCGGCCGTACTCCCCAGGCGGAGTGCTTAATGCGTTTGCTGCAGCACTAAAGGGCGGAAACCCTCTAACACTTAGCACTCATCGTTTACGGCGTGGACTACCAGGGTATCTAATCCTGTTCGCTCCCCACGCTTTCGCGCCTCAGCGTCAGTTACAGACCAGAGAGTCGCCTTCGCCACTGGTGTTCCTCCACATCTCTACGCATTTCACCGCTACACGTGGAATTCCACTCTCCTCTTCTGCACTCAAGTCCCCCAGTTTCCAATGACCCTCCACGGTTGAGCCGTGGGCTTTCACATCAGACTTAAAGGACCGCCTGCGCGCGCTTTACGCCCAATAATTCCGGACAACGCTTGCCACCTACGTATTACCGCGGCTGCTGGCACGTAGTTAGCCGTGGCTTTCTGGTTAGGTACCGTCAAGGTACCGGCAGTTACTCCGGTACTTGTTCTTCCCTAACAACAGAGTTTTACGATCCGAAAACCTTCATCACTCACGCGGCGTTGCTCCGTCAGACTTTCGTCCATTGCGGAAGATTCCCTACTGCTGCCTCCCGTAGGAGTCTGGGCCGTGTCTCAGTCCCAGTGTGGCCGATCACCCTCTCAGGTCGGCTACGCATCGTTGCCTTGGTGAGCCGTTACCTCACCAACTAGCTAATGCGCCGCGGGCCCATCTGTAAGTGATAGCCGAAACCATCTTTCAGCTTAAGGACATGAGTCCAAAAGCATTATCCGGTATTAGCTCCGGTTTCCCGAAGTTATCCCAGTCTTACAGGCAGGTTGCCCACGTGTTACTCACCCGTCCGCCGCTGACTTCAGGGAGCAAGCTCCCATCTGTCCGCTCGACTTGCATGTATTAGGCACGCCGCCAGCGTTCGTCCTGAGCCAGGATCAAACTCTCCAAGAAAGAGTTGATTAGCTCTTGTGTACATAATGTACATTGTTGATTCCGAAGAATCTTTTTTAAACGTTGACGTTTTATTGTTCGTTCAGTTTTCAAAGAGCAATTTGTTCGCCTTTCAAAAAAGCGACTTCGTTATCTTATCATCTGTATATTGATAAGTCAACATGTTTTTTTAAAAAAGTTTTGGTGGAGCCTAGCGGGATCGAACCGCTGACCTCCTGCGTGCAAGGCAGGCGCTCTCCCAGCTGAGCTAAGGCCCCATATGGGTATTTAAATGAATGGTCGGGAAGACAGGATTCGAACCTGCGACCCCTTGGTCCCAAACCAAGTGCTCTACCAAGCTGAGCTACTCCCCGAAATATATGGCGCGCCCGAAAGGAGTCGAACCCATAACCTTCTGATCCGTAGTCAGACGCTCTATCCAATTGAGCTACGGGCGCATATTAAAATGTTTACTGGTGCCGAGGACCGGAATCGAACCGGTACGGTAGTCACCTACCGCAGGATTTTAAGTCCTGTGCGTCTGCCAGTTCCGCCACCCCGGCAAAAACTTGGAGCGGAAGACGGGATTCGAACCCGCGACCCCCACCTTGGCAAGGTGGTGTTCTACCACTGAACTACTTCCGCAATTTATAAATGGTGCGGGTGAAGGGAGTCGAACCCCCACGCCTTGCGGCGCCAGATCCTAAGTCTGGTGCGTCTGCCAATTCCGCCACACCCGCATATTTAAATGGTGAGCCATGAAGGACTCGAACCTTCGACCCTCTGATTAAAAGTCAGATGCTCTACCGACTGAGCTAATGGCTCGTACAAATGGTGCCGGCGAGAGGACTTGAACCCCCAACCT
>NZ_CP071709.1:17500-97500 GCF_018582665.1 Cytobacillus gottheilii | reverse complement strand
TACCTGAACTTCAACCTGGACATGGGTAGATCACCTGGTTTCGGGTCTACGACCACATACTCATTCGCCCTATTCAGACTCGCTTTCGCTGCGGCTCCGTCTTATCAACTTAACCTTGCATGTAATCGTAACTCGCCGGTTCATTCTACAAAAGGCACGCCATCACCCGTAAATGGGCTCTGACTACTTGTAGGCACACGGTTTCAGGAACTATTTCACTCCCCTTCCGGGGTGCTTTTCACCTTTCCCTCACGGTACTGGTTCACTATCGGTCACTAGGGAGTATTTAGCCTTGGGAGATGGTCCTCCCTGCTTCCGACGGGATTTCTCGTGTCCCGCCGTACTCAGGATCCACTCTGGAGGGAACGAAGTTTCAACTACAGGGCTTTTACCTTCTCTGGCCGGCCTTTCCAGACCTGTTCACTTACCTCGCTCCTTTGTAACTCCGTGTAGAGTGTCCTACAACCCCAAGAGGCAAGCCTCTTGGTTTGGGCTAATCCCGTTTCGCTCGCCGCTACTCAGGGAATCGCGTTTGCTTTCTCTTCCTCCGGGTACTTAGATGTTTCAGTTCCCCGGGTCTGCCTTCAATACCCTATGTATTCAGGTAAAGATATCATCCCATTACGGATGATGGGTTCCCCCATTCGGAAATCTCCGGATCAAAGCTTACTTACAGCTCCCCGAAGCATATCGGTGTTAGTACCGTCCTTCATCGGCTCCTAGTGCCAAGGCATTCACCGTGCGCCCTTTCTAACTTAACCAGTGTTTATGGTTATGCTCTTACTTAAAATAAATAAGAGAGAAAAAACTAAGATGGCGATTACTTGGTAATCTTCTTCTATTGCATTATCTAGTTTTCAAGGAACAAGTTATAACGAGAGATTGCTCTCTCAAAACTGAACGAACAAATAAAGACGTCTTTTAATGAAGATAAACTTCATTTCATCCTTAGAAAGGAGGTGATCCAGCCGCACCTTCCGATACGGCTACCTTGTTACGACTTCACCCCAATCATCTGTCCCACCTTAGGCGGCTGGCTCCAAAAGGTTACCCCACCGACTTCGGGTGTTACAAACTCTCGTGGTGTGACGGGCGGTGTGTACAAGGCCCGGGAACGTATTCACCGCGGCATGCTGATCCGCGATTACTAGCGATTCCGGCTTCATGCAGGCGAGTTGCAGCCTGCAATCCGAACTGAGAATGGTTTTATGGGATTGGCTAAACC
Organism: Cytobacillus gottheilii; assembly: GCF_018582665.1. Classification (NCBI taxonomy): domain Bacteria; kingdom Bacillati; phylum Bacillota; class Bacilli; order Caryophanales; family Bacillaceae; genus Cytobacillus; species Cytobacillus gottheilii. The sequence goes on along the minus strand of NZ_CP071709.1, from coordinate 96,275 downwards.
TCGCGGTCTTGCAGCCCTTTGTACCATCCATTGTAGCACGTGTGTAGCCCAGGTCATAAGGGGCATGATGATTTGACGTCATCCCCACCTTCCTCCGGTTTGTCACCGGCAGTCACCTTAGAGTGCCCAACTGAATGCTGGCAACTAAGATCAAGGGTTGCGCTCGTTGCGGGACTTAACCCAACATCTCACGACACGAGCTGACGACAACCATGCACCACCTGTCACTCTGTCCCCCGAAGGGGAACGTCCTATCTCTAGGAGTGTCAGAGGATGTCAAGACCTGGTAAGGTTCTTCGCGTTGCTTCGAATTAAACCACATGCTCCACCGCTTGTGCGGGCCCCCGTCAATTCCTTTGAGTTTCAGCCTTGCGGCCGTACTCCCCAGGCGGAGTGCTTAATGCGTTTGCTGCAGCACTAAAGGGCGGAAACCCTCTAACACTTAGCACTCATCGTTTACGGCGTGGACTACCAGGGTATCTAATCCTGTTCGCTCCCCACGCTTTCGCGCCTCAGCGTCAGTTACAGACCAGAGAGTCGCCTTCGCCACTGGTGTTCCTCCACATCTCTACGCATTTCACCGCTACACGTGGAATTCCACTCTCCTCTTCTGCACTCAAGTCCCCCAGTTTCCAATGACCCTCCACGGTTGAGCCGTGGGCTTTCACATCAGACTTAAAGGACCGCCTGCGCGCGCTTTACGCCCAATAATTCCGGACAACGCTTGCCACCTACGTATTACCGCGGCTGCTGGCACGTAGTTAGCCGTGGCTTTCTGGTTAGGTACCGTCAAGGTACCGGCAGTTACTCCGGTACTTGTTCTTCCCTAACAACAGAGTTTTACGATCCGAAAACCTTCATCACTCACGCGGCGTTGCTCCGTCAGACTTTCGTCCATTGCGGAAGATTCCCTACTGCTGCCTCCCGTAGGAGTCTGGGCCGTGTCTCAGTCCCAGTGTGGCCGATCACCCTCTCAGGTCGGCTACGCATCGTTGCCTTGGTGAGCCGTTACCTCACCAACTAGCTAATGCGCCGCGGGCCCATCTGTAAGTGATAGCCGAAACCATCTTTCAGCTTAAGGACATGAGTCCAAAAGCATTATCCGGTATTAGCTCCGGTTTCCCGAAGTTATCCCAGTCTTACAGGCAGGTTGCCCACGTGTTACTCACCCGTCCGCCGCTGACTTCAGGGAGCAAGCTCCCATCTGTCCGCTCGACTTGCATGTATTAGGCACGCCGCCAGCGTTCGTCCTGAGCCAGGATCAAACTCTCCAAGAAAGAGTTGATTAGCTCTTGTGTACATAATGTACATTGTTGATTCCGAAGAATCTTTTTTAAACGTTGACGTTTTATTGTTCGTTCAGTTTTCAAAGAGCAATTTTTGTTGTTCGTTTGTCACGAGTGCGACTTTTAAATATTATCACAACCAGGTGATCAAGTCAACAACTTTTTAATTTATTTTTTCGTTTGTGCCGCTCTCTCGCAGCAACAGATATTAATATACCACCATACTGACGAGTGTGCAACATGTTTATTAAACTTTTTTTCATAAATGATAATAAAAAAATATTCATATAATTCACTACACCAATTTATATGATAAGAAGAATCTAAACCAACTCACTTCAATAATAGATGGCCTTGACTCACACCTTCTTATATAAAGAAAAAAGACAGAGCATCTGCCCTGTCTTTTCCTATACTATAGATTAGCGGTGACGCATTAACGGGAATAAAAGCACGTCTCTAATAGAAGGAGAGTTTGTTAAGAGCATGACTAGACGATCGATGCCGATCCCCAATCCGCCTGTTGGCGGCATACCATACTCTAATGCTTCAATAAAGTCATCATCCATCATATGTGCTTCATCATTACCCTGCTCACGCTCTTTTAATTGTGCTTCGAATCGTTCACGCTGATCAATTGGATCATTGAGCTCCGTGAAAGCATTAGCATGTTCGCGAGCCACAATGAATAACTCAAAACGATCTGTAAAACGCGGATCTTCATCATTTTTCTTTGCAAGAGGAGAGATTTCAACCGGGTGACCGTATATAAAGGTTGGCTGAATTAACTTCTCTTCTACCTTTTGTTCAAAGAATTCATTTACAATATGGCCGTATAGCATATGTTCTGTAATCTCAACACCATGCTCCTTCGCAAGAGCCCCAGCTTCTTCCTTGCTCATTTCTTTCCAGAAGTCTACCCCTGTATATTCTTTAATGGCATCTACCATATGAAGTCTTGTCCATTCTGGTGTTAAGTCTACTTCATAGTCACCATACTGAATAACCGTTGTGCCAAGAACCTGTTTTGCAATATGAGCAATCATGTTTTCTGTCAGACTCATGATATCTCTGTAATCCGCATATGCTTCATACAGCTCAATCATCGTAAACTCAGGGTTATGACGAGTAGATACCCCTTCGTTTCGGAAAACGCGGCCGATTTCATAAACCTTCTCAAGTCCGCCAACAATCAGTCTTTTAAGATGAAGTTCGATGGCAATACGCATATAAAGCTGCATATCTAGAGCATTGTGATGTGTAATAAATGGTCTTGCAGAAGCTCCGCCAGCAATTGAGTGCATCATTGGTGTTTCAACTTCAAGATAGCCATTAGAATCAAGATAGCGTCTCATTTCTTGGATAATGCGGCTTCTGGCTACAAATGTTGCTTTACTTTCCTGACTCATAATAAGGTCAAGGTAACGCTGACGATAGCGCTGCTCAACATCCTTAAGTCCATGGAACTTCTCAGGAAGCGGACGCAGAGATTTTGTTAAAAGAACAAATTCTTCTACTTTAATTGAAAGCTCCCCTACTTTAGTTTTAAAAAGTGTACCAGTAACCCCTACAATATCCCCAAGATCAGCAGTTTCAAAGATAGCGTAGCTTTCTTCACCAATCGCATCCTTACGTACATAGATCTGAATTTGACCAGTCAGATCCTGGATATGAGCAAATCCAGCTTTCCCTTTTCCGCGCTTTGTCATGATTCTGCCCGCTAAAGTGACAGAAACATTCTTCTCTTCAATCTCTTCTTTTTCAAGACCGCCATACTGATCTATTAAAACATCGGATTGATGTGAACGGTCAAAGCGCTTGCCGAAAGGATCCATTCCTTTATCACGCAAGTTTTGCATTTTTTCGCGTCTTACTCTTAACTGGTCATTTAATTCTTCATGACTCTGACTCACTTATATCATCTCCATTTTTTCATTCGTGAAATATGTAACGCACTAGGCGAAGTATCACATTTTCAGTACATGTTTATTATTTTACACAATATGATTCAAACAGACAGCATAATTGATTATAAAATTGAATGTTCTAGTACTTTTATTTCCAATAAACTTGAAGTTAAAAAGCACTTTCCAGCTTGGATAATAAAAAACTGCCAGTTCATCCACTGGCAGTTGTCTAATCAAAGCTATTATAGGCAAAGAAATTTTCCATGTCAAACAGCATTAGCCAGCCTGTGACTCCATGCGCTCTTTTTCTTCCGCATCCAAGACAATCGCATTTAAAATGGCAACAAGTTCATCACGAGTATTACTTTCATTAACAGCATTGCGGAATCTTGCATTCCCGCGGATCCCCTTCAGGTACCATGCGGTATGCTTTCTCATCTCTCTTACCGCGATATGCTCGCCCTTCAATGCAACCAGGCGGTCAAGGTGCAGGATACATACATCCATTTTTTCTCGCACTGATGGTTCGTCGATCAATTCACCTGAATCCAAATATTTTACCGTCTGATAGATCATCCAAGGATTCCCTAAGGCGGCCCGGCCAATCATGACACCGTCACAGCCAGTTTCATCAAGCATCCGCTTTGCATCATGAGGTGTTTTCACATCTCCATTTCCAATGAGCGGAATCCCAATGCTTTGCTTTACTTCACGGATAATGTCCCAGTTTGCTGTTCCTTCATACATCTGCACGCGTGTACGGCCATGAAGGGAAACAGCCTTCCCGCCAGCCCGTTCAATTGCCTGTGCATTACGGACAGCATAAATATGGTTATCGTCCCATCCCATTCGCATTTTTACTGTAACCGGCTTTTCAACAGCATCTGTCACCGCTGCAACCATTTCATAGATTTTATCCGGGTCTAATAGCCACTTTGCACCCGCATCACATTTTGTGATTTTCGGCACTGGGCAGCCCATGTTTATATCAATGATATCCGCATTGGTATTTTGGTCAACAAATTTGGCAGCTTGTACAAGCGTATCTTTCTCTCCGCCAAAAATCTGCAGACTAAGCGGTTTTTCCTGTTCGTCGATATAGAGCATATTTAACGTTTTTTCATTTTGAAAAACAATGCCTTTATCACTAACCATTTCCGCACAAACCAGGCCGGCACCAAATTCTTTAACCGTCAGACGAAAAGCAGAGTTGCAGATGCCAGCCATTGGTGCCAGCACAACTCGGTTTTTCATTTCAATATCGCCAATTTTAAGCATAGTGGTACCTCCTTCTTTATCTATTATTATTCCTTTGGAGCAATCTCATCTACTGACGTTTTCAGCACATCACTGATCTTCATAAGGAGCTGCTCGCTCGGCATCCTATTTCCTCTCTCAATTTCTCCGAGGATTGATACTGATATTCCAATTTCGCGCGCAAAGCTTTCTTGTGTAAAACCCTTCAGCTTTCGAAAAGCGCGAATGCGTCTTCCCCATTTTTCCGCTTCCATATTTGAACTCCTTTTTTGTCTGGAATCTCCTCAGCCAATATACGCAAAGGCATGTCCATCGCCGGAAGGGTGATGTCAGGCTTTATCTCTAAAAGAGGTATCATAACAAAAGCTCTTTCTTGTATCCGCGGATGAGGAACAGTTAGCTTCTCTGATTCAATATTGTCTTGATTATATAGCAGAATGTCAAGGTCTATTGTCCGGGGACCCCATTTGATCAGCCGTTTTCTTCCAAGTTCCTGCTCAGCCGCCAAGCATATTTCTAACAATTCATAAGGACTAAGCTCCGTATCTACCTGGATGACCATATTCAGAAACCGATCTTGATCTTCATAGCCCACCGGATCTGTTTCATAAACAGAGGAGTAATTTACCATATTTATTTTTTTATTTGACGAGAGCATTTCAATAGCATCCTGCAAATAAGAGAATCGGTCTCCTATATTAGAGCCTAAAGAAATAAAAGCGGTGTTCATGATCGGGACCTCGTAATCTCTACTGCAACGGATTCATAATGTCCCGGAATAGGAGGATCTGGCTTAATTACTTTTACCGTAAGGGAATCAATTGCACTGAAACGCAGTAATAAAGCTTCAGCAATTGATTCAGCGACCGCTTCAACAAGCTTATAAGGCTTCCCCTCCACAATCTGCTTACAAACTTCATAAAGCTCCCCATAGTTAATTGAATCATCAAGCTGATCGGTTTTTCCGGCCTGGCGCAAGTCTGTTTCTACCGTTAAATCCACGATAAATCGCTGCCCTAGCTTTGTTTCTTCAGGAAAAACGCCATGATATCCATAAAAAGTCATCTTATTCACATAGATTTTATCCATTATATTCACCCTTTCCGCAAAGAGCATCCATCATTTTAGCCATTCTTGCCATTTCCTTTACATCATGAATGCGAATGATTTGGCAGCCCTTCTGTATGCCATAGCATATTGTCGCTCCAGTGCCTTCGGTGCGCTCATTTATCGGCAAATTAAGCACTTGTCCGATTATGCTTTTTTTAGACGTGCCCAGCAAAACCGGATAGCCGATATCGACAAGCTTATCCAGATTCCGCATCATTTCAAGGTTGTATGTTAAATCCTTTGCAAAACCAATGCCCGGATCGAGAATGATTTGTTCATCCTTTACTCCTGCCTTTTTGGCAATCATGATGCTTTCAAACAAATCATTTATGATATCTCGGTGAAAATCATCGTAAGCCATGTCAGATCGATTATGCATTAAGACAATTGGCGCTCCCGTATTTGCTGCAACACTCGCCATGTCTTCGTCCGCTTTCGCTCCCCATACATCATTAATGATATGTGCTCCAGCCCTGATCGCCTGTTTGGCCACCTCTGCCTTATATGTATCCACCGAAATAGGAACGTTAACTCTAGAGGAGACAGCCTCAATCACTGGAATGACTCTCTGAAGTTCTTCCTCTACTGAAACAGCCGTATGTCCCGGCCTTGTTGACTCTCCGCCGATATCAATGATATCGGCGCCAGCATCCACCATCTCCTGCGCCCTGATAACCGCCGCTTCTGCACGGTTATATTTTCCACCATCTGAAAAAGAGTCTGGTGTGGTATTCAAAATCCCCATAATCAGCGTTTTCTTGCCATAATCCAGTGTATAGGGACCACAGTTTAAACTATTTTTTTGCATTCTTTGCCCTCCTATAATTCATGCCGGCTTAACAGCTGTGAGGTTAAACTCTTATACTGATGGGATAAAAGCATCGTATACTTTCCATTCATACCCGGCATTACACCATTTTCAAAAGCTGAAACCGGGACAATTTCCTGAATAGAATTGGTTACAAATATCTCATCTGCCTCGGTAAGAGCTGGAGGCAAATAATGCCCCTCCTCAACTGATAGTCCGTTCCTTTCAGCAAGCCTCATCACAAATAGGCGCGTAATTCCATTTAAAATACCTAAATCGACTGAGGGGGTATAAAGTGTTTCCCCCTTTATCCAAAAAATATTAGAAGCAATTCCCTCTGCAGCAAACCCGCCTGCTGTTAAAAACAACCCTTCCTTTTTTGAGTCATTTCCTAACTCTTGTTTAGCTAAAAGATTGTTCATATAGTGGTGAGATTTTAATCTTATTTCACCTTCAGGCGTATTGCGCCGGAGGTTTAATACTACGACCTGCTTTTCATGGGTAACGGCATGCTCAGGTAATTCCTTCGCAAAAATAATCATATTCGGTTCAGTATATGGTGCCGCTCTTAAACCAATTTGACCTGTACCGGCGGAAATATTCATACGAATATACGCGTTGGACAGTTGATTTTTCTGCAGCAGTTCTTCTAGTGCAGTTTTTACTTCTTCTTCACTGAACTGCCAGCGGATATTCATAGCCTCCAGTCCATGGTGGAGGCGCTCTAAGTGATCTTTCAGCAAAAAGGGATGCCCGTCATAGATCCGAAATGTCTCAAATAGGCCCATTCCATATAAAAATCCATGGTCAAAAGGAGAGATCAAAGCTTCCTCTTGCTTAACCATTTGGCCATTTAAATAGATATACATACCTACACCTCTTTTACTTCAGTAACTCCTGTACAGAAGAAATTTCTCAGCAAATCCTTCCCTTCAGCGGTCATGATCGATTCAGGGTGGAATTGCACTCCCTCCACTGGAAGCTCTTTATGGCGAATGGCCATAATTTCTCCTTCATCTGTCCAAGCTGATACTTCCAGGCAGGATGGCAAGGTTTCTTTTTTAACAATTAACGAGTGGTATCTTGTCGCCGTAAACGGGTTTGACAGTGTATGAAAGACCGTCTGACCATCATGATAAACAGGAGATGTTTTCCCATGCATCAGCTTTTCCGCACGCACTACTTCTCCTCCGAATGCCTGGGCAATAGCCTGCTGTCCTAAACAAACACCAAAGATCGGAATAACCCCTGCAAAAGCAGTGATCACTTCTAAGCTTATACCTGCCTCATTGGGGCTGCACGGCCCTGGGGAAATCATAATATAATCTGGCTTCAGGTTTCTAATCTCTTCGATTGAAATTTCATCGTTTCGTTTTACAACCAATTCATGTCCCATTTCACCTAAATATTGAACGAGGTTATACGTGAATGAATCGTAGTTATCGATCATTAAAATCATTGTAATGCTCCTTTAGCTTCTTCTGCTGCTTCTTTTGCTTTCCATAGAGCAATTGCCTTCTTCATCGATTCTTTATATTCATTTTTCGGATTAGAGTCGATGACAATTCCAGCCCCTGCCTGCACATGAGCCATGCCATCTTTTATAAGCATCGTGCGAATAATGATATTTAATTCAAGATCGCCGCTGAAATTCATCCATCCTAATGAACCTGTATAAACTCCCCGGCGCACCGGTTCGAGTTCCTCAATGATTTCCATCGTACGCACCTTTGGAGCCCCAGTAATCGTACCTCCCGGAAAAGCTGCATCAATTAGATCAACACCATGCTTTCCTTCAGCAATCTTTCCTTTAACATTCGAAACAATGTGCATGACGTGTGAGTACTTTTCAATGACCATAAACTCGTCCACTTCGACTGTTCCATATTCACAGACTCTTCCAAGATCATTTCGTTCAAGATCAACAAGCATCACATGCTCCGCCCGCTCCTTCTCATTTTCAATCAATTCATTTGCAAGCCGGATGTCCTCAAGTTCATCTTTTCCTCGAGATCTGGTGCCGGCAATCGGCCTTGTGCTGACCGTGCTGCCTTTCTTTTTCACGAGCAGCTCAGGTGACCCGCTGACCAGCTCATATTCATCTGTTTGAAAATATCCCATATACGGGGAAGGATTAAGGACTCTAAGCTGATCATATACCTCAATCGCTTTCACATTTAGCGGCTTACTTTGACGAACAGACAAATTGACCTGAAAAACGTCTCCAGCAGCTATGTATTCTTGTATTCTTTCAACAGCCTTTATAAACTCTTCCTCACTCATAGATACTTCCAGGCGCTGTTCAGGAGGATCATGATGTTTCGGTTCCTCTTGTACTTCAGCAGACCCTCGCCACCGTTGCAGCCATAAAGCTTCAAGTTCAGGCAGCTTGTCCGCTTCTTCCTCTTTATATAGCAATAACATCCACATTACTTCCTCTTGATGATCATATACAAACCACTCATTGTGAATTAAAAAATGAATGTCCGGTAAATGAAGATCATCTTCCGAAAGAGCAGGCAGTTTTTCAATGTAACGACCATACTCATAACTAATATATCCAATTGCTCCACCTTGAAAATCGGGGAGTTCACTGATCGGTTCAACTTTATATGCTTCCAGCCACTGTTTCATGCTATGAAGCGGATTCCCTTTGATAATTTCTTTTTTCTCGCCTGTTACAATCTCAAGCTGATGGTCTTTCCCCTTTAAAATCACTTCAGGCTCAAAAGCAGCAATGCTGTATCTTCCGCCTCTGCCGCTTTCCAGAATAACATGCTGTATACATGATTCTGAGAGGAACCTATATCTGCTGTAGAATTGTTTATATGAAATGGATTCCTTTTTTGCGTATATCTTATACCCCATTAAAACACCCTCTTTAAGATAAGTATAACCATCTAAATAATAACATGTTTTTAGCAAGCGAATATTGTTTTGGAAGGAGCCTGCTATAAAAGTAAATTCCATAACTTTCACCTTACCCTTTGCTTTATAGGTTTATAAGAAGTGCGGTATGACATCAGAGCAATTGCTTAAATCATGAATGTACCATTCCTTAAGCAGCAAAAAGACAGCTTTCTGAGAAAGCTGCCTAATACACTCTAGTGAACAATCTTATTCATTTTCAAATTGATATAGCGGTGTGCTTAAATATCTCTCACCGTTACTTGGAATGATGGCAAGAACCTTTTTACCTTTGCCTAGTTCTTTTGCTACCTGTAAAGCCGCATAGATGGCTGCTCCAGATGAAATGCCCCCAAGAATTCCTTCTTCCTTGGCTGCACGGCGGGCATATTCAAAAGCCGTTTCATTTTCGACCTTAATAATCTCATCATAGATTTTTGTATTTAGGATATCAGGAACAAACCCCGCTCCAATTCCTTGGATTTTATGCGGACCCGGCTTCCCTCCAGATAGAACAGGAGAATCAGAAGGCTCAACTGCGTAAATTTTAATATTTTCATATTTCTCTTTTAATACTTCACCTGCACCGGTAATCGTTCCACCTGTACCGATTCCTGAAATAAACGCGTCAAGCTGATCGCCCATTTGCTCTGTAATTTCCTTGCCTGTTGTTAAACGGTGAACTTCTGGGTTTGATTCATTTTTAAACTGCTGCGGCATAAAGTAGCCGTGTTCCTTTGATAGCTCTTCAGCTTTGCGGATCGCTCCGCCCATGCCTTCTGGTCCTGGAGTTAAAACTAATTCCGCTCCATATGCACGAAGCAGGTTGCGGCGCTCCATGCTCATTGTTTCCGGCATAACGAGAATGCTTTTGTATCCTTTTGCAGCAGCCACCATCGCCAATCCAATTCCAGTGTTTCCACTTGTCGGCTCTATGATGGTATCTCCTTCTTTAAGACCACCGTTTTCTTCTGCTGCTTCAATCATTGCAAGAGCAATTCGGTCTTTTACACTGCTGCCAGGGTTCATGTATTCTAATTTTAGATAAACTTCAGCAGATTCATCTTCAACAATCCGGTTTAACTTTACAATTGGCGTCTGTCCAACTAATTCAGTAATTGAATTTGCTACACGTACCATATTCCCACCTCTTATTCCGAGTATTTTTATTGGTTTTATTAAAACTTACCAATTGATGACTGAAAAGTCAATTATTTTGCAGGGTTGCAGCACTTTTTTATGATAAAAAAGTAAGCACCAGCCTAGTATATATCATACTCCTGCAAATGAGATTCTTTCCGTTTTAACAGAAAAAAATAACACGGAGTTTGTCTCCGTGTTATTGTGTTTCATCATAAAACCATTCTACTTCTGCTTCATCCCAGAAAGGCCTTGCAGACACTGGTGTATCCATCTGCTCAATAGCCAGCTGACGGCGGATTTGTGCTTTTACATCCTGATAATCATAGGACTCTTCTTCCATATACTCATGAAGCAGCACAATCGCATACCCGTCCTCAACTTCAATTGCTTCGCTCCACTCACCAGGCTTTAGTGAACTTATTTCTCCAAGCATTAAATCACTAACATGTTCGGTATCAGCACCGACAAATCCAGCGTCTCCACCTTGGCCTGCGGTGAACTCATCAATCGAGCGTTCCATTGCCAGTACTGAGAAGCTGGACCCCTGTTCAAGCTCTTGCATTGTCTGCTCTGCTTCTTCTTTGGTTTTTACAACAATTTTAGAAATATGATAAGAGTCAGGAAACGTAAACATTGAACGGTTTTCTTCATAATACCGTTCCAATTCTTCCTCTGAAATATCCGCATCTTTTGTCAGCAGCTCTTCTAAAATCAAACTGTTTTCGATTTGCTCAGCAAGCTTCTCTTCATCATATAGGGAGTAATCACCTGCTGGACCATATGCGCTTTTCATCATTTTCATTTCACGATCAATATCTTCCTGTGAAATGGAAATATCATATTTTTCTCCAGCTTGACTAATAACCTCTTCACTTACCAGTTCATCTAATACATCTTTTCCATATTTTAATTCAATCTCACTGAGCCATTCTTGTCTTGTTATTTCCTGATTGCCGATGGTTGCGACAACCTCACTTCCCTTTTTGCTTTCACCGGAAAGAAGAAAGGTGAGAGTGACGCCATTTGTTATGATTAAAGCAGCAATAATCAGCCATAAATGCTGTTTTTTCATTTTTCCCTCTCCCTATAGAAAAACGCTAAAGCTAAGCACAGTCCGTTGGCACAAATGTTTAGTTCTATTTAGCCTGCGCAGCCTCTCTCATTTCCTCTAGCTCTTCCTTAGAAAAGACATAGATTTCATTGCAAAAATGACATTGTACCTCAGCTTGTCCATCTGATTCGATCATATCTGTGATCTCTTCCGCTCCAAGTGTTACGATCGCATTTGAAAAACGGTCTTTTGAACAAGTGCATGTAAAGGCTACAGGCATTTTCTCCAGAACCTTTACTTCGTCTTTGCCTAGCACCTCTTCTAAAATTTGTTCTGGTGTTAAGCCCTTTTCAATCATTTTAGAGACAGGATCGATTTGAGTCAGACGTTTCTCGATATGTGAAATAACCTCTTCCTCTACACCTGGAAGCAGCTGAATAATAAAACCGCCAGCAGCTAAAATGGTGTTATCAGGATTGACAAGCACACCAACCGCAACAGAAGAAGGCACTTGTTCTGAAGAAGCAAAATAATAGGTGAAATCTTCTCCTAGCTCACCAGAAACGATTGGTACTTGACCAGTAAAATGTTCACGCATTCCAATATCTTTTATGACCGTTAAAAATCCTTCTGTTCCAACAGCTCGGCGAACGTCCAGTTTTCCTTGTGCATTTAGATCAAAGTGTACTTGAGGATGTGTCACATAACCGCGCACTTCCCCTTTTGCATTGGCATCCACTAAGACAGGACCAAGCGGACCGCCACCCTCAATTTTAACCGTGATTTTCTCCTCGCCTTTTAGCATAGCACCCATCATTACAGATGCAGACATTGCTCTTCCTAAAGCTGCTGAAGCAGTTGGCCATGTTTGATGACGGCGCTGTGCTTCTCCGATGGTTTCTGTGGATGATACTGCGTATGCCCGAACTTGTCCGTTGTAGGCAAGTGCCTTAATTAAATAATCACTCATATTTCAATCTCCTTTATTCAGATGTCATAAGAGCATTTTACAACAGCCCCTATGGCAATCGTTTATGCCTTATCTTTTATACTATCCATGTTGCGTTTATAAATAAGCTGTAATCCTTTTAAGGTTAAAAAAGGATCAACAATATCAATCATCGTGGATTCCTTTGCTATTAATGTAGCTAGACCTCCCGTTGCAATGACTGTTGGCGCAACGGCTGATTCGTCCTTCATTCTTTTTACAATTCCTTCAACTTGTCCAACATAGCCGTAAAAAATACCAGCCTGCATAGCAGAAACTGTATTTTTGCCAACAACTCCATCAGGACGGGCAATTTCAATACGAGGAAGCTTAGCAGCCCTCGAATATAGAGCCTCTGTTGAAATGCCTATTCCAGGGGCAATCGCGCCTCCCATATACTGTTTATGTTCATTTATATAGCAGTACGTAGTAGCTGTTCCAAAATCAACTACAACAAGCGGGCTTCCATATTCATGTATAGCAGCAACCGCATTTACAATTCGGTCTGCCCCTACTTCACGAGGATTCTCGTATTTTATATTTAAACCTGTTTTAATCCCAGGTCCAACAACTAAGGGTTTGAGCTGAAAATATTTTTGGCACATTCTTTCAAGCGAAAACATAATGGGCGGAACAACCGATGAAATAATAATGCCATCGATCTCATTAAAGCTTAATCCTGCATGATCAAATAATGATTTAACCATCATTCCATATTCATCTTCTGTTTTATTACGGTTTGTTTCAATACGCCAGTGATGTTTTAACACATCCTTGTCATATACTCCAAGCACAATGTTCGTGTTGCCTACATCAAAAACAAAAATCACCATTCTCACCACTTTATTTTTATTCTTGCCTATTATACTGCAAACATCATACCATAACTAACAACTGATCGTGTAATTGAAAAATCGTAGGAAGAGAAACAGCAGGAGCTCTGCGGAATTGATATACTGTGAAGGAATGAAAAAATGCCCCAATGTCAATGGCATTGGGGCATTCTGCTATCTATTTGCGCTCTTCATCGATGGCTGGCGGATCAACAGATTCTTCAGGAGAGGTATTCTCTCTGCTTTCTGTGATTTCACCTTCACCTGTTGTTTCTTCTTTTTTCATGTTGATGTTTACTTTCACATCATTAGAAGTTTCGATTTTTTTAGCTGAGCGATCTGGAAGTGTTCCATGATCAACAAGGTGTTTAATTTGTTCAGCGTCAAGCGTCTCAACATCTAATAGCGTATTGGCAATAAGGTCTAGCTTCTCGCGGTGTTCAGTAAGAAGCTGCTTACATCTTTCATAAGACTCCTTAATAATACGCTGAATTTCTAAATCAATTTCGTATGCAATAGCATCCGAATAGTTTTGTTCATTATTGAAGTCTCTGCCAAGGAATACTTGCCCGCCCCCGGATTGACCAAATTGAAGCGGTCCAAGCTTATCACTCATACCGAATTCTGTTACCATTCGGCGAGCAATGCCTGTTGCTCTTTGGAAGTCGTTATGAGCACCTGTGCTCACTTCTCCAAACACAATCTCCTCAGCAACACGTCCGCCAAGCAAGCCGACAATTTTATCAAGCAATTCTGGTTTTGTCATGAAATAACGATCTTCTTTTGGAAGCATAACAGCGTATCCGCCTGCCTGGCCTCTAGGTACAATCGTTACCTTATGAACCATTTCTGCTTCATCAAGCACAACTCCGATCACTGTATGACCAGCTTCGTGGAATGCAACAATATTTCTTTCTTTCTTTGAAATGACACGGCTCTTCTTCGATGGACCAGCAATAACGCGGTCTGTCGCTTCGTCCACGTCCTCCATGTCTACCTTCTTCTTATTTCGGCGAGCAGCTACTAGCGCCGCTTCGTTTAATAAGTTTTCAAGGTCAGCTCCAGAAAAGCCTGGTGTCCGCTGTGCAATGGATTTTAAGTTAACTGATTCATCAAGCGGTTTATTGCGTGCATGTACTCTTAATACCGCTTCACGGCCTGTTACATCTGGTCGGTCAACCGTAATTTGACGGTCAAAACGTCCTGGACGCAATAAGGCAGGATCAAGAATATCTGGACGGTTAGTTGCTGCGATGATAATAATACCTTCGTTTGCACCGAAGCCATCCATTTCAACTAGCAATTGGTTCAGCGTTTGTTCACGCTCATCGTGACCGCCGCCAAGTCCGGCTCCACGCTGACGTCCAACTGCATCAATCTCATCAATAAAGATAATACATGGCGCATTTTTCTTCGCATTTTCAAACAAGTCACGAACACGAGATGCACCGACACCGACAAACATTTCCACAAAGTCAGATCCGCTGATTGAGAAGAACGGTACACCAGCTTCACCTGCCGCAGCACGTGCAAGCAATGTTTTACCAGTACCCGGAGGTCCGACTAAAAGGATACCTTTAGGGATTCTTGCACCGAGTTCAGCAAATTTGCGCGGATCCTTCAAGAAGTCAACAACCTCTACAAGCTCTTGCTTCTCTTCATCTGCACCAGCAACGTCTTTAAAACGTACTTTTTTCTTGCTTTCATCATAAAGCTTTGCTTTGCTCTTCCCAAAATTCATTACTCGGCTGCCGCCGCCCTGTGCTTGATTTAAAAGGAAGAAGAACAGGATAAAAATAATGATAAATGGAATGATTGAGGTGAAAAATGTCACCCAGCCGCTTGTTTCCTTAGCAGGCTGAATATTCACTTCTGATTCATTCCCTGCTGCTAATGCATCAATTCGAGCAAGTACTGAATCGCTATTAGCTACATACGTAATGAATTGATTTTCTTCACCTTCACCTGTTAATTCACCTGTTACGGCATACACGCCTCTTTCAGGCTGCAGGGAAACTGACTCAATTTCACCACTTTCAAGTCTTTGAACAAATTCATCATAGCTCATTGGTTCTGTTGGTTCGTTGCCGCCGTTAAAGAAGCTGACAACCCCTATAATCACTAAAAATATTAATAAATAAAAGATGGTATTACGGAAGATCCGATTCATCCCTTACCTCCTCCCACGGTAAACAAACTACATAGTATAGTATCATAGAAAATCGTGCCAATTCAAATATTTACACTTTTCACACCGGGCTAATTCATGCTGTAAGTAAAGGGCTTACCAAGATTATTTCCTTTTATCTTTCTCTTAATCGTTGCTGCTGTATACCTCTGGTTTAAGAACCCCAATATATGGTAGGTTACGGTATCTTTCAGCATAATCTAAACCATAGCCAACAACGAATTCATCTGGAACAATAAAGCCGACATAATCTGCTTTAATGTCTACTTTTCTTCCAGTAGGTTTATCCAATAGCGTTACAATCTTGATGGATTTTGCTTTTCTGTAGCGGAAAAGCTCTACTAAATAGCTTAATGTTAACCCGCTGTCAATAATATCCTCAAGAATAAGAATGTCACGGCCCTCTACTGAAGTATCAAGATCTTTTAGAATTTTTACTTCACCAGAAGAAACAGTGGAGTTTCCGTAACTGGAAACATCCATAAAGTCCATTTCCAAGTATGTATCCATGCGTTTGAGCAGGTCACTCATAAAAGGCATTGCTCCTTTTAACACACCGATTGCAAGCGGGAAACGATCTTGATATTCATCTGTAAGCTCTTTTGCAAGAGTAGCGATTTTTTCTTGCAGCTCTTCCTCTGAAATCAGTACCTTTTCAATATCATTTTTCATTTTTGTGCCCCCTAGAAGATCATTGCTTTATGTATTTTAAAAGAATATAACAAGAATGAGCATCACCCAGCATAGGCTCATCAGACTTTCTTAAACCCGGGAGCCAAAGAATTTTCCCTGTTGCATCTGTCAGTACTGGCCATTGATCCCTTTCATCCCTTGGAACTTTTTGATCAATAAAGATATCTTTAATCTTTTTTGTCCCTTTCATTCCTCTTAAATCAATTCGATCTCCATTTTTTCTCGTTCGGATAATGAGTGGCATGGGAATACTGTCAGCAGATAAAAGGAGGGATCCGGAATGATCTTTCGCATGTTGGCTGCAGGTAAACTCAAATTCAATACTGCTGCCATTTGGAAGATCAATTTTCCCAGGTTCAAATAACTCATAATGATAGGATGACTGTGGCAAGTCTTTCGTTTGAAATGAAAAACTACATTCCCTATACGAGCGTTTAACAATCAATCCACCTGGCAAATGCAGGACTCCTGATGGGTGAGGATTACGGATTAAAGAAAAAACATTTTCAATATGCACTGCGGATAAAGAAGATGGTTTTTCATTATAAAGATAGTTTAATATTAGTTGAATCCCTCTTCTTTGTAAAGGCATTGGCATATCCAGAAACAAATCAATGGCTAATCTTACTTCGTTATCTTTTTTCTTCTCCATTACTTTATTCATTTCTCTGAAAGTTAATTCCTGCAGCAGATCCTCATCGCTCTCCAAATCCTCACTAAATCGCTGGAACTGTTCATGCATTTGCGGGTTTTCATGTCTCAAAAACGGCAATACATGATGGCGAAATCGGTTTCTGCTGTACGTATCCTTTTCATTGCTAGGATCTCGGCGGGGGTTTAATTGATGCTCTCGGCAATAATCTTCTATTTCTTCTCTGCTAAGGCATAAAAAAGGTCTGATAATGAAACCTCCGGCAAATTTTCTCTCAAAGGGAATCCCTGCTCTAGCTGCTCCTGTGCTGCCTCTTGCAAGCCGCATTAAAATCGTCTCTGCCTGATCATCCCCGTGGTGCCCAAGTGCCAAATAAGTAAAGTTTTCTTTCTCCATCATTTCTGCAAAAAAGCGATAACGACACTCCCTTGCTGCCACTTGGCCACTTTTACCGGTCACTTTCATATAAGCAGGCACGTCAATGCGCTCCATTTTAAAGGGGATGTCTAATTTTTCACAAAACTGTTCAACGAATTGCGCATCTTGTAAAGATTCTTCCCCTCTGAACATATGATCGACATGCAGAGCGAGCAGCTCTATATGAAAGATCGCACTTTTCTCTTTTAAATAGTGGAGCAGCGCTAATGAATCCGGACCTCCTGACACTGCGACCGCAATGCGTTTATGTTGCAGGTCAAAGCCCCGTCTATTGAGAAATAATTTTACTTTTGAATCCAGCATCTTCGTTTCCTCTTTACAGTATTGATAAATGAGCAGGAGAATTGCCTGTATTACTGTCCTCTTTTATACTCCCATTCACCTATATTAAAATCATACCATTCTTATGCTTTGCATCAAAGTCTTGGCGCTTTCATTTAAATTAATTGACCATAAATATAAAGAAAATATAGGCAAGAAATAACGGCGACAATACAGGCTGTTTCAAAAAATCCTCCGTTTTTCCTTTTCCGGACGTTCTGCTGCGTGCGCGTAACCGTGCTGCCTCCAGATACAGGCGGGGGCGATTTTCTATTAACCCTGCTGCTTGCTCTCGGAGCATCACATCTGTTCATTGACTCCAGTAGTGCATGCCTCATTTCTTTAGCTGATAGATATTTACCCATTAAGGCATTTAAAATAACCTCTTCATATTGAATTAGTTCTTTGCTGGTTTGCACTTTCTCCTTTAATTCCGCTATTCCGCCAGTCTTTTTTGTAAATCGATTTGGATAAACTGTATTGATCATAATCATAGCTGCCGCAAATAGGTCATATCCTGGTTCAGCCTTTCTTGTACCGAGATTCCAGTAGCCCCTGTCATAAAACTCTGTAAATTCCTTGATTGCTCTTCCTTGCATGGTCGTCCCGCCAACGTCAATACAGCGCACCTTGGAGGGCGGGCCCGTCACGATCAAATTTTCTGGCTTTAAATCGCCAAACACCCAGCCGCTGTCATGAAGCTTTGCCAGATCATTTAAAAGCTGAAGGATCAGTACAGCTGTCCATGACGGACCCTTTTGCTGAATAAAGGACAGCAAGTCCGGACCATGAATATATTCCATCACATAAAAAGAAATGTTTTTCCCATTAACAGCCCAATCATCAACATCAAGCAAAGAAGGCCCGAGGGCAGACCCTTGGACCTTCGCAAATGATTTAAGCACATTCACTTCGGATGTAATGGACATCCCGTTATCACTCATTTTAATCGCTACTTGCTGATTATTAAACTTTGACAAGTAAACAACGCCATTTGCTCCATATCCAAGCTCTTTTAAAATGACATAACGGTTATTGTGCCATTTCCCCTCTATAACTGTGCCGGAGCGAACGTTAAACTGACTCTTCATAGAATGATTCATCATCACGAGAAAGCAGTCCCCTTAACGACCGTTTTTTCTTAAAGTATTGCAATGCCTCGCGCAGTGCTGGCCCTGTTGGCGTAATGCCGCCTACTGTCAGCTTAGCAAAAATACTATTTAATGACTCCAGCCTTGGTGTCCAATCAAGCAGCTTCTCGACATCCTTCTTTTTCCAGGGAAATACAAAGACCGAGAAGCGATTATCTCCTGACCTGGCGTTTAAACTTAATGATAAATCAAATATCGCTTCTTTCACGGTTGGCAGCTTTTGTTTCATACTTGCACTCGTATCAACTAAGATCAGCACTTCCAGTTCTACCGTTTCACCGAGTTCATCTACCACTTCCATGACCTCGCCTCTTTGCTCAGGCGGTAGATCTTCAACCGTTTTAGAACTCCCTAGAATTTCTTTTAATTCTTTATTAACGACTCCTTGAAGTGTTTGAGTCATCGCCTTTCTTGTCACCATTTGAACCGTTTGTGATAATTGTTTTGCATAAACAACCTGACTCACTCCGCCGCCTGACATGGCGATTCCTTCAATTTCACTCATCCCTTTTTCATCTATCACATCATTTTCCATAACACCAATGACATTAACGGTAATTCCCTGTTCTTTCGCCAAGGCAGCCATTGCAATTGGATCTTCACCTTGATTGGAGCAGCCATCTGTAATCAGCAGAATCTGTTTCAAAGTACCTGTTTTCATCTTTTCCCCTCCATCTCAATTTATTACCATTTTCGACGGTATGAGGTAGAAATATACATGATTTCATTTCATTTAGCAGATCCTAATCAATTTATGCGTATATCTTAATTTGCTTTCTTGCGCATATTTTGCATTGGAATACTCGACCACTTTGGTGTATTATGAGTAACTTTCGATACAACTACTGTCATATCATCTTCTATTCTGCCGGAGCGGGATCGGATCACTTCCTCCATAATTAAATCTGCCACTTCCTGCGGATCAGAGGTCTTTAACTCAGTAATTTTCCGCTTCATCCATAAATCGAAATTCTCAACATGTTTTGGCCCTTCAAATACTCCATCACTCATCATGATCAATAAATCACCTGCCTTCAGCTGCTCGCTGACCACATCGACATCAAACTCTTGTATGATTCCCATCGGGAGATTGCTTGCCTGTATTTTCATCACCTTTGACCCACGCTTAACAAAGCTTGGTGTTGAGCCAATTTTCAAAAATTTCACTTCAGCATTTTGCAGGTCAATCATGGCTAAATCCAGGGTGGAGAAAATCTCATCTGTGGTCCTTAATGACAAAATGGAATTCACTGATTTAATTGCTACCCGTTCCTCTATCCCCGATTGCAGGATTTTTTGAAGGAGCTCGAGTGTTTCTTGGCTTTCTATATGTGCTCTTTCGCCATTGCCCATTCCATCACTGATGGCAATCGCGTATTTTCCGCTGCCTAGCTCAATCGTAGAATGACTGTCACCAGAAATAAAGCCTCCGTCCTTGGCTGCATGCGCCACACTCGTTTCAACTGCATATGCTTTCGCTGAACGGAACGTAACATGACAAAACCCGGTTGAATATGCAGCACACTCCTCTTTGCCGACAAGAATGGTTTCTCCGAGAATATCCGACAGCATCGGTGCAATCAGTTTTTCACATTCCCCATGCCCATTGCAGTATGGGATCGCCATATCAATGTCCACATTGCCCTGCTCTAAGCTGTAGATGTCAACCTGTTCGATTTCTACTCCGAATTCTTGAAGCGCTTCAAGAATCTGCTCTTCCTGTTTATGGTGGTTTTCCCTCTCGCGCTGTATTTCTTTCGCAAAATCTCCCATTACCTCTGAAACACCCAGCAGCTGATCTGCTACAAGTCTTCTGCTTTCATGCACTTGCTTCTTCAATTTTTGATTTGCTTTTAGATAAGTAAGTTCCTGCTGAATCGTCTCTGTCACTTTTTTTGAACGTGTACAATGCTTTTCCCATTCTCTTGCTAGTTTTGCAGATACGATTCCATCGCTGCTATCTATTTCTGTCATAATATCCTTCATATAATCATAGGTTGTATTAAAATTCCTTGCCCAGCAATGTTCCTTTTTAAAGCATGTCTGGCATGTCTTTTCAGTAACATTGCTTAAGAAATAATCAATTTCACGATCTTCATCATCATCCCTGCTGGATGTTGCATCATAGTTAGAAAAGCTTTTTGATAATGCTTGAAACACGTTTGAAAATTGAGAGACTCTTTGAGCTGTAACATCCCGCATCTTTCTCATATAATGCTGCTGCTCTGCCGCATATTCAGGAGTACCTGGTATATGCTTCGCAAGCTTTGAAGTCAAGCTGATCGGCGTAACCAAGAAAATAAAAATAGCAGCACCTGTTTCATAAAGGGTAATCATGAGGTTTCCATTGCCTTCTCCATACATGCCCATTAACAATGTCGCAATCAGAAGTCCTAGAGATACACCCAATTTCCTGCCTTCTTTTAAGAGCCCGCCAAGTAAGCCGGCAAAGGCCAGCAAACTCATATGAAAGAAGCTTGAAATATTGGCAAGACTGAATATTAAGCCTGTTACAACCCCGACGGTAGAACCAACTGTTGCTCCTGCAACAAAGGCAAATAATAAAACCAAATATCTCGACATGATATGCTCAATCGACAAATCGTAAATCGTCCAGCCAATTGTCCCGGTCATCACAGAAGCAAGAATAATAATTAGACAGACAATCTCCTCTGTCTTTAAGGATTGCCTTCTCTTATTAATGGATAACAGCGGCAGCCCCTGCAAAAAGATCATGGTTAAAATAAATCCGAGACTAGCCTCCACTCCCGCCATCATCCCGTTATATAGCGTGACCGTGCTTGTCAGAATAAAACCTTCCGCTATTTTCCCTACTAATAAAATCGCAAAGACATAAAACGGTAGAGCCTTCATTTCATTACTTAGCCACTTTTTTGAGATCCTGAACACAAATAAAAATAGAAAAGATATACTAAAAGCGGATGCAGCATTTTGCACGGATAGTGTAGCCGCACCGGCCGTGAGTCCAACAAGTGCTAAAGGAGCCCGATCCTTCCTTAATAGGTACACAGCTGCGAAAAAAGGAAGCGTAAAAGGGGTCAGCTTAGCTAAAATTAAGGCTCTGCCCAGCAAGAAGCCGATAAATAGAAGGATGTACCCCTTTTTTAGAAAAAAAGTCTCCAGCCATAATTGAAAATTGATAAAGGCTTGTCCAATATCTACCTTAGATCGATTAAGCTGAACTTCCCCGAGCGGCTCTGTCATTGACCTTCCAACCTTTTGCATATATTGCTCACTCCCTATTTAGATTCGTATTGTTTGCAGATCATTATAAAATTCTTAAATAAAAAAGTTTGTCAAAATCGCAGACAAGCTTTATTTTTTCGTTCGACTTGTTTCTCCGAAATGAGCGATTTCTGTACAAAAAATATGGGGAATCGAGGAATGGCGGAGATAGCTGTTTACGATAAAAATGTTCTTATTGATGCTATGCGGCATTAATAGGGAGCAATCTGACAATTTTTTTAGGATTTAAATGAACAATAGAGATATGTATGTTTCGTAGTTTTCTGGCCATTTACTAAAAACAGTAAAGTTCCCTTCAAGTGCATAAAATACTTTATAATTTTTTATTGACACTTCTTATAAAAGTTTGTATGATATTACTTGTGTCTGATTGATACATTTGGCGGTGTAGCTCAGCTGGCTAGAGCGTACGGTTCATACCCGTGAGGTCGGGGGTTCGATCCCCTCCGCCGCTATACTTTTTTAAAAACATGTACTGGCCCGTTGGTCAAGCGGTTAAGACACCGCCCTTTCACGGCGGTAACACGGGTTCGAATCCCGTACGGGTCATCTATAAGAAAAAGCGTCTGGAGAATTCCAGACGTTTTTTTTGTATTTTAATCCTGTTCCCTATCATTCAGACAAAAAAAAAGACAGTCCATAATTGGACTGTCTCATTTTTAAGGGAATATCACGATAAACCCTGCGATATATGAATAAAATCAGCAACAAGTTAGCCTCGTCTAGCGCCTCTTCCCCCACGTTTTGATTCCGTATTGCGCTTTAAAGATGATAGGCGGTCTTCACTGTCCTTTAAGAAGCGTGCCATTTTTGATTCGAAATTTTCTCTTGGAGCACGATTATCATTTGTTCTGCCTTGACGTGGACGTTGAGAAGGACCTCTAGACTCTCTTCTTTCAGGTCTTTCTGGTCTTTCCGGTCTTTCAGGACGGTCTTTAGCCTTTTTAATAGATAAACCGATTTTTCCGTCTTTTTCTACATTAATGACCTTAACCTCAACCATGTCACCAACCTTCAAATGATCGTTGATATCCTTAACATAGTTGTCTGCTACTTCACTAATGTGAACAAGACCAGTTGAACCTTCCGGCAGCTCAACAAACGCTCCGAAATTTGTAATTCCTGTGACCTTTCCCTGTAACTTGCTGCCTACTTCGATTGACATAAAAAGAAATTGCCTCCTTAAAGATATAAAGTGAAACTAAAAAATTTCATACTTACTCTATATTATAACGAATTAGAAAAAAGGGTGTCAATACAGCTCTATTCAGCGTCCTTTTCTTTTACCTTTTTCTTCTCCTTATTTTGCTCCTCTTCTGTCTCCGGCAAAACAAAGATTGTTTCACTTTTGTCTGATAAATAATAATCCTTGCGGGCAAGTTTGGCAATGTACTCATCGTCATTCAGTTTAACGATTTCTTCTTCGAGTACGACTTGCTGTTTCTCCAATCCCGCCAGCTCATCTTCAAGTTTTTTCTTTTCAGCCAGCTTTTCATCCAGAGCGGCGGATTGCGAGACGAGTGTAGTAATCATAAATATGGATACAGTCGCTGCGACAATGAAAAAAGCGGCTAATCTTCTAAACAATAGCTTTCTTTTTCGATTGGCACTAATCGTTGCATCCTCTCTCTGCTTCACATAGCTCGTTTGCATTTTGGCTACATTCTTTCTCTCGTTGTCACTCATTCGTCGCTCCCCCCTCTCTGTTAGTTCTTTTTCTTCCAGTTGTTTATTTTCTTAACACAATAATTCTTTATTTTTATAAAATATCCTGCTAACGCTCTATAGAACTTATCGACCATTTTTTTAATATGTTTCGGCAAAAGTCTCCATATAAGCATAAAGATCCATTTTAGCGGAAGTGTGATTATTTTCAATATAAGTATAATGACCTTATACAAAAATAAGAATAGTGCTAAAGTCGCTTTTCCTAGCATAAGTATAACCGCTATTACTGCCGTTACAAGCCCTTGGACTGGCTTTATGACAAAAAATCTCAAAAACTTTACAATAAAACGGTAAAAAGAAATAAACATGGAAATTAACAACTCTAAGAGCTTTAAATAAATTCTTTTGAATAAGCTTTGATAAGCTGCAAATCCGCACAGTAAGGCGAGAAAAACATATAGACGCAATTCGCCTTGATTCACGAGGAATAGAATGTAGAAGATGGCTAGTCCTTGCAGGAGCCAGAAGAAAATATCATTTATAAAAACAGCCCATCTCTTTCTTTCCGGTCGTTTGAGGAAACGCTGGTACGTATCAAGCGACGCACCAAACATTCCGCCCATGCCGATCATCGCAAGCATTGTCATAAATTGTGTCGTCAGTGTCATCTGAATAGCTTGCTAAAGAATCCTTTAGCCTTATCTCCGTGCTGATCATCGATGTAGACAAGATCAAAAACCTTCCCTTTAATGGATACGATTCCTTTGTCGACATCAAGGTTTTTCATTTGCAGATTTTGCCCTCGAATCGCCAAAAATCCCATGACCGTTTCGAGTAAGAACTCTTCATTATCAAAGCTTTCTACTTGTTTTACCCCTGATATTTCCAATGTTCTTCTGCCTCGCATGATCACGTCATGCTCCTGGGCATTTGGCTTATTTGCATTTGATTCATAATATTGGCTCATATCATATCCCTCACAATCGCAATGTACTGCTGTTTGTACATGTTTATGAAGGTAAGGGATGAATTAGAACAAGCCATTCCTTTATACGGAAAGATCAGCTTTTAAGGTTATCGGGCAAGACACTTACGCCTACCTTTAATCAGCCCCCACATAGGCTTGGCAATCTATTTTTAAGATGTTCAGATATCACTTTTTACTGGTGAATTCCTATCAATCTTTTCCAGCTTCAGTTCCAGCGTTTTCTTCTTTTAAAATGCTGTAAAGCTCTTGTGCTTCTTCCTTGCGTGTTGTTTCCTGCAGCCCATCAATTCTGACTGTTACAAGCTTTTGACCAAAGCGAATGGATAATACATCGCCTACTTTTACATTAGAGCTTGCTTTGGCTTGTATTCCATTTATTGAAATTCTCCCCTGATCGGAAACCTCTTTTGCTAATGTTCTCCTTTTTATCAGACGGGAAACTTTTAGAAATTTATCTAATCTCATATGCAAACGCTCCATCACTTAGTTTTTTAGTTTATATCCCAGATTTTTTGGCTTCTTCCCAATATTGATCCAGTTCTTCAAGCTGGAAGTCTGCAAACTCTCTCCCTGTTTCCTTTACCCTATCTTCTATATAATTAAAACGCCGGATAAATTTTTCGTTGGTCTCATGGATTGCTTCTTCTGGATTAAGGCCTAAAAATCTTGCAACATTGACAAAAGCAAATAAAATATCGCCATATTCTAATTTCATCTTTTCACTGCTTAACTCTTTTTCTGCCTCAAACTCACGAATTTCTTCCTTAACCTTTTCCCAGGCAGCATCCGCTTCATCCCAATCAAATCCAACAGATGCAGCCTTTTTCTGCAGCTCCTCTGCTCTCATTAGTCCCGGGAAAGAGCGAGGAACAGAATCAAGGAGAGATGTTTTTTCTTCCTTGCCTGCCTTCTCTTCCTTTTTGATTTCCTGCCAATTCTTAACGACCTCTTCTGCATCCTCCGCTTGTCCTTCACCAAATACGTGCGGATGTCTTCGGATCATCTTTTCTGATATACCCTCAATGACATCTGTGATAGAGAAAAAGCCTTCATCTTCACCAATTTGGGCATGAAGCATAATCTGCAGCAGCAGATCGCCAAGCTCTTCAATCATATTATCAATATCATCATTGTTGATTGCATCGATCAGTTCATATGCTTCTTCAATGACATATTTTCTTAGTGATTCATGGGTTTGTTTCCGATCCCAAGGACAGCCATCCGGTCCGCGCAAAATGGCAATGATCTCTTTTAACTTAGCAAAGTCTTTATAAAGAATGGTTTCATCCTGGACAGGCGGTACATAAAGAGAAGTTAGATTATTCAGCTCTACCTCACGATCAAGTTCAACCAATTCTACTTTTTTGATGTTTTCCTGACTGCTTCCGGCAGCTGTCACAATAAAAACCGGATAATCATGCGGCAGCCTTTCCATTAACTCCAGCTTTACATCTGAGGCAACAAATTGATCATATACCTGGCCAATGATGATATGCTGGCGCAGCTGTGCTTCCTCAACCGAAAAATCAGTTCCGTCAAGAAGCTGAAATCCTTCTACCGGATCAATTCGCAGAGCTTGAAAAAGGGCATCCAAAAAGCTCTGGCCTCCGCCAACTTCTAGTTGTATTCCACTTTGTTCTGCCCGTTCGATCAGAAGCTGTACCGTTCTTTCAGCAACGAGCGGATGACCAGGCACGGCATATGTAACATCTTCACTCTGTGCAGCATTCAGGAGCACATTCGTAATTTCTTCATAAACAGCCTCAAAGGTATCATACTTCTCATACACTTCATCAAAGGATTGGAAATGAGCCCCTTCCTTTATTAGCTCCTCCACAACTGGATGCTCCTTTGTCCGCAAATAAAGATTTTCAGTGTTTTGTATCGTTTTGTAGACGCCTAAAGGAAGCTGATTTAAATCGCCTGCACCTAATCCAATTATCTTAATTTTGTTCATTTTTTCGTCATCCTCGTTTTATTTTTGGGAAGCAGCAGTAAAAGCTTACTGCCTAAAGGAAGCATATACAGTTCCTCCTCAGTAAAGACCTGGCTTCTCAGCACCACTATCAAATAAATAAATCCGCCTAAAAAAACAGCACTTATAGCCTGGAAACTTGATGCTATTCTTTCATAACCAATCCCATAAAAGAAATCGGTAAGCAGCAAATACCCTTTTAAAACAATATACATATAAACCGCTCCCTTTAAAATGGGAGTGATAAATTCCAACTGAACAATTTTAATATGTAATTGAAATTTTAACTTAATCAGCAAGGCTATGACAACAAGAAGCAAAGCAATGCATGACGCAATAGCAGCGCCTCTTAAGCCTGCATGAGGGATGAACAGTATATTTAAACAATATTTTATAATAAAGCCGCCTAAAATAACAAAAGCAGGGTATAAGGTAAATCCTAAACCTTGTAATACGGCTGACGCAGTCATAATAATCGAGCTTAAGAAAATCAGTATACTTAAAATCTGCAGCACATTAGAGCCAGCCGCATTTTCGAATAACATCGTATTCGTTGGTTTGATAATAGCTATTAGCCCCACCATCGCCCCTGCTCCAGCAAAGATGGCAACGCGAAAGGCCAGCTGAATCTTCTCTTTTAAAAGCTGCCGGTCACTCTCAAGCTTCGCCTTGGTAATCAAGGGAACAAGCGAAAGTGATAATGAGGTAGCAACTACAGTACCTAACTGAATAATAGGCTGTCCTCTATCATAAATCCCCTTTAACTGCTTTGCCTCCTCAATGCCAAAACCAGATGAAATAAGCAAAGAATAAAGATTAAACGAATCCGCCAGCTGAATGAAGACAAGCAGCAGGCTGCTTACGCAAATAGCAAATCCTTGAACGGTGAGTTCCTTTGCTATTGTGACAGAGGAAGTTAACTCCAGCCGCTCTCCCCATAAAGTCTTTTTCAAATTTGCATTTCTTTTAACAAAAAAAAGGCTCAACAAAACAATCGCCATCAATCCGCCTGCCAAAGAACCTAAAAACGCAGAACTTCCTATGCTATAAAGTGATTCATTCTGTCTCACTAATAGAATAGCAAGCAGTAAAATAGTTAAAACCCGAATAAGCTGTTCTCCTATTTGAGAAATCGCTGTAGGGACCATATCATTTCTTCCTTGAAAATAGCCTCTTAGTATAGAAATTGGAGCCAGTAAAAGAAATACAAATGAAACTGTTCGGATGGGATCTGCCAAATACGGATCCTTCATTCTTTCAGCCAGGAAATTGGCACTGCCATACAATAAAGAAAATCCGCCAATGCTAACGAATAATAAAATAATCGACGACACAGCTAATACATGACGAGCTCCATGCCATTTATTTAAACTAATTTGTTCAGCATACAATTTAGAAATAACAACGGGAAACCCATAGGTAGCTAATGCAAGAACAATCCCGTAAAAAGGATAGACTTGCTGATAAATATAAAAACCAACATCTCCTACAATATTTTGAAAAGGCACCCGATACACAGCACTCAATATTTTCGTAATCACTGCCGCTGCTGTCAAAACAAGCGCGCCTCTAATAAACTCACCTGAACGATCCACGCGCTCCATCGCCCAACCCCTCTCAAAAACAACTTTAAATATTATAGCATACTACGAAATGTGGAGGCGGCTTGCTCAGCCCCGACAAGCATAAGGCGAGACGGCTGGAAGGTTGTTCTTTAACCTTCTAGACGGATCGACTTATGACCTCGAGGGGCTAGCCGCCGGAACTGGACAACTAGAAATGTGGAAGGCGCTTGCCCAGGGGCGACAAGCATAAGACAGGTTGACATAAAGGTTGTTCTTTAACCTTTAGGGCAACATGGCTTATGACCTCGAGCCCCTAGCGCCTGGAACTGGACAACTAGAAATGTGGAGGCGGCTTGCTCAGCCCCGACAAGCATAAGGCGAGACGGCTGGAAGGTTGTTCTTTAACCTTCTAGACGGATCGACTTATGACCTCGAGGGGCTAGCCGCCGGAACTGGACAACTAGAAATGCGGAAGGCGGCTTGCCCAGGGGCGACAAGCATAAGGCAAGACAGCCAGAAGGTTGTTCTTTAACCTTTTGGATGGATTGACTTATGACCTCGAGCCCCTAGCCGCCGGCTCTTTCATACACAAAAAAACAGGCAGCCCACGCCGCCTGTTTCTTATGATTCCATTTGTCTTGCAAGGAAGCCAGCAGCTGTTTCAACTGCTTTCTTCTCTACTTCGCCCAGTGTATCCTCTTTTGCAAATATAACCACGGCACCAATTGGATCACCATTTGCTACGATCGGTCCAATCGTATAAGAAGCAACTGATTCTGTGTTTCCATCAACAATTGAAATGTCACCGGATTGTGTGACAAGGACGGAACTTCTGTCCTCAAGCGTCTTTTCAATCAGATCACTAATGTTTTTGTTTAAATAATCTTTCTTGGAGCCGCCAGCTACTGCGATATAAGTATCACGGTCACAGATTAAAATGGCATTTCCGAGGCTGTCATATAGTGCCTCTGCATATTCCTTCGCAAAATCGCTTAATTCGCTGATTGGCGAATATTTCTTTAAAATGACCTCGCCATCTCGGTCTACAAAGATCTCAAGTGGGTCCCCTTCTCGTATGCGCAAAGTTCTGCGGATTTCTTTCGGAATGACAACACGACCCAAATCATCGATACGACGAACTATACCAGTTGCTTTCATCCAACGTTGCCTCACTTTCATCTGATGATTTTTTTGAACAACTGAAGCACTCTACCGTTCCTCAAGCAAAAAATGGATGTATAAGGGATCATTCGCTGCCTTACTACTTGTAGGATGGTTTGATATGTAGAGTAAGCACCATTTCATAACCGGGCCACGTCCATATATCCAGCACTTCTGCCATTCTAATACGGCAATGCTTCAAAATCACAATTGGGAGAAAATGAATCCATCACCATGTTTGAACTTAGTATCTTTCATATGGAAAGTTCTATACACATGCATATAGGTTTTCTTTAAGCTGTTTTAAATTCCATAAACGGATAAACATTCCAATAGATGATTTATTGTGAAATTACCCCGACTCTGCGCATTTAAACATTTCATATATTTCAATTTATTTACAAAATTCTTATTTGATTCGCCCACTGAGTTCCATTGAGATAAAAAAGCAGAAGGATTATGCTTTTGCCTGCTTTGCTTCTTTTTTCGCATTCTGAAGACCTTGAATAAATTCGTACAATGTTTCAAGCCACTTGTTTACTTCAATGCCTTTAATATGGAATACAGCTTTCAGCTTTTGCCCTTCCATGCCTAATCCAATCATTCTGCCATATTTGCTCGACAGCTGAAATACCTTTTGCCCATCGATTTGAGCACTTGCCTGCTCCGAAAATAGCAGTAAGATTTCCTGTTTAGACTGTTTAATGAGTTCTACCCCAGCAAGCTCTCCGTATACTTTCATTTCTGCAATCGTAAATAAATACGAAACTTCCTGCGGATAATCTCCAAAACGGTCAACAATCTCTTCTTGAAGCTCTTCTACGTCCTCCAGAGCAGAAATTCCTCTGAAGCGTTTGTACATTTCGATTTTTTGATGGCCATCTGAAATATAGGCATCCGGAATATAAGCATCAAGCTCAAGATCAATTTCCATTCTTGCCTTTTTCTCTTCTGTGCCCATCATAACGTCTTTTCGTTCCTCAATTGCTTCTTTCAGCATTTGCGAGTATAAGTCAAATCCAACAGAGTCAATAAACCCATGCTGTTCTGCTCCCAAGAGATTTCCTGCACCTCGAATCGTCAAGTCTCTCATAGCAATTTTGAAGCCGGACCCCAGCTCTGTAAATTCTTTAATGGCTTGTAATCTCTTTTCCGCCACTTCAGTCAGAACTTTATCCTTCCTATACGTAAAGTAAGCATAAGCTACCCGATTCGAGCGTCCTACGCGGCCTCTTAACTGATAAAGCTGTGAAAGTCCCATGCGATCAGCATCATGAACAATCAGTGTATTTACATTCGGAATATCTACACCGGTTTCAATAATAGTCGTGCTGACAAGTACGTCATACTCGCCCTCTAGAAAGCCGATCATTACCGACTCTAATTCATTTTCTGTCATTTTTCCGTGTGCATATGTGACTCTTGCATCAGGGACAAGCATCGAGATTTCCTCCGCTTTCCGCTCAATATCCTCCACACGGTTATATAGGAAGTACACTTGGCCATCGCGAGCCAGCTCTCGTTCAATCGCTTCTCTCACTAAAGCCCCGTTATATTCCATTACATACGTTTGAACCGGGAAACGGTTTTCCGGCGGTGTTTCTATGACAGATAGGTCCCGGACCCCAAGCATGGACATATGTAAAGTCCTTGGAATTGGTGTAGCCGTCAGTGTTAAAACATCAACATTTGTTTTCAGCTGCTTGATTTTCTCCTTATGTGTAACACCAAAACGCTGTTCCTCATCAATGACTAGCAAACCTAAGTCCCGATATTCAATATCTTTTGAAAGGATCCGATGGGTACCGACAACTACATCAATCGTTCCTGCTTTTAACCCTTTTAACGTTTCTGTTTGCTGTTTCTTTGTCCGGAAACGGCTCAGCAGACCAATTTCAATCGGATAATCTTGAAAACGCTCACGCATTGTTTCATAATGCTGCTGTGCCAGAATGGTTGTTGGCACCAGGAATGCTACCTGTTTTCCATCCGCAATGGCTTTAAAAATGGCACGAATGGCAACTTCTGTTTTCCCATAGCCAACATCTCCGCATAATAGGCGATCCATCGGACGTTCCCGTTCCATATCCTTTTTAATTTCATGGATGGAACGAACCTGATCCTCTGTCTCCTGATATTGGAAGGCTGCTTCAAAATCTCGCTGCATCTCTCCATCCGGGCTGAAAGCATAGCCTTTCGATGACTCCCGCTCTGCGTACAATTTAATTAAATCATCCGCAATGTCTTCCACTGAAGATTGAACCTTTTTCTTTACCCGCTTCCAGTCATTTCCGCCAAGTTTATAGATTTTCGGTTCTTTTGCTTCAGAAGCAACGTATTTTTGAACAAGGTCAATTTGTTCAACCGGCACATAAAGCTTATCGCTTCCCTGATAGCGAATGTGAAGGTAATCTTTGTGTACCCCGTTAATCTCTAACGTTTCAATGCCAATATATTTCCCGATACCGTGATTCACATGAACTACATAATCGCCGATTTTCAGCTCGGAATAACTTTTAATACGCTCTGCATTGGAAAGTTTTTGTTTTCGTGATTTTTTCTTAACTTTTTTATTAAATAATTCTTCCTCTGTTATAACAGCCAGCCTTTGGGAGCTTAGCTCAAAACCAGTTTGCAGGCCGCCTGGAAGAATTTGAGCTCTTCCCTGAAGAACTGCCTGATCGGCACTTATTTTAGCAGCATCAATTTCATAATCTTCGAGAACCTTTTGAAGTTTATCTACTCTCTCTTCGTCAGATGCTAAAAATACAACAGAATAATTATTCTTCTCCCAGCGTTCCAGCTCTCCTTTTAGCACATGCATTTGCCCATGAAAATTCTGCATTTGCTTACAAGTCATATTCACAATGTTTTGCGGGCTTGTATTAGGAACATGGCGAAGAAATAAAGACATATAGGTAATGGAATGATCCGTTCTGGCTGTGAGCTCCTTTAGAGAGTAAGCAACCTTCACATCATGAATCATTTTCCCTTCACCGAGCATGCTTGTATACCATTCTGCTTCTTCTTTCTCAAGTGAATCATTCATTTCCTGTACTCTGCTGATTTCATCTATAAAAATAAGACCTGATTCTGGCAGATAATCTATTAAACTACTTCCTGATTCATAAGCAAGAGAAGTGTATTTAAAGAGCTGCTCAGGCTTATGGCCTGTTCTCAGCTGTTCAAGCTCATAGCCGATATTTTGTGATAATAATGTTTTGTCTTTATCATTTTTAAGCTTTTTCAGGCTTTTCCCCAGTCCCAGTTCAATCCGCTCAACCAACTTGTCATAATGTTCTTTTTCAAGCGGGATTTCGGTTGCTGGACCAATTAATGTTTGCTGGAGCTTTTCCTTGGATCTCTGGTCTTCTAGTGAAAATGTTCGAATGGAATCAATTTCTGTGTCAAAAAGTTCAATTCGGATGGGATCATTTTCAGTTAATGGGTAAATATCAATGATTCCGCCTCTCACACTAAATTCACCTGGAGCTGAAACCATATCAACGCGAACATAACCCATCTGGACGAAACGGTTTAATTGCTCTTCAAGCAAGTCATCTCCAACAGACAATGTCATCTGGTATTTTTTCCATAGGTCTGATGGCGGCAGCACCTTTCTCACACCTGCCATTGGAGCTATGACGATCCCTGCCTTCTGCTGGATCAAATAATTCAGTGCCTCTATTCTTTGTGCCTTAAGTTCTGGGCTTGCGATGCTTATTTCAGCAGCAATCAATTCGTTCGCCGGATAAAGAAGTACTTCCTCTTCTCCTATTAAACTGATGATATCATCATATAATTTTTGCGCCTGCAATAAATTGTGAGTCACAATCAGAATAGGCCTTTTCGACTGCTCATAAACAGAAGAAATGAATAGTGCCCGTGCAGAACCAGATAAGCCAGCGATCAGTTGCTCCTTTAACCCTTCTTGAACACCAGACAAGATAGATACTACATCATCCTGCTGGCCAAATATTCGCTTAAGCCCTAACATACAGAAAAGTCCCCCTATATAAAGTACGTCGCTTCTAAAAACATCGCCGTGTCGAAGCGATACGAAATTAATCTCATTTTATCCATAACGAAAGGGTTCACCAAACCCATAAACTATTAAAAAAATACTATAAATGCAAATAGAAAAATGCTTTGGACAAAACGGCCCAAAGCGTTAGTGAATAAGAAAATCCTGCTGATGGTAATCAGGGTTGCGTTCTAGAGATTCTTGGCAGTCCTCACAAATCGCCTTAACTTGCACATTCCCCGAGGAATCATACATCAGCATATCTTGACGCTCTTCATCATTTAATTTGTGAAATCCGAGCTGCTCTGTTTGAACAGACATCGAATCAATAGAGCCAAGCTTTGCGCCGCAATGACGGCAATGATAATGAATAGCCATTAAAGCCCCTCCTATCCGTACATATCCCTATTATGGACGTTCAGAAAGGAAGTTATTCAATCAATTAAAGGGGCACAAGATGTGCAAAAAGTTAAATGTGTTAAACTAGCTTATTCATTTTATATGCTTATGATGTATTTAAGATTGATTAAACTGATTCATCACTTGTAAGAAAGGCTCCTTAATGGCAGCTTCACATGCGTTTACACATTTCTCGATTACGCTCTGTAATTCCTGCTGTTCCTCAGAAGAAAATTTTCCCAGCACATAATCAGGAACCTTCATGCCCGCTGGGGGACGATCAATTCCTACTCGAATTCGATTAAATTGCATGGTGCCAAGATGGGCAATTGTCGATTTAATTCCATTATGCCCGCCGGCGCTTCCTTTCTGGCGGAGACGAATTTTTCCGACAGGCAAATCAAGATCATCATAAATGACGGTTAATTCATCATCTTCAATTCCATAGTAATCCATAAGTGGGCGGATGGATTCGCCAGATAAATTCATATATGTAAGAGGCTTTAATAAAAATACTTTTTCTCCGTTAACAATTCCAAATCCATAAACACCTTTAAACTTTGCCTGATCTAATGTAATACCAAGCTTAACAGCCAAGTGATCAATCACTTCAAAACCGATATTATGCCTTGTATGTTCATATGGTTTGCCTGGATTTCCAAGGCCAACAAATAATTTCATCTTCACTTCACCTGCTTCTTAATCTAGTGATGGCAGCTGTCAGCACCAGACGGCATGTTAGAAGTTACTAAATTAGCTGCAATGCTAATTTAACTCGTCATAAAGAAAAAGCAAAAGCTGGCCTAACATCGTAATGCAGCCAGCTCTTGGCAAGTATAAAAGTTATTCTTTTTACTCGCTTTCTGTTTCTCTTCCTTCTTCTTGCTCAGGCGTACCTTCCTCCTGCTGCTCACCGCTGTTTATTTCTTCTTCCTGTTTAGGAGGGAGAATGGAAGCGATCACTTCTTCAGCATCATGGTTGAGTGAATAAGAACCGCTTGTCTTAAGATCAGCAACAGTAATAGTTTCGTTCACTTGTAAATCTGTTACATCCACATCAACTGAAGAAGGAATTTCATTTGGAGTAGCTGTTACGGAAACTTCATGCAGTGATTGCTGCATAACACCGCCATCTTTCACGCCTTGTGCATCGCCGACCAAATTGACTCTTACCTCTGCCGTAATTTCCTTGGACATATCGACTGCTAGAAAGTCTACATGCACAATATTATTACGCAATGAGTTTGTTTGATATTCCGTTAACATGACTTCATGTTTCTTGCCATCAACATTTAATGAGAATACACCATTGCGCCCAACTTCCTTAATCGTTTTGATAAAGTCAGACTCACTTAAATATATCGGTGTACTCTCCACTTTTTGCCCATATACAACTGCTGGGATATTCCCTTCATGCCTAATTTTCGTAAGCGATGAATGACGAAATTCACTTCGTTTTTTTGCTTCTAATGTTATTGCCATAATGATCCCCTTCCTCTTGTATATTGAATGGCTTTCTATATAAAAAATGCCCTAAAAAGAGGAAGTCTAAACGTTTTAGTTTATAAGATCAGTACAGCGGGAAGCAGAAAAGTAGATCTATATAGGCTGGAGCGGCAATTTTTCTATAATGCAGTTAGACCTGCTTTCGTTTAGCAGGCCTAACAAAAAATATTAATCGAACAATACACTTACAGACTGTTCTTCATGTACACGGATAATGGCTTCACCAATAAGTGATGCTACAGACAGTTCAACAACTTTACCTGTTTTCTTTTCTTCCTGCAAAGCGATTGAGTTCGTTACGACTAGTTCTTTAATCTTAGAGTTCTCAATTCTTTCAATTGCAGGTCCTGATAATACAGGATGACTGCAGCAAGCATATACTTCAGCAGCGCCATTTTCTACTAATGCATTAGCAGCTAGTGTGATCGTTCCAGCTGTATCAATAATATCGTCAATTAAGATAGCAATCTTGCCATCAATATTACCAACAATATTCATTACCTCAGCCACATTTGGCTTTGGACGGCGTTTATCGATAATCGCAATCGGAGCTTTCAGCTGGTCTGCCATTTTGCGGGCACGTGTTACTCCGCCGTGGTCAGGAGAAACGATGACAACATCGCCTTGCAGGTCTTTATTCTTAAAGTACTCTGCTAGAATTGGCACGCCCATTAAGTGGTCAATCGGAATATCAAAGAAACCTTGAATTTGCGGAGCATGCAGATCTAAAGTAATTACACGAGTCGCACCTGCTGTCTCAAGCAGATTCGCCACAAGCTTCGCCGTAATTGGTTCACGTGCTCTAGCTTTGCGGTCTTGGCGCGCATAGCCATAATATGGCATAACAATATTAATCGTCTTAGCAGAAGCGCGTTTTAATGCATCAATCATAATAAGCAGTTCCATTAAATGCTCATTAACAGGAGCGCTTGTTGATTGAATGACATATACGTCACAGCCGCGAATACTTTCTTCAATGTTTATTTGAATTTCACCATCACTAAAATGGGTAACAGAGCATTTTCCCAATTCAACGCCAATAAATTTTGCAATTTCCTCGGCCAATGCTTTGTTTGAATTTAAACTGAAAACCTTTAAATTTGGATCTAAATACTGATTCGACATGCCTGTGCCTCCGTGTTTTTTTATTTCTTGATATCTAGCTTTTGTACATAATTCTCTTTATTCACTTGACGAGCGCGTGCAATAGACAGCGCCTCTCCAGGAACATCCTCAGTAATGGTTGAACCTGCTGCAACATATGCGCCTTCTCCAATTGTCACTGGTGCAACCAGGTTGGAATTGCAGCCGATAAATACGCCATTTTCTATTTTTGTCAGGAACTTATTTTTCCCATCATAATTTACTGTGATAGCTCCACAGCCGATATTTACATCTTTACCGACCTCAGCATCACCAATATAGCTTAAATGGGATACTTTACTGCCCTTTTCAATAACAGATTTTTTGATTTCGACAAAGTTGCCGATCTTCACTTCATCATGAACATTTGATTGCGGGCGAATATGCGCAAATGGTCCAATCTGAACATCTGAGCCGATCTGGCTATCAAAAGCAGCAGATTGGCGAATAACCGTTCTATCACCAATTTCGCAATTTTCCAGATGCGAATTAGGACCTATTGTACAATCTGAACCAATTTTAGTTTCTCCGCTAATCACCGTTCCAGGATATATAACTGTATCTGAACCAATTTCAACATCTGCACCAATATAAGTATTGGATGGATCAATCATGCTTACACCAGCACGCATATGATATTCATTGATTCGATTCTTCATAAACAATTCCGCCTGAGCTAATGCTACACGGTCATTTACACCTAAAGTTTCTTCAAAATCATTTGTACCAAAGGCTGTTACTATTTCACCTTCTGTTTTTAATATTTCGATGACATCAGGTAAATAATATTCCCCTTGAACATTATCATTTTTAACTTTCTTCAGTGCTGTAAATAATGCTGCATTATCGAAACAATACGTGCCTGTATTGATTTCCTGTAACTTTAATTCTTCCTCGGAAGCATCTTTATGCTCGACAATCTTCTCTACATGACCTTGACTATTACGAACAATGCGGCCATATCCAGCAGGATTATCTGCAAAAGCAGTCAGCACTGTTGCTTTTGCGTTTGTTTTTTCGTGATGAGCAAAAAGCGCTTCCATCGTTTCCGCTTTAATTAGAGGCGTATCTCCGCAAACAACAATTGTGACACCCTCTTTGTTCTCCAGATGATCTGCTGCTTGCATAACAGCATGAGCTGTACCTAACTGCTCTTCCTGCAGGGCATATACGCTTTTAGCGCCTAATTGAGCTTTTACTTTTTCAGCTCCATGCCCAGTAATCGTAACAATATCTTGGATATCAAGCTTCGCAACTTGATCAACAACATGCTGAACCATCGGTTTTCCGCACACAGGATGCAGGACTTTATATAATTTTGATTTCATTCTTGTCCCCTGACCTGCGGCTAAAATGACCGCGTATCGATTAGACATTTAATAGCCTCCAATTTCACCTTTTTATCCATTAAGAATATATCTTAAATAGAGGCTGATTTCAAGGAATCTCGTGTAAGTAGTTATATTTTACAGGATATTTTCCTCTTATTGTACAAGCACACTCAATCTTCCATATTCATCCATGATGATTCACTTCGCTGCATGTCATACATAAAAAGGACTTTTACTATATTTGAATCTGCTATTTAATCATACTGGAAAGTCTTATTAGAATTTTGAACAATTTCATAACTTTTTCTGCCGGGGTATGTTTAACAAGATTTGGTAAGGGTATATAATGGTGGGTTTGCTTTCGAGCGGCACATTTTTTATAAATAAAAAAGAGCCCTACTTTACATAGCAGGCTCTTGTTGGACTCTCTTTCTAGGAAGCTCCAGCTTCTTCAAACTCTACTTCTAACTCACCTAAACGGTGGTATTCTGCTAAGACCGCTTCTTGGATTTTACCGCGGGTTCCGGAATTAATAGGGTGAGCAATGTCCCTGAACTCTCCATCCGGGGTGCGTTTACTCGGCATTGCAACGAATAAGCCATTATTCCCGTCAATCACCCGAATATCATGAACAACAAATTCATGATCCAGTGTAATAGAGGCAATCGCTCTCATCCGTCCATCCGTATTTACACGGCGTAATCTTACGTCAGTTACTTCCACTATGTTCACCACCTTTTCCAGTAGATAAAATCCTATTTATTAACATTCAACACCATTTTGCATTATTCCTCCTTTTATAGAAAAAATTTTTTGAATAATTAGGCCTAAATAATGAAATAGACAGGTTTCATGTCATAAAGTCCCGAAAACGCTCCTTCAGGAGGCCGTTCATGCAGACTTTGTTGCTTTTTAATATAAGAAAAACAGGTCGAATTACACTGCGAGACACGTTTTTTCTGCTGGATGTGCCGTTCAGCTCACCACATTCCCCGCCACCCCTGTAAGACTCAAACCATAAATATCCAAGCTAAGATTTTTCCCCTTTTAAATAAGAGTCCAAAATAAAAAGCATCCGTATGCTTTCGGATGCTTCTTCACTATGGCTTATATTTTATTTAACCAGTGCAATGACTTCGATCTCTACTAAGCTATCTTTTGGGAGCCGCGCTACCTCGACACAAGAACGCGCCGGTTTATGCGTGTGGAAATACTCGCCGTATACTTCGTTGATACTAGCGAAATCATCCATATTCTTAATAAAAACAGTTGCCTTCACAACGGTTTCAAGTGAAGCGCCTGCTGCCTGAAGAACAGCCTGCAGGTTTTTGAATACCTGATGAGTCTGAACTTTTACATCACCCTCAACCATCACTCCATCAGCATTTAGAGGGATTTGCCCGGAACTGTAAAAGAGATTATTGACTGTAATTCCCTGTGAATAAGGTCCAATTGCAGCTGGTGCTTCATTTGTTTGAATGATTTTCATGACTTTCCCTCCACTTGTTTATTGGTAAAATAGTTGCCATGTGTCACATTGATTTTCTTTTCTTTCACATCTACATCTGAAAGCCTAACTAAGGATAAATAATCATCCACTAGTCTTTCCTCTGCTTTTTCCGCCTCTACTAAAACTGCAATGCCGACAAGCGCTGCATTGAACTCATCCAGCATGCTAATCATTCCGTTAACTGTACCGCCTGCCTTCATGAAGTCGTCAACAATCAGAACCCTTGAACCTTCTTCAAGACTTCTTTTTGATAAGACCATTGTTTGAATTCTTTTGGCGGAGCCTGATACATAATTAATACTAACGGTAGATCCTTCTGTTACCTTGCTGTCCCTTCTCACAATCACTACTGGGACATTCAAATAGTTGGCAACAGCATAAGCTAATGCAATTCCTTTTGTAGCGACAGTCATGACGACATCTATCTCTTTATCCGCATATGCCGAGGCGAATAACCGTCCTACCTGTTTAACAATCATAGGATCCCCAAGAATATCTGTCATATAAAGATAACCGCCCGGAAGCAGCCTATTAGGACTGGCAATCAGCTCACAAAGCTGATTGATAATTGGCTTTGCATCCTCATCCGTCATTCTCACTTGATATTTTACTCCGCCTGCAGCACCTGGCACGGTTTGCAGAGTCCCAATTCCTCTATGTTCGAAGGTTTCTTTTATGATAGCTAAATCTTCGCTAATAGAGGATTTGGCAGATCCATATCTCTCTGAGAAGTAGGTTAAGGATACCAACTGATGCGGATGCTCTAATAAATAATTCGTCATATCTATTAAACGTTCACTTCTGCGAAACTTCATCATTGGCCCTCCTGTTAAATCCGAATATTTTAACAGTAATATACCATTAATATACGGATTTAATCAAGCGTATGTCGTTCTCCCAGCATTCTAACCGCAAAAACCTGATCACAAAATCCGCGCAGACCATTATAAACACGGTGCATCCGCGAATCATGGTGAGCAAGTCCAAAAACAGTCGGACCACTGCCGCTCATTAAGACCGCATCCGCCCCGAAACGCTTCATCTGATCTTTGATCTGAGCGACTTCAGGATGCATTTTTAATGTTACTGTTTCTAAAACATTTTCAAGATGCTGACACACCTTCTCATAATCGTCATTTTCAATTGCGTGAATCATCGCTTCCGTCTGCGGATGCTTTACACCGTCTAAATCCAGCTTACGATACACATCAGCCGTAGACACCCCTATAAAAGGCTTTGCAAGGATCACCCAGCAAGTCGGCGGTGCTTCTAGCTGACGGATCATCTCTCCTCTTCCGGTAGCTAAAGCCGTCCCTCCATATACACAAAAAGATACATCAGAACCAATTTCAGCACCAAGCACTGCCAATTCATCTAAGCTTAAACCAAGATTCCACAGTTTGTTTAAACCTCTCAGCGCTGCCGCTGCATCACTGCTGCCGCCTGCCAGCCCTGCTGCAACCGGAATCATTTTTTCAATTGTGATATTGGCACCCTGCTTTACCTGAAATCGTTCCTTTAACAGCATCGCTGCCTGATATGCTAAATTCCTATGATCATCTGGAACAAAACGATTATGGGATATAATTCGAATTTCGTCTTTTTCCAATAGTGTTAACTCAAGCCGATCGGCTAAATCAATGGTTGTCATAATCATTTCTACTTCGTGATAGCCATCATCACGTTTATGTAGTACATCCAATGATAAATTAATCTTCGCCGGGGCCTTCACCAAAAGCTTCAAAATCTCCACCTACTTTATAAAATGAATCCGCAATTGCCGTTTGCAGATTGAAATCCTATAGGTCCTGCTGCACTCCTTTTTGAGTAAATCAGCATCTCCATTTTTTGTCCTATTTTACCACAAAACGAATATCGTAAGACCTGTGAAACCATATTATTAAAAATTATTATTCATTTTTGCACCAGCAACTATCTAATATAACATATTCGTTCCGTATTGCTGGTTCATTTTTCAGGCATTTTATTCTAAGATAAGCCGGAGCAAAGAGCCCCGGCTATCATCGCAGTGCTATTGTGATGTAATACTGTGTAAGTGAAGCCTAGAGATGTCTAGCGATTGTCCTGAAGATTTTGCTGCGCAATTTCAATTGCTCTTTTTACCATATTGCCGGCATCCTTAGCTTTAATGCCGCCCCAGCCCTCTTTTTGAACTGTATCATAAAAGCCAAGTTCCTTTGCAATTTCTTCTTTCAGCCGATACGACATGATTCCTCTTCTTCTGGCCACAGATAACCTCTCCTTTTTCACACTGCGATATTCTTAGTATGAAACACTGCTCTGTTTTCATAAGAGGCTATTTTCTCCAATATATATCTGTTCTATAAAAAGGCAAAGCAAAAAGCAGCAAACCATGTTCACTGCTTCAGATGTAGCCATTATTTAATGTCAGCTTAAAGCAACATGTCCTGATGTTTCATCATAGAAGGTAATTTGAACCGTTTCTGTCAGTATATCCGCATAGCTGTACGATACACGTTCAAATGCATTTTCATCCTGGTCTAGCTCAATGACGAATACTGATGGATATGTTTCAGCTAAAACGCCTGAACGCTCGATCGTCTTTCTCCGTCCGCCATTTGCTTTCAGCAATAGCCTTTTTCCAAGATTTGAATCAAGAGCTTTCTTAATATCCGTTAATGTTTTTGCCATTCGGTCCACCTCACTATGTAAAGTATATCACGCTGACACAAAATAGTCAAATAAAAATATAAATTATAACAGGATTTCAAAATGTATGTCAATATATTTTTTTCTTCTTTTTCTGTTGAATTTCAACATTTCTTAGGATATCCCATCATCAAAGTGAATATGTACACTTTTTTAGATTTTTTTATATTAAATTCGCAGCAGAGCTACTGCCTTCAACTTTGCAGGCACAAGTCACAAGCCAAGTGCATAGTTTATGTCAGAAACGTTATTGTAACGAAATGCCTAATTGGAGTGACGACATTTGACTATAAATATGATGGATATCGTCGGGAGGGTATCATACAATTGTGATATTATGTTTCGCGTCATCGATATTAAAGAAGAAGGCGGACAGAAGCTGGCCATTTTGTATGGAGAGGATGTTCGCTTAATTGCTGATGCACCTTATGAAGACTTAATTATGATTAGTGCTCCGGACCGGATGAGAAAAGAACAGGAATACCGTTCTCTCGAAGAACAATCGTACCACTTATTCCGCCAGGATGTTGATCTGATTAAGCAGAAGCAGGAATATTCAGCAACAGACAGCTACAGCAAATCATATAACTATTTTCAGCTGCCAGGTAAAGTTCTTCATCTTGATGGCGATCCTGCTTATTTAAAGAAGTGCTTGTCCTTATATGAAAAAATCGGTGTTCCCGTCACTGGTATACATTCAACAGAAAAAGAAATGCCTCTAAAGATCGGTGAGCTTGTTGAGTATTATAGACCTGATATTCTTGTCATTACAGGCCATGATGCTTATTCAAAAGCAAAAGGCAGCAAAACAGATATTAACGCTTACAGACAT
Organism: Cytobacillus gottheilii; assembly: GCF_018582665.1. NCBI lineage: Bacteria > Bacillati > Bacillota > Bacilli > Caryophanales > Bacillaceae > Cytobacillus > Cytobacillus gottheilii. The sequence continues at coordinate 53,482 of NZ_CP071709.1, read as the reverse complement.
TCAAAGCATTTTGTACAGACAGTACGAGAAGCCCGCAAAAAAGTTCCGCATTTAGATCAGCTTGTCATATTTGCCGGAGCATGCCAATCTCATTTTGAGTCTCTTATTCATGCTGGAGCGAACTTTGCCAGCTCCCCTTCAAGAGTCAACATACATGCCCTTGATCCAGTCTATATTGTAGCCAAAATAAGCTACACACCCTTTATGGAGAGAATTAATGTATGGGATGTCCTCCGCAATACCTTAACCGGCGAAAGAGGAATTGGAGGCATTGAAACAAGAGGAGTATTAAGGACGGGGATGCCTTTTAATATTGATGAACAGAAATGAATGGACTCAGTAATTCCCAGATCACCTCTTTTACTCGTTCCTTCTGGCTTCTCCTTTTAAAATGAATGTTTAAATGATTCTTCCCGCCATTCCTTTCAAAGATAATAATTAACCACGGCCTTGTTTCAAGCAGCTGAGAGCGCTCTTCACATGCTTTTTCCGGCAGCATTCATCATAGAGTAAGATAACAAAAAAGCCTGCAAAAAAAGCAGGCTTTTTAAATCAGATTTCCTTACAGCTGGCCCTCAAAATAGGGGTAAAGGGCATCACTTAGCTTTCCAAACTCCTCAATTGAAAGGGTCTCTCCTCTTCTGCCAGGATCAATTTCCACTTGTTCCAACGCAGCAAGAATTTGCTCTTTCTTCTCTTTTCCGTTCGGAAGCTGACTTGTTAAATTATTGAGCAGCGTCTTTCGTCTTTGAGCAAAACTTGCCCTTGTCACAAAAAAGAAAAACTCTTCATTTTTCACCGCAACTGCAGGTATCTCTCTTTTTATTAGGCGAATGACAGCTGAGTCAACATTAGGCTGTGGCATAAAGACCGTTTTCGGAACGATCATGACCGTTTCAGCCACCGTATAATACTGTATCGCAATAGATAGGGAGCCGTAATCCTTTGTACCAGGTTTAGCCGCTATACGGTCTGCCACTTCTTTTTGCAGCATACATACAATACCTCTAATGGGCAGCTTGTCCTCAAGCAGTTTCATAATAATCGGCGTTGTAACATAATACGGGAGGTTTGCAACCACCATAATATCATCTAAACCAGCAAATTCTTCTGCAATTGCCTTATGTACATCCGCTTTTAATATGTCACTATTAATAATTTTTTTATTTTCGTATGGAGACAATGTATCTTCCAGGATTGGCAGCAGCCGCTGATCAATTTCAAATGCAAGCACTTTGGCACTTCTTCGTGCCAGCTGTTCTGTCAGCGCACCAATGCCGGGACCAATTTCAATTGCACCTGAAGTTTCCGTTAGTTCCGCATGATCAACAATCCGCTTCAATATATTCGTATCAATTAAGAAGTTCTGACCCAGACTCTTTTTAAAAGAAAAGCCATATTTATCTAAGATCGCCTTCGTTCTAACCGGTGTCGCTATATCTTTATTCATGATTATCCTCCTGGCTGATTGCTTCTATTGCACGTTCAAAATCTTCCTTCTTCACAGAAAACATGGTAAGCCTTTTATGAAGCTGCTTTCCATTCGTATAGCCAATCTTAAGCAGCCTGCCCAGCTTCTCACGGCGCTCCTTTGCCCCGGGACCGCCAATTAGTCCTGCTTCAAGCAGATCATCCTGAGTAATGTCTATTTGTACGATTTGGGTCATCATATGAGCATGCTTCAGTGCCTCACGGATGACGTCTGGTGATGCATGCTCGACTCCTACTCCTCTGCCCAGCTTTTCAATGGCTGCGCTTTTCTCAATAAACGCATGCTTGCAGTTTGGGACGTATTCACTGATGATTTGTCGGATCTTTTGACCAGGAAAATCAGGATCTGTAAGCACAATCACTCCTCTTGCTTCCTGGGCATGTTTAATTCTTTCCAGCGTATCTTTATTAATGGCAGAGCCATTTGTCTCAATAGTATCAGCCTCAAGGGCTCTTTTTATAGCAACAGTGTCGTCCTTGCCCTCTACGACAATAATTTCTTTGATTTTCATAAATGCTCCTCTTTAAAATTAAAAAAATAAAATAATTGAAAAATAAATGAAACATTTTTGTAATGTGAATCGTCTATATATATACAAAGATTTTTTTCCAATGCTATTTATTATATATGAAAATATAAGGAAACAAAAGAAAGCAATGACCTCGGGCATAAAGCTCATCCTTCGAAAAGCATAAAAAAGCAGAGGATAGAAATCCCCTGCAATGTGGTTAATTCAGTATTTTTATTTTGACAGATTTGCGTCCCCAGCGATAGGCGTCAGATTTATTAGCAAAGAAAACATCAATCTTGTTTCCTTTAACCGCAGAGCCTGTATCAGCTGCCACTGCGTAGCCATATCCTTCAACATATACCTTTGTGCCTAATGGAATGACACTAGGATCAACTGCGATTACCTTTACATTCGGGTTCGCTTTTAAGTTAATGCCCGTAGCTGTGTAACCGGAACAGCCATTACAGCCCGCCGTATAAGCAGTAGAGCTGACATACATCTCTTTACCGCCAGCAGGTGCACTGCTGCCGCGAGAGACAACCTTCGTTGCAGCAGCTACTTTTGTACCGACAGCAACCACTTTATCTTGTTTTTCTTTGAGCGTTTTCTCGCTTATCAGCTTGCGGGAAATTTCTTTCCCATTCTCTTTGATGATCTCGAATTGTTTTGATACGAGACCTTCTTGACCTTGTGTAACAACTTTCTCAGAACCTCTGTTCAAGCTGTCATCCTTTTTTGTCACAACTGCAAAATTTATTGGTTCTTCCACTACATCGGTGACTTTTTCAACTCGAATGACTTTTATAGTGTCATCTGCTTTGACTGTCTCTTCCAAATTTGGCTCAACACGATCTAATTCTTTCAGCTCAATACCCTGCTGTGATAAAAAGTCAGCGACCGTAGTCGAAGTTGACCAAACCTTCTTTTCTTCCCCGCCATTTGCCAGGGTTAAAGAAAATGCTTTTTCAATCTGAATAGCTGTATTTCCTGTAATCTTTTCTTCCTGCTTTGGTTCTACCTGGTCATGCTCTGTGATCTCAATGTTTTGTTCCTTTAGGAACTCGCCAACTGTTTCAGCTGCGGACCAAACGGATTTTGTTTCACTGCCATTCACAAGTTCAATCTCATTAGCAGGATTCCATATTACTTCTAAATCATTCTCAACCTTTGTGTTAACCGAGGGAAACACGTAATCTTCTGAGCGTAATGTTATATCCATATCATCAAATATTTCATTGATGGTATCTGCATGTGTTTTGATGATTTCTTCACGGCCATCAAGCGTCAGCACAACGGACTTTTTTGTCATTTCAAAGATAACAAATCCAAAGGCTGCTGCAAATACTATAAAACTAGCAGAAATAATGGCCAGCTTTTTTTTACTCAAAGACTCGGATAACAGGTTTTTCATGTTTTGTATCACGATGAAAAACGCCTCCTTTTCTCTCGGAGTGATTATATAGACAATCTTTCAGGCTGTCAACTCTTTCTCTTTTCCAGTTTGAAAGGTTCGGGCGTTTGATCCAGATTTTTAAAGGAAAAGTTCATCTTTCATAAAAATAGGTATAGAAGACCGGTTGGGCTCCTCCTTTCCACGAAAAAACTCCAGCTTTGAAAGCAAAAATCAGCAAAAGTGACTCCTTCATTTTCACCTCCAGATTGTAAATCTCCTTCAGATCAACGCCTAACTTCCCTTATTTTACAAACTTGCCTGATAACGTATATCCTATTATGCAAAAAAAGAAAGAGAAAGAAAAGAGAGAGTTATCGACATGGTTATCCTATGTTGACAATGAGACATGTAGAACTTTTTAGAATTAGAAAAAAATCGGACAAGCTTATCCAAATGTCGACAGCCTTTGCTATCAATTTATGCCGAATAGTTTTTTTGCATTGTCGGTTGTAGCTTTCGCAACTTCATGTACAGAAATTTCTTTAATCTCAGCAATTTCCTGCGCTACAAGAGTCACATAACTCGGTTCGTTGCGTTTGCCGCGGTACGGGTGTGGCGCTAAAAACGGGCAGTCTGTTTCAATCAATAATTTTTCCAGCGGGATGACCTCAGCTACTTCTTTTGGCTTCTTCGCATTTTTAAATGTTACAGGTCCCCCTAATGAAATGAGAAAGTTCATTTCCACACATTCCTGTGCCGTTTCCGCACTTCCGCTAAAGCAATGCATGATGCCTCCTACTTCTGCTGCCTCTTCCTCTTTTAAAATCGCCACAATATCCGCTGTTGCTTCACGATTATGGATAACGATTGGCAGTCCCACTTTTTTCGCAAGGCGAATCTGCTTGCGAAACACTTCTTTTTGTATTTCCTTTGGTGATTTATCCCAATGATAATCGAGTCCCATCTCTCCTAAAGCAACTACTTTTGGATGAGCAGAAAGTTCTTCAATCCAAAGGAGATCTTCATCAGTCATATCAATAGCATCAACAGGATGCCAGCCAACACTCGCATATAAGAAGTCATATTTTTCAACAAGCTCCATTGCCTTCTTAATGGTCGGGCGATCAAAACCTACAACGACCATATTTGTGACACCTTCTTCAACTGCTCGGTCAATTACCTCCTGCAGATCATCTTCAAATTGTTCAGCATTTAAATGTACATGTGTATCAAAAAACATAAGAATTCTCCTTATTGTCATATTTTTAAATTCCATAACAATTATTTCAATTGTATAACAGCGATTTTTACTATAGTAGAATATAAAAGTTTTTATCCTTCAAAACATAGTCAATTGCTCTTTCAAATATTAAACATATAAAGATTAAGAAAAGGCTAACTCAACTAAATGAAGTTAATCTTCAAATAGCTAGTTAAATATAATATTCTAAAAAACCATTTTCCGATAAATTTTAAAGTTTGTTCAGAGCCATTTCGTGAAAATTTATTTTTTGTAACAATTAAGTCCCATATGATATTTACTTCTATAATTGTAAGAAAACATAGAAGTGCCTGCTGAAAATCAGCGGCTCTTCTATGTCCTAATGAAAAATAGATTTATTTTACCCGTGCGCCAAGCGGCAATGCCTCGGCAATTGTTGCAAGAGATAATTCTCCATCCTTACTTCCAGCAAGAATCATTCCCTCTGACAATTCACCGCGCAATTTAACTGGCTTCAAATTCGTTACACAAACAACTTTTCGGCCAACTAAATCTTCTGGTTTATAAAACTGAGCGATCCCTGAGACAACTTGACGCTTTTCATACCCTAAATCCAGCTGCAGCTTTAAGAGCTTATCAGCTTTTTTAACAGGATCAGCTTGAATAACCTGGGCAACACGCAAATCGACCTTCATAAAATCATCGATCGTAATTTCTTCACTGTCCGGCTTATCTTCTGTTTTCTCTTCCGTTTTCTTCTCTTCCGGAGCAGGAGCGCTTCCTTGCATCTTTTCCTTAATATAACCAACTTCCTCTTCCAGTTCTAAACGAGGGAAGATCGGCTCTCCCTTCTCAACCTTTGTTTCAGCAGAAATTTTTCCAAAACCTTCGAGGCTTTCCCATGATGTTAGTTCTGGGGTATTAACATTCAGCTGATTAAAGATTTTAACCGGTGTTTGTGTAAGGAAAGGCTGTAGAAGGACAGCAATTCTTCTCAAAGATTCAGCAAGATGATACATCACATTGCCTAACTCTTCTTTCTTTCCTTCTTCTTTTGCAAGAGCCCATGGTTTTGTTTCATCAATGTATTTATTGGTTCTGCTAACAAGCTGCCATAAGGCTGTTAAGGCTACAGAGAACTCCATTCTCTCCATTGCTGCTTCATACTTTTCTACCGTTTCTTCATTCATTTGAAGAAGAAGCTGATCGAATTCACCAGTAGACCCATTATAGGCTGGGATGACACCATCAAAGTATTTATTAACCATCGCAACTGTACGGTTAAGAAGATTCCCTAAATCATTAGCTAAGTCAAAATTAATTCTCTCAACAAAGCCTTCAGGTGTGAATACCCCATCCGCTCCAAAAGGAACTTCACGAAGCAAGTAATAGCGAAGCGCATCAAGACCATATCGATCAACTAATGTAACCGGATCCACAACATTTCCTTTTGATTTAGACATTTTACCGTCTTTCATTAAAAGCCAGCCGTGGGCAAAAACTTTTTTAGGCAGCGGCAAGTCTAGAGCCATCAGCATAATCGGCCAATAAATAGTATGGAAGCGGACAATTTCCTTCCCAACCAGATGAACATCTGCTGGCCAATAGTTTAAATATTTCCGGTCATCCTCTGTTCCATAACCTAGAGCTGTTATATAGTTTGACAAAGCATCAATCCAAACATATACAACATGCTTTGGATTTTCAGGAACCTTCACTCCCCAGTCAAACGTTGTTCTTGAAACAGCCAAATCCTCCAGACCAGGTTTAATAAAGTTATTAATCATTTCATTTTTACGCGATTCAGGCTGAATGAAGCTTGGATTTTCCTCATAATATTTCAGCAGTCGGTCAGCATACTTGCTCACTTTGAAAAAGTAAGATTCTTCCTTAACTTTATGAACCTCTCTGCCGCAGTCAGGGCATTTTCCATCTACAAGCTGACGTTCAGTAAAATAAGATTCACACGGCGTACAATACCAGCCTTCATATTCTCCCAAGTAAATATCGCCTTGCTCTAAAAGCTGTGAAAAGATTTTTTCTACAATTTGCTTATGGCGATCCTGTGTAGTTCGAATAAAATCATCATAAGAAATATCAAGCTTCTCCCAGAGTGATTGAATGCCAGCCACAATTTCATCTACATATGCTTGCGGAGTAACACCCTTTTCCTCTGCTTTTTCCTGGATTTTCTGACCATGTTCATCTGTTCCCGTTAAATACATAACATCGAAACCGCGCATACGCTTATAACGAGCCATTGCATCACCTGCAACGGTAGTGTATGCATGCCCTATATGTAGATTTCCGCTTGGATAGTAAATCGGCGTTGTTAAATAAAACGTCTTTAATTTTTCTTCCATTCCTATTACCTCCTATTAATGAAAACCACCCTGATGGACAGGGAACCAAACATTTTATTTGGCTATAACCTGACGAGGTTTGCCTTTTGAAGTTACCGATCATCTTTCAAAAAAATCCCGTCCGAAAAGACGGGAAACGAAGGAACTTCCTTATCATATCGATGAATTAAGAATAGCGGAAGCACAGTTTGGTCAGAGATGTGCTAAAGTACGCACTATTATGATAAGCGGCCCTCTTTTTTATGCTCTAGCACCGTAAATTCTTCTTCATTATTTCCAGCTTGCAGTACAAAATATTTTTATTATTACACTCGTCAGCATTACCTCTTATATCAACAAAATATACCTAAAAATAAGAAATTGTGCAAGGAAAGATCCTATAATGAGCCTTGCACTATAACGTTTTATCTTTTTGACATTTAATTGACTAAAAAATCCTGTTCGACAAACCATCCTGCGAATGTAGAAATTTGTCGAATGAGAAAATATTTATCCTTAATTAAAACTATTTGATTGATAATAAACTGGAATAAATATATACTTAATTCAAGACTTTTTTAATAAAATCCGCTCTATATCAGCCTTTATCAGACTAACTAAATTTTCCACATAAAAACATTATAAAGTAATTGACGAATATGGTAATGGCTGGTATCATATAAATATAGAGAATTTTGTCGAATAATGACGAAACATAGAGAGATAAACATAAATTAATTGGAGATTTGAGAGGAGAAACAATAATGAAATCTACAGGTATTGTTCGTAAAGTTGATGAGCTTGGCCGCGTGGTAATTCCGATTGAATTGCGTCGCACACTAGGAATCGCAGAAAAAGATGCTCTTGAAATTTATGTGGATGACGAAAAAATCATTCTTAAAAAATACAAGCCTAACATGACTTGCCAAGTAACTGGTGAAGTTTCTGATGATAACCTTGCTTTGGCTGGCGGTAAATTAATTTTAAGCCGTGAAGGTGCTGAACAGCTTTTACAAGAAATTCAAAGCAACTTTGAAACATCTAAATAATGATAAAAAAGCTTCTCAACACTTTGAGAAGCTTTTTCTTTATTCTGCAAGAGAGTTTTTCCACCACAATCACTGATCTTCAACATGATAGGCTTGGTAAACATCCCTTTTTGCCATTTGCCGGTCTAAGGCTGTCTGTTTAATTGCATCCTTTACAGCGAGTTCCTTCATATTAATATAGTGCTCTACATGCTCCACAATTGTCATGTGCTCCCACCATGCTGCAGTATCCTTTTCTTCAGGCACACCGCCTTCAACAATGACACAGAATTCACCGCGAACCTCTTCTGTTTTTGCCCATTGTACCGCTTCTGACAAGCTTCCTCTAATAAACTCTTCATATTTCTTCGTTAACTCACGGCATAAAACAACTTGCCGATCTCCCAGCTGTTCTTCCATAATTATCAGTGTTTCCTTCAAACGGTGTGGTGCCTCATAAAAAATCATAGTTGATTCCATGTTTGCCAATTCACTCAGCTGCTTTCTTTTTACCTTTTTCTGACGATCTAAAAAGCCGTAGAAGTAAAAAGGCTGTGTGGCAATACCCGAAGCGATTAGTGCAGTTAGACCAGCATTTGCCCCTGGAAGTGGAACAACGGTGATATTCTCTTCCAGTGCAGCTGCCACTAATTCATAGCCAGGGTCAGAAATGGCAGGCATACCCGCATCACTGACAAGAGCGATCTTCAAGCCTTCTTTGAGCTTTTCCACAATTTTTTGGCCGCTCGCTTCCTTATTATGTTCATGATAACTGATCAGCGCCGTTGTCATTTCAAAGTAGTTGCAGAGCTTTTTAGTATTTCGCGTATCCTCTGCCGCAATAAAATCTGCTTCTTTCATAATCCGGACTGCTCTATACGTCATATCCTCTAAATTGCCGATTGGTGTTGGAACTAAATAAAGGATGCCTTTCTGTTCTTCATTATGAAAGCTTTTTTGCTGTTGCATCATCTCACCCGTCTTCTATTATGTATAAGCGCCATCACCGTTCACGAAATAGGCGCAGTTTGCTTTATAAAATGAAGCTTTTTTTGCCGTGAAAGCTGCTTAAACTGATATTCTGCCCTCAAAGCATCTCCCTGATTATCAAATGCCTGTGAAAAGACAAGCTCTACCGGGCCTCTTCCTCGTGTGTACTTGGCCCCTTTTCCTTCATTATGCTGTTTTACTCTTCTTGCTAAATCATTTGTATATCCAGCATAAAGACTTCCATCCCGACAATGCAGAACATAGAAGTAATGGCTAGTTGTCTCCATATAAAAGTTCACGCACCTCTGCCGTGTATTCATTATTTTGATCATAAACGATTAAAGGAGGCAGGATTTTGAGGTCTGGCTTTCCATGCTTGATTGCTTCAATCAATAACGTATTGGCTTCCTTCCCTGCTTTCGGGTATACAAAGCGGATCCGCTTTGGTTCAAGCTGATAGGCTCTCATATGCGTTATGATATCCATTAGTCTGCCAGGCCGATGCACAAAAGCAACTTTACCGCCTTGTCTTACGAGCTGGCTGGATACTTTGATTGTATCTTCCAATGTACAATAAATTTCATGCCGGGCTATGGCAAGATGTTCATTTTCGTTTATTTCTTCATTAGATGGTGTCGGAAAATATGGAGGGTTGCATGTGACCACATCATAGTTTCCATATCCAAGCTGAGCCGGCATATCTTTCAGGTCACCATGAATCATATTAAGGCGATCTTCTAACTCATTATATTTTATACTTCTTACCGCCATATCATAAAGGCGTTCTTGAATTTCCACTCCTGTAATCGTTCCTTTTGTTCTCGCACTTAAAAAAAGCGGAACTACTCCATTTCCGCTGCATAAATCAATAAGCTTGCCTTTTTGAATCGGCACATAAACAAAACGGGACAGCAGCACTGCGTCTAATGAAAAAGAAAACACAGATGGGCTTTGGATAATTCTTAAATCTTCCGCCAGCAGATAATCCAGGCGTTCATCGCCCTTTAAAAATTCCATTATTTAAATCCTCCGGGTTATTAACTATGTAACTGCCATTTGTAAAAAAAACCTTCCTAATAACAGGAAGGTAATCACACTACTTTTTATTAAGAAAAGAGAGGCAAAATAGACAATCTCCTTCTTTTCTAGGGCTGCCAAAATGAAGGTTACAAATGTGAAAGCCTTCCTGATAAAGTCTTGCAAGATTATCATAGCCTTCGCCAACATCAAGAAGCTTATCCAGCTTCTCTGCATCTGTCTCATGTTCGTTCTTTGCTTTTTTCTTCTGAGATGCACCTTTTGCAACTGTGCTGTTCATATGGCGACGTAAATGCTCGTTTTCTAGCTTTAGTGCATTGTTCTCTTCTAATATTTCTGCCAAATGCTGTTTTAGCTCTCCAAGCTGCTGATACAACTGGCCAATTTGCGTTTCCATGTTAATGACTGAATCAAATATCTCTTTTTTATCCAAGCATTCCACCTCATTAATCTGTGGATTGAGCCGATACAGCACCTTGTTGTTTCGTAATTTCTTCGAGTGTAAATTCAAGGACGCGTTCCTGCTCCTTAACATCTACTTGCAGAATTCGTTCAAGAATATTCAAACCTACTACTTTGCCATGGCCTTCAGGTGTTTCAATCCATTCTCCGATATCTGGGAGCTGCTCTTTTGCTGCTTCATATTCATCATTCTCATATTTTAGGCAGCACATTAACCTGCCGCATAATCCAGATATTTTCGTAGGATTTAGAGACAAATTCTGATCTTTCGCCATTTTGATGGATACTGGATCAAAGTCGCCTAAAAATGTAGAACAGCAGAGCATTCTTCCGCAAGGACCGATGCCGCCCAGCATTTTTGCCTCATCCCGTACACCAATTTGTCTTAATTCAATTCTTGTTCTAAAGATAGCCGCAAGATCCTTTACAAGCTCACGAAAATCGACTCTTCCGTCTGCTGTAAAATAAAAAATCACCTTATTGCGGTCAAATGTATATTCTACATCCACTAGCTTCATATCTAGTTGATGGGTGCTTACTTTCTCACAGCAAACCTCATATGCTTCAGCAGCTGCCTGTTTGTTCTCTTCAACAATCATTTGATCCTTTTGATCAGCTATACGAAGGACCTTTTTTAAAGGCAGTACAACATCATGCTCATCGACCTTTTTAGGAGCGATGACCACCTTGCCATATTCGACACCTCTAACCGTTTCGACAATAACATAGTCGTCCTTTTGTATAGGAAGTTCTCCGGGATCAAAATAATAGATTTTGCCCGCTTTTTTAAAGCGAACTCCTGTTACATCATACAAATGTAGATCCCTCCTGCATTTTTAACACAAGCTGTTCCATTAGGAGCTGTGTGTTCATATTTGCGTGCAATTTTCTCTTTGCTTCTAACACGGCACTCATCTGCTCAGTCAGCCTTTTGCTTGATGATTGCAGCGCAAACATTTCTAAACGCTGTTTTTCATTTAGAAAAACGACCTGCTTCCACTTGCCAAGCTGGATATATAATAAATCTCTTAATAAAAGAAGTAGTAAGTCTAAACCTCTATCACACTGTTCTTTTTCTTTAAAGTGCAAAAACCAGCTCTCCTGAAGAGCGACCATGGCCTCAAGAGGGTTTTTCCTAAGTGCTTCATATAATTTTAACACTATTTTTCTTGCTTGTACAAACCAATCATCTCCACTTAATGCCAAAGCTTCTTCTAAATTATTCGTCATCTGTGCAAGTAAAGGCGCTAACATGGGATCAATCCCGCGTTCTACAAGCTGATCGACAACTCTTATAGGAGATAATGGCTTGAAGGTTACAATTTGACAGCGTGATAAAATGGTAGGCAGCATTTGCTGCAATTGTTCTGTTAAAAGGATGGCAGTCGTCTCTGCATGAGGTTCCTCTAAAAATTTTAATAAGCTGTTTGCTGCATTAACTGTCATTTTATCAGCACCAGCAATAATATAAACCTTCTTCTTTGACTCTACACCTGTTTTAGAGAACTCTTCCTGCAATTGCTGAATCTGATGTTTCTTAATCGATAGCCCATCCGGCTCAATCATATGAACATCAGGATGATTGCCAGCTGATATTCTTTTGCAATTTACGCACTGCTCGCATGGGACATAAGCATCTTCTGGCTGCAGACAAAAAAGACTCTTCGCCAGGAGCATACCGGCTTCCCTTTTCCCTGTCCCTTTCATTCCTTCAAATAAATAAGCGTGGGCCAGCCGATTTTTATTGAGGCTATTCTTCAACATTTTTAAGACAACAGGCTGTATTTCTTGTAATTGCTCCCACGATTGTGCCAAAAAAATCACTCTCTTACATATATAAATTAATGAGCAGTCCTTTAATTTCCCCAATCTTGCCTAGGAGATCAATGGACTTTCCTTCTTTGTTTAATGCTTCTTCAGTTAATAAGGCAAGCTCTTTATCAATGGTTTCGACAATTTTAAGCGTTCTTCCTTGCCCCATCTCATTCCAGCTATGGGATTGCTTCAGCTCCATGCCATAATCAACTGCTTCTTTAACAAAATTTTTGACTAAGGTTTTAAATTTAGCCATATCTTTAAAATTTCTCGATCTTCCCAGCCGTTCACCTGCTAAATCAATATCCTTCATTAATGCTTGAAGCTGTGAAAATTGCATCTTTTGTCCTTGTTTTTGAACAAGTTCATTAAATCTGGATGAGGATGCAACTGGCTGACCATGATCTCGTCTTGATTTATCTAAATTCAAGCGCAAATCTTGATTGATTTTCATCATTTACCCCCGATTCACCTATTTTAGAAATGGTGAAACTGTTCTACTGGCAGTACAAACACGGTAGCTCCGCCAACCTCTACCTCAACAGGATAAGGGATATAGGAATCAGCATGCCCGCCCATTGGAGAAACGGGTGCAACTAATTGCTCCCTTGATTGGCAATTATCTTTTATGATCTGTAAAGCACGATCGACTCGAATATCTTCTGTTCCGATCATAAACGTTGTATTTCCAGATTTTAAGAAACCTCCGGTGCTTGCGAGTTTCGTTGCTCTAAAATTATTATCCACCAATGCATTCATTAGTTTATTACTGTCCTGATCTTGAATTACAGCTAATATGAGCTTCACCTTGCAATCCCCCTTCATTTCTTATCACTTTATCTTATTATAGCAATTATTTGCGCATGTAAAAGAGCTGGTAAAAAAAAGAATGTATTACTGCGCAGAAATTTTTTTAATAACCGCTTTTTTGGCTTCGCTAAAGACTTCTTCAAGTGACTTGCCTGCATCAATCACCTGAATTCTGTCTGGATAGGCTTGAACAAGCTTATGATAACCTTCCCTAACCAAATGATGAAATTGAAGAGTCTCTAAATCCAGCCGATTTACTTCTCTATCTTTATGTTGATTTATTCGTGCAAGACCTGTCTCTGACTCCACATCAAAGTAAAGTGTTAAAGATGGCATCATGTTTTCAATCGCAAATTGATTAATTGTAAGGACATTTTCCATGCCAAGACCTCTTGCATATCCTTGGTAAGCAAGGGAGCTGTCAATAAAGCGGTCACAAAGAATGATATACCCTTTTTCCATTGCGGGTATGACTTTTTCAACTAGATGCTGCCTTCTTGCTGCAGCATAAAGAAGCGCTTCTGTCCGGGCATCCATGCTCGTATTATTTGTATCCAGTATAACACTTCTGATCTGCTCTGCAATTTCAATTCCGCCAGGCTCACGAGTATACATGACCTGATATCCATCCGCCTTCAAGCTTTCAGCCAGCATGGTAATGACGGTTGTTTTTCCAGCGCCCTCAGGCCCTTCTGCTGTTATAAAAATCCCATTTTCCATTTAGTAACCCCCAGTTGTTTCTTATTTATATATAGTAATAAACCCTTTGATTAAATTCTCTCCTTGCTGAAATCTTGCACCCTTATCCAACAGCAATCTTAAGAGCTTGAGATCATCCTCAGTAATCCTCTCACCAGGGTACAATAAAGGGATTCCTGGCGGATATGGGATAACCATTTGAGCACTTATTTGACCAACAGCCATTGAAAGAGGAACTTCTGCTGAATGCATCTTTTTCATTTGTTCTTCATTTAATTCTACTTTTGTAATGGAAGCTTTACGAAATTTAAGTTTCTCCGTCTTTACACGGTTCATTTCATATGAAGAAACAGCCTCTTTTACTAACTGAACGGTTTGTTCCATAGGAAAATCCGTTCCCTGTTTCAGCAGCGGAAAAACAAATAATACGTTATAGGGGTCAGCTAATTCTGTAAATACTCCCTTTTTTTCAAGCTGCTCTTGCAGCTCAAAACCGCTTAAAGCTGTTTCAGATTGGATGGTTATTTTTAAGGGATCTCCCTTGCCATCTTGGAATTGCAGCAGTTTGATCCCTTTTATATTCATAAGCTCTGATCTGAAGGATGCAATCTTCTCTAACGTATATTGTTCATCCTCTTTTGTAAAAGAAGCTAAATAATGCCTTGCTAAATCGAGTGAAGCCATAATTGGATAGGAAGGACTGCTCGACTGTAAAATACTTAAGTATTTTCGGATAGAGCCTTTATCAATCCTGTCACTATTAATGTGTAAATAAGCACCCATTGTCATAGCTGGAAGCGTTTTATGAGCAGACTGAACTACAGCATCTGCCTTCAGCTTTACTGCAGATGGCGGAAAGTGATTGCCAGCAGCAAAATGGGCCCCATGTGCTTCATCAATTAGAACAGGTATATTATGCTGATGTGCTATCTCTATTATGGACTCTAAATCATTGATCATCCCATAATAATTAGGATAGGTAAGGATGATGGCCTTTGCATGTGGATAAAAAGAAAGTGCCTCCTCGACGACCGAGGAGGATATCCCTCCTGCTACTCCCCAATCCTCATGAAAATCGGGCTGTAAAAATACTGGTCTTGCCTTGGCCAAGGAAATTCCATTCAAAACAGACTTATGGCAATTTCTTTGCACAAGCACTTCATCATCCTCTTTAAGTACTGCCATGATCATTGTCAAATTGCCGACAGTGGAACCATTAACTAGGAAGTAACTCTGCTTCGTCCTGTAAAAATCAGTGAGCAGCAGCTCTGCCTCTTTAATCATTCCTTCTGGAGAATGCAGATCATCCAGTCCATTCAACTCAGTAACATCAAGCTTTAAAATATGTGAAAAGTAATTATTCCAACTCATCTCTTGTACTAGCATTCCATTTTTATGTCCAGGCACATGATACGAAATTGGCTTCATCTTTATATGACTTAATAATGTTTCATATATGGGGTATCTATTCTGATCCATTTAAACACTCCGGAATTTAATATCTAATAATCCACTCTCTATTCTAACAAATCACTCGTCAAAAGAGGAGCAAACCAAAGTCAAATTAGAATAAATTGAGTTAGACATACACCGCCCTCTGGTTTTTAACATACAATGAATATGTAGGCATCCTGGGCTTATGAATTTTCTAAAAATTGTATTTACTTAAACAAATTTGGGCAGAATTAGTGTATGGAGGTGGAGTAATTGGATACACTATTAGCTAGCAAGGATCATAAGGTATGCGTAATCTGTGATCAGGCAAAAGTAAGGGGAATACATTTATACACTTCATTTATTTGTACAGAATGTGAAAGAGAGTTAATTTCGACTGACACAAGTAATCCAAAATATAAATATTACTTAACTAAATTAAAGAAAGTAACGACTCCTCAAATACTTTCATAAGGTTTCAGTATTGTCAGTTTAATATCATATTAAATAATATAGTTCATTTTGAACGCAAAAAGCACATCCATATAGATGTGCTTTTAATTTTGCCCGGCAGCGTCCTACTCTCACAAGGGGACAGCCCCTAACTACCATTGGCGCTGAGAAGCTTAACTTCCGTGTTCGGGATGGGAACGGGTGTGACCTTCTCGCTATCGCCACCGGACTATTTAATTGAAGAAAGGTTATTCCTTCAAAACTAGATAATGTTAGAAGAAGAAAACAGTAATGCCATTGTGTGGTTAAGTCCTCGAACGATTAGTATCAGTCAGCTGCACGTGTCGCCACGCTTCCACCTCTGACCTATCAACCTGATCATCTTTCAGGGTTCTTACTAGCTTGACGCTATGGGAAATCTCATCTCGAGGGGGGCTTCATGCTTAGATGCTTTCAGCACTTATCCCTTCCGCACATAGCTACCCAGCGATGCCCTTGGCAGAACAACTGGTACACCAGCGGTGCGTCCATCCCGGTCCTCTCGTACTAAGGACAGCTCCTCTCAAATTTCCTGCGCCCACGACGGATAGGGACCGAACTGTCTCACGACGTTCTGAACCCAGCTCGCGTACCGCTTTAATGGGCGAACAGCCCAACCCTTGGGACCGACTACAGCCCCAGGATGCGATGAGCCGACATCGAGGTGCCAAACCTCCCCGTCGATGTGGACTCTTGGGGGAGATAAGCCTGTTATCCCCGGGGTAGCTTTTATCCGTTGAGCGATGGCCCTTCCATGCGGAACCACCGGATCACTAAGCCCGACTTTCGTCCCTGCTCGACTTGTAGGTCTCGCAGTCAAGCTCCCTTGTGCCTTTACACTCTACGAATGATTTCCAACCATTCTGAGGGAACCTTTGGGCGCCTCCGTTACTTTTTAGGAGGCGACCGCCCCAGTCAAACTGCCCACCTGACACTGTCTCCCGCCCCGATCAGGGGCGCGGGTTAGAATTTCAATACAGCCAGGGTAGTATCCCACCGACGCCTCCACCGAAGCTGGCGCTCCGGTTTCTCAGGCTCCTACCTATCCTGTACAAGCTGTACCAAAATTCAATATCAGGCTACAGTAAAGCTCCACGGGGTCTTTCCGTCCTGTCGCGGGTAACCTGCATCTTCACAGGTACTATAATTTCACCGAGTCTCTCGTTGAGACAGTGCCCAGATCGTTACGCCTTTCGTGCGGGTCGGAACTTACCCGACAAGGAATTTCGCTACCTTAGGACCGTTATAGTTACGGCCGCCGTTTACTGGGGCTTCGATTCAGAGCTTCGCTTGCGCTAACCCCTCCTCTTAACCTTCCAGCACCGGGCAGGCGTCAGCCCCTATACTTCGCCTTGCGGCTTCGCAGAGACCTGTGTTTTTGCTAAACAGTCGCCTGGGCCTATTCACTGCGGCTCATCAAGGCTTTAACACCCTAATGAGCACCCCTTCTCCCGAAGTTACGGGGTCATTTTGCCGAGTTCCTTAACGAGAGTTCTCTCGCTCACCTTAGGATTCTCTCCTCGCCTACCTGTGTCGGTTTGCGGTACGGGCACCTAATCCTCGCTAGAGGCTTTTCTTGGCAGTGTGGAATCAAGAACTTCGGTACTATATTTCCCTCGCCGTCACAGCTCAGCCGTATGCAAGCGGGATTTGCCTCACTTGCAGCCTAACTGCTTGGACGCGCTAATCCAACAGCGCGCTTACCCTATCCTCCTGCGTCCCCCCATCACTCAAACGGATTTTGGTGGTACAGGAATATCAACCTGTTGTCCATCGCCTACGCTTTTCAGCCTCGGCTTAGGTCCCGACTAACCCTGAGCGGACGAGCCTTCCTCAGGAAACCTTAGGCATTCGGTGGATGGGATTCTCACCCATCTTTCGCTACTCATACCGGCATTCTCACTTCTAAGCGCTCCACCAGTCCTTACGGTCTAGCTTCAACGCCCTTAGAACGCTCTCCTACCACGGACACCTAATGGTGTCCATCCACAGCTTCGGTGATACGTTTAGCCCCGGTACATTTTCGGCGCGGAGTCACTCGACCAGTGAGCTATTACGCACTCTTTAAATGGTGGCTGCTTCTAAGCCAACATCCTGGTTGTCTAAGCAACTCCACATCCTTTTCCACTTAACGTATACTTTGGGACCTTAGCTGGTGGTCTGGGCTGTTTCCCTCTTGACTACGGATCTTATCACTCGCAGTCTG
The DNA here is from genome assembly GCF_018582665.1 of Cytobacillus gottheilii. Classification (NCBI taxonomy): domain Bacteria; kingdom Bacillati; phylum Bacillota; class Bacilli; order Caryophanales; family Bacillaceae; genus Cytobacillus; species Cytobacillus gottheilii. The sequence continues at coordinate 35,548 of NZ_CP071709.1, read as the reverse complement.
ACTCCCATGGATAAGTCTTTGGCATTCGGAGTTTGTCTGAATTCGGTAACCCGATGAGGGCCCCTAGTCCAAACAGTGCTCTACCTCCAAGACTCTTACTACATGAGGCTAGCCCTAAAGCTATTTCGGAGAGAACCAGCTATCTCCAAGTTCGATTGGAATTTCTCCGCTACCCACACCTCATCCCCGCACTTTTCAACGTGCGTGGGTTCGGTCCTCCATTCAGTGTTACCTGAACTTCAACCTGGACATGGGTAGATCACCTGGTTTCGGGTCTACGACCACATACTCATTCGCCCTATTCAGACTCGCTTTCGCTGCGGCTCCGTCTTATCAACTTAACCTTGCATGTAATCGTAACTCGCCGGTTCATTCTACAAAAGGCACGCCATCACCCGTAAATGGGCTCTGACTACTTGTAGGCACACGGTTTCAGGAACTATTTCACTCCCCTTCCGGGGTGCTTTTCACCTTTCCCTCACGGTACTGGTTCACTATCGGTCACTAGGGAGTATTTAGCCTTGGGAGATGGTCCTCCCTGCTTCCGACGGGATTTCTCGTGTCCCGCCGTACTCAGGATCCACTCTGGAGGGAACGAAGTTTCAACTACAGGGCTTTTACCTTCTCTGGCCGGCCTTTCCAGACCTGTTCACTTACCTCGCTCCTTTGTAACTCCGTGTAGAGTGTCCTACAACCCCAAGAGGCAAGCCTCTTGGTTTGGGCTAATCCCGTTTCGCTCGCCGCTACTCAGGGAATCGCGTTTGCTTTCTCTTCCTCCGGGTACTTAGATGTTTCAGTTCCCCGGGTCTGCCTTCAATACCCTATGTATTCAGGTAAAGATATCATCCCATTACGGATGATGGGTTCCCCCATTCGGAAATCTCCGGATCAAAGCTTACTTACAGCTCCCCGAAGCATATCGGTGTTAGTACCGTCCTTCATCGGCTCCTAGTGCCAAGGCATTCACCGTGCGCCCTTTCTAACTTAACCAATGTTTATGGTTATTGCTCTTACTTAAAATAAATAAGAGAGAAAAAACTAAGATGGCGATTACTTGGTAATCTTCTTCTATATTGCATTATCTAGTTTTCAAGGAACAATGTTGGTGGAGCCTAGCGGGATCGAACCGCTGACCTCCTGCGTGCAAGGCAGGCGCTCTCCCAGCTGAGCTAAGGCCCCGTTATGAAATGGTGGGCCTAAATGGACTCGAACCATCGACCTCACGCTTATCAGGCGTGCGCTCTAACCAGCTGAGCTATAGGCCCACATAACGGTAAAGTTATAATTTCAATGAGAGATTGCTCTCTCAAAACTGAACGAACAAATAAAGACGTCTTTTAATGAAGATAAACTTCATTTCATCCTTAGAAAGGAGGTGATCCAGCCGCACCTTCCGATACGGCTACCTTGTTACGACTTCACCCCAATCATCTGTCCCACCTTAGGCGGCTGGCTCCAAAAGGTTACCCCACCGACTTCGGGTGTTACAAACTCTCGTGGTGTGACGGGCGGTGTGTACAAGGCCCGGGAACGTATTCACCGCGGCATGCTGATCCGCGATTACTAGCGATTCCGGCTTCATGCAGGCGAGTTGCAGCCTGCAATCCGAACTGAGAATGGTTTTATGGGATTGGCTAAACCTCGCGGTCTTGCAGCCCTTTGTACCATCCATTGTAGCACGTGTGTAGCCCAGGTCATAAGGGGCATGATGATTTGACGTCATCCCCACCTTCCTCCGGTTTGTCACCGGCAGTCACCTTAGAGTGCCCAACTGAATGCTGGCAACTAAGATCAAGGGTTGCGCTCGTTGCGGGACTTAACCCAACATCTCACGACACGAGCTGACGACAACCATGCACCACCTGTCACTCTGTCCCCCGAAGGGGAACGTCCTATCTCTAGGAGTGTCAGAGGATGTCAAGACCTGGTAAGGTTCTTCGCGTTGCTTCGAATTAAACCACATGCTCCACCGCTTGTGCGGGCCCCCGTCAATTCCTTTGAGTTTCAGCCTTGCGGCCGTACTCCCCAGGCGGAGTGCTTAATGCGTTTGCTGCAGCACTAAAGGGCGGAAACCCTCTAACACTTAGCACTCATCGTTTACGGCGTGGACTACCAGGGTATCTAATCCTGTTCGCTCCCCACGCTTTCGCGCCTCAGCGTCAGTTACAGACCAGAGAGTCGCCTTCGCCACTGGTGTTCCTCCACATCTCTACGCATTTCACCGCTACACGTGGAATTCCACTCTCCTCTTCTGCACTCAAGTCCCCCAGTTTCCAATGACCCTCCACGGTTGAGCCGTGGGCTTTCACATCAGACTTAAAGGACCGCCTGCGCGCGCTTTACGCCCAATAATTCCGGACAACGCTTGCCACCTACGTATTACCGCGGCTGCTGGCACGTAGTTAGCCGTGGCTTTCTGGTTAGGTACCGTCAAGGTACCGGCAGTTACTCCGGTACTTGTTCTTCCCTAACAACAGAGTTTTACGATCCGAAAACCTTCATCACTCACGCGGCGTTGCTCCGTCAGACTTTCGTCCATTGCGGAAGATTCCCTACTGCTGCCTCCCGTAGGAGTCTGGGCCGTGTCTCAGTCCCAGTGTGGCCGATCACCCTCTCAGGTCGGCTACGCATCGTTGCCTTGGTGAGCCGTTACCTCACCAACTAGCTAATGCGCCGCGGGCCCATCTGTAAGTGATAGCCGAAACCATCTTTCAGCTTAAGGACATGAGTCCAAAAGCATTATCCGGTATTAGCTCCGGTTTCCCGAAGTTATCCCAGTCTTACAGGCAGGTTGCCCACGTGTTACTCACCCGTCCGCCGCTGACTTCAGGGAGCAAGCTCCCATCTGTCCGCTCGACTTGCATGTATTAGGCACGCCGCCAGCGTTCGTCCTGAGCCAGGATCAAACTCTCCAAGAAAGAGTTGATTAGCTCTTGTGTACATAATGTACATTGTTGATTCCGAAGAATCTTTTTTAAACGTTGACGTTTTATTGTTCGTTCAGTTTTCAAAGAGCAATTTTATTAACTCCGCCGCTCAGAGGCGACTTTATTAATATATCATTTATCAACCCGTTTTGTCAACATCTTTTTTTAATGTATTTTCAAAGCCGAGTGTGCGTCGTTGTGACGACTCTTAATATAATATCAGCGTGTATAGGCAAAGTCAACACTATTTTTATCTTTTTTTTAAAATCAAATATACTAAAGTTAAATACTTATTATTTTACATGTTGAAGTTTGAGATAGCTGAATAAATTCCTATATATATACAGGAAAGTTAAAGTCACCTTTTTGACGCTATATAGATGAAATATAATACTATCTTTGCATAAAAAAAGCCGAAGAGGACTAAAACTCTTCAGCTCTTCAATATTAAAGCACCCAAGTTTGGATCGCTACTAAAGAAAATAGACCTGGAATACCTAAAAATCCAGATATTGCAGAGGTAACCAGGTTAATGGGTACATGAATGCCAAACTGATTTCCAAAAGCATTTAGAAAAAATAAAAAGAGTGCTCCTATTAATAGTTTAACAAAGCTTTGTCCAATAAATCGGACAGGCTTCATTGGAGCTCCCATTAAGAGAACTAATAAAACCAGTCCTCCCAGGACCGAGATAACAATAATCGGATCCATAATTCTAATCTCTCCTCTCAGACAACTTGTACTATTAAATTTATGTTTAATTTATACAAATAGACCTGAGAGCAGTGGTTAATTACAGATTTAATATCTAACTGTTACGTTTCTTTTTTTTGCTTCTTTAAATAGAAAAAAATATTTAGCTTCTGCCAGCTTAGCATCACTAATGGCTTCTTCGGTGATATCAAAGCTTTTCTCAACAAGGGTACTTTGATTTTTCCAATTGGACTTTAATTCTTCTATTTGAAGCAGCAGCTTTTCATCATATTCCTTCCGAAGCCAGCCCTTTTTACGAAAAAACATGTTCATTCCTCCAGATTTAAACTTCTCTTCTTCCTTCAAGCGCTTTTGACAGCGTTACTTCGTCGGCATATTCCAAATCGCCGCCGACTGGCAAGCCGTGAGCAATTCGTGTTGCCTTAATGCCCGATGGTTTTAAAAGTCTGGAGATATACATGGCTGTTGCTTCTCCTTCAATATTTGGGTTTGTAGCCAGTATAACCTCTTGGACAGTATCATCCTGAAGCCTTTTTAGTAAATCAGGGATATTTATATCCTCTGGCCCAATTCCATCCATTGGAGAAATCGCTCCATGGAGTACATGGTAGAGACCATTAAATTCTTTCATCTTTTCCATAGCAATGACATCTTTAGGATCTTGAACAACACAAATCAATGTTCGGTCCCGACGCTGATCCTCACAAATATAACATGGATCCTGGTCTGTAATATGGCCGCAAACAGAACAGTAGCTCAAGTTCCGTTTTGCATTAACAAGCGCTTTAGCAAAATCGAGTACGACGTCTTCCTTCATATTCAATACGTAAAAGGCAAGACGAGCTGCTGTTTTTGGCCCAATTCCCGGTAATTTCATAAAACTATCTATTAGCTTTGATATTGGTTCAGGATAATGCATAATATCCTCCTATATAGAAAAGCACAAGCGCCTGCCTCTGCCCCGACAAGTACAAGAGATAAGACGAACCAGACAGCAGGCGTACTTTGACCTTTTTCTGGACTCGCTTAGACCTAAGAGAGGCTAGTCGCTGGAGCTAAACACTATTCTTATCTTTTTTATCATTATTATAAGAAACTGCACTGATTTTTCAAATGTAATAAAACAGCGCCGCACGAATCGAGGTAAATTGCTTAGTAAACCTCTGGCTGCGGCGCCTGTTATATCATTAGAACATTCCTGGCAGGTTCATTCCTTTTGTGAATTGGCCCATTGTTGAATTTGTCAGCTCATCCGCTTTCTTTAAAGCGTCATTTGTTGCTGCCAATACTAAATCCTGAAGCATTTCGATATCTTCTGGATCAACAACCTCTTCCTTAATATTCACTTCAAGCACTTCTTTGTGACCTGAAACAATGACAGTTACCATGCCGCCGCCAGCTGTTCCTTCAATTCTTTTTTCTCCCAGCTCTTCTTGAGCCTCGGCCATTTTCTTTTGCATCTTTTGCATTTGCTTCATCATATTTTGCATATTACCCATTCCACGCATAGTTATTAAACCTCCATTATTTTAGTCTTTAATTTCAAGCAGTTCATCACCAAATAGTTTCTTTGCTTCAGCAATAAATGGCTCCTCTTCCCTTGCTTCAAAACCATCATCGCCATCTGAATCATCACGCTGGTTTTGAATAAAACTTTCTCTGATATCCATCCACTGTTCATCTGGGACACCAACCATCTGCATTCTCTTTCCGATCAATTCGTAAAGAGAGTTCGTCAGTGTTTCAAGGAATCGGCTATTATCCATAGCCATTTGACAGTGTATTTCGTATTTAAATTTTATAATAAAAGCCTGATCTGAGGCTGCTACAGGCTCAGCTTCATTAAGTAGCGCTGCCTGTGATCTCATTTGATTATGAACGAGTTTGTCCAGCATTTCTCCCCAGCGGCTTTTAATACTAATAAGATCCTGCTTTGTTGCATTCTTTAAGATTTCATTTATTTTCCCGCTTGGTGCCTGGTAGCCTTTACGTGAATTTCTCGTCTGCTTCTTTGCCACAGGCTGCTCAGCAGGTTCTTTTGCCGAAACGCCATTTTTCCTTAACTCCAGCACTTCCTGCTCCAGCTGATTGATTTTATCTAAAAGCGGCTTCATATCCGCACTAGAAGCAGGCGAACCACTGCGCTCCAACTGGCAGAGCTTCATAATGGCTACCTCAAGGAAAATTCTCGGATGGTTTGTCCATCTCATTTCCTGCTGTGATTTGCTCAGCACTTCTATAAGTTCATAGATCTCTTCCGCATTGATTTCATCGGAAAGAGATTTGAAGTCATCATCCAGCATAACTCTCTCCATCGACTCTTCAAGAGTTGGTGCTGCTTTGTATAAGAGCATATCCCGATAATATAAGATGAAGTCTTCAATAAAACGCGATGGGTCTTTCCCTTGAAACAGCAGTTCCTCCAATGCCTCTAAGCCGGCAGCAGCATCCTTTTGCTGAACAGCCGATGCTAGCCTGTTAAGGAAATTCTGTGAAACCGCGCCAGTTACCATTAGTGCGTCCTCTTCAGAAACCTTCCCGTCACTGAATGATATAGCCTGATCGAGCAAGCTTAAAGCATCACGCATACCGCCCTCTGCTGCTCTGGCGACAATTTGCAATGCCTTTTCATCATATTGTATGCCAGTTTCATCTACAATCAGCTTCATTCTGCCAACAATAGCCTGTGCAGTAATTCGCTTAAAATCGAATCTTTGACATCTGGAAATGATGGTAAGAGGAATTTTATGAGGCTCTGTTGTTGCCAGTATAAAAATAACATGCTTCGGCGGTTCTTCCAATGTTTTTAATAAAGCATTAAAAGCTCCAATGGAAAGCATATGAACTTCATCGACAATATAGACCTTATACTTTACTGAGCTTGGTGCATACTTCACTTTATCACGAATATCCCGAATCTCTTCGACACCGTTATTGGATGCGGCATCAATTTCAATCACATCCGGAATGGATCCATCTGTAATGCCCCTGCATGCCGAACATTCGTTGCAAGGTTCATTAATAGGTGCACGTTCACAGTTAACGGCTTTGGCTAAAATTTTCGCCGCACTCGTTTTTCCTGTTCCGCGCGGCCCAGAGAATAGGTATGCATGTGAAATTTTATTGTGAAGCAGGGCGTTCTGCAATGTCTTTGTCACATGTTCCTGTCCGACTACATCAATAAATTGCTGCGGACGCCAAACACGATATAAAGCCTGATAGCTCATTGACACGCCCCCTTCCTAATTTATTGTCTTGTCTATTATAACTTATAAAAAAGTGTTTTTCCAAAACCAAATGTAAAAAACTCACCCTAAATATAGAGTGAGTTTGTACTTATTCATATAACTGCCGTGCACCTTCCGTCGACTGATGCCCATAAGCGTTACTTAAGCAGTTAGCTCAGCCCAGGCAACCCTGCGGCACATGGGAGCGTCCACTTAATGCTGCTTCCTTCCGGACCTGACATGGTTCATGGATTCCCATTGCGCAGGACCCGGGCGTCAACACCACTTACTTAAGGCAGACCCTACAGGATACCAGCCTCAGGAAGGGATTCAGCCTCGCTAGAGCGGATTGCGAGTACAGGGCACCGCTACCTCCCCGCCTAGCACGGCAAAGTTGATACCAATATTAAGGCGTCTTATCGACGCATAATTAGTATACTAATATTCAATATAAAAAGCAACGCTTATCCATTGTCAATTTCTGTAACGCGGTCTGTCCCTTGTCTGCTCAGCCTTTTTGCTTCCTTTTTCCGGTTTCTCAGTTCTCTGAAAAAGGCTGAAAGCAATTCACCGCACTCCTCTGCAAGAACCCCGGAAACAACTTCGCTTTGGTGATTAAACCGGCTTTCCTGCAGCAGATTCATCAGTGTCCCCGCACAGCCGCCCTTCGGATCTTTTGCTCCATATACTGTCCGCTTAACTCTAGATAAGACAATTGCACCAGAACACATCGGGCACGGCTCTAATGTAACATATAAAACCGCATCCTCCAGTCGCCATGTCCCGAGCTGCTGACAGGCTGCATCAATAGCAAGAAGTTCCGCATGTGCAAGTGCGTTTTGATCTGTTTCCCGCAGATTATGGGCTCTTGCTACGATTTCACCATTATGGACAATCACCGCTCCAATCGGGACTTCATCAAGCAGCTCTGCCTTTTTGGCTTCCTTTATTGCTTCCTTCATATAATACTCATCTTCATTGTATTCCACTTGCATTCACTCCCGCACCACCCTCTTGAAGCACCGTATGATTAAAAACCTAATTTTAAACTACACTAACGCTAAAGGCGGTGATTAAATTATGACCAAACCTATAGCTCCTGCTCTCATTATTATAGATATGATCAATGACTTTCAATTTAAAGAAGGTGCTTTATTAGCAGAAAAAGCAGATCACCTTACAGTACCCATTAATGCCTTAAGGGCTTATTTTCACCATCATCATCACCCGGTCATTTATGTAAATGATCACTATAATTTATGGCAGGCAAATCTTTATAAAATTATCGATTATTGCAGTAATGATATAAGTGATAAAGTCATTCAAAAAATCCAGCCTCGTGATGACGAGTATTTTTTAATTAAGCCGAAGCATTCTGGATTTTTTGGAACAGCATTAAATACTCTGCTGAATCAGCTTAACATTGATACGCTGTATTTAGCAGGAATTGCTGGGAATATTTGCGTCCTTTTTACCGCCAATGATGCTTATATGCGCGAATATCAATTGGTCGTGCCCGAAAATTGTATTGCATCCAATTGTGATGAAGATAATCAATATGCTCTTCTCATGATGAATCAGGTGCTAAAAGCAAATATTGATCCCATTTCTGAAGATAATTATAACATTACTGGCAAGTTCCCTTCATAAAATGGTAGCAGTGTGTGTAATAAGGAGGGAATTGCTATGCAAATTCATGTTGTTCGTCCTGGTCAGTCATTAACAAGTATTGCAGGGGCCTTTGGCACAACCGCAGAAGACCTGATAGAAGCAAATGAACTACCCAATCCTAATAATCTGGTCGTCGGCCAAACACTTGTTATTCCGATCGTCGGCAGCTTTTACTGGGTTCAGCCCGGTGATAGTCTTTATTCCATTTCCCAGCGTTTTGGTTTAACTTATCAAGAATTAGCTAGGATTAATGGCTTGTCTGTTAACCAGCCTCTGCAAGTTGGCTTCCGTCTTTATATTCCACAGCAGCCCAAAGTTGCTGCAGAATTTAATGCCTATGTAGAGCCGCGGGGAACCACCGTTGCTCCCGCCCTTGAGGAAGCTGCACGTGAAGCTGCTCCTTATTTAACCTATCTGGCTCCATTTAATTTTCAGGCTCTTCGGGATGGTTCTCTGCGTGAGCCGCTCTTAAATGACTTTCCTGCTATTGCCGCAGCGAACAACAATGTTTTAATGATGGTCATCTCCAATCAGGAAAATGACCAGTTCAGCGACGAGCTTGGCCGCATTCTTCTGAATGATATGGAAGTGCAAAATCGATTCTTAAATAATATTGTGGAAACAGCACGAAAATATGGCTTTCGCGATATTCACTTTGACTTTGAATACTTGCGCCCAGCAGATCGCGAAGCATATAACCAATTTCTCCGTCGCGCAAAACAGCGATTCCAAGCGGAAGGCTGGCTGCTCTCCACAGCTCTTGCTCCCAAAACAAGTGCTGAACAGCAAGGTGCCTGGTATGAGGCGCATGATTACCGGGCACATGGGGAGATTGCAGACTTTGTGGTCATCATGACGTACGAATGGGGCTATAGCGGCGGGCCTGCCATGGCCGTATCTCCGATTGGCCCGGTTCGAGACGTGCTAGAATATGCGATTAGCGAAATGCCTTCAACCAAAATTTTAATGGGGCAAAACTTATATGGATACGATTGGACTTTGCCCTTTGTGCAAGGATCAGTCGCAAGAGCAGTCAGTCCGCAGCAGGCGATCCAAATTGCAGCTGATAATAATGTAGCGATTCAGTATGATACACGTGCACAAGCACCTTTCTTCCGCTACAGGGATAATGAAGGAAGAGATCATGAAGTATGGTTCGAGGACGGCCGTTCCATTCAGGCTAAATTCGACCTGGTAAAGGAGCTTAACTTAAGGGGAGTGAGCTACTGGAAGCTAGGTCTAGCCTTTCCGCAAAACTGGCTCCTCATCTCTGATAATTTTAACGTGACAAAAAGAGCTTAAAAGCAGATATTCGTACGTTGAACAGCTTTCCTTCAGAGGAAGCTGTTTTTCTTTTCTCCTATATTTTCCCCCATATCACAGCATATTAAAATGTGGTAAAATAGTTAGACGTGCTTAAAATTGATTATTAAATAAATCCCATAATCGTATGTGGCGGGTGAGTAGGAGGATATCATGGGGGAAATACCTTTTTTAACTGTAGAAGGACCAATTGGTGTGGGCAAGACATCACTTGCGAAAGCAATCTCTGAACACTATCAATTCACACTCTTAAAAGAGATTGTTGACGAGAACCCTTTTTTAGGGAAATTCTACGATAATATTGAAGAATGGAGCTTTCAAACGGAAATGTTTTTTCTTTGCAACCGTTATAAGCAGCTTAGCGACATTCATCATCATTATTTAAATAAAAACAAGCCTGTTGTGGCAGATTATCATATATTCAAAAACCTTATTTTTGCGCAAAGATCTCTGAATGAAAGTGAATATAATAAATACTTAAAGATCTATGATATTTTAACAGCAGATATGCCCAAACCAAATGTCATCATCTATTTGGATGCGAGTCTTGAAACGCTCTTAGATCGAATTAAAATGCGCGGCAGAGAAATTGAGAAAAATATTAGCCCATTATATTTAGAGCAATTATCGATTGATTATCAAAATGCTATGAATGATTTTGAAGCTAAGCATCCAGATATTCCTGTCCTTCGCTTTAACGGTGATAATCTTGACTTTGTAAAAAATAAAGAAGACTTACTCCATATTTATAATGAGCTATCGAATGCATTAGAAAAGAAAAAATGCATTGACCATAAGAATTAAAAGGGGCCTAATGGATATGAACTTAAGAGAAAAGTACAATATACCTGCAAATTCGGTTATTACGATTGCCGGCACAGTGGGTGTCGGAAAATCTACGATGACTAACGCATTAGCAAATGCACTTAATTTCCGCACTTCCTTTGAAAAGGTTGATACGAATCCTTATTTGGACAAGTTTTATGCTGATTTTGAACGCTGGAGCTTCCACCTGCAAATTTACTTTCTTGCTGAACGCTTTAAGGAACAAAAAAGAATTTTTGAGTATGGCGGAGGCTTTATTCAAGATCGTTCTATTTATGAGGATACTGGCATTTTTGCAAAAATGCACTTTGAAAAAGGGACGATGTCTCCTGTTGACTATGAAACGTACACAAGTCTCTTTGATGCGATGGTCATGACTCCTTACTTCCCTCATCCAGACTTGCTGATTTATTTAGAAGGTTCTATTGAAGACATTTTAGAACGTATTCATGAACGCGGCCGTCCAATGGAGCAGCAGACACCTGTAGAATACTGGAAGGAAATGCATCAGCGTTATGAATCATGGATTGATGGCTTTAATGCTTGCCCAGTCCTGCGCTTGAACATTAATGAATATGACATTATTGCGCAGGAAGGATCCATTGAACCGATTATCGAACGCATCTCCCACTTTATGAAACAAACACAATTACTAAAGAAATAAACCGCTGAAAATCAGCGGTTTATTTTTTTCTATGGAAAGAGATTCCGGACAAAAGGAAAACCGCTACTGAAACAGCAGCGGTTAGATAATCTCCATATATTTATGCGCGTGTAATGTCAAATATAATGGCGGAGGAAGAGGGATTCGAACCCCCGCGCGGTTTAACCCGCCTGTCGGTTTTCAAGACCGATCCCTTCAGCCGGACTTGGGTATTCCTCCGTATCGACAAGAATTAATATAACATGTACAAAAATGAAAGTCAACATTATTTTAATATTTTTTTGAGCGGGCAAAACACCCGCTCAAAATGGCTTTATTTATGCTGGAGAAATAACATCTCTGTTCCCCATATATGGGCGTAAAACTTCTGGAATGACCACACTGCCGTCAGCCTGCTGATAATTTTCTAAAATAGCGGCAACCGTACGGCCGAGCGCAAGGCCAGAACCGTTTAATGTATGAACATGCTCTGGTTTGCCCTTTGGATCACGGCGGAAGCGAATGTTTGCTCGGCGTGCCTGGAATGCCTCAAAGTTACTGCAAGAAGAAATCTCACGGTATGTGTTATAACTTGGAATCCAAACCTCGATATCATACTTCTTCGCTGCTGTAAAACCTAAATCTCCTGTACACATGCTCATTACACGGTATGGCAGACCAAGCAGCTGCAGAACCTTCTCGGCATCCTTTGTTAAGCTTTCTAACGCAGCATAAGAATCTTCTGGTTTAACAAATTTCACAAGTTCTACTTTATTAAATTGGTGCTGACGGATGAGACCTCTTGTGTCTCGTCCTGCTGAACCTGCCTCAGAACGGAAGCAGGCACTAAATGCTGCATATTGAACAGGTAGCTGTCCTCCATCCATAATCTCGTCACGGTGCATATTTGTAACCGGTACCTCAGCTGTTGGGATCAGGAAATAGTCTTCACTTTCAATTAAGAAAGCATCCTCCTCGAATTTCGGAAGCTGACCTGTTCCTGTCATGCTTGCACGGTTTACCATGTATGGCGGCAAGACTTCCTCATATCCATTTTCCTCTGTATGAAGATCAAGCATAAAGTTAAATAACGCACGCTCAAGACGAGCTCCCAGCCCTTTATAAAAAACAAAACGGCTGCCTGTTACTTTGCTGGCTCTTTCAAAATCTAAAATACCAAGAGTATCTGCTACATCCCAGTGCGGCTTTGGTTCAAAGTCAAATTCCTTTACTTCTCCCCAGTTCCAAGCCTCTACATTATCATCCTCTGTTTCACCGACAGGAACACTCTCATGCGGGATGTTCGGGATGCTTAGGAGCAATAGATTTAGTTCTTCTTCAACAGCACGCTGCTCTTCATCAAGAGTTTTAATACGGTCTCCTACCTCACGCATTTCAGCAATTAATTGGTCCGCATCCTTTTTTTCACGTTTTAAAAGAGCGACCCGCTGAGACACTTCATTTCTTCTGCTCTTCAGCTGCTCTGCCTCAACGATAATTTCACGTCTTTTTACATCCAGATCTTCAAACTTATTTAAATCTGTTAAATCCTCTCCGCGATGCTGCAGCTTTTCTTTAACACCTTCAAAATCTGCTCTTAATACTTTAATATCCAGCATGTTTTCTGCCTCCTAATGTTTTATAGAACACAAAAAACTCCCGTCCCCAAAAAAGGGACGAGAGTTACCCGCGTTGCCACCCTAGTTGAAAGCATGAGCCTTCCACCTTAATTCTGTAACGGTATTAACCGGGAGCTATTACTCACAAATGCTTTCCAAGCTCCGCTCAAGGATGGATTCACAAGCCACATTCGCCGATTTCCACCAACCATCGGCTCTCTAGAGAATGACATACCTGCTACTGCTTCCTCTCAATGCTTTCACTATACGTTTTAGTAATTCATAATTTACTACAATTATGCCTCATTTGCAACTCTATTATGCTTAGAATTTGAAAGTCATTGTTTTGCTAATGGCTTTTTCGCTTCTTTTACCATATTAATAAAATACTGAGTTAGTCGATGATCATCAGTTAATTCAGGATGAAATGAACAGCCGAGAAACTGGCCTTCTCTTGCGGCCACAATCCGCCCTTCATGTTTAGCTAATACCTCAACATTTTCACCAGCTTCGACAATATGCGGCGCTCGGATAAAGACAGCTGTGAAATCTTCAGCTACATCGGCAATATCTAAGTCTGCTTCAAAGCTCTCTTTTTGCCTGCCAAAAGAATTTCTCTCCACCTTCACATTTAAAGCTCCGATATGCGGCTCTTCATAGCCAATAATTTGCTTTGCCAATAATATTAAACCTGCACATGTGCCAAACATAGGTTTACCTGAATCCGCAAACTCTTTGAGTTTTGGCATGAAGTCGTACTTATCAATCAGCCGGCGCATCGTTGTGCTTTCTCCGCCAGGGATGATTAGACCATCAGCCTCTTCCAGCTGCTCTATCTTTTTAATAACGATCGCTTCTGCTCCACAGCTTTCAATTGAACGGACATGTTCTCTTACTGCACCTTGCAGTCCTAATACCCCTATTTTTATCATTGTATCTGCTCCTTACCAGCCGCGCTCCTGCATTCTTGCTTCTGGAGCCAGGGAAGAAATTTCAATTCCCTTCATTGGCGTGCCAAGTTCTTTAGATAATTCAGCAATCAGCTTATAATCCTGATAATGTGTTGTTGCTTCTACAATCGCACGAGCAAACTTAGCTGGATTCTCTGATTTAAAAATACCAGAACCGACAAATACACCATCAGCACCTAACTCCATCATAAGTGCTGCATCTGCTGGCGTTGCAACTCCTCCCGCTGCAAAGTTTACAACTGGCAGACTGCCTAAGCTGCGGATTTCAAGAAGCAATTCATAAGGAGCACCTAAAAGCTTTGCTTCTGTCATGAGTTCATCTTCGCTCATGTTCGATACTTTGCGCACTTGTGCATTAACCTTTCTCATATGGCGGACTGCTTCAACGATATTTCCTGTTCCTGGTTCACCTTTTGTGCGAAGCATTGAAGCTCCTTCACCAATTCTGCGAAGTGCCTCTCCAAGATCCCGGCATCCGCAGACAAATGGAACTGTATAATCTCTTTTATTTAAATGATATTCTTCATCTGCTGGAGTTAAAACTTCACTTTCATCTATGTAATCTACACCCATTGCCTCGAGCACACGTGCTTCGACAATATGACCAATTCTAGCTTTAGCCATAACCGGTATAGAAACAGCGTTCATTACTTCTTCCATAATACGAGGATCTGCCATTCTAGCGACACCGCCTGCAGCACGGATATCAGATGGTACTCGCTCTAACGCCATTACAGCAACAGCGCCAGCCTCTTCTGCAATTTTCGCCTGTTCTGCATTCACAACGTCCATAATCACGCCGCCTTTTTGCATTTCTGCCATGCCGCGCTTAACTCGATCTGTACCTGTTTTCATGTTAATCCCCCTTATCCTTGCCATCTTTTTAATTGATGGATCTCTTCCATTATAAATTGAATCTTCTAAAAGGAAAATACAATTTATCTGATCGGATAAATCTGTTTAGAAAAAGATATCCTCTTAACCAAAACTTTTTCATAAAAAAGAACCCTGTCAGTGACAGGATTCCTTATACTTACACAAATATTCAGCGAAAATTAAAACCAGCCCTTTACAGTGGAAGATACACTGCCCCAGATGTCGCTAAAGAAGCCTCCCACACCTCTCATGGAGAGCACAAACCAGTTTGCCTTCTCTACGTCCTCTGCAGCTATAACATCGACTGTAATGGTGCTCTGTCCTGCTTCAGATAGGAAGTCCATCTCCCCATCTGCACCTTCCAGTGTTAATTCACCAATCTTATCACCTTTTTTTACTGGAGCAGTCAGCTGACCATCTTCATTTAATTTATCTTCATCAATCACAAGTACGGGTTTATAATTTTCTGCTTCCCCGTTCTTTACGATTAAAGATATCGCTTCAGCTGTTTCAATGTTCACTTGATCTTCTTTACCCTTTACAACTGGCAATGATTCAGTTCCTTTTACCGTATAGCCTGCTGGGAGAATTTCTTCCTCACTAAAATTAGCAAAGCCATAATCAAGCATTTTCTTCGTTTCATCAAATCTGGATTTATAAGATGCTGAACCATCATCATCCTTCGCATTCATGACAACAGTAATATAGCGGGTACCATCACGCAAAGCGGTACCTGTAAAGCAATAGCCGGCAAAATCAGTTGTACCTGTTTTAAGGCCATCTACGCCTTCATAACCATATACGAGATCAGGAAGCATCCAGTTCCAGTTTTCCATTTCAATTCTATCATCTGTGCCTTCTCTAAAGACTTTCTCAGGAATACTAGTCGTTTCAAGTATTTCTGGGTACTCATTAATAAGAGCAGAAGCTAGCTTGGCAGTAGCTCTTGCAGACATAACATTTTCCTCATCCGGATTGCCAGCAGGAATTGTCCCTTTTAAATCTCTGTTATTTAAACCAGTAGAGTTGACAAATTTATAATCTTTTAAGCCAAGCTCCTCTGCCTTTTCATTCATCATTTTTACAAAATTAGTTTCTGAACCAGCAATGGTTTCAGCAATAGCTATAGTAGCACCATTTGCTGAGTAAATAGACATTGCCTCATATAGTTCTTTAATGTTATAAGTACCGTCTCTTCTTAACGGTACATTTGATAATGCTGTATCTTGTGAAACTTTCCATACATATTCACTTACCGCATATTCTTGATCCCATGTAACTCTGCCTTCTTCAATAGCTTCTAGCAGCAAGTATTCTGTCATAATTTTAGTCATGCTTGCAATTCCAAGCACTTTGTCTGCATCTTTAGAGTAAAGAACCTTTCCCGTTTCTGCCTCTACTAATATAGCGGCATCTCCATTGATGCTAAGTACATCCTCTGCTTTTACTGCCCCTATACCAGGGAGAAGACTAAATGCCATAACAAGTGTTAGTAACCCTACAACAAACTGACGATAAAAAGTTCTTTTCAACCTAAAGACCTCCAACTATTTTTTGCAGCTTTTGTTATTTTATCATAACTCTATTACAAAAAGTAGCTTGAGTATTTACCTATTCTTGTCTGCAATTATTAAAAACTCTATTGCTTTTGTATGAGTTTATCAGGAACATTTGGTAAAGGCTCTGTTCATAACCACAAATAAAAAAAGGCAGAGAACGTGATGTCTCTGCCCGGCATACATTTTATTGAATAGAATAGTTTGGTGATTCTTTTGTAATCTGTACATCATGCGGGTGGCTTTCTCTTAATCCAGCGCCAGTCATGCGGATGAATTGTGCGTTTTCCCGTAATTCTGTTAGGTCTTTCGTTCCACAGTAACCCATACCAGAACGAAGTCCGCCAATCAGCTGATAGATTGTATCTGATAATGGCCCTTTATAAGGAAGTCGGCCTTCAATACCTTCTGGCACAAACTTTTTATTGTCCTCTTGGAAATAACGATCCTTAGATCCTTTTTCCATTGCCCCTACTGATCCCATTCCGCGGTATACTTTAAAGCGGCGACCTTGGAAAATTTCTGTTTCTCCAGGGCTTTCTGATACACCAGCAAGCAAGCTGCCAAGCATTACAGCATGTCCGCCTGCAGCGAGTGCTTTAACGATATCTCCAGAGTATTTAATACCGCCATCAGCAATAATCGTTTTTCCATGTTTTCTTGCCTCTGTAGCACAATCATAAACAGCTGTAATCTGTGGTACACCGACACCTGCTACAACTCTTGTTGTACAGATGGATCCTGGCCCAATGCCGACTTTAACTACATCGACACCCGCTTCAATTAACTCTCGGGTAGCATCTGCAGTAGCGACATTACCTGCAATAATAGCTAGTTTAGGGTATGCACTGCGAATTTCTTTGACTGTATCAATAACACCTTTTGAATGCCCATGTGCTGTATCCACAACAATGACATCGACCTGTGCTTTTGCAAGCATTTCAATACGCTTCATGGTATCTTTCGTTACGCCTACTGCGGCACCTGCCAGCAATCTTCCCTTCTCATCCTTAGCTGAATGAGGGAACTCAATCACTTTTTCGATATCCTTGATTGTAATTAATCCTTGCAATGTTCCTTCTTGATCAACAAGTGGAAGTTTTTCAATTTTGTATTTTTGCAGAATCTTTTCTGCTTCATCCAATGTTGTACCTACTGGTGCAGTAACAAGATTTTCTTTTGTCATCACATCAGATATTTTAATAGAAAAATCTTGAATAAAACGAAGATCACGATTTGTTAAAATTCCCACAAGCTTTCGTTCATCTTGATTATTAACAATCGGAACGCCGGAAATTCTGTATTTTCCCATTAAATGCTCAGCATCAAAAACTTGCTGTTCAGGAGTAAGGAAAAATGGGTCTGTAATAACGCCGCTTTCGGAGCGCTTTACTTTATCAACCAAGTCCGCCTGCTGCTCAATTGACATATTCTTATGAATAATGCCAAGTCCGCCTTGTCGAGCCATTGCAATGGCCATCTCAGCCTCAGTTACTGTGTCCATTCCGGCACTGATAATTGGAATATTAAGCTTGATCTTTTCAGTCAACTGAACACTTAAGTTTACATCCTTCGGCAATACCTCAGATTTTGCTGGTACAAGTAAAACATCATCAAACGTTAAACCTTCTTTAACGAACTTATTTTCCCACATATTTTTCCCTCCTAGACGAAAATATTATTAGTAGGTTATCAA
>NZ_CP071709.1:0-12500 GCF_018582665.1 Cytobacillus gottheilii | reverse complement strand
CACCTTAGGCGGCTGGCTCCAAAAGGTTACCCCACCGACTTCGGGTGTTACAAACTCTCGTGGTGTGACGGGCGGTGTGTACAAGGCCCGGGAACGTATTCACCGCGGCATGCTGATCCGCGATTACTAGCGATTCCGGCTTCATGCAGGCGAGTTGCAGCCTGCAATCCGAACTGAGAATGGTTTTATGGGATTGGCTAAACCTCGCGGTCTTGCAGCCCTTTGTACCATCCATTGTAGCACGTGTGTAGCCCAGGTCATAAGGGGCATGATGATTTGACGTCATCCCCACCTTCCTCCGGTTTGTCACCGGCAGTCACCTTAGAGTGCCCAACTGAATGCTGGCAACTAAGATCAAGGGTTGCGCTCGTTGCGGGACTTAACCCAACATCTCACGACACGAGCTGACGACAACCATGCACCACCTGTCACTCTGTCCCCCGAAGGGGAACGTCCTATCTCTAGGAGTGTCAGAGGATGTCAAGACCTGGTAAGGTTCTTCGCGTTGCTTCGAATTAAACCACATGCTCCACCGCTTGTGCGGGCCCCCGTCAATTCCTTTGAGTTTCAGCCTTGCGGCCGTACTCCCCAGGCGGAGTGCTTAATGCGTTTGCTGCAGCACTAAAGGGCGGAAACCCTCTAACACTTAGCACTCATCGTTTACGGCGTGGACTACCAGGGTATCTAATCCTGTTCGCTCCCCACGCTTTCGCGCCTCAGCGTCAGTTACAGACCAGAGAGTCGCCTTCGCCACTGGTGTTCCTCCACATCTCTACGCATTTCACCGCTACACGTGGAATTCCACTCTCCTCTTCTGCACTCAAGTCCCCCAGTTTCCAATGACCCTCCACGGTTGAGCCGTGGGCTTTCACATCAGACTTAAAGGACCGCCTGCGCGCGCTTTACGCCCAATAATTCCGGACAACGCTTGCCACCTACGTATTACCGCGGCTGCTGGCACGTAGTTAGCCGTGGCTTTCTGGTTAGGTACCGTCAAGGTACCGGCAGTTACTCCGGTACTTGTTCTTCCCTAACAACAGAGTTTTACGATCCGAAAACCTTCATCACTCACGCGGCGTTGCTCCGTCAGACTTTCGTCCATTGCGGAAGATTCCCTACTGCTGCCTCCCGTAGGAGTCTGGGCCGTGTCTCAGTCCCAGTGTGGCCGATCACCCTCTCAGGTCGGCTACGCATCGTTGCCTTGGTGAGCCGTTACCTCACCAACTAGCTAATGCGCCGCGGGCCCATCTGTAAGTGATAGCCGAAACCATCTTTCAGCTTAAGAACATGAGTCCAAAAGCATTATCCGGTATTAGCTCCGGTTTCCCGAAGTTATCCCAGTCTTACAGGCAGGTTGCCCACGTGTTACTCACCCGTCCGCCGCTGACTTCAGGGAGCAAGCTCCCATCTGTCCGCTCGACTTGCATGTATTAGGCACGCCGCCAGCGTTCGTCCTGAGCCAGGATCAAACTCTCCAAGAAAGAGTTGATTAGCTCTTGTGTACATAATGTACATTGTTGATTCCGAAGAATCTTTTTTTTAAACGTTGACGTTTTATTGTTCGTTCAGTTTTCAAAGAGCAATTTTATTAACTCCGCCGCTCAGAAGCGACTTTATTAATATATCATGTATGCATTTCAATGTCAACAAGTTTTTTAAATTCGTTTTTTTAATGCGTCTTTCTTGCTGACTTGAATTATTATATCAGCATAAAACCTATATAGCAAGGGGTTTTTTATATTTTTTTTATAAAACATTGTTGTGATTATTCTAACCAGCAAAACCTCTAAGTTAAGCCTTTTGGGGCTGATCTTCCCTATTATATTTAATCTTTTTAAGTTTGTTCCATAACTGCTGTAAAAGATAAGGGAAAGACCTAGAGGGTTAGTCTAAGAACGGCAGCATCAGAGAAATTAATAGATAGTCAGTCGAATGATTTTATTGGTGAGCTATAAACGCAAATCCCAATTGGTGCTATTTCCGTAAAAAAAACCGCCTATGGCGGTTTATGATAAAACTTCCTCTATATATATCTGACGATGACGCTCCAAGTGAATAATTTCTCCTGAATCATCCAGCTTAACGAGTGGTCTTGTTGGAGACTTTTCCTCATTAAACAGCACATGAGCTACTTGTCCATCTGATAGCTTAACTTTACTGCCAACTGAAAAATTCATCATTCCTGCTGAAACTGCTTGAATAGCCGAAATATCATATTTTCCAAAGCTATCCTCGAGAAGTAACTCTAATACTTTAAAAGGAGATTGTTTTCTCCTATATTGCCGTTGCGAGGTCATAGCATGAAATACATCTGCAACTGCAATAATTCTGGCAACTTCATTCACTTTCTGATCACGGTCCCCAAGCGGATAGCCGCTGCCATCCAAACGTTCATGATGCTGAATGATTCCAGTCTTGGTTAAATCACTTAAAGAGGAGATATTTTGTATCATCTTATAGCTATAAATCGAATGCCTTTTAATCTCATCAAACTCCTCAGCTGTGAGAGATCCCTTTTTATTTAAAATGGAGGGCTTAATCTTCGCCATTCCGCAATCTGACAAACAGCCACCTAAAGCCAATTGAATGATTTTTCCTTTTTCCATGTTTAGTTTCTTGCCTATATATGCACTAATTGTTCCAACAGCTACTGCATGCTGATAAATATAATGTTCCTCTGTAGACAAATGGTACAGTGAAAAAACATCTGCTGATGTCGCTTCATCCAACTTTTCTATAAGTGGCAGCATAATATTCCTAATTGCTTGAATTTCTACCGGCATACCGGATTGCCAGCTCTTAAATTCCTTCTCATATTGCTGAGCTGCATGAAGAAAAAGAGTAAACAAGTTCTTATTCTCATCATCTGTATGTTCTAACGCTGCAAGCTCATCTCTTATATTTAATGGGGGAGTGAATGGCAGCCCATTTACGAGGGTACTGGCTACATTTACCTCTTTAATGAGGAAAGCCTCTAATACATTCATAATTTCCCTTGTAACGACTGAATTTTTACTTATGATTGGCCGATTAGATAGACTAAACACATCTTCGGTTAAGATACAGCCTTCTTGGAGATCTTCAATCTTAATTTGCACCACTATACACCTCGGTAATTAGTTATAACAATAGTTTACTTTATTTCCATAAAAAAGAGGAACACATTTTTGTGTTCCTCTCAACATTTAGATTACTCTTCACCATCATCCGTGACATCATCGGTAGGATCTTCAGCAGAATCTACATTAGGATCTTCAATATAATCATCACTATTTTCTAATGGTTTTGTCAGTTCATCTTCGGATTTTTCTTCGTCCTTTTCAACTTTAGCTACTGTTGATACAGACTCATCTACATTTTCATCAAGACGGATCAATCTAACACCTTGAGTGTTACGGCCCATAGTCGAAATATCACCTACAGCCATCCGGATGAGAACTCCGCCAGTTGTAATAAGCATAAGATCTTCTTCACCGGTAACTGCCTTCATCGATACGAGGCTTCCGTTTTTCTCCGTAATATTGCATGTCTTAATTCCTTTACCGCCACGGCCCTGAACACGGTAATCCTCGGCCGGTGTGCGTTTTCCGTAACCCTTTTTCGTAACAATTAGAATTTCTGTATCTTCTTCCAGGACTTCCATTCCAACAACGGTGTCATCTTTGCCAAGTGTAATCCCTTTTACCCCCGTCGCAGTTCTGCCCATTGAGCGGACATCCTCTTCAGGGAAGCGAATCAGCATTCCATTGCTTGTACCAATGATGATTTCTTTTGTGCCATCCGTAAGTTTAACAGAAATAAGCTCATCATCTTCACGCAAATTCAATGCAATTAATCCATTATTTCGGATATGGGCAAAAGAAGACAACGGTGATCTTTTTGAAATTCCCTGTTTAGTCGTAAAGAATAAGAACCAATCGTCTACAAAATCCTCCACTGGAATAATGGCATTAATCCATTCATCCTTTTCAATGCCTAGGAGATTGATAATCGGAATTCCTTTAGCTGTACGGTTATATTCAGGAATCTCATATCCTTTTGAACGATATACTTTTCCTTTGTTTGTGAAGAATAGAATCGTATCATGTGTAGAGGTTGTAATGAGATGTTCAACAAAGTCATCTTCATTTGTACCCATTCCCTGAATTCCTCTGCCTCCGCGTTTTTGTGCGCGATAAGTAGAAACAGGAAGACGCTTAATATAGCCTTTATGTGTTAACGTTAAGACAATATTTTCCCGAGGGATTAAGTCTTCATCCTCAATCATTTCAAGTCCGCCTGATACAATTTCAGTACGGCGTGTATCATTAAAGCGATCTTTAATCTCAAGCAATTCTTCACGGATGATTTCAAGAACCTTTTCTTCATCAGCTAATATTGCTTTTAATTCAGCGATCAAAGCAAGCAGGTTAGCGTATTCTTCTTCGATTTTCTCACGCTCTAAACCTGTTAAACGCTGCAGTCGCATATCTAAGATAGCTTGAGCTTGCTTTTCTGAAAGATTGAATTCTCTCATTAAGCCTTCGCGGGCAATATCTGTCGTTTGTGAGCTGCGAATTAAGCTAATAACTGCATCCAGATTATCAAGAGCAATTCTTAAACCTTCTAAAATATGTGCTCTTGCCTCTGCTTTTCGCAATTCGAATTCTGTTCTGCGGCGAATGACGACTTGCTGATGATCCAAATAATACTGAAGACACTGCTTAAGGTTCAGCACCTTCGGCTGGCCATCAACAAGTGCAAGCAAGTTGATCCCGAAGCTTGTCTGCAGAGCTGTTTGCTTATACAAATTATTCAACAGGACATTTGCATTGGCATCTCTTCTTACTTCAATCACAATCCGCATGCCGTTACGGTCAGATTCATCTCGTAAATCAGTAATTCCATCAATCTTTTTATCTCGAACAAGTTCAGCAATTTTTTCGATAAGTTTTGCTTTATTTACTTGATAAGGAATTTCATTAACAATAATTACTTCTTTGCCGTTTGATTTCTCTTCGATTTCTACCTTTGCACGAAGTGTGATGGATCCGCGGCCAGTTTCATATGCTTTACGGATTCCGCTTCTTCCTAAAATGAGACCGGCAGTTGGAAAATCCGGACCTGGGATAATTTCCATTAACTCAGGCAGTGAAATCTCAGGATCCTTACTGATCGCTAAAACGCCATCAATCACTTCTCCAAGCTGATGAGGCGGAATATTTGTTGCCATCCCTACGGCAATTCCTGATGTACCATTTACTAATAGATTAGGAAAACGGGCAGGAAGCACAACCGGTTCTTTTTCCTCACCATCATAGTTGTCCTGATAATCAATCGTATCTTTATTGATATCGCGCAATAGCTCCATTGAAATCTTGGACATGCGAGCCTCAGTATAACGCATCGCTGCAGCGGAATCGCCATCAACTGAACCAAAGTTGCCATGTCCATCAACAAGCATATAGCGGTAGTTAAAGTCCTGCGCCATCCGCACCATTGTCTCATAAACAGCTGAGTCACCATGCGGGTGATATTTACCGATTACATCCCCGACAATACGGGCGGATTTTTTATAAGGCTTGTCCGAATGCATTCCGAGGTCATGCATAGCATATAATATTCTTCGATGAACAGGTTTAAGCCCGTCTCGGACATCTGGCAATGCACGCGAAACGATAACACTCATCGCGTAACCAAGGAATGATTCACGCATTTCCTCGCTAATATTTCTTTCTTTAATTTGGGACCTTGGCGTTTCAGCCATTTAAAGAACCTCCCTTTACTAAGGACCTATGACCCTTAATTGTTTTATATGCCAGCTATGTAAAAGCAGGATAGAATTTCTCTATCCCGTTTTTATATATCTAAGTTTTTAACGTATTGCGCGTTTTCTTCAATGAAGTTACGGCGCGGTTCTACTTTATCACCCATTAGAATTTCAAACGTTTCGTCCGCCTCAATAGCATCCTCAAGACTTACTTGAAGCAATGTGCGTGTCTCAGGATTCATCGTTGTTTCCCATAACTGATCAGGATTCATCTCTCCAAGACCTTTATAACGCTGTACATTTGGCTTTGGTGCGCTTGGCAAACTGCTCATGACCGCATCAAGCTGGGCATCATTGTAGGCATATTCAATTTTCTTGCCTTGCTGTATTTTATAAAGCGGTGGCTGTGCGATATAAATATAGCCAGCTTCGAGAATTTGTCTCATATAGCGGTAAAAGAATGTTAACAGCAGTGTGCGGATATGAGCTCCATCCACGTCGGCATCTGTCATAATAACGATCTTATGATATCTTGCCTTGGCAATATCAAAATCTTCGCCAATGCCTGTTCCGGCAGCAGTGATCATAGCACGAACTTCATTATTAGATAAAATACGGTCTAATCTTGCCTTTTCAACATTTAAAATCTTTCCGCGCAGAGGAAGGATCGCCTGGAAGTGACGGTCACGGCCTTGCTTTGCTGAACCGCCGGCAGAGTCACCCTCAACGATATACAATTCTGAAATAGCGGCATCCTTAGAAGAGCAATCCGCTAATTTCCCCGGCAGACTGGATACTTCAAGAGCACTTTTTCTTCTTGTAAGCTCTCTCGCTTTTTTAGCAGCTAAACGGGCTCGGGCAGCCATTAGCCCTTTTTCAACAATTTTACGGGCAACAGATGGGTTTTCCATTAAAAATTTCTCTAGCGTTTCAGAGAAGATGGTATCTGTCGCAGCACGCGCCTCAGAATTCCCCAATTTTGTTTTGGTTTGTCCTTCAAATTGCGGATCGGGATGTTTAATGGATACAATCGCTGTAAGTCCTTCACGGACATCTTCACCAGACAGATTGGCATCATTATCTTTAAACACACCATTTTTACGCGCATAGTCATTAATGACCCTAGTCAGCGCTGTTTTAAAGCCAGATTCATGCGTTCCGCCCTCATATGTGTGAATATTGTTGGCAAACGAATAAATATTGCTTGTATAGCTATCGTTATACTGCATGGAAACTTCAACAGCAATGCCTTCACGTTCACCTTCAATATAAATCGGTTCTTCATGCAATACCTCTTTTGAACGGTTTAAATGCTCAACATATGATTTAATTCCGCCCTCATAAAGGTATTCACTCTTTTTATTTTCAACACGCTTATCTTCAATCGTGATTTTTAATCCTCTATTCAAGAAAGCAAGCTCTCGAATTCTGTTTGCAAGTGTTTCATAATCGTACTCTAATGTTTCCTGGAAGATCTCGCTATCAGGCTGAAAATGAATAACAGTACCGGTGTGATCTGTTTCACCGATGATCTTTAAATCTTCAGCAGGAACACCACGGTGGAATTTTTGGTAGTGAATTTTGCCGTCACGGTGAACATGCACTTCAAGCATCGTTGATAAGGCATTTACTACAGAGGCACCTACACCATGCAATCCGCCTGATACTTTGTATCCTCCGCCGCCAAATTTACCCCCAGCGTGAAGAACGGTTAAAATAACCTCCACAGCCGGACGTCCCATTTTTTCATGTATACCAACAGGAATACCCCGTCCATTATCAATAACAGTTATACTATTATCACTTTCGATGATTACGTTTATCTCTGAACAAAAGCCGGCTAATGCTTCGTCAATACTATTATCAACTATTTCCCAGACTAAATGGTGAAGACCCTTCGCACTGGTCGAGCCGATATACATTCCTGGTCGTTTTCTTACAGCCTCTAAACCTTCGAGAACTTGTATCTGATTCTCATCATATGATTGCTGCTGCATGGCCTCTTGCTCCATTGACACATCGATCACCTACACTTTCCATCACTTACTTCATTTTTTAAAATCTATATATTAAGAATGACAAATGCCAATCGAATTAAAATTCCGCTACAGTCATTTTTCCTGACCGCCTTTTTAACGTACTGGATGACAGCGGAGAAAAGTATACTTTTTCGGTTGTAATCACAACCGATTTAAAACCGCTTTTCGAAAGATTAACGGCTTCGCTCTCATAACGGCGCAAAAACTCTTCTGCGTACGGAGAAGAGCTCGAGCTTTCTTTATCAATTATGGCTACAATATCCTTGGCACGAACTAACACATCTTCACCAACATGAATGTACAAACTATCACCTCATTGAATGATTTTTATCGTCCCTGCTTCCACATTAAAAGCTGCAGCTTCCTTCAATGTCTGATGATCGATCCCATCTACACTTGTTGTAGTAACGAAGGTTTGTACCTTCCCCTGTATGGTGTTTAATAAATGTGACTGCCGATAGTCATCCAGCTCTGATAAAACATCATCAAGCAGGAGGATCGGATATTCCCCAATTTCAGCATGTATAAGTTCAATTTCAGCGAGTTTGACAGATAAAGCGGTTGTCCGCTGCTGTCCTTGTGATCCGAATGTTTGAACATCACGATCATTTACAAAAAAAAGCAGGTCATCACGGTGGGGACCAAACATGGTCATGCCACGATCTATTTCTCGCTTTTTAACTTGGAAGAATTTTTCTTCGTATACCTCTATCATTTTCGACAAGTCTTGCTGTTCTGATACGTCTGCTGATGGTTTGTACTTTATTTGCAGTGTTTCAAGTCCTCTCGAAATGCCTTCATGAATAGGAATTGCCCATTTTTCCAGAAGGTGGAGGAATTCATACCGTTTTTTGATGATCTTTACAGCTGCAGCAATGAACTGCTCTGTTAAGATTTCTAGCATCGTTTCATCTGTCTGCTTCCGGGTCTGCAGTAATTTCAGATAATGATTCCGCTGCTGCAGCACCTTTTGATATTGGCTCACTGCATGCAAATAGACTGGTGACACTTGTCCAATTTCCATGTCAATAAAACGACGCCTTACTTGAGGGCTCCCTTTTACTAAATGGAGATCTTCTGGCGCGAACATAACTACATTCATATTTCCGACATATTGGCTCAATTTCTGCTGTTCCAAATGGTTGCATTTAGCTTTTTTTCCTTTTTTGGAAATCACCAGCTGCATGGGAAGCGGACCGCTGCTTTTCTGAATCCTACCTTCTATTTTAGCATATTCTTGATCCCAGCGAATAAGATCTTTGTCATTTGAGGTTCGGTGTGATTTTGCCATGGCTAAAACATAAATCGACTCCATCACATTGGTTTTCCCCTGTGCATTTTCCCCTAAAATGACATTTACTTTATTTTCAAAACTTAATTCCAATTGCTCATAATTCCGATAGTTTTTTAATTGCAGCTGCTCTATATACATAGGCTACATCCTTAATTAATCCGTTACAACAAACGAACCATGACCAGGTATCTCAATGGCATCTCCGGCTCTAAGCTTTCTGCCGCGGCGCTGATCCTGTTCTCCGTTTATATAAACTTCGTATTCACTTAGAAACCATTTGGCCATCCCGCCTGTTTGAATGACGTCTGCTGCTTTTAAAAACTGGCCAAGTGTAATATACTCTGTATCAATTTTTATTTCCGTCATACTTTCACTCTTTCTTATGAACTGACTTGAATGGATGATCTGCCCAATATATAAACAAGGATCATATTATGCATCTAATATTTTATTGTACTAAATAATTGCTCGATACACAAAAAAAGTTAAACAAATAATCCATTCTTCATAGCTGGAAAAGAATTTCCCCCGCTTTTGTATTCGAAAAGCATGTTTTACACTCCCGCATATCTCTTCTGAAAGAAAAAATAAAACTGCCGGAATGATACCGGCAGTCCAATCTGCTTAAGGCTCTTTATTTTAATATGTTCTTACAGGAAGGATCAGCTGTAGGATTGAATCATCATTTAACGGTTTTATAATAAACGGCCTCATTGCTCCAGTGAAACTAATATTAATATCCGTACCCTCTAATGTTTTTAAAGCATCCATCATGAATTTAGCACTAAAAGATATCTTTAGATCCTCTCCTTCAATAGATGAACTCTGCACTTCTTCTACTACGTTTCCGATCTCAGGCGTATTGGAGGAAATCTCCACAACATTATTTTCAATGATTGAAAATTTAACAACGTTGTTTCTTCCCTCTCTAGCCAGAAGGGAGGCACGATCAATAGCCTGTAAAAACTCCTTCGTTTGAACGACTACTTCTGTTTTGCTGTCAGTTGGAATCAGTCTTGAAGTATCAGGGTAGTTTCCTTCAAGCAATCTAGAGAAGAATAGTAGGTTCTCTGCTTTAAATAATACCTGATTTTCTGTAATGACGATTTCCACCGGTTCATTTTGGTCATCAAGAATTTTACTCAATTCATTTAAACTTTTACCAGGAATCACCACATTATAAGAATCATCCGCAATGGTTTCGATTCTTGCTTTTCTTAAAGCGAGCCTGTGACTATCTGTTGCAATACAGATTAATTCCCCATCTTCAACCTTCCAGTTTACACCTGTCAAGATAGGGCGTGTTTCTGAGGTGGACACTGCAAAGACTGTTTGTCTGATCATTGCTTTTAAAAGGTCTGTCGGTATTTTAAATATATTTTCTTCCTCAATTTGTGGAAGATGAGGATATTCTTCTGCATCAAGCCCATTTAAGTTAAATTCGGAATTACCGGAACGAATGACTGTCTGCAAATGATTTTCAACGCGGATCTCTACTAAATCTGTCGGTAATTTCTTAACAATCTCACTGAAGAACTTTGCTTGAAGAACAATAGCTCCAGGCTGAATAATTTCAACGACTTCCTGATCATTCTCCTGAGCTGGAATAAATGATTCAATGGAAATATCAGAATCACTGCCTGTTAATGCTACTCCTTCTTCATTTGCTACAAGTTTAATTCCCGTCAAAATGGGGATCGTCGTTCTGCTTGGGACAGCTTTCATTACATCTTGCACACTTTGAACAAGACGATCACGCTGGATGATAAATTTCATTTGAGATTCCCTCCGTTTTTAAGCATATTTAGCAAGCTAATGCATATATATATTTATTTAAAAGATTTTTTAGAAGTACTAGTAGGGCCTGTTAGTATGTGGATAACTGCATTTTTGAAAGGAAATACAGCCTATCCACATGT
The DNA here is from genome assembly GCF_018582665.1 of Cytobacillus gottheilii. Taxonomy (NCBI): domain Bacteria; kingdom Bacillati; phylum Bacillota; class Bacilli; order Caryophanales; family Bacillaceae; genus Cytobacillus; species Cytobacillus gottheilii. The sequence continues at coordinate 1,499 of NZ_CP071709.1, read as the reverse complement.
GGACAGACTGTGAGTAATGAAAGCAGAGTTATGCACAATTATTGTACTCTTTCTGGCTTAAAAGAAAGGAAGCAGTCCAGGAAGAGAATCTAATCTGTTCTCAGAATAAACAGCAAGCATTGAAAAAATGGCTGCTTTGGCTGAGAGCCAATTTATACTTTTAGCATGTCATTAATTTCTTTAAGCTGCTTCTGAAATTGAGCATCTGTCTGCAGCATTTTAGAAATTTTTTCATGAGCATGGATTACGGTCGTATGATCGCGGCCTCCAAATTCTTCACCAATTTTAGGCAGAGAAAAATCAGTCAGCTCTCTAGAAAGATACATGGCAATCTGGCGTGGAAATGCCACTGACTTTGTCCGTTTTTTCGCAGCAAAGTCTTCTAATTTCACATTAAAATATTCTCCAACAATTCGCTGGATTTCATGTATAGTTATAACTTTTGGCTTTGAGCTTGGAATAATATCCTTTAATGCTTCTGCCGCTAAGTCTGCATTAATGTCTTTATTAATAAGTGATGAATAAGCAACAACACGTATAAGTGCACCCTCAAGTTCACGAATATTGGAGTCAATCTGATTGGCGATATAAAGCATGACTTCGTTAGGAATATCGAGCCCTTCTGCTTTAGCCTTTTTGCGTAAAATAGCAATTCTTGTTTCAAGATCAGGAGGTGTAATATCCGTTATAAGACCCCATTCAAATCTTGAACGCAGCCTGTCCTCCAGTGTTGGAATCTCCTTAGGAGGCCGGTCACTTGAGATGACAATTTGTTTACTTTCTTCATGTAAGGTATTAAAAGTATGGAAAAATTCCTCTTGAGTCGATTCTTTTCCAGCAAGAAACTGAATATCATCTATAAGCAAAACATCTACTTTTCGATATTTATTGCGAAAATCGATGGCTTTATTATCACGAATTGAATTAATAAACTCATTTGTGAATTTTTCAGAAGATAGATACACGACTTTTGCCTTCGGGTTATGATCGAGTACATAATGGCCAATGGCATGCATTAAGTGGGTTTTACCTAACCCAACGCCCCCGTAAATAAATAAAGGATTATATGCTTTAGCAGGAGCTTCTGCCACAGCAAGAGATGCTGCATGCGCAAAACGATTTCCTGACCCAATAACAAATGTATCAAATGTATTTTTGGTATTTAACATATTAAAAAGTGGTTCTGGCTGTTCGTCTTCGGTCATTCTTTTTTTGGCCGGTACTGGCAGATCATCCTCTTCTTCATTCTGATTTTGAGGGATGATAAACTTAACTCCCAGCTCCTCACCAGTCAAATCATATAAAATACCGGATATTAACTGGGAATAGCGCTCTTCCAGCCAATCACGGGCAAATTCATTAGGAGCTTTTATAACGAGCGTGTCTCCTTGAAGAGAATGTGCTTTCGTAGACTTTAGCCATGTATCAAAGCTTGGCTTGCTGATTTTCTTTTCAATATTAGACAACGCTTGATTCCAAAGATCCTCAATATTCTCCAA